>NZ_BCNM01000011.1 GCF_001514495.1 Paenibacillus pabuli NBRC 13638
TGCAGCTTCCGATGAGTATGGCTGGGATCTGAAATACGGCAATATCGCCATGATCTTCCGTGGCGGTTGCATCATCCGTTCACAGTTCTTGCAAAACATTAAAGAAGCGTACGACAAAGATGCAGCACTGAAAAACCTGCTTCTGGACCCGTATTTCCAAAATATCGTTGAATCTTACCAAGGCGCATGGCGTGAAGTAGTTGCAGCTGCCGTAACCCAAGGCATCCCGGTTCCTGGATTCTCCAGTGCGTTGTCCTATTATGACAGCTACCGCACAGAGCGTTTGCCTGCAAACCTGCTGCAAGCACAACGTGACTACTTCGGTGCTCACACGTTCAAACGTCTGGACAAAGAAGGAAGCTTCCACCACAACTGGATGGAATAGTATCATATATACGAGTCCGTGAGATTTGGCTAATGCGCCCTGAATCAGGAGCCTTGGCCTGCCGAGAGGCTTAAGAGAGGCTTGGAGATTCGGTTATTGCCGAGGAGCTCCAGGTCTCTTTTTTTACCGTTGTGTATGTATGGGGAGCAGACGGGGCCTGTCCTGCGTCTAACGAATAGGACACTCTATTTCCAGGAAATGAGAAATTTCAATTTTTTATCGAATTGAGGAGTTCTTATTTTGATGATTTGCAGCGGAACTAGGCTGTTTTGACGGTGATTTAGTGAAATAAGTTTAATGAGATTTCTTAGGATTTTAATCGTACTTATTTCCCGTGAATAAGCTCATTGGAGTTCGTTAGGTTACCGATTGGTTATGATTGAGACTTGTGGGGGCTCAAAAGTGCTTGCGGCTGCTGGGAGGATGTCGGGAATAGGATAGCCTTCCCCCGTCCGCAGGGCTGTGTTATGATAGGACAAAAGTGCTCACGAATTGCTTGAAAATAAAGGAGTGTACACCTTGAGCAAGTCTAACAATATTATTCTCATCGGCATGATGGGAACCGGCAAATCAACCGTCGCTGACATGCTCTCACGCGAGCTTGGTTACCGACTGATTGATGTAGACGCCGCGGTGGAGAAAGAGGAAGGCTGTACGATTCCTGAATTGTTCACAGGAAAGGGAGAGACGTATTTCCGCGATGCCGAGAGCCGCATGTTATGCTCGGTGCTGGAGAATAAGTCGCAGGTCATCGCAACCGGAGGCGGTGTGGTTCTGCGTTCGGACAATTGTGATGTCATGTCCAGGAACGGATGGGTGGTTGCCCTGACTGCGGATCCTGCCGTTATAGTACAGCGCGTTAGCGGTTGTGATCATCGTCCACTCTTGGCAGGTAATGCGGAGGAACGTATACAGACGATTATGCAGGAACGGAAGGACGCGTACCGGTTCGCACATTACACAGTGGATACAACAGAGTTATCCGCGGCTGAAGTGACTCGTTTAATTTTAGCGCATTACCGCGTCTAAGCTTGTGATTATTTCATATTTTCGTCAGTAAATGTAGGAATTGATTGTACACAGGAGTACATTGCCGATGCACGGAGAAGGATAACTTTCGCATATGGGAGAAGTTTGTGCCGAAGGAATTAATGGTTCGTGGAGCCGATACATCGGAGTAGGTAGATCTAAAAAACGGGCCGAGGGGCCCGTTTGACATACAGAGGCATGGGCTCAGCCAAGCGATGTAAGACTGCTGATGCAGCTGCTATATATCTCATGCATGAGTCACGCCCCTGATACTATTTTAGTTCTCCTGTTGCCATTGAAGCATACCGCCGACCATGTTCGTGCAGCCATCATATCCTAGCTGCTGTAAATATTCACAGGCACGCTCACTGCGGTAACCGCTCCGACAGATCAGGATAATTTCACCTGATTTCTCGATTTCGGACAGTCTGTCCGGAATTTGCCCAAGGGGGATGTGCTTGGCTCCCTCAATCATGCCTTGCGCGACTTCATCGTCCTCCCGGACGTCTATCATCTGCAGCTTTTCACCCGCCTCTAAACGGCGGCGAAGCTCAGAAGTGTCAATTTCAGCAATTTGTGTCATATTCAGGTCCTCTTTTCTGTATGGACTTAACGCCTATAATGATACCCAAGCGATGCATGGAATGTCAATTTGGCAGAATAGCAGAACTCAAGTAATTACCTTATGAACTCAAGAAGCACATTATACTCAATGAAGGAGAATTTCATCCATGGACGTTATCGTTAATCCGACCCCAACCCTAAACGGGGAAATTGGAGCCCTGTCTTCCAAAAACTACACCACACGCTACTTGCTTGCTGCTGCGCTGGCAGAAGGCACCAGTATAATTCATTATCCAGCACATAGTGAAGATAGTGATGCTATGCGCAGATGTATTCGGGATCTTGGAGCCGTGCTTGAAGAAGATGACAGCAAAATCGTAATCAAGGGCTTTGGCAGCCATCCCCGTGATGTGCGTGAATTAAATGTTGGCAATGCGGGTGCTGTACTGCGCTTCCTGATGGGGGTCACCGCACTTTGCCCTGAAGTAACGTTTGTGAATACGTACCCGGATTCTCTCGGCAAACGTCCACATGATGATCTGATTGATGCACTTGGTCAGCTTGGTGTTGATGTTGAGCACGAGCAAGGGCGTCTGCCGATTACGATCAAAGGCGGTCATGCCAAGGGCGGACATATTCGTGTGTCCGGTTCGGTCAGCTCCCAATACTTGAGTGCATTACTGTTTGTGACACCTCTGCTTGCAGAAGACAGCACCATTGAAGTGCTGAATGATCTGAAATCGAAGGTTGTTATTGGGCAGACGCTGGAAGTACTGGAGCAGGCAGGCATCGTCATTCATGCAAGTGATGATTATATGTCCTTCCGCGTACCTGGGGGGCAGGCTTATCAACCGCAGACGTATACCGTTCAGGGAGACTATCCGGGTTCAGCAGCTGTCCTCGCGGCCGCGGCTGTCACTCAATCGGATGTTAAAATTTTGCGATTGATGGAACAGAGCAAACAGGGGGAGCGTGCTATTGTTGACGTTCTGCGCATGATGGAAGTGCCGTTGACGCATGAGAACGATGTGGTACATGTTCAAGGTAACGGTATATTGAAAGCGATCGAATTTGACGGAGATGCCGCGACGGATGCGGTGCTCGCGATGGTAGCTGCGGCTGTATTTGCGGAAGGGACCTCACGGTTCTATAATGTAGAGAACTTACGTTATAAGGAATGTGACCGAATTACAGATTATTTGAACGAGCTGCGGAAGGCAGGTGCCAACGTAGAGGAACGTCAAGCCGAGATTATCGTACACGGTCGTCCGGAAGGTGTCGAAGGCGGCGTTGAGATCAACGCTCACTACGATCATCGTGTAATTATGGCGCTCACTGTTGTTGGTCTGCGTTCCAAGGAGCCGCTCCGTATTCGGGATGCACACCATGTAGCCAAGTCTTATCCACAATATTTCGATCATTTGCAGGCGCTTGGCGCCTCGGTTCAATGGGTAAAAGAGTAAAAGAATAAAAGAACACGATAAGCAGAAAAGGATGGTGCTTGAACATGGAATTTAACAATCCTACTCGTGAAGAAATTGGACAACTTTTGCGCAAGGCAGGCAACATCGCAGTGGTCGGCTTATCGGACAAATCGGATCGTACCTCCTATATGGTTGCAGAGGCCATGCAAAGCAGAGGTTATCGTATCATACCGGTAAATCCACAAGTGCAAGGCGAGATTCTCGGTGAGACGGTATATGCTACATTGGCTGACATTCCTGAGCCGGTTGACATTGTGAACGTATTCCGCCGTGATGAATATTGTGCGGATGTCGCTCGTGAAGCTGCCGCGATCAAGGCGAATGTATTATGGCTCCAGCTTGGTATTCACAGTGATGAAGCCGTACAGATTGCTGCTGAGAACGGAATGACAGCCGTGACGAATCGTTGTATCAAGGTAGAGGATTCCATCGTTCTGCGCGGTGCTGGACGCGGTTAAATCTCGATTCTTGAAAATCCCGTTAACCTCGAGTTGACGGGATTTTTTCTGTTTTATGAAAAACATAGGAACTCACCTGCAGATTAGAGGAATGAAGTTGAAATCAAAGCGCTGTTCCGCTCCATGTACTAATGGGCGACCACAGATATGCACTCCTTTTTGTCATGTCTGAAGGCAGAGGGATACAAATTGCCAACAGTTTACTGTTTTGCTTTGACAAAACGTTGCGTAAAGCTTACCATCTAGGATAGAAAGGAGAGGTCGCCATGAATTGGCTCGGATCCTTGCAGCAGCTCGGACGAGCGGTAATGCTGCCTACAATGGTCCTGCCCGCCGCCGCAATTTTGCTGAGTGTTGGCAGTTTGCCCTGGGACGCCTGGGGATTGAAAGTTGTTGGTGAAGTGTCTACCGTGGCCGGACACGGTATTTTTTATTTTTTGCCGTATTTGTTCGCTGTCGGTGTAGCACTGGGACTCTCCAACCAGGCCGGACAAGCGGGACTCGCTGCTCTGGCTGGTATTGTGATATATGATCAGGTGACTCGCAATTTCGGGGATGGCACCATTCAACCTGCTTCCTTAATCGGAATTATTCTCGGCGCACTCGCCGGGGTGACGCATAATCGGTTCAAAAGCATTAAACTGCCCGAAATCTTACAGTTTTTTGGCGGCTCAAGATTTGTTTTGCTCATTGTTGGACTGTGCTCTGCACTGTTCTCCTTTTTTATGTTATGGATCGCACCCATTCTGCAGCATGCATTGAACGCCATCGCCACCTGGGAGTACAGTCTCGGCGGTTTTGGGCTGTTTATATATGGGGTCCTGTACAGGGTGCTGGTGGCCTTTGGACTGCATCATCTGCTTAACAATGTGTTCTGGTTCCAACTGGGAACGTATGAAACAGCAGACGGAAATATTGTGCAAGGGGATTTGCCGCGATTTTTTGCAGGCGATCCGACAGCAGGGTATTTTATGGCCGGGTTGTTCCCGATCATGATGTTTGCCATTCCAGCGATTGCCTTTGCGATTATCCAGGAGGCAAGGGAAGATCTGAAGCCGAAAATCAAAAAAACATTTCTAACTTCCGCACTTGTTTGTTTTCTGACAGGGGTATCGGAGCAGATTGAGTTTGCCTTTTTATTTGCGGCACCTTATCTGTTTATCGTACATGCCGTCATGTCGGGTCTTGCGATGTGGATCAGCTATTGGCTGGATATACGCCATGGTTTCTCCTATTCGGCTGGAATTATTGACTACATACTCAATTTTCATCTATCGGAGAATGCGTGGAAGCTCATACCGATTGGCATACTATATGGGTTGGTCTATTATTTCCTGTTCAGGTGGGCGATTCGAACGTTCAAGATTCCAACTCCAGGACGCGAAGAGGGGTCCATGCTGGAGGATTGGGTAGGTAACATACCTTATCAGGCTCCTCTTATTTTGGAAGCACTGGGTGGGAAAGAAAACATTGTGCAGGTAGAGGCCTGTATTACACGGCTTCGGCTCACCGTGCATAATGATCGTTTAATCGATACTGGTGCAATGAAGAGTATGGGGTCGGCAGGTCTCATCAAGCTGGGTGGCGGTAACGTACAAGTCGTATTTGGCACCTATTCGGAGCTAATCCGGGAAGAGATTGCGAAGCTGCTCGAACGGGATCTGCAGCAGGTTCTGTTCTGCGCTCCGGTGCAGGGTAAAATGTTACCGATTGAAGAGGTACCTGACCAGATTTTCGCAGCCAAGCTTGTGGGTGATGGAGTCGCCTTTGTCCCGGAAAAGGGAGAGCTGGTCTCACCTGTGTACGGAACGATTATGCACATGTATCCGACGATGCATGCTCTGGGGATTTCAACCCGGGAAGGACTTGAGGTCCTGTTGCATATCGGAATCGACACATCCCAGTTGAAAGGCCACTTTGAGGCCTTTGTTCAAGAAGGGGATACGGTTGAGCCGGGGCAGTTGCTGATCAAGTTTGACCTGGCTGTATTGAGAGCCGAGGCCGCATCACTGACGACACCGATGGTGATCACGAATCCGGATCGTGTCAAATCATGGAGCTTTGCTCCATTTAAGCAAGTTAAGAAAGGTCAGGCATCCGTTATGTCCGTGGTGCTCTATGACAGGAACGTTGGAGGGGTAGAATGAAGATACAAGGCATCAACGGCGCTGCAGGCATAGCCATCGGCAAAGCATTTGTCCTGCCCAGTTGGGAATGGGATCTGCCGGATCAGAAGATGGATTCGGTGGATCTCGCCCAAGAGTTCGAACGGCTGTACGAGGGCATACGGACATCGAAGGATGAGATCGAATATATCAAGAATGAGTTCAAGGAAGTCGTTGGGCCGGAAGAGTCCAGCATCTTTGATGCCCATCTGGCGATTCTGGAAGATCCCGTATTCATGAACGAGATTCGTGGCATAATTGAACGTCAATACAAGGCGGCAGAAGTGGCCGTCAAAGAAGCGATCGATCATTTTGTCACCATGTTTGATCTGCTTGACGATGAATATATGAAGGAACGCGCCATAGACATCAAGGACGTTGGAAACCGATTGTTAAAGCATTTGCTGGGTGCACCGGAAATTACGCTTCCATCGGATACACAACCTTATATCCTCGTGGCTAAAGAGCTGTCTCCCTCCCAACTGGCGCATTTGAATCCAAGTCATGTGCTGGGCATTGTGACCCTCATCGGAGGTAAAACGTCACACTCCGCTATTATGGCCCGGGCTCTTGGCATTCCACTCGTTTCCGGTCTGGAAGCGAGTCTTGGCATGCCGGTAGAGACCGGGGATATGCTGGTTGTCGATGGAGATAACGGCCTGGTATTTACAGAACCGGATCGCAAGACGATTGAACGTTACACGATGATTCGCAGCAAACAATTGAAGAAAAAAGAACAGCTGCAGGTACTTGCTACAGTGGATGCGGTGACCAAAGACGGCTCCGTTCTGCATCTGGCTTCTAACATCAGTTCCGTCAAGGAACTGGATATGGCACTGAAACATGGGGCGAAGGGCGTAGGATTGTTCCGGACAGAGTTCCTCTACATGGACCGGGCCACATTCCCGGGTGAGCAGGAGCAATATGAGGTCTATCGTCTTGTTGCTGAGAAAACGGCAGGTCAGTCTGTAGTTATTCGGACGCTCGATATTGGCGGTGACAAGCAGCTCGATTATTTCGAACTCCCGGAAGAAGATAACCCGTTTCTGGGATATCGTGCAATTCGAATCAGTCTGGACCGCAAAGATCTGTTCAAAACACAGCTTACAGCCATTTTGCGGGCCAGTGCTGCCGGTAATGTTAAGATTATGTACCCGATGATCTCTTCGGTAGAAGAACTTCAGGAGGCCAATGAAATCCTGCGTGAAGCGATGTCTGACCTGGACGAGCGAGAGCTGCCGTACGATCCGCATATTCAGGTGGGGATCATGATCGAGGTGCCGGCAGCGGTGATGATCGCCGATCTGCTTGCGGAGGAAGCTGATTTCTTCAGTATCGGTACAAATGATTTAGTGCAATATGTACTGGCTGTAGACCGAATGAACGAGCAGATTGCTCACATGTATCACCCGTATCATCCTGCCGTACTGCGAATGCTGCGCGCGACAGTGGAAGCGGCCCATGCTGCAGGGATTGATGTCAGTGTGTGTGGAGAGATGGCCGGAGACGAGCGTTCCATTCCTATATGGCTGGAGCTAGGTATAAGCAATTTGAGCATGTCCCCACAATCCTTGCTGCGTGTGAAGCACAGGGTATTGAATACGACAACTGCGGCTGCCAAAGAGGCAGCACAGGATTGCTTCACCCTGCGGACAAGTGCAGACATCGAACAGCGACTGCAGGTCTTCAATGATTCGATGGGCAGCCCGGATGAACAAAGCGGATCCAATGCATCGTAGATTGGTTAATTTCAATTAAATACCTTTAAATGAAAATAATTACTTTTGTACAATTTTGGTAAAAAGAAGCATTAATAGCAAAACCCCACGCCATATCAATATGGCATGGGGTTTTGTTTTATTTTCCAGCAAGGGCATCGCAGAATGCTTTGCCATACGGAGGAAGGTCAGGTGGACGGCGAGCTGAAATGATGTGTCCATCCACAACAACGGCTTCATCTTTCCAGATGGCTCCGGCATTTTCCATGTCATCCCGGATACCCGGTGTAGATGTGACCGTAACCCCGTCGAGTATTTTGGCGGAGATCAGTACCCACCCTGCATGACAGATTTGTCCAATGGGTTTCTGATCCGCATGCATTTCCTTGACGAGCTCAAGTACTTTGGGATAGCGTCTCAGCTTGTCCGGTGCCCAACCTCCGGGTACAAGAATCCCATCATATTGTGCGCTGTCGAGTTCTTCAAAACTGTATTCCGCCTCGGCGGGAACACCATATTTTCCGATGTAGGTTTTGCCTTTTTTCTCTCCGGCGAGATGCACTTCGGCACCTTCCTCCCGAACACGATGCACCGGATACCACAGTTCCAGATCTTCGAATTCTTCATCGACCAGGGCGATGACTTTTTTGCCTGTTAATCTCATCATCATCTCTCCTTTTGCGGTAATTAGCACATAGCGTCTTTATTGTAACAGATTCTCATGGCAACTTCATGGTGATGCATATTCCCCATCCACGCAAGCGATTACAACTCCATGAATGCCTACATTTGACAACCTTCATCTGGGGGCAGTGGTAATTTGTGCAACCTATGGTTTATAGCAGGATTTGAGCGGAAATAGGTCGAATGGTATCTATATAAGAGCAAAGAACGAATGAGGTGATGACTGTGCGTAAGACGTGCAGATGCGGACATGTAATGGAATTGGAATTAAGAACGGTGGTATACGCCAAAAAAGTGGAGATTCGTAACGTACCTGTATTTGCGTGTACAGATTGTGTTTCCTACGAAGTACTTCAGCCGGTCAAGCCGGATTTGAAAGCGTGCATCAGTACGCTGGGTGAACAGCCTGCGAAACAGGATGTATCGTTTGGGGAGAGAAATGAACTTGCGGATCTCTTTCATGAACAGTTGCTGGCCTGGCCTGATGCTACGGATCGTGAGATGGAGCAGCGGATGCAGTCCGCTGTAGAACAACGTATTAACCTGCTGCTGGATATTATGGGATACGCCCAGAAATCCGGTGATGAAGAGTGGATTGAGACAACGCAGCGCAGATTGGGGCAATTAGCCGGCTTTGTATGGCAGGCGCATTTCTCAAACGCTGTCTAATTTTGACGTGTGAAATGCTTGTTTTCATGAAAATTGGCTTTTTCGCCCGCTTTTTGTTAAGATATCGTAGAGTGAAAACGCTCAACATAGCGGTATTCCTGATAAAGGGGGATGTATATCAAATGGCTGACATGACTAAAATGACAAGTATTGAGCAGCTAAACTCCGCAGTGGAGGCTACCGAGGATCAACCCTTGCTTCTGTTTAAGCATAGTACACGCTGCCCAATTAGCGCGAACGCTTATCAGGAGATGAACGATTATTTGCAAAATAGTCCAGATGAACAAGTGAAATACGGTATCATTTATGTGGTGGAAGACCGCCCAGTTTCCAACGAAGCAGCGGACAAGTTGGGTGTTAAGCACGAATCTCCGCAGGCGATTCTAGTCAAAAAGGGAATTCCTGTATGGCATACTTCCCACTCGAATATTACTTCAACCACAATCATGAAAGCGCTGCGTGAGTCCTAAAGCCTATTTTAATTGATTAATGCATAAATTTGTCGTAATATAAATCTTAATGAAAATGGTATGAAAATTTACTGGTAATGGAGAGAAGTACTGTGACGGTAACCATTTATGATGTGGCACGTGAAGCCGGTGTCTCTATGGCAACGGTATCACGGGTTGTTAATAATAACCCTAATGTGAAGCCACAGACACGCAAAAAAGTATATGAAGCCATCGATCGGCTTGGATATCGTCCGAATGCGGTAGCCAGAGGTCTGGCGAGCAAGAAGACAACCACGGTCGGGGTCGTCATTCCGGACATTTCGAACTCAACCTTTGCAGAGATTGCCCGCGGAATTGAAGATATTGCAAATATGTATCACTACAACATTATTTTGTGTAACGCGGATAAGAAGAAAGAAAAAGAAATTCGTGTAATTAACACCCTGCTGGAAAAACAGGTCGATGGACTGCTCTTCATGGGCGGAACCGTGACGGATGAGCATATTCAAGCCTTCCAGTCAGCGGCAGTGCCGATTGTACTCTGTGCAACAAGTGACGAGAAGGGCACGTACCCTTCTGTTGATATCGATCATGAAGCTGCGGCATTTGACGCTGTGAATACCTTGATCCGTCATGGACACAAGGAAATCGCGATGATCAGTGGTACACTGCAAGACCCTGCCAACGGTTATGCTCGTTTCCAAGGATACAAGAAAGCGCTTGAAGCAGCAGGTATGGAATATCAGGAAGATCTCGTGCGCATCGGTAACTATCGTTATGAGTCCGGTGTGGAAGCGATGAAGTATTTCCTCGGATTGAAGAAAAAACCATCAGCAATTTTCGCTGCGACAGATGAAATGGCGATTGGAGCTATTCACAGTATTCAGGATGAAGGTCTGAAAGTACCGGATGACTTCTCCATCATTAGTGTGGATAACATTCGCATGGCCTCCATGGTCCGTCCTCAGTTGACAACTGTGGCTCAACCGATGTATGACCTGGGTGCTGTAGCGATGCGTTTGCTGACCAAGCTGATGAAGAAAGAAAATGTGGAGAACCCACGGGTTATTTTGCCGCATGAAACGATCCTTCGTTTGTCTGTAAGTCACGCGGACGTCGTTTAATTTCAGGCGTTGGCATAAGAAAGGGAGAAGGCATTCTCTCTACATAGTGGAATGACGAAAGCTCCGGAAACGGAGCTTTTGTGCTGAAATGCAGAATTCAGAATGATATATAGGAGGTCAGACCATGCGTGAAACGATTGGCATTATGGGTGCAATGGATGAGGAAGTAGAACTTCTCTTGGCTGGGATGAAGCAGCTGGAGACTGTGAAACAAACCGGTATTACCTATGTCGCTGGCGAATGGCTGGGCAAGCAAATTGTGGTTTGCAAATCCGGTGTTGGTAAAGTGAATGCAGCTGTGACGACACAGATTTTGATTGACCGTTTCCAGGTTAACCGTATTATCTTCACAGGTGTGGCGGGTGCAGTTCATCCGGAGCTGAACATTGGGGATATGGTCATCTCGTCGGTGTGTGTACAGCATGATATGGATGTGACACCACTTGGGTTTGAGCGCGGCGTTATCCCTTATCAAGAGACGTCTGCCTTCCCGGCGGAATCATCATTGATCGCGCTGGCTGAAGAAGCCTGCAAAGCGCAGGGAGCGAACTATCTGATCGGCAAAGTGCTATCAGGAGATCAATTCATTGCGGACAAGGATACGGTGAACATGCTGTATACCCAAATGGATGGGGCATGTGCGGAGATGGAGGGAGCTGCCGTAGCGCAAGTGAGCTTCATGAACCGTGTCCCATTCGTTGTACTTCGTGCCATGTCTGACAAAGCGGATGGTTCAGCACATGTGAATTTTGCCGAGTTTACGGTGGAGTCTTCCCAGCGTTCTCACCGGATCGTGGAACATATGCTGGAACATATGTAACCCTCTAAAGAATGCATATGTTGTGCATGATAAAGTTAAAAAGGCAACAAAAACCGCTTAATCATAACCGTTCATCCGTGATGAATCTGTTCATGAAAAGGCGGTTTTTTATGTATACATTTTCGGAAATTATCCATGTCGGTTTGTAATCAGTACATAAAACGATGGCGGAATCGCACTCGGTCGAACTGCTCTTCCGATTCCAGGGGCACTTGGCTGCCAATGCGTACCATGAGGCAGTTTGCCGGATGCGAACAGATCTCGGGATCATCCGTGGCGTACCAGGTCATATCAACAGATTGCATCAATTTTTCCATCATCTTGCGATAATCCCATACCGAAAGGGCGCTGCCCTTCAAATCCCAATGCCAGTAATATTCTGTTGTAAATACGATATATTTCTCCATCTGTCCATTTTCAAACGCAGTGAGCAGCATTTCCCGTCCAATCCCCAGCGATCTGTAGGCATCTGCAACCTCAATAGCACCCAGCTCAATCAGATCGGTCATATTGCCTTCGGACCAACGTTCGCATTCATCTGCATAATGGAACGTTACGTAGCCGACAATGGTCTCATTTTCCCGTGCAATGATGATTCGACCTTCGGGCAATGCGGCAATTTCGGCCAATGCCTCCTGCTGCTCCGAAGGGCGTCTGAAGGCATCCAGATCTGCATGAAATTCAAGCTGCTTAATCGTCTCGGCCTGAACGGGTCCTTCAATGATGATTCGGCGGCCGGACTTGAAGATGGAACGCATATGATACTCCTTGATATGCTCCATAGTTCATGCTCCTCTCTCCCCCTACTTGTAGAGGTTGTTCAAAAAGTCCGCTTTTGATTACGAAGGATGCCTAATGGCATCATCAGCATCGAATATGGAATTCAGCCGAAATGTCCGTTGCTCACGTAGTTTTCCCTACGCTCCGCTACTCCCTTTCTAGCTTCATCCCATCTTCTTGGTACTGAAAACCGATCTTTTTGAACACATATTTATAGCAAAAAACCAAAAATTTGAAAAGCCATAGACGATGATTGAAAAGATTTGCTATAATTGCGTAGACAAAAAATGTTCACAAATCAACAGCAGTTTGGATTCATCGGTTTGGCCTGGCAAGTACATGATGAGAAGTTCTCTCTACTAATGTAAGCGCTAACTGGAAGTTCAGTCAACACAAAGGCAATGAGAAGTGACCCATAATGGGAATCGAGATGTCGAGTTGAAGGAGGCTGGCAAGCATGAGTCAAGCACATGGTGAGATGCTGCAAACGGTTGTGTCTGAATCTAATCTGGGCGATTACACGGAGGCCCGAAGCCGGTTTGATTGGGAATCGGTTGAAAGGCACTTTACGTGGCACGCCAGCGGAAAAGTCAACATGGCGCATGAAGCGATAGACCGTCATGTATTGGAAGGAAGAGGCGGAAGAACAGCACTTTTATACAGTGATGCTTCGCGGGAAGAGGCATATACATTTGCTGATTTAAGTGAGCAGTCGAGTCGCTTCGGTAACGTTCTTCGCAAATATGGAGTAACCAAGGGCGATCGTGTGTTTATTTTTATGCCTCGCAGTCCTGAGCTCTACTTCAGTCTGCTGGGCACATTGAAAGCCGGGGCTGTTGTAGGTCCGTTATTTGAAGCTTTTATGGAGACTGCGGTTAAGGACCGTTTGGAGGATAGCGGAGCTGTGGCACTGGTGACGACTCCTCAATTGCTGGGACGAATCAAACGTTCCGAATTGCCGGAACTCAAGCATATTTTTGTTGTGGGTGGAGGTCCGCAAACGGAAGCAGGACTCATCGACTTTGATGCAGAGATGTCCGCAGCTTCGGATGAGATGGAAGTGGAATGGCTGACTCGTGAAGACGGTCTGCTGATCCATTATACGTCTGGCTCTACAGGCAAACCGAAAGGTGTATATCATGTGCAAAATGCAATGATTCAGCATTATTACACCGGCAAGGTTGTACTCGATCTGCGCGAAGATGACGTATACTGGTGCACCGCTGATCCTGGTTGGGTCACAGGTACATCTTATGGAATTTTTGCACCCTGGTTGAATGGCGTGACCAATGTTATACGTGGGGGACGTTTTAGTCCGCAAGATTGGTACAGCACCATTGAGAAAAATAAAGTCAGCGTATGGTACAGTGCACCGACTGCTTTCCGCATGTTAATGGGGGCGGGCGAAGAGACGATTGCCCAGCATGATCTGAGCAGTCTTCGTCACGTCATGTCCGTGGGTGAGCCTCTTAATCCGGAAGTGGTCCGTTGGGGCTGGAAAGCCTATGGCCAGCGTATTCATGACACCTGGTGGATGACGGAGACAGGTGGACAGCTGATCTGTAACTATCCGGGCATGCCGATCAAACCGGGCTCCATGGGACGTCCATTACCAGGAATTGATGCGGCAATTATTGATGATCGAGGACAGGAGCTTCCGCCATATAGTATGGGGAACCTGGCTATTCGTACTTCCTGGCCGTCCATGATGGCGAAGATCTGGAATAACCCGGCCAAATACGAAGAATACTTCCGACTCTCTGGCTGGTATGTATCCGGAGATTCCGCTTATATGGACGAAGATGGCTACTTTTGGTTCCAGGGCCGGATTGATGATGTGATTAACTCTTCTGGTGAACGGATTGGTCCCTTCGAGGTGGAGAGCAAGCTCGTAGAGCATCCTGCAGTAGCAGAGGCGGGCGTAATCGGTAAACCGGATGTAACTCGGGGAGAGATCATCAAAGCCTTTGTGGCACTCCGTGAGGGGTATGAGCCGACACCTGAGCTGAAGGAAGAGATCTATCGATTTGTAAAAGAGGGCTTGTCTGCTCACGCCGCTCCGCGTGAGATTGAGTTCAAGGATAAACTGCCGAAGACCCGCTCTGGCAAGATTATGCGCCGCGTCCTGAAAGCCTGGGAGCTGGATCTGCCAACGGGCGATCTGTCGACCATTGAGGACTAAAGCTTGAACCAGTCAGCGGATGCAACGCATCTGCCTGTCCCATGATTCCAATATAAAGCCTGATCCGTTTCTCATTGCGGATCAGGCTTTTACTTGTGGTGCCAATGAAAAACAAAACCCCATCCTCAAGATGCGAGAATGGGGTGTAAGAGTATAGCCATAACAACACTGTATTATGGTTGGAAATGTACTGCTCCGGAAGGCTCTGATTCGCCTACGCTGTTGCTGGCGGATACCTTGAACCATCCAGTGGTTGATGCAGGTACACCATAGTCCATGGATGTACCAGAAGTCGTCCCAATTTTAGTGTAAGGAGCTGCGCCCGTTTCACTATAATATACAGCATAACTTTGGACGCCGTCTGCTTCCGGATTGGAGGCCCACTGAATGCGCAGCCCTTGGGTAAGAGCTGTAACACTGACTTGACCAGGCGCAGCCGGAGCCGCAGTGGCGGTGTTCTCATTCTGTGAATCTTCCGGGGTAACTACGGTTCCCGGAACATTAATCGGTTCTTTTACCTCTTCATCTGTAGGAGGCTCTGCTATTCCTGCACTGCTAACTGCTGCGCTAGGGGCAGACTCACGTCCGGCGACATCCACTGCTGTGACGTAGAACGCGAAGTTTCCACCTTGTGCATATGCGGTAAATGACCTGGACTCACCTGTCAGAACAACCTGCCCCTGATTCTGGAATCCGGCGCCGTTGACGGAGCGATAGAGACGATATCCGACGACGTCACTTTCCGGTGTGGCGTTAAATGTAATCACAGCGTTTCCGTTACCAACAGATATTCTCACATTGCCCGGCGCGTCTGGTGCCTTGCCGTTATCCGTTCTTGGATCAATCTGTGTCGGCATATCTGCATCCGCATCTTCCGGCAGGTAATAAGCAAGTGATTCGTGACGATTCATACGTGAGAAAGCACTTTGTAATTCTTTGATGAGATCAGAGATCGGTTTCTTGCGTTTGACGACCGTTTTCTCTTTCGTCATGTCTCCAGGTGTTTGATCACGTGGAATGTAGTTTACACCATTGTAAGTGATATATTTGGCTTTTGCGACACCGTCATCGCTGTCTTTCGGTACAAATTTGCTGTTGAATATATCGGTGACAAATCGGTCTGTCAACGAAGTTGGCAATTTGCCACTATAAGCTGATACGGTTCGTGTCTCAATCCCCGATGGTTTTTTGAACGAATCCGTGACGAACATTTCTTTGTCTGTGGCAATGACTTGATTCATGATTTGGGTCCATAGTTGTTGAGCACGTTTCTTTTGTGATTTGGTTTCCAGTGTGTTGATGGACTGTTTGTATCCAACCCATACCCCCAGTGTGACATCTGGCGTGTAACCTTCAAACCAGACATCCGCATAGTTTTGGGTTGAACCCGTCTTACCTACGATCGGCACACTTTTGGAATACTTGTAATTTTCACGGACTTTATCAGCCGTGCCTTCCGTAATAACGGTGCGGAGCATATCGGTCATCAGGTATGCAGTCTGTTCCGAGAAAGCCTGAACAGGTTCCACATCGTGTTTGTATACGATATTTCCTTTGGAGTCTACAATTTTGCTAATCATATAGGAATCATTGTACACCCCATGGTTGGCAATGGCGCCATAAGCACTAGTGAGCTCCTCAACGGTTACACCGTACTGAAGACCTCCAAGAACGCCGGTCTGGGCCTGGTAATCATTCTTCTGGATGGTGGTAATCCCCAGCTTCTTGGCAAAAGCCCATGATTTGTCGATCCCGACTTCTTCATTGAACAGCTTCAGAGCAGGCACATTCAAGGAGTAGTTCAGTGCTCGGCGGGCTGTTACAAGTCCCTGGTAACGATTGTTGGCATTTTTCGGAATATGGAATCCGTTCGGGCCGTCTTTCAGAATGATCGGTGAATCATCGATAATGGAGGCCGGTTGAACAAGACCTTCATCCAATGCAGGCAGATAAGCCGCAATAGGTTTCATGGTCGAACCTGGCTGACGCAACATCTGGGTTGCGTAGTTCATCTGTTCATCCTGGAAATCACGGCCTTCGATCATACCGAGAATAGCTCCCGTTTTGTGATTGATAAGCATGGCAGCAGTCTGTTCTTTTCCTTTGACGGAATCATCTGCTGAGAAATTACTGTCATCTTCGGCAATGGTACGCATCGTTTTGTACACACTCTTGTTGATCGTTGTGTAGATGCGATATCCACCTGTACGCAATTGCGCCTGGGCTTCTTCCAGCAGTGCGCTGCTTTCTTTCTGCGGCGTCTCTTCCGTACCACCATCAGCTTTAGTAGTAGTTTCCGTATCCGCAGCCTTATCCGAATTCAGTTGTTTCATCAGAATCTGTGCAGCTTGACGTTCCGTTTCCATCATAAGATAAGGATAAGTGTTGTAAGCTTTAATTGTTTTAGGTGCAAGAGAACTTTTGATGTCAAACGCCAGTGCTTCGTTATACTCGGTTTGACCAATTTTGCCCAGTTCCAGCATACGGCGCAATACCAGATGCTGACGATTAATGGCACGCTCAAAATTATCCTCGACAAAGTCGCCTTTTCCATTAAAGGCAGAATAAGAGGAGGGGAGTTGAGGCAATCCCGCGAGATAAGCAGCCTGAGCTGTGTTTAACTTGCCCAAATCATTAATGTTGAACAGACCTTTGGCAGCTGCCTTGATTCCGTAGACATTATATCCACTGGAGCCGTTACCAAAAGGAACCTTGTTCAAGTATGCGGTCATAATCTCGTTCTTGGTCAGGAAACGTTCGAGTCGGAGCGAAAGTAATATTTCTTTCACTTTCCGGTCCTCGGTTCGATCCAGATTTAGAAATACTCGCCGGGCCAATTGTTGAGTCAGTGTGCTTCCGCCTGTTTGGACAGACTCTTTCAGCACCTTCTGTTTCACGGCGCGGAGCGTTCCGCTCGTATCTACACCTTTATGTTCGTAAAAATGATTGTCTTCAATCGAAATGACAGCATCAATAACCTTCTGCGGGATCTGGTCAAAAGTGACCGGACGCCTGTCTTCTTCTGTTCGTAACTGGCCGATCGGACTGCCGTCGGCAAAGTAAGCAAAGCCTGTGATGGAGTTTTCGCTGACTTTTTGTTCAATCAGGGCCCTTGACCGGACGGGCTCGTCTTTAACAATGGAACTGACGTAACCCATCAAAGCACCGCCTACAAATAGCACCCCCATGAATCCGAGGACAACCATCCATTTGACGACACTACCCAGTCTGCGGGCAAAACTGCGCTTGCGGGCAGGCTGTTCATCAGGCTTTTTCTTATTAACATCAACCATTCAGTGTCTTCCTCCTTTTAACAGCACTTATTATAGCATAAAAAGGCGGGTTTGCATGCCTGAGAAATACAAGCAATGGTCGAAAATTGCCATTCTTTCTTGGATATTGATATATATCATGCGAAATTAAATTACATATCATGAGAAGCTCTGAAGAATTTCAGTAAAACGTGGAAGTTGCCTGTCTGCAAAGTCGCTATGAAACGTTGAATCAGCTCAAGCAGCTCCAAAAGGGAGTGTATAGTCTATATCGTTACTTGGGGGTTCATTATGTATATGCATATAAAAAACACATAAAAAAACAGCTGCCGAGAAATCTCGGACAGCTGTTTGGTGTAAAGCTTTAATAAAATCCCAACGATTAACGGTTGTAGAACTCGACGATTTGTTTTTCGTCGATGTCTTGGGACAATTCCGAACGCTCAGGCAAACGAATGAATTTACCTTCCAGAGCTGTATCGTTGAATTCAACGTATGCAGGAAGATGCGAACGGTTTTCCAAAGCTTCCTTAACGGAAGAAAGACCGCGGCTTCTTTCACGCAGGCTGATAACGTCGCCAGTGCTTACTTGGTAAGAAGCGATGTCGACTTTTTTGCCGTTTACAGTTACGTGACCGTGGGATACCAACTGACGCGAACCTGCGCGGGAGTTAGCAAATCCAAGACGGTAAACGAGGTTGTCAAGGCGGCTCTCAAGCAAGAACATGAAGTTTTCACCCGCGATACCTTGCATTTTTTGCGCTCTAGCAAAGAGAGTGCGGAATTGCTTCTCGCCCAAACCGTACATGTGACGCAATTTTTGTTTTTCTTGCAACTGCATACCGTAGTTGCTGATTTTTCTCCGTTGGTTTGCTCCGTGCTGACCTGGAGGGAAAGGACGTTTCAATTCTTTGCCTGTTCCGCTCAGGGAAATGCCGAGGCGACGGCTCAATTTAAATTTAGGACCAGTGTAACGTGCCATGTTTAAAGTAGCTCCTTTTTAGTTAAAGTTCATATAGGGCTCTGTTTGCGCTCCAATTTGTTGATGCGGGCCAAGCCTCGCATAGAACGATCAGGAAAGTTCAGCCGCTGTCCTGAAAGCAACAAAAAGAATGAGGGTGACACAACCGGTACTGCCCAAATTTAAAGACCCATTAGTAGTCTTCATCAACAATTTATTTTACAGTTTACTAGAAGCAAAGTCAAGCGTGTGAGAAACGAAAAAAAACGTCTAAATTTGTCGATAGGTCATTAGGCCCAAAATAATGGGACAATTTTCTGAAATATGGATGCAAAAAACCTTTAAAGAGAGTAAAATAGATTGTATCTTAACTTTAAATGATCTTGTACATTAAGGTTATCGCATAGGATTTGCAGGTTTGCGATAACGTCTGCAGATTAATGCATCCGATAGGTTGGATGCAAAAACGGTGCAAAGGAGCGCCTGACATGTTA
Organism: Paenibacillus pabuli NBRC 13638; assembly: GCF_001514495.1. Taxonomy (GTDB): domain Bacteria; phylum Bacillota; class Bacilli; order Paenibacillales; family Paenibacillaceae; genus Paenibacillus; species Paenibacillus pabuli. The sequence goes on from NZ_BCNM01000011.1 coordinate 19,242, forward strand.
GAACATCTAAGAAGTATACCAGCCAGCTTGATTTCGCGAAGTTCGGGCGATTCCGCATCTTCTGTCGCTCCTCACGAAGAGCATGTATTCTGGATGCAAAAAATGGATATCACACCTTTTGATTTTTCATATTTGGGAAGTTTGTTACAGCAAGCATATACCGATTGGCAAACCCAACGTCAGCCAAACACGGGCAGATCTCCAATGATTTATAACGTATGGAATACGGAAGGCATTTGCATGGGGCACGGTAATGAGCAGGCCCCGGGGCTGGATGTATATTCCGTGGTATTGCAATGCATTGAATCAGGACAGGCACAATCATTGCGGGGTTCCACGGAACATGGAGAGTATCTTCTCCTTGCAGAGCCGCTTTTCTCCCGGACTAATCAGGATATGTTCGCTGTATTTACCGCAATAACCTACGAGCAAAATCGATATGAAACGTCTGAAGCCGTTGTTCGATCGGAGGCAATGCATTTTCGTACCTGCTTTTACCGAAGATTTGAATACATATTTATGACGGATCTGTTACGTGCTCATGAGCAAACTGCACGAGAAGAACACCGAAGATCGATTCTATTCCAGATCGTTCAACGGATGCATGACAAAATGGATGTAGATGCAATTCTGGACGAAGTGTTTGACAGCATTGATTATTTATATCCAACCACTTGCATGAAATTGTATATGTCTCAGGATCAGAGCAGCTTCAATCCTAGGATCAAACCTTTGCTTGTTCATGAACGGGGAGAAGATATTTGTGTCCGTTCGTTTATGGAGGGCAAGCTTATCATTGTTCGCTCAGAAGAAAGAGAGCAGCGCATTCTGGAGGTAGGTCTTCCTCTAAAAGGCAAACAAGGCATCTATGGTGTATTTCATATTGAAATGAATCAGGAGTTACTGGAAGATTCCGATCTGAAACTCATCACGATGATGGCAGATACAGCAGGGACAGCCTTTGAAAACGCCAAGTTGCATGAACAATCGAATATGTTAATTCAAGAACTTCGTCTAATCAATGATCTGACGCAACGTTTGAATAAAAGCCTGCAGCTGATGGAGATTTATCAATTCTCCGAGCAGGAGTTGAAGGACATTTTTCAAGCTGAAACATGTTGTATCCTTCAACTGAACGACAGTACGAATCATTTCGAAGTAATGTCATCCAATGTACATGAAATATGCCGCAAATCATTCCCGGTGGACTACGGTATTGTAGGTTTGCTCTATGAGAAAGAAGAACCGCTGATCCTATCTGATTATGCAAAATACGATAAGGTGTCTTCGATATTCATGGATCTTACTGGCTCCATGTCATTGATGGCGTCGCCTCTTCGGGTGAATGGTGAGGTGAAGGGGGCAATCTTGCTGGGACATACGAAAAAGCAATATTTTTCGTATGATAATTACCGCCTGCTCCAGATGCTGTCCATTCATATCGGACTTGCACTCTCCAATGCGACGCTTCATGCCGAGGTGCGGCGTTTGGCGAACTTGGATATGCTGACTGGGCTGTATGTGAGGCATTACCTGGATAGTGTGATCCATGAACGGCAGACGAATGAATTCTGTGGTTCACTGGTTGTCGTAGATATTGACCAGTTTAAGCAGGTGAATGATACGTTTGGGCACCAAACGGGTGATCAGGTATTGAAACAGGTGAGTGATATTGTAACAAGCTCTGTTCGGTCTGATGATATCTCTGCCAGATGGGGCGGGGAAGAGCTGGCCATCTATATGCCGCAGATCGGTTCTCGTCAGGCACTTGAATATGCCGAAATCATTCGCAGAAGGGTGGCCGAAGAGACGAGGCCTCCCGTGACCGTATCCAGTGGTATTGCCGAATGGAACTGGATGGATGAGAAAGTCAGTGTGGAATCGTTATTCTACCGCGCTGATATGGCTCTGTATAGTGCGAAGCATGGCGGTCGGAACCGGATTGTCGTGGAAGAACAGGAAGTTACACGTTAAGAGAGGACTATTCCGTTTGAGGAGTTGTCCTCTCTTTATTTTTGCAAGCAGTAATGCCAAAGGAAGGAAGTATAAGCAAATAAGGGAGGGGCAGGCTATGGAGAAAGTTGACGAAAGGGTGAAGTAGAACATGTTGAACCGTCGGTATGTTCGTGGGCTATTGTTGATTCTAAGTATTGTGGTGGTATGTGCTCCTGGTTGCGGTCTGCTTCAGCAAAATCAAAGTCCGGAGGAATTATTCTCACGAGCACTATCGGGAATTGCCGGTAAAGAAACGTTGAGTTTTGATGGAGAGGCGGGACTGCGACGTGAGAGCAGCGGACTATTTGAGAATCAATTCAAATTTGAAGGCAAGCTTGAGAATCATGATCGACTGACTTTGCAAACGAGGCTGCCTGGAGCTGTTACGGCTGTCGGAACAGGATCAAACGGAGTGAATGCCGCGGCTGTGAACAATAACGGTCAACCGAGCGGATTTAGCGCTTCGTTTGAACGCAAACAAGGACAATGGATGGCTTTAACAGCCGAGCATGAGCCTCTGCGCGGTTCGCTTTCCCGTTTCAATCCAATCGCTCAAATGGAAAGTATCGATCGGTTGAACAAAACAATTAAGTCCGAGTACGGTTCAGGTCGCCGAACCAAAATATTGCGGATTGAACTTGCGCCCAAAGACGCCAAAACCTGGGCACTCGCTCAGCTTCAGGACGAGATGAATGCGATACGTGCAGAGTACATGCACAAGGCCAGCAAGGTTAAGGGAGCGAGTCAGGAGAAGCTGGAGAAGGATTTGAATAAAGTGTGGGAGCAAGGTGAAGCGTCGATGGAACAGATGATGAAGCAGGCCGACGTACAGACGGTATATCATCTTACGGTGGACCGTAAAACCAGCTTGCCTTTGCGACTTTCCTCGGAAAGCCAGGTAGACTATAAAGACATGAACAACAAAAGCAACAAGGAAGCACTGGTCACGGATGTAAACTTCAGGTCTTATGAGTAAATGAGTTTGAGTGACTGCCTGCTGACGGGATCGTTGTAGCATGCTACAATAGTATCGTAATTTACCGTTGTTCAATTCAAAGATGGCAGATGACAGGAGGAGTTTACAAGATGAAGGACCCAAGAATTCAGAAGCTCGCAGCCAATCTGGTGGGCTACTCTGTAGATGTACAGCCCGGTGAAAATGTGCTGGTTGAAATGATCGGCACGGAACGTGATCTGATGAATGCGATCATTGAAGAAGTAGGAAAAAAAGGTGGTAACGTCTTTGTACAACTGACCGACAAGACGGTACAGCGTGCAATGCTGAAAAGTGCGACAGAAGACATGATGAAAACCTGGGCAGAGATCGATCTGAACCGAATGAAGCAAATGGATTGTTACATCGGTATTCGTGCAGGAGAGAATGTGAACGATCTGTCTGATGTGCCAGAAGAAAAAATGAAAATGTACAATTCACTTTATTCTCATCCGGTACATAGTGAGCAGCGGGTTAAACATACGAAATGGGTTGTGCTTCGTTACCCGAATGCAAGCATGGCGCAGCTGGCGAATACGAGCACAGAAGCTTTTGAAGATTTCTACTTCGACGTGTGCAACCTGGATTATGCCAAAATGGACAAAGCACAGGATTCCCTGGCTAACCTCATGAAGCGTACGGACAAAGTCCGGATTACAGGACCTGGAACAGATCTAAGCTTCTCTATTAAAGATATCGGTGCAGAGAAATGTTCTGGCCAAAAAAATATTCCGGATGGCGAAGTGTACAGTGCCCCTGTGCGTGATTCCGTGAACGGAACAATTAGTTATAATACGCCAACGTTGTATAACGGAATTACTTTTGAGAATATCAAGTTCACGTTCAAAGACGGTAAAATTGTTGAAGCCACGAGCAACGACACGGAACGTCTTAATGAAATTCTGAACTCAGATGATGGCGCTCGTCATATCGGTGAGTTCGCCATTGGATTCAATCCACATATTTTGCACCCGATGAAGGACATTCTGTTTGATGAAAAAATCGCAGGCAGCTTGCACTTTACACCAGGGCAGGCATATGAAGAAACAGATAATGGAAACCGCTCCTCCATTCACTGGGATCTGGTATTGATTCAGCGCCCAGACTACGGTGGTGGCGAAATTTATTTTGATGATGTATTGATCCGTAAAGACGGTATTTTCGTTATTCCTGAGCTGGAATGCCTTAATCCAGACCGTCTGAAGTAGGAACAGCATTTTGCTGTTGCTAGGAAAGCGGATTCACGGTATCATGTAGTGGTAATTAATAGATGATACCAAAAGTGAAAAGACGGAGGGATTCCTATGTCGAGTAATAATGCGGCGGTAGTGGAAATTGCCCAAACAGCGGGCAAGTTTACTTCTTCAATCGTGCTTCATTCGGAGAACAAGTATATCGATGTCAAAAGTATTCTCGGGCTGTTTACAACGTTAATCAGTACGCACAGTTATGAACTGCATGTTCATGGCCCGGATGCAGCAGAAGCTAAAGCAGCCATGTCAGAAGTGTTTGCCAAGCATGGACTGAATGTAAGTATCGCATCCGAGTAATGACTCCAGGAAGCATCTCTGCCAATGATGGCAGAGATGCTTTTTTTGAATAGGGTAAACATGTGTACAGCAAGACCTCCGTAAAATCAGGAGATTAGACAGCAATAAAGGTCTTCAGGTTATATGGTTATTTTGGTCAGGTTCTTGTATTAGCTCCTGATTTCGTCTAATATTAGACGTAGAACGTCTTTACGCGATTTTTGGGACATAGGGGGGAAAAATGCATGACTTCATCTGATCTGCAGGACCAGTTGCACTTGAAAGCGATCAGTCTTCTTCAAGAAGATGCAGATAAAATACAGAAGCTTATAGAAGTACAGATGGAGAATCTGGCTACCCGCTACTGCCCTCTCTATGAGGAAGTATTGGATACACAGATGTATGGGTTCTCCAAGGAAGTTGATTTTGCTGTTCGTGCAGGGCTTCTTCCAGAAGGTGCAGGTAAGCAGCTGGTTAGCGCGCTTGAGCGGAATCTGGCAATTCTATATGAAGCTTTGAATAAGAAGAATGAGCAATAGCCTGCAATAGCGTGGGTCAGAATAGAAGGCATGCAGGTGTTTGCATGCTTTTTTTGTACGTTTGAAGCGAAATGGATGTCGGATGTGCTGGGGGCGAAGAGATAAATAAAGAGGCAGCCCGAAAATGTATTTTCGGGCTGCCTCTTACGCTAAATGGTCTAAGACGGGAAAAGGCTGAGCGGGTTACACCAAGAAGAACGATACGCCCAGAATGATATACACGACGAGCAGGAGCAAACCTTCGTACCAGTTCGTGGAACCGTCCTGAGTGATGGACTTGGCTATGAACACCGATACACCGATGGCAACCAGCTCAATCGTTGTAAAGACAATATTCATCGTGTTACCCATGAAATAACTGACAAAAATCAGAACAGGTGCAACGAAGAGTGCGATTTGCAAACTGCTTCCGACTGCGATTTCCACGGCGGCACCGATCTTGTTTTTCATGGCAAGCATGATGGCTGCACTATGCTCGGCGGCGTTACCGATAATCGCAACGAGGAATGCCCCGACAAACAGCTCACTCAGGCCAAACTGTTCAGTGAACACTTCAAGCGTACCTACAAGCCATTCACTGACGAAAGCAACCATGACTGTTGCCAGAACGAGATAGAGAATTGATTTTTTCTTCGACCATTCTGGTGCATGTTCATGTGGTAATTCTTCATCCCCATCCTCTGTGACATCGGCGAGATAGTTCTTGTGAGTCACCATGGAGAAAAGCAACCAGGCTATGTAGGCGAGGATCAGCAATCCTGCGACAATGAGACTGAGTGTATTCGTATCCTTCTGTGTAATGGAATGGGTGTTCAGGAAGACGGCTGGAATAAACAGAGCAATGATGGCAACAATCATCAGGGAGCCGTTCAGACCTGCAAGCGATACATTGTAATTCTGAATTTTGAATTTGAGCCCTCCGGCAAAAATACTTAAACCGAGCACCAGCAGCAGGTTACCGATAATAGAACCAGTCAAACTGGCTTTCACCATGTCGAATAGTCCTTCTTTAACCAGAAAAATGGCGATAATCAACTCGGCAGCATTGCCGAAGGTCGCATTCAGAAATCCGCCCAGCCGCTGACCGGCATAATGGGCCACATTTTCGGTAGCCTTGCCTAAAAAACCGGCTACGAAAATAACCGAAATGGCTGATATCACGAACTGTAGAATCGAATCCCATTTCATGTAGTGGGCGACGGCGCTGAGTGCAAAAGTGACAATCAGCAGAATGGATGAAATCCGGTTTCTCACAACAAACACCTCGGTTAACTGATTATTTTGTTTGAACATCATCATAAAAATTCGTATGAGATTATTTTCATATTTCAATATAACCAAATCGTAGTAGGTTGTAAACGCATCTTTTTGAGTTTAATTTGCTTTTTGGGGTGGAAAGGATTTAAAATACGAGTAACGAAGTGAAGGAGGATGTGGCATGGCAGAACAACTTCAACTGGAGGGCGGAAACATCCGGATTGCCGATGACGTAGTGGCGAAAATTGCCGGAATGGCTGCGATGGAGACGCCCGGAATTGCCGCAATGTCTGGAGGATTGTCAGAGGGCTGGGCCAAGCGCCTGAGCGGTAAAAACGTACAGAAAGGCGTAGGCGTCGAGGTCGGCCAGCTGGAAGCAGCCATTGATCTGCGCATCATCGTCCTGTACGAGACACCGATTCATGAAGTTTCCCGCATGCTCCAGCAGAATGTACGAGAAGCGGTAGAGACCATGACCGGATTACGTGTTGTTGAAGTTAATGTAAAGGTAGAAGGCGTATCTTTCAGAGGCGACGACCTGTAAACTTTAACAATCCGTAATGAAGAACAACGGTACATCTGCCGATTCTTCATCGAGATAAACAACACCAAAAAGACTTCGCACCCGAATAGGATGCGAAGTCTTTTTGCTTGCTTTCATTTGGACTTGGTTCATAAACCATTCGTTTCACGTTGCTCCCATTTACCGAATTCGGCGGATCGAATCCCGTGAACGAAGCGCTGGAGAGGTACGTGATGTCTGAACTGTCACTGACTTCGTTTTCTCTTCCTTGATGACGTCCAGATTATTAGTGCGTGAGATGCTAAGCAGGATGCCCATCGCCACCATCATCACAAAGAGTGAGGTACCGCCATAACTGATAAACGGGAGAGTAACCCCTGTCACCGGAATGGTTTGCGTTACGCCCCCGATGTTGATAAATGCCTGGATTGCAATCAATCCCATAATCCCTATACCGACCAGCGTCCCGAATGGATCGGGACAGCGGAGGGATACGATAATTCCTCGCCAGATGAAGTACAGGTAGACCAGCAGAAACAGGACACTTCCAAGAAAACCAAGCTCTTCCCCAATCACGGAGAAAATGAAGTCATTATAGGCATTCGGCAAATAATGCAGCTTCATCGTACCTTGCCCGATACCAGAACCGGTGATGCCCCCATCCCCAATCGCAACCAGGGAGCGATAAAGGTTAAGGCTTCCTCCTGTTTTCTCGGATAATGGATCAAGGAACGCATGAATCCGATCGATTTTGTAGTTCTGTGTTGCTTCTGTAGCTGGGCCAGTTGTCGTATCTGGAGTAGATACGGAGGAGAACAGGGCGTTTGCTCCCAGCGCCAATGCTCCTCCCAGCACAACCAGCAGAATGGAACCCATAATATGTTTCATGCTGGCGCCGCCTGCATAAATGACAAGGCCGCATGTAGCCACGAGTATGAAGCATGTACCAAAGTCGGGTTGCAGCATAATCAGTCCGGCGATGAACCCGACAATGACCAGCACAGGAATATATCCGGTCTTGAGATCCCTGAAGCGTTCCCCTTTTTTGGTGATCAATGCAGCAAGGTACAGAATAATAGCAATTTTGGCAAACTCGGCAGGCTGGACACTGAATCCAAAGATGCGAATCCAGCTTCGTGCACCGTTCAACATCGCGCCTGAAACCAAAACAACCAGTAGCATCACCGTGGTGAAGAGGAAAAAGGGTGCATAAAGTTTTTTGTATTTGTTAAATCGGATATTCATGGCAAAAAACATGCCCACTAAACCGATAACCGCCCACATAAGTTGTTTTTTCGTGAAGAACAGGGCATCATTGTTAAAATTTTTGTTTGCAATTGCAATGCTGGAACTGGAGCTGAACACCATCACCAGTCCGAAGCCCACCAACAATAAAGTGAGGATTAGCAGTTGGAAATCCGGCGTGCCTCTCTTCGTTTTCGTTTGGGCCGTTTGTTGTTTCATGATTCGGCCCAGCCTATGCTTCCAGCAGTTCTTTAAGCTGCTGTAATTTTTGGGCCGCCAGCTTCACGACTGGCTGTGGTACGGTAGAGTCATAATCGAGACCATGCGGGAAGGTTGCTTTTCCTAGATAAACAGCTTCAACCGCGAGAACCGTATCCGGTTTTTCGAGTTTGCCATCGATCGCACGGGTATTAATACGTACAAAGTATTCCGATTTGGTTTGTTCGTCTTCAATTTTGTAGTCATATGTAGCACGGTAATATTCCCATTGCCACCGGACAAATCCGACTTTCTCGGCGCTCTCATCCAGGTATGCCAAGTCGCTCTTCAAGCCATCCAAGCCTGTATTCTCAAAAATCATAAGCGTCTGATCCTCCTCATAAGCTTCCGAGAGTATAAATCTCGTTCTTTTCTCTAGTTTATGATAGTATGTTTCCCCTTCCCGTGCAAGCTTTGCAGGGGTCATTCGTATCGGTTTTCTTCCAATTCTGCTACAATATACAGCAATAGGTTTCAAGAGGAAGGTTCGGGCTTGATGAAAGTCCCGTTCAGAGAGCGAAAGGATGGGGAGACATGACAAATAATATATGGTGGAATGACTTGCAAATCCACATGGTAGAATGGCGTCGTCATCTTCATCGGAATCCTGAGGTTTCCTTTCATGAGGAGAAGACATCCTCTTTTGTAGCGGGTATGCTGGAGAGCTTTGGCGTTGAAGTGAAGCGTCACGTGGGCGGACATGGAGTTATTGGAACCCTTCGGGGGGACGAGCCAGGGCCTGTCGTGATGCTTCGAGCAGATATGGATGCACTTCCGATCCAGGATGAAAAGGACGTTGAATATGCATCACAACAAGCAGGAGCTATGCACGCCTGCGGCCATGATGGACATGTATCCATTTTGCTGGGAACGGCACTGTATTTTAGTCGCCATAAACATGAGATCAAGGGTGAGATACGCTTTTTGTTCCAACCTGCTGAAGAATTGCTTCCGGGTGGAGCGCTCAAGGTTATTGCAGACGGTGGACTGGAAGGGGTGGACGTCATCTATGGCATTCATCTGTGGACCCCGCTTCCTGTAGGCGTGGCTGCGAGTACACCAGGACCGATGATGGCAGCGGCAGATGACTTCTATATTGAGATCAAAGGAAAAGGCGGACATGGCGGCATGCCACAGTCCACAGTGGACAGTCTGGTGGCCGGTTCTGCACTGGTGATGCAGTTGCAGACGGTGGTCAGTCGCTCAGTGGATCCCTTGCGTCCAGCGGTATTGACCATTGGCACAATGCAGGCGGGTTCTGCGCAGAATGTCATCGCTGAACTATGCAAATTGACGGGGACGGTGAGAACCTTCGACGAAGAGACGCGCAGTGTCATGAAAGAACGTGTGCATTCGATCGTTGCTCAGACAGGAGCAATCTACGGTGCAGAGACTCAGTTGAACTATATTATGGGGTATCCTCCAGTCGTCAATGATGAGCAGGAAACAGCGCGTTTCTTCAGGGAAGCAGCGGACGTATTCGGGGCAGACTCTGTACAGAAGTCACCCATGATGATGCCCGCTGAAGATTTTGCTTATTATCTGCAGCAGATTCCTGGCTGTTTTATGTTTGTCGGAGCAGGGAATCCGGAGAAGAATGCGATTTATCCGCATCATCATCCGAAGTTTGACTTTGATGAAGATGCCATGCAAAACGCTGTAAAACTATTTATTGCCATGGCTAAGGGGTATACAGCCGAATGATTTGAATGCAGATGGGCATCCTATTCATACCAAGGTATGAGCAGGGTGCTTTTTTTTTGATATGGTCTTTCTAGAGTTAAGTTAAGGCGGAGCTGCCGCAGTGTAAGGTTCATTTTCGGGAAGACACCGGACCGGAATTGGACTTTTTGTGATGCCTCTTATTCGGAGGAATAGATATTTTTTTCAATTAGGGAGGAAGCGGAATGGAGAAAACGGATGCCTGTATTGTTCAGCGGGATTTTACAGTATTGCTTGAAGTGGGCCATCCCGGATTTGATGAGGCTAGAGCTCAACTGGGGATGTATGCTGAACTGGTAAAGACACCAGCAGCTTTTCATACCTACCGAATCACGGCCTTGTCATTATGGAATGCCGCTGCCCTCGGATGGAGTGCTGATCAAGTGATTGCGAGTCTGGAATCAGTGTCCCGTTGGAATGTTCCTGCCGCCCTGATCCAGGATATCCGAAGAATTGTAGATCAGTATGGAAAGTTAAAATTGCAGCCTGAGGCTGGGTTGGGCAAAATGCGTCTTGTCAGTGATGATGAGCGATTGCTGGATGAGTTAAGTGGCATGAAGACGATCTCGGCTTTCCGGATGGAACGTATCGATCCCCATGAACTTGTGTTGGGAGGGGAGCAGCGCGGATTGCTGAAGCGCGAATTGACCCGGTTGGGTTATCCGGTGCTGGATTATGCAGGATACAGAAATGGAACAAATCTTCCATTTGGTTGGCGAGAGGATACAAGCGCGGATTCAGGAAAATTCGAGCTGCGTCCTTACCAGCGAGACGCTGTGAATGCTTTTGAAGGCAGCGAGGGTATGGGAGGAAGTGGTCTGCTTGTGCTGCCCTGCGGAGCAGGCAAGACGGTTATTGGATTGGCCGTATTGGAACGTCTGCAATGTGAATGCCTTATTTTGACCTCGAACACCACGTCCGTGCGGCAATGGATGGAGGAATTACAGAATAAAACAACCATAACCAGTGAACAGATTGGAGAGTATTCCGGTCAAAAAAAACAAGTGAGACCTGTGACTGTGGCTACATACCAGATTCTTACGCACAGAAAGTCCAAGGATGCTGATTTTACCCATATCAAATTGCTCAGTGAACGTCAGTGGGGGCTCATTATTTATGATGAGGTACACTTGCTGCCAGCACCTGTATTTCGAGCTACGGCAGATATTCAGGCTACACGAAGGCTGGGATTGACTGCAACATTGGTGCGTGAAGATGGTTGTGAGCAAGATGTATTTTCACTTATTGGTCCGAAGCTATATGACATGCCATGGAAAGAGTTGGAGCAGCAAGGCTGGATTGCTGATGTACAATGCCAGGAGATACGTGTTCCTTTTTCAACTGAATGGAGATCTAGTTATTTGGAAGCAGAGGTAAAACATCAATTTCGTATTGCGGCCGAAAACCCTGCCAAATTAGCTGTAATCCGAAAGATTCTGGAACGTCATCAGGGGTTGCCATCTCTTGTCATTGGACAATATTTGAATCAGCTTGAAACCATTGCCCGGGAAATTGATGCTCCACTTATATCTGGTACGATGTCTCAGCAGGAGCGAGTTAAATGGTTTGCGGCCTTTCGACGGGGTGAGATCAAAACAATTGTCGTATCCAAGGTCGCCAATTTTGCTGTAGATTTGCCTGATGCGGCTGTTGCACTCGAAATATCTGGAAGCTTCGGCTCAAGACAGGAAGAGGCGCAACGACTGGGTCGAATTCTAAGACCGAAGTCTGGTGAAAATAAAGCTTATTTCTATGCGCTTGTATCGGAAGACAGCAAGGAACAGGAGTTTGCATTACGTCGTCAGATGTTCCTGGTTGAACAAGGATATGAATACGAGATTGTTCATGAGTTACAATGAGTTATCCGTGTTCATTTCCGTGTCTAAAATAAAAGAGAAAGGATTGGTCAGCCCATGAATCATACACAGGACCTTCTGGATATGAGTTTGTTCAACGAGCTTTCGTGTATGGAGCAGAGGGTACTTGGTGCGATTTTTCACAAACAAGCCGGACAACCTTTTTCCGCCATGATGTCAACAGCAGAGTGGGCTTCAATAGGTCTCAGCAGAGCAGAAGCGATAACCACATTTATAACACTTCGGCAAAAAGGATGGATTGAAGCCGTGCTCAAAACGTGGGGCGAACGGCTTTATTACATACCTCATTCTTTGCTTCCTTTGATGACGATAGCCTATGCAGACCGGGTTGGACACTTCCTGCAACAAAAGGTGGACGTGGCGCCGGATGAGATTGCGATAAATAACTCCAGGTCTTGTCATGAAATTCAGGTGATCCGAGAGGGAAAACCCGATATTGCGGCAGAGCTTCTACACATATTGGCTTGGATCGTTAGAGAAGGCCAGGACCAGGGACTTCCTCTCACTAGCAAAGGGACTGTTCATAAGAAAATAGTCAAGCAATTAAGCCGGATCACGATGCTGGATCTTGAAGATTTTGCTGGATTGGATATTCGCTACACTGATATGGATGTATACCCGGTTCATGTTGCTGTTATGGTTGATGTGCTCCTCAGTCTGGGTTTAATTGAAAAGAGCCATAACCGGATATATGTATCCATGGATCGTCTGAATCACTGGTTGTCATTGTCGTGGCCTTCCATGCATCGGGTAATTTATAACGTATGCATGGACCGATACGGTGCAGCCGAGCCAGTACTTCAGCACTTTCGCTATCAATTAATGTTACTTGCTCCAGCCTCCAATGTTTGGTTCGCTATCGCAGCAGGGACTCCAGACAGGGATTGGTTAAAAGAAGGGATGGATATTAAAGAAAAAGTACGAGGGTGGCTTGATCTTATGGCAGCGTTTGGCTATGGCGAAGTAGGTGAGACTTCCGAAGGAGGATTGCATTATCGCTGGTTGATTGAACCGGTCATTTTGTTAGACTCGGGTAATGACGGGACAATGGATTCAGGAAACCAAACCTTTTTTGTGCAGCCTGACTTTGAAATTATTGTTCCGCCAGATATTCCTCCGCAGGTGCGCTGGAACCTGGAGATGATTTCAGAGCTTACAAGTCGTGACCGGATGTCTATATATCGGGTGACAAAGGAACGGATCATCGCTGCATCAGAGATCGGTTTCACTACAGATGTTATAGTCAGCTTTCTTGGACGGTATGCCGGATCAGGTTTGCCTGAGCATGTGAAACTGGCCATACAGCAATGGGGAAAAGAAGTAACTCCCATGCAAGCAGACGCTGGTCAAAATACCGGTCTAACGGACAAGGTCGAAGAAGCGAAGAACATGAATGGATGGATTTTTGATTTTAGACAAGAGTTATCTGAAAAGCGGAAGAGGATGGAAATAGTACAAACTGTTGATGAATCCATTGCAGGACTTGAGCAGGGAAAGGAACTCTTTTATGTGCGTGGTCGTGAGGGACTCATTGAAACAGGCTCTAATCTGCATCTTTATGATCAGGACAAGTCGATTACGGAGCAATCAGGTCTTTTTCCCGGGTATGGAGAGATTCCGGAGGTATGGCACAACCAGTGGAGAGGGTATCATATGTCCACAGCCCGTCAGATTGCAGCAAAAGCGATTGAATGGCAGACCAAACTGGGCCTGAAGCTGGACAACGATATCGTTTATGTTATTCCGGATCAGATTCACGGTTATGAAGATTGGACACTAACAGGATGGCATTCATCCGACATTGGTGTACATCCCGTACGGCGTACATTTACCCCCTCCGAATGGAGCGAGATACGTCTGATCATCCCTGAACAACCGAAAACATGAATCTGCTCTATATTGCCGATTCCCTGTTCCCCGGATTTCTATTTGCAGGAAAAACTCTTCTTAACTATTCGGGGATATGCTATTATGAAATAGTCTACTTTACGTAGAACTTTATATATAGATAGGATGAATTTCATGAGCGTAGCGGAAATGAACACGGTCGATATGGCCCAAGTGTTAACGGGCGCATATGAACTGGGCGACATGATTAACCAATCTGCCGAAGTATCGGATTATTTATATTGGAAGCAGCAAGTGGAGACGAACCCTGAAATTCAGGCGGGTATACGCAAGCTGAACGCCAAGAAGGAATTATTTGAAGAAACCCAGCGTTTTGGTCATTTTCACCCGGACTATCACGCGGCGAAAGATCAGGTTAAGGCGTTGGAGCTGGAGTTGGAAGGATTTGAGGCGGTAGCGCGTTTCAAACAAGCGGAGAAATCGCTGGATGAGATGTTGTTCCAGATGTCAGAGACGATTGCTTTCGCAGTTTCAACAACGATTAAGGTACCAAGTAATGATCCAAATCCGAAAGGCGGCTGTGGAAGCGGCGGCAAATGCGGTTGCAGCTAGGGAATAATGATAATTCAATAGACTCATGATAGACCGGACCCTTTTGAGGCTCCGGTCTCCATTATAGAAAGGGGCGGGGAAGCGATGATGTTTGCGGAAAGGACAGGATTTATTATTTGGGTCAGTGATTTGAAAGCGGCTCGTAATCTCGAAAAGTATGGCACCGTTCATTATATCTCCCGCCGTATGCATTATGTGGTCATGTATGTTAATGCAGATCGAGCTGAAGATACAATGAAAAATGTAAACAGGCTTTCCTATGTGCGCAAGGTCGAACGTTCCTACCGGAATGAAATTAAAACAGAGTATGCCAGCAAAACGATGGACAAAACGAGTTTTTACGGAATATAACGAATCGTCATGTTGGGACAGTGAACTTGTTGCCACTGTTCAATTCGAAATGATGAACACAGAGGGGCCCTACGGGGCCGCTCTTTTATTGAAATAGGCGTAAAACGGCTTTTGTGAAAAATCTGAACTTACGACTTGAGGTTGCGGGACTTATGTTGTAATATATTGGGTAAAGAAATAGATAGAAAGTCCTATCTGGTGGAGAGTGATTCCCATGCGTGATAAGGTGATGCAACGTTGGAGCACCTACGAGCCTTTTTTTGTGGCTCTTGGAGACAAGAAAGTGGCCGACATCGTCATTACCCATCATGCTAAAGTGCGGTACGCAGACCGTATTGAGCCGACACGTAATGATGATGACCATATTGCGGCATGGTTATGGGAGTGTCTGAAGCAGGACCGTATTACACCATACTACCGTAATGAGCAGGATGTCTACCTAATTGACGAAGATCTGGTCGTGGTTGCTGAATTTTCCGAACTTGAAGGGGAATATGATATTGCTGGCAATCCGCTTCATAAGATGATTGTAGTTACGTTTCTGGGGAAAATGTCCGAGACCATTGAATTACGTGATCTGAAATCGTATTATTCATGGCTGAGGCATTCAAGACGAATGACTCTTGTTAAGAACAGTCGCAAGCATAAGTAGGTTCGGAATTATCCATATTTTCTGAAATATTTATAGATTCAGGCTACATCGCATGCAGACAAGCTGCATGCTTTTTTTGTTGTAATTATAGAAATCGGCTACAATGGGGAAAGCGTACAGAAGAGGGGCGAAGATATGAATTTTCATCAATTGCATATTTTTTATACCGTTGCGGAGAAGGGGAGTTTTTCAGCTGCTGCGCAAGCACTACATATGACACAACCTGCGGTGACGATGCAGATTCAATCCCTTGAGGATTACTTTGGCACTAAGCTGCTGCTCCGTTCGACCAAAAAAATAGAATTGTCCGAGGCTGGACAAACATTATTACCTCATGCAAAACGAAGTGTGGAACTCGTTAGACAGACCGATGAGGCGATGTCTGCGTTCACACAAATGCTGCAAGGACGATTGCAGCTCGGGGCAAGTTTGACGATCGGTGAATATGTATTGCCACGGATGCTGGGGCCATTTGCCCGTCAATACCCGGATATCTCCATCGTTATGAAAGTAATGAACACAACGCAAATTATGGATGATATTTTGAAACATCAGCTTAACTTTGGTTTGATCGAAGCGCCGGTTCACCACCCGGACATGATTGTAGAGCCGGTCATGCAGGATGAACTGAAGCTGGTGGTTCCGGCTGGACATGCTCTGGCAGATCGTGGGGAAGTGGAGCTCGAAGAGGTACTGAACTATGCATTTGTGCTGCGGGAAAAAGGTTCGGGTACCCGTCAGGTCATGGAAGACCAGCTGCAGAAGAGAAA
This sequence comes from Paenibacillus pabuli NBRC 13638, assembly GCF_001514495.1. GTDB lineage: Bacteria > Bacillota > Bacilli > Paenibacillales > Paenibacillaceae > Paenibacillus > Paenibacillus pabuli. The sequence continues at coordinate 35,414 of NZ_BCNM01000011.1, forward strand.
TATTGATCCCCAGGACATGAATGTGGTGATGGAGCTTGGAAGTACGGGGGCTGTGAAATCTGCCGTGGAAGCGGGAGTGGGAATTACAATGTTATCTCCCTCATCTGTCCAACATGAACTTGCCCTTGGACTGGTGCATATCGTGGATATTCGTGGACTTGAGTTCAAACGGCAGTTCTATGCCATACATCTGAAATCTTCCTTGCTTCCCTTGTCGGCAGTAGCCTTTTTGAATTATTTGCGTCAACAGGAGCAGGCAGCGTTAGAAGGGTCGATGGAGAAGAGGAAATAAATGCGGTTGCTGGACAAGTGCATGATAGATCCGAGATTGGTGGAATGCAATCAATTGCAATCGTTTGACCTGTAATGAGCTGATTAAAGGGAGCTGTTATTTATGAGTCATTATCAAGGACGTTGTGACCTTCATACCCATAGCCAGGCTTCAGATGGAATGCAGCCACCTGCCGAGAACGTTAAGCTTGCCAAACAAAGGGGCTTGTCTGCAGTTGCGCTGACAGATCACGATACAGTAGCGGGTGTAGCCGAGGCACAGCAGGCTGGCCGCGAGTATGGTATAGACGTTGTGGCCGGAGTAGAGATTAGTACCCGGGCTGGTGGCAAGGATATTCATGTGCTGGGGTATTATGTGAATACAGAAGATGAGAAATTTCTGGAGCGGCTGCACGGGCTTCGGGAAGCGAGGGAAGAACGCAATCATCGGATCATTGCCAAGCTGCAGGAGCTTGGACTGGACATCAGCTGGCAGGAGGTCATTGAGGGCCTTGGCCGACCGCTGGAGCCGGATGAAAGCATCGGTAGACCTCATATGGCCGATGTGTTGGTACGAAAAGGATATGCAACGGATATGAGGGATGCGTTCAATCGTTATCTGGCTGAAGGCCAACCGGGCTTTGTGTCGGTTCCCCGAGTTGCACCGGAAGATGCATGCCAGTGGATTAAAGATGCGGGTGGTGCTGCTGTTATCGCCCATCCTGGTTTATACGGGGACGATGAATTGGTTCGTCATATTATTGTGGACTCCAACCCTGACGGCATTGAAGTGGTTCATTCCGATCATGGGCCCGAAGAAGAGCACAGATATGCGGAACTGGCACGGGAATTTGGATTAATTCAAACAGGCGGATCGGATTACCACGGAGTAAGGCAAGGAGTTGTTTTCCACGGGGATCTGGGCAGCAAAACCGTAACCATGGATGTGCTCGATAAACTCCGGGCTGCAGCCGGAAAGTCTTAAGTTGAAATATCTTTCTATGTCTTTTTTAATCCATTTGATTTAAAATCTGACGACATACTCTTGCATTAATGTAGCCATATTCAGATCGTAGTGTGATGACACGCTTAAAAACAAAAAATCCCCCAAACAGAGGCTGTTTTGGGGATTTTAAGCTGCCTAAAAGAATGAGGTTATTCATTCCTTATCCATTTTTGATCGTGGCTGGCAAGCTCTTAACCAATTCTTCGTTCGGCGTCACAAACAGGGTCTTCTGGTGGTCATAAATGACGAAGCCTGGTTTGGAGCCACTTGGCTTGCGTACATGTCGGATAAAGGTGTAATCCACAGGCACACTGCTGGATTCTTTGGCCTGGCTGAAGTATGCCGCCAATTGTGCAGCTTCTTCCAGGGTTGCTTCGCCAAAGTCAGTGCTGCGAATGACGACATGTGAACCCGGGATGTCTTTGGTATGCAACCAGGTGTCATTGGACGAAGCCAGACGATTGGTTACGTACTCATTTTGAAGGTTGTTTTTGCCTACAAGAATATCAATACCTTCCGAAGAAGTAAACTGATGCACCGTTGGGCGGTCGTTTTTCTTTTTCTTCTTGCCTTTTTTGTTGCGGTCGCGCAGATAACCCTGTTGCACAAGCTCCTCGCGAATTTCCTCGATATCGTTCATGGATGCGATGGACAGCTGCTGGAGCAGATTATCGAGATACTCGATCTCATCTTTCGTTTTTCCAAGCTGCTCATGGATGACAGCCAGGCTGTTCTTGTATTTATTGTATCTTTTGAAATAACGCTGCGCGTTGTCAGATGGTGTAAGCAATGGGTCAAGCTGAATGGTAATGTTGGCTTGATCTTCATCATAGAAGTTTACCAGCTCCACACTTTTGTCCCCTTTGCTGACTTGATGCAGGGAAGCGAATAACAGCTCACCCCATAATCTGAATTTATCCGCATCGTCGGCTTCCAGCAAATCCTTGTTCAGGTTGTCCAATTTTTTAATGTTTTTGCTGCGCTCGTTTTGCAGAAAACGCAGCAGATCGCTCACTCTTTGCTTGACCGTATCCCGCTCGGCCTTGTCTCCGTAATAATCCTCCATACACTTACTCATCGTGTCATAGGTTTTCTCTGCGTCCTGAATGCTTTGAAGCTGAACCGCCGAGAAAATCATTTTGCCTTTGGCATTCAGCCCGGTCACAGGGGTGTAGTTGTGGTCTTTTACGGGCCCCATCACGGACGCAAAAGCAATCCACAGCGCATCGGCTTCGATGCTAGCCTTATCTTCATTTACAGCTTGATCAGCTCCTCGAGGGGCTGGCACTCGGGAGGCAATCTCTCCGGCGATCAGCGGGCTAAGACCGCTGAATGAATTCACCAACCAGCGAGAGGCATCTTCTTCAGTAGCAGTATAGCTATTTTGGAATTCAGTGCTGTTTATTTCCAGCGGATTGCTTTTATGTTGTTCTGGCGGTTCTGTGTACGAAAATCCCGGCATGATAACCCGGTAGCTACTGATCGACGGAGTCACATGGTGAATACCATCCAGGATGGTTCCCGTCATCGGATCGACCAACACAATATTACTGTGACGCCCCATCAATTCAATGATAATCCGTTTGACTGAAACATCACCCAACTCGTCGCGCTGACGCACGTCGATATGAATGATCCGCTCCATGCCAATTTGACGAATCTCCTCAATAATTGCTCCTTCACAGTGTTTCCGCAGCAGCATGCAGAACATGGGAGCTTCCGTCGGGTTAACAAACGTTTTCTCCGTAAAGTGTACACGCGGATACGTTGGGCTGGCAGAGATAAGCAATTTGCTATTCCCGCGCTGAGCCCGAAGGGTCAGAACTACATCATGGCCGTTAGGCTGATGAATTTTGCTAATGCGTCCGCCAATGCAGCCTTGCAGTTCATGTACGATGGCTCGTGTTACGATACCGTCCAATGCCATTTTTTTCAACTTCCTCTCTATCTATAACTGAAACGGGCAACCGGTATATGTAAAAAGAACAGAACCCGTTGCAGATTCGTCGTCGTTTGCATTGCAAAATCGGATTGCTACTGCACATATAACCGCAGACCTTTATTTTAGCTTATTCTGTCCATCAGGGAAAGGATTCGCCTTTCGGTGCTAATCGGGGCCCTGTCCGAATACATATAGAGCAGGTAGTTTGTCCGGCATAGCGTACAGCCTGTGGATTAGCATAGCCGGTGATTCAAGGGTGAGGTTTTACAGAGGAAATACAGACTGGGAGGGAATCTTGAAGCATGGAACATACCAAGTGGCACCAACTAAGCGTTGAGGAGCTTCGTAATACCCTTGGCGTAAGTCCGGAGGAAGGGTTAACCGAAGAAGCTGCACTGGAGAAGAGGAAAGCTGTCGGTTCGAATGAACTGAGCGAAGGCAAGCGCATATCTCCAATTACATTATTGCTGAATCAATTTAAGGATTTTATGGTTCTGGTATTGATGGGAGCCACGCTGGTATCCGGATTGCTTGGAGAGTATCTGGATGCTGTAACGATTGTTGCCATCATCGTACTTAATGCCATCCTTGGTTTTGTACAGGAATTCAGGGCCGAGCGTTCGCTTCGTGCACTGAAGCAGCTGTCGGCACCGCTTGCCAAAGTGCTCAGGTCTGGTCAGGAAGTGCAATTGGCAGCCAAGCAGCTGGTTCCAGGGGATATTGTTTTTGTGGAGAGCGGGGACCGCATACCAGCCGATGTACGCTGGCTGGAGACGAACAGCCTGGACGTTGAGGAATCCGCATTGACCGGTGAATCGGTTCCTGTAAGCAAACATTGTAATTCCATTGCTGCTGAAGACGTACCGCTCGGAGACCAGAAGAATATTGGATTCATGGGGACGATGGTCACTCGTGGCACTGCCAAAGGTGTGGTGATCCGTACAGGGATGGATACCGAGATGGGCAAAATCGCTGATCTGATCCAAAACACGGAGGAACAGGAAACACCACTCCAACACAGGCTGGAACAATTGGGTAAAATTCTGATTTTTGTCGCGCTCGGGTTAACCGTCATGGTTGTTGTTGCAGGTATTCTGCATGGACAACCGGCAGTAGGTATGTTTCTGGCAGGGGTCAGCCTAGCGGTGGCCGCCATACCGGAGGGTCTGCCGGCCATTGTAACCATTGCGCTGGCCCTTGGTGTACAGCGGATGATTAAGCGAAAAGCCATCGTACGCAAGCTTCCATCCGTCGAAACTCTTGGTTGTGCATCGGTCATCTGTTCGGACAAGACAGGCACATTGACCCAGAACAAGATGACCGTTACGGATGTCTGGCTGGAGGGGCGCAGCATCAAGGTAACTGGAGACGGTTATGCACCGGAAGGACAGATGCTGGAGAACGGTCGTAACGTCGAACTAAAGAGTGATCAGACCTTGCGCAGGCTGCTCCAGATTAGCGCATTATGTAACAATGCAAGTATTATCGAGACTGTTTCGGATGAGATGCGGAATAAAAAGAAAGGAAAAGAATCGAAAAAGGATAGTAAGAAAGCTGCAAAGAATGATCATGCTAAGGAAATGGTCAAAGAAGACAATGTGATATGGGAGCTGAAAGGTGACCCTACGGAAGGAGCACTTGTAACCCTGGCTTCCAAGATGGGGCTCACCCCTGCAGGACTGAAAGAATTATATGCACGTCAGCAGGAATTCCCGTTCGATTCGGATCGGAAACGGATGTCTGTTCTGGTTCAACATCAGGGTGGTCGTATGATATATACGAAAGGTGCACCTGATGTACTGATTGGACAATGCAGCTACATTTTGTGGGAAGGCAATGTGGTGCCTTTCACGGGGACATTGCGCCAGAAGGTTATGGCAGCTAACGAGAGTATGGCCGGGTCTGCGCTGCGGGTTCTTGGAATGGCTTATCGCGATGTGAGGCCGGATGAAAAAGTGGATAATGAACATGCTGCGGAGAACCAGCTCGTCTTTGTAGGGCTGACAGGCATGATTGATCCACCGCGACGAGAAGTACGGGATGCGATTGCGACTTGTCGCAGAGCAGGCATACGTACCGTTATGATTACGGGTGACCATGGCACCACAGCAGAGGCCATCGCCCAGCAGTTGGGTATCCTTCAACGGGGTGGGGCTTCTCTTAGCGGCCAGCAATTGGCAGGCATGACGGACGAGCAACTGGATAAACAGGTGGAGGGCATTTACGTGTTCTCACGGGTATCGCCTGAGCACAAACTGCGTATTGTAAAATCATTGCAGCGCAAAGGGCATGTCGTAGCGATGACCGGTGATGGTGTTAACGATGCACCAGCCATCAAAGCGGCAGACATCGGTATTGCGATGGGAATCACAGGCACGGACGTGACGAAGGAAGCATCAGCGTTAATCCTGAGTGACGATAACTTTTCTACGATTGTGGCTGCGATTGAAGAAGGCCGTAATATTTATGAGAACATCCGAAAATTTATCCGTTATTTGCTGGCATCGAATGTGGGCGAGATTTTAACCATGTTTTTTGCGATGATGATGGGCTTGCCTTTGCCGCTCGTGCCAATCCAGATTCTATGGGTCAACCTGGTGACGGATGGATTGCCGGCCATGGCACTGGGTGTGGATCAACCGGAAAAAGATTTGATGGAACACAAGCCGCGCGGCGCCAAGGAAAACATTTTTGCCAGACGACTGGGCTGGAAAATCGTCAGTCGGGGTGTATTGATCGGACTTTGCACACTTGGAGCGTTCTGGCTCACCCTTCAGGCTGCGCCGGATCAACCGGGTCAGCTCATTAAAGCTCAATCCGTAGCGTTTGCTACACTCGTTCTGGCACAGCTCATCCATGTATTCGACTGCCGTAGTTCCCGCTCCATTTTTCACCGGAATCCACTGCAAAACAAGTATCTGGTTCTGGCAGTCATTTCATCCATTGTGCTGATGCTGGTGGTCATGTATGTGGAGCCATTACAGCCGATCTTCAAAACCGTACCGCTGGGCATGCGTGAATGGGCCATTTCCATCGTTGCCGCAGGCATTCCAACCTTCCTGATGGGTGCAGGCAGCGTGTGGGGAGGTCGTCGCAACCGTCGCCGCATGGGCCCTGGGCGCTTCGTACCGAAAAGTACAAAGTTTTCGGCATAAAATCAATAGCAATTCCTTATCGTTTTCGTTATGCTATCCTCAAAATGATTCGAGGCAGGTCCCTCGGCATTTTGCAGGATAGCTTTTTTTATAACGCTTTGGCAGCAGACTGCCAAAAGGAGTGGGCAAGGTTATGGAATTTACGAAAATGCATGGACTCGGCAACGATTTTATTGTTGTGTTTGGAGAACAACAGCTTCCGGCTGATGCGGCAGAATTGGCTGTAAAATGGTGCAACCGTTTCTTCGGCATCGGCGCGGATGGCCTGGTTTATATACTACCTTCAGAGAAGGCGGATTTTCAGATGCGCATCATGAATTCGGACGGTTCCGAAGCAGAGCAGTGTGGAAATGCCATACGCTGTGTATCGAAATATGTATATGATCATGGTCATGTGACCCAGGAACAGATTACGATTGAAACCATCGGTGCAGGTGTACAACCCGTAAGCCTGAACATTCGTGATGGTAAAGTGGAAACCGTTCGTGTGGATATGGGAGAGCCCATCTTGGACGGGCTCCAAGTTCCAACAACCGTGGATGCCAATCCGGTGGTGGATCATTCTATTGAAGCGAACGGACAGGAGTTCAAATTTACGGCTGTATCCATGGGTAACCCCCATGCAGTCATCTATGTGGATGATGCCGTGAATTTTGATCTCACCACATGGGGGCCAGTTCTGGAGGTTCATCCCATGTTCCCCAAAAAAATGAATGTGGAGTTTGCAACAGTTCGCGATCGCGGATATGTGGACATGCGTGTATGGGAACGCGGCGCTGGGCCAACCCTTGCCTGCGGAACCGGGGCTTGTGCAACACTGGTATCCTCCGTTCTGAACGGACACACGGATCGTACAGCAGTGATCAGCCTTAAGGGTGGAGACCTTCATATTGAATGGAACGAAGTTGATAATCACGTATACATGACTGGACCCGCTGAAGTTGTGTTTAAAGGAGTCACTTCGTAAGAGGACGATTTAGATGAAGAGGCCTGAGGGCCTCTTTTTTTGCAGTTATAGGCATTCCTGCTTGTTCAGATGGTTATGGAGACTTAATTTCTCGGAAAACCTGTGTTTTTCTTCGTTCCGGGACGTTTTTTGTGTTACATTAGTATGAAATGATCAGCCAGGCGGGGGGAAAAGGGATGAAGGCGGATTTGCGCAGTGTAATGCAGGAACGGGTTCTCATTGGGGATGGGGCGATGGGAACCTTCCTGTATCAGATGGGATTCCCGGTAGGGATTTCATATGAAGAGTTAAACTTGATTTCACCAGAAGTGGTGGCAGATGTACATCGTCGTTATCGCGATGCGGGTACGGAAATTCACGAAACCAATACGTATTCTGCCAATTACGATAAGCTGTCCAAGTTCGGTCTGGAATCCAAGGTCGAGGATGTCAATCGTGCCGGTGTCCGAATCGCCAAAGAAGTCGCTGGAGCAAATGGTTATGTTCTCGGCGCAGTTGGCTCTATCCGTGGAGGAAAGCGGACGAACGTATCAACGAGTGAATTGAAGCGTTTCTATCAGCAACAGATTTTTGCACTGCTGGATGAAGGAGTGGACGGCATTCTGCTCGAAACCTTCTATGATATCGAGGAAATGGATATCGCCCTTTTGCAGGCGCGCAAGCTAAGTGATTTGCCGGTCATTGGACAGTTCGCTGTTGAGGATGTTGGGCATACACTGGATGGGTATACGATGCCTGAGGCCTTCCGAATCATGCGTGAGCAAGGGGCTGACGTCATCGGTTTCAACTGTCGTTCTGGTCCAAACGGAATTATGCGGGCGATGGAAACGGTGTCGGGTCGTATCGGTATTCCCATGTCTGTCTATCCGAATGCGGGGGCAGCGGACTATGTAGATGGTCAGTTCCGTTATGGGGCGTCACCGGAATACTTCGGGCAGACCGCAGTGCAATTTGCTGATCTGGGCGCGCGTATTATCGGGGGCTGCTGTGGTACGACACCAGACCATATCACGGCCATTGCCCAGGCTCTTGCGGAATATACACCTGCTCCTATACTGGAACCTGATCCATCCGAGTCCAAACCTCGTATTATCCTGCATGAGAATGTAGATGAACGTTCCGGACGAGGTGGACAGCCGACGATTGTGGATCTGGTCAAACAGCGCCATACGGTCATCGTCGAACTTGACCCGCCGCGTGATCTCGATATAGCGAAGTTCATGAAAGGGGCCGAGACACTGAAAGCAGCTGGTGCTGATGCGCTAACGTTGGCTGACAATTCTCTTGCGGTTACCCGGATGAGCAATATGGCTCTCGGTCATCTTGTTCAGGATCGCACAGGATTGCGTCCGCTGGTACATATTGCCTGCCGTGACCGGAATCTGATCGGGACACAGTCACACATGATGGGATTTGACGCGCTAGGCATTAACCATGTACTGGCTGTAACTGGTGACCCTGCACGATTTGGCGACTTGCCTGGATCAAGCTCGGTATATGATCTGACTTCTTTTGAAATTATACGTATGATTAAGCAGTTGAACGACGGTGTGTCCTTCTCCGGTAAACCGCTCAAGCAGAAGGCCGGATTTGTTATTGGTGCCGCATTTAACCCAAATGTGAAATATCTGGATAAAGCTGTACAGCGGCTGGAGAAAAAGATTGCTTCCGGAGCCGACTATATTATGACGCAACCGGTGTACGATCCTGAATTAATTGTAGCCATGCATGAGGCGACCAAGCACTTGGATGTGCCCATTTTTGTGGGAGTTATGCCACTTGCCAGCGGTCGAAACGCAGAGTACCTGCATAATGAGGTTCCGGGTATTCAGCTGTCGGATGAAGTGCGTTCCCGGATGGCAGGTCTTGAAGGCGAAGAAGGCCGGGCCATGGGTGTGAAGATTGCCAAAGAGCTTCTGGATGTAGCTACGGAATATTTCAAAGGAATCTATTTAATGACTCCGTTCATGTTCTATAGTATGACGGCCGAACTGACCCAATATGTCTGGGAGAAATCAGAGCATCAATGTCCTACTTGTTTCAACCCTAATAATCAATTACAATAGTGTAACGGATGTGATGCCGATGTCATTCAGTATGACCGGATACGGTCAATCCGCCTTTCATTTTGGAGGCTATAAGGTACAGTTGGAAATCAAGTCTGTTAATCATCGTTATTGCGAAGTGATGATGCGTCTCCCGAGAGAGTGGACGTGTTATGAAGACGGATTGAGGAAAAAGGTACAGAGCCGATTAAAACGTGGGCGGATTGATGTTTATGTGATGAAAGAAAAAGATGAAGACCAGGCTCTTCCCGCTGTTCTGAATGAGCAGGCGGTCAGGGCCTATCTTCAGGCCGCAGAGCAATTGGAAAGCCGCTATGGCTTGCAGGGCAGACCGAGTATTATGGATATGCTGGCACTTCCAGAAGTCATGGTACATTCGGATGGGACAAGTTCGATTCCGGAAGAACAGAAAGACGAATGGGAGCGTGTCCTGCAGCAGGGGTTGGAAGAGGCTTTGTCCAGTCTGGAGCAGATGCGCGCTCGCGAGGGTCTTCATCTCGCCAGTGATCTGGAGCGACGAGTCAGTCGTCTGGAATCACTGCATACCGAGATGCTTGCTCTTGCGCCGACTGTGGTGAGCGATCATCGCAACAAGTTAAGACAAAGGCTTACGGAAATGCAGGAAGAAGGCTCTTTCCCTTTTGACGAGCATAAATTAGGTATGGAAATTGCTATGTTTGCCGATCGTTCTGACATAGAGGAAGAGCTTACGCGTCTACTGAGTCACTTTGGACAGAGCAGGGAGCTGCTGAAGAGTGATGAGCCAGTAGGCCGCAAGTTGGACTTTCTTATTCAGGAGATGAATAGGGAAGTTAATACGATTGGATCAAAAGCCAACCATTTGGCTCTGGTGAACCGTGTTGTCGAGATGAAGGCGGAACTGGAGAAGATTCGTGAGCAAGCGGCGAATATCGAATGAACGGTCATTTTCGGCAAAAGAGTCGCATGTATAGGGGGAAGAACCTGATTATGGCAATCAAACTCATTAACATTGGATTCGGTAACATCGTATCGGCGAACCGGATTATATCCATCGTGAGTCCGGAATCGGCGCCGATCAAGAGAATTATACAAGAGGCAAGAGATCGTCATATGCTGATAGACGCAACGTACGGAAGACGTACTCGTGCCGTTATTATTACGGATAGCGATCATGTCATTCTGTCTGCGGTACAGCCAGAGACGGTCGCCCATCGTCTTTCTTCGAAAGATGATGATAACGACGAATAAAATGGAGTGTAATATGTCTAAAGGATTACTGGTTGTGTTGTCCGGCCCATCTGGGGTCGGGAAGGGTACAGTATGCAGCGCTTTGCGCAAACGGGTGCCGGAATTGATTTATTCTGTATCGGCAACGACTCGTCAGCCTCGTCTGGGAGAGGAACATGGCGTCAACTATTTCTTCAGAAGCCATGAAGAATTTCTGAACATGATTGCTGAAGATCAATTGTTGGAACATGCAGAATATGTAGGGAACTATTACGGAACACCGCGTGATTTTGTGGAGAAAACGATTAATGAAGGCCGGGACATCATTCTTGAGATTGAAGTTCAAGGCGCATTGAAAGTGAAAGAGAAGTTCCCTGAAGGGATCTTTGTATTTCTGCTGCCTCCTTCATTGGACGAGCTTAAAGATCGCATTCAGGGCCGTGGTACGGAAAGTCAGGCGACGATTGATCACCGGATGTCCGTCGCGGTAGATGAGATCAGTCTGCTGGAGCAGTACGATTACGCTGTCGTTAATGACGAAATTGATTTGGCGTGTAAACGAATAGAAAGCATCATTATCGCCGAACATTGTAAGATCAATAAATAATCCATTTCCGCTAAGGATTGCGATAATCAGTGGAGCTGCTGTCATAGGATATAGGTAGAGCAGCTCCAGTCTGGTTAACGTGGTCAGACGGTTCATCATGATCCGTCAGGTGGTGCATTGCGATTATACTAATGCAAAGAGGTGTTTTGTAAATATGCTGTATCCTTCTATTGATGAAATGATGAACAAAGTTGACAGCAAGTATTCGCTTGTTGTTGCCGCTTCCCGCCGGGCCAGACAGCTTCGTGAAGGTGAGAAAACGGATTTGAGAAATGCCAGATCCCATAAACAGGTTGGCGTTGCACTCGAAGAAATTTATGGTGATCTGCTCGTTGTCATCAAAGGACAGGACGAAGAGGAAGAAGAGTAAGCCGCTAGCGGCACTCTTCAACTGCATAACGGCGCAAGCCGGATTTATTTGACAACCGCGAGGTTGTTATTTTTTTCTCTATTCATCCTTATAATGTCATATATATCGGGGGAATAACCATGTTGAACGGTAAAAAAATCGTACTTGGGGTGACTGGCGGCATAGCCGCATACAAGGCGGCGACATTGTGCAGCAGGCTGGTGCAAAAAGGGGCGGATGTCCATGTCATCATGACGGATTCCGCGAAACAGTTTATTACCGAATTAACGCTTCAAACTTTGACCCGAAATGTGGTATATAGTGATACATTTGATGAGCGGGAGCCTTCCGTTGTCTCTCATATTCATCTGGCGGATATGGCCGATCTGGTATTGGTTGCTCCGGCAACAGCCAATGTTATTGCCAAAATGGCGCATGGCATGGCCGATGATATGCTCACAACGACCTTGCTTGCAACGACGGCTCCCGTGATGATCGCTCCGGCGATGAATGTACATATGTATGATCATCCGGCCGTTCAGCACAACATGTGTCTGCTCACCGAACGGGGAACCATGATGATTGAGCCGGGGGAAGGGCAGCTGGCTTGCGGGTATGTTGGTAAAGGGCGTCTGGAAGAGCCGGAGACCATTGTCGATGTGGTCGAACGCTTCTTTGAACAACAGGAGTCAGCGAAACGGGAACGTCATGAACAAAATTCTTTGTTAAGTGGGAAGAAGGTTGTGGTCACTGCAGGAGGTACCATAGAACGCATTGATCCGGTGAGATATATAACCAACGATTCCTCTGGAAAAATGGGTTTTGCCATTGCAGCGGCAGCGCGTGATCTGGGGGCAGATGTAACCTTAGTTATGGGGAATACCCAGGTTCAGCCACCAGCCGATGTACATGTGATCCCGGTGCAGTCAGCGCAGGATATGTATGATGCGGTAGCAGGTGAGTGGGATGATGCAGATATCGTGGTTAAGGCCGCAGCTGTTGCGGATTATCGTCCCAAGGAAGTGTACACGGAGAAAATCAAGAAGAAAGGCGATACATTATCGCTTGAACTTATTAAAAATATAGATATTCTTGAAACGCTGGGCAAGCTGAAGAGCCATCAATTTTTGATTGGTTTTGCTGCGGAGACAAATTCATTAGAAATGTATGCACGTGAGAAACTGGAACGGAAAAACTGTGATCTGATCGTAGCCAATGATGTCACCCGTGCGGGTGCCGGATTTGGAACAGATACCAACGCGGTGCACATTTATGATCGTGAAGGGTTGGTGGAAGAGCTTCAGGTGGTGGCGAAGGAAGAGGTCGCCCGCCGGTTGCTTTCGATTGCGGCGGAGCGCATTGCCGGGAGGAATTAGTATGGAAATCGCCAAGGTCATTGTCGATGTTCCTGTGAAGCAGACGGATCGGCCTTTTGACTATCTGGTGCCGGAATCCATGCGTGAATGGATTGAGATTGGCAGCAGGGTAGGTGTACCTTTTGGTCATCGGACGGTACAAGGTTTCGTCGTTGATCTGGTGCCTCGCACGGGCACGGAGTCTTTCAAACTCAAGCCGATTCAGGAACTGTTGGATATCGTTCCACCGTTATCTGAAGATTTGGTTGAATTGGCCGAATGGATGAGTGAACGTTATGCCAGCAACCGCATTTTGTCTTTACAAGTCATGGTACCGACTGCACTGAAAGGGAAAGCAGAGCGTTATATCTCACTTGGAGATGCCCTCGACGGACAAACGGCAGGTTCGGAGACCGGTGAAGAGGTTCTATTTGTATGGGGAGAGGAATCGACGACAGAGAAAGTGCAGCAGGACATTATTCGTTTTGTGAAGAGTCGCGGACAGGTCCCACTGCAACAACTCAGTCGGAAGTATCCCAATCATGCGATGCTGATCAAGAAGCTGTTGCTAAGCGGTGTGTTACTGGAGAGCCAGGCGATTAAGGACAAGCTGAATAAAAAAACGATGAAGTCCATTAATCTGGCTGTGGATGTGGCAGCTGCGGAAGAGGCATTGGCTTCGTTCCCGGCAAAGGCGCAACGGCAGAAGGAAGTTTTGGCTTTTATGCTGGAAATGAAAGAACTGCTGCCGATGGCAATGAAAGCATTGTTGTCCACCCTTCAGGTATCAGCGGCTACAGTCAAAGGGCTTGAGGAGAAAGGGTTGGTTGTGACGGAGGACGTCGAAGTCTTTCGTGACCCTTATCAGGGCCGTACGTTTCGTGCGACCGAGCCATTGAAACTGACCGACGAGCAGCAGCATGTCTATAACCATATTAATGGTCGATTACAGGAAAGGCGCCACGGCGTCTTTTTGCTTCATGGTGTAACAGGCAGCGGCAAGACGGAAGTATACCTCCAGACCATTCAGCGCTGTATTGAACAGGATCGGCAGGCCATTGTGCTTGTACCCGAGATTGCATTGACACCGCAGATGGTTGAGCGTTTTAAAGGACGTTTTGGTGATCAGGTTGCCGTAATGCACAGTCGTCTGTCTGGTGGAGAGCGTTATGATGAGTGGCGTAAAATTCGGGAAGGTCAGGTGAAGGTTGCCATTGGCGCCCGTTCTGCAGTCTTTGCTCCATTTAGTCGTCTGGGTCTGATCATTATGGATGAGGAGCATGAGACATCATATAAACAGGAAGAAACCCCGAAATATCATGCCCGTGATGTAGCGGTAAAAAGAGCCCAGCAGCATCAGGCAGTCGTTGTCCTGGGTTCAGCAACACCTTCATTGGAAAGTTACTATGCTGCCCGTTCGCAGAGCAATGATGATTTTGCACCACTGTTGTTGGAAATGCCTACCCGTGCATTGGGCAATAAGCTGCCGGAGGTACGGATTGTTGATATGCGTGAAGAGCTGAAGGATGGAAATCGCTCGATGTTCAGCCGTGCCTTGCACAAAGGGCTGGAAGAACGGCTGGAACGCGGGGAACAGACTGTGCTTCTGCTGAATCGACGCGGCTATTCCACCTTTGTCATGTGTCGCAGTTGTGGATACGTCGCAGGCTGTCCCGAGTGTGATATTTCATTAACCTATCATCAGCGCTCCAACAATCTTCGTTGTCATTATTGCGGATATGCGGAAGCAGCGCCCGAAGTGTGCCCGGATTGCGGCAGCGAGCATATTCGATATTTCGGTACAGGTACACAGCGGGTAGAGGAAGAGTTGGCGAAGCTGTTCCCGGGTATTCGCGTCATTCGGATGGATGTGGATACGACCAGTGAAAAAGGATCACATGAGAAACTGCTGAAGCAATTTCGTGAGAAAAAGGCGGACGTATTGCTCGGCACCCAGATGGTTGCCAAAGGGCTTGATTTTCCAGATGTCACCCTGGTTGGTGTCATTACAGCAGACTCGGCACTCAATTTGCCAGATTTCCGGGCAGCCGAAAAAACATTTCAACTCCTTACACAGGTAGCGGGCCGTGCAGGCCGGCATCAACTTCCGGGTGAGGTCTTTGTTCAGTCCTATACCCCAGAGCATTATTCGATTGGGCATGCGAGCCAGCATGACTATGTTTCGTTTGTCCGTGAGGAACTGCTGCATCGGCGTAATCTGCAGTATCCGCCGTACTGTCGCCTGATTTTGGTGACCTTCTCGCATGAGCAGCTTCCGGTATTGATACGGTTAGCCGAAAACTATACACGAATACTGAAGGAAAAGGCTAATGCTGCCGGATGGCTGGGCAGTCTTGATCGTTTCAGCAATGAAGCCTTTGATGTGCTTGGACCGGTAGCATCGCCTATTCCTCGGATCAAGAATAGATACCGATTCCAATGTATGATAAAATGGCGGGGGGATGTCGACGCCATCGGCCTGGCGCTTGCGACGGCCCGGCGCATGGACGACGATGTTCAGGCGCAGAAGCTGCAAATTAGTCTGGATGTAGACCCGCAAATGTTAATGTGAGCATTTGTAGTAAAATGCGGATGTAAACAAGCGGTATAAACATAGATTAAAAACAACATGAATGATGGCTCAATTCTTTAAAAAAACAGTTTTGATACCTGCTACATAGCAGAAATGCTGTACTCTTTTGAAATGAGCCTGATGTGCAGAAATTATGATGAGGATTAGGAAGGTGCTTACAACATGTCGATTCGTATTATCGTGAAAGAACCGGATGAGGTACTACACAAAAGAGCTAAAGAAGTAACTAAAGTTACACCCAATGTACAGAAACTGCTGGATGATATGGCAGATACGATGTATGACGCAGAAGGCGTAGGTCTGGCTGCACCACAGGTTGGTATTTTGAAACGCCTGATTGTGATCGATTGTGGAGATGAGCAGGGCTTGATCAAGATGATCAATCCGGAGATAATTTCGAGCGAGGGAGAGCAATTTGGACCCGAAGGCTGCTTGAGTATTCCTGGCATTAATGGTGATGTGCGTCGTTTTGAGACGGTTACCGTCAAAGGGCTGGACCGTGAAGGCAAGGAACTGATTATAACGGGCAGCGGGTTGTTGTCACGCGCATTCCAGCATGAAATTGACCATTTGGATGGCGTACTCTTTACGGATATTGCTGAAAAGGTGTACGAAATTGCAGCCGATCAAACCGGGCCGCGTCGTAACTAAGGAGTGATTGATTTGAATATTGTTTTTATGGGAACACCTGAATTTGCAGTACCTTCTCTTGATATGCTTATAGCTGAGGGTTATAACGTGGTTGGCGTAGTAACACAGCCGGATAAACCACAGGGTCGCAAAAAGGTGCTTACACCAACACCAGTCAAGGCTGCGGCAGAACGCCACGGCCTGCCTGTATTTCAACCAGTAAAACTGCGTGCTCCGGAAGCTGTGGCACGATTGGCCGAATGGCAGCCGGATCTGATTGTAACCGCAGCCTTTGGGCAGATTTTGCCCAAAGCTGTACTGGATATGCCTGTTCGTGGTTGTGTTAACGTGCATGGTTCACTTTTGCCCAAATATCGCGGTGGAGCCCCGATTCAACGTTCCATTATTAATGGTGAACCGGTAACGGGAGTTACGCTGATGTTCATGGCGGAAGGTCTGGATACGGGGGATATGATCTCACGTGTGGAAGTGCCGATTACAGATGAAGAAACATCTGGCTCCATGTTTGTAAAACTCAGTGAAGCGGGCGCCAAGTTGCTTCAGGAAGAAATGCCGCGGCTGGTTGCAGGCGAAACAACGGCTGTCCCACAGGATGAAGCCGAGGCTTCATATGCACGCAATCTGACTCGGGATGACGAGAAGATGGACTGGAATCGAACGTCGCGTGAATTGTTCAATCAGATTCGCGGTCTTGTGCCGTTCTCGGGTGCATTTACGATGTGGGATGAGCAGGTCTTCAAGGTCTGGGCAGCAGCAAATCCGGAGCAGGCGGGTGTGCTCACGTCTTCGGATGTTGGACAAGCTGAGCCGGGAACGGTGTTACAATTGGGCAAAAACGGCATTGAAGTTCGCACAGGTGACGGTTCTCTCTGGCTTACTGAGGTTCAGCCCGCCGGCAAAAAAGTAATGCAAGCTGCTGACTTTGCCCGTGGCGGTACTCTGAAACCAGGAACGGTGCTGAAATGAGCGGAAATACGCCGGGTCGCCCGTCAGGAAATGGTCATAAAGTCGCAGGAAATACGTCAGGGCGTGGAGGGAATCAACGTCGTCCGAACTCGGGAAAATCGGGTGGCGCAGGGAATTCATCTGCTTCCTCATCTTCGGCAAATGGCGCATCTCGCTCCGAGCGGCCCAGAACATCAGCTCGTGCACTCGCAGTCAAGGTGCTCAGCGCTGTTGAGCAAGAGGGGGCTTACAGCAACCTTGAGCTGAATCGGCGTTTGAAAGAAGCCGAGCTGAGCCCAGCAGATGCGGGACTGGCTACAGAACTGGTCTATGGTACGATTTCGAGACGGAATACCCTTGATTATTTTCTGGAACGATACGTAGCCAAAGGTGTATCCAAACTTCAACCCTGGGTTCGGAGTTTGCTGCGCATCAGTGTATACCAGATGATATATCTGGACCGTATTCCGGAACACGCGGTGGTGAGTGAAGCCGTCAACTTGGCTAAAAAGTTAGGTCATCAGGGCATTTCCGGTATGGTGAACGGGGTTCTGCGGAATATGATCCGTAACCGTGATCAACTGCATATTCCCGAGCATCTTCCTGCGGCTGAACGTATTTCACTTGAGCATTCTCACCCGCTGTGGTTGGTCAAACGCTGGATCAGCCAATATGGCGAAAAGACAGCAGAAGCGATCTGTCGTGCGAATAATGAGCCGCCTGCGGTTAGTGTTCGTGTGAACACGACAATGACTACACGTGAGAAACTGATGGAAGAGATGGAGAGCACGGGTGCGATCGTGGAACCTTCCCGGCTTAGTTCGGACGGCATCCTCGTTCGAAGTGGGGGCAACATGGCACTTACGTCCTGGTATCGGGATGGCCTGCTGTCCGTTCAAGATGAAAGTTCCATGCTCGTAGCCGAGGCAGTGGGGCCTGAAGAAGGTCAAACTGTACTGGACTGCTGTGCAGCACCTGGTGGCAAGACAGCCCATATGGCAGAGAAAATGCAGGACCGTGGACGGATTGTTGCGAATGATGTACATGCTCATAAACGTCAATTGATTATGGATCAGGCGGACCGTCTGGGACTCAGTTGCATTGATGCTGTTACAGGAGATGCTCTGGATCTGGATGAGCGTTATCCAGAGGCATCATTCGATCGTATACTGCTGGATGCACCGTGTTCCGGTTTAGGTGTTATTCGCCGCAAGCCTGATGTCAAATGGACCAAATCCGCAGAAGACATCAAGGATATTTCCAACTTGCAGCGTGAACTGCTGGATCGGGTTGCACCTCTGTTAAAGCCAGGTGGTATTCTGGTATATAGTACATGTACGATTGAGCCTGCGGAGAACGAGCATATGGTCGCTGACTTTTTGAACAGGCACCCGGAATATAAGGCGGCTGAAGAGTCGGTCTGGTCTGGATCGGACACAGCCGCTTGGAAGGTTGTGAACGGTGGTGTGCAGATCTTGCCACAGTACGCTCACAGTGACGGATTTTTCATTGCGAGGTTGACAAGGATAGCCGATTAACCGTTTAATAAAGCACGGAAGGATGACCGCCGAGGGGAACTTCGGCGGATTTCTTTGTGATAAGGCAGAAGGTTGAACAGCAGTAAAAGTAAGGATAGGGTGCGATGCAGGCACTGAGGTGTTATAATGCATGAAGTACAGGCAACAAGGGTATACATGGATGTAAAGTGGTCTTTGTGATAGAATAGGAAGAATGAAAAGAAAAGAAGGAATAGGTGTTGACAACAAAATGAAACCTTTTATATATGATTATTCCCTGGAAGAGCTGCAACAGTGGGCTATCGATAACGGGGAGCCGGCTTTTCGCGGTGGTCAGATTTTTGACTGGATTTATGTGAAACGTGTAAATGATTTCAGTGAAATGACGAATCTGTCCAAAGCACTGCGTGAAAAGCTGACTGAACAGTTTGAATTCGTTACACTTACCGAAATTACGAAGTTTGAGTCCAAGGATGGAACGGTGAAATTCCTGTTTGGTCTGCATGATGATCATGCAATCGAAACAGTGATTATGAAGCACAATTATGGTAACAGCATCTGTGTAACGACACAGGTTGGCTGCCGAATCGGTTGTACGTTCTGCGCGTCCACGCTGGGCGGACTCAAGCGTAACCTTACAGCTGGCGAAATTGTCGCTCAGGTTGTGCAAGCCCAAAAAATTCTGGATGAGCGCGGCGAACGTGTCAGCAGCATCGTAATCATGGGTTCGGGTGAACCTTTTGAAAACTATGAAGCCACGATGACGTTCTTGCGTATCATGATTCATGAAAAAGGACTGAATATCGGTCAGCGTCATATCACGGTATCCACAAGCGGAATCGTACCGAACATCTACAAGTTTGCTGATGAAGACACGCAGATTAACCTCGCGATCTCCATCCATGCGCCTAACGATGCATTGCGTTCCAAACTGATGCCGGTAAACCGTCGTTTTCCTTTCGATGATGTTATGGAGTCACTGCGTTATTATCTGGCCAAAACCGGAAGAAGAATTACGTTTGAATACGCACTTATTGGTGGCGTGAATGATCAGCCGGAGCATGCAGCAGAACTGGCAGGCGTGTTAAAGAATATGTTGTGCCACGTCAACCTGATTCCGGTCAACCATGTACCTGAGCGGAAATACGTAAGAACATCCAGAAGTGATATTTTCAATTTCCAGAAAATTCTTTCGGAGCAGGGTGTGAATGTAACCATTCGTCGTGAACAGGGACATGATATTGCTGCCGCTTGCGGCCAGCTTCGTGCAAAGCATATGGAGTTGAGGTGAGAACGTTTTGATCAAAACAGTTCATGTGAGCCATATCGGACGAGTGCGTTCGGTGAATGAAGATTCAGCCTGGATTCGAAATCTTGAAACAGGTTATATACTGGGTATTGTTGCCGATGGTATGGGCGGACATCTTGCAGGAGATACGGCGAGCCGTCTGGCGGTAGAGACGTTGGTGCAGGATCTGGGGACGCTTGAACCTGGTCTGTCACATGCGTCTTTGTCAGCCGCATTGAGCGATGCTATTTTGCATGCCAACGAAGTCATCTTCCGTACCGCATCCACGAATGACAATTACCATAACATGGGTACCACTGTGGTTGCAGCTTTATTGAATGATACAGAGGGCGTTATCGGTCATATCGGTGACAGCAGGGCATACAAAATAGCAAACAAACATCTGGTCCAGTTGACTGAAGACCATACTCTGGTGAATGAATTGTTCAAAAATGGTCAGATCAGCAAAGAAGACGTCTCTCATCATCCGCGTCGCAACGTGCTGACACGAGCACTTGGCACAGATGCCGAAGTGAAGGTTGATCTGGATACGGTCAAATTGGAGGAGGGCGAGGTTCTTCTCCTGTGCAGTGATGGTTTAAGTAACCTGGTCAGCAATGAGCAACTGATTCAAGTCGCAGGTAATTTGGATCTGGCATTGGAAGATCGGGCAGACCGTTTGCTTCAACTGGCTCTGCTTGCTGGTGGAGATGACAATATTACGGTTGCATTGTTTGAATTGCAGAAGGAAGGTTCCGTGGAATCGGAAACGGGGTGTGAGTCATGATTGGGCACCAGCTAGGCGGACGCTATGAAGTAATCGAGCGTGTCGGCGGTGGCGGCATGGCTCTCGTGTATAAGGCCCAGGATCTTTTACTCAATCGGAACGTAGCCATCAAAGTGTTAAGGCAGCAATTTGTGCATGATGAAGAGTTTATTCGTCGTTTCCGCAGGGAAGCACAATCCGCAGCATCACTTTCCCATCCTAATGTAGTCAGTATTTACGATGTGGGGCAGGAAGATGACGTGCACTATATTGTCATGGAGTACGTTGAAGGCAAAAACCTGAATGAAATAATTAAAGAACGGGCGCCTCTGCAAGTGGACGAAGCGGTTCGAATCGCTTCCCAGATTGCGGATGCCCTTGATCATGCACATCATAATCAGATCATTCATCGGGATATCAAACCGCATAATATATTGATTGGGCGTAATGGCCGTGTGAAAGTAACAGACTTCGGGATTGCCCGTGCGGTTACGTCCACAACCATTACACAGACCGGCTCGGTAGTCGGTTCCGTACATTATTTCTCACCGGAGCATGCCAAAGGCATTGTGACTGGCGAGAAGTCGGACTTATATTCTCTAGGTATTGTACTTTATCAAATGCTGACTGGGCAGCTTCCGTTCCTGGGAGAGAGTCCAATCAGTGTTGCGCTGAAACATTTACAGGAAGAGTTTGATGAACCACGCAAATTCAATCCTTTGATTCCGCAGAGCGTGGAGAACGTTATTCTGAAATCCATGCGCAAAAATCCGCAGGAGCGCTACCAGTCGGCCAGAGAAATGCAAACAGATCTCGAAACCTGCCTGATGCCGGAACGACGGAATGAAACGAAGATTGATTTTCCCGATGAGGATGATATCGATCAAACCCGTGTCATGCCAGCAATTAAGCCAGAGCCGCGTGGCGTTACTTCGACAGGTGCTGCACCTGTAATGGAGTCTGACGATGACCACAATAGGAGCAAGTCCAAAACAAAGAGTTGGAAGAAACCGGCGCTGCTGATCTCGTTGACGGTGCTCATTCTTATCGCCATGGTTGGGGTCGTATGGTACGTGAAAGGCATGCTTGTTGTGCCTGATGTTACGGTGCCCAATGTAATTGGCCAAACCGAGGAAAAGGCTCGTCAGATGCTGCAGGATCAAGGGCTTGTGGTCAGTAACGAGGTCATCCGGGAATACAAGGAAGGCGTGGACCCAGGGGTTGTATTTGACCAGACCCGAAATGAAGGGGATATCGTCAAAGAAGGTTCTGAAGTCCAGCTGAGTGTGGGGGCTGAAAAAGAACCTCTGAAGATGGAGGATCTTAAGGATATCTCTTATGAAGAGGCAGTCAAAAAGCTTATTGCGCTCGGTGTCAAAGAAGATCAGATCCAGCGTAAGGAAGAATACTCGAATGATAAGTCATCGGGTACCGTTCTTTCCCAGACGCCTGGGGTGAATGAAGAATATGATCCGGCAGAGGTTCAGATTACTTTGACTGTAAGTAAGGGCTCTGAAACGGTAAAAATGCCTGAACTGAAAAATCTGACGCGAAGTGAAGCGGAGAAGAAACTTCAATCGGCCGGGCTTGTCCTTGCTCAAGTTCAGGAGGAGCCGAGCTACACTATAGATAAAGGTAAAGTTACGCAGCAATGGCCTGTGGAAGCCGGTACAGAGGTGAGTCCGGGTGACAAAATCACCATTTTCATCAGTACTGGATATCCGCCAGAGGCATTGAACTACGCCTATAATATCAACGTTTCGCCAAAAGAAGAAGGAAAGAGCAGCAAAATTCGAATTACGTTCGAGGATGCTCGTGGGAAGAATCAAGAATGGGGAACCCGGACCATCAAGTCTGCCCAATTGCTGACCATTCCGCTTATTTTGGCTCCAAATGTGGATGGTGTGGTTTCGGTCTATCGGGATGGTCAATTCCTGGATACGTATCTGGTTTCCTATAGCGAGGCCAAAAACGGAACGGTTGTGGTGCCTACCATCGAGCCTGAGAAGGGTGCTCAGCAGCCACCGCCTGACGAAACCGACCCAGGCAATGTTGACGAAGAAACCGTTGATCCTGGCCAGGAAGGGGAGCCTGATACGCCTGTGGATGGTGAAGAGGGCAACGAAGAGGGAGATACTTCTGCGATGAATAAGGATCAGGGGCCCTCCAAAGGCAAAGACAAAGATAATAAGAAAAAGGAAGTCGTTAACGCATCAAGCCGTCCGTAAGGACGGCTTATTGCTGACGTTCAGGGCACATGTACTGTAAATTAAAGGAGGGCGACGGAGCTATGCCAGAAGGTATCATCGTTAAAGCGCTAAGCGGTTACTATTATGTCATGCCACTGGAAGACAGCGGGGTGCCTTCGGTTGAAGGCTCCGCCGTTCAATGTCGGGCGAGAGGCATTTTCAGGAAGCGAGGCACCTCACCACTGGTGGGTGACCGCGTCAGCTATATGCTGACAGAAAACGGGGAAGGAACAGTAGATGAGATCCGTAAACGTGAGACGGAGTTAATTCGTCCGCCTGTTGCCAATGTAAGTCTGGCTGTTCTGCTATTTTCTGTTAAGGAACCGGACATGAACCTCAATCTGCTGGACAAATTCCTGGTACATATCGAACAGGCCGGCTTGGATGCACTGATCGTGCTTACAAAGCAGGACCTGGCTAATCCGGAAACGGATGCCCGTGATACAGTGGCTGAAGTAAAGGCATTGTATGAGCAGATCGGATATGAAGTCATCTCCACCAGTTCACGAACCGGAGAAGGCAATGGGCAGCTCAAAGAACGTCTTGCTGGGAAAATTAGCGTATTCTCAGGGCAATCCGGTGTAGGCAAATCTTCCATGCTGAACGCCTTGATGCCAGGTCTGACGCTGGAGACCAGTGCAATCAGTATGCGCTTAGGCCGAGGGAAACACACCACCAGGCACGTAGAGCTTATCCCACTGGATAATGGTGGCTTTGTTGCCGATACGCCGGGATTCAGCCAACTGGACTTTCTGGAGATTGGTGTGGAGGAGCTATCGACCTGTTTCCGGGAGTTCGCTCAGTATGCAGATCAATGCAAGTTCAGAGGTTGTACCCATACACACGAACCAGGTTGCCGGGTGCTTGCGGCCAAGGCGGAGGGAATGATCTCCGAAAGCCGTTATCAGCATTACGAACAATTTCTTACCGAAATGAAAGACAAGAAGCGGAGGTACTAACATGATTAAAATTGCCCCATCTATTTTATCTGCAGATTTTGCCCGTCTTGGCGCGGAAGTGGCGGAAGCCCAAGCGGCTGGCGGAGACTGGATTCATGTGGATGTCATGGACGGACATTTCGTCCCTAATATTACGCTTGGTCCTGCGATTGTTAAAGCGATCGCCCCACATACAAGCCTGCCGCTTGATGTGCATTTGATGATTGAGAATCCGGAGCGTTATGTAGAGGAATTTGCGAAAGCTGGCGCTGCGGTTATTACGGTTCATGCCGAGGCTTGTGTGCATTTGCACCGGGTTATTCATCTGATCAAGGAACAGGGAGTTAAGGCGGGAGTTGCGCTTAATCCGGGGACACCGGCGAGTGCTATTCAGGAAGTGCTGGACGATGTGGATATGGTGCTGGTCATGACCGTAAATCCCGGTTTTGGCGGACAAGCTTTCATCTCGAATACCATGAACAAAATTAAGCAAATTCGCAGCTGGCTGAACGAAAAAGGACGTCATGACGTGCACATTGAAGTAGATGGCGGGATTGCTGCCGACACAGCACCACTGGTAGTGGAAGCTGGAGCAGATGTCCTCGTTGCGGGAAGTGCTGTATTTGGTCGTGAAGACCGTGCTGCCGCAATTGCCGAAATTCGCAGCAGCTACGGAGGCTGAGCATGAACCTCAAGGAGACGCTGTGGACAATGGCTGCGAGTCTCGTTACAGGGCTGGTGCTTGCTATGTTTGCGGTTATTCAATCCCCTTATAATGCGATTACGTCATTAATTGGGGTTGGTGTTGTCATTATGTACTTCCGCAAATTTGAGCGTACGGGGCTTCGGGTTACTTTTGTGATATTCAGCATACTGTATTACTTACTGAGTGTGTTTATGATCGCTGCCTATCAATATATCCCGACCCAAACCTAAATGACCTGATAACCAGGCTCGTCATTGTGGAATAGGGACAGGGCGTTCCGCATAAATATGGTTACATGAGCAGGTTTCTCATGTAGCCTTTTTTGTCGTGTTTAAGGTAAAGAAGGCCTGGAGCATAGGATACGGCGGATGCATGAGCATGATGGGGAGGGTGAAGTATGAAATTTTACACATTCAAACTGCCGAAGTTTTTGGGAGGGTTTGTAAAGGCGATTCTTAATACGTTTCAAAAGAACTGAAATGATTGACAAAGTCCATTGGCGAATACCGCCGCTTTGGCTTCAGGAACATCTGGAATTCGGACCTGCGAAGCGCCATGCGGCGGCCATTCACTTGCTAATGTGTATTCATGTTTTAATTCTGAATACCAAAAAAGCACCTGCAAGGAACAAGGTGCTTTTTGCTTACCCGATTTATAGTAGCTGTGCGTGATTATACGCGAGTCACTTTACCGGCTTTCAGTGCACGGGTGCTTACGTATACACGTTTTGGTTTACCGTTCACGAGAATGCGGACCTTCTGAACGTTTACGCCCCAAGAACGACGGTTACGGTTGTTAGCGTGGGATACGTGGTTACCGGTGCCCGGTTTCTTACCTGTCACATAACATTTGCGAGACATAGATTACACCTCCTATCCTAAAATAACCAGTTGCCCTCAGAAGACATGAATGTCATTCATATGGGCTAAATTGTTCTTCCTGACCGCAATGGTCAGGTTCCAGTAGCTAATGGCGTTGTTCAAGCCGGCATGGCCGGATCATTTCCATTACTAAACCTGCATAAAACAATACTTGAATATAATATCATATTGAAAAAAGCTTCGTCAACTGATCCAAAAACTTTATTTATTTCTCCTGTCTAATATAGTACAATGTTGAATAGTCCATAATACAGCGGTGAACAGGCTGTTGCCGCCGGGAAGCCGGAGAAAAATCGGCCTAAGAGGTCGGTGGTCTGCTTTTTTTTGGCAACGCTGTGAACTGCGGCATTCCATCATTGGCACCAGTCTCCATGCGGCATTCATGCCGGCTCTTGATACCGGTGCATATCCGTATGCCCCGAATTAGGGGTAACAGCGATTGCAGGATATCTGTAGCCCGGCCGCCCAGACCGTTAATCCGGCTGACATTCTGTATTGTATGCCTGTGCCGGACAAGGTATGGACGAAGATTAACGCGATAAGCGTTAGCGCATGAACAGACCAGAACACATCTTGGTGCAAGATGTTCGTGTATCAAGCTAGGAAGGGGAATTCTCACTTGAGTATACGTTCTTTAAATGGAACAGATTTCACCGCAATGGTACTTGCCGGAGCGGAACAACTTGGACAGCATGCAGAGCACGTCAATTCCCTGAATGTTTTCCCTGTGCCGGATGGCGATACGGGAACGAACATGAATTTGACAATGAGTGCAGGGGTGGCAGAGATTAAACGCAGAAGTTCTGCCTCCATCGGAGAAGCTGCCGGTATATTATCGAAAGGCCTGCTAATGGGCGCGCGGGGGAACTCCGGAGTGATTTTGTCACAATTGTTCCGTGGATTCAGTCGTTCAGCTGCTCCTTACGAGGAACTGAATACACTCCAGTTCGCTGCAGCCCTGCAGAACGGTGTGGACGCGGCTTACAAAGCTGTAGTGAAACCCGTTGAAGGGACCATTCTTACCGTAGCCAAGGAAGCGGCGAAACATGCCAGCTACTACGCAAGACGGACGAATGATATTACTGAATTAATGAATGAAGTTTTGTTAAAAGCAAAAGAAGCACTGGCAACGACTCCGGACTTGCTGCCTGTATTGAAACAGGTCGGCGTTGTGGATTCAGGGGGCCAGGGGCTTGTATATATTTACGAGGGCTTTATGGAGGTTCTGCTACAGAGTGACGGAGTGAGTCGGGCATCTTTGCAAAAAGATGTACAACCATCCGCAGCCGCATCTGCTTTGAAACCAGCTGCACCGGCAGAGGTGGTTTCTGCGAAGCCTGCACAGCAGGTCATTGTGCCAGAGATGCCCATGTCTGCCCAGGCGAGACTGGAAACGGAAGATATTGAGTTCCTGTATGACATGGAATTCTTCATTAACCGGGAGCTGGGAGAGAACGCAGGGGTTGCATTCGATGACGAAGCATTCCGGAAAGCGTTGTCAGTTAATGGGGATTCCATCATTATTATTGCTGATGATGAAGTGATCAAGGTGCATGTGCATTCCAAGACACCTGGGGATGTATTAAATCTGGCTCTTCGTTATGGAGAAATCACACAGATTCACATTCTCAACATGCGGGAGCAGCATCGTGATCTGCTGACAGCAGGCATGGACATTGCGCCTTCGCCTGAACTGTTCGCAGAGATCCCGCCTGAAGCGACGCGCAGTCTGGAACAAGCCGAGCCACCCGCAGATGAGATGGCCCCATATGGTTTTATCGCCGTATCTTCCGGCGAGGGGATTGCGGAGATTTTTCAAAGTCTAGGCGTGGATGTGGTTCTGTCTGGTGGACAGACGATGAATCCAAGCACTGAAGATTTTGTGAAAGCGGTGCGTTCAATCGCAGCAGAACAGGTATTTATTTTGCCGAACAACTCCAATATTGTACTTGCTGCGCAGCAGGCTCGGGAATTGCTTGAAGATGAGCGCCGAATTACGGTGATTCCGAGCAAAACGATTCCTCAGGGCATGGCAGCGGCTTTTGCTTTCCAGGAGGATGAGTCTGCGGAAACCAACCGTGACCATATGCTTGAAGCGATTAGCCGGGTACAGTCCGGTCAAGTGACTCATGCGGTCAGAGATACGCAATATGATGAGCTTGATATCAAAGCGGGACACTACATCGGTATCCACAACTCCAAAATTGTAGCAACGGACGAAAGCATGCTGCACGCATGTGAAGGCCTGCTGCAACAGATGATGGAAAGCGGAGATGAAGTGGTGACCATCCTTGAAGGGGATGAGGCTACCCCAGAAATTACTGCTGCGCTTGTAGCATGGCTTGAAGAACAATACCCTGATGCTGAGGTTGAGGTGCATCTTGGAGGACAGCCGGTGTATTATTATCTGTTCTCTGTAGAGTCCTAATAGAGGTTGTTCATAAAGCCCTCAATTGACTTTTTGAGCATACACTAATAGCATTTCAGCAAAGAGGAGGGGATCAGATGAGCCAAAAGGTTGCGATCGTAACCGATAGCACGGCAGATATACCGGAAGAATTGATCCGTAAATACGGGATTCATATTGTTCCGCTGCGTGTTTTGTTCGGGGAAGAAGCTTACGCGGACGGCGTTGATCTGACTTCGGAACAGTTCTATGCAAAATTGGAGAAGGCATCTGTGCTGCCCACAACCTCACAGCCTTCTCCCACCGATTTTATGAGTATCTATAATTCGCTGTTGGATGAGGACCCCGAGCGACCGATTGTATCGATTCATTTGTCTTCCGGCATGAGCGGGACCTATCAATCGGCACTGCTCGGCAAATCATTGCTGGAACGTGAGGGCGATATAACGGTACTGGATTCAAAGTCTGCGTCCTATGGATATGGTTTATTGGTTGTACAGGCTGCCGAGCTTGCCGAACAAGGCAAATCCGCTGCGGAAATCGCTGCGGCTGTAGCTGCCATGCAGCAGAGCCGCAAGCTGTTCTTTCTCGTAGATACATTGGAGTATTTGCAGAAAGGCGGTCGGATTGGCAAGGCTGCGGCCATTTTGGGAACACTGCTGAATATTAAACCGATCCTGTCCATTGATGAGGAAGGCGTTATTTACGCAGTGGAGAAAGTCAGAGGTCACAAAAAAGCCATGGCACGCATTATCGAGCTGTTTCAGCAGGATCTGGCGGGTCAACGTGTCAATCTGGCGGTAGGTCATACCGCAGACCCCGGATCAGCGATCGCTTGTGCAGAGCAATTACGCGAGCATTTTACACTGAATGAAGTGATATATACCAATATTGGAGCCGTTATTGGCAGCCATGTTGGGCCAGGCGTAATTGCCATCTTTATGTGGCCTGTTCCGGAATGAGGGATTAGACATGAAATGGGAAGAAATATCGGTTAAACAAATTAGCGGCGTGAGTGCTCTCAAAGAGGGAGAGCTTCACGCCTTTGGCATCTCTACTGTAAAAGACCTGCTTGAATACTATCCGTTCCGTTACGAGGATTATCGCCTGCGTTCGCTCAGCGAAGTGAAGGATGGGGATAAAATTACGGTGCAGGGCAAAGTAATGGGCATTCCGGTGTTACAGCGTTACGGTAAAAAATCACGTCTTACCTGTAAAATCATGACGGAAGAGTGGATGATTTCAGCCACCTGGTTTAATCGGCATTTTCTGAAGGACCAGCTTACGCCTAACCGGGAGATTGTCATTACCGGGAAATGGGAACAAAAGCGCATGCAGATGACCGTAACGGACTCCGAATTCCCGGATAAAGGGGAAGGGCGTTCGGGCACGCTGCAGCCCGTGTATTCGGTAACCGGGAAGCTTACGCAATCCTGGATGCGCAAAACGATTCATCAGGGCTTAGTTCAATTTGGGGACATGATTCCCGAAATCCTGCCTCAATCACTCATGAAGAAATATGGATTTATGCCTCGCAAACAGGCGATTGCCGGGATTCATCGCCCGCAGGATAACCGGGAAGGCCAGCAAGCCAGGCAGCGGATGGTGTATGAGGAGCTATTTTTGTTTCAACTCAAGATGCAGGCTTATCGTGCTTTGAACCGGGATCGTATGGATGGTGTAGTGCACACAACGGATAATACGACGATTCGCGAGTTTGTTCGCAGCTTGCCATTTGAACTGACGGATGCACAGAAGAAGGTAGAGCTTGAAATTCTGCATGATATGCGTTCACCGTATTCGATGAACCGGCTGCTGCAGGGAGATGTAGGCTCAGGTAAAACGGTTATTGCGGCGATTGCCCTGTATACAACCGTTCGATCCGGTTTTCAGGGGGCTCTGATGGTGCCTACGGAGATTCTGGCAGAACAGCATATGCGCTCACTGCAAAAGCTGTTTGAACCTTTTGGCGTCACTGTGGGGCTGTTAACGGGCAGTGTCAATGGGCGCAAGCGCAAAGATCTGATTGCATCCCTGCAGATGGGCATGATCGATATCGTGGTGGGTACACACGCTTTGATTCAGGAGGATGTATTTTTCCGTGATCTGGGTCTTGTTGTTACGGATGAACAGCATCGCTTCGGTGTGAACCAGCGCAGCATTTTGCGGCGTAAAGGGTATAACCCGGATGTGTTAACGATGACGGCGACGCCCATTCCGCGAACATTGGCCATTACGGCTTTTGGTGATATTGAAGTATCGACCATCTCGGAACGTCCCAAGGGACGGATTCCGATCTCAACGTACTGGGTCAAGCATGACATGATGGACCGGGTACTTGGTTTTATTTCGCGAGAAGTGGACCAGGGGCGTCAGGCCTATCTGATCTGCCCGCTCATTGAAGAGTCGGAGAAGCTGGATGTACAGAATGCGATTGACCTGCATATCCAGATGCAGCAGAACTTTCCGAAGTACCGCGTAGGTCTGCTGCATGGACGGATGACGGCTGCTGAGAAGGAAGAGATGATGCGTGACTTTTACAGCAACGAAATTCAGCTTCTGGTTTCCACAACGGTTGTGGAGGTCGGGGTCGATGTACCCAACGCAACGCTGATGGTCATTATGGATGCGGACCGCTTCGGTCTGTCGCAGCTGCACCAGCTTCGTGGCCGGGTCGGCCGGGGCGCTCATGCCTCCTATTGTGTGCTCATTGCCGACCCCAAGACAGAGGTGGGACAGGAGCGCATGAAGGTCATGACGGAAACGGAAGATGGATTCGAAGTATCGCGTCGAGATCTGGATTTGCGGGGACCGGGAGACTTCTTCGGTACAAAGCAAAGTGGATTACCCGAGTTCCGGCTTGCTGACATGGTGGCGGATTTTGCCGTATTGGAGCAGGCGCACGATGATGTATCCAGTTTGATTGCGGACGCCAGCTTCTGGACGTCGGTTGACTACGCTCCTTTACGTGACTTTTTGCAGCAGCAGCAAGTATTCCAGGGTGATCTGATCGATTAATTGGGGCTGTGGCTGTGTGGTATTCCACATTTTCCGTGGGAAAATGTCAAGTGTACAGGCCCTCCTGTCATATGAATAAGAAGTGAGTTCATTATTCAGGAGGTGCTGTACGTTTTGGGTTACCAACAATATGGAATAAGTCCGCAGCTGGTAGAGCGGATCAAAACAAAGATGAAAAATCCCGCTGTCAAAGAGCGTATCAAAAAGCTGATCGATGGGGTCACCAAATCAGATCTGCAGGATAAGGCCAAAGTGAGAAGGCTGGTCAAGTCATCAGCGGTCATCATGAATGAGAATTTTTCTGCGGCTCAGGAGGAACAATTCGTCGCTTTTGTCCTCGCGCAGAAGATCGATCCGAACAATACGTTTCATTTGATTAAGCTGTGGGGCATGTTTAGGTGAGGGATTCGATGTAATGTTGGGTGGGTTAAAATGAACCACAGGGTGTTACACGTGGCCACTCCGAGTGCAGTACCATCTTCCGATCGCTGTTATCCCCGGATTTTTTTGAATTACCCTTTGAAAGGGTAAAATCCGGTGATAAAGGCGAGCGCTTCGCTTCTCCAGATTGGTTCTGCACTCTCCGTTACTGTGTAACTGGGAGTTCATTTTATAAAAAACCAAATTACATCGAATGTGTATGAAGTAATTTTAGTGGTTGGGCGGTCCATAAGTCATGAATATGACTTATGGACCGCCCTTTTGATTATTTGAGTCAAGAACAAGTATTTAATGATGCTTAAAAAAGTGATTATGCTTTACGAAACGGAGCGATTGCTATTGGTGAAGGTGGAGAATTTTGATGGTTTGTGTTTGGGGAGATCCTCTGGTGTTATCCCATCACTCTTTATTCTTAACAAAAAAAGAGCTGGTAGCTATTAATGATGCTATAAATACTAAAATTAAAATGTTAGAAGGCACGGTTTCGTATATGTAGTTTTCAACGATTAGTACGAGGATCGAAATACTTAAAATCACTCTTAGCACATGAGCAGACGAGCGATTAGGGTTTTTGGTACGTTTCGAGATAAAGTAAATGATGTATCACAAACCACTAAACAATAGAAGTGAACCTACGAGTAGCATTACAAACATTTAAATACACCTTTCTTAAATAAATTATCTTGAACCAATTAGCAGAATGTACCAATTAATTATAACACAGTGGATTTCTGGAAGTCGGATTTTATGTAGATCAACGGTGAGCACAGCTATCGCTGCATATTTGAGCATTTCATTTTCACAAGATCGACTTTGCTTTCCTTCTGGCGGAGCGGTAAACTGTTGCATACGAGCATACATGGATTTCAAGGTGAGAGAAGCGCTGCTTCGATGAGGGCGTTTATTTTTGACGGATGTGGAGGAAGTTAGATTGACGGAGATGTTTACGATGCTGCTGGGGTTGTTTGAACGGGCGGCACTGCTGATTATATTTTTATTTTTTCTTTCAAGGGTACCGCGGTTTAGACAGATTTTGCAAAAGGGAAAATTGAGATGGCAGGAATACATTGCGGTTACGTTGTTATTCTGTGCATTTGCCATCTTTGGTACCTATACCGGTATTAATGTAGAAGGCTCGCTGGTGAACGTACGCATTATAGCGATCTTGTCTGGCGGCATTTTGTTTGGAGCGCCTGTGGGGATCATTACGGGGATTGTTTCCGGGGTGCATCGGTATTTGATCGATATGGATGGGGTTACGGCGATCCCATGTCTAATCACGAGTATCCTTGCAGGTCTGGTGTCCGGGTATATCCATAAGTATACGCCCAAGTCGAAGCGCTGGATGATCGGTATTGCCGCAGGAATGATCTGTGAGGCGCTTACGATGCTGCTTATCCTGCTATATTCCTATCCTGATCCACTGGGGGCTGATATCGTCTCGAAGATTGCGCTGCCGATGATATTGGGTGAAGTGAATATTGGGCTGATCGTGCTGCTGGTACAGAGTGTGGAAGGGGAAAAGGAAATGATTGCAGCGCGTCAGGCCAAGCTGGCGCTGGAGATTGCCAACAAGACCTTGCCTTACTTCCGTTCCATTGATGAGGACTCTCTGCGGACGATCTGCCGAATTATACAGGAGGATATTCAGGCTGATGCGGTTGCAATTACAGATACCCGAAATGTACTGGCTTATGTGGGATTCGGTGAGGAACGATATCACATCGGCAATGAAATTATTAGTGAGATGACGAAGAAGACCATCTCCAGCGGAGAGATTACGATCAGCAATGATGTAATTGATGAAAAGACACCGGATATTCACTCCCTGCTGATCATTCCGCTCAAAGAGCGGGGCGAAGTGACGGGGGCTCTGAAAATCTATTACCGTAAAGCGTACAAGATTACGTATCCGTTGCAAACGATGGCTGTGGGCCTGTCCCAGATTATTTCCACCCAGATGGAAGTATCACGTGTGGAGGAGATCAAGGCTGCGGCCAATAAGGCGGAGCTGCGTGCATTACAAACCACGATTCATCCTCATTTTCTATTCAATGCACTGAACGCGATTGCTTCATCCATTCGCACCAAGCCGGATCGGGCGCGTGAGCTGATTGTGAATCTGTCTGGATATATGCGTTATAACCTGGAGCTGTCGGATGAGCTTATTGATATTCATAAGGAGTTGGAGCAGGTCCGCAATTATGTGGAAATTGAGAAGGCGCGATTCGGCAGCAGGCTCAACGTCATCTATGATATTGATGAGGTGGCTGTGCATATTCCAAGTCTGGTCATCCAGCCGCTGGTGGAAAATGCCATTATCCACGGTATCCTTAAGGTCAAAGGACCCGGGACCGTACGAATTCGGGTACAGGACTATCCTGACTTTGTACGAATTGGGGTCAGTGATACAGGAGCGGGCATTGGAGCCGACATTATTGAACGGGTGTACCATGACCGGATGCCTGGCAACCAAATCGGGTTGTACAATGTGCATCGGCGGGTGAAGCTCATTTATGGACAGGGGCTTACAATTACCCGGCTGGAGCAAGGAACTGATATTTTATTTGATGTACCCAAAGGAGATGCAGTGACAAGGTGATGAACGGTCAATGAGAGCCCTTATTGTTGAAGATGAGATTCCGGCAAGTGAGGAACTGAATTATTTGATACAGGAACATAGCCACATTGAAGTCGTGGATTGTCTGGAAGATGGGCTGGATGTGCTGAAGTTTCTGCAAGAGCAGGAAGTCGACGTTATTTTTCTCGATATTAACATTCCATCGCTGGATGGCATGATGCTGGCGCATCATATTGGGAAGTTTGCGAGCAAGCCATATATCGTATTTACCACTGCGTACAAGGAACATGCAGCGGAGGCCTTTGAGCTTGAGGCGTTTGACTATATTCTGAAGCCCTATGATGAGAAACGAATTGCAGCAATGCTGAATAAACTCGAAACGGCGTTCAAACGGGATCATGAGCAGGTGGAACGTGAACGTGGCAGTGATGATGGACAGGCTCACCATACGGCTCAGGCAAACGATGAATGGTCTGCATCAGGCATGCAGGCACGCGGGTCCAATGACCAGACAGAGCGACGCATCAATTTGCTTCGCAATGACAATATTATTGTGACAGACACTGCCGATATTTATTATGCCGAAGCTCAAGAGAAAGTGACAAAGGTGTATACCAAAAACGGGGAGTTTACGATGCCGGTCAGTATTTCGGATTTTCACGGGCGTTTGCCGCAGGAAACCTTTTTCCGCTGCCATCGTTCTTACGTCGTAAATTTGTCTCAAATTCGTGAAATTGTACCCTGGTTTAACAATACGTACCTGCTTCGATTGCGTGATCTGGAGGCTGAAGTGCCCGTTAGCCGGGGCAAGGTCAAGGAATTTAGGCAGCTCATGCGCATCTAGAGGCATTTCATTCCGCATTTGATGCAACTCATGCTCAAATCGGTGTAATGAATCCCCTTTCATGTATGATTAGCTTGTGAACGCATTCATATATATGACATCGGCAAAGGGGAGATCACGATGAAAGCAGCTATTTCATCCGCTTCATCAACACCTGAATCAACAGTTACATCTATGAAAATGAACCGCTGGCTTATCGTACTGGGTACCATTATTGTACAAATGGGTCTTGGGACCATCTACACCTGGAGCTTATTTAATCAACCGTTGTCTGACCGTTTCGGATGGGACGTCAGCTCGGTCGCGATAACTTTTTCAATTACCAGTTTTGCTTTGGCATTTGCCACACTATTTGCCGGCCGACTGCAAGAACGATGGGGGCTTCGTCGCCTGATTCGGGTAGCCGGTGTGGTGCTTGGTCTGGGACTCGTGCTCAGTTCTCAAGTGAGTTCGTTGACACTGCTCTACATTTTGGCCGGATTTGTGGTTGGATTCGCGGATGGTACGGCGTATATTACTTCACTGTCCAACCTGATCAAATGGTTCCCTGAGCGAAAAGGTCTGATTTCGGGGATTTCGGTCGGTGCTTTTGGTACAGGCAGTCTGTTGTTCAAATATGTGAACTCGGCATTAATCGGTGCCGTGGGTCCTGCTCAAGCCTTTATGTACTGGGGTATTATTGTATTGGTGTTGATTGTGGGTGGCTCGTTCCTGATCCGTGAAGCCGTTGTTCGCGAACAGGCGCCGGCAAGCCGCACCGAGGGTACGAAGAAACAAGAAGTACGTCATGATTATACGGTCAAAGAAATGCTGCGCACGAAAGAAGCTTATATGCTGTTCGTTATTTTCTTCACAGCATGTATGAGTGGGCTGTATCTGATCGGTATTGTGAAAGATATCGGTGTGCAGTTGGCAGGACTCAACGTGGCTACGGCTGCCAATGCGGTGGCGATGGTTGCGATCTTTAACACCGCTGGACGTATCATTCTGGGGGCGCTGTCGGATAAAGTGGGACGGATGAAAGTCATTGCCGGAGCCCTGCTGGTTACAGCTGTTGCCGTAATGACACTTAGTCTGGTGCCTCTGAGCTTTGGCATTTTCTTCGCTTGTGTGGCCGCTATTGCGTTCTGCTTTGGTGGCAACATTACGGTCTTCCCGGCGATTGTTGCGGATTACTTTGGGCTGAAAAATCAGAGCAAAAACTATGGCGTCATCTATCAGGGATTTGGCTTTGGTGCTCTGGCTGGATCGTTTATCAGCGCCCTGCTGGGCGGATTCCATCTTACCTTTATTGTGATCGCTGTACTGTGCGCCGTCTCGCTGCTCCTGGCGTTGATCATTACGCCTCCGGGTCAAGGACGTCGTACACGTCAACGTGAACAGCAGATGAATCTTAACCCTTCATCCCGGGCAAGCTGAGTGTAGCCAGGGACTACGTTTTATTTTATAAAAGCAAGCTGGGCGGTCTCCACGGAGACCGCTTTTTTTGAACCCAATGAATCGGAGAGGTGAAGGCTCGGGTACAGTGAAGCGGCTGTGTGCAATGCATACTTTGCTTCTGGTATACTCTAGGTGAAACAATAAGAGCGAGGTCCCTGTTAGCCATTAAGAGGAGGTAGGTTCGTCATGAATTTCCTGAAATATGCACAACCTGATTTTGCCGATTATTATGCTCTTGTGTCCAATATTGAAGTCATGCAGCAGATTACCGAACGTGCTCTGCCTGAGCATGAAGCTACAGCGGAGTTTGAATCCATGCTGAATTATAATCAGGGAAATGACTGCGGATATTATCGGATATCTGGTGAAGATGGGGCAGGGATGGCTTACGCCAAATTGATCCCGGATGAATCGGATCCGTCCCGGGCGGAAATGGGTTATATGATTTTGCCTGAATACTGGGGGAAAGGACATGGGACTTCTATCGCAGCTCGGCTGATTATTCAGGCACAGGCGGCAGGGATTGCTGTACTTTATGCGGTTATCGACCCATCCAATGCGGCATCCCGTCGAATATTACTTAGACAGAACTTTGTATCTACCTGGGTAGGAGACTATCATGGGCTGCCTGGCGAGATTCTGGAACTGAATCTTCAGGTGAAGCGGTAAAGGATCGGGCTTGTGGGTAATACATACCTATCCCGGCATTTTGCATCATTTTGAATGGCTTCTATTCGGGTGCATGCAGAATGCTCATACAGAGATTTGGAGGAGATGGAGATGAGCAATGCTGCAATGGAACGCCTGAACTTGTTGCTGCCGGAATGGCTGGAGACCAGCCGCCTGCACACGGGACAGGGGAAGGTGGCTTCCTATATACCGGAGCTGGTCAAGGCCTCGCAGGATGAGCTGGGTATACATATCATGGACGCTGAAGGCAATGATGTGTCAGCCGGAGATTGCGGTGTCCCGTTCACGATGCAAAGTATCTCCAAGGTATTTACACTCATTCTCGCCCTGATGGATCATGGGGAGGAAGCGGTCTTTTTTAATGTAGGAAAAGAACCCACCGGGGATGATTACAACTCGATGATCAAGCTTGAACTGGTGGAACCGGGTATTCCGTTTAATCCATTAATCAATGCAGGTGCGATCACAGTATCGTCCCTGATTGCCGGAGATTGCAAGGAGGAGAAATCAAGGCGCATTTTGGAATTTTTCCGCAAGCTGGCGAATAATGATCGGCTGGGCTATAACGAAGCGGTATTTCAATCCGAATCGGATACAGGTCATCTGAACCGCTCGCTTGGTTATTTTCTGAAGCACAATGGCGTGCTCAAGGATGACGTTGAAGATGTGCTTGCCGTCTATTTCCGGCATTGCTCCATCGAGGTGACCTGTGCGGACCTGGCCCGTATGGCACTGGTGCTTGCATATGACGGGACAGATCCCCTCACCGGAAATGAGCTTATTCCTCGTCGTTATGTACAGATCGCCAAGACATTCATGACCACCTGCGGTATGTATAATGCATCAGGCGAATTCGCAATTCAGGTCGGACTGCCTGCCAAGAGTGGCGTGTCGGGCGGAATCCTGACCCTGGTTCCAGGCCAGTTTGGCATCGGTCTTGTAGGTCCGGCTCTGAATCGGAAAGGAAACAGCATTGCGGGCGTGCATCTGCTCGAACGTCTTTCCAAAGAATTCGACTGGAGTTTGTTCTAACGAAGTCACCCATACCCTCCCGAGTAGCCAATGAATCACCAATCCGTCCTTTTGCTTCTTTGGAACGAAATGGTCCGATAGGAATTGACTTGTCAGCGGCTTCCGTCCTGCATCCGATCGCGTAGGAAAAGGGTCCTGCATAGCAAAGGCGATGCTGCATCTATTCCGCTATACCCGCAACGCCGGGTTCAACAGGGGACGCTCCTTTTATATCAAGTTCATTGGTCTCGGGAACGGAATAGGGTGAATCGAAAATAAGCTGCACTCCACAAGATATGGTACATATTGACGAGTCGAACATCCGGAAAAGCAAGTCTGTCTCGCAGCTGGGCCTTTGGCTCGTATCATCCATTCGCGAGTATCACGTCCGTAATGAGATTCATCTGAATATCCCGGGTCCCAGTCTCTGTTAGCAGCTTAAGCGTACGGGAAGAGGAATCCAGCCGAAGCACCTGTCCGGTAAAGCGGATATCATCATGTTCATGGAACAGGGTGATGGTGACTGCATCCCCAAGCAGCATGGAATTGCTAAGCAAACGGGACATTTCTTCCGCTGCCTGGGCATCCAGGGATGGGCGGGGACGGGGAGCGAGCTGCTCCTGATGAATGATGTAGGCTTCCCGGTGTTCGGGCAGCATCATACGCGAGGACTCAAAGATCCCGTTTTGCTGTAATTTTTTACTCATTTATAGTGACCTCCAATTTTATGAGAACGGTCCTGTGCCTGCGCGGACGAGCAGAGTGAGGAGGCCCGCATGATCGCGGTATCTCCGAACTTGCGCTTGATGTCATCCGTGGCACGTTCCAGTTCTCTTTTGCGTTCACGGTCATCGAACCAGGACAGCTGTACTTCGGAATCGGGCACGAGTCCGGTCAATGACACGCTGATGCGGCGAATGGGTAATCCGTCCCAATGGCGCAGGAACAAAGCTGCTGCTGCATCGTATACTTCATCCGTGATGTTGGTCGGTTCATTCACCTTCATCTGGCGGGAGAATCCGGTCGGACGATCGTAATCCTGCCCCCGGCATCCTACAGAGACGACATTGCCCATGAGCGATTTGTCCCGGGAACGCCGGCTGACCAGCTCCGCCAGTTCGAGCAGCACCACCTTGATGTCCGCCCATGATTCATAGTCCCGGGGCAAGGTCATCTGATGTCCAATGCCCTGCTGCTGGTGAGCATATGTCCCGGGTTTTACCGGAGAATCATCGATTCCGCGGGCAATACGCCACAGTACCTCACCATTTACACCCCAACGCTCTCTCAGCCGGGACAATGGAGTCTGCGCCAGATCACCGATCGTATGAATCCCCATCTTATAGAGATGCTGCCCCATCCGGGAACCGACCATAAACATGTCTCGAACAGGCTTTTTCCACAATGTTGTCTGCATGTCTTTGCGGGGCAGCGTATAGATGCCTCCCGGGACTTTTTTGGCATACAGATCACAGGCCATCTTGCTGACAACCTTGGTGTCGCTGATGCCGACGCGGATGTATACGCCAGTCTCTTCCATGACCCTGTCCTGAATGCTGCGGGCAATGGTTTCAGGACTGCCGAACAGGTCCAAACTTCCGGTGACATCGAGAAACTGCTCATCAATGCTATAGGGTTCAACCAGATCGGTATAGGACTGAAGGATGCGGGTAATGTGCAGGGAGACACGAATATATTCAGCCATCCGGGGACGAATGACGACAACATCGGGGCATTTGGCAAGAGCTTCACCCAGTCGTTCTGCTGTAGTAATTCCATAGGATTTTGCGAGTGGGCAGGCTGCCAGGATAATGCCTGAACGGCGCGCAGGATCTCCCGCTACAACAAGCGGCCGGTCTCTGTATTCGGGATGTGCAGACTTCTCCACACTGGCATAGAACGACTGGCAGTCGGCCAGCATAATGACACGTCCGTCTTTGCGGGGCATAGTACTTCTCTCCTTTTATAGATGATCCGGCTGCTTCTGAGCGGAAATGGGATTCATTCCATGAATGTTATTTTACAGTTTATTTACAGTATGGAACAAGTGTTCCTGTTTTATAAGCATATATGACAATGTCAGATGCGGCAACCGGAATTATTTTGCAAATTGGACACAATTATCGAACGGACCTAATAGAGTCAAAATTTAGGAAATAAGATGTAGTTTTTTACATTTCATGTAAGAGATCCGTGACTTCCGGGTGATGACTGGGTGTTCATTCGGCTTTGTGTAAAAGTAATATAAATGGGCACAGTCCTATAGGGGGGGACTGATGTCCTTTTTTCATTTTCTGTACTTTTCAGAAAACCTTGATAGGACGCGGATTTTCGCTGATGCGTTATCGGACTATAGTATCAATTTTGTAATCTTTATGGTTAATACTGTAAAAAGGTCCGCAACTTTAACATTTACCTTGCGTTTAATGGGGTAAGCGTTCAAGCGGAAACAGATCTCGTAATCCGCGTTGCATATAACAATAACGGGTAGAGATGTGCCAGGCTGGAAGAACCTCAAGAGGACGATAAAGTGGCAAATATTCATGTCCATGGAGCATAGAGGCCAAGAGGGCTCATGGATGCTAGTTGATGGTGCTTTTTACGAATTATGGGCAGAATGTTGCAGTTCATGTTTGCTTCCATCAGCCTAGTTACAAATGCAGAGTCTTAGAGCTATAGTGAGAACTACACCGCTGACATCTCTACCCAAAGCGGACATCCGAAGCGGAATTCCCTCAGAACTTCATGTCATTTAAGATTTGCAGGTGAAGCTGGATGCATACTAGAGAGGTGAGCAATTAAGAGCCATGAGCAGACGAAGACGAAGACGCTGGTTGCTAACGATGTTTGCAGGAGCGGCCGTAGTGACAGGCGGAATACTTGCCGGCTGGCACTATATGCAGCCCCAGCTCGTTACGTACACAGCGGACAATGGCACGGAGATGAAATTCAAGACTGATGGAGACCGGTTCATGGAATATGGACCCGATGGTACATGGCGGGAGATGTTCGTGAAAGGTGTGAACCTGGGCGCTACATCACCAGGACATTACCCGGGCGAATTTCCGTTGACCAAAGAGGATTACTTGAAGTGGTTCCAGCAGATTGAGGATCTGGGGGCCAATGTTATCCGGGTGTACACGGTGCATGAGCCGATTTTTTACAGCACATTGGTTGAGTATAACCGTGGCCGGGAGCAACCGTTATATTTTATACAGGGCATATGGTCGCCGGAAGAAGAGTTGATTGAGAAGCAGGATGCCTATGCTGACGATATTGAACAGACGTTCAAGCAAGAGATTGAGAAGGCGGTATCCGCTGTATACGGGGATGCAAACATTCCAGATAAACCTGGAGAGTCGAGCGGGAAATACAAGACGAATGCCGGAAAATACCTGATGGCCTGGCATGTGGGTACCGAGTGGGACCCTTCGATGGTGAACAACACGAATGAGAGCCATCCGGATGTGCCGCAATACAAGGGCGTTCATTTTTCCGGGACACAGGATGCATCACCCTTCGAGAATTGGCTGGCGGAGCTGCTGGACTATACAGCCGTATTGGAGAAGAAGTATGGGTGGGAGCATCCGATGACCTTTACCAATTGGGTAACCACCGATGTGCTGGATCATCCGGGCGAGCCGCTATTTGAAGAGGATTTGGTGAGTGTGGATGCGCGGCATATTCAACCGGAAGAGTGGCAGGGTGGATATTTTGCAGCATACCATGTGTACCCTTATTACCCGGACTTGTTCCATACGGACCAGACACTCCAGAACATCAAGGATGAGAACGGCGAGTACAACACGTACAAAAGTTATCTGCGCAAGCTCAAAGCCGAGTTTTCCGATATGCCTGTAATGGTTACAGAGTACGGTGTGCCGTCTTCGCTTGGGATTTCCCATCTGGGTATGGGAGGCCGGAATCAGGGCGGACATAACGAGGCAGAGCAAGGAGAGATCGACGCATCGCTGACCCAGGATATTTATGACGAAGGGTATGCGGGAGCGATTTTGTTCATGTGGCAGGATGAATGGTTCAAAAAAACCTGGAACACGATGCCGCTGGAAATCCCGGCTGATCGTCGCTCCTACTGGCTGAACGTACTGACGAATGAGAAGATGTTCGGTCTGCTCGCCATGGACCCCGGTAAACAGGAGCAGTTGACCATCGACGGGAAACTGGATGACTGGAATGCGCTGAAGAAGGAAGAGGTCACCGTCTGGCAAGGCAAGGTGGATGGCATCAAGGAAATGAAGATGACCCATGATGAAGCCTACCTGTACATTGGCATGA
Source organism: Paenibacillus pabuli NBRC 13638 (assembly GCF_001514495.1). Lineage (GTDB taxonomy): Bacteria > Bacillota > Bacilli > Paenibacillales > Paenibacillaceae > Paenibacillus > Paenibacillus pabuli. The sequence goes on from NZ_BCNM01000011.1 coordinate 77,602, forward strand.
CGCTGGATCAACCTTTTGACCCGGATCAGACGGTGCTGCGCATTGGAACGGATACGCTGGCTGGTGGTAATCAGCCGGGCACGAGACTTCCGGATCGAACGCTAAGTGATGGCCTCGAAACAGTGATTACGTTGGGGCAGGATGATGAATCACAAGTGGAGATCGCCAAGGATTATGACTTTAACCAACGCCTGTATGGCAAGGAAGGTTACGGGATGCTGCCCGAAGAGCAAGAACATGCGGCAGATCCATTCCATCCATGGAATCTGGCTATCAGCCTGCGGATGACTCCACCGGATACCCGGTCCGCCCATCCGTTCATGAATGAGAAGGTGGGTACATTGAAGCGGGGAACGACAGCTCCCGGTCAGTCCGATACGGATTCGTTAACGACCTGGCAATATAACGGAAATCAGGTGGAGATGCGCATTCCGTGGATGCTGCTTGGATTCGGTGATCCGAGTTCACTGCAAGCCATCAAGTATGGTGCGCTAAAGGGTGGACGGGAATTCGAAACGGTTGCGGTTAAGGGCGTAACCCTGGTTCCGTGGCTAATGGATCGTTCTACTGGAAATATCTCTTGGCCTGGTGGTGAACAAAAGACACTGGATGTGAAGACATTGCCTATATACAGCTGGCAGCCCTGGGAGCAGGTACAGTACAGTGAGCGACTGAAACTGAGCTACGAGGAAATGAAGAAACGGTATGAACAAATTCCAAGTTTTCAGACCGAATAAATGAGTATAAAGGAGGACCTTTTCACATGTTTCCGAATTTGGCTTTGGCTTATCTATTTCTATACATCTGTACAGCGCTCGTCGTTGTGGGTGTAATCCTGCTGTTTGCCATGAAAGTGTCCCACAACGGCAAACGGCGCAAAATTGAGTTTTATAAATTAAAGCAGCGCGATTACTTTACGTATGTGCAGACGGCGCTGACCGAGGACAGTCCCCTGAGATTGCCACCTGGGAAGCTGGCCCCGCTTGAGCGTCGGGTCATCCAGAGCAAACTTATTGAATGGATTGATCAGTTCAAGGGAGAATATCGCAACAAATTGATTGTACTCTGCCGTGAAGCGGGATTTGTAGAGCATGATCTGAAGGAACTGGGTCGTATTCGTTACGGACGCCAGATTGATGCGGCTTATCGATTGGGCGGCATGCGTTGCCCCGAGGCGGTTCCGGGTTTGATGGATTTGCTCAAGGATGAGAAGCCTGGCCCAATGGCGATTATGATTGGTCGTTCAATCGCCAGATGCACCACCCGTCAGGGTGAACTGAAAGACATGCTTGCTCTGCTGCTAACCAAAGGAAAATCGATTCATCATCTGGCAGCAGATATTTTGCTCGAAACCAGTTTGGATACCAGCAGAATTTTGATTGAATTGCTGGAAGACCGCAATCCTGACTTTGTCAAAGTAGGACTGGTTGCAATGTGGGGACAGGCTGTGCCTGAAGTCATGCCTGCACTCGACAGGCTCGTTGGCGCAGAACACAAGGATGTACGGGCAGAAGCGGTAAAGCTGTACCTTAGCGCAAGTCCGGCACTTCAGGACGAAACGATTCTGAAGCTCATGCAGGATTCGGACCCGGAGGTACGTGCCGAGGTGGTTCTGGCGCTTGGCTCGAAACATGCAGCAGGCAGCATTCCACTGCTGCGCAAAGCGCTGCGTGACGAAGACTGGGGCGTACGTTATAACAGTGCGGAGAGCCTGAGCAAGCTGGGCGAACCGGGATTCGAAGCCCTGTGTCAGGCCGCCGTAGAGGGTACAGGTGCGGAACGCGAAATTGCAATGCAGCAGATTGAGAGCACGATGCAGCACTCAGGAACAGACCACAAAGCCGTTGACCAGATGATTGCACATAACAAAAAAAGGCTGCTGTATGATCGATACTTCGGTCCCGTACGTGGGAACCGGACAACAAGCAAGAAACGTACAGGTGTGGCTGCGGTAGGAGGGGATTACACTGCTTAGAGATCTACTGTTAATCTACGGCATGGTGGCAATCTATTATGTCGTTGCTGTAAATACGCTCTATTTTTCCATTCTGGCTTTATCATTCCGTAACATTTGGACGATCTTCAGGCGATCGCATTATTCCAAATACAACACATTGTCAGGCTCGGAACTGGTGCCATCGGTTTCTTTGCTGGTGCCCGCGTATAACGAGGAACTGACGATTATTGAAAATGTGAACTGTCTGATGACGCTGAATTATCCAACCTATGAAGTCATCGTGGTGAATGATGGTTCGAGCGATACCACCTTAAAGGTGCTGCTGGAAGAATATCGTCTGAAGCCGGTACCCAACACGAAGATTCGGGGTAAGATTGCCTGTCAGAAAATTCGCGGGATCTACCACAATCCGGAATTCCCGGACCTGTATGTCATCGACAAGGAAAACGGCGGGAAGGCCGATTCCCTTAATGCCGGAATTAACCTGTCCCATTATCCATTGATCTCATCCATTGATGCCGACTCTTTGCTGGAGAAGGATGCCCTGATCCGCATGGCACGCATGTATATGGAGAATCCCGAAGAGACCGTAGCGATTGGCGGGGATGTACGCATAGCGAATGGTTGCAAAATCGAAAACGGGGCAGTGCAGGACGTTTCACTGCCTCGCAAAATTTGGCCTATGTTCCAGTCCATCGAGTATCTCAAAGCCTTTCTGGGCGGACGGATCGGTTGGAGCCACATGAATGGTCTGATCATCGTCTCGGGTGCCTTCGGCATGTTCCGCAAGGATGCAGTTATCGCGGTTGGTGGATACCGGGACGGATATCCGGGTGAAGACATGAACATTATTATCAAGCTTCACCGTTATATGCTGGAAAATAAATTGAAATACCGCGTAGCCTTCTGTCCTGAAGCGGTATGCTGGACACAGGCGCCGGATTCCTACCGGATCTTGTCCAGTCAGCGCAAGCGCTGGGGACGCGGAAATCTGAAGAACATGATCGAGAATCGCGGCATGTTGTTCAACCCGAAATATAAAGTCATGGGCATGCTGACCATGCCATACAATGTCCTTTTTGAAGCGCTGAATCCGTATTTCCGCATTACCGGACTTCTCGCTCTCACGGGATATGTGCTGATGGATATGACCCAGTGGCCGGTACTTCTTCTGTTTGGATTGCTCAACCTTGTAAGTGGTTATCTGCTGAGTGTTGGAGCACTGGTGCTCGAGGAAATTGCATTCAAGCGGTATAACAAGCTGTCCGATCTGGTCAAAATGCTGTTCTACTCCGCACTGAAATTCGTCGGCTATCATCAGCTCGGCGTGCTGTGGAGATTGCAGGGGCATATCCAGTTCATGCAAAACAATAACTCATGGGGTACCATGACACGCCAGAGCTGGTCTGAGGAAGAGAAGACAAGCGACGCGGCCTAAGCACAGCGTAATCAAGGCAATACAGCAGAAACAATATAGATGTTCAACTAAACATTTACACGAGAACGGAGAGGACAGAAATAACCTGAAGAAGCGAAGCGTTCGCCTTTATCCCCGGATTTCCCCTTGTCAAAAAAGGAATCAAAAAAATCTGGGGATAACAGCGATCGGAAGGTTGTTCTGTCATCGGAGTGTCAGTGTAAATACCCATTAGTTGGACTTGTATAGATAACCGAGGGAGAAGGGTGGAAAAGAACATGCCAAGTACGGCGACATTGCAGCGTGAGGCTGCCGTTAATGTGTACCGCAGTGTAGAACAGGGATTGAAGGAAACGGGTGCCGAAACATGCGGCTTAATGTTCATCCATTGTGCAGGGCAGTCTCAGCTGGAGCAGCAGGTCAGGACACATCTGGAGCAGACCAGCGAGTCTGCCTTCCAGGTCTGGGAGGATGGAGCTACACAGGCAATTGCTGTCCTGCTGCCAGGGTTGACACTGGATGAGGTTCATTATGAGGGGCTTCGCATCAAGCATGAATTGCAGGAGATGGTACCTGGTGCCGATCCGCAAATCACGCTGGCAAGTTTCCCGGCAGGTGAACGTCCTTCGAAGGCAACCATTCAACATATGGCTGAGTCCGCCAAGCTGGTAGACCCGTCGGAGATTCATATCTACACGCTGGACCAGACGGCAGACGAGCCGGAACGAATTTTGATTGTGGATAACGATCCGACAGTACGTGAGTTTCTGCAGCTGCGGCTGAAGATGCAGGGGTACGAAACTTATGAAGCGGTGGATGGATTGGCTGCACTGGAACTGATTGAGAAAATCACGCCTGACCTGGTGCTGACTGAATTGAACCTGTATGGCATTGATGGCCTTCCGTTCATTCAACATATCCAGAACCTGGATGTGGAGCAGCCGCCCAAAATCGTCGTATTGACGGAACAGCGTGTAGAACAAACGATCAGTCAATGCTTCCGCAGCGGAGTCGATGACTATATGACCAAACCGTTCTCTCCTGTGGAGCTGGATGCTCGAATCAGGCGCTGCCTGCATTAAGCACCACGAGCAAAGCCAAGAGAAACAATAGTTTTTATCCGTTAATCATTTCGATTAGACAGACAAGTACATCTATAGACAAACATCTATCAAATGGATTCGTCAATCAACCAAACCAATACACTGCCTGGAGGGAATATCATGGAGAATCAACAATTCCACACATTACTGAATGCAATTGAAAATAAAGAAGCGGTGCTCGGCGTGGTCGGGCTCGGTTACGTAGGACTTCCACTTGCCGTGGAAATGGTCAATCAAGGTTTCACGGTAATTGGAATTGATCTGGATGCGTCCAAAGTAGAAAGTATCTATCAAGGAGATTCCTATATTCACGATATTTCGTCTGAGGAATTGAAAAAAGTAATGCAGAGCGGCCGCTTCCAGCCTACAACGGATTACAGCATGCTGCGCGTGATCGACGCGCTGAGCATCTGCGTACCTACACCGCTTAGTGAAAATCAGGACCCGGATACGTCCTATATCGAGACAGTTGTGGATCAGATTAAACTGCACATGAAACCAGGTATGCTGATTACGCTGGAGAGCACTACTTACCCGGGTACAACCGAAGAACTGATTCAGCAAAAGCTGGACAAGATTGGACATGAAGCTGGCAAAGACTACTTCCTGTGCTTCTCGCCTGAACGTGTGGACCCGTCCAACGGACGATTCACTACTTTTAATACACCAAAAGTCATCGGGGGCACAACGGAAGCTTGCCTCAAGCTGGGAACAGCGTTGTACAGCAAATACGTTGAAACGGTTGTACCTGTATCTTCACCAAAAGTGGCTGAAATGTCCAAACTGCTGGAAAATACGTTCCGCAGCGTAAACATTGCCTTTGTGAATGAAATGGCCATGATGTGTGACCGGATGGGCATCGATATCTGGGAGGTTATCGACGCAGCAGCGACGAAACCGTTTGGCTTCATGCCTTTCTATCCAGGTCCTGGCATCGGCGGCCACTGCATCCCGCTGGATCCGATGTACCTGTCCTGGAAGGCCAAAGGATTCCGTTTCTACAGCAAGTTCATTGAGCTGGCCCAGTCCACCAACGACAACATGCCATATTATGTACTGAACAAAACATCAACGATTCTGAACGAGTACGCAAAATCGGTACGTAAATCCAACATACTGTTGCTCGGTATGTCGTACAAGCCGAATATTGCGGATTTGCGTGAATCTCCAGGACTGGAAGTCTATGAACTGTTCAAGGAAGGTGGCGCCAATGTCAGCTATTATGACCCACACGCGGATTCCTTTAAGGACAAGCATGGCGAGACCGTATACAGCGAAGTGTTCAACTTGGAGCAGTTCAAAAAGTACGATTGCATCGTGCTGATCACCAACCACAGCGATTTGCCTTACTTTGATATTGCCGAGATGGGTGTACCGATCCTGGATACACGTAATGCGTTCAAAACGTACACACATTCGCACATTTACAAGATTGGTCACTCGGTACAGCACCCCGTGCTTGAGCCAAGTGAGGCGTTGCTCGTCTGAGGAATATAACGAACAAGTGGGGCAAACTGTCGCTGAAGGCAAAATGGGCCATCTTGGCCCTGCTGTTCTGCCTGCTTCTTTTGCCCTGGCTGCTCAAATGGTTTTCACATGAGGAACACAAGGCGACCTGGCTGTGGGACGCTTCCATTATTGCAGAGCAGATGCCCGAGATCGTCTCCTTTTCCAAAGCGCAGGGCGTGGACACCATTTTCCTGCAAATCCAGGATGAGGTACCCGATGAGACATATCGCAAGTTCATCGCGGCTGCGAGACAGGCGGAGATTGAAGTGCATGCCCTTAACGGTCATGCAGATTGGGCCTACACGGAGAAGCGGGAAGAGGGACTTGCTTTTATTGAAAAAGTAAAAGCCTATAATGCAGCTTCTGCCAAAAATGAACGTTTTGAGGGAGTTCAACTGGATGTGGAGCCGTATCAGCTAAAACGCTGGGAGAACGAGCAGGACAGCGTCATTGCAGAGTGGAGCGAGAACATGAAGGCGTGGACCCAAGCAGGTGGTGACGCCGGATTGTACATGAGCGCTGCGATACCATTCTGGCTGGATGAGCGTGAATCGGCAGAAAGCGAAGGCGGAGGTACATTGAGCCGCTGGGTGATCGACCATTTTGATGCAGTGGCCATTATGGCTTATCGGGATCGTGGTCAGCAGATGTATGATCTGTCCAAGGAAGAGCTGGACGAAGCGGATGAGCTTGGCAAGAAAGTATGGGTTGGAGCCGAGCTGGCGGACACGCATGAAGGTGATCATCTAACCTTTTTTAGTAAATCGATTACCAACATGGACGAAGAAATGAAGAAAGTGTTTGATCTCGGCGCTTCTCATTCCTCTTTTGCCGGCGTGGCAGTGCATCATTATGAAGCGTGGTATGCGAAGGAAAACGGAATCCCTCTGGCTCGAAAGAGCGAGGAGAAGTAGTAGCGGCTGTATGTGGTTACAGAAGAACATTGTAAATTGTAAGCAGGAAGAGGCAAGTCTCCGGTTAAGGAGGCTTGCCTTTTTGCTATTCGTAGCGTGCGGCTGCGACACATCAACTTTTGTTACTTTCGGCTGTTCGATATCGGTTGGGGGGCAGACCGACCTGCTTTTTGAATGCTTTGGAGAAAGAAAACAGGTCAGGGTAGCCCACCGAATGTGCTACTTCAGTTAATGTTAACGGGGTCTGAACAAGCAGCCGTTTGGCCTGATTCATTTTGAGACGTTGAATGTACTGGACAGGAGACAGACCATAGGCTTTGCGAAACTGTTTGGCAAAATGGGTCCGATCCACGCCAGCATGCGAAGATACGCCTTCCACGGTAATACCTCCAGCAAAATGAATATCCATGTACTCCTTGCCCCTTTGCAGCCATGGGGTGGCAGAGTCTGGTTGAAGCACTCGGGTAGCGGGCGATTTGGCAATCCGGTCAAACAATCCGAGAAAACGGGTAAGTCGTCCCAGGTCGCTTGCGCCACCCTGAGGTTTGCGAACCTCTTCCATAAAAGCACGCATGCCACTTGCCGTCTCCGGCGTGAGTACACCTGAACGATGAGGGGCGTCCGGGGTAAGCCCGATTCGTGCCAAAAGTTCAGCTGCATGTGTGCCATCAAAGGCGATGAATATTTTATGCAAAGACTCCTTTGGGTCGGACCAGTACTCATGGGTAACCTGTGGATACAGGCAGAATGCATCGCGGGCACGCAGGGAGTAACGATGTCCATTCTGTATGAAGGTTCCCACGCCCTCCAGAACAAAAATCAAATAATGAAAAGGCGTCGTTCGCGGGCCAATATGATAATTGCTCTTGGCTATATTACGACCGATTCGAATCGGCCAAGCTCCACCGGCTTTCTCGAATTCAGACGGAGTGAAAAAAATAATATCCAAAAACTCGTGGTGGTCCTCCTTCATGCTCTCGGTCATCAGGAACACCTCTTTAATATAAGTATATTTTGTAATCTCTGAACGTTTTCTTTATAACCTATTATACAGGTGGGTTTTGTAAATATTCAAGATCAGGATGACTTATTTCCGTGAATTCACCACAAAATGACAAAAATAAATTGCCGCGAAATGACATTGATCACAGACAAATCAATTGGTATGATGTCCATACCTATTAAACCAAGTTAATTAATCGGCATTTGGGAGTATACGTACTATTAAATTCAACTTTAAGAATTACACGGCAACGTAGGGGACAGAAAAGACCTGAAGAAGCGAAGCGTGCGCCTTTGTCACCGGATTTTCCCTTGAAAAGGGAGTTAAAAGAAATCTGGGGACAAGAGTGATCGAAAGGTTTTCTGTAACCGAAGTGCTTGAGTGAAACTATTCATTAGATTAATTTATGACCAGAAGGGATTGACTTGCGTGAGCGAACAGGAAGAGATGAAGTTTGGCTGGTTTTTGCCTACAGCAGGAGACGGAAAATATGTAGGGGTTGCCCCGGAGCGGGAACCGAGCCTCGATTATTTGGTTCAAGTGGCGCAGACAGCGGAGACGGCAGGTTTCGAATTTGTATTGATTCCGACAGGTGGAGCTTGTCTGGATGCGTGGGTTGTGGGTTCGGCTGTCATGAGTCACACGAAAACACTGCGTCCGCTTGTGGCCATTCGCCCAGGTCTGGTCACGCCTGTATTGGCGGCGCGTATGGGAGCGGCACTGGATCAACTGTCTGGCGGTCGTGCCATGATCAATGTGGTGACAGGAAGTTCGGTTCGGGATTTGGAGGAACTGGGAGATCCGCTGGCTCATGCCCATGATGAGCGTTATGAACGGGCGAGCGAGTACATGGAAGTGATGAAGCGTTCATGGACGCAATCGACTGGACTCAATCTGACTGAATTTGCCGGAAGCGGAAGCGGTGCTGAGGCGAATGGGGAAGCTGCGGCCGATCAACCATCGGAGTTTAATGGTAAGTATTACAATTTCAAAGGTCCGGTAGGCATGCCTGAAACGGTGCAAAAGCCGTATCCGCCGTTCTACCTGGGTGGAAGTTCACCGATTGCGAAGCGAGTTGCAGTAGAACATGCCGACACATTCCTCATGTGGGGGGAGCCGCATGACTGGATCCAGGAACAGATCGAAGAAATTGAAGTCATTCGCGAACAGATCAAAGAGGAAACGGGACAAGATCGTCAGCTCCGTTACGGCATGCGTGCACAGGTACTTATTCGGGATACCGAAGAAGAAGCATGGACGGCAGCTTGGGAGATTATAAGCAAAGTTCCACCTGAAGCGATCGAGAAAGCCAAAGCAGCCTTCGCGGAAACGGATGCAACCAACCAACGCAGACAGAATGAGCTGCGGGAACTGTCCGAGAAGCAGCAGTTCGTCGTAGGTCCTAACCTGTGGACGGGTTTGTCCGTTGTACGTTCCGGCGGAGCAATCCTCATTGTGGGTACAGCGGAACAGGTCGCAGAACGATTGATGGAATATGGGGATCTGGGCGTGACCACCTTCATTCTGTCCGGTTATCCGCATCTGGAAGAAGCCGAAATCTTCGGCCGCACGGTTATGCCCATTATTCGTGAGAAGTGGAAAACAAGACAGAAGAAGCATCAAGTTACTACTAACCAACTAAGTAAGTTTAACTAATCTTTTTATACGAAAACGGAGAGGACAGAAATAACGTGAAGAAGCGAAGCGTTCGCCTTTATCACCGGATTTTTCCTTTTAACAAAGGAATCAAATAAATCTGGGGATAACAGCGATCGGAAGGTTATTCTGTCATCGGAGTGGTCAGTATAAACAATCTTTAGTTGAACTTATAGAATATTAATCATCCTTCAGGAGGTCTTCGTTCATGAGAAAAAAACAAAAATATATCCTGCCCCTTGTAAGTATGTTGGTGATGTCTATCCTGCTGTCTGCCTGCGGCGGCGGGGATAACGCGGCATCAGGAGGGGACGATTCCTCCGGTTCGGGCAAAGTAACAATCAGCTTCATGCACTGGCGTGGAGAGGATGTGGAAGCGCTGAACAAGACGATTGATGCGTTTCAAAAGGAAAATCCGAACATCCATGTGGAGATGCAGACTCTTCCTTCGGACCAATATCAATCGACTGTACAATCCAAAATCAGTGATGGTTCGGTAGGAGATGTATTTGCTTCCTTCCCTGGTGCACAGTTCGAAGCCTTCACCAAAGCCGGATTGTTCACCGATTTGAGCGGATCTTCGTTTCTGTCTGCCTACAATCCCAAGCTGATTGAAGCAGGCCAGCATGATGGCAAGCAATTTGCATTCCCATATCAACTCGTATATAACGATCCAATTTATAATGTGAAGCTGTTTGAAAAATACGGCCTGACGCCGCCGAAGGATTGGGAAGGTTTCCTCGCACTTTGCCAGACGTTGAAAGATAACGGCATCATTCCGATTGCATTGGCCGGAGCGGACATTGGTCCGGGCCAATTCATGAATACAATGGTGATGAACAATGCACCGAGTGACGACATTTTTACCAAAGTGGAAGCCGGAGAGGCCAAACTGACAGATGAGTTTTGGGTGAAAACTCTAACACAGATCAAAGAACTGAACGACAAAGGTTACTTCCAGCAGGACGCACTGGGAACGAAAGACCCGGCAGCGGGAGCACTCTTTATCCAGGAGAAAGCAGCCATACTGGCGAGCGGATCTTATCAGTTGGCACAGAACAAGCTGCAAAATCCGAATCTGGAGCAGAAGCTGCTTGCACCCATTACTGTAAGTGCAGATCAGGCGAAATATGAAGGAGTGCACACCACTACATTCATGCTTGCGGTGAACAGTAAGTCGAAACATCCGGAAGAAGCGAAGAAGTTCATCGAATTCCTGAGTAAACCGGACGTAGCAAGCGATTATGCCAATCAGACCGGACAGAATGTAACGGTGAATAATGTAAAGTACGACACACCTGAACTTCAGGTTGCCGGAGATTGGGCGAGCAAAAAGACCGTGTTCCAGCCACGGTTCACTATCCTGAACGGAGATAATCAGAAAGCAGTGACGAACTCCATTCAGGCTGTACTGAGCGGCACTTCTCCTGAAGAGGCAGCGCAGCAGGCACAGGCGATCATTGATCAGCATATCGGGAAATAAACGATGAAGAATCGTATTCAGCTATCCCTGTTTTTGTTACCCGGGTTGCTGCTGTACGTTGCACTGTTCGTATTTCCTACATTGACGGGGCTGTTCTACTCCTTTACGGATTGGGACGGGGTATCCCCGTCGTATGCATTTGTAGGGCTGGATAATTACAAGGACAGTCTCAGCAGCATCGTATTTCGCAAAGCCTTTGGCAACAATGTGGAGTTCATGTTAACCGTTGTTATTGCACAAACCTTTATTTCACTTGTTCTTGCGCTGCTCCTGGTACGCAATACGAAGACGCGCATTGTGCTCCGAGCGCTGTATTTCCTGCCTGCGATTCTGTCCTCCGTGTCTGTGGGTCTGATCTGGGCGTTTATGTACGACCCTTCGATCGGGCTGATTAACTATGGATTGACCGAGGCAGGTATGGGGAGCATTGCCCACAACTGGATTGGTGATCCGAAGATCGCCATCTACTCGATTGCCGCGGTACAAGTCTGGGCGCATGCCGGGCAGATGATGATCGTGTTTATCGCAGGTCTGCAAGGCATTCCGGCGGAGCTGTATGAAGCAGCACGTATGGATGGTGGCAGCAAATGGCAGGTATTCCGTACCGTGACCTGGCCGCTGCTTGCACCTTCGGCAACGATTGTGGTAGCCTATACGACCATTCAGTCGTTCAAGGCTTTTGATCTTATTTTCACCATGACGGACGGAGGTCCGAACTACGCTACTGAAATTTTGACGACATATATCTATCATACCGCCTTTGGCAGCTACTCCTTTGGCCTCGCTTCCGCGGGTTCGATGATCTTCCTGGTGCTGCTCGCTTTGCTGACGTTATTGCAGTTCAAAGCGCTGCGTGCGGACCGGGTGAGCTATTAATCCATGGGCGGCGAATCGACCTGCTCGTGAGCAGAAGCAGAATTGAGGAAGGAGGGGGTTTATATGGTTTTAAAATGGTTCAATCGACTGATCTTAGCTGTTTACGCGCTGCTGATTCTTGTGCCGTTGTACTTTGTATTTGTGTCATCTTTTAAAACGAGCAGCAATTTCTTCACCAGTCCATTCAGCTGGCCGGACCCGTTTACATGGGGAAATCTCACGGGCATGTTCCGCAATCAGCCGATGTGGCAGTATTTCGGAAACAGTCTGGTCGTGACGCTGGGTACGGTGGCGATGGAGTTGTTGCTCAGCAGCATGATTGCTTACGCCATTGTTCGTTGGGGTGGCAGTGTGGGCAAAATCGTGTTTGCCCTGTTTGTTGCCGGGCTGATCGTTCCTTCCCAGGTGAGCATGCTGCCGATCTATTCCCTGACGCGTACGCTTGGATGGTCGGACAGTCTGACAGGACTCATAGTAGTATCAGCTGCGATGCTGATGCCTGTCTCCGTATTTATGCTGACGGGCTTCATGCGTATGCTGAATGCGGAAATACTCGAAGCGGGCAGTATGGATGGAGCAAGCGAGTGGAGGCTCTACACACGGATTGCCTTACCACTTGCTGCGCCTTCGCTGGCAGCAACGGCTACGTTCCTGCTCGTGATGGTCTGGAATGACTTGCTCATTCCGATGCTGATGCTGAGCAGTAAGTCCAAGCTCACTTTACCACTGGCGCTCATGCAGTTCCGCGGGGAATACGTGACGAACTATCCGATGATGCTCACGGGTGTGCTGGTAACAGCCATTCCGATGATCGTGCTGTTCCTCCTGCTCCAGCGTTATTTTGTGGCAGGTCTGACAGCGGGTTCACTCAAAGGGTAAGAGATGGGAAGAAGATCAACGGATATGCGTATTTTGCATTGATTTCTGGATCATTCTGCATAATAATGGTTTAGTGTCAGAATGACTACATAGAGATCAAGGGAGCTATAAGACATGAGCAAACTGGAAGTATTGCGGAATCCCAAGCAGCGCAAGCTGCTGTTCAGTGCCGGCATGAGCTGGCTGTTTGATGCCATGGAAGTCGGCATGATTTCCTTCATCGTGGCTGCACTTGCCAAGGAATGGAGTCTCAGTCCCGGACAAGTCGGGGTGCTTACGAGTATCAACTCCATCGGTATGGCGCTTGGTGCCTTGCTTGCGGGGGCACTTGCGGACCGATTCGGGCGAAAAGCCATTTTGATGTGGACCCTGCTGGTATTTACGATTGCTAGTGGCCTGTCAGCATTGGCGACCGGATTCGCCGTGTTGTGTGTACTGCGTCTGGTTGCAGGTATCGGCCTCGGCGGAGAGCTGCCCGTGGCATCTACGTTGGTATCGGAGTCGATGCCTACGGCAGAGCGCGGACGTGCAGTCGTACTGCTGGAGAGCTTCTGGGCAGGCGGCTGGATTGTATCAGCACTCATCGCCAACTTTGTTATCCCGGAATATGGCTGGAGAATTGCTTTTGCCATTGGTGCCGTTCCAGCGTTATATGCGCTGTATCTGCGCCGTGCCATTCAGGACCCGCCTCGTTACAAGAACAACACCAAGATTAAGAAAATCACGTTCCGCGAAAAGGTAGCGACGGTCTGGTCGGCACCGCATCGCCGCACAACGTTGATGCTCTGGATCTTGTGGTTTACCGTCATTTTCTCTTATTATGGCATGTTCCTATGGTTGCCGTCGGTTGTCATGGCAAAAGGTTTTACGCTGGTCAAAAGCTTCCAGTACGTGCTAATTATGACGATTGCGCAGCTGCCAGGTTACTTCACAGCGGCGTATTTCATTGAGCGGTTTGGTCGCAAATTTGTACTTGTCGTTTATCTTACATTGACAGCAGTAAGTGCGATAGCTTTTGGATTGGCAACAACAGAAGCGACGATCCTGACCGCAGGGATCTGTCTTTCCTTCTTCAATCTGGGGGCTTGGGGCGGTCTGTACGCGTATAGTCCGGAATTGTACCCCACTTCCGTTCGTTCAACAGGTGTGGGACTTGCCACATCGGTAGGCCGGATTGGGGGCGTACTTGCTCCGTTAATGGTTGGTATGCTGGTTCAGCGTGAAGTGGCAATCAGCCTGATATTCACGATTTTCTTCGTGACCATCCTCATTGGGGCAGCGGCTGTGCTGTTCCTGGGCCGGGAAACCAAGGGTCTGGAACTGGCTGAATAAATGTCAATAAATACAACGCAACTTTTGTGCGGGTCTGCCTGCCTATGCTTATGACGGGTTGGACAAGCGATATAAGGTTGATACAAGAAGGGGCATGACCATGGCGTGACCATGGGCTCATGCCTCTTTTTGCTGTGTTTGGAGTCGATTTCTGCCTGCGTCATCGGTCCGATAGACGTCTCTTTTTCTATATCCTATAATGACACTCGGGATGTCCAACCGTGAGAATTCAGGGGAAGAAGTGGGATCTGGATTCAGAAAAGTGGAGGTTAATGGAATGATGAAGAATAAAATTGAAGTGGATCAAACGAATAAAATGAATGAAGAGAATATGATGAATGAGAAGAATAGAATGAATGAAAAGCATTTGATGAGTGAGCAGCGTAGCATGTGTGAAATGGTCAGTATGAACGAGAATGCCGGGATAGTGGTGTACAGCTACAATGGCGACGTTAAGGTGAATGAGGTAGATCGGGTTTACGGTGAATACGATGTGATTGATCTTACTCCTGTAAAAGAGATGAAAGAAAAGAAACAGATGAATGTGACGAGCTATATCCACAGCTCAGATGAAGAATCTAAGTTAAACAGTAGGGATGAGAAGCTTGATCTGCATGATTTGCATGTTCTGCACACAAATACTGCCCACATGGAGCCGATCACCGTCAGTCGGAAAGTTACCCACCGCAGGGGGAGAAAGACTGGCAAAAGAGCAGGACGAGTAAGTATGCTTCTCGGTGCCTGCGCGATGACGCTGGGACTGACCGTGGCTGCTCCTTCGGCTGGAGCACAAAAGCTGGAGCAAGGTGTTCGCAGTGAGCATGTACTGCAATTGCAGGAGCAATTAAGCGACCTGGGGTATTTTGACGCTGGAATGACGGGGTATTACGGTTCCATCACCAAGAGCGCAGTCCGTAAGTTCCAGCAGGCACAGGGGCTGAGCGCCGATGGCGTGGCAGGCCCGGTAACTCTGAACAGACTGAACAAGAAAGTGAAAGCCGAAGGCAACACGCTGCGCCAATTGGCAAAGCTGATCCATGGGGAAGCACGCGGAGAATCCTTTGAAGGACAGGTTGCTGTAGGCGCGGTCGTGTTGAACCGAGTGCATTCGAATGCATTCCCGTCATCCATTCCGCAGGTGATTTTCCAGAAAGGGCAGTTCACAGCCATAGACGATGGTCAGTTCAATACGAAGCCGACGGCGACCTCTTATAAGGCAGCACGCAAAGCATTAAATGGCGTTGATCCGACGAATGGAGCATTGTATTATTACAATCCGAAGATTGCCACTTCGGTGTGGAGTAAGAGCAGGCCGACACTGCTGACGATTGGGCAGCATGATTTTACGCGTTAAGTTAGGTAGAGGAATTAAGAAAAATAATTGTAAATATTAAATTACCCCCGGCTATGCGCTGCTGAATGCAGACGCGCTGCCGGGGGTTTGTTAGTTTATGAACTATACTTGAGAATTTTCCTGGCTCAGTAGGCCATTTGCTTGAAAGGCATTATAAATTTACTTCATTAATTTTGATTTTTAATTTTTCGATAGCATATTGAAACATGGCATCCCCATATACTTTGCTATCATGGCATATTTAGATGGTCTACTTATTAAGTGTGCTGAAAGGTGGGATAAGGTTTGTCGGATCCTTTTGTTGTCAAATCATTAGACGAAATACGTTTTTGGTCACGCATTATGAAAGAACATTCCTTTTTTCTTCGACTGGGATTTAGGTGTGAAGATACGCAGTTAATTAATGAGGCTAATCAATTCCATGCAATCTTTGAGGATATTGAAAGAAGATCACATTCTTTTCAAGCAGATACGGATCCGCAAACCATTAGACAGTTTAATTTAGAAGTTCACAATGCGGCTGCGCATATATGGGCATTTAAAAGAAAAGTGCTTGGGCTTATACTACGGTGTCAACTTCCGGGGGGAACCAATTTTCCTTTACTTGTGGATCATGTTAGCCGAGAAGCCAATTACTTTAGAAATCGGTTAGAGGAACTCAATAGCGGGAGGCTTGAACCATTACCTGATGCGATTATTGATGAAAATGTCTTTTTCCTCAAAATCATGGCAGACCATGCAAAATTTATAGGTCATCTTCTTGATCCATCCGAGCGAAAATTAGTGGAACAAGCAAGGGAGTTTAGTCAAGATTTTGATACGCTGATGTTCCAAGCCATCGATTTAAGTTCAATGCGTCCACAATCGCAAACCCATCCATTACTAAGTCAATTTGTTGATGAAAACCGCGTTTCGGTCAAATCATTGCGAGATTTTAAGAAGACTGCACGCGACTTAATTGATGAGTGTCGAATCAAAAGTATCATTCACCCCTTATTGGCAGATCACGTTTTTCGTGAAGCCGAACGATTCTTGTTTGTACTTGACATGTTTGATCAATCATTGTCTGGCATGCAGGTAAACAAGAAAGAAATCATGCATTAAAGGAGGCATATTTGATGGAAAAACATATAACGGGATTTGTTTTTCATTCCAATGACCCCGATTCTGGACATTCACATAAACTTTTTCTTACATCTTGGGATGGAAGGCCAGTCAACGTTCATGTTCATCCTTTTCAAGGAGATACATCCTTTGATGTTGGACATTTCCATCATTACGTGGGTATAACTGAACCAGCTCCGAGTGGTGTTCCACACGTCCATAATTATCATGCCCAAACGTCCTTTAATGACCAACACAAGCACATGATAAGGGGAACAACTGGTCCTGCAATTCCCTTGGCAGGCGGTGGGCACTATCATTATTTTGAAGGTTATACCACAGTGGATGGTAGGATTCCACATGCTCATCGATATAATGGAAATACAGGTAATGAACAATAATATAACATCTGTCTTTGTTAGGTGGGTGTTCTTGCATTGTAATGAAATTTGGTGGATTAGTAGAAGATGACTGTAAAGTGATAGTAATCTGACCCTAAGTTGAACACCACATGATGGATTTACCGTGATAGTATGTAACCATAGAAAAAGGCGCGAATGAAACGCACGGCTGCACAATGCGGCATATGAACGGGGCGTTCCTCCTCTCGCCTTTTCTAGTTATATCAGTGCTTTGGGTCACTTCTTCTTTTTTGAAAATAGAAATAAGACTAGCAGAATAACTGCAATAGCTACGATATCGTAAACAATATTGAACATTTCATATGTTGTTCGAGAAATGAAAAAGCCCACAGCTGCAATGCCCAAAATTATTAGACCAAAAATTGTTTTATTTTGCAATCTAAAACCTCCATTTATATATATTTGGATGGATTGTAGGACAATACATCGATTCAGCTGGTGGTTATCCTCCAAATTGTAATACGTAGCGGTGGGAAGCATGTTTGATGGTGATTGGCAATACAGGGGAACGGTAGGGAAGAGCGACATACGATATTTTGGGTCTGAACCCTACTCTTGAAGTGAAAAGTGAAATTATTGAAAAAAAGAGAGCGTGTTGAAGTGTCATGGGAGACTGTAAACGATTATGTAGGCGACGCAGAAGATATTGCTGACAAGATTACAAAAATGGCTGAGACTATTAAATGATCAATCGGATCAAGGCTTTTTCATTAGACAAGCGTAAGTACAAGGGAATGGAAATTTTAGAAGGCTACATGATGCCTGGCCACGTTCATATGTTGGTGGCACCAAAACCCCACCCGCTGGCTTTAAAAACTTATGAGCAGCTGGTTTCGCACAGCGGGAATGTGGTTTCGGTGGGGGAAGAGCTGAAAGAGACTTGCATCAATATTTTGACAGCTTAAATATCGGACTTAAAATCTTGCGCCCCCAATAAGCCAATACGGTCGTTCCGGTCCAAGAGCTGCGCTTATTTTGGGTGTATTGATCGTTGATCATATAAGTTCGAGTGGAGATAGGGCTCTTCAAACCGAACTCTTCCCACTTCGCGGGATCATTCGAACCTCCAAGCTTTACAAGCATATTGGCCGTCTCCGTATCTATTTTATCCGGAATTTGCTCGAAGGCTTCGGTGATTTGCACATGAAATTCGTCGATCGGATTACGGCTGGTAATGCTCTCCAGGTGGATGCCTTCGCGAATGTAAGAAACATATGCCAGGTGGTTCGCCCAGAACTCGTCGATATAAAAAAGCCTTACCCGCTGTTCTGATGGACTCATCGTCTTCTCCCCATTCAATATTCTGAGCCGTTCTTCGTATAGGATTCGCCTCTGATCCTCCACCATATCCGAATAACCGTTCAGTTCCCGCTGAATATCGAAGTTTTGGCCCATAATAACGCGCTGAATATGCTCGATTTTGCTACGGAGCGCTGGATTTTCAAGAGCCTCCTCCTGCCTGGGAACAGAAACTTCTTTATGAATGCCAAAGCGAAGCATCAACTCGTCTTCCAGGCATATATAAAATACGGAAGCTCCCGGGTCGCCCTGGCGGCCCGAACGCCCGCGCAACTGGTCATCAATCCGCACACTTTCATTCACATATGTACCCATTACGTATAATCCGCCCAGCTTGGCGACAACTTCTGCCTGCCCGGGGTTGCCGCCGCCGAGCCGAATGTCAACGCCGCGTCCTGCCATATTCGTAGACACCGTGACGGCGCCGATTTCTCCCGCTTTGGCGATGATTTCGGCTTCTTCTACATCGTTTTTTGCATTCAGAACATGACAAGGTACGCCGGCAACCGCCAGCGCCTCCGCCAGTATGTCAGACTCCTCGACGCTTGATGTACCAATAAGAATGGGGCGTCCCACCCTATGGACGGAAGAGATTTCTTGTACAAGCGCCTTATATTTAGCTTCTTTATGGGTATAAATCCGGTGTGGGTGGTCGATCCGTATGTTTGGCCGGTTCGGCGGAATTTTCACGACCTGCAGCGCATAGATATCTTCGAATTCCATTGCTGAAGCGTGGGCCGTAGCTGTCATTCCGCAAATTCCCGGATACAGGCTAATGAAGTGTTGAATGGTAATCGTCCCGAGAATTTTCCCGCCGGCCTTCCATTGAAGCCCTTCTTTGGCCACAAGCGCAGCTTGAAGACCATCTGGCAAATACCTGTTCTCGGCCACACGGCCGGTATATTCTTCGATTAGCTCAATTTCACCGTCCCGGACGATGTAATCGACGTCTTTTTTTAATAACGATTCCACATGCAGCGCACAATTTAATGAGGTTAGCAAATGACTATTATGGTTATCGTACAAATTGCCACATCCCAACAGCAATTCCGCTTTTGCAGCACCTGCATCATTCAAGTAAACGTTCCGCTGGAACTCGTCGAAGTTGTAATGCTCTGTTTGCTCGAGCTGCCGAGCCGCTTCTGCGAAACGAATGCCATCATCGCTGGAAGAGCCCGACTCGCCGCTGATGACTAGTGGCACCCGCGCTTCGTCGAGTAGCAGTGAATCTGCTTCGTCAACAATGACATAGTGGAAAGGACGATGTACGGTATCAGCTTCATTTAATGCAATGGTGTCGCGCAAATAATCGAAACCCGCTTCTTTAGCCGTAACATAGATTATATCCTTGGCGTACGCTTCCCGTTTCTCGAGCAAACTCATGCCCGCTTGGACCGAGTTTACCGTTAACCCCAGGAAACGATAGACTGGACCCATCCACTCGGCATCCCGCTTTGCCAAATAATCGTTAAAAGTCAGCACATGAACGCCTTCGCCTGTCAGCGCATTTAGGTAAGCAGGCATTACAGCAGAGAGCGTTTTTCCTTCACCGGTCTGCTGCTCGATCAAAAATCTCTCGTGCAGAGCGATAGCAGCCATGATCTGGACATCGTAGGGCTGTAATGCCAACTTTCTCTTCGCTACCTCACAGACTAGTGCATAGGCATCGACAAGCAGCTCATTCAAAGGCGTACCTAATTTTGCTTCCTTTTTAAGCCGGAGAGATTCCGCTTGCAACCGCTGATCGTCCCAAGTTTCCAAACTCCGTTTTTGGATGAGCTCAACTTTGTCTCGATAACCTTTCAGCTTCAGTTGGATTTCGCGTTCTTTAATGTTTTGTATCCATTTGACGATTACATTCATGGGAGTGTGATTCCTCCTTGGTAGAAATAAGACATTCTATAGTGGCTACTCATCCTTTAACCGCCGTTGATACAAAATAACAGACACAAGCGTTAATACAACCGTCCATGCCATAATAATGAGGAGGGGTTTTAATAGGTCTCCTATTGTAAACCCTGTATGGGGGATACCTAGCAAATGTATTAGCTGACTGCTTGGCATGTAATCCAGCACTTTGAAGATTGGATAATCATCCGCTAATAACGCTCCCCCTGTTGCCCCGGAGAATATAGCTGCCACAGGAAGTATAGATAACGATGCTTCAAGCAACGTTTTGGAGAATAAGCCACATATCGTCCCGGCCGCTATGTATAGAATAATCGAAAGAATGATTGCGGCCACAAATGCCCATATATTAGCGGGTTCATAGCCAAATATAAATATAGAAATAGCCAGAACAACAGAAGACATGACAAAGACCAAAGCACTTTTTCCGATCAAAACGTCTATGATCGTAGCCGGAGTCATCATTAATGATCGTAACGTGTTGCGTTCCTTTTCTTCTGCAATCAAGCATGCTTGTGCAAAACATGTTACGAGCACAAGCGAAATATTTAGAAGAAAACCGATGACTTCAGGCATAGACAAGCCCGCACCTCGAAAAAGAACGGCTAAAAGAATCGGAAAAATCAACATGATGGAAATGGCATAATTGCGTGAAAACTCTTTGTAATCCTTCACGAATATCGCTCGCGCACGTTTCAATGAGATACTCATAGTAGCTCACTTCCTGTCATTTTAATGAAGATATCGCCTAGAGTTGGCTCTTTCGTTACTAATCTATCAATCAACCCTAGTTTCATCCAATCAGCGATTTGATCAGCCGTCTCTTCATCCATTGGTAATTCATGTGCTTCGCCATTGATTAAGTCCACACAAACGACGTTTTCCCGATGCTGTTTTTTAAGCGCCTTGGGCGAGCCGATGGCTTGGATTTGCCCTTGATACAAAATCGCTACCCGGGTGCATAGCAGCTCTGCCTCAGCCATATCATGCGTCGTTAAAAAAATCGTTGTCCCTTTCTCATTTAAATAGCGCAAGCCTTTATAAATATGGGCCGAGTTTACCGGATCTAAAGCCGAAGTAGGTTCATCCAAAAATAATAATTCAGGCTCATGGATAATCGCGCATGCCAATAGGACACGCTGACGCATCCCTTTAGATAGAAGGTTGACCTTCTTTTTGTGTTCCCCATATAAGTTTACAAACTGCAGCACCCTATCAATCGAAGATTTGGGTAGATCATATAATTGACGATACAACTCCAGATTTTCAACTATCGTTAATCTCTCATATAAACCACTGTTATCCGTCATAATACCAAAGCGCATCTTCTGTTTAGACTTCTGCATCATCTTCGCTGGTTCGTTAAATACAGTTGCCTGTCCGCTTGTCGGATTTAATTGCGCGGTTAAAAGCTTTATTAATGTTGTTTTTCCTGAACCACTCGGGCCGAGAAAACCAAAAATTTCACCTTTTGGAATGGAAAAAGACACGTCTGCCAACGCATCCTTCTTTTCAAATCTCTTCCGAATATGCTCGACTTGGATCACGTCCACTAACACCACTTCCTTTGAGTTAATGGCACAAGTATATAGAGATTGCACGTTTCCAACCATCAAAACCCCTCGGAATGTAGCTTTTATCACCTGAATGGTACCCTAGATGCCTGATTGGTTCGGCGTTTTCCTGAAAATTAAAGGTTAAGAAGCGTTTTTAATTCAGATAATTTTGAACGGGATAACGGAACCACGGCATCTTTGCCGGTATTTAAACGCAGGCTGTAACTATTTTTCGTCCAGGTAATTATCTCTCTTACTTTTTGCAGATTAACAAGGTAGGAACGATGGCATCTGAAAAATCCGAAATTCGCCAATCTCTGCTCGAGCTCAGTTAACGTTAAAGCACAGTCGTAATGTTCGCCATCTACATGTACCAGAATCGAACCATTTACACTCTCAATAAAATCAATTTCAGGCGGATTAAATAAAATCACTTTGCCATTTTTTTTCGTAGTAATCTTCTGCAAGATTACATTGGGCTGATCACGATCCTGCACATCTTGTTTATTCTCTTCCGCGTCCCGAATATCCAACGGATGCAAGCCGAGCTCATTCAATCGGTAAATGGTATCGCAGGAAATAAGGGCATCCTCAAAATTCGAAGTTAAAATTAAAATCTGCTTTTCTTTCAAAAGATCATCCAAAACCCGTTTAAACTGGCGACGATCTTGTTCTTCCAGATAAAAATAGGGTTCCTCCAGTACCAGTGTAGGCTGATGTGCAAAATAAACGCGCAGCAACGTCACATACATTCTTTTTGATGGGCTTAGATTCTTGATTTTTATCTTCCGTTCTTCTTTCAAAGCGAAATAATCCAACAACATAGTAGCACGATCATTCCGCTCTGTTACGTTGATTAAAAAAGTGATTAATTCTTCCACCGTTAACTGTGCATACTCGTTTTGTTGAGCTCGAAATATGTAATATTGGGAATGATCCAGCAATTGATTCATTAAAATCTGCTTTCGCTTCAAGTCTGTTATAATGCCAATCGATTGGTTACATGCCATATTTAATTCGATTTTCGGTAAGAATATTTCCCCATCATGATACACTGGTTGAAATTGCATGCGGTCCTCCTGATCATCACTGCTTTTGGATAATATGTAACAATTATAATGTTGGAGTTATTTTTTGTCATCTTCAGTTGAGATGGTTTAGATCCTCGATCAGGCATATGAAGAACGAGCCTCCAGCAATCGGTTGGACGTAGCAGCATTGCATACGAAAAGCGATTGGATATCTATGGACATATAAACGAAAAACCACTCCCAAAAATGAATTAGGGTGGTTTTTAGGGTGACAGTTTGTCTTGATGAGCGATGGAGCTAAGTTGGAACTACTCTTGAACTGTAAAAGGAATGCTCAACGAAGTGGGCTCTACAATGGTTTTTCCAGTGTCGTAATCATAGATTTTATTGAACACAAGTTCAATGGATTCCAGCTCATCCGGGTCATCGGTATATACTAAACCATAACCCATATTATCCATGACTACGCCGTCATATTGATGATAAACATAGGGTTTCCTCATGAAATTACGATCTGCTGAGATGGGGCTGCCCGTGTTTGGATAGACGGAATTCAAACCATAAAACCCGATATTTTGATCCGTTGTATTTTCAACACTGTAGAGGATTTTGATAAAAGTGATCTCAGGATCAATATCTTCTTGATTCAGAATAGAAATGTTTTTGCGAGTGTCTTCAGGAAGATCGCTAGCCTCTAATAGTTGAGCATCCATCATATGAATAATTAATGGCCCGAATTCAATACTTTGGTTCAGAGGAACAGCTTTTAACAATTTCAGTTGTCCGCCGTAATCGAATGTTCCTGTATCTCCAGGTTTCGATAGGATCGGTGATGCTGCACTTTCAAAAAGCCTGTCCTGAAGATTGCTGGCGGCCTGCTCGGCTGGATTATAATCTGGTTTAAGTCCTTTGTATGTTAGTTCAGACCGGAAAGGCTTTAAACCAGATTCCAGGACAAGTTCAGAAGAAGCAGGGTAAGGCTGTAACGGATTGACTTCCAGTGGTGTAGATGTGGCATAATTGGAGCTGCCTGAACCGCCCAAAAGTGCGAGAGCGAGCAGTAATTGAACAATAAACATAAGATGAGACACCCTTTCTCTCTAAAATATAAATAAATAAGATCATCAACCCACCTAGTTGTTATCTGAAGATAATATGACCTGATATGGTATTGATGGAATAGATTTACGGTCAAAGTAATAATAATCATAGCAAAATGGAGCATTAAGATAATGAGAATAACGACCTAACTTCAGGTAATAGAAGATTGACGAGTGGATAAAGTAACATAGATATAAGGACCCAGGCGACAATGTAGGAGTTCTGTTCCGTAAGGACCAGGGTCCGTTATGAGTGGATAGATAGAACTATTTTAGGATAAATATCAAATGAATAGAGATTGTACATAGAGAAATATCAGATAAAATTATTAAATCTATATTGATAGAAACTGGTAATGGAGGTGAATAGAGATGAAGTTTCTAAAGGGATCATTGATTGTAATCACATTAATAGTCATAGCTTCAGTCACATGGTATGGCTCCTATAAGAATGATATGAAGGAACTTGAAGATGGTTTAAGAACGTATTTAACCGTTGAAAAGGGTATGGATGAAAATAATATTATTAACATCACAGCTCGTCGCAGTAAAATGCCACAGTATCCTGTAGGCGTCCAATTGAAGGACAATCCTCAGGAATATGTCTACACCTACATAGGAGAGCAATGGGTGCAACTTAATGATGTAACAATTGGTTTTTTTGCCGATAAGAACGGCACCATAATCAATGTAGATGCCTTCATGGGCAAGACTACTCGCATTCTTGGTAACCAAATTAATTAGAAACGAGGACTTTGATGAATGATTTAGCCATTCAGAATATTGTCAATGGGTTAGTGAATCAGTCGACGGGAGAGTCCCTGGAAGAAGCAGAGAAGTTAATTCTTGACTATTTAAATAAGTTTCCTCAGGACGTAGACGCATGGGCAAGAGTAGTCTTATTGCAAACATTACCTCCTTTTGGAGATTATCAAAGAGCTATATCATTGCTAGATTCGGCAATGGAGTACAATGATAATGTTTCATATTTCACAATACTTTCAAGCTTTTTCAGTGAATGGTTTATGGGTGGAATGAATGATTTTCAACTTGAAAATTTAATTCAATTAGAGAAAAACTCCAGTGATACACACACGAAAGCCATTATATTGTATTTGATGGCATGGCATTACGAATCTACAAACAAAAATAAGTTTGTTACTCTTGTTGATCAATCAATTAAAACATGTAATTATCTTGTAATGAACTGGGTTGATTTAGGAAATTACTATTTACAAAATGGAGAAATGGATAAAGGAAAGCTATTAATTCAGAGTGGATTGGCTAATGTTAAACTTATTTATAAGGAAGATACATGTTACGAAGATTATGAATCACTAGATGTAATCAGGTTTATTAATGAACGAATTACTGGTGTCTTTATGACAGAGGGAAGATACAATTCAATTGTTGATTTAATTTAACAACCACCTTCTTATTTAAAGTACAAATAAATTTTGAACTTAAATTTTCAAAATGTAATGAACAAGCCAGCCCATGAGCGGGCTGGTTTGTTCGTGTTTAAATCTTTTCAAAGGAAGCATGACAGGGCGAGTGCGCTTTAACATTGTTGGATTCGCCTGACCAATCCTGTACAATGAATAACGACAAAAACAACGGTAGATTAAGGATGGATCAGCACGATGAGAATTATCATATCACCAGCGAAAAAGATGAAGATTGATACCGATCTTATGGCTATCGCGCAGATGCCGCATTTTATAAACGAGTCAGAACAATTATTGAGTCTGCTTCAAAAGTTAACCTATGACGAACTTAAAATATTGTGGAAGTGCAACGATGCAATCGCCGAACTGAATATGGAGCGGATTCAGAATATGAATTTAAAGAATAATCTGACGCCAGCCATCTATGCCTATGAGGGCATTCAGTATCAATATATGGCGCCGAG
The DNA here is from genome assembly GCF_001514495.1 of Paenibacillus pabuli NBRC 13638. GTDB lineage: Bacteria > Bacillota > Bacilli > Paenibacillales > Paenibacillaceae > Paenibacillus > Paenibacillus pabuli. The sequence continues at coordinate 103,417 of NZ_BCNM01000011.1, forward strand.
TGTTTTTCAAAGTGAAGAACTGGCCTATCTGCAGCAGCATTTACGCATATTATCCGGGTTTTATGGCATGTTGCGACCTTTGGATGGGGTTACCCCTTATCGGTTGGAGATGCAGGGCAAGCTGCAAGGTCCGGGATTCAAGTCCCTCTATCAGTTCTGGGGTAGCAAATTGGCCAATCAGCTTCAGTCGGAAAGCAACTCCATTTTGAATTTGGCTTCCAAAGAATATAGCAAAAACATTACTCCTTTTCTAAGCGAGGAGGTTAAGTTCATTACTTGTGTATTCGGACAAATGGTCGAGGGGAAGGTCATTGAAAAGGCAACCTGGGCCAAGATGGCCAGAGGCGAAATGGTACGTTATATGGCAGAGCATCAGATTACAGATGTAAAGGACATCAGGGGCTTTGATCGGCTGAACTTTGGTTACTCAGAAGAACGATCGGATGAAAGCACATATGTTTTCATACAACCAGAGGGAAAGTAGCCTACATTGTACAACGATGAAGTTTCATGTACATATTGTGAGGATTCTGTGGTCAAGTGCGGTTGGAAGACAACACACGAAGCGCTCTATGACTTCTCAAAAAGTGGTCGTAATTTTGATGGTGGTGTCGGAAATAAATGGTGGGAAGCGAAATTTTAATCAGATAGGGGTTCTAGGCTTGAGATTGCAAAAAGTAATGAGGGGGATTATGCATGTCTGTTTCAGTATCTATTGAAATAAGATTATCAAAGCAAATCTCAAGAATGACTATTCTTCGCAAACTCGAAGATTTCGGTTGGACGTATAACGATCAAGGAAAAGTCACTTATCTACCAATTGGAGACGAGGATGACTTTGATTGGCAGCACAAATCAATTCCTTTAGAGGAGTTACTAAAGATTTTAGTCATAAAGGATAATCAAAGAGAATTAATTGGAGTGGTAATGACTTGGAAAGATACAGATGAAGGGGGAACATTCTTAATTGAAGAGAACGGTACCATAATTATAAGTCCAGATATAAATCGAAAAGTTCTCGATATTGAAAGTTATAATAAGATAACTGACGTAAACTGGTATATTACCAAATTAATACCCGCATTTGGTCAATTGTATGAGTCAATTTCCTTCAATGAACATGTGTAGAATGTACCATTCAATGAGAAAAACTAAATTATTACTCATATAAAAAGGACTTCTCTTCAATATTGACATGTTTGAAGAAGATGATCTTTGTATACTAGGGGCCACTGAAATAGTCCGACATCATCTATAAACAGGATAAAACATGGGAGAGACTACAGGATTCCAACTTCCGTTGGGATGCCAAGCATTATTTTAAATCAAACGTGGGCCCTACATCATTGCCTTTACCCCTCCTCATTTTTATTGAGGAGGGGTATCCTGTTTTCCTGTATAATTAAATGATTAATTTCAGGTGGTGTCTCGGATGATTTCAAACCAACAACCTCTTAACCTTAGTCCACTTATGGACATATACGATATCCTCGTACCTAAAGATAATATGCTTCGTCAAATAATTCATCTCGTAGATTATTCATTTGTTCAGGTAGAATTACAGCATAAATACTGCCTCGACAATGGTCGCAATGCAGTACCTTCCATTTGAATGTTCAAATACCTATTGTTGAAATACATTTTCGATGTTTAATTGGAATAGTTTATAATTGAAATATTTCGTTTGGTTTCTGACATTTGATTAGGAACAATTTGGGAGGGTCGTATGACAAAACGAATATCATGGCTGAATTTATCATTACCGGAGATCATTTCGAACCGAAGTTATTCACAGAACAGATTGGAATCGAGCCATCAGGAACCTATATAAAAGGAGAAAAGATTGATGATAGAGATATGTATCGAAAAGAAACCTGTTGGTTCTTGGATACGGACTATCAGGAATCTTATGATATCAATCAGCAATTGAATTACCTACTCATTCTTTTGGAGCCGCATATTGAAAAGTTGAAAACGTTGAGAATGGAGCATAATTTGAGTTTTTTGTTCAGCTTCTCGATCAGGGTCATGAATAATGAGAGCCCTGCAATTTCTATCGAGCAAAAGGCAATCAGTATAGCCTATGACTTGAAAGCAGAGTTTGATTTTGATTTGTATATTCTATAGCATTGGAAACGAGCCAGTATGAAAATACATGTTGAGAAGAAATAGCAGACCATTAGACTTGGGGATGTTGATGTAGTATTTAGCTTCATGTCCAATTCGTCGGAGCAAGCTCTCAATTTCAGAGATCATTAGATTTGATAGGTATGCCGATTGACTCTTTTAGGGAACCCTTCTCTAACGAAAAACATGATTTCGATTGTAATTCTCATAAAAAAATGAAATTCGCGTTTGAGTGTAATCGCCATGATCTTGGGCGTGGTGAAATAAAATCGATTATAAGTATTCAAATTGGTAAACCTAGATTTAAATAGAGGAGTGATGTAGTGGAAATTCATAAATTAGACGATTTTATTCGTGTGGGCAAGATTGAAGAGGCTATCGAAATAATTAAGTTAATTGGTGAGAATAAGGATGAATCGTATCTTGAGGTACTACTAGAACATCTTAAGGCTACGGATAATAATATCCTTAGGAATGAAATTGCACTTGCCCTATCTGATATTGGCAATGAAAAAGCAGTAGATATTTTGATAGAGTTATTAATTCATCCTAAAACTATAGGAAGTAGAGGAACATTATTGTATGCATTAGAGAACCTTGACTACACTGCCCATATATCAACTGTTGCAGGTTTTATTGGTTCTTCAAGTCTCGAAGTCAGTATGCAAGCCTTTTTGTTGCTTGAATATATAGTAGACGAGCTCTCACATAATCAAAAAGAGCAATGTAAAAGTATTCTTGAATCGAACTTTAAAAATACTGACAATGAAATTCTTGAAGAAGCATTAGAATTGCTAAAATAAATAGGTCTATACATATTTAACGGAGAGAATATCAACGTTTGAAATTGATTGAAGTGCACCTCATTCTCCATTGAATTGAAGAAAGAATTTATTCGTCTCCATATCAAGAGAAATGGACGGATCGTAAATTACATAGCACTAGGAGATTCACGACGCAGAACATGTAAGAAAAGAATGAGGAAGTCATCATAGTTAGCTATTCAAATACTATTTGATACCCAAAAATGATTTTAACAGAATGGAGGAGGCTGGAAAAATGGATAAAGACATTTTAATAAAACAATTCCTAAGACTGTTCCCTGAATTCCACGATCGTTATATAGAACATATGGAATTTAATCAAGAGTTTCTAGGACATGTGTTTTTTGGTGATGAAGTGTCTACTTATGTTGAAGAATTGCTTCGTGAAAATGATAACATAGAACAAATTGAAACGTTCTTCAGTTTTTTTGAATGGATGGCGACTCAAACGAATCTTTATTTTGTACAAGTGTTATCTACTACAATATTGTATAATCTTGGTGGACATACGGATATTTTGCAAAAAGCCCAAAGTTATATGAAGCCGCATACTAAAAAACTCTCTCAAGAAATAGAAGATTTGCATTCAGGAAAATATTTTTCGTGAAATAATCGCCTGGAGTTCGGTTTGAATGCTTGTTTCGTTGAAGATCAGTGCTGCTAATTATAATCTTGGGGATTTTTAAAAATATGAAGGTGGTATCAACCTTGATTTTACAAAAGACAGTGGAACGGCTCCATCAGTTGATCGATCAGGATTGGTCGAAATTTGACCATGAAGAATTAGAAACGATTAATGTTGAACTTATAGGTTACGCGTTCGAAGATGCCATCAAATAATTTGATGGCTCTTTTTTGTATGACAATAAGGCAGCATCGGCCACACGTACGCCACTTTCTGGATAGGAATCACCGGCTACAGAACGTCCCACACTCACCATTTTCTTTGCTACTTTACCTCATAGTAGTTCGATCTTGGGATGCTCACAAGCCGTAAAACAAGCCGGATCGCATATCCCTGTTCGATGTAGAAATTCTAGGGCTGCAAGAAGCGGCGCTGGATATCATTGAAACCGAATCGCAATTTATAAAGTATATATAAAGAAAGATATAAATTATTAGTTATAATTTGGATGAACGGAGAAGTAAACTTTAAAGAGATGTAGATGAAGCCACAGCATTTTACGAAGGAGGACGAATATGCCATTTATTGGGGGAATCATTTTAATCTTTATCCTAGCTTTTATTCTATGGTCATTAATGTCCCCGCTATTCAATAAAATAGGTAGTAGAATTTTGAAAAAATACAATAAATTCAATCAAGAGGAGAATGTAGATGAAAAATTCAAAGACGTTTAGAGTAGGGGCAATTACGGTTGCATTAGTTATTATTGTGGGAGTATTACTGGTGACCTTCTTTGTAACACGAATTCCTAATGGGTATGTTGGGGTCGTGTATTCACCAAATGGAGGCGTAAAAGATAGTACATTGAGTCAAGGATGGAAACTCGTTGGAGCGTTTGATAAAGTGACCAAATATCCTATCCGAATTCAAACGGTTGAATACAAAGATATTCAGATTGCGACTTCTGACGGGAAAAACATCACAATCGATTTTGCTTACAACTATCAAGTAGAACCAAGTAAAGTATCTTCCATTTTCAATACATTTGGGCCAATTAGCATTCAAGAAATTGAGGATACATATCTCAAAACACGTTTCCGTGATGCAGCTCGTAAAGGGATCTCTAAATTTACAGTAATTGATGTTTATGGTGAAAAGTCATCCGAAGCAGGAGTGGACGTCCAACAACGTTTTTCTGATGACGTTAAAGAGTTAGGCTTCATTGTATCAAACGTTACCGTAGGTGTTCCTCAACCTGACGCCAAGACTCAGGAAGCAATCGATAAGCGTGTTGAAGCCTCTCAAGAGCTGGAACGTAAAACGACTGAGCTTGAGATCGCCAAGAAAGAAGCAGATCGTAAGCGCGTAGAAGCACAAGGTAATGCAGACAAACTATTGATCGAAGCAGAAGGTCAAGCTAAAGCAAATAAAGAGCTTCAACAATCCTTATCAAGCCAACTTGTTCAATATGAGACCATCAAGAAATGGGATGGCGCACTCCCGTATGTAAGTGGATCAAACACTCCAATGATTCAATTGCCGACTACAAAAACAGAGCAAGAGAAATAGCGGCGCGGGGAGCGTATCTCCCTAATAGCGGGTTGAACGCCTTGCTTTCCCACCAATTGAATTTTTTGAAGTGTAATGAACAAGTCGGTCCATGAATGGGCTGACTTGTTCACTTTTGAGTCTTTTCAAACTTTTTGATTTTATTATTGAAGATGCAAGCAGTGAATGCTGAAGTGCCAGAGGAAGATATTTATGCGATGCAGATTACAGCCTTGGAAAAGGGAGTCCATCCATACACAGGCGAGCCTGTATCCGATAAGTATGCTCAGATAATGTTGACTTCTCTAAAGTTCAGCCAGCTATTTATGGCATTTCAGATGGTTCGCGGGAGTATGCCGGGTCGCAAAGGGCCGTTTCGGTTGCATTCTTCTCATCCAGCTGTGGCGAAGATTAAAAAGAATTTGGAAGCGGCTGAAACGAGGAAAGCGAATCAAGATTCAGGTGTGAGGGGTGAAATTAAACTGCAACCAAGTGGAACTAAAGGTGAAGGTGACGCTCTAAAACGCACATTCCAAGTAGAAGGAACCAAAGTGGAAATAAACAGTGGACATGGTTATCGTGGGAGTGGACATGGAACAGGCAATGCTCAAGAATTGGCACTATGGATCAGATTGAATCCGTTATACTTAAAGATATGCAGTTAGCCAATAAGGCTAACATTGATTTCCCCAGACCCCCTAAAACCATTGAACGAACGATCCAAGTGAATGGGAAAACGATGGGCTATACCGTAACACAAACGCCAGATGGAACTTTAAGGGTTTCTACCTATTATCCCAAATAAAATATGAAGGGAACATAAACCTTGACTATACAAAAGATAGTAGAACAGCTGCATAAGTTGATTGATCAGGATTGGTCGAAATTTGATCAGGAAGAATTGAAAACGATGAGAGCGACTGTATACTCTTTGTCTAACCAACTCATATCCGAGATAGATCATACGAACGACTCTGATCATTTACTAGAAGCGATTAATTATGAGCTTACACAATTCTTTCTGCCGATCCCCTGTGTGACGAAGATGTATCAAAGATTGATCCTGTTGAATCCAACTAACTCGTCCAACTATGAATGGTTTGCGGATTATCTTTTACAATATGGTCCCGATTGGCAGGAAGAGGCGAATGCTTTAACCAAACTTTACACGAAAGAAGACTTTCAAAATGCTTGTGATTTTGCTCAAAAGATTGAGGGGACCAAAGACTTCGGGAATAAATAAATGCACAGACATCATCTCAACTCGTTACAGTAAAATGATTTAATATCCTTTATTTGTTAAATTCAAGGATGAACCCATAGGGATCGGTATGCTCCTCCTGAGGAGAATAATGAATTTCGATGCCATAGGAGGGAATGTAATGGCTTCATTTGTATTATTGTTGAAAGATTATGAAGATGATGAAAAGGTTATTTATCGTTTTGGTCCAAATGAACATGTCATGGGAAAGATTGAACTAAATAAAAAGAAGGAAACCATTCAAGAAGTGGTGCCAGTAGTAAACGCCAATAACGAGTCGAAGTTTTATTTCGATAGAGCGGCTCAAAGGTTGGCAAGATGTCTCTATCGTGAAAATGGACAATTTCCAGATAAAACAACATTTGAATCGTAAAGCAATGCAGATCGCGGTTGGTTATCTCACTTTCGAGGGTATATTTTTTTGAGGCTCTGACGAATGAACTGTTATGCAAAACAGTTTTCATCCTATCCTATGCCAGAAGAGCAAGAATACACTGGTGATCAGAAAGTGTGTTTTATTGGGAAGCCTCCAGATGATAAACAGGAGATTTATAAATTATTAGATGTGGTGAAAAAAGATTGGATTTACATTCTTAACTCACTGATTGTGAAACATAGATCATTTGCGAAGAACAACGAATGTTCAGAATGTGTTGGCATCATGAAACGAACAGCGGCTTGGTGAACAAAGTGTGTTATTGAGTAAAAAGAACCATGATAATCCCCCTTAGTCTTGGATTTCGGTTTTAAATTATAATGGCTCTTTTTTTTAATTTGTGAAGTTATTGCGGGGGATTTTCTCTAATGAGTAAATTATTCATTGATTTTTTCAATACTCACAACCGTTCTAATGGGTGGCAAGGATTCTTGTTGGTTAAAGTCAGCAGTGATTTTTACGCGTTGCCCTACTTCAATTGCCTCATAATTCTCTTTATCGACAAAATAATACGAAGCTTCCTGGTCTTGTGCTAGTTTTATAAAATCCTCAAGATGTCCATTTTCCAAATTTTCCTTACTTATATGTTGAAGAACAAGAAATTTGTACTTGTCATTTTCATCTGTTTTAAATACTACAGTACCCTCATAAATTGGATAATTCTCTTTCTCGTCCTGGTTAGAACAACCAGGAAGTACAATCATACTAATTAAGATGAAAAGCATTATTTTTTCATAATGAACCTCCTCGTAAATATTATATACCTACATAAAAGATAGGATGAAGTTTTTATCTCTAAAACATTAAGAAGATTGGAGATACGAACATGATTAAATATAGGTATACAATCGAATATAAAGAAGATTTCAACGAAGTTATCGTGGACCTAGGCATCGATTCATCGTTAAAGAATGGTTATCTGATTAGTAATTCTTTGGGATCGGATATATTTGGAGACTTCGCCACGATCCAGGAAGAGATCGGAAACTTAATCGAATTACTGAAAGGGGAAATAACGTTATATGAAGGTGGAGGGAATGTGAACTTAATAAAATCTGACAAGTCTTTTACAACTTTTGAAGATATCTTTGCAGAAGAAGATGAAGAGGACAGTACATGTGAAATTGAGACGTTAGACTATGTAAAGATACTATTGGTATGGGCAAAAGAGAACTTTCAGTATAAAAGCCAGCGAGGTGTTATCTTGAAAGAAGAAGCGGAATTAGCATTAGAGTGGATAAACAAAAAATATATTGAGGTCAGTGAGGTTGAGAGTCAATAATCGCAAAAGATCGTTGACCATGCTGATCGTTTATTAGAAACGATTAATGTTGAGCTTGGAGATTTTTTTCTGTTGCTCTCTTTTCAAAAATTCCAGAAAAATAGAAAGACGTCAGGGTGATTAGATATGGTGCAGTGTAGATGAAATAGACTTTCGTCATATCGATTTATCGGGAGATCCTTTGGATCAGGCTTATTTGACCGAATGTGCTTTTGATGGCATGAACTTAAAACATATGGACATGTCATCATCATTGTTATGTTCGTCCAGCTTTACTGACAGCAACATAGTAAATGCTGATTTCTATAAGGCGGATTTGTCTTATACCAATTTTACAGATGCAGATGCCCAAGGTACAAGGTTTGCCAAAGCGGATCTTTCTGAGGCCGTGTTTACAAATACAAACTTGACAAACGCCATGCTAATTTCCAGTTCTCTGTACCTTACAGATTTTCGCAATGTTAATATGAATTATGCAGATGTCAGTTCAGCATCGTTTAAAGGAACTTTGTTGCTCGGAGCTAACTTAACAGGGCTTAGGGGAATAGAAGAAGCCTTTATAAAAAGCATCAATATCGGCACGCCAGAACAGCCAAATATTCTGGTGGGTGAAGAAGCTATAAAGTGGTTGCAAGATAATAGTTTGAGTAAGGAATAGATTTTATGCTCGAACTTGCATAGAATGTGGTCTCACTAGATAAACTGCACTTCGGAATAGGGAGAAATGAAAATGGGAACTTCAGCGGTTATCCTAACAAAGAAAGATAAATATTCTCCAGAGCAGCTTCTAGCTGATACTATTGTTGCAGCTTTTCATTCGGAGGCAGCTCTCTATTTTTATAACAATAAGACGTATACAAATGAAGGAGAGTTCCTGTATACAACGCTGAATATTAATTATAACCCAATTGACCACAAGAAAATGGTCAATGACCAGTAAGGGGAAAATACTTCTTGAAAGCAAGAAAGACATGAAAAAACCTGGTCTAAAGTCACCCGATAGAGCTGACGCATTTGTTCTCACCTTTGGTGAATATTTGCTGGGAGCACCTCAGGCTATAATGCTTCCGTCTATAGGAAGTGTATCAGTAAAAAGGTAAAATGAAATTAATTGCTTTTACCCAAAGTTAGATGAGGAAGCCAAGAAAAAACAACTCACAAAAACATGCTTTTAACATCTGCCGATTGACGAGAAAGCTACCTGCTGCGCTGTGTAGGAGTATCTGGAGATTGTTCGGCAGTACCGGCAGATCAGTTTCGTGAGATGGGAGGCAGCAATCACGCTGGCATATGTTTACACCGATCTACAAATGCGATCAGCTAGCTAACGGAGAAAATTGCTATATATAATGTGGACAGAGAAGCAGAACTCATTGGGATGGATGAAGTACTTGAAATTGTAATGAACAGACTTTCAAGTTCGCCACGTGAAGTTATTCAGCGTAGTTACCTGGATAATGAGGGGGAGTTCGATTATATTAGCTGCGGAGAGATGGGAATCAGCGAAAGTACGTTTAGAAGAATTAAGCTTGAGGCATTGAGTATACTTGCAACTGCACTGGGCTTAGAAGTCATAAAAGACCAAGCAAAGGAAGTCGTTTGTTGATTCAATTAAAGAAGCAGAGTAGAACTGATGAGTTAACCAGTCTACCCTGCTTTTTTAATAAATTCAAAATATCGCTGCTATGGAAAGTTTATTAGATGTCCTAAGTATTGTTTACCCAGTGTCGATTGTCATTTCTTTTTAGTAGGCATTTTAAATACAAAAAACAATAATGATAACCAAAAGAACATTTGCGAAATTTTAACTAACCAAGTTGTTCCTTCACCGAACTCTTTTATATCAAACAAAATATCAGTCGCTGACACTAAACCTGTAATAATGAGTACAATCAAAGCTAGTAAGTACATGTTCAGTTTCACCTTCTTGATTTGATATTAGAGCAAGAAAAATACAATAGCTTTAGATGCAAAATCAGCCAACCATGCAGGCAGTCCAACTTGTTGTAAACCATAAGATAAACCATCTTCAGCGGTACCTGTAAAGTCTATCATCCAATCCAAAGCTGTCAATAAAGTTTGGTATCCGAGATATAATTTCAGAGTTGCTTTTGCACCATCTGTTACTGGTAATTTATCTACATACTCACTAATCGTTGCATTCCAAGCACGTGAACCAACGTTCTTAAGTTTAGCAGTCAAATCTTTAGCTACTTCTTTAGCAAGTTTTGTTTTCCATCCCTGCGTAGTAACATCGCCTGCAGTTGATTTTATGCCAAGCTCAGCTCCAACAGTTCTGAAAAGAGCATCATAATCTACTTGTCTCAGCTCTAGCTCAACTCTAGCGTCTATGACAATAGGGCCTGTCGGTAGTTCAATTTGTGTACCAGAATTAATTGAACTTTCATTTGCAACTTGAGCGCTTGCGAAAGCAGGGAGCGTGAATGAGGACAATAAGAGTGCGGATAGCGATGCGATACCCAGTTGCTTAACTTTTTTCATAGAATAAGACCTCTTTTCATATAATATGGTTGTTACAGGAATATAATAACATTGATTTCTATGTTTTGTATATATATGTAAATATTGTACTGTAATTATGTACTATTATCTTGTTTGGAAAGGTCTCATTCCAGATCTCGGTTAACCCAATAACGTGACTGTTTATTGAACGATTTATGAACGAATGATGATAGTTCGTTAGACTTTTGAAGTGATATATTTGTATTGTGGAAATCGAGCGAGAATGAAACGCACAGTTGCATGAAGCGGCATATGACTGGGGCGTTCCTCTTCTCGCCTTTTCTATTTGACCTTCTTCCGGTTTGAGATATATTTAAAACAAAGGAGATGGTCACATGACATTAGTGAGTTGGATAATTAATATGGTTGGAATAGTGATTTCCGGGATAGGTTCCTGGTATGCCTACAGGGGAGCACCGAGAGATACGATTGGTTTTGAAAATAATTATTCTTTTCCACACACCCGAGAAGAATCAAATGAAATGTTCGAAAAATACAAAGATCGTCAACAGTCCTCTCAACTTGGATTTAAACTTTTGATTATCGGATTTGCATTACTGGCAGTTGCTCAGCTATTTGTTTTTCCTTCTAACTGAAATTAACGAGTAAAACAGAGGATGAGGAAGAGAATGATAAGGATTGGCGCAGTGAGTTGGAGTTTTGAAGTTGACTGCTCTTTCACATGATCAGTAAAATGGTCTTGTTCTTCCTCTATAGTTACATAGTACATATGCATTTAAAGCAAAGAGCGCAGCGTTTTTGCGGCGACCGTTTCGGGCGATGCTTTTAGGGCGTAACGCTAACATCATACATATCACATTAAAGTCGTTCCTTCATGGATCGGCTTTTTTTATTGGAGGAATTGAAGTGATTAGCAGTATGAGACGAAAATGGAAACGAACTCGACCCAGAAAGCAGCGGGAGAAGTGCAAAAGGTTGTGTGGGGTAGATGGGATGAAGTGAAATCGTTCTGTAGTAGGCCAGTTTGTATAAAAGAGGAAAAACCCTCCTGATGTCGAATGCTGGTGCAGAGGAGGTGGTGAATCATGCCAAGAGTTTTTGTACACACATATAGAGCCCATAATAACGATTGGGAGAATGATTACTATGATTTTAGTCGAGTACCTAATAAGGCAGAGCTTATTGCACTCTCATCCAAGTCGCCTTGGTTTCAAGTGGAATTAGTGGTCCATATACCTTTCGAAGAGGATTTAGCAGCAGAAATTTATGCTGTAGAAGTCGATCGCGAAAAAGTTAAAATGCGGAAGTTGAATATAAAACCAGCGATTGAATTCGAATGAGCACCCATTGTGGTGCGTTTTCTTTTGCTCTTTTATGACAGAATGTGAGCTGATCTAAGCTTGTTTCCATGGATACGTCCGAATCAGGAACCATTCCATATAAGAGTGGAGAACAGCGTCTGAGTGAGTTTGCGCATGCATACATGCTCACCCAAACGTGGGAACCAACCCCAACGGCATTGAGATTCATGCTATACTTAATTCATGTAAGAGATGGGGGAAGTTCGTTGTAAGAGTATTTTCGATGAAGTAAAAACTAAATTCGGAAGAGACTTGGAAAGATTAAATGAAGAAAATGGGAAAATTGATAAAAGTATTAAACTAAAGATTGAAAGACTTCGAGAAATGTCTGAAGAATTATCCGTTAAAGCTTATCCTCTTTCTGAGGAGATAAAGGCTTATCTAGAAGAGGTAGAAAAATTTATAGAGAGTAGTTCACTTCAATTTAATGAAGCAGACTCATTTGCTGTCGAAATAAAAGAAGCGTGTAAAAAAAACGCTGCGAGTGGATGGTGTATGTCAACATATTTTCCAATTGGTACATATAGAAAGATAGCGGATAGTGTAGGTAATTTAAATGAAATAGATAGGCTTTTTGTGAATGAGTTTGAGTCGAATAATTTTGATCTAATATACACAGGAGAGAGACTTCATTATCAACAAGGTTGCTATCGGGAGCGAACTGATAAGCAATGTGAAAACTCTTCTTAATAGTAATGAAGATCCAAAGTCATTTTTGCATGCAATCAGCACTTCTGTTTTAACCTTGTTAAAAAGCAAGATTTTTAAATATAGCGAATTCAGTACGAGTAGACCTCCAATTATTAATAGGAACTGGGTGATGCATGGACGTGATACACCCTCTAATTGGAAAAAAAAGATATTTATAAATTGATCGCTTTAATCTCAGGCTTGAGAATGTTAACTATGCAAGTTCTAAATGAATAGTGGACATTTGAAGGATTAGCCGTCGTGCTGATCCTTTTTTTGTTTACTTCATCTGTTGAACATCTATTGAAGGTAGAGAACATGAACATCAGAATCGCGCCGATCGATCCGATTAATGTAGCAGTCTACAACCCCCGTGTTGGCCTTCAGCCAGGAGATTAGGGGTACGAAAAGCTTCACCGCAGCATAGAGGTGTTTAGTTATGTGGTACCCGTTGATTGGAACCAACGCCATTGTCATTATGAATGATTAAATCCGTAGTATAGTCACAGTAAGTCGATGCTATTATAAATACATAGAAGTATGAAGCACTTTAGAAGGTAAGGAAACTTTTCCTACCTTCTATTTTTATGTTTGGAGGTGAAACTTTGAAATGGTATCATAAAGCCATTTATTCATTTGCGAATTCGGTTCTTCCGGCTACTGTAAAGCGACAGATGATGGGTTTTGGTAGGATGACCTCAGCAAGATCGTCAAACGGATGGGATATATTCAATTGGCTCCCGAAAAAGTACCAGAGTACTCATAATATTGATCTGACCAAACTACAAAATCATACAGCAGAAGATTTGCTTGAGATCCTTGTGTCTGTTCATCCTGACATTTAACATGCACTCTACAACATTCTGCGCATGGGTGACATGCCGCTTACATTTACAGCAAAGAAGCAGAGTGGTACTACGATAAGATTGGGCAGAGGTCTTTGGATGAAATCAAGAATTTACTGGATACTCCACTTCCTTCACCTAGTTATCAGCATGGAAGGTCGCTAAATAAGCTTGATACAATTCAGCGGACGATGATCATGGTGCGTGGAGCTTGTGCTGGCGAAGTGGTTCTGAACGAGCGCTGTAACGATGTGGTTGATATCGTACCTGTTGACCCTGCGACAATTTGGTTCAGGAGAGAAAAGAAACGAATCGACTTGTATCTCGGCAATATGTTAAGAAGTTGTCCTCGTTCTTGTGAAGAATGGTTTGGTCAATATAAAAATATTAGTACGCTAACATTAATCTATAAAGATTTTGATCTTGTGCTTGATGTTTCTTATGGATAAACGCCTATAGCAAATTTGAAAGCTGAATGCATTACAAGGGACTATTTTGGCATTGCTTCCAGCATGAAAGAACTGAGCCGCGGGTTTGTAAAACTCAAGCTGAATCATTTGATGGATATGGTCTTCTTTCATCTGTCCGATTCAAAAGATAATCTGTACTGGTCTGATGATAATCAGCCAGCTTTATCAATATAGCCGTTGGAATGTCCAACTCGCCTCGTTCATCGTTGCTATATATGCGTTGACTACAGCAAGATAAGCTGCATTTAGTGTTTGAGGCATGGTTTAACTTTAACTTCGACTCAATGAAAAAAACACTAGCGGATTTCCCGCTAAATCCCCATGGTACCTCATCCCTTGATGTACAATCTTTCTGAGGTGACCTTACCATGAAGGATAACATATCAAACCTGATCGAGGATTTGTTTCACGGGAACCTGCGGTTGGACGAGTCAATTCATCCTGAGCAAGCTGAGTATCAGGAGATCAATCGCCAGATATCGGACCTGATGCAGGACTACAAAACACAGCTTACCGAGAACGAATACGATGCTCTGGAACAACTGATAGACTTGATCGGACAATTCACGTCCATGTATGTGGAAGCTGCGTTTGAGCAAGGTTTTCGCACAGGCGGCAGACTCATCATTGAGGTTTTAGGCAAAACGTGAGCGTGAGTATCTTTCAACCTAGAAGCCAGCAAACAATACACAGCAATTCAAAAATCCCCTCCTCCATTACCACCGCTTAGGCGGAATGGGGAAGGGGATTTTGCTTTTAATTACTCTTCTATTTTACCATCTTCCACCTACCGTGCCCCAATATTCGTACCCGCTGGTGTACCTGAACCAATCAAATCACTGCCGTTCGCAAGCTTGAGGAAATTGCCCAGGACAGGCGTTCCGTCCGCGCTACGTGTTACCGAAGGCACGAGGGAGACAAAGTCGGCTGCGCTGGCGAGCAGGCCTTTGGCGTTCTCGCTTTTTTTGTTCTTCCACCAGACGTTGGTGCTGCTGACGTCGGTTCCGCTCGTTTTGTCACTGGCGCCGCCTTGGAAGGACAGGTTGTTGGTGAAGATGTGGGTGCCTACATCGAAGGCAAAGTTGCTTTGCCCGTTGTTCCAGGAGGTGTTATTTTTCATCTGGATCGAACCGGGATTGCTGTTGTAGGTGAAGCCATGCTTTTTATTGTTAAAAGCAATACTGTTCTCGACGATATGATTCACCGCAATTTTCTCGCCGCCGAGCTTGAAGCCGTTGCCATCGCTGTCGGAGGTAGAGGTGCCGTCTGATGTTGCACCGTTCGCGTAGGCGATGCTGTTACGGATTGTGACCGCGCCAATGGCGCCTGTGTCCGTTTTGCTATACAGATCCCAGCCATCGTCCACGTTATAGGCCGCAATACAACCGTCGAAGACGTTGCCCGGGCCAACGGTCAGTTTGGCTGCAAAACCGTCAGCATCCTCGCCATTATCCGGGTCATAGTTATCATGGGAATACGAACGAATCACTTCATTATATGCAGGCCATTCACTCTTGGCGGCTGTGGAAGCATAACGTCCCATTTGAATACCCGTATCCCGGTTGTGATGAGCCTCGATCTGCTCCAGGCGGTTGTAGCTGCCCCCGATGAAGATGCCGTTATCACCTGCACCCTTCACCTCAAGCCCTTTGACGAACCAGTAATCTCCGAACATTTGCAGTCCACGATTGGTGGAAGCGAAGGCTTGGGTTGAGAAATCAAAGACCGGTTTTTCCGATCCATACGCCACCAGGTTTTTGCGTTGGCTCGATGTGCCGCTGTTGCCACGTTCAATGGTGATGGTCTGGGAGAAGCTATAAGTACCGCCGCGTAGATAGATCGTCTTGCCCGGTGCGATCTGGGTCAATGCGTTAGCGAGTGACGTAGGGCTGTTGAGTGTTCCCGGATTGCTGGACGAGCCGTTAGGGGCGACATAGAGATCATCCGCAGCAAGTGTCACACTTGAGGAAGCAGATGCTTCTGATGGATTATTTTGCAAGCTACTCTCGATCAGTTCCGCAGCACCAACCGACCCACCACTAATCAATAATAGAGGGAACGCAGCACTCAGACAGATATGGGCCATTTTTGATTTGAGGGAGCTTTCCTTCAGAGAACGCGCAGATCGTGCAGATACATGAGTGGATGTAGATGGGAATAACTTCATTACCTAGACCTCCTTGGTTAATGGGAAATAGAATGCGTGAATTGTTGCTGTATGCCGGACAGGTGAATCCATAGGGTGAGTCATTGCGGTTGGATGGATATCATCTGTACAGCACAGCTTCATGGTAAATGTTGTAAACGTTATCATCAATAATCATTTGCTCAGATCGGTGTACAAGCTGGTGTAGCAGGCTTCTCCGGTTCTAACGCCATGCATTGCACAGGTGGCACATAATCCTGCCATCGGTTCATCGCCCTCATTTAACAATCCATCCTCCCAAATGAATGTAAAAAGGCTCTCTTTTGTCCATAGATGACACCCAAACACACCCTTAATCCACCAAAATCAACCTCGGTATCCTGCGATGAAGGTGGGGAAGAGAGCATTTGTGACTTCAAAAATACGTCCTCCATTCAGGGTGTCAAAAAAATGTTGTCATTCACGTCATGACGTGAGATAATTAACTTTTGCCCTGCGGCCTTTTTTGAACGGAAAATGAAAGAGGACCGCGTCTAAGAATGGAGGCTGACCTAGGATTGTCTACACAACGTTATCCTTTTGCATATGATCCGGCTGAACCTTTTGTATCCCGTCTCGGGGAATGGGTAGCCGATGTTTTTTACGATATTTTGCCAGAGTCCGGCTTCGAGGTACGGGATGAACAGATTTTTATGGCGTACCAGCTCGAACGGGCCTATGGAGATAAAAAGACCATTATGGCGGAGGCTGGTGTCGGAACAGGCAAGACGTTAGTCTATCTGCTCTACGCGGTCTGTTATGCACGTTATACGGGCAAACCGGCGGTGATCGCCTGTGCCGATGAGTCCTTGATTGAACAGCTCGTGAAGCCTGGCGGAGATATTGCGAAGCTGGCTGCACATCTGGATCTGGAAGTGGACGCACGTCTCGGCAAGTCGCCGGATCAATACGTCTGTCTGAACAAATTAAGTGCAGTGCGATTTGCGGACGAGGACGCGCAGGTGATCGAAGAGGTGCATGAGAGCCTGCCAGACTTCGTGAATACACCGGGAACACTTCAGGCTTTCCATCCGTATGGTGACCGCAAACAGTATCCGCACCTGAATGATCGCCAGTGGAACAAAATCAACTGGGACCCGTTCCAGGATTGTTTTGTTTGTCCAAAAAGACAACGCTGCGGCCTGACGCTGTCGCGTGACCATTACCGTCGATCCAAAGACATTATCATCTGTTCCCATGATTACTACATGGAGCATGTCTGGACCTACGATGCGCGCAAACGCGAGGGACAACTGCCCCTGCTGCCAGAGCACAGCTCGGTTGTATTTGATGAAGGACATTTGCTGGAAGAAGCAGCCCTGAACGCACTGAGCTACAAACTGAAACACCGCATCTTCGAGGAACTCGTGACTCGCCTGCTTGAAGGAGAGATTCGTGAATCCCTCGCGGAGCGTGTGGATGAAGCGATTGAGAGCAGTGAACGGTTGTTTGCGCTGCTGGATACGTATACGGTAGCCATTCCCGGATCGGAACGGAAAGAAGTGCGGGTAGAACCGCCGCTGCTGCGTGAGATTGAACGGCTGACCAACGTATTGGATGCGATCGGCGAAGAATTGGTATTTGAGAGTGGATTGTTCTCGCTGGATGGTTATCAGATGCGTGTCGTGGAAGAGCATTTGGACATGATCCAGACTGCACTCGCGCTGTTCCGTAAGGAAGATGGTTACATCTGTTGGGCGGAAGAGAGCGAAGACGAAACGACCTTATCGATCATGCCGCGTACCGTGAAGGAAATGCTGAACGAGCGTGTGTTCAGTACCGGTATTCCAATTGTGTTCTCCTCCGCAACGTTATCTGTGGATAGCTCATTCCGTTATGTGGCGGACAGCCTGGGCATTGACGATTTTGTATCATTCTCGGTGGCTTCTCCATATGATTATGCGGACAAAATGAAGATGAAAATTACAGATGAAGCCATACCGGGTCACCCGGAGAACGAAAATCGCTTGCGTGATGCGGTGTCGTTACTTCAGGAGAGTGGAGGACGTGCACTGATTTTGTTCCGTACAATGGAAGAACTGCGTGCGTTCAAGCAGGATATCGTTCAGGTTCCTGAAGCAGAGGGTTTGCGCTTTATGTATGAGGGAGATCGGGAGATCAGCGACCTGATCGCCGCATTCCAGGAGGATGAGGAAAGTGTGCTGTGTTCCGTCAATCTGTGGGAAGGACTGGACGTTCCAGGACCGTCATTATCCAATGTCATGATCTGGTCACTTCCATATCCACCTCAGGACCCTGTCTTCAATGCAAAACGCAGTGCGTCGGCAGCACCTTACGAAGAGATCGATCTCCCGTATATGCTCTTGCGTGTGAAGCAAGGTCTCGGACGTCTGATTCGGACAAGCACGGATTCCGGTTCTGCGGTCATTCTCGATGAATCGCTGTATACCAAAAAGGAAGCCAAAGACCGCATTGCGGCCCTGCTTCCTGAAGGTGTGGAATGGACAACCCTGACTCACTAGTGCATATTCATATTTAGAATATTTAACTGGCTCCTTTCCAGAGTAAGTACTTGTACGCTGCGGATTCAACGTCCAGCTGTGATCAAGCGCTCATTTTGGAGAGGAGCCTTTGACTTGTGTAAGAGTTTTTCTTTGTTAAAAAATACCCATGCTCAAATACCGTTCCCCGGTATCCGGCGCAATGCAGAGCACCCGGTGCCCCGGCCCCAGTTCCTTCGCGATGCGAAGGGCGGCCCACACCGAAGCCCCAGAGGAAGGGCCAAGCAGCAGCCCTTCCCGGGCAGCAAGCTGCCGCATCGTATCCAGTGCGTCCTCATCGGACACCTGGATGATGGCATCCCATACGTCGGTATTCAGGATGTCCGGAATGAACCCCGGACTTGTACCGACGAGCTTGTGCGGTCCAGGCTCGCCGCCGGACAGCACCGGAGAACCTTTTGGCTCCACCGCATAGATGCGAATATCGGGTAACTGCTTGCGCAATTCTTCCCCGGTTCCGGTAATGGTTCCGCCCGTTCCCGCAGTCGCAATGAAGGCGTCCAGCTTGCCTTCCATCTGCTGCATAATTTCGGGAGCCGTTGTGATCCGGTGAATATCGGGGTTCGCCGGATTCTCGAATTGCTGCGGAATGAAGCTGCCGGGAATGTCGGCCTGAAGCTCTTTCGCTTTGCGAATCGCACCTGGCATCCGCTCCGCAGCAGGGGTGAGCACCACATCTGCGCCGTAGGCTTTCAGAATGTTGATGCGCTCCTTGGACATATTGTCCGGCATGATCAGAATGGCTTTATATCCTTTGGCGGCGGCATTCATCGCAAGACCAATCCCGGTATTGCCGCTCGTTGGTTCGATAATGGTAGCACCAGGGAGCAAGTGTCCCGCAAGTTCAGCCTGAACGATCAGGTTGTACGCTGCGCGGTCCTTGACGCTGCCGCTTGGATTGAAGTACTCCAGCTTGACGTATACATCAGCGGAGTCGCTGCCTGTGAGTCGGTTCAGTCGGACGGCGGGGGTCTGGCCGATCAGTTCGGTGACATCTGCGGCAACGAGTGGATGGCGGGGTGTATCATTTGGTGAATGCGAATTTGAAATTGAATTTACATGTGAATTTTTACTTGAACTTGAATTTGAATTCAGCTCCATGATGTACAACTCCTTGATTGATAAGACATGGAGAGCGGTCCGTTTAAACTCAGGTCCTGCTGAACAAGTCTGTCCGCCGTTAACAGGGGAAGGCTTGTTTTGCTAGCAGGAATGAATTTTAGTTCATATCGGTTGAAATGGTTGGACATCTCTATTCCATCTTAATGAACACAGTCTCCCCGGGTCAACTTGTTTCATTTAAGGCGAAGGGTGTCGATTCAGCCGGTGAAGCGAGGTCAGAGGAGTCAAGATCGTAAGGGGAGCGGAAATCTGAATTGGAGTGAGCCTACTTATAGTCTCCCTACTTTGGAAGCAGGGAGACGGGCAGCAGAATATTTGGAAGTAGGGAGGCAGATTATAATCAGCTCAATCAGGTCTGGAACCAATATGGTCAGGGTTGCATCATGTCTGCGTCAGGTCCATATCCAGATGCCGACTAAGTTCTTTTTTGACTTCATTCCGCGCAAACGTCCACAGCATATAGAATCGCTGCACATATCCTCTGCACAAATACTGCGTTTCAATTCCATCAACTTGTCGTTTCTCCTCCAGAACTTTGACACCACGGGTTCTCATCTGTTTGCGAAGCGTCAGCATTTCCTTGAGTACATTATTTTGAATGCGTGTCAGGGACAGGATGTAGACTTCCGGCATTTTGAGCTGCAGCGTATCCAACGTGCGAATATCCCGTTCAAGCACATCCAGCAGGAGGGTGCGCACCACCATGCTTTTGATCAAACGATGGTCTTCATCCGCAGGGGATGGGGCGGAAGGGGAGGATGACATACTTTCACTTCCTTAACCTTGAATTCAGACATGTTCTTGTTTACAGAACGTATGTTCTTATATTATAATCAATATATGCAATGATGATACACAATACAACCGAGAATTATTGGAAGTACCCCATAACCCTTGTATGCCGAGGTTGAAGGGGATGAAATAGGGACAAGTCTTCTCCAAAATAAGGTATAATTTTTGGGTTTTGCAGGAAACCTAAGGGCATAAAGAAACGACCTCATGGGATGCAAGCTATTACGGAAGTAGTTATGGGAATGAATCGGAAGAAATGTATCACATCAGAAATTACAAAAAAATGAATGAGAAAAGCTTATCGTAGCTCTATGGCCGGGAAGAACAGCTCCTTTTGTAAAAGAGCCACAAAAAAGCCCCTGCCTTGGGCGGCGGGGCCAGATCATCTGCCGAACCAGACGGCAGAGTTGTATATGAGCATAAAGCGGTTAAGCCAGATACTGAGGCTTCTCGTATAGAGCCTCTTTTTCCAGAATCACTTTGTAAGGTTTTTCCTTTCCCTTCAGCGAAGGGCCAATCGTTGTCAGCGGTACGGCCGGTTTGTGGAAACGATCTTCTTCCTTGGGTTCCGGAACCGGTCGTGATGATTCGGGCGCAGAACTGAGGCGTACCTTTTTCTCGCTGCCCCAGCGCTTGCTTATTTTTTTCGTTTCCGGTTTCATTCCGGTTCGCCTCCTAACAAATCGTTGATGGCGTTGAACAGATGACGGTTCTCCAAATCCATCTGCTGAAATATCGCCTCATCCGCTTCAATATGTCCAATAATGTGGACTGTAATGACATACCTCTTGGCTACAGGATAGCATAGCAGATACTCTTTCTCAAGGTAGTCGTCGTAGAGATTGATCTTGATTTTGTTCTCCCGATAAGAATCAATAACCAGAATTCGCTTCGGATCATCAGGCTGTTTGTCGTCGTTGGCGGACAAGTTATATTTTCTTCCCGGTTCCCCCACATTACCACATAATTGTTCAATATGACCACTGTCATCTGTCCGGTATATGGCAGTCCCGCGCACGGCAAATGGGGGGTGAGAGACAAAGGCAGTACGAAGTGCATCGCTCATTCGTTCGAGCATCTTGGCATCTGCTTTGCGGGTGCGCAGCAATTCCCTAAAGAACCGCAGCAACTTGAGCAGTTGCAGCCGCGCTTCTCCTTCAGTCCGTTTATGCGACTCAAGAATTTTTTCCACTTCAGGATCGCTCCAGCGTCCCTGTTCTTCAATGCTGTCTGCGATTTTGGAACAAGCCACCGAAACGGCTGGCGCCCATTTCCCGTCTGAACGAATTTCATAAACGAGTGGATTTAAGCCCAGCAGGTCAGTAGGCATGCGTAAACCTTCGATCTTGGAAGCGTCTTTGATGTCCGTAATATCCTCAGGAAGAATGAAAAAAATACGCTTTCGTCCCAAGCGACCCATAAACAAACCCATTTCCAGCATTGTATTATCGCGGACAGAGGCATAGTACTTCCCGCGAATTTTGGATATATCATCCGGATGGAAAATAAAAATGGCAAAGTCAGTCGTACGTACTTCTGCTTCCAGATCATCCATGGTATAACTGCTTGGATTAAACACTCCGGAGTACCAAGGGGTAACTTCGGCCGAGAAACGCAAGTTTTCGTGTACTGCGGCTGCAATCGGCTTCGCTTCCAGCGAGCAGCCAATAAAGACTCTTGGCTTTAACGTTTTCATCAATCCGCCTCGCTTAAACGGTAGTGGGAATCAATTGTTATATTATACCATAAACAGCAGAGTAAGTCTGGAAACGTTTAGATGGACCAAGATTAAGCCGATTACGTTTGCTATAGTGTATGTGCAAGAGGGAGATGATTCCTTTAAAATCCGCGCAAAAATAAAAAATGGACCCAAATTGTCACAGTTGGGTGACTGGACAGTTATATTTGGAAGCTTCAGTCATAGAATGAAGGAGCAGGTAGCACCATTCGTTAGAGAAGCTTGTCCTGGTGTGGCTGTTTGACGGCTCAAGCAGGCCAGAGTGTGCTTTTTGCGTGTATTTGAAGGGTCTGCTGTTTCGACCCAATCACATCGGTGTTATATAATAGAAGAACAAGCAAGTTAGCTTTGGTGTTTAAGCAGAATGAACGATTACACGTTTTGAATCATGTTGAACTTACATTCACACAGGAACGAAGAGTGCAGAACCCGTCTGTAGAAGCGAAGCGTTCGCCTGAAAGCTTTCTGAAAGAAAGCTACTTCGAAAGCATAAGCTATTCAACGAATTTTCCCATTTGAAATATGGGATCAGAAAAATTCGTGGATAACAGCGATCGAAAGAGAGTACTGCAATCGAAGTGGGTTAAGTGTGATATCAGACGTTCGACTTTGTGCATAGTGTAATATTTCAATTTGTTTAACCAAGCATAGCTAACCACCAACAGACAGAAAGGATCAGGATACCATGAGTTCCCGAAGGATAATCTCCCCAAGGACGATCTGGAAACGTTACGATCTCTCTTACACTTAGCGCCCCTTGTAGAGTACATCACCGTAAAGAATAAAACGGCTGACTCTGCGAAAGAGGGGATTGGAATGAATACTATTCGAAGGACAAATACGATGATTTCTTCCAGGCTTGCCTTTTGCAGGGTACGGTCGGTGCAAACCAACCTTTACAAACTGCGAGGGAACCTGAATGAAGAGAACATCGTTAACCTTACAACAAGTTAAGACAGAGGCGGGAAAGTTCGCCATTATGCTGCTCGGAACCTTTATTTTGGCATTTGCCTACTATCACATTAATTTTCAGAATCATTTATCGGAGGGCGGATTTGTCGGTCTGGCCCTGCTTGGAAAATACGCGACAGGCTTATCACCTGCGATCGGCATGCTGCTGCTGGATATTCCAGTCATGATTCTGGCCTGGTTCATCAAGGGCTGGAAGTTCATGATCCAGGCACTGCTGGGTGTGGCCGCATTCTCATTGTTCTATGACGGGTTTGAACGATACTCTACCCTGGTCATTCCGTTTCACGGCAATCTGTGGATTCCGGCAGTCCTGTCCGGTGTTATCACCGGCGTGGGAGCTGGTATGGTGCTTCGATTCGGAGGAGCGACAGGCGGAGATGACATTCTGGCCGTGCTCATTAGCCGCTGGAAGGGTTGGAAGCTGGGAACGGTTTTCTTTGTCAGCGATGCGTTTGTACTTGGATTGTCGCTTTTCTTTCTACCGGTAAAAGAAACTTTATATACCATTCTGGCCGTATGGATTGCCAGCAAAGTGATTACGTACATGGTCAGTTTCCCGGCTCGCCGGACGGTTACGACCTCAGCTGTGAAGCTGCCCGTATCAACTGCAGCTAAAGTAGTCAGCGGTGCTTCCCAACGAGCTCCGGTGGCTAGAGGCGTATCACATTAAAGTACCAAACCACCTTACTTCTGAATGAACGATCTCAGGTTAGGTGGTTTTGTCTTACAAAAAAGCCCTTTTGCATGCTTGATGGGAATGAGCTCCCATCAGCCACAAAAGGGCTTTTGTCAGATCAGCAGGTTGACGGACAAACAGGGTATGTTCCCTAATCCATCAATCTATAGCACAGATGAACTCAAGGTTTGATGGAAGAGGCAATCTGACCATCTTCATTATGAATGATAGCCCGGATGTTCTGCTTTTCACTCTTTTCCTTGGCCGCATCTACGGCCTCAGCTTTGGTATGGAACGTGGAGAGAGGTTTGGATTTCCCTTCCTCCTTGATGGCCCAGCCGGAGTCCGTAGGGACGACATGAATATTGTCATGGCTTTTGGAAGAAGAGACCGGCTCGGAATGACGGTGCTCCGATGAGGATTTTCCATGCTCCGATCTATGGTCTGATGGAGAATGTTTCGGATCCTGCTTCGAATTTTTCGTTGTGGGATGATTCTCATCCCATTCTTCTGCTTTTGCCGTAGCAATCGCTATGGCGCGCCCTTCCTCGTATCCGTCATCCAGCAGTGCGTTGGCAATATCAATGGCTTTATGTCTGACACGAGGCTCCAGATTTTTCATGGAAACCGGATAATCCTGTTTGTTCCACGGCATCGTAATTCCCTCCTGTAAAGTAGTAAGTTAGTTTTATATTACCCTGTAGAGGGATGGATAAACGTATATTTTGGAAGGGACAAGATGCATAAGTCGTAGCTATCTCACATTTTTTGTTAGAGATGGTTTGACCTTTTCTATACTTTTATATGGACGAGGAGTATAATACTCCCATATCCAAAAAGTACAAAATACGATTAGAGGAAGATAAGGAGATCTACATATGTTTAGTCTGAGTCTGGCCATTCCGATGCTATTTACGATGCTTATTCATGCCGCTGACAGTCTGTCCTATGCGCTGCGCCTTGGGGGATTGCGTACTCGCAGAATAGCGCTGGCTCTGTCTCTATCCGGAATTTTGCTGCTGGTATCCCGTACTTCCAATATGGCGCAAGGACCGATGGTGGGCAATCTGGTGGATACCGCGACGAGTGGAGGGAATCCGCACTTTGCCGCGCAGCTGCACTGGCTTATGGGGGCGGCTACTGTAGGGACAGCTCTAGCTATATTATGTTTCCCAACCATGGTGAAGCTCGCATCGAGAATGGTCGTGCATTTTGAAGCAGCCGGCTCCATTCCGGTGATGGTTCGCGGTATGCTGAAGCGGAGCAAGATTAGGAACGCAGCGTATTACATTACCCCGCCATCATGGAAGATGGCCAAACGATTAGTACAGCACGGAATGCCAAGACGGCTAATGATGCTGAATGTAGCGGTGACAGCAATTTATACAACTGGCGTTCTGTCCAGTCTTTACGCTGCCTATCTTTTTCCGGGGCAGGCTGTTGCAGCATCTCAATCGACTGGATTGATTAACGGAATTGCTACCATTTTGCTGACGATTTTGATTGATCCGCGAATTTCTCTCCTCAGTGACAAATCACTGCGCGGTGAGATCCGATTGGACCGAATGAATCAGATTTATGGCTGTATGCTCGTATCCCGTCTATTCGGGACTCTCTTGGCACAGCTGTTACTAATTCCATTCGCGTACTGGATTGGTTGGATTGTAAGTTCGATGTAAGCCAGTTTCAAACTATATACAAAAAAGCAAAAGAAAAAGGGCTTCCCATATGTCATGAACATGACGGGAAGCCCCTTTTTAGTCTAAATTAATGTCTAACGAACGGAGCACAAGCTAATAGCTCCAATTCCCTCAAGTTTGCATTCCACATGAATTGTCCTTTTAGGGTGCGGTCGATTCGTTAGCATCTCATTAAATTCCGTTGCTTCATTAAACCATTACTTAATTAAACAGTACGGCGTATTCGGCATATCCTTCTTTTTCAAGGTCTTCTTTGGGTACAAAACGAAGGGCCGCGGAGTTGATGCAATAACGCATGCCCCCAGCTTCAGCAGGGCCGTCATTGAACAAGTGACCGAGATGGGAATCCCCTTCCCGGCTTCTCACTTCGGTACGAATCATGAAGTGGCTGAGATCCGTTTTTTCCTTGACGTTGTAGTCACGCAATGGACGGGTGAAGCTTGGCCAGCCGCAGCCGGAATCGTATTTGTCAGTGGAGCTGAACAGCGGCTCACCAGACACGATGTCCACATAGATTCCATCCCCGTGGTGATCCCAGAATTCATTATGAAACGCCGGTTCAGTCGCACTATTCTGTGTCACTTCGTATTGGAGCGGTGTAAGACGCTCTTTCAGATCGCTTTTATCCACTTTGCCTGACCAGTTGCGCTCGATAAAGTCCTGACGACCAGAACCTTTGCTATACCGTTTGTAGTGGGCAGGGTTTTTGCGATGGTAATTTTGGTGATGTTCCTCTGCTTCGTAGAACGGTTTCGCTGGCAAAATCGGTGTGAAGATCGGTTTGTCAAAACGTCCACTTTGCTCCAAAGCTGCCTTGGAAGCTTCCGCAATTTGGCGTTGTTCTTCACTGTGGTAGAAGATGGCTGTCTGGTAAGATGTTCCGCGGTCATGGAATTGTCCGCCTGTATCTGTTGGATCGATTTGCTGCCAGAACAGCTCAACGAGCTTCTCATAAGGGAAGATGGCCGGGTCAAACGTAATTTGAACCGCCTCTACATGTCCTGTCGTTTCCGAGCAGACCTCCTCATAGGTTGGGTTCTCGGTGTGTCCGCCTGTATAACCCGATACAATCTTATGAATGCCGGGCAATTCCTCAAAGGGGGATACCATACACCAGAAGCATCCTCCTGCAAAAGTTGCTTTTTCAATTGCTTGTTGTTCCATGCTATATTCACTCCATTTCTGATGAAGATCCAGCGCGCCTGTTCGAGTTGTTGCTCCTCTTGTTTTGGACATTCGTCCAAAGCTGAAAGTTGCTCCAATTCGATCACTCGCTCCAGCAATCTACGGTTTTATTGAAACTTGTTAACACAAGAATATGGCTTACTCTTCTATTATATCCTGAATTGGCAAGTCAACCAAGCCGGATCGTAAGCGGGAGGACAGAATGGCCTCTGAACCTTCGATTCATATCTTTTTACGCGTACGCAAACGAAACAAGAGCAATATAACTGCCATAAGCAGCAGATATCCGGCAAGGATCAGCAGACTCAGCCAGATGGATGTGTCCGCTTGGGCACCTGCATAGGCAAAAACAAAAATCGCAGGCAATTTGCCAATCGCGGTAGCCAGCATAAAGACCCAAAATGGCGTGTAGGTAATGCCTGCATAGATATTGACCGCCATTTGAGGGACAATCGGCAGCAGACGCAATGACATAACACCCATGAAGGGATGAGTTTCCATCCAGGTCGTGAATCGATTCAAACCTCGGATGTTTTCGAGATAGGATCTGGCCTGAGATCTGAATATCGTTCTTGCTCCCATGTATACCAGCAGTGCAGCAAGCGTGGTTCCAAGCCAGCAGATCCAGGCTGCTGTTACAGTACCATAACTATAGCCAAAGGCAATGATGACGATCTTGTATGGAATGACGGGTACAAGAGCAAACAATGTCGCCATGGCGAGTAAAAGCGGGATGGACTGGTGCAAGTCCGTCCAGGCCAGCAGTTCATATCTGTAAATAAACGTGACTCCGGCAAGTAAAACATATAAGAGGAGCCATAACCATTTTCGCAAAATTCCAAACGCTCCTTTCAGATCAGAAAGGGTCTGACTGCTTCCAATCTGTTTTGCTATTCCTCTAAAGTTTACCACGGTTCCAACCAAGGATGAACAATTCGTTCCGCCCCCACCTGCAATCACTGGCATGTTGCTGTCTGAAGGGTTACACTATAGGACGTAGAAATATAGAACTCATCTGAAGGTGGAATGATCATAATGGAAACAACCAAGCGAACCCGTGCTGCGATCATCGGACTCGGGGATATTGCACGTAAAGTATATTTGCCGCTGTTGACTGCCCACTCGCATGTGGAAATTACGGGGATTATGAACCGTTCTCCTGAGCCGGTGAAGGAAATACAGCATACGTATAGATTGAACAATGGAACAACGGAGATGAAAGAATTGTTGTCTTGGGATCTGGATGCGGTGTTTGTACATACAGCGACAGAAGCTCATTTTGACATCGTTATGCAATGCTTGGAGCGCGGGCTGGCAGTGTACGTGGATAAACCACTGTCCTATACGTTACGTGAGTCGGAGGAGATGACCGCTTTTGCTGAAGCACAAGGTCTGCTGCTGGCGGTAGGTTTTAACCGGAGATTCGCACCGTTGTATCAAAACGCGAAGGAATGGATGCAGGCTGGACAAGGCTTTGAATCGCTGACAGTCACTAAACATCGGACAGGTATCCAGGATCGTCCTGCTGCGGAAACCATCTATGACGATCTGATTCATATTCTTGACCTGATGTTATGGTATTCGGATCACAATGTGCAGCTGCTCCATCAATGGATACGTAAAAATGACTTGGACCGTCTGTTGCATGCAGCTGGATCAGCCAAGCTGGGCAGAACGGCATATGGCAGATTCGATATGGTGCGCCAAGCAGGAGCGGATATGGAGAAGCTTGAGCTGTATGGCGGGGGAAGATCGGTAGAAGTGCTAAACATGGAAATAGCGAAGTATGAGGAACGCGGTGAACAGGAACGCAAGGAAACCTTTGGCAGCTGGGAAAGTATTTGGACCCGAAGAGGATTCACGGGAGCGATTGATCAATTTTTGGCAAATCTCGAAACCCCGGATGACTGTGCCATCAGTGCGAGTCACGTTATGGACAGTCATGATTTGGCTGAACAGATTATCCGCAGTTAATCTGCAGAAGTCCTTGCGGGAGTGTATACGGAGCTTTTCGCACTAATGATCATTAAACAATATTGGAGGAATAATACGATGGATGAGTATGAAAAGGAACGCAGCAAACAGATTGAAGAAGCTGTAATTGAAAGCTATAAACAGGAAGAGGAAATGATGATTCTGGTATTCGCCCAGTGGTGTGTCAATCACGGACTGGACCCGGAAGAGATGTACCGGCAAGCCTACCCGGATCAACTGAGCAACGAGCGTTTGCAGCAGGTGCTGAAGCTGGTTGTGTCCAAGGAGGAAGCCGGTGACATTCCGGACGATACGGTACTGGGTGTCTTGTCCATGTTCGGCAATGAAGATCTTGCCATGGTGGTATCCGAGGCGATCGCCGCGCGCAAATAAGTTTCAATTACGTATAATACGTAAGAATGTAGCGACTACATCTGTTCCCGGTGAATGACCCTGAATTCTTTGGGCGACATGCCAAACCGGGACCGGAATACCCGGTGAAAATACGTATAGTTGTTAAAGCCGGAAGATTCAGCTACATGTTCAAGTGTCATCGGACTGAAAATGATCCGTTCCCTGGCCATGTTCAGCCGTACATCAAGGGTATATTGCATGATACTTTTGCCAAACGCTTCTTTGAAAAGATGTACGCCGCGTGAAACGCTGATTCCAATATGCGCAGCTATATCTTCCAGCTTGAATAGAGAAGAAGCGTTCTCCTCAATATAACTTTTAATCTCATACGCCACATAGTTGGTATTCGTAATGGTCGGATGCTCCGAGAGCAAACGATCCACTTCAAGACATAGAATGCGCATATAATAACTGGCGATTTCCGGGTAGGGATTGGAAATACGGCGCTGCTCCAGTACGAGCTGTCGAAACAGGGTAAGCAGACTTTCGGTCAGCTGCACCTTGATCCGGTTCGGTCTCTTGTGATGGTTCCACCACTCATCCACCCAGTCCCCATTGAAGAAAATGTGGTAATCACCACTCTCCACTAGGCTTTCACCCATGGGATTTTGTTCTTTGTCTACTCTTAGTTCATACGGCTCATCGGGACTAAACAGAAGCAGATCACCCGTATCCACGAGCGACATGACGCCGTCTACACGGGCTCGGCAGCGTCCATCTGTCTGGAGCCTCATCAGGTAATTCTTTACTCCCTCAGGATGCAAGCCTATATAAGGTTTGCGGTGAAACGAAAAGCCTGCTGTGAGAACCTGGCAGGAATAATCAGTCGGCATTGGCATACTCCTTGCAATTTGAAAAATTATGACCAGATAGTTCATGTTTTAATCATATTATTCATTTTAATTGAAGCCGAAACGGAATACCATAGTATTAAATTCAAGCGCAAACATCCAGCACAACCTTTAACCGCAAACCATCCATTACAATTTTGCAAGTACAGTTCTCACCATTCATAAGGAGATGAACATCACCGTGGAGAAAATGAAAGCAGGAATTATTGGTTGCGGTAACATTAGCGCCATTTATTTGGAAAATTTAAAAGATAACCCCCTAATTGAAATTGTGGCGGTTGCGGATTTGATCCGTGAACGGGCACAGGAACGGGCTGATGAATTTAATATCGCAAACGTTTACAATGTAGATGAGTTGCTGCAAAATAATGAAATTGAACTTGTGCTGAACCTTACGGTTCCTGGCAGTCACGCCATGACGGATCTGGCTGTACTTGAAGCAGGCAAACATGTGTATGCCGAGAAGCCGCTCGCGATTTCTCTCGAGGATGGCCGCAAAGTTGTGGAGCTGGCCGAGGAAAAAGGATTGTACATTGGCTCGGCACCGGATACCTTCCTTGGATCAGGCATTCAGACGGCCCGCAAGGCCATTGAAGAAGGACTGCTTGGCAAGCCGATCGCGGCTACTTCATTCTTCATGGGCGGAGGGCCGGAGGCCTGGCATCCAAATCCGGAGTTCTTTTATGTCGCTGGGGGCGGACCCATGTTCGATATGGGGCCGTACTATCTGACAGCCCTGATCACGCTTCTTGGACCGATTCGCAGAATCAGTTCCTCCGCAGGTGTGCAAATCACGGATCGCGTCATTGGCTCCGGACCGAAGGAAGGCACGCCTTTACAAGTGCAAACGCCTACACATTTGGCAGGAACCATTGACTTCGAGGAAGGTGCCATTGCAACGATGATTACCAGCTTCGACATCCGGGGCGCTTCGGATTTGCCGAGAATTGAAATTTACGGTACGGAAGGCACGCTGAGTGTACCGGACCCTAACTTCTTCAATGGGGAAGTCAAGCTGCGCAGATTCGGTCAGGATACATGGGAAACCGTGAAGCCTGCTTTTGAAAGCAGACAGAACGAGCGCGGAATCGGCGTGACGGAGATGGTCGAATCCATTCGTGCTGGGCGCGAACACAAGGCTAGTGGCAAGCTTGCTTATCATGTACTTGAAGCGATGCATGCGTTCCAGCGTTCCTCCCTCGAGGGAAAACACATCCAGTTAGAGAGCACGTATGAAGCCGTAGCAGCAGCCCATACAGATGAAAATCAGTCAGAGGTTGTACAATCACACTAATGGATTTACGGAGAGGGGGTCTGGTTGCAATCCCCCTAAAGCGTCAGAACAAACAGGTGCCGCCCAGGGGCTGGTTGCGGAACAGGATGAGTGTCAGAATCAGCCACTGCAAAGCACCGAAAGCAGTATGAACTGGATTGGAAAATATGCAGCTGATGGAGGATTTGTTCATGTCTAAAATACTTAATATCGCCATTGTGGGTTGTGGCGGGATCGCCAAAGGAAAACATATGCCTAGCCTGTCCAAACAGTCTCAAGGCCGAATGATCGCATTCTGTGACATTGTCAAAGAACGCGCAGAAGAGGCAGCAGCCGAATTTGGGGCCGAGGGTGCCAAAGTATATACGGATTATCACGAGATGCTGAAGGACGAAAGCATTGATGTGGTGCACGTATGTACACCCAACGACTCCCATTCTGTGATCACGGTTGCTTCCCTTGAAGCAGGCAAACATGTGATGTGTGAAAAGCCGATGGCGAAAACCTCTGCACAAGCACAGGCTATGCTGGAAGCAGCACAACGTACAGGCAAAAAGCTGTCCATTGCCTATCAAAACCGCTTCCGTAATGACAGCCAATACCTGAAACAAATGTGTGAAGAAGGCGAGCTTGGTGATATTTACTTCGGCAAGGCGATTGCACTTCGTCGCCGTGCTGTACCAACCTGGGGGGTATTCCTTGACGAGGAAAAACAGGGCGGTGGACCGTTGATTGATATCGGTACACATGCACTTGATCTTACCCTCTGGCTGATGGATAACTATAAACCGAAGAGTGTGATGGGATCAACATTCCACAAGCTGGGTCAGCGTGAAAATGCAGCCAACGCTTTTGGTCCGTGGGACCCGGAACAATTCAAGGTAGAGGATTCTGCATTCGGATTTGTGACGATGGAGAATGGGGCTACAATTATTATTGAATCCAGCTGGGCGCTGAACGTGGCTGAATTCGGGGAAGCCAAAACTTTGCTATGCGGTACAGAAGGCGGAGCGGATATGCAGGATGGTCTGAGGATCAATGGCGAGAAACGCAGCCGTCTGTATGAGACGAAGGTGGATTTGAACGCAGGCGGGGTAGCTTTTTATTCCGGCAGTGCTGAAAATGAAGCTGATCGTGAGGCCAGAATGTGGCTGGAAGCGATTGTGGAAGACAAGGATCCGGTTGTAAAACCCGAGCAAGCCATTGTGGTTACTCAGATCCTTGAAGCCATCTATGAGTCTGCACAGACAGGCAAAGCGGTTTATTTCGAATAAAACAGGATGTCATTTCCAGTGAAATAACCAGTATTCCTGTGTTTCATTTCAGGATAGAAAAGCTCTTGATTTTCCACAATAATGATACAATCATGTGATCCTGAACGGTATTTTTATGCAGTTCATTGTTCATAAAACCAGCAATTATATGATATCTAATCTAGGGAGGAATCGCACTTGAAACTCGGCGTATTTTTGGTATTATTCGGAGGACGTAAATTGGAGGATGCACTGGACTATGTAGCATCCAAAGGCTTAAAAGCAGTAGAAATCGGGACGGGTGGACATCCAGGAAATGCGCATTGCAAACCGGATGAGCTGCTCAGTAACCAGGCGGCATTGAAAAACTTCAAAAATGCAGTTGAATCCCGTGGTTTAACGATCAGCGCATTGAGCTGCCACGGTAACCCGCTCCATCCACAAAAGGATATTGCAAAAGGATTCCATGATGATTTCGTTAAAACGGTCGAATTGGCTGAGAAGCTGGAAGTGCCTGTCGTCAATACATTCTCCGGTTGTCCGGGAGACCATGAGGATGCCAAATATCCGAACTGGCCTGTTGCACCATGGCCGAATGACTTTCAGGAAATCCTGAAGTGGCAATGGGAGAACAAAGTCATCCCTTATTGGACAGAGTGGGGCAAGTTCGCTGCAGATCGCAATGTGAAAGTAGGTCTGGAACTTCACGGCGGATTCTCTGTGCATACACCAGCTACCTTGCTGAGACTGCGTGAAGCAGCAGGCGAAGTCATTGGCGCCAACCTGGACCCAAGCCACATGTGGTGGCAAGGTATTGATCCGGTTCAGGCAATTCACATTCTGGGACGTGAAGGGGCTATCCATCACTTCCATGCCAAGGATACAACCATTGATCCAATTAACGTGAACAAATATGGTGTAACAGATATGCAGGATTATACAAACATGCTTGATCGTGCATGGCAATTCCGCTCGGTCGGTTATGGTCACGATAACAAAACTTGGGCTGATATTATTAGCGCTCTGCGTCTGGTTGGATATGATTATGTCGTAAGTATTGAGCATGAAGACGGTCTGATGTCGGTAGAAGAAGGATTCTCTAAAGCAGTGCAAAATCTACAACAAGTATTGATTGAGGAACCACTGGGAGATATGTGGTGGGTTTAGAGTTACACTAGGGGGAAATTGAATATGATTAACGTCACCATTTGGAATGAATTTGTCCATGAGAAGATTCACGATGAAGTAAGAGAAGTCTACCCGGATGGTCTGCATCGTGCGTTGGCAGACGGACTGGGAGGCGAAGGCTTTGCCATTCGTACCGCAACACTGGATCAGCCTGAGCATGGATTAAGCGATGAGGTGCTGAACTCCACGGATGTGCTCATATGGTGGGGACATATGGCACATGATCGGGTAAGCGACGAGATCTCACAAAAGGTTGCACAGCGCGTTCTGAACGGGATGGGATTGATCGTGCTTCATTCGGGTCACTTCTCCAAACCGTTCAAGGCACTGATGGGCACTAGCTGTGATCTGAAGTGGCGTGTAGCCGATGAGCAGGAGATTGTCTGGTGTGTGAATCCGTCCCATCCGATTGCCGAAGGGATCGAAGGCAAAATCATACTGGAAAAAGAAGAGATGTACGGGGAATTCTTCGACATTCCAGTACCGGATGAGCTGGTATTTGTCAGCAACTTC
Source organism: Paenibacillus pabuli NBRC 13638 (assembly GCF_001514495.1). GTDB lineage: Bacteria > Bacillota > Bacilli > Paenibacillales > Paenibacillaceae > Paenibacillus > Paenibacillus pabuli. The sequence goes on from NZ_BCNM01000011.1 coordinate 137,728, forward strand.
CAAGGCGGAGAGGTATTCCGCAGCGGATGCACATTCCGCCGTGGGGAAGGCAAAATCTTTTATTTCCGTCCAGGTCATGAAACGTATCCGACATATTACAATCCGGACATATTAAAAGTGATTAGTAATGCAGTGAAGTGGGCTTATCCGGCCCGCAGCTTCAAGCCGGAATTCGGCAGAAGCGAACCTGTAAGACCATTTGGTGGCGTGCTGGTCTAAGCCGCAAATTACTTTTTCTTAAATGGACAAAAACGGTAACCAAAGAACCTAACTCCAAGTCGACAGTGACTGTGGCAGTTGGGTTCTTTTTGGGTAAGATAGATAGTAACAGGGGAGTTATACGATATTTCCCATGGTTCATGAGTTCTGTGTAATGTATACTTGGTTGTACCATCGAAGTTAGGTTATGCGTATAAAGTTTTAACTTTTTTACGGCAGACGTTTTCTTTGAGACCTAAATATGTTATTATGAAATATACTAACTAAACGTAAGTTGAGTGATCTCTAAAGAGGTGATAAATGTGGAAGGCCAAGATCTGCGGATGTGTCCGCGTTTTGAGACGGCGTTTTCTTTTCTGGGCAAGCGCTGGAACGGTCTGATTATTCAAACGTTGATGAGTGGTTCGAAGCGATTCAAGGATATCTCCAATCTGATTCCATCCATGAGTGACAAGATGCTTTCGGAACGGATGAAGGATCTGGAAAGTGAAGGAATACTGATCCGTCATGTCTACCCCGAGACGCCAGTTCGTATCGAATATGAGCTGACCGAGAAGGGCAAGGCGCTGCAGCCGGTCATGAACCAGATTCAAGACTGGGCAGAGCAGTGGGTTGATTAGATTACAGATACCCTGGATCAATCCTTAGGAATGGATGGGACAAAGGCTCTTGATTTCCGACGGAAATCAGGAGTTTTTGTCTTAAGGGTTCTGCACATGTTGTCATGAGTTGTAGTATAATTGTAAAATAAAATGGCCGCAGGCGGCCGGAGCGAGGAGGCCACTTGTCATGAGAGAAGAAAGCTTATCCCGTGAAGTACGCTACGGCAAGCAAGATATTGCAGAACTTGAGAGCGCATCCATACAGGTACATCTAATCTACAAAAAAGCTGCGGAGCTATTTAAACGAACTGCAAATACCCATTCGACTAAGGATGATCTTGCAGAGGAAAAGACCCACTCGTCGAATCGCAATGGTCAGGGACCGACTCCGGCAGTACTGCAAAAGTGGATTCAGACAGCAAGAGGCTGGAAATGTATCGGATGTGAAATGAGACAACCCGATTCCATTGGCATTCAGGGTGATGCCGCCTTTCATGAAGAGCGTCTGTTTTTGAATGTAGGCGAAGGCCGCTTTGTTCAGACAGAGATGCTGATTCAGGCCATTGTATGGTCGCAGTATGAGAAAATTCGCATGCTCGCGCCGTGGCTCGGCGAGGACACCTTTTACACGGTTCAGGAGCTGGATGTCATTGCCCGTTACATCGTACCTACCTATTTCTCTGAACGTCCGCTGCACGAGCAAGGAAAGGTATCCAAGGTACACCATCCATTCGGTCAGATTCCACTGTATCAGGAGTATGTGGATGCACCTTCATTCTGCGTGCAGGTGGATGGGACACTGCTTGAAGGCCGTTTGTTAACAGGTGTATATGTGTCAGAGGAACAGTTTTTCGGACTTAATCCCTATCTCAAGGATGGAGATGGAGGACGTACCTACATGCAGGCTTACGTTCAGTAACCGCGAGACATTTGATCAGAAGCATTGTGCCAAAATAAGGGAGCCTGCTTGCAGGCTCTTTGTTTTTTATAAACCAGCTGTAGACCCCACTGGAAGAAAAGTAACGGCATTGACACTTTTTTTGCCTGAATTTTGTGTCATAATAGAGGTTATGGACAACAGGGTGAATGATTTTACGCAGGGTGGTGTTACCTACATGAAGAAGAGAATCCCCGGTTACATAGGTATATGTCTGCTCATTCTGGTTATATTAGCCGGGTGTAGTGAGACGCAGCCTTCCGAACAGCCAATCGTCAAAGAGACCGAATCACCGAATACCATTACAGTGGCTGTGGACGGCAGTACGTTTCTGCCTGATGCAACGAAGTCCATTAAGAGAGATTTTAGTGAAGGTCTGACGCTCAAGAAAGCACTGCTGAACAGTGGACTTGTCGATTTTACGGCAGATGGCAAGCGGATTCAATCCGTTGGGGAAGTTTCGCTCGATTCTTCACTCAGCTGGGCTGTCAAACTGAATGGCAAGGATATTGACCCGGAAAAATGGGACATGGAGCTTCATGCCAAAGATGAAGTGATCATATATGTAAAAGCCGCTGACAGTGGAGGCGATGATGTTGTTTACCAAACCACATTGCTCAAAGTGAGCGGCGGCAATATCATGCCGAATCTTAATCGACAGTATGCCGGGGTGTATGTTCAGGAATGTACTGTGCGTGACGTATTGAAGTCCAGTGGAATTGTGAGAATGTCGGAGAACAACAAATTTGTCGTTTCAGTCGAAAATGTGGTTCCCCGAATGAATCAACGCTGGATGATCATGGTGAATGACAAGGAATTAATGGAAAACGGTTTGGATATGAAGTTGAATCCACGTGATGCAGTAAAGCTTGAATTGACCACTGTATCCTGAGCATAATAGAAGCCCAATCTTCTTGATCGAAGATGGGCTTTTTTCATTTGAATATTCAATGGCCTACAGGATGGGGCAAGCTTCAGATCCGGCAAATTTCGTTAGGGCATAATTCGCAGTGACAGATGCCTTGCAGCATGCTTAGATCCTTGATGACAATCATGCCGTTGTCATATTCTATCGCATCTTTTTTGCGCAGATCACTTAACATGCGATTAACACTTTCACGGGTTGCTCCAATCATATTGGACAGATCCGTGTGAGTTATTTTTTTATGAATCATGACATGCTCTCCATGTGGCTCCCCATAGGAATTGGACAACCGAATCAGCGTGGAACAGAGTGCGCCCGGTTTGCCATATAACATCAGGTCACGGAATTTCGTCTGGGTTAACCGGTGATGGATGCCCATCCATTTCATAAAATCGATGGCAAAGTCACAATGTTGGCAGATCAGCATCTCAAGGTCTTTGTGCTCCAATACTCCGATCTCACTATCTTCCAGCACTTCCGCCGAAAAGCTGTGTTTGGACCCGAAGAACGGGTCGGCTTGACCAATCATATCACCGGATTGATACATGTACATGATCAGCTCCTTGCCTTCATCCGTAGATTTGGTGATCTGGGCACGGCCCCGTTTCATATAATAAAGTTTGTCAGAGACATCTCCTTCCCAATACAGATGGGTTCCTTCCGGATAGGTTCTGTCCTTCATCGTTACGAGCAGATGGTTAAAATTCGCTTCCGAGAAACAGTTGGTATTGCCGCGTTTTTCCAGTACACTCAGTTGTTCTCTCATAAGTCTATCTCCCCTTTGTGTCCATCGGACGACCTTCTGCAGCTTGGACTGGCCTCCGTGGTTCGCCGCAAACCGTTGCCGTCCTGATCAGGGTCATCTCGGCCGGGAAGGACGGTACAAATTGCGGTGGTTCAATTTTTAAGTTCAGTATATACCTAATCTTGCCGTTTGAGGGGCGTGGATAGGGAGCAAAAATGGCGAAATTCCAAACATTGTGATTAAATTCACTTTCAAAAGGGGAGAATGAATTGGACAGCCCTATAGTTTAAATAGGAAGTGTAAATGGAGAAGTGAGGGACATTAAAAAACTTAAATTAAATTTGTTATACTTTGTGAAAAAAATCACATAATTAACCCTTACCCCATGGTACGATGTGAATGTAAAGAAGAGAGACAAACCAATACGAAACCTTTAGGAGGATGAGGGAGATGGCTGTAAAGAACGAAGTCGCCCCAGTAAAAGAACCGACAGCAGGTCAGTATATTCAAACGTTAATTGACAAAGCGAATAAAGCACACGCAGCATTCATGTCCATGGATCAGAAACAGATTGACCGTATCGTGCAAGCGATGGCGCTGGCAGGTCTCGACAAACATATGATGCTCGCCAAAATGGCTGTGGAAGAAACAGGGCGGGGTGTGTATGAGGATAAAATCACCAAAAATATATTTGCTACAGAATATGTGTATCATAGCATTAAATATGACAAAACGGTAGGTGTAATTGAAGATAACGAGTACGAAAGCTTCCAGAAAATTGCGGAGCCTGTCGGTATTATCATGGGGATTACCCCGGTAACGAATCCGACATCCACCACCATGTTTAAAGCATTAATTTCCATCAAAACGCGTAACCCGATCATCTTCGGTTTCCACCCATCTGCACAGAATTGCAGCCGCGAAGCTGCCAAAATCCTGCGCGATGCAGCAGTGAAGCATGGTGCTCCGGCGGATTGTATCCAGTGGATTGACGATCCTTCCATGGATCGCACAAACGCGCTGATGAATCATAACGATGTGGCGCTCATTCTGGCAACAGGCGGATCAGGCATGGTACGGGCGGCATACAGCTGTGGTAAACCGGCACTGGGCGTAGGGCCAGGGAATGTACCTTGCTTTATTGAGAAAAGTGCAGATATCAACCAGGCGGTAACGGATTTGATTTTGTCCAAATCGTTCGATAACGGCATGATCTGTGCTTCCGAGCAAGCCGTCATCATCGAAGAACCGATCTTCGATCAGGTGAAAAAGAAAATGATCGCGAACGGCTGTTACTTCGTCAACAAGGATGAGGCAGCGAAACTGACAGCAGGTGCGATTAATGCTGAGAAATGTGCGGTGAACCCGGCGATTGTTGGTCAATCTGCAGTTAGCATTGCGCAAATGTGTGGTATCGAAGTCCCTGCTGGCACTAAAATTCTCGTGGCCGAGATTGAAGGGGTAGGCACAAAATTTCCGTTATCCGCTGAGAAACTAAGCCCGGTACTGGCTTGTTACAAAGTTAAGACAGCAGCTGAGGGTATCGAGCGTGCAGCAGAAGTCGTTGCCTTTGGCGGCATGGGCCACTCCTCGGTTATTCATTCGAACAACGAAGAAGTAATCAGCAAGTTCGCAGATCGTCTGCAAACGGGACGGATTATCGTGAATTCACCATCCACACACGGTGCCATCGGTGATATCTACAACACCAACATGCCGTCACTGACACTGGGCTGCGGATCGTATGGACGTAACTCGACTTCTTCCAACGTAACCGCTGTGAACTTAATCAACGTGAAAAGGGTGGCTCGTCGTACCGTGAATATGCAGTGGTTCAAAGTGCCGAACAAAGTCTACTTCGAAAAAGGTGCAACACAGTATCTTGCCAAAATGCCGGATATCACTCGTGTAGCGATTATTACGGATGCCATGATGGTCAAACTCGGTTATGTCGAAAAAGTGGAGCACTATCTGCGTCAACGTCAAATGCCGGTAGCCATTGAAGTGTTCTCCGACGTAGAACCCGATCCATCCACAACTACGGTAGATCGCGGTACGGAAATGATGCGCCGCTTCCAGCCAGACTGCATTATCGCACTTGGCGGTGGATCACCGATGGATGCTGCCAAAGCGATGTGGTTGTTTTACGAATATCCAGACACCGACTTCAACGACTTGAAACAAAAATTCATGGATATCCGCAAACGGATCTACAAATATCCACGTCTCGGTGTAAAAGCGAAATTCGTAGCGATCCCGACAACTTCAGGTACAGGTTCGGAGGTCACATCATTCGCAGTTATTACAGATAAAAATCAAGGTAACACCAAATATCCGCTTGCAGACTACGAGCTGACACCAGACGTGGCAATTGTCGACCCTGAGTTTGTATACACGCTGCCGAAAACCGCTGTTGCAGACACAGGTATGGACGTACTGACGCATGCGATCGAAGCGTATGTATCCGTCATGGCGAATGATTACACGGATGGTCTGGCAATCAAAGCGATCCAGCTGGTGTTCCAGTATCTCGAACAATCGGCACTGCAAGGTGACAAACTGGCACGTGAGAAAATGCATAATGCTTCGACGATCGCCGGTATGGCTTTTGCCAACGCCTTCCTGGGTATTAACCACAGCTTGGCACACAAATGGGGCGGTCAGTACCATACCGCACATGGACGTACCAATGCGATCCTGATGCCGCACGTTATTCGCTACAATGCGAAAAAACCGACGAAATTTGCATCATTCCCGAAATATTCGCACTTTGTGGCAGATGAGCGTTATGCCGAAATTGCCCGCATTCTCGGATTGCCTGCACGTACGACAGAAGAAGGGGTTACCAGCCTGATCAATGCCATTCGCAAACTGAACAAAACATTGGGGATTGAAGAATCGTTCCAGGAAATCGGATTCGATGCCAAAGATTTTGAGGCACATGTGGATTATTTGGCAGATCGGGCATTCGAGGACCAATGTACAACAGCCAATCCAAAATTGCCGCTGGTAACTGAACTGGCAGATGTATACCGCAACGCTTTCTACGGCAAGTTTGAATAAAAACTAAAGCAGCAGCAGGATTGAGGCAGATATAGTCAGGGGTCCCCGTGAGGGGAGCCCCGATTGCCGTCTTTTTTGTAAAAAAAGGTATAACGGAATCCTTGCGGTATCCGTTTGAACCAGGTATTCACACCATAACGGAAAGGATAGAAAAATTGGAGTAGCGAAGCATCCACGTTTTAAGTGTTATTTCATTTTCGCATTAAAAGTGTTACTCCATTTCGTTAAAGCTAGGTTCGATAGGTTCAGGGTTCAACCAGATGGAAAGACCCAGTAGCCTTTTTTAAAAGAGGTTACACGGAATCCGTGTGGTATCCGTTTGAACCAGGCATTCACACCATAACGGAGAGGGCAGAAAAAACTGAAGAAGCGAAGCGCTCGCCTTTATCCACGTATTTTACCCTTTGAAAAATAGAATCAAAAAAATCCGGGGATAACAGCGATCGGAAGTTGTTCTGCCCGCGTAGTGGCTAAGTGTGAATTTACAGCGTTCAACATGATACAGCATAGGTGAAGTGAGGATGGTCACGGACTTTGTGATATAAATCACAGATGGTGAAAGAACGAAGACGTATACTGAAATTGTAAGAAAAACATTCATTCCGCGGTTCCGGTTCCCAAGTAGAGAGAACGTGTTCCGGTTTATATGTGAAAATTATCACATTAAATCGCGGCTCTGGGCACAGATGAGACGAGTGAAGTATCCTGTCATGTGTCCGGAAATCCAAATTAGTGGAGGGATTACGATGTCGGTGATTGAAAAAGATGTCAAACAACAAACAGGCTGGAGAAACTTTACCAAAGGAACATGGACCAAATCCGTCGATGTGAATGATTTTCTGACTCACAACCTGTCACCTTATTATGGTGACGAAGCATTCCTTGCAGGGGCAACTCAGAATACCAAAGAATTATGGGATATCGTATCTGATCTGACCAAAAAAGAACGTGATAACGGCGGCGTCCTTGACGTTGATGTGAACACACCAGCTACAATCGTTTCCCACCAACCAGGTTATCTGGATCAATCCAAAGAGCAGATTGTCGGTGTACAAACGGATGCTCCATTCAAACGTTCCATTCAGCCATTCGGCGGAATCCGCATGATGATTGATGCATGTGAGGCTTACGGCTTCGAAATGCCTCAAAGCGTCATTGATATATTTACCAATATTCGTAAAACGCATAACCAGGGTGTCTTCGATGCCTATACATCCGAGATGCGTGCAGCTCGTAAAGCTGGAATCATTACAGGGCTGCCAGATGCTTACGGCCGTGGACGGATCATCGGTGACTATCGCCGGGTAGCTCTCTATGGTGTAGACTTCCTGATTCGGAATAAAAAAGGCGAACTAAATGCCCTTGAAGTTGATGTGATAGATGAAGATGTCATTCGTCTACGTGAAGAACTGTCCGAACAGATTCGTGCATTGCAGGAATTGAAACAACTGGGCGAAATGCACGGTTTCGATATTTCCCTGCCAGCTGCAACCGCAAAAGAAGCGTTCCAATGGCTCTACTTCGGTTATCTGGCTGCGATCAAAGAGCAAAACGGTGCGGCGATGTCGCTCGGACGTGTCTCTTCTTTCCTGGATATCTACATCGAACGAGATTTGCAAGAAGGCTTGCTAACTGAAGAACAGGCTCAAGAACTGGTTGACCATTTTGTTATGAAACTGCGGATCGTCAAGTTCCTGCGCACGCCGGATTATAACGAATTGTTCAGTGGAGATCCAACGTGGGTAACCGAATCCATTGGAGGCATGTCCGTTAACGGAGAAACCCGTGTGACCAAAAACAGCTTCCGTTTCCTGCACACCCTGAACAATCTTGGTCCTGCACCGGAGCCGAATTTGACTGTACTTTGGTCCAACAAGCTTCCGGAAGCGTTCAAACAATACTGTACGAAGGTATCCATTGAAACAAGCTCGATCCAGTATGAAAATGATGATCTGATGCGTCCGATCTATGGAGACGATTATGGTATTGCCTGCTGCGTATCTGCCATGAAGATCGGGAAACAAATGCAGTTCTTCGGCGCTCGTGCCAACCTGGCAAAAGCATTGCTGTATGCGATCAACGGCGGTCGTGACGAGAAATCAGGCGCTCAAGTAGGACCTGAATATCCAGCAATTACAAGCGAAGTACTGGATTACAATGAAGTGATGACACGCTTCAAACCGATGATGGAATGGCTTGCCAAACTGTACATGAATTCACTCAACGTCATTCACTATATGCATGACAAATACAGCTACGAGCGTATTGAAATGGCCCTGCATGACCGGGACATCATTCGTACAATGGCTTGCGGTATTGCCGGCCTCTCGGTTGCAGCAGATTCCCTGAGTGCAATCAAGTATGCCAAAGTTAAACCGATCCGCAACGAACAAGGCATCGCAATTGATTTTGAAATTGAAGGTGAATTCCCTTGTTACGGCAACAATGAAGACAGTGTGGACAGCATCGCGGTTGAACTGGTGGAAAGCTTTATGGGCATGATTCGCAAACACAAAGCATATCGTAATGCGATTCCAACACAGTCTGTACTGACGATCACGTCGAACGTAGTGTACGGTAAGAAAACAGGTACAACACCGGATGGCCGTAAAGCAGGCGAACCATTTGCACCAGGGGCGAACCCAATGCATGGTCGGGACAAAAAAGGTGCACTGGCGTCCCTTGGCTCTGTAGCCAAATTGCCGTACGAACACAGCCTTGACGGGATCTCTAACACATTCTCCATCGTGCCTAAAGCACTCGGAAAAGAGTCAGACACACGCAAATCCAATCTGGTTGCCATGATGGACGGTTACTTTGGTCAAGGGGCACACCATCTGAACGTGAACGTATTTGATCGTCAGCAGTTGATTGACGCGATGGATCATCCGGAAAACTATCCGCAGTTGACAGTACGGGTATCCGGTTACGCAGTTAACTTCATCAAGCTGACACGTGAGCAACAACTTGATGTCATCAACCGGACCTTCCATGGTTCCATGTAGTCATTGATGCGGTGTAGCCTTAGCTGAGAAGAATGCTCGAAAGGACAGACTGAACACATATTAAACGCACAGCGGATGCGGATACAGAAAGGAAGAGGCAGCATGGTTAACGGACATATACATTCACTCGAAACTTTCGGGACGGTTGACGGCCCAGGCATCCGCTTCGTGCTTTTTATGCAGGGATGTCTACTCAAATGCCAATATTGTCACAACCCAGATACGTGGGCTTTGGACGGTGGGAAGGAAATGAGCGTGGAGGAGGTACTGGCTGAGATTGAGCCATACCTGTCCTACTATCGCAGCTCCGGCGGAGGACTTACCGTATCTGGTGGGGAGCCCACATTGCAGGCTCATTTTGTAGCCGAGGTCTTCAAGGAAGCGAAACGGCGCTGGGGACTGCACACAACGCTGGACAGCAATGGGTTCAATGAGCCGGATCGGATTCATGATCTGTTGGATCACACGGACTTGGTTCTGCTGGATCTGAAGCATATTGATGATGAAAAACATATCAAGCTGACAGGCAAATCCAACGAAAGAACGTTGAAGACTGCACGATGGTTATCGGATCAGGGACGTAAAATGTGGATTCGCCACGTGTATGTGCCAGGGATTCACAATGAGGAAGAAGATTTGCTTAATCTGGGTCGGTTTATCGGAACGCTCGATGGAGTTGAGAAGTTCGAAATCCTGCCTTATCATCAGATGGGCATCTACAAATGGCAGGCGCTGGGGAAAGTGTATCCGCTCGACGGCGTTCCTTCTCCAAGTGAAGAGGAAGTGGAGCGGGCATATCGCCTGATTGAACAAGGTCGCTCCGAAACAGCGGGTGTCACTTGCTCTAATTAATTAATTATTTATACAGCTCTGTCATCGGAGTGGCAAGTGTAAATTATTTTTTGTTCAACTTAAATCCAACCAAGCAGTCTTTGCGAACATGTTTCGCAGGGGCTGTTTTTTTGTTGTTATCCATTGTAAATGCAAGGATGTTTTGTCCAGTGAAGGATTTTATCCCTCCATTGATGAATTGTCATCCTTACGATGTAAGCTCCGGCTTTTTATAATCAGAGTGTAAAGCCAAATGCTCAATATCTTGAGGAGGGTCAACCAGATGAAAAAAGGAATGACATTACTGCTTTCATTATTACTTATCACATCATTAACATTGGCGGGTTGTTCAAGCTCAAGCAATGAACCACAGCAGGGAGCAGGCAAAGAGCCTGCAGAGACGAGCAAGGAACCGGTGGAGATGCTTCTCCGTCACACCCAAGTGGGCGCCGATAAACAAAAAAGGCTGGCCATTCTGCAGGACGTCGTGGGCAAAGTAGAGAGTGAGGTACCTAACCTGACCTTCACGCTGGACGGAGTTGAATCGGATGTAAACCGTAAGGAGAAACTTCGCGGGGAGATGGCAGCAGGCAATCCGCCGGATATCTTCGAATTGTTCGGTAGTCCGGATTCCAAAGTGTATGCCAAAGAAGGCATGTTGTTGGATCTCACGCCGATTCTGCAAGAGTTGGGTATTCAGGATCAATTTTCATCTCTTGAGCCATTCACCTATGAAGGCAAAGTATATGGACTTCCAATTGGAGGTTCCGGTGAAGGATTCTTCTACAATAAAGAGTATTTTACGCAAAAAGGTTGGAAAGCGCCTTCAACCATGGCTGAGCTGGATAATATGCTCGCTGAGATCAAGGCTGATGGCAAGGTTCCACTTGCTTCTGCTTCCAAAGCAGGCTGGGTTCCACTCATGTTAACGAACCATCTGTGGTCCCGTTACGCTGGACCTGATATTACGGCGAAGTTTGCGACAGGCGAAGCCAAGTGGACTGATCCGGGCGTTGTTGCAGGGTTTGCGAAGCATAAAGAATGGGTGGATAAAGGCTATTTCAAAAAAGGCGAGCTTGGTTTTGAATATGCGGAGTACACGACTCAATTCACGAGCGGTGAAGCCATTCTGATGTATGACGGAACTTGGAAATCTTCTGTCTTCAAGGAAGGGCAAAGCGGAGAATCGCTGATTGGCAAGGTTGGTTTCTTCAATATGCCTCCAGTAGAGAACGGTGCGGGGGATCAAACAGCCTTGATGCGTGACGTAAATAATGGATACGGTTTCTCCGCAGCAGTTGCGGATGACCCACAGAAACTTGCGGCAGTTAAGGCGTTTATCAAGAACTTCTACAACGAAGATATGCAAGTGCGCGGGCTCGTAGAAGATGGTGTGTTACCAGCCATGAAGCTGGATGAAAAAGTGCTGACAGACAGTATTACCGACGATTTAATGAAAGAAATCGTAGCTGTACTGAATGCGTCCCAGACTTCGTTCCCGGCATTTGATGCCCTCGTGCAAGCGGATGTAACAACAGAGATCAGCAACCTGCAAATTCAGAAGCTGGTTGGTGGACAGACCACTCCTGAGAAAATGGCGGAAGAATTGCAAAAAGTACAGGAAGAGGCAAATGCTTCAGTCGAATAATCCGAGCGATCTAGCAGAGGTAAGAATGTCTTGAGTTCCTGATTACGATGCTGGCTTACCCCGGTTTGAATTACTGCCGGGGTACAGCCTTTGGTTTAATGAAACAATTGCACTGCTGAGGAATCTGTATGATTCATGAGCATAAGAAGTTGAAGTCACTGAAGGAGGTTGATCATGAACACTTCACTCCGAAGCCCACTGATCTATACGTTGTTTGTGTTGCCGGCTTTGATCCTGTTTGTTATGTTTTTCCTGTATCCTATCGGCAGTTCACTTTATTATAGTCTGACCAGTTGGAACGGGGTATCTGCAGAGCCGCGTTTTGTAGGGCTTTCGAATTATGCAAAGGCACTGACAGATGAACGGTTTTGGATTTCCACGCGCAATAACGGTTTCTTTATCGCATTTTCCGTTTTGATTCAGGTACCGATCATTGTGCTTTTTTCACTGCTTATTGCGAACGTGAAGAAACTGAAGGGATTGTACAAGACAGCCGTCTTTTTACCCTCCATTATGTCAACAGCGGTCATCGGTATTTTGTGGGGATTCATCTACGAGCCCAACATTGGCCTGCTGAATCAGTTGCTTGAAGTCGTGGGTATCTCTCCGGTGTATTGGTTGTCCGATAACCGGTTCGCAATGATATCCATTCTCGTAACTAACGCTTGGCAGTGGACGGGATTCTATATTGTCATGGTTTTGGCGGCCATTCTGGCTATTCCCAAGGATCTGGATGAAGCGGCCGCTATTGATGGAGCGACTGCGGTACAGCGAGCGTTTAAAATTACGTTGCCATTAATCAAACCGATCATTTCCGTTGTGGTTATGCTGTCCATTGCAGGAGCGATGAAGGCGGCTGATATCGTGCTGGTTATGACCAAAGGCGGGCCCGCCGGATCTACCGAGGTGCTTGCCACATATATGATCAAGTATGCGATTACCAATTTTAAATACGGTTATGGCAACACGATTGCGGTTCTGATCTTTGCTCTGACGCTTGTGCTCACCGCGGTGTATCAGTTGCTGGTGGCGAGACGCAACGAAAGGGTGGAATATTGATGGCAAAAAGCATAAAAGGCAGTATACCTCATGTGTTGTTGATGCTTTATTTAATTGCAATTCTGTTTCCCTTTTTATTTGTAATCTTCTCTTCATTCAAACAGGATAACAACGAGATTGCACTGAATCCGTTCGGTCTGCCTTCAACCTGGGTGTTTAACAATTACGTAGAGGCTTGGGTGAATGCCAAGATTGGAACGTATTTCTGGAACAGTATGTATATATCGGTCTTGTCTTCTGCCGGGACCATTGTGCTGGGAGCCATGTTTGCTTTTGCCATCACCCGAATGAGACACCGCAAATGGAGTATGTTTCTGTACAGTCTGATTCTCGCGGGTATGCTGATTCCAAACAATGCACTCATGCTGCCGATCTATTTGCTGGTCCGTAAGCTGGGCATCCTGGATACGCATCTGGCGTTGATCATTCCTTATGTTGCGAATGCGATTCCGTTTACGATTATTATTCTGGCAGCCTTTATGCGATCACTTCCTGGAGAAATTGAGGAGGCGGCGGTCATGGATGGGTTGAGAGCTCCGGGTATCTTTGCTAGAATAGTGATACCCCTTACAGTTCCGGCCATCGTTACGGTATTTATCGTGAATTTCCTCGGCAACTGGAACGAATTTTTACTCGCCAACTATTTCTTATCTACTGACAAACTGCGTACTCTGCCTGTCGGCATGGTCCAGTTTCGTGATCAGTATCAAATGAATTATGCCCAGATGTCAGCAGGTATTGTATACAGTGTTGTACCGGTAATTGTGATTTACGCTGTTCTTCAGGAGAAGATTATTGAAGGTGTAACGGCGGGCAGCGTCAAAGGGTAATTAACGATTCGCTATATAGGGAGAACGGGAAATGAACTTGCGGATGAAGCTGGCCATGGCATTTCTGCTGCTCATCATTGTACCGATGTGCACGCTTGGAATCGGCATGTTTTTGGTCACATCACATACGATTGAGAAAAAATACAATCAGCAGTCGGAATATGCACTCCAGGCGATTAGCTACAATATCGAGAATGTTTTTCAGCAGATCAACAATGTTACGGACAATGGCATTGCCACATCGGTTTTCCAAATGGCATTGAACGCCAAAGATCCAACCAAACAGGATCTTGGAACCGGTAACCAATTATCACTGAATGCCAGCCAGCGTAATTTCCGTTCCCTGTTATACAATTATCCATTCATCAGTTATGCCTTTTTGTATGATTTGCGTTCACGTTCATCCGAGGATAATCAGATTGTCTCTATTTTTACGAAAGAAAATTTTCAGGCTCTTCCTTTTCAACAATTCAAGGTTCATCCACTTTTTAAAGAAATTCAGGCACTCAACGGTGTACCCAAATGGCTGGCCCCTTTGGAATATCCTGAGCTGACCGGCGTGGAGCCCGTGTTTACCCAGATCCGATTGGTCAAGGAACTTAGTTATTTTCAGAATATCGGAGTTCTGGTCGTTCAGATCAAAAAAGGGGAGATGGACCGCATCTTCCGCCATTTGAAAATAAGTGATCCTGCACAGGATACTTCGTTCCTTCTGATTAATGAGGAAGGGCTGATCGTATACGATCCCTCCGGTCGTTACAGCGGAGAGAACATGGAGAGCCTGGGCGTACGTTCCGGAAGTTACGGGCCGGGATTCAGCAGCAACAGAGCCGTGTTTGACGGCAGTGAAAGCATCATTTCACAATATCATCTCAAAAACTATAACTGGAGTCTGGTCAGCGTCACTTCATGGGAAGCACTATCTGCAGAGACGAATGTATTTGCAGGCTGGTCCATCATTATCATCCTGCTGTGTTTGCTTGCTGCAATGGGCTTCAATGTGTTCTTCATGAACCGAATTACGGGCAACATTGCTGTGCTTGTTCGATTCATGAGGCGGGTGGATGATGGAGACTTTAATGCTCGGGTTGAAGGAAAAGGTTTTGACGAAATGCAGCTGCTTGCCCAAGGCTTCAATGAATTACTGGATCGAATCGGCGGTCTGTTCCGGCGTGTGCGTGCGGAGCAGCAACAGAAGGCCAAGGCGGAACTGCGAGTGCTTCAAGCCCAGATCAAACCTCATTTTCTGTTCAATACACTGGAATCTATTAACGGTTTAGCGTTGAGGGGAGAAGGACGTAAAGTAAGTGAGATGGTGACACGGCTTGGTAATATGCTGCGCATCAGCATTCAGGATCAGGAGGAAATATCGCTCGGTGAGGAGCTTAGGCACTTGCAGAGTTATCTGGAGATTCAACATTACAGATTCAGTGATTTGTTTCGGTACGAGCTCGATATTCCAACTCATCTGTACACATCGTCCATGCTCAAACTGACCCTCCAGCCTCTTGTAGAGAATAGTATCCAGCACGGGTTTGAGGGAATTGAATATCAGGGCGTACTTCGAATCAGCGCGTTTGTGGCACAACATAATCTGGTGCTGCGAGTTGAAGATAATGGGATCGGTATTCCCCAGGAAATGTTGGCACGATTTGAATATATGGCAGAAGACCCGCCTGAATACATCATGGCAGAGGGAATGAAGCCTATATCTACCATGGCAGAGCGCAGAGGGCTGGGATTAAGAAGTGTAGCAGATCGGATACGGATTCAATATGGAGCCGGATACGGGGTGTTTATATGTTCATCTCCGGGGGATGGCACAATCATTCAATGTATTATTCCACAATATGAGCAGGGGGAAGATGAATGAATCTAACCGCGTTGCTGGTTGACGATGAGCTGCCGATTTTGGAGAACCTGAGTTTTATTTTGCCTTGGGAAGAGATGGGCATTGAAGTTGTGGGCACGGCCAGAAGTGGGGCTGAAGCGCTCGATAAAGTTGCAGAATATCATCCTGATATTATGTTGTGTGACATTCGTATGCCCTCCATGGATGGTCTGGAGTTGATTCAAACGCTGCGGGAACAGGGTGAAACATGTGAAATTATATTGCTGACTGGATATCAGCAGTTTGAATATGCCCGTACAGCTATTCGTTACAATGTCCATGAATACATATGCAAGCCAATCGATTACCTGGATCTGGAACATAAATTGCGTGAGCTTGCCGGGCAGATTCAGAAGAAGCGGATCGAGTTGGAGGCGGAAACCCATCGTAAATCGGAGATGGAAGCCTGGGTCAGGCACAAACATATCATTGACCTGATGCGAAGAGAAGAGGATTCGGCGTTGTTTCCTTACCCAACGTCTGTCCCGCAACCCCAGGTAACTTCATTAAAATATATCTTGCTGCTAATTGATGTATCCGGTTATTTTAAGCATTCCATCGGATGGTCCGTATCCCGTCATCAAAGCTGGCACGGGATGATCCGTTCCAGGCTTAAGGAGCTTACTGACGGTATCAGTATGGGCACCTTGCTGATTTCGGCCCGTAAGGGAGAATGGTGCATGTTGGTGGAGGCCTCCGCTGAATGGAGACACCAGGCTGATGAATGGGCTCGGCAGATCACATTGGAGCTGGATGCGACATTTGAGCCCGGTTCAGGCATGAAGACACGGGTTATACAGGATGACATACCAGTGAAGTTGGATGACCAGATTGCTGAGCGGTACCGCCACTGTCAGAGACTGCTGATCATGAGTGACTCGGACCCATGCAGTATTAAGTTAAAACAGGGAATCTCTGAACCTTCCTTGGAGATATCGAAGGAACCTTCCGGAAGGGCAATGATGTGGGTTGCAAAAGAAGATCTGGACTTCATCACTCGCTGGATCAGGCAGGGAAATAAGCAGGGCTTGATTGAATTGTTAACCACGCTCAAACACCGGATGAGTGAACATAAGAGTGCGCTGGATGGTGTCGCTGAAAATAGTCTGCGTTTCTTGCTTGTACATATGCTGCGTGAATTGCGCGAAGTACATGTGATGGCTGAGCAAGACGAAATTCACTTCTGGAGCGCATTGCATTCCGCGACCTCAATCAAAGAATTAATCGAACTGGCTGAGGCGCTCGCTCATGTTTGTTATGACAAGAAAAGCGTGCCACGTCCTTCAGTATCGGAGCTAATGACGTCTGCATGCGAGTATATGAACGCCAGACTGGAATGTGATCTGGGCATAGATGAAGTAGCAGATTGGCTGGGAATCAGTCCGGGTTACTTTTGCCAGCTGTTCAAAAATCATATGGGTGTTACCTTTGTTGAATATATGACCCAGAAACGGATGGAGAGCGCAGCTTTATTATTAAGCACAACGGAATGGAGTATAACAGCCATTGGAGAAGCGACGGGATTCAAGGAGCGGCGATATTTCTCCAAAGTATTCCATAAACATTTTCATATGAAACCATCGGAATTCAGGTCTAACCAAAGAGCAGGTTCATAATGGGGAGTGAAGCATGCGTATGATATCTATCGGTCAGCTTTCGTTGGAACAACGGGTAGGTCAGATGTTTATGTGTGGATTCCACGGACAACACGCGGATGAACAGATCCATACGCTGATCCGTGATTATCATGTGGGCGGTGTCATTTATTTCAGGCGAAATGTCGGAAGCGTGGACCAGTTAACCCGTCTGTCTGCCGACCTGCAAGCGATTGCGGCGCAGTCCGGGGAATTGCCTCTGATGATCTCTGTGGATCAGGAGGGGGGTATGGTGGCTCGGATTGATAAAGAGGGAGTGACCCAGGTACCTGGCAATATGGCGCTTGGAGCAACAGGGAAGCCCGACTATACCCTTGAATGTGCCCAAATTTTAGGTCGGGAATTGAAAAGCATCGGTATCGACATGAACCTCGCTCCTGTCGTGGACGTGAATAACAATGTTCTTAATCCGGTCATCGGCGTGCGTTCCTATGGCGAGAATGCGGAAAGTGTAGCTCTCCATGGGGCAGCAGCTATCAAAGGGTACCAGTCCCAGGGCATTGCTGCAACAGCCAAACATTTTCCCGGACATGGGGATACAGCTGTGGATTCTCATCTCGGCATGGTGACTGTACCCCATGATCGGGACAGGCTGGAGCAGATTGAATTGCTGCCATTCCGTCGGGCTATTGAGGCTGGAGTGGATGCCATCATGACAGCCCACGTCATCTTTCCAACCATTGAACCGGAGCCGATGCCAGCGACATTGTCACGTAAAGTGCTGACAGGCCTGTTGCGCGAAGAAATGGGATTTGACGGTATTATTATTACAGATTGTCTGGAAATGCATGCGATATCCAAGCCCTATGGTGTAGCCGAGGCTGCCATTCGTGCTGTGGAGGCAGGAGCTGATCTGGTTCTGGTCAGTCATACTCTGCAAGATCAGATCTCTGCCGTGGAAGCAGTTGTTGAAGCTGTTCAAACTGGGCGTATTGCAGAAGCAACCGTTAACCGGGCACTGGAACGTATCATTGCATGGAAGGCAGCACGTTGTGGTCAGTGGGGGAACTATCTCGTTTCCCTAGAAGCAGATGATGCAGTAGCTGCTGTACCAGATAGAACTGATGTGGGTGAGCTTTTTTTTACATTACAAGATAAGGATGAATCACCAAGATCGTTGGCCTCCATCGAATCCACACTGAATGAGATCGCCTCCAATAGCATTACAGTGGTTCATGATGATGGGTTGCTTCCGCTGAATCCAGAACAGGACGTGTATGTGATCTGGCCGGAAGTCGTGCAGCGGACCGAAGTGGATGAACCATGGTCCCACACGGATTCGCTTGGTGTGGCGCTCGCGCAGCGGAGGAGCGGGGTTCGAGAGCACAAAATAACCACCCAGCCATCCTATGATGAAGCGGATCGGATATTGAAAGATGTGTCGGATGCAGATCAAATCATCGTATGTACATATACTTCCGCTGGACATCTTCCGAAAGGGCAACAGCGTTTGGTTGAAAAACTTAGTGAGAAGTATTCCCTGATTGTGGTTGCTCTGCGTAATCCGTATGATCTATTGGAGATCCCGAAACCGGGAAGTTATGTGTGTACGTACGAGAACACGCCTGCAGTGGTTCGTACCTTGTCCCTCGTGTTAACAGGTGAATTGCAGTCAACCGGAAGTCTGCCTGTCAGTTTGCGTTAGCACGTTCGAAATCTCTTAAATCTCTCTGTGACGTGGTGCTATCCTACCATGTCCTGGAGAGATTTTTTGTTGGAATCTGCAGCAGGATTTAATACAGATTTTTCACTCCAAATCGAAAGTGTAATAGATAACTATTTTCATAGTATTTATGCTCTATTAAAAGTTTACAATTCTTATCAAATATTTTTAGCAACTTTTCCCGGTTACAAGCGTCTAATAGTATGACTTTTTGAGGGGGATATTTATAAAATGGGAGCAGAAGGAGCCAAAGACAAAGAATGAATCTGAAGAAGAAATTATCTATACTTACCGCTTTAGCTGTATTTCAAGCGTTTGCATCGATTCCCGCGAATGCACTGGCAGCCGATCAAAGTGATACAACAACAGCAAATACAGCCACCGTTAAATCCGTAGAGGTTGTGAAGAAAGAACAAACGATCGCCGAATCAGAAGTGAAGTCCGGATCGGGTACAACTCAAACGGATAATGGAACTGTAGAAGGCACAAAAGAAGGCACAAATCCGGTGACAACTGAACCAACAGGTACAGATGTTACTCCGGTTGAACCAGTTACAGACCCTGCTGATGAAGAAGGTACGGAAGAAGAAACAACAGTACCTACGACTCCAGTTGAGGTTGAGCAGCCATCTACAAGCGGTCAATCTGTTGCCGGAACTAAAGGCGGAGATCTGACACTGTACATGAACAGCAATAAAATGATGCAGGACGGTAAAACATATCTTGCCGGACAGCCAATGGCAGTCAAAAATGGAGTATCCTATGTAGCGATCCGCGCACTGGTGGACCGGGTTGGTTATGAAGTGAAATATGACAATACAACCAAGGAAACCATTATTATTAGTGGCGAAGATGAGCTTCGCTTCAAAACGAACAGTACCATTTATACCGTTAACGGTGAATCCAGAACGATGAAAGGCCCTGCCTATCAACAAAAAAATACGTTCATGGTGCCATTGACGTCGATTACTCAGGCACTCAACATTACTTATAAAGTAAATCAGTCTGCGAAGACGGTTGTACTGAATCTGAATACCAAACCGGTAGCCAGCTTCACGGTACAAAAAGAGATTTTTGCAGGAGATACGGTAACATACAACACCAATTCCAGCTCTCCCAAAGGACTGGAAATTGTAGACGAACGCTGGACTGGCCGTCAGGATTCATTTGACCAACCAGGTACATATACGGTAACGTATGCTGTCCAGGATTCGAGTGGACAATGGAGTGATCCGTACGCTGTAACGATTCAGGTTCAGAAGCCAAATCTTCCTCCGGTAGCGATGTTTACAACAGACAAGGAAGAGTACAAGATGGGTGAAAAAATCACCTATATTGATCAAAGCACCGATGATGAAAATGCCATTGATAATGATAAAACCGTATGGGAAAACAATGCGCTGGCATTTTTTGTTCCGGGACCAAAGACTGTAACGTTAACCGTTACGGATAAACATGGTGCAAGCAACAGCTATACCAAGACGGTTAACATCACAAGTGAAACGCTGTACACCATGTCTGATTTTAATCAGTTGTTTACACCGGTAGGGGATAAATTTATCTTCAACGGGACTGAAGTGCCTGCCATGGAGAAAATACCTTTCACGTATTATGACGAGCAAAGTTTGCTGATTCGCAGTAACAGCCCGGAAACCGTTAATTCGGAAGGGATTGTGTACAAAGAGTCTTCCATTGGTCAGACTCGATTCATGATTCACCACGTAAACAATACAGGCAAAAGAGTGAAAATGTATGTTGTTGCAACAAATAACAACGCATATACAGCCGTATTCGAACAACAAAATATGGGCTTCGCGGGACCTACTCCGTTTGCTACCGTAGCCGGGAAATTGTCTATTGATAAATGGTTCAAGTCGATTCAGACCGGAGCCGATCAAAAGAAGGTATATATTCAACCTGGAGAAAGCAAGTTGATTTTGACCGAACTAAATAAACTTCCGATGAAAGAAGGACAAGTTATCTCCCTCTACTCGGATGCTTTTAGTGATTATAGACTGGACTATAACATTATTATGATCGAAGAAAATAAAGATCCGATGACGGTATGGTCCACGCTGCCTGTTCTGGATCGTGACGGTGTGCATAACCGTGGAACCTATCCGAATGCAACGCGTGTCATTACGTACGAACAGGAAATAGGTTCGAAGCCTGCACGTCTTCCGCTTGGAGACAATGCAAGTGACCCAAATCTCGTCGGCACAGACCCTATGGCGTACACAGATGCTTCCAACGCAGGTAACTTCGGCGTGTTGTACAAAATTACACTGAACAATGTGGCTCCTCGCACATTGATCTCGTTCAACCCTCGTGGAGGCAAATATTCAGGAGTAGCACTTGTG
Source organism: Paenibacillus pabuli NBRC 13638 (assembly GCF_001514495.1). Classification (GTDB taxonomy): domain Bacteria; phylum Bacillota; class Bacilli; order Paenibacillales; family Paenibacillaceae; genus Paenibacillus; species Paenibacillus pabuli. The sequence continues at coordinate 159,161 of NZ_BCNM01000011.1, forward strand.
AATGGTGAGGTTGTTCAGCTTTCGAATGGCAAAACCTTGAGTGCGCCAAATGAACAAGGTGTACTCTATCGTACGGGTTCATATGGCGAGAGTGTAACCATTCTGTTCTCGGCTGCACCAGGAAGCAATCTTCCTGTCAACTTGCTGTTCACGCCACTTCCGGCTGAGAAGTAATCAACCATTTCCATAGGAACGGACGGTTTGGTGTGAAATGAAATGATTATCCTGTCACCCCAAAAGTCGCCCGAAGGATGAAACATCTGAACCGTCAGAGGAAAGAGCTGTCCCCAAGTCATGCCATTGACCCGGGGCAGCTCTTTTTTTGGCTCAGCTTGTAATTAGCGGTATTCGAGCGCTCTCGTTGACTATGAACTTCATTTAAGGCATTATTAGTAGTATATAAATTAAGCATAAGTATCAGCATTTTGCATAATTTGATTCCACACGTAACGGGTATATTCCCTAGGAAAAAGAGAACCCTTTCGATCCAGGATTGCTGGATGAAGTCGCTCTTAGGATTTATGCAGAATGCTCGTATGACAGGAGGTGCTTTTGGTCATGCTGTCGACAGAACAGATTATTACGACGATGTCCTCTCAAGGGCTCCGCATTACGGATCAGCGGAAGACACTGGCCCGGTTATTTGCCGAATCCCCGGGGTATTTGACTCCCAAGGACGTATATGAATATATGGGTAAGACCTATAGCGGCCTGAGTTTTGACACGGTGTACCGGAATTTGCGTGTCATGCAGGAATTGGGTGTACTGGAGCAGGTCATCTTTGAAGATGGGGTGAAGTTCAGAGCACATTGTAGCGAGGATCACCATCACCACCATATGATTTGTTTGAAATGCCAGAAGACATATCCGATCATTTTTTGCCCGATGCAGCTTGCAGATGCGCCTGAGCAATTTCAAGTCGTCGATCATAAATTTGAAGTTTTCGGGTACTGTAAGGACTGTGCCGAACATGTGCCTGCCAAAGTATCCTCAGGACATCAGCACACGCACGGGAAGCATTGACCATGAAATTATCCCGCAGACTCGTTCAGGCCCCCATTCGGGTGTATCGCAGCTATATCTCTCCATTGAAGCCGCCGACGTGTCGCTTCTATCCAACTTGCTCGGCTTACGCGATGGAGGCCATTGAGGTGCACGGTGCGTTCAAAGGATCACTGCTTGCGGCAAAGCGCATTGCAAAGTGCCATCCGTTTCATCCAGGAGGGGTGGATCTGGTGCCACCGAAGGCAGAAAAGTCTGTGATGGTATCGGATTAACGATCCAACGCTCGTTTTTGCAGGTTTGAGTCGAGTTAAGAATGCGGTCCACTTGACAAAAGGGTCAGCATTTCAGTATATTTTTCGTATAATGATTTCCAGTGAAGGGATAAGTACAGACACACCCCCAGTGCAGAGAGCCGGAGAAGCTGAGAACCGGTCTGGGAGGAGGATGGAATATGGTCCCGGAGGAACCTCTTCCGAGCGTGCAGTCGTTGATTAGGACGGTCTGTCGTAAGGCTGAGGCGTGATCCAGCGTTAATGGGCGGTCGAAGGACCGGCAGAGCCTGTGGTTTGTGAAAAGCACAGGGAATTTGGGTGGTAACACGTGAGAGCAACTCTCGTCCCATACAGGGACGGGAGTTTTTTGTGTTCTTTTTTAGACCAAGCAGCGTTTCAAAAGCAGGAACATCTGAAGGAGGAGAAGTCATTAATGGCTGATCAAAAAACATTTTATTTAACAACACCAATCTATTATCCAAGTGACAAACTGCACATTGGGCACGCCTACACAACGGTGGCGGGTGATGCCATGGTTCGTTACAAACGTCTGCGCGGTTATGCGGTTCGTTATTTGACAGGAACCGATGAACACGGCCAGAAGATTGAGCGCAAGGCACAGGAGAAAGGACAGTCACCGCAAGCTTTTGTAGACGACATCGTTGTGGGTATCAAGGAACTGTGGAACAAACTGGATATTTCCAATGACGACTTCATTCGTACGACGGAGGAGCGTCACAAAACAGTGGTTCAGGATATCTTTGACCGTTTGCTGAAACAAGGGGATATCTACAAGGGTGAGTATGAAGGATGGTACAGTATCCCGGATGAGACCTATTACACCGAAACCCAACTGGTTGATGTGGAGAAGAATGACAAAGGCGAGATTATTTCGGCCAAAAGCCCGGATAGCGGACATCCAGTGGAGCTGGTAAAAGAGGAATCCTACTTCTTCCGGATGAGCAAGTATGCCGATCGTTTGCTGAAATATTATGAAGAAAATCCAGGCTTTATTCAGCCAGAGTCTCGCAAGAACGAAATGATTAACAACTTCATCAAGCCGGGTCTTGAAGACTTGGCTGTATCCCGTACAACTTTCGAATGGGGTGTCAAAGTTAAAGGCGATCCGAAACATGTTGTATACGTCTGGATTGATGCGTTGTCCAACTATATTACAGCTCTGGGCTATGGATCATCTGATGCATCTCTCTATAACAAGTTCTGGCCAGCGGATGTGCATCTGGTCGGGAAGGAAATTGTTCGTTTCCATACGATCTACTGGCCGATCATGCTGATGGCGCTGGACCTGCCGCTGCCGAAAAAAGTATTTGCCCACGGCTGGCTGTTGATGAAAGACGGCAAAATGTCCAAATCCAAAGGCAATGTCGTTGATCCGGTAACCTTGATTGACCGTTATGGTCTGGATGCACTGCGTTATTACCTGCTGCGTGAAGTTCCATTTGGTTCCGATGGTACATTCACTCCGGAAAGTTTTGTAGAACGTGTGAACTCCGACCTGGCCAATGATCTCGGAAACCTGTTGAATCGTACGGTTGCGATGGTGGACAAATATTTCGAAGGTAAGACTCCTGAGTTTACTTCCGGTGTGACAGAGTTTGATGCATCGCTTGAAGAAGCGGGTCGTGCTGCTGTGGAAAAAGTGGAGCAGGCCATGGAAAATCTGCAATTTTCCGTAGCATTGACGGCAATCAGTCAGTTTGTCAGCCGCAGCAACAAATACATTGACGAGACTCAGCCTTGGGCTCTGGCTCGTGATGAAGCGAAACGGAACGAACTGGCATCGGTAATGTCACATCTGATTGAAAGCTTGCGCATCGCTTCTATCCTGTTGCAGCCGTTCCTGACACGTGCTCCGCGCAAAATCTGGGAACAGCTTGGCATTCAGGAAGGTGAACTGACGGCTTGGGATTCAGCGAAGCAATGGGGTGTCATTCCAGCGGGCAACGCCTTGCAGAAAGGTGACCCAATCTTCCCGCGTCTGGACGCTGAACAGGAGATTGCATATATTGCTGAAGCGATGACTGGGGGCAAAAAAGCTGAAGCACAGCCTGAGTCAACACAAGCTGATGCTGGAGCTTCGGCAGCTATTGAACCCATCACAGCACCCGAAGGCAAAGAAGAAATCGGCATTGATGATTTCGCCAAAGTGGAGCTGCGCGTGGCTCAAGTTATTGCCTGTGAACCGGTCAAGAAAGCCGATAAATTGCTGAAGTTGCAGCTTGATCTGGGCTATGAGCAACGTCAAGTTGTATCGGGAATCGCAAAGTTTTATTCACCTGAAGATATGGTTGGACGCAAAGTCATCTGTGTGACGAACCTCAAGCCTGTGAAATTACGCGGTGAACTGTCTCAGGGCATGATCCTGGCCGCATCCCACGGCGATCAGCTTACACTTGCTACGGTACCAGACAACATGCCTAATGGGGCACAAGTGAAATAGGACTTTAACCATGTAGGCAAGGATATGGTTTGTATTGCTATAAAACAGGGTGGCCCGACGAGAATCGGGTCACTTTTTATTTTGGGATCACATCGGATCTGCTGCGATGAAAACAAGCATATACTGTTATGAACTCCGTGCTCAAGGAAAGAATGAATAGGACAGAGCGGCTTGACAAGTTCGTGCAGGTTACCTATAATTCTATCAGTAATGTTTACGATTAAGAGATGCGGAGTGAATACGAGTGAAATTTTATAATGGAAGAAATCTAGATCAGGACAGCCGAGCACTGGAGACAGGTAGAAGAAGGCATATGAAATGGTTGCTCAGCGGTCTGCTTGTTCTTAGTTTGCTTATTTTGTCGGCATGCGGTCAGAATAATTCGGAGAGTGCCAAGCTGGTGGAAGGTAAAGTGAATGTGATCACGAGCTTCTATCCTGTCTATGCATTTACGGCGACAATTGGCGGGGAAGATGCGAATGTCATTAATTTACTGCCAACAGGTGTAGAACCACATGACTGGACGCCGAAGAGCCAAGACATTGTGAATACATCCAAAGCCCAGTTGTTCCTATACAATGGTGCAGGTCTGGAAGGATGGGTTCCCAACTTCCTAAAGTCACTGAATAGCGATACCCAAGTGAAGTCAGTTGCTGTAAGTGAAGGGGTTACTCTATTGACTGCTGAAGGTGATGATGGACATGGTCATGGTGAAGAAGAGGTCGATGATCATAGTGATGAACATGCAGATGAAGCCAATGCAGGAGATATAGCAGACCATCATGTGGACCCCCATACATGGGTAAGTCCGAAATCGGCAATGGTGATGGCTGAGAATATCAAGAACAGCCTGGTTGAAGTAGACCCTGCACATAAAGAAGGATATGAACAACGCTACAAAGAGCTGCGGGGCAAGCTGGAAACACTGGATCAGCACTTTACAGACGAATTGTCGAGCTTACCCAATAAGGAAATTGTCGTATCACACCAAGCGTTTGGATACCTTGCACGTGATTATGGATTGACTCAGCATGCCATTATGGGGCTTTCTCCAGATGCGGAGCCCACAGGTCAAGATATTGTGAACTTGGCCAAGTTGGTGAAGGATGAAGGGATTAAATACATTTTCTTCGAAGAGCTGGTATCTGACAAACTGGCAAAAACCCTTGCGAATGAAGCGGGTGTAGAGACAATGGTTCTGAATCCGGTAGAAGGTTTAACCAAAGAACAGGCTGCCAACGGGGATGATTATTTCACCCTGATGGAGAAAAATTTGCAAAATCTGCTGATCGCATTAAAATAAGATAGACCGAAGGATTCGCCATGCAATCCTTATATATAATGAAGGGCGGCTTTGCCATGCAGCAAATCATGCCATTGTGTCATGATCCAATTATAGAGATCGAGAAACTATCCTTTTCCTACGGTGACCAGCGGGTGATTGAAAATCTTGATTTTATGGTTCAGGAAAGGGATTTTGTCGGGATTATCGGTTCAAACGGAGCAGGCAAAACGACATTACTGCGGATGCTGGTTGGACTGTTGCCTCCAGCCGAGGGAGATATCAAGCTATTCGGACAGTCGATCCGTCGATTCAAGGATTGGGAACGGATTGGTTATGTTCCGCAAAAGAACGCTTTTAACCCATTATTCCCTGCGACGGTACGGGAAGTCGTGATGTCCGGCTTGTACAATAACAAAAATATGTTTCGCCGAATGTCCCGTAAATGTCAGCAGCAGTGCACCGATGCCCTGCAAGTGATGCGGATTGAGGATCTGGCGAACAAACGGATCGGACAACTGTCCGGCGGACAGCAGCAGCGTGTGTTTTTGGCACGGGCGCTTATTAATCATCCTGATCTGCTGATTCTGGACGAACCGACGGTGGGCATTGATGCCGAATCCCAGGCAAGCTTTTTTGAACTGATTACCCATATGCATGAACATCATCGGATGACATTCCTGATGGTATCACATGATATGGACCGGATGGAGAGTTACCTTGGTGCCAAAGCAGCAGTGACGAACGGGAAAATTCATTTCCATGTCCGTCATTCCCATGAGGTGGAGGATTGTGCTGAGACGAATTTGCAGCATACCACCACCCAGGTGCGTTAGACGAGAGTGCGCAACCAGATTAGAGCAAGGCCGAAGGAGTCGTGTGTGTTTTGGAAATTTTAATGAGTGATTTTTTTCAGCGGGCGCTGGCAGGGGGATTGCTAATCGGCATCACCGCACCCCTGATCGGATTGTTTCTGGTGCTGCGACGTTTATCCATGATCGGGGACACCCTGTCTCATGTGACGATTGCCGGAGTTGCCCTCGGATTCCTGATTGAAGTATATCCGATTGCGGTGGGGCTTATTTTTGCCGTGCTCGCTTCATTTGCCATCGAGAAACTTCGTAAGGCGTATAAAAGTTACGCCGAATTATCGATTGCCATCATCATGTCCGGTGGAGTTGCGTTGGCTTCGTTGTTCTTTACGCTGGGCAAAGGATATAATACAGATGTTATGAGTTACCTGTTTGGCAGTATTTACACACTAGACTCCACGGATTTGAAGCTGGTTGGTGTGGTCACGCTGATCGTGGTCATCGTCGTAGCGCTGTTACATAAAGAGTTTTTCCTGCTCAGCTTTGAGGAAGATGCCGCAGCGGTTACCGGATTGCCTGTTAAACTGCTGAATATGCTGATTACCGTAATGACAGCACTTGTCATTAGTACGGCGATTAAAATTGTGGGTGCATTGCTGGTATCGGCATTGCTGACCATTCCGGTAGCTGTAAGCTTGCTCATGGCACGGAGTTTCAAATCGGCAATTATATTGTCCGTGGTTATTGGGGAAATCGCAGTGGTCATTGGACTGGTTGTGGCCGGGATCTGGAACCTTGCACCGGGAGCGACGATTGTACTTTTGCTTATCATGATGCTGATTCTTACGATGATTGGAAAAAAAGGGTTCCGAGCCTGAGTCTGAACATGAGCAAGTGAGCCCCAGGGAAGGGAGATATCCGCTTCATGCCTGATGTTAATGTATGGCTGGCTTTTGTAGCAGGATTAGCTTCGTTTATATCGCCATGCTGTCTTCCGTTGTATCCTTCGTACCTCTCTTACATTACAGGCATGACGGTACAACGGTTGAAGGATGAACGCAATCAGCGTGAAGTTCGTTTCAAGACATTGACTCATACGCTGGCGTTTATTTTGGGCTTCTCGGCTGTGTTTTATTCGCTGGGCCTGGGAGCCGGGTTGTTTGGTCAATTTTTTAATGATAACCGTGATCTCATTCGTCAATTATCCGCGATCCTGATTATGTTAATGGGTTTATTCTTGCTTGGTTTGTTCAAACCGCAGTTTCTGATGAAAGAGCGCAAGATGGATATGAAATGGAAGCCAGCGGGTTACTTGGGCTCGTTTATATTTGGCATTGGTTTCTCAGCAGGCTGGTCACCCTGTATTGGACCCATCCTGACCGCTATTATCGCGATGGCTGCGAGTGAGCCGACGACCTGGTTGGCATTGATTACGGGCTACACGGCCGGATTTGCATTACCTTTTTTCATACTGGCCTTTTTCATCGGATCTACACGATGGATTTTGAGATACTCCAATATCATGATGAAGGTTGGGGGCGCATTAATGCTGTTCCTCGGTGTACTGTTATTTACGGATCAGATGACCAAAATTACGATCTGGCTGCAGCAAATTACCCCTGATTGGATGATTATCTAAACTGGGAATTTTCATCCCTCATCTAAATAAGTAAAAAGCAGGCTGCATGCCCCAGACCATTCTGGCTCATGTAACCTGCTTTTTTAATCAGACCCTGTTTGGCAGTCCATATGTTCTATGCATTTATGTTTTAAGTGAAGTAATCAATGTTGGCCAGTGGGAAATGCTCGAAAATCCGTTCGGTAATGAATTCCCGCAAGGCATCCTGCTGGTCATCCTTATACACATATTTATACTGGCCCCAGCGGCCCCATTTCATTTTGCGCTTTTCGATATCCATCTCAAGCTTGGTTTTGGGGTAACGTTTCTCAATGGTGGCTTTTGCTGTTTTGGTAAAACGATGCTGGATCATCTCAAAGGTTAAATCCTTGGTGGCTTCTTCAGGAAGTGTATCGGCAAGCTTTTGTAAAAGCTCGCTATATCCTTCTTCCCACCCGTCGTACCACATAATTGGGGCAATAATGAATCCGAGCGGATAACCGGCATGAGCTATTTTGCCTGCGGCTTCTATACGTTCTTCAAACCGTGAGGTGGCTGGCTCAAAATTTTTGATCACATAATCGGAATTCACACTGAAACGGATACGCGTGTGTCCGTTATGCTTGATGTTTAATAAAGGCTCTACATGATGATATTTGGTTACAAAACGAAGTCGCCCGTGTTCCTCTTCCGCCATAAAACGAATCAGGTCACCAAGGTTTCCCGTAATATGCTCCAGGCCTACCGGATCGGATGTACACGCCGCTTCGAAACGAGTGAGTTCAGGTGCACGTTCCTCGATGTATCCTTTGGCTGCCTGAATGATCTCTTCCGTGTTCACATAGACACGGACATAAGGTTTGGCCCCGAGCGTCGTTTGCAGATAACAATAATGACAGTGGCCCATACAGCCTGTGGAGATGGGAATCGCGTATTCGGCTGATGGCTTCGATTGGTCAAACTTGAGTGTTTTACGTACACCAACGACAAGGGTTCGTTTGGCCATCCGGTACTTTTCCTGTTCCGTTTCACCGGGGAGATTGGTAATTCGATTATGAGATGTTGTCATTTGATATGGAATATCCCTCGAGGTAACCCATTCCATAATCCGTTTGCCTTTCTCATATTCCAGCGCTCCGGGTTCAAAGTACACCAAATCGGGAATAAAGGGTTTAGTGCCTTTTGTTTTGCGAACGGGTGGATGCGCTACACTTGTACTCACGAAATCACTCCTTTCATTACGGAACATTGCTTAGTTTGCCTCGTTTGCAGATAAGTCAGCCTTGCCAATACTTGCGTTAAGGAATGCCTGCTAAATAATGAGTAGTGCTTGATACAGTAAAAGGTGAAGGAACGGTGCAGGACTTGCCAATGCATATTGATAACATGTATCATTATAAGATAGGGACCAGGCAAGAATATTGTCGGTCAGAGAGAAGAGAGGGAAGCAGATGCCAACGCCCAGTATGGAAGATTATTTGGAGCGTATATACAAATTAATTGATGAAAAGGGCTATGCTCGTGTGTCTGATATAGCTGAAGGTTTGGAAGTGCATCCTTCATCAGTGACGAAGATGATCCAAAAGCTGGACAAAGACGAGTACCTGATCTATGAAAAGTACCGCGGGCTGGTGCTTACGCCAAAAGGCAAAAAGATGGGCAAACGTTTGATGGAGCGCCATCATCTGCTTGAACAATTTTTGACGACAATTGGTGTTCAGGAGGAAAATATTTACCAGGATGTTGAAGGGATTGAACACCATCTCAGTTGGGATTCCATTACCTGTATCGAGTCTTTGGTTGAATACTTCCGCCAGGATGAAAGTCGATTACGCGATCTGAAAAGTATTCAGGATGTCATGAGCAATACGGAATCCTAGACTGATAAGCCAGATCCTGCTTTGAAAATTGAAATGCTATTTATCCAAAATCAGAAGATGTTTCTCGCCATGAAAAGGGCAGGGAAGCATCTTTTTGCTTTTTTTGTCCAAAATTTGGTGATAAATTCGCAACTAAACAAACCGTTGAAGCGTCTATTAAACTAGCAGAATTTGCCGCGAATTTATAATTATTTTGGAGGATTGTACTGATGAAGTTTCGTAAAGGATTAATGCTGCTGCTTATTTTTGTTTTAGGTTTACAATCAGCAGGTCTGACGGCACAAGCAGCCAGTCAAAAGGAAATTGTCATTTATCTGGATGGTCAACGTTTGGAATCGGATGTATCACCTTACATTTTATCGAAAGTCAATGTAACCATGGTGCCCCTTCGGGTCATTAGCGAAGGACTGGGGGCGTCTGTCCTATGGTCTCAAGCTACGCGCACCGTTACCATCAAGAAATCCGATTCAACCATTACGATGACGAATGGACGCCAGCAGGCAACGGTGGATCGTGCGGTAGTGGATCTTGATGCTTCAGTGGAGTTAAAGCAGGGCCGTGTCATGGTGCCGATTCGATTTGTCAGTGAAAATCTTGGAATTCAGGTGACCTGGAACCAGTCTGCGCAGACGATAGATCTGACAACAGGGAATGAGCCTAATCCTACTCCTGTTACCCCCGCAGAACCTGGAGGCACAGGAAATACACCGAATACAGATGAGATGCGAGGAGCCTGGATCTCAACCGTAAACGGAGACTGGCCTTCGTCCGGTGCCAAAGGAAATATAGAGAAACAAAAGCTCGAGTACATTCAGCAGCTTGACACGTTAAAAGACATGGGGATTAACGCTGTATTTGTTCAAGTCCGAGCCAATGGGGATGCAATCTATCCATCAAGTCTGGTACCATGGAACAGTGTTCTTACGGGAACACAGGGGAAAGATCCAGGGTATGATCCACTTGCATTCATGATCGAGGAAGCTCACCAACGTGGCCTTGAATTTCATGCGTGGTTCAACCCATTCCGCGCAACCAATTCGGCAAGTACTACCGGACTTGCCTCCAATCATGTATCCAAACTCCACCCGGACTGGATCGTGAACGCATCCGGCAAGTTGTATATTAATCCAGGTATTCCGGAAGCGAGACAGCATATCATTGATTCCATCATGGAAGTGGTTAATCAGTATAATGTTGATGGTGTTCATCTGGATGACTATTTCTATCCGTCCAATGTCACATTCAATGATGACGCTGCGTTCAATGCGTACAACACATTGAATACAAAAGATCGTGCAGAATGGCGCCGTGATAATATCAACCAATTCGTCAAGCAGCTCGGAGAGAGCATTCATAACGTGAAATCGGGCGTTGAATATGGAATTAGTCCCTTTGGAGTATGGCGTAACAAATCGGTTGATTTGACAGGTTCCGATACGAAAGCAGGAGTAACCGCTTATGATAGCATGAATGCAGATGTACGGACGTGGATTAAGCAGGAATGGATCGACTATGTTGCCCCACAAGTGTACTGGAGCTTGACACTTAGTGCAGCACGATACGACAAGGTGGTTGACTGGTGGGCCAATGAAGTGGCAAATACGAATGTGAAATTGTATATCGGTCACTCGCCCTACAAGCTGGGTACACCGGAAATTGGTTGGCAAACATCACAGGAAATTGTGGATCAACTCATATACAATGAAAAATATGATACGGTGAAGGGGGATATCTTCTTCAGTTCACAATACCTGACGAAAAATCCGCTCGGTTTGATCGGCAAACTAAAAGCCTATTATGGACTCTAAAACAATTTAACGTAATAAGACCAACCCCTATTCTCATACAGTGGCAGTAGTAGCATGGACTGCCTGGAGAACGGGGGTTTTATTGTGTTAGTTAACGGGGTATTTGAAGGTGGTGGCGTAAAAGGAATTTCGCTCGCAGGTGCAGTGAAAAGTGCTGAGGATCATGGAGTTGAATTCAATCGGGTGGCAGGTACTTCATCCGGCTCCATCGTAGCGACATTGCTCGCAGCGGGATATTCGGCTGAAGAGATGAAGGGGATTATTGAGAATACCCCGTTTGCCTCGTTGCTGCGGCGTTCTCACCTATTTGATATAAGGTGGATCGGACCGGCTGCAAGATTATTTTTGAAGAAAGGACTGTACTCCGGGGAAGCACTGGAATCGTGGATTCGCGATATGCTGAAAAAAAAAGGGGTGCGGACATTTGCTGATCTGCCTCCAGGCAAGTTGTCAATCATCGCATCAGACATTTCCAATGGCACTATATTAATATTGCCTGACGATATCAAGCGCTTTGGTATTGAGCCAGCGAAGCTGGAGGTTGCCAAGGCGGTACGAATGAGCTGCAGTATCCCCTATTTCTTCGATCCGGTAGCGATTCGCAGATCCCCCCTCCTGTCCAAAGGTTTACGTTTTGCAGACCAGTTTGTCTATATCGTCGATGGGGCCTTATTGAGTAATTTCCCACTCTGGCTGTTCGACGGAGAGCGTACAGAACGTGGTGGAGACATTATCCCAGTTGTCGGTTTCAAGATGGTTGGGAAAACGGAGGGAGAGCCAGCACGAATCAAGGGGCCCCTCAGTATGCTTCAGGCACTGGTGGAAACGATGCTTACTGCCCATGACGAGCGGTATATCGAACAGATTAATCGTTTTCGAACTGTGAAAATCCCCACCCTTGGTATTAAACCTACGGAATTTAATCTTTCCGTGCAGGACAGCACCGCTTTATATCAATCCGGGGTTACCGCTGGTAATGAATTTTTTAGGGGTTGGAATACCAAGATCTATGGTGAACAGCTGGACAAACAACGACGAGAGCTAAGAGAGAAACCAGCGGAGAGACCGCCCCTGACCCCTGTATAAAAAATAAAAAAAAGCAATTCTCCACTTGTCGGGAGAATTGCTTTTTTGTGCGTTCAGCTGAAATTCGTATTTAGTGATACTTGGGTACGTCTTCATCGCTTTTACCCTTTTGCCCTTGAATGACTTGGAAAGGATAATCTTTACGTTTTTTGGAAGAACTGCTGCTTTTTCTGGCACTGGACTGTGCATTAACCTTAGCCATGGTTCGAGCCGATGGCTTGATCTTCGGTGATGATGTCTTGCGCGCCCAGCGGCGAGGCGGATATTTATATAGCAGGAAAACAACTCCGAACACGATCAGAGGTATCACCAATTGGGATACACCTTTACTCCACAGACTAGTCAAGATTCCAACAGCAGCCAGTGCGATGAACGTCCAAAATAGGATGGCCTGCTTTTTCATATCATTCACCCTTTCACAGGATCAAATGTTGCAACAGGAACTTCCGAAGTGGCAGATACGTTTGCAAGCTTGGCATCCAATTCACGCATACGGTTAAACGAAGCAATGGATACTTCCACCTGTTCATTCGTTGGTTCTTTGGTTGTCAGCAATTGCAGCCACAGCCCCGGGTAACCGAGATAACGAAGGACAGGGACGTCACGTAGTGAGTTGGTCAACTTCAACAATTCGAACGAAATACCGAGCACTATTGGCAATAACAACAGCCGCTGCCCCATACGTTCCCATAGGTTATCGTATGTGAAGAGCGAGTACAAGAATACTCCAATAATGACAGTCAGCATAATAAAACTGCTTCCGCAACGGTAATGCAGACGGCTGTATTTCTGTACATTATCCGGGGTGAGCTCTTCTCCTGCTTCGTGAGCACTAATGACTTTATGCTCTGCTCCGTGGTATTGGAACAGACGTTTGATCATCGGGGTCTGAGAAATCAACCACAGATAGGCAAGCAACAGAATCAGCTTAATTCCGCCTTCCAGTAAATTATGCAAAAACTGATTGTCGAATGCATTTTTGAACAGAAAATTCTCAATGACAACGGGCAATAACGTAAGCACAATTTTACCGAAGAGGAAAGAAAGAATAGCTACAGCGGTGACGCCAATAATCATGCTAAGGCTCCAACCTGAGCCTTCTTTTTCTTTTTGCTTTGCTTTATCTTCGGGTTCAAGTTCATCATCAGCGTAAGCGTCAGCAGAATAATTGAGATGTTTACTGCCTTTGACACTCGAATCTATAATGCTGACAATCCCGCGCAGTAGTGGAATCCGCCGCAATTTCATGACCCAGGACTTGTCTTGCTTTGGGACTTCCAGATACGTAATTTCGCCGTCTTTTCTTCGAACAGCAGTAACGTTGACATGTTTACCGCCGAACATTACGCCCTCAATGACAGCTTGCCCCCCGTAGCTGACAGGCTTGGATTGTTGAGGCAAATTATTCACCTTCCTATTCTGTTCTGGCCTTCAAGGTCGAAGACTGTTTAATAACCCTATTGTATCGAATTTTGAAGGCAATTTCTAGTTTACGAGACAATCCAGAGGTGATGTTGTTAAGTTTGCCCTGATTTGTACATACTACCCGGTAGAGTTAGGACAAAAATTCGGTTATAACCCCAATGACGCGAACTGAACGTGAAGGAGAATATCAATGACAGAACATAAGGATGAACGCACATCACGTATGGAAAATAAACGTTCTGATGAACGGAATCAAAAGGATCGGGGCAGCCGCCCTACCCAGCGTCAAGGCCAGGCCCATTACTTCACCAAGCCGTTTCCCTTTGCAGTGGAGCTCGGTTTTTTTGCAGGTTTTATCTGGGGAGGTCTGCACTGGTTATTCTATTTGCTCCATTTTACGATTGTGCCATTGGGTTTTTTGGCTGAACCTTTTTTTAAACATAAATTTATATACACTGCGGCAGGGCATCTGACCGGGTGGCTGTTTTTTATTGTATTTTCAGTCCTCGCATCCTTGATCTACACCTTCACGTTAAAAAAATGGGATGGCCCGCTTCCAGGCATGGGTTACGGAATTTTTTGGTGGCTCATTGTCTTTGTTCTGGTAGGTCCCAAACTGGATATGGTGAAACCCTTGAACCGTTTGACCTGGGATTCAATCATTACTGAAATTTGTTTCTTTTTGCTGTGGGGACTGTTTATTGGCTATACCGTGGCCATGGAGTTCACAGATGAACGGAAACGTGAGCCGGAGAAAGCGGGAGTATAGCGCAAAAAAGCTTCTCAATCCGGCAATGGCTGTGTTAAAATAGCAGATGGTTATTTGCAGAAAGGATGGAGCAGCTATGAAACGGATTGTAGTAATCAATGGCCCGAACCTGAACATGCTCGGCGTACGTGAACCCGGCATCTATGGAACGCTTAGTCTGAAGGATATTGAAGATAGAATTCGCAGACAGGCGGAGGATCTTGGCGTCTCCATCGCTTTTTATCAATCCAATCATGAAGGGGACATCATTGATCGTATTCATGCAGCGATGGGCGATGCGGATGGAATTATGCTGAATGCCGGAGCGCTGACTCATTACAGTTATGCAGTGCGTGATGCAATCAATGCCGTGAAAGTTCCTACAGTAGAAGTACATCTATCCAACATTCATGCACGCGAAGAATTCAGACATCATTCCGTAATTGCTGCTGAAACAATCGGGCAAATTGCCGGATTTGGCGAAGTAAGCTATGAACTGGGGCTGCTGGCTCTCGTGCGTCATCTGGACAAGCAAACCTGAGCCGGGGACCCGGGAATGTGAGAGAAAGAAGGGTTACCGATGGAAAACAAACGAGTAAATAAGTTGCGTGAGGCCATGCGTGAACATGAACTCACGGCTATGCTGATTACAAATCCGATAAACCGTCGTTACATGACAGGCTTTACAGGTTCAGCAGGATATGTGCTGATTACGGAACAAGAAGCATTCTTGCTGACCGATTTCCGTTATATGACACAGGCACCCCAACAAGCCAAAGGATTTACCGTTGTGGAACATGGACCGAAACCATTGGAATCCGTACGTGAACTACTGGCATCGGCGAATATCAAACAGGTTGGCTTTGAGCAGGATCATGTTACTTATGGTACGCATACTGCTTATGCTGAAGCACTTCAATCCATTGAATTAAAAGCTGTTTCCGGGATTGTGGAACAACTGCGCATATTCAAGGATGAAGATGAGATCGCTGTAATGCAAAGAGCTGCGGATCTGGCAGACGCAACCTTCAGTCATGTTTTACAATTTGCAAAACCGGGTATGACTGAACGTGAAGTGGATTTGGAGATGGAGTTTTTCATGCGCAAACATGGAGCAACCTCCTCTTCGTTCGACACAATCGTTGCATCGGGTGAACGTTCTGCTATGCCTCATGGTGTAGCAAGCAGCAAAGTCATCGGACAAAATGAGTTAATTACATTTGACTTTGGTGCACTGTTGGATGGATACTGTTCAGATCTGACACGTACCATCGCAACTGGCACGCCTGTACCTGAACTTCGTAAAATTTACGACATTGTACTGGAAGCCCAGTTACATACGCTGGCGAACCTGAAACCGGGTATGACCGGTCGGGAAGCGGATGCATTGGCACGTGATATCATTGCAGGATATGGATATGGAGAGCAATTCGGACACAGCACAGGCCATGGCCTGGGTATGGAAGTGCACGAGGCTCCTCGTTTATCCAAGCTGAGCGACGATGTACTGAAACCGGGCATGGTCGTAACCGTTGAACCGGGGATTTACATTGACGGCCTTGGCGGCGTGCGTATTGAGGATGACGTTGTGATTACCGAGACAGGTATTCACATTTTAACGAAATCAGACAAGAAGTTCACCGTAATCGGCTAATTTACAGCCACTGGTGATATAAGACGATTTTTAATTTATGCTTTTGAATAAGTAAACTTGAAATTCCACAATAACGGAGAGGGCAGAAAAAACCTGAAGAAGTGGAACGTTCGCCTTTATCACCGGATTTCTCCCTATTAGGATAGGGATTAAAAAGAAATCTGGGGATAACAGCGATCGGAAGGTTGTTCTGCCATCGTAGTGGTCTGTGTAATATGACGGTTTGACTTTTTCAAACTTAAATTAACCCATCGTCTTTTATCACCTACTTTTCAACCATATCAGGAGGGATTTTTTGTGATTTCAGTAAACGATTTTAAAACAGGCTTGACCGTACAAGTGGACAATGACATCTATACCGTACTTGATTTCCAACATGTTAAACCAGGTAAAGGTGCTGCCTTCGTACGTTCCAAACTGAAAAACCTGCGCAACGGTAACACCGTTGAGAAAACATTCCGTGCAGGTGAAACGATTGGCCGTGCCATCATCGAAAATCGTGGCGTGTCCTACCTGTATGCTAGCGGTACAGAGCACACGTTCATGGACAACGAAACGTATGACCAGTTCACACTGACAAGTGACCAACTGGAGTGGGAATTGAACTTCCTGAAAGAAAACATGAACGTAAAAATCGTCAGCTACCAAGGTGAAATCCTCGGTATCGACCTGCCAACAAGCGTAGAGTTGAAAGTTATCGAGACTGAGCCAAGCGTTAAAGGTAATACAGCTCAAGGTGCTACCAAAAACGCTAAAGTGGAAACTGGCCTGAACGTACAAGTGCCATTGTTCATCAACGAAGGCGACGTGCTGTTGATCGATACGCGTGAAGGTAAATACTCATCCCGCGCGTAACTCTCACAAGGTGTAAGTTAAAATGAAGCATGAATTCAACCCTCTGCCATTCTTTTGGCAGAGGGTTTTTTCGAAAAAAGATTAGCCTATCAGACACTTTCGTAATATACTGGGTTAAAGTCATTTTTCGGAGAGAATAATGACGGTGGACATCAATTATGCATACTGCACAAGGTAGGGAGTGGATTTGCGTTGTCATTGTACGTCATGAAATTTGGGGGCAGCTCGGTCGGAGATACAGAGCGCATGAAGCGTGTAGCCGGACGTGTTGTAGAAAAAGCGGATGAAGGACATCAGTGTGTAGTCGTGGTTTCGGCCATGGGGGATACCACGGATGATCTGATTGATCAGGCGAAACAGCTGAACAGTGAACTGCCTGCACGTGAGATGGATATGCTGTTGACTACGGGAGAACAGATCTCGATTTCATTGTTATCCATGGCCATTCAGGCGCTGGGACGCAAAGCCATTTCATTTACGGGCTGGCAAGCGGGATTCCGGACGGAGCCGGTACACGGCAAAGCTCGGATTAACGATATTCATCCGCACCGGGTGAATCAAGCGTTGGCTGAAGGTAATATCGTTATCGTTGCAGGTTTCCAGGGCATGACGGAAGACGGCGAGATTACGACACTTGGCCGTGGAGGCTCCGATACAACGGCAGTGGCCCTGGCAGCAGCCATCAAGGCAGACGCTTGCGAGATCTACACAGATGTGGACGGGATATATTCCACCGATCCGCGAATTGTGAAAGTTGCACGCAAGCTGAAGGAAATTTCGTACGACGAGATGCTGGAACTGGCCAACCTGGGAGCAGCAGTGCTGCATCCGCGTGCAGTAGAATACGCGAAGCACTCTGGTGTGCCTTTGATCGTAAGATCCAGCTTTAACCATAATGAAGGAACGGTTGTGAAGGAGGAAGCAACAATGGAACAAGGCGTGGTGGTTAGTGGAATTGCCTATGACAAAAATGTGGCTCGCATCAGTATTCTGGGTGTACCTGATGTACCGGGGGTTCTCGCTGAAGTATTTGGTGCCCTTGCATCAGAACAGCTGGATGTCGACATTATCGTACAGAGCGGTGTAATGGACGGTAAGGCTGACTTCTCGTTCTCTGTTGCGCTGTCTGACCGTGAGAACGCACTGCGCGTCATTGAAGCCCTTCACAGCCGCCTGCCTTACCGTGAAGTCACTTCCGAAGAAAACCTTGTTAAAGTCTCGATCGTTGGTGCGGGAATGGTTAGCCATCCGGGCGTTGCTGCCAAGATGTTCAAAGTCATCTCTGGTGAAGGCGTAAGCATCAAGATGGTCAGCACTTCCGAAATTAAGGTATCGTGTGTTATCGATGGAGAGAAACTTCATGATGTAATCAAGGCACTGCACACAGCGTATGACCTGGATACGGCAGAGCAGGCTGTGATTGGCGGACCGCAAGTTCGCAGATAAAAGCAGTAATATAGCCAGACATACCAAAGGTGTACTGAATCCCTATCAGGGGAAGCGGTACACCTTTTTTGTTTATTATAACAATCGAAATACCCGCTCTTTACGAGATCCTTTATAAGGCTGCATTCGGTGTCCTTCCCCCATCTCGGGAACACAGTCCAGCAAATTCAATTGTGTGCAGTAGGTTACATCATGCATCCTGCCCAGTCTCTCCAGCCTTCGCCCACCAGACGATACTCTAACCAGATCGGGCAATTTGTCCTCGGCGTTAGTGGCAGCCTGATGGAGCGCCAAGCCCAGATCATTCAGCATGATTGGAAAAGGGGATTGTTGGTACAGCTCTTCGATAATGCTGCCTGCACATAAACCATCTTCCAGCGCAAACTCATCCTGATCCCCGGCACATAACAACATGATGTCCCTTCGGAGTTCGCACAGAACAGCCGCCACAGCCTTAACATTGAGAAATGAGCCTGCGAACACATATCTGGCCTTGGATGCTTTGATCAGAGCACGTGTACCATCTGTCGTAGTCAGAATAATGGTCTTACCCGCGATACTGGGAGTCATATATTCATAAGGGGAATTGCCCACCTCGAATCCTGTAATTTTTTTATCAAAACGCTCCCCGCCACGAATGGCATCCTGCACGTTCAATTGTTTCGCTTGAGGAACGGTCTCTACAGCGATTATATCTGCCGCATCATAAGCCAGTGCCGTTACAATCGTGCTTGTCGTTCGCAACACATCAATCACCACCACACATCGGCCCGCAATATCCATTTTTCGCACTTCATTCACATTACCTACCACATCGACTCGCACTCCCCACAACTCCTTTCTGCATTTGGGGATAGTTGGTTCTGTCTTTCTAATATCCGCAAATGGATCACACCTGTCTGCAAGCACTATATGCAATTGGATCTAGACGGGTGCCTAGACCGCGAACAAGGAGCTGATCTATGATTTTCCAACTCTCATCCCTATTCTGAAGAAAATGATAGATTTCAGCGTCATAAAATCAATGTACACACATAAACTTGAGATATGAACAAGCACCAGAAACGCGATAAAACCGAATTCAAGGTTGGAGGGGCCTATTCATGATGGTGAACTGGAAGGATATCTTTCCGGAACCGATTCGAACCATTCTGGGAAGAATGCCGCCCGCTTTGTTGGAAAAAGTGGAGGAAGTACGTATCCGTGAAGGAAGGCCGCTGGAAATCAATGCAGGAGACACCTATCACTTCCTTACACCTCAGGGCAGTCCGACAGCGAAGCCTGATGAAGCCTATATACCCTTAAAAGAGGTAACCCACAGGCTGCTGGATCTGATTAGCAATCATTCGCTTTATACATTGGAAGAAGAGCTGCGCAAAGGGTTCATCACCATTCCTGGCGGTCATCGAATTGGGCTGGCCGGCCGAACGGTACTCAGCGGTGGTCGCGTGGAAAATTTGCGCGATATCAATGGATTTAATGTCAGGGTTGCGCGAGAGATACACGGGATTGCTGATCGGATCCTGCCCTATCTGCTGGACATGAAGAGTGGTCAGGTACTGCACACTTTAATTCTTTCGCCTCCCCAGCAAGGAAAAACCACATTGCTGCGTGATCTGGCGAGGCAGATCAGCAGTGGAACCAAACTTACGGGTGTCAGCGAGCTTGTTCAGGGTATACGGCCGCGGCTCAAGGTTGGCATCGTAGATGAGCGGTCTGAGATTGCAGGAAGTTACAAGGGTGTACCGGGATTCGATGTGGGGCCCCGTACCGATGTCATGGACGGTTGTCCGAAGGCTGAGGGCATGATGATGATGCTCCGCTCCATGTCTCCCGATGTCCTGATTGTGGACGAGATAGGCCGTCCAGAGGATGCTGAGGCAGTAATGGAAGCACTCCATGCAGGTGTATCCGTCATCGCCACGGCACACGGTCGTGATTTGGCCGAACTTTCTTCCAGACCTGCGTTGAGGACCCTGATTGTCGAGCAAATGTTTCAACGCTATGTTCAACTGCAGCGGACGAGCCGGGGCATGACCTTTCGACTGGCTGATGGCAAAATGCGTGGCCTCCAGCAGACGGAAGTGGGAGGTGAGGCATTTGCTTAACATGCTCGGAGCCGTCATTATTCTGCTGGCCAGCACGCTCGCCGGATTCTACAAGGCAAGGCAATTTGCTTTGCGGCCCAGACAACTGCGTGAGTTAATTGCCGCTCTCCAGCGGCTGATGACCGAAATTAACTATGGGCTTACCCCCTTGCCTGATGCCATGGGAAAAATGGGGGCTCAGACAAAAGAGCCTGTTCGGACGCTGTTTCTCCACGCAGCCAAGCAAATGGAACCCCCTCATGGACGCACTGCTCGTGAAAGTCTTCAGTCTGGCATTGAAGAGACGTGGGGAAAGTCAGCCATGAAGGCAGACGAGCGGGAGGTCATGCTGCAATTAAGCTTCAGCCTTGGCACCAGTGATCGTCAGGATCAGACCAAGCACATCTCGCTAGCCATTCAACAACTAATGCATGAGGAATCCCGTGCTCAGGCCGATCAAGTGAAATATGAACGAATGAGTCGTAGTCTCGGGATGCTTGTAGGAGCGTTAATCGTCATTCTGATCTTCTGAAATAGCCGGGATAGTGAGGTGCCAAGGTCATGAATTTAGAAGTGAACGCAATCTTTCAAATTGCGGGCATCGGAATCATTATTGCAATGATTCATACGGTGTTGAAACAAATGGGAAAGGAAGATATGGCTCACTGGGTGACCGTGATCGGATTTGTCGTTGTATTGTTCATGGTGGTCCGTATGTTGGACAGCCTGCTGCAAGAGATCAAATCGATATTTCTTTTTCAATGAAAACGGTCATGAAGCCGGGATGGTGGTGACCTGTGGAAATAATCCAAGTTGTAGGTCTGGCGCTCATCGCAACGGTTCTCATTCTAGTTATCAAGGAACAGAAGCCCATGTTCGCTTTTTTGATTGCTGCCGCTACCGGCATCGTGATCTTTATGATGCTAATTGGCAAGATTGGCGCAGTCATCGAGGTACTGAAACGGCTTGCCGAAAATTCGGGCATGGAGAGCATCTATCTGAAAACCGTGCTGAAAATTATAGGCATAGCCTACATTGCTGAATTTGGTGCACAGATTGTGAGGGACGCAGGTCAGGAGAGCATTGCTTCCAAGATTGAGCTCGCTGGCAAGGTGCTGATTCTTGTCCTCGCCATACCAATCATCAGCATTATAATCGAAACCGTCATGAAGCTAATGCCGGTGTAGAAGGAGGGGGCGTGCGGACTTCATATGAAAATAATGCTTCACAAGCCGCAGTGGCGCCTTACCTTCGTGCTGATGCTGTGCTTACTGTTTGCGATCATGGGACAGGTTGCTGCCGGCTCCCCTTCAGATGAATGGATGCACCAGCAGGCAGATCAGCTTCCCAAAGATCAGGTGGAAAAATATTGGGATCAACTGATGCAGCAATACGGAGGATTTTTCCCGGAAGGAAAGACGCCTTCCTTTATGGATATGTTAATTCCAGGCAATGAAGGATTCAGTCTGAAGTCCGTATTCATAGCCATTGGAACCTTTATGCTGCATGAGATTTTATATAACGGCAAGCTTCTGGTCACGATTGTGATGTTGAGCGTGCTAAGCATGATTCTGGAGACGCTCCAGACCGCTTTTGAGAAAAACAATATTAGCAAAATCGCCTACTCCATCTGTTACATGGTCATTATTATCATCGCCATAAACAGTTTCAGTGTGGCGATTGGGTACGCCAAGGATGCCATTGCCGGCATGATCAACTTTATGATGGCCATGGTGCCCCTACTCTTCACACTGCTGGCATCAATGGGAAATGTTATCACCGTATCAGTCACTCATCCGCTCATCATTTTCATGATTCATCTGGTGGGTACGTTGATTCACATACTGGTGTTCCCCCTGTTGTTTTTCTCGGCTGTATTGCATCTCGTCAGTTCCTTGTCTGACAAGTATAAGCTGACTCAGCTAGCGGACCTGTTACGCAACATTAGTGTGGCTCTGCTCGGTATATTACTTACGATGTTCTTGGGCGTAATTTCGGTGCAGGGCGCATCAGGCTCCGTAGCAGATGGAGTCAGTCTGAAAGCGGCGAAGTACATCGCCGGGAACTTTGTCCCCATCGTTGGCAGAACGTTTGCGGATGCAACCGATACAGTCATCACGGCTTCGCTGCTGGTCAAAAATGCAATCGGGCTAACCGGTGTCATCATTATCTTGTTTCTATGCGCTTTTCCAGCGCTTAAAATTCTGACCCTTGCCCTCATATACAACATTACAGGCGCTATTATGCAGCCCTTGGGTGAAACACCAATTGTAGGTTGCCTGCAGGCGATTGGCAAAAGCATGCTTTACGTATTTGCAGCACTGGCAGCTGTGGGATTGATGTTCTTTCTGGCCATCACGATCCTGCTAACTGCCGGTAATCTGACGGTTATGATGCGATGAGGGGATTGTTCGAGAGAAAGGGGCTGGAAGGATGGGGTGGCTGAGCAGCTGGCTCCGGGAATTGATCATGATCGTTCTGCTGGCGACCTTTGTGGATATGCTGTTGCCCAACCGATCCATGGAACGCTATGTCAAGCTTGTGCTGAGCCTTCTTATCCTGCTAACCCTTTTATCCCCCATAACAAAGCTCCTGCGGAGTGACCCGGTTGCCGAGCTGAAGCGGGCGATGACAGCCATGGACCCACCATCGGATGGAAGTGCAACACTGGAACAGATCCTGGCTCAGGGCAGGAAACTGCAATCGAACGAACAAGAACAATCCTTGCAATGGACAGCCAAAGAACTGGCTAACGTGATGAAGGGACAGATTGAAGAAACAACCGGGGAGCGAGTTCAGTCCGTCGAGGTGAAACTTGCCATGGATGCAGCCAAACCAGATAAGGATCTGGCATCCTCCGTGGAATTGCCCGCAATCCAGTATGTTCTGGTGGAGATGGCAGGTGAGGTAGCAGCAGGAAAAGCCAGCTCCAATACAGGACAAGTGGAGGAAGTGGCAAGTACAGATCCATTATTCAGTGCTGACCCCGAATCCGAACCTGCCGAATCGACTACAGCACAAGAGCCAATCCAGATCGGTCAGATTGAAGTGCCTGATGTACAGATTAAGGTGGACAGCGGCAGTAATTCTGATAGCAGCACGGACACCGGGAATGCGGGAGACTCTTCAAATCGGCGGGAGGCTGACTCCACACCTGTTTCGGCTGATCCGTCAGAAATAAACCCTCAGCAAGGGCAGTCGTCTTCCCGATCAGAACGAGCAGTACAAATTATTACGCTATTGACTGAGAAGTGGGATATTGATGCCAACAAAGTACAGGTGAAAGAAAAGAAAAGCGCCCCTGCGCTGTAAGAAGGAGGGTTTCCGATGAGGCAATGGCTTAAAAAGATGGAAAGCTGGCTCGGCGGCGGAGAAGGTGGACAACGGCGCAGTCAAACCTTTCGCTGGCTTATTATTCTCGGTTTGATCGGAGTAGGGATCATGCTGTTTAATTCCTTCGTCAATGTCAAAAAGATTGATTCCGAAAATATCGGTCGCGAACCTCCTGACCCGACTACATCCATGGCATCCATCCAGACGGATGCAGCGGATCAGAATCCTTTTCAGGCGATAGAGATCGCATTTGAAGACAAAATCAAGGGCGTACTGGAAAATATCGTTGGCGTGGGAACCGTTGATGTCATGGTTACCGTGGATTCGACAGAAGAACTCGTTGTGCAGCGCAATGTGAAGGATTCGCAACAGCTCACGGAAGAGACGGATGCCAGCGGGGGCAAGCGACATATGACGCAATATACCCGCGATGGCGAGATCATTACGTATGAAGTATCTGGGGATCAGACACCGATTGTCACCAAGAAGCTCAAACCGCAAATCCGGGGTGTGCTTGTCGTTGCCAAGGGAGCAGAGAACAAGGTGGTGAAGGACCTGATTACCGATGCTGTGGAAAAAGGACTGAATGTGGCGGCCTACCGAATCTCGGTTGTTCCGCGCAAGCAGGATTAAATCGGAATGTTGAAACCCAGGGTTCAATTCTTGCACAAGGTTCGATTCGCATAAGAATGAAGCTAATTCGAGGAGGAAGTTCTAATGAATAACAAACGTCAAACGGTGTGGCTTGTTTCCATGCTTAGCCTGATGGTCATTTTGTCCGCTTATTATTTGTTCACTGAAGATTCGGGTCCGGTTAATGCGCCTGTTGCTGATAGCCAGCAGGTGGATGGCATGAAGCAGGGAGAAGCGACGGAAACGGCCGGAATCCTTGATCCGACAGAAGGCCTGGTTGTAAATGAAGTTGTGAATAGCGGTGAAGTTACAGGGGGAGAAGGAGGAGAGCAGGCAGCTGAATCGGTTGATAATCCTGCCGTTGTAGACGGTAAAGAAGCCGGAGAAACCGAGAAATCACCTGCGGCAGAATCGGGAGAGAAGCAAGGTGAAGCAGGGAAAGACAGTGAGAAAGGCTCTGACAAAGGTGCAGCAACCAGTCCTGAGGCAAGTGGCGGGACAGACGGCAGCGTGACAAAAACCGATGAAGAAGTCCTCAAGGAAATGGAGGAGCAAAATACAGCAGCCTCCGCGAGCAGCCAGTTCCAGAACTATCAGTGGCAGCGTGAGGAAAGCAACAATCGCATATACGAGGAACTGATGACTGTTGCGGGGGATTTGAGCAAAACACCAGAGGAAAATGCCAAAGCAACCGAACAGCTCCGTGCGCTGGAAGAAAAAGAAGCCAAAATCAATGGCATTGAAGAAACTCTTTCACAGCAGTTCGCCAATGCCATCGTTCAAGAGGATGCCGACAAGTATAAAGTCGTTGTACTTAGTGACAAACTGGATGTAAAACAGGCGGTTTCCATTGTGGATCTGGTCATGAAAGAATTGGCAGTAACGCAAAATAAAATCAGCGTGCAATACGTGACAGAACAGTAATCCGAATCATGGAAAAGTAGCCCCGAGAGCTGGCTCAGATCTCGGGCTCTTTCCATTTTTAACGATTATGATATAATACATAAAGCCATATGACCGTCCTAGTGAGACTGGCATGATGCCGAAGGAGTGAATAATGGAAATGTTTAAATTGAGTGAAATCAAAGAACTGATTAAACTGGTTGATGAAAGTTCCGTTCAGGAGTTGGAAATTGAAAATGAAGGATCACGGTTGTCGATTCGCAAACCGGGTAAAACCGAATATGTTCAGGCAGCTGCTGTGCAACCGCAAATGATCGCTGCTCCACAGGTACAACCGGCTGCAGTGGTAACTGAGGCTGCTCCGCAAGTCGATACTACAAGCCATTTACATAAAATTGTATCTCCAATGGTGGGTACTTTTTACAGAGCTTCCTCACCGGAAGCGGGTCCTTTCGTAAGCGCTGGTGATAAAGTTGTTGAGAAAACAACGGTATGTATCATTGAAGCGATGAAGCTGATGAACGAGCTTGATGCCGACATCAAGGGAGAAATCGTTGAAGTGCTGGTTGAGAACGGACAGCTGGTTGAGTATGGACAACCCCTGTTCCTGGTGAAACCAGAATAACGGTTACAGCCGATAACGGTAACTGCATGAGCTTCGAAGGAGGACAATAACGAAATGAAATTTCAAAAAATACTGATTGCGAACCGTGGCGAAATTGCGGTACGTATTATTCGTGCCTGTCGTGAAATTGGCATTTCGACGGTAGCAGTTTATTCGGAAGCAGACAAAGACTCCCTGCATGTTCGTCTCGCAGATGAAGCATATTGTATCGGGCCAACACTTTCAAAAGACAGCTATTTAAACTTCACCAACCTGATGAGTGTAGCGACGCTGACGGATTGTGATGCGATTCACCCGGGGTACGGTTTCCTCGCAGAGAATGCCGATTTTGCAGAAATCTGTGGTTCCTGCAATATTACGTTCATCGGCCCTTCTCCAGAAGCCATTACCAAAATGGGCGACAAGGCTGTTGCCAAACAGACGATGAAAGATGCAGGTGTACCTGTCATTCCGGGGTCTGACGGTTTGGTTGAAAATATGAACGAAGCCATCATGATCGCTAGAGATATTGGATATCCTGTCATTATCAAAGCTACCGCTGGTGGTGGAGGCAAAGGGATTCGTATTGCTGAAGATGAGGAAACGCTGATCAAGCAGATTACAGCTGCCCAGCAGGAAGCACAGAAGGCTTTCGGCAATGCCGGAGTATATCTGGAGAAATTCCTGACGGGCATGAAACACGTGGAGATCCAGATTATTGCAGACAAACATGGAAATGCAGTGCATCTGGGCGAGCGTGATTGTTCTGTTCAACGTCGTCGTCAAAAGCTGGTGGAAGAAGCGCCATGTCCGATTCTCTCTGAAGATGTGCGTACATTGATGGGAGAAGCGGCAGTGCGGGCAGCGCTTGCCGTGAATTACTCGGGAGCAGGAACACTAGAGTTCTTGCTTAGCCCTAATGGCGAGTTCTACTTCATGGAAATGAATACTCGTATTCAGGTGGAACACCCTGTAACTGAGATGGTTACAGGTGTGGATTTGATCCGTGAAATGATCTCGGTAGCCGAAGGCAATCCGCTCTCTTTCCGTCAGGAAGACGTTGTGATCAATGGCTGGTCCATTGAATGCCGTATCAACGCAGAAGACCCGGATCGTAACTTCATGCCTTCACCAGGCAAAATTGGTTTCTATCTTGCCCCAGGAGGACCGGGGGTGCGTGTGGACAGTGCAGCTTATCCGGGATATACCATCTCTCCTTTTTACGACTCTATGATCGCCAAATTGATCGTATGGGGAGCGAACCGGGAAGAAGCTATTGCGAAGATGAAGCGTGCACTTGCTGAATTTGCGATTGAAGGCATATCCACAACGATCCCTTTTCATCAGAAATTGCTGGAGCACCCAACGTTCATTCGTGGTGACTTTGATATCAAATTTCTTGAGGAAAATGAGATTTAAAAGGCATATTGGGCTTGTTTGTCATAATGTAGCCCAAATGATATAGTATGTAATAATAAGAGCGCATGTCTCCTGCAGAGGATAAGCCGTCACAAAAGCGGATGAAGCTTGCAGGAGTTCCGGTAAAGCCGGACCGGAAGGGCATCTGAAGATCAATCGATCTGAATGCCAGCGCCCTGACGGATGGCCGCAAACTTATTTCGCGAAAGGTGTGTTGAACAGTTATGAGTACACTGCCGACAGAATTTGAACGAACGGATATCGGTGAAATCCAGATCGCACCTGAAGTTATTGAAGTGATCGCTGGACTGGCTACAGTAGAAGTGAAAGGTGTTGCAGGCATGAGCGGCGGATTCGCAGGTGGATTTGCTGAATTGCTTGGCCGCAAAAACCTATCCAAAGGCGTGAAGGTTGAAGTGGGTCAGCGTGAAGCTGCAGTGGATGTTTCCGTTATTATTGAATATGGTTACCGTCTGCCACAGGTGGCTACCGAAATTCAGCAGAACGTGAAGCGCTCCATCGAGAACATGACAGGATTGAATGTGAATGAAGTTAATGTGCACATTCATGACGTTCAGTTCAAGAGCACCGAGAAAGTGGAAGAAATCGACCTGAACAGTCAGCGCGTAAAATAAAAGAAGACAGATTCCCCCGGCATCACTGCCGGGGTTTATCCCGTCTTGGACAGGTCTTTGGGGCAATGGAAATGTGCACCTAAGGATCACCCTTTTGCCAATGGGCAGGTTAAGTAATGTTAGTGAGCAAGGGAGGCTGTGCAGTTCGTGGCTAAAATACTGGATCGGCTTCTGTTGTTTATATACAGCATAAGCGTTGGAGCAATATCGGCAGCAGTTATACTTCTTATCAGTGGTGTGCTGCCTTACGAATTGAATTACCAGCAGGAACAAAACGTCATTGTTGCGGCGGTTGTTGCAGCAGCGATTTTGTTTATCCTGAGTTTGCGATTTTTCTACATTTCGGTTCGGCGTGATCGTGCTTCGTTGCCATCTGTGGACCAACGTACAGAGTACGGGGATGTACAGATTTCAATGGAGACGATTGAAAATCTCTGTCTCAAAGCGACTTCCCGTTTCCGGGGAGTACGTGATGTCAAAGCACGTATTCGTGTAGTCGAGTCGGGACTGGAGATTATGATTCGCGCAGTAGTGGATGGCGAGTCGCCAATTCCAGCGTTGACGTCCGATCTGCAGAAGGCAATACATGATCACGTACAGGAGATTACGGGTATCCCGGTTTCTTTTGTCACTGTATATATTGCCAATGTTACCCAGTCACCTAACTACAAGAGTCGAGTGGAATGAGGTGAGTTTCACTGATGCTGTGGAGAGAGATTTGGGATAGTCACAAAGGCCGGATTACCGGAATTGCCGGCGGCATCTTTTTTGGATTTCTTTATGTATGGATCGGTTTTTGGGATATGTTGTTCTTTGCACTCTTGGTGTTCATCGGTTATACGTTAGGCAGACGAAGCGACTCGAAGCTGGGCTCGTTCATTCCCTGGAGGGAATGGGGACAATGGCTGGGTGACCGCTGGCGTCCGTTCAAGTGAGCCATCTGAACCCTGCAATATGTTTCTTCCGAAAATAAAACTGTAATTTAGGTTGCCCGTTTTTTGGAGGAAACGTAGTGCAGGTTTTTTTGTGAAAAGGGATAACAATATAATAAGATCTCTGATTCCATCAAAGGTTTTACTATTTTAAAATACGCATGATGACGCTCCAGAAGGAGCGCTGCAGGAGGCAGGACATGAAAAGACGTTTGGCAAGGGAAATTGCAGTACAAAGTCTGTATCAGATGGAAATGAATGAAGTGGGCGCATCCGAGGCTGTTAATATGCTGATCAATGAAGCCGCTGAAGACAATGAAACCGAAGTGGTTATTCACGATGCAGATGTAATGCGTAATTACGTAACCGAGATCGTACAGGGTGCATGGAACAATAAGGAAGCCATCGATGGTTTGCTTGTCGATTATTTGAAAGGCTGGCAGATTAGTCGTCTGTCGCGTGTAGACCGTCAGATTTTACGCCTTTCAACATATGAGATGGTGTTTCGTGATGACATCCCTGCAAAGGTATCCGTCAATGAAGCGATTGAATTGTCCAGATATTTTGGTACAGATGAGTCCGGGAAGTTCGTCAATGGCGTACTTGGACGCATGATTCAGGAAGTTGACGCCATCAAAGCAAAATTGTCTTAATTTATCATTAACTATAGTGCGTGTTCAAAAGGATCGGTTTTCAGTACCAAGAAGATGGGATGAAGCTAGAAATGGAGTAGCGGAGCGTAGATAGAGCTACGTGAGCAACGGACATTTCGGCTGAATGCCCTATTCGATGCTGATGATGCCGATAGGCATCATTCGTAATCAAAAGCGGTTTTTTTGAACAACCTCTAAATTTATATTCACATAAGGGAGAGAGAGTACAATGACAGCATCTATTATTAACGGCAAAGAAGTATCCCAAGAGCTCCGCGCAAGCATGACGACCGAAGTAAAACAGCTTAGCGAACAGGGGGTAGTACCTGGTCTGGCTGTTGTGCTCGTCGGGGAAGACCCGGCATCCCAGGTTTATGTGCGCAATAAAGAAAAAGCATGTCATGATCTTGGTTTTTATTCCGAGGTACATCGTCTGGATGCAAGCACGTCTCAGGAGGATCTGCTCGCTCTGGTGGACAAGCTGAACAAACAGGAAACCATTAACGGCATCTTGGTTCAGCTTCCACTACCGAAGCATATCGAGGAGAAAGCTGTTATTGATGCAATCGCCGTGGACAAAGACGTCGATGGGTTCCATCCGGTCAATGTGGGTAACCTTGTCATTGGTGACGACAGTCTGCTCCCATGTACTCCTGCGGGTGTAATTGAACTGATTAAGCGAACCGGGCTTGAAATGTCGGGCAAACATGCGGTAGTCATCGGACGCAGCAACATTGTTGGCAAACCGGTATCCCTACTGCTTCAGCGTGAGAATGCTACAGTAACCATGTGTCATTCCCGTACGGCGAACATGAAGGAAATCACGCGTCAGGCAGACATTCTTGTGGTTGCAATCGGTCGTGCAAACTTTGTGGATGCCGATTTTGTCAAACCGGGTGCAGTTGTCATTGATGTTGGGATGAATCGTCTGGATAACGGCAAGCTGGCAGGAGACGTGGATTTCGAGAGCGTGAAGACGGTATCTGGCCCCATTACACCGGTTCCTGGAGGCGTTGGTCCAATGACCATTACGATGTTGATGCAAAATACACTGATCGCTGCGAAGCGCGCTCACGGATTGGCCTAGGTAACTGTCTGTGGCAGATCAAAAGATCTACTCCATCAAAGATCTGAACCGATACATCCGTATGAAGCTGGAGTCGGATCAGGTCCTGTCGGACGTCTGGCTGCGCGGAGAGATTTCCAATTTTACACATCACTCCAGCGGTCATATGTATTTTACATTGAAAGACAAGGACAGCCGAATAAAGTCGATTATGTTTGCGTCTCATAATCAGCGATTGCCCTTTGTACCGAAGGAGGGTGCGAGGGTTATTGCTCGTGGTAATGTCTCCGTGTATGAGCGGGACGGACAGTATCAATTCTACGCAACGCACATGCAACCGGACGGTATTGGGAGTCTTTATCTAGCGTATGAGCAGTTGAAAAAAAAGCTGGAGGACGAGGGGCTGTTCTCTGCGTCACGTAAAAGGCAGATTCCCCGTTTTCCACAAAAGATCGGTGTGATTACTTCACCTACAGGAGCAGCGGTAAGGGATATCATGATCACATTGCAACGCAGATATCCTTCAGCTCAAGTAATTCTATATCCCGTTCTCGTTCAGGGTAAAGGATCGGCTCCGTCCATCGTCAAAGCTATCAACAACCTGAACCGCATGGGGGAAGCCGATGTATTGATTGTCGGGAGAGGCGGGGGATCACTAGAAGAATTGTGGGCTTTTAACGAGGAGATCGTAGCAAGGGCGATTGTCGCTTCGGCTATTCCGGTCATTTCTGCCGTGGGGCATGAAACGGATTTTACGATTGCCGATTTTGCTGCTGATCTGCGGGCGGCAACGCCTACAGCTGCTGCCGAGCTGGCAGTGCCTAACCGTGCTGAACTGCTTGATCAGATTGCTCAGCGCCAGCGTCAGCTCCAACACAGTTTACGTCAGCGTGCGGTTCACAATCGCGAGCGCCTGGCGAGATTGCAACGCTCACCTGTTCTTGTGCATCCCAGAAGGACCTTAATGCAGCATACGGAGCGATTGGATATGCTGAAACAGCGTCTACTGCGAACTGTAGATACACGTGTGAAATGGACGGCCGAGAAACAGGAGCGTTTGCGTGCAGCCCTGCAGCGGTTCAATCCTCGTGATCAGGTGAATGCCGCAAAGCGAGAGAATGCATCAGCCCGGCGTCAGCTGGAGGTTGCAATCCGATCCATTACAAGAGCGAAGCAGCAGCAGTGGAAATCATCCGTACGCCATCTGGATGCGCTTAGCCCGCTTAAAGTCATGTCAAGAGGGTACAGCCTTGTCTATGACGATCAGGAACAGCGTTTGATCAAATCGATAGAGGATGTACAGCCTGGAGATTCGATAAAGATTAAATTAACAGACGGGCAGCTGGACTGTCAGGTTTGGGGAATGAAGGAGGACGACAAAACCGATGGCGAATGAACCGGAATTGAATTTTGAAGAGGCAATGGCGGCATTGGAAGACATCGTAGGTCAGCTTGAGCATGGTGATGTTCCGTTGGAACAGGCCATCGATTTGTTTCAGCGCGGGATGAAATTATCACAACTATGTGGACTGAAGCTGGAACAAGTGGAACGCAAGATCGAAATGATCGTAGAAGAGGATGGGGAGCTTCGCAAGAAACCGTTCGGCACTGCCGTCGATGAAAGCGGTGAAATCAATGAGTAATCGTCCTTCGTTTGAAGTGTATCTTCAGGAAATCACAGCAGAGGTGACAGGAGAGTTGCAGCAGACTCTTCCTGTTCACTGGGAAGTACCCCAGTCACTGGTTGACGCGATGCAGTATTCTCTTATGGCCGGAGGCAAACGTCTCCGTCCGCTCCTGGTCGTTGCTGCGGCGGAAGCCTTCGGTGCACAGCGTAAAGCTGCACTGCCGGTAGCCTGCGCCGTGGAGATGGTTCATACGTATTCGTTGATCCACGACGACCTACCAGCGATGGATAATGACGATTATCGCAGGGGAAAATTAACGAATCACAAAGTATTTGGTGAAGCAACGGCCATTCTCGCTGGCGATGCTCTGTTGACGCATGCTTTCTACAGCATTGTGCAGGCAGGTCGCCGCTGTGGTGTTTCGGCAGACGCGTTGTTGTCCATAGTAGAGGAATTGTCCGAACTGGCTGGGGCAAGAGGCATGGTTGGTGGGCAAGTGGCTGATATGGAAGGTGAGCAAGGTATGACCGATCTGGCACAGCTGAAGTACATTCATTTGCACAAAACCGGAGACTTAATTGTGTTTTCCCTTCTTGCTGGAGCTCGAATCGGTGGTGCGACTGAAGGGCAATTGGAAGCGTTGCGCGTGTTCGGTAGAGACCTGGGGCTGGCTTTCCAAATTCAGGATGATATTCTGGACCTGACGGGTGACGAGCAAAAAATGGGCAAAAAAACGCAAAGTGATGTGAATCAGCATAAGGTGACGTATCCTTACTTTATTGGTATGGAAGCCTCACTTGCTGAGGTGAAGTCACTTACACAATCTGCGAAGGACGCACTTGGTAGAGCTGAGTTACCTGATGCGTCAAGACTGATGGAGATTGCTGACTATTTGATGAGGCGAGATCATTAAGCTTCCCTTTCGGATTACGCTCCCTGTTTCAAAATGCCCACACCGGTGTAATGCATTTAATGTCCTTTTTTTGCATTCTTAAAGCAGGTCTGCTCCGAGAAAACGGTGGAATACATCAGAGGAAGATCATAGAACCTTGCTGGCGAAAATGCTCGTTATCTGGAGTATAGTGCCGTAAATTATGATTCTTGTTCTTTTATGTTATAATGTTTTAATGTCATTTAATAAATTGTGTATATATAGATTACACCAACAATCAAACAATCTAGGAAAGCGGGGAGATTCTCGTGCTGCTTCCACAAATTAAACAACCCAGTGATCTAAAGTCGATGTCTCAGGATGATCTCGTTCTTTTGTCGGCAGAGATCCGGCAGTTTCTGATTGAGAAGCTGTCCGTTACAGGGGGCCATCTTGCACCCAACTTAGGAGTGGTTGAGCTCACGGTAGCCCTGCATTACTGTTATAACAGTCCAGTGGACAAAATGATTTTTGATGTAGGGCATCAGGCTTATGTGCATAAAATTCTGACAGGACGTATGGATCGCTTTGATACTTTGCGTCAGCACAATGGCTTGTGCGGATTTGTCAAACGTAACGAGAGTGAACATGATGTATGGGAAGCGGGTCACAGCAGTACGTCATTGTCTGCTGCAATGGGGATGGCGCTTGCGCGTGATCTCAAAGGCGAAGACAATCAGGTTATTGCGATGATCGGGGATGGAGCGCTTACAGGAGGTATGGCTTTTGAAGCACTCAATCACATTGGTCATGAGCAGAAAAAACTGATGGTCATTCTCAATGATAATGAAATGTCCATTGCTCCAAATGTCGGAGCTATGCATAAATATCTGAGCAAAATTCGTTCGGATCGCCATTATTTGAAAGCCAAAGATGACGTGGAAGGAATGCTCAAAAAAATTCCTGCCATTGGTGATCGTTTGGCAAAATCGGCGAGCTGGATTAAAGATAGTGTCAAATATATGGTGGTTCCAGGTGTTCTATTTGAAGAACTGGGCCTCACCTATTTGGGCCCCATTGATGGACATGACATTCCTAAGTTGATTGAAACGTTCAAACAGGCGGATAACGTGGATGGCCCTGTCATGGTTCATGTGCTTACAACCAAAGGCAAGGGCTATCAGCCGGCTGAGGCCGATTCACACAAATGGCACGGCATTTCTCCGTACAAGATTGAATCAGGTCAAGTGTTGAAGGCTGTAGGGAAACCGATGTACACGGAAGTGTTTGGTCAAACGCTAGTTGAACTTGCGAAGCAGGATAAGCGAATCGTGGCGGTAACGCCTGCAATGCCTACAGGATCAGGCCTTATTCCTTTAAGCAAGGAGTTTCCGGATCGCATGATTGACGTGGGTATTGCCGAAGAGCATGCGGCAACCATGTGTGCTGCACTGGCCATGGAGGGTTTGAAGCCGGTCTTTGCCGTCTATTCGACGTTTATGCAGCGAGCCTATGATCAGATTGTTCATGACATTTGCCGACATAACGCCAATGTGATGTTCGCTATCGACCGTGCAGGGTTTGTAGGCCCGGACGGCGAGACGCATCAGGGGGTATACGATGTGGCGTTTATGCGCCATATCCCAAATATCGTGCTGATGATGCCAAAAGATGAAAACGAACTGCGCCATATGATGAAGACAGCGCTTGAATATAATGAAGGTCCCATTGCTTATCGTTATCCACGAAATAATGTAGTAGGTGTGCCTCTTGATGATGAACTCATTCCCATTCCGATTGGCACATGGGAACAACTTCGACCATCTGAAGGCTATGCTGTTATCGCTTCGGGATCGATGGTACAGATTGCTGAAGAAGCTGCAGAGACCGTTAAAAGGGAAGGTATTACGGTTGGCGTCATTAATGCCCGTTTCCTTAAACCGCTGGATGAACAGATGCTTCGTGATTTGGCTGTTCGGGGTACAAAGCTGATCGTACTCGAAGAAGCATCCCAAGCGGGCAGTATGGGCAGTGCTGTACTGGAGTTTTACGCAGAACAAGGGCTGCATGATGTTCACGTGCAACTGATGGGGATTCCGGATCGTTTTATCGAACATGGCAGTATTGAGGATCAAAGGGAAGAAGTGGGACTTACCGTCGAGAATGTGAGCTCAGAGTTGCGCAGTATGGCGGCTCAATCTTCATACGGTATGTCCAGAACACGGTTCCCTTCCTAATTGGGACCCATTATTGAATATTAGGATTTCTACATGATAGGAGAAAGACATGTCACTCCCCAAAGAACGAATTGATGTTCTGCTGGTTGAGCAGGGATATTATGAAAGTCGTGAGAAGGCAAAGGCTGCAATCATGGCTGGACTGGTATATGCTAACAATGAGCGGATTGAAAAAGCGGGCATGAAGATTCCACGGGAAGCTGAACTCAAAGTAAAGGGTTCAGTACATCCCTATGTTGGCAGAGGCGGATTAAAGCTGGAAAAAGCGATCCGACACTTCGACCTCAAGATGAATGGACTTGTGATGCTTGATATTGGTTCGTCAACTGGCGGTTTTACCGATTGTGCCCTGCAGCATGGTGCATCTCATGTGTATGCAATCGATGTAGGTTATAATCAGCTGGATTGGTCCCTTCGTAATGATGAACGGGTTACTGTAATGGAACGAACGAATTTTCGATATGTGACTCCGGAAGATCTGGATGGACCTGTACCGAACTTTGCTAGTATCGATGTATCCTTTATTTCACTGAAAATAATATTGCCACCGCTGTTGGCACTTCTGAAGCAGCCGGCAGACATTGTAGCGCTTATTAAACCCCAGTTTGAAGCAGGTCGTGAGAAGGTCGGTAAGTCGGGCGTCGTTCGTGATTCAAAGGTTCACAAGGACGTCCTGCAGACGATGCTTCGTTTTGCTTATGAGCTTGGATTGAAGCTGCAGGGTTTAACATTCTCGCCGATTACAGGCGGAGAAGGTAATATTGAATTTCTCGCGCACTGGCGTCTGGAAGAACCAGAGCCAACACAACAAGAGAACGTTGGGGCTTCACTTGATGCACTAGCAGACCAAGTTGCAACGGAAGCCGCGCATACTTTTACAGGAAACTCATCATAGGATGGGTTTCTTTTCGCTGGAAAGGTGACAACATAAAAGGGAATTGGTTGTCGAACCTCGAATAAGTCTTCGAGGTGAGCGATGATGGATGGGCAATATGACACAATCGTTATTGGTGTATTTGCTGTCTGCTTGATTTTGTGGCTGTTCTTTGGCTTAAGAAATTGGGTTAACCGACCGATTCCGGTAAGCTTGTCCGGCATGCAATTGAATTCGGAAATTCAGGATTCACCTGCATTGGATCTGCTTGAGGCGGAAGGATATGAAGTCATCGGAGGTAAAATGAAAGTACCCTTAGCTTTTGAAGCGGATGATTCCATTTATTACAGCCGGCTGTTTATAGACTATATTGCAGAGCGGGATGATCTCAGGTACCTAGTAAAGACATCACGTCGCAGGCAGCCATTCGAACTTACTGGACCAGCGCTGCGGGATCGCTTCCTGTATTATTTACTGTTATACCCTGGCTGTGAAGGGTTGCTCTATGTAGACATGGAGGAATCGGATATCAAAGTAATTAGGCTTATGGACTATCAGGAAGATGTGTATGACGGAGATGGGCTGGACTAGTGACAACTAAAAACTGGAACCAGATTTTATAAAACGAATGACAAAATTGCTGGCAAAGGTCTCATGAAATAACTAACGGATTTGCTGGCTTACTGCAATACAATGAACTGGAGGCATGTATGAAAGGACAACGGCACATTAAGATACGTGAAATTATTAGTCAAAATGAAATTGAAACCCAGGATGATCTGGTTGAGGCACTGCGTCAGTCAGGATTCCAAGTGACGCAGGCCACGGTATCCCGGGATATCAAGGAACTCCTTTTAATCAAGATACCCATGGATGATGGAAGGTACAAATATTCGCTGCCTACAGACCAACGCTATAATCCGATTCAGAAATTGAAACGTGCTCTTGTAGACAACTTCTTGCACATTGATCATACGAATAATCTGGTCGTGATGAAGTGTTTACCTGGAACGGCAAATTCCATTGCTGCCTTACTCGATAATATTGAATGGACTGAAGTGATGGGCACCATCTGTGGAGACGACACCATACTCATCATTTGCCGGACCGAAGATAACAGTGTGACTGTAATCGAGCGAATTATGGGTTACATTTCGTAGATCTTAAGGGTTCAAAAACATAATTTCTGATTTAGCCATCCGGAGGTGTTTTTGCAGATGTTAGTTACATTATCGATTCGTAATCTGGCTGTTGTAGAGGAAGTTGATGTTGTTTTCCACCCGGGATTCCACGTTTTATCAGGTGAGACAGGAGCGGGTAAATCGATTATTATTGATGCCCTGGGTTTGATAGCAGGGGGACGAAGCTCCGCCGATCTCATCCGGTATGGTTGCGAGAAGGCCGAGATGGAGGCTCTATTCGAAATGGAGCCAAGCCATCCGGTATGGGAAACGCTGGAGAAGCTCGGTATCCATTGTGAGCCCGAGGAGCATCTCGTCATTCGCCGTGAACTGAATACCCAAGGCAAAAGTACATCTCGTATTAACGGCCAATTGGTCAATTTAACGATGCTTCGTGAGGTCGGAGAAAAATTAATTAATATTCACGGACAGCATGAACATCAAAGTTTGTTGCGCGCAGAAAGTCATCTGGGGCTTCTCGATACATACGGGGCAGCAATTATCGGTCCGGTCAAAACGGAATATCAGCAGCGCTACAGTAAATTTATTACTGCGGAAAAAGAACTGCGTGCACTTCAGGAATCCAGTCAGCGTGCATATCAATTGCTGGACATGTATCGCTTTCAACTTGAAGAGATTGCAGCTGCTTCTCTAACCCTGGGTGAGGATGAATTACTCGGAGAAGAACGGGTCAAACTATCCCATAGTGAGAAAATGATGGACAGTGTTGCCGGTGCATATGATCTGCTTAGTGGTCAACGCGGGCTGGAGGCTGTAAGTATTGCTTTGTCACGAATTGAGGATATTTCGGGATATGACAGCAAAGGACTACAGCCTATTGTGGAACAGCTCCAGTCTGCATTTTATCAGCTGGAAGACGCTACGTTTCAGTTACGCGATTATCGGGAGAAGATTGAATTTAATCCAGGCAGATTGGAAGAAGTGGAGCAGCGGCTGAATCTGATTTCTGGCCTCAGACGGAAATACGGGGACAGTGTCGAACTTATTCTGAATTATTATGAACAAATCAGCCATGAAACCGACCAGCTGGAGAACAAGGATGAACGGCTGGAGAAGCTGCGTAATGAACGTGACAAATTGCTCAAGTTGGTCATGGAGTCTGCTGAGGAGCTCAGCCGGGTTCGTAAACAATGTGCAGAGGAACTGGCAGCCCAGGTGGAAAGTGAGCTGAAGGATCTCCAGATGGAGAGAACAACGCTGCGGGTACAGATCACTCCTTTTGAAGATCAGAAGGGAATTGAATGGAATGGTCGACGTATTCGTCTTACTCGTCAGGGTGCAGATAATGCGGAATTCCTGATTTCTCCGAATCCTGGGGAGCCTTTACGTCCGCTTGGCAAGATTGCCTCAGGGGGTGAGTTGTCCCGGATGATGCTTGCGATGAAGAGTATCTTCGCACGTCATGACCGCATTCCCGTGTTGATCTTTGACGAGGTAGATACCGGTGTAAGCGGAAGAGCTGCACAGTCGATAGCGGAAAAATTATTCCGTCTGTCCTCCACTTGCCAAGTTTTTTCCATTACTCACTTACCACAAGTTGCTTGTATGGCAGACCATCAATATCTCATCGAGAAACATGTCGTTGACGGGCGTACAATGACACAAGTGGAATCGCTGTCAGACGAAGGCAGGGGGAAGGAATTGGCACGGATGCTGGGCGGCGTGGAAATTACAGAAAAAACGTTGCATCACGCACAGGAAATGCTGAATTTGGCGGAAGCCAAAAAAGGGTGAAACGAGCGGCTGGCGTAATGATTGACAGTAATAAAAGCCTGGGGGCGAGGTTATCTTATAGGTACGCAATTGGCGACCACCTTTCGTCAAGCGAAAGAAGCAAAGGGAGTGTGACAGCCATTGAATTCCCCCCTCAGGAAGAAATTGCTAGGTCTTTTATTTGCCTTCTTTCTATGTGTGATCAGCCAGGCGATCCAGCCTGTGCAAAGTTATGCCTCATTGCCTGATGAACTACAGGTGTTTGCAGGCAGACAGGCTGATGTTCGTCTTGCTGTACCGGCCGCTTCAAGTGCTGTTGTGGACCGCCCCGACATTGTTGGTTTCGATGGACAGGAGAATGCGGTGCACGTAACCAGGCAACAACCTTTGCATCTTCATCCCCAACAAACGGGACATGCCAAATTAACGTTGAAGTTGTGGGGCAAGATTCCGGTAAAAACGGTTAATGTAAACGTGATTCCGGACTTGCGCGTTGTACCCGGGGGTCAAACCATTGGCGTCAAAGTTAAATCTGCAGGTATTTTAGTTGTTGGACACCATCTGGTGCGTTCTGGACAAGACGAGCGCGTATCTCCTGGAGAATCAGCAGGCATCAAGCTCGGTGATCTGATTACCCACATGGATGGCAAACGTCTGGATGGGGTTGCTGGTGTAGCAGAAGCTGTAGAGCTTGCCGGCAAGAGCAAAAAAGGAATCGATGTAGTCTTAAAACGGGGTAAAGAAACAGTGAAAACTCGTTTGACTCCGGCTTATGATGCAGAAGATCAAGCCTGGAGGTTAGGGTTGTACATTCGTGACTCTGCTGCAGGTGTGGGTACTTTAACCTTCTATGCTCCAGATCAAGGCGTATACGGTGCACTGGGACATGTGATTACAGATATGAATACTCAGACCTCCATCGTTGTGGGTAGTGGTCAAATCGTTCAGTCTAATGTCACCTCTATCTCCAAAAGTGAATCCGGCGACCCAGGCGAGAAACGAGCGCATTTCTTAAAGGAAAGCAAAATATTAGGCAATATTGAACGCAATACGGCTTTTGGCATCTTTGGTAAAATGTCCGATAATCCTGAACATAGTCTGTATTCAAAAGGGATTCCAGTTGCGTTTTCGCATGAAGTAAAAGAAGGACCTGCTGAAATTCTTACCGTTGTTGAGGGTCAACAAGTGGAACGCTTCTCTATTGATATCGTCCATGTCGCAGATCAATCTGAACCGGCAACAAAAGG
Organism: Paenibacillus pabuli NBRC 13638; assembly: GCF_001514495.1. Classification (GTDB taxonomy): domain Bacteria; phylum Bacillota; class Bacilli; order Paenibacillales; family Paenibacillaceae; genus Paenibacillus; species Paenibacillus pabuli. The sequence continues at coordinate 199,550 of NZ_BCNM01000011.1, forward strand.
CTTGGTTCTTCGTATTACGGATCCGAAGCTGCTCGAAAAGACCGGAGGCATTGTGCAAGGGATGAGTGGCAGTCCCATCGTGCAGAATGGCAAATTGATTGGCGCGGTTACTCATGTATTTGTTAATGATCCAAAATCGGGTTATGGCTGTTTTATTGAGTGGATGTTACAGGATGCTGGAGTGATGATGAAAAAGGATCAAGACAAAAACCTTAAGGCGGGATAACCCGCGTTAAGGTTTTTTGTCGAACAGCAACGTAAATTATCAGATCATGAAATAAATTATTTATTATATAGCAATGCGAAAAAAAAATAAAGAAAAATAATTTTCGACAGAAGGAATTTCCTCGCCTGTGTCGAAAATTTAACCTGTAAGGAAATGTACGAAATGATGTTTAAATTAAAGGAGGATACCGTTTTGCAAAAAATTGAGGTATTGCTGGCCGATGATAATCGTGAATTTACGAATTTGCTTGCCGAATATATATCTGAACAGGAAGATATGGAAGTAACCGGAATTGCGTACAATGGTGAAGAAGTGCTGCAGTTGCTCGAGCAAACTCGCGATGTACCGGATGTATTGATTCTGGATATTATTATGCCTCACCTGGATGGACTGGGCGTCTTGGAGCGTCTGCGCAACCTGAATCTGTCTCCACAGCCCAAAGTCATTATGCTTACGGCTTTCGGACAAGAGAATATCACACAGCGTGCCGTGCAACTCGGAGCTTCTTATTACATCCTGAAACCGTTTGACATGGAAGTGCTTGCGAATCGTGTTCGTCAGCTGGTGGGCAACCAAACCACGATATCCACAGGTGGAGGAAGCGGCTCATCCATGTTTATGAACAAATCGAATGTGGTGCCTATGGGCAAACACAAAAATCTGGATGCAAGCATCACCTCGATCATACATGAAATCGGAGTTCCTGCGCATATTAAAGGATATCAGTATTTGCGCGAGGCCATTACGATGGTGTATAACAATATCGAAATTTTGGGGGCCATTACCAAAACATTGTATCCGGCTATCGCCGAAAAATTCAAAACGACGCCTTCTCGCGTCGAACGAGCGATCCGCCATGCGATTGAAGTGGCTTGGACACGCGGTAACATCGACAGCATCAGCCACCTGTTTGGCTATACAATCAACATCAGCAAGTCGAAACCGACGAACTCTGAGTTCATCGCGATGGTTGCTGACAAGCTGAGAATTGAGCATAAGGTGTCCTGAAAGGATCAGGAATGATACAGAACAATTCTTGATTAATGATGTATGAACAGACTGAACTTTATGATCTAACATAAATAATGCAACCTAAAAAACCGTTACAATCGGGCTTAAATAGCCTTTTTGTAACGGTTTTTTAAACATGTAGAGGCGTTTACAACCTCTACTCCTCACCTCTGTCACCTGGTCAAATCCGAATGTCGAGCGATGTATAGGAAGGGGCGGGGGTTGCATTTGATTGCGTCTCTTGAACTTTTCCTGGATCTTTATCATTCTGCGTACCATTGGAATTCTTCGATTTATTTTCTGCCTTATTTTCCTCAACGACTTCCTCATTATCCTCTTCTTTAGAGGCGGAGGGGGAGTGGACAGCTTCTTTAGGTGCGGGCTGTTGGATCTCTTTCACCAGATCCCCGATCTTCTGATCCAACTTGTTCAACTGTGTGTTGATGTCCTGAACGACTTCTCGCTTTGCCTGAAATACGGTGCGCTCTGAGTTTTCCAGCATCATTGATTTGCCGAGATCGAGATCATTTCCCGGAGGATTGATCTCCAGGACGAGTCGGTCGAAGCGGGTTTCTCCTTCCGTGGTCTGAATGGACCCATTCATACGATCACGCAATCCGACTAATTTCCCTAACTGATCATACGTCTGGCTGTGCTTGATTAGATGATCCATTGAAGGGGCCTGATTCTCGTCCGTACGTTGAGGTGGTTGCTGTTTCGTTGGCTCAGACTGTTTTAATTTGTTCTTTTCTTGAATTTCCTCGGCTTTGATCTGGGCGATCTGGCTGTCAATCTGCGTAATGGAGCTCGTTAATGATTTAATTCGTGCTACTTTGGTTTTGGTATCCAGTTCATCATTGGTTTTTACAGCCTGTACTTCTTCATTAAGTCTAACCTTCTGCTGCATAAGGCTCTGTATTTCCTTTTCTCTATTAGAGACTTGACTCCCGGGGGTGAAGCTGCTTTTAGATGCTGACGAAATCGAATTCATACCCTTTGCTCCTTCTTCGTTATATCGTGGTTCTACTTACATATATCGGAGTTACAAGAAGTAAATGAAGATGCTCTGTCCTGTCCAAATCGGTTCATTTTATATCTATATTGCTTTCAGACTGAGGGACTCGCAGCGTGGTTTACAAAGATATCAGATAAGAAGTAATCGAAGCAGATATCTAAATTTGATGAAATCCAATCCAAGTCCAAATTTCAGTTGATAATGAAAATTATTATCATTTATAATAAAAGGATAGAAGACACCTCTGTAATGATCCGTGAGGATTGCGGTTTGCAGGATAATGACCTGTTCAGGGTCTGTGTCTTTGTACCGGTGAGACTGGGATTGGAGAGTAATCAATGCAATTAAATGAACAGATGCAGTACTGGAATCGTGCGGCTGTCAAAATTCTGGATATACGCCGGATCGTCATGGAGGCAGGGGAGATCCTGGATACCTATTTGCTGCCTGCAAACGGTTATATATACATCATTCGTGGTGCAGCTCAGCTGAAAATGGATGGAAAAGCTTATGAAGCACAGCGATTTTATATTCTTCACGGTGGTAAAGGATCATCGCTCAATATCCGGGCTAGCGAAAAATTTGAATATGTTTTGCTGTTCTACAGGGCATTCCTTGCATTTCCCAGTCATCGTAAAACGTTGAGGCTGACACCCCCTCAGATCACGACGAACTCTTTACAATATGGGTTTACACCAAGTGATCCCCTTGCTTTATTACGTCATCTGGGTGAGCTGGAGAAAGCGTGGGATCAGGCAGAAAGTCTGGAGCTGCTTCAAGTAAAGAGTTTGTTTTACCAATTTATCCATGAACTCATGTTTCAATTAGCGGAGCAGGAGGTCAGTACAGTGTTACCAGATCCAGTGCAACAAACTCTCCGTTACATACAGAAACATTATAGGGAACAAGTGACTCTGGATGTGTTGGCCGAACAATTCAACTACAGCTCTCGCCATTTATCCATGCAATTCAAACGTAAGACGGGATACAGTCCGATTGATTATCTGATTCAAACCAGACTGACTGAGGCTCGAAATTTACTTGTGCGTTCGGATGCAACCTTGCGCGAAATCGCAGCAGAAGTGGGTTATTCGGATGTGTATTATTTTAGTCGCATTTTCAAAAAACATGTGGGCCTCTCTCCGACCCTCTACCAGCAAAGGGTAAGAGATGAGAGCCAGGCAGAAGATCGTCCATTGCTAATCTCCGAATCGTCCATTGGCTGGAGATGGAAGCGAGGATATATTGATTATGAGAATCATTATCAATATATTGACGGAGGGTCTACACAGATGAAAAGAAGAAAAACAAGTTCCAGCATAGTTATGGTTGCACTTTTAAGCATTACCATGCTCTTATCGGCCTGTTCAGCCGGATCTGCAACAACACCAACAGCGGGAGATGGCTCGAATGGCAGCTCCACTTCCAGCACGGCCGTATCTTCATCATCAGATTCAGGCAGCCAAACGAACAATGAAAATGGAACACGTACGGTTTCCACGGTTAAAGGTGATGTCGTTGTTCCGGCAAATCCTAAACGGGTTGTTGTGCTTTATCTTCAGGGGGATGTCGTTGCACTTGGAATTAAGCCAATCGCTACCTCAGAAGTATTCGCTGGGGCCGCATACAAGGGTGAACTTGAAGGTGTAAATTCATTGGGCGCCTGGTTCGAACCGAATCCTGAAGCGGTTATAGACCTTGATCCGGATCTTATTATTGCGCCTTCTGAGGAGACTTACACGTTATTAAAAGATATTGCACCAACGGTGTATGTCCCATATGAGAAAATGACAACGGAAGAAAGACTTCACAGTATAGCTAGCATTTTCGGCAAAGAGCAGGAAGCCGATACATTAATTGCTAATCTCAATAGCAAAGTTGAAGAGAGCAAAAAAACTCTAGCAGATGCTGGCATATTGGACAAAACGGTTTCCATAGTGGAGGGCGGTTTGAAAAGTATGGTCGTTGTAGAGAGCAAGCAATATGGCCGAGGATCTCAGGCACTATATGAGTACTTGGGCATGAAAGCACCTGAAGTAGTACAGAAAAAAATTGATGTGGTTTCGGAAGCAGGAGGCTCCAACTTATCCATGGAAGTACTGCCTGAATATATCGGAGACTACGTGTTTCGTTCGATGTATGAAGGGGCGGATAACCTTACGAATGATCCAATATGGAGCAGCATACCGGCTGTTAAGGAAGGCCGTCTGATTGAGATTGATTTTGAATTCTTCTATTATTCCGATATCTATTCAGTCAACAAACAGATCGATTTCGTTGTTGAGCATTTGCTGGCAGCTCCCAAAGTGAAGTAAGCAGCAAATAAATAACCGATGGTAGTTTTGTATAAGAAATGTTTGAATTTTAGCCATTGTAATTTGATAAGTTTCCCATTAGACTAGAAAAAGAGTGATAATGAGAATCGATATCAAATAGTCGAGTGCTTTGGATCGAACTTGTGGAGGTAACGAAATGGATCAGCATTTGGAATTATATGATGTAACAATTATCGGCGGCGGACCTGCCGGCATGTATTCTGCATTTTACAGCGGGATGCGTGATATGAAGACCAAGTTGATTGAGGCAAGGGATAAATTGGGTGGTCGCATGCTCTTTTATCCAGAGAAAATGATCTGGGACGTCGGCGGTGTCACCCCGATTCTATGTGAGAATCTGATTAAACAGCTGGAAGAACAGGCGAGAACGTTTGAACCAACGATTGTGTTTGAACAGCAAATCGAAGGATTTGAGCGTCAACCGGATGGCACGATTCTGCTGACATCGGCTACAGGAGAACAACACTGGACACGTACCGTCATATTGGCGATCGGGTATGGTATATATAAAATGGCCAAGCTGGAGCTTGAAGGAGCTGACCGTTATGAGGTTACCAATCTTCACTATACGGTACAGGAGTTGGAACCATTCCGCGGCAAGCGGGTATTAATCTCAGGTGGAGGAGACTCCGCTGTGGATTGGGCAAATGAACTTGAGGCACTGGCAGAGCAAGTCACGGTGGTACATCGTCGTGACCGCTTTGGCGGACTGGAGCGCAATGTACTGCGTATGAGAGAATCTTCGGTCGATATTCGTACACCATATGCTGTGGACACCTTGCATAGTCAAAGTGGGGAAATGATCGAACAGGTAACGATATCCCATGTTGAGACGGGCGAAAGTGAACAGCTGGATGTGGATGCCATTATCGTTAACCACGGTATGAAGAGTGATTTTGGCCCGATCCGGGATTGGGGACTTGATCTTGGAGAATGGCATGTCAGCACGACAGAGAAGCTGCAAACGAATATTCCAGGCGTTTTTGCCGCAGGAGACTTTGTCGATTACGGAAGCAAACTGTATCTTATTGCCGGTACATTTACGGATGCGGCGCTGGCGGTCAACAGTGCGAAATTGTATATGGACCCTGAGGCGGATAAAGTTGCCTATGTATCTTCTCATAACAGTCGTTTTAAAGAAAAAAACAAGGCACTTGGTGTTGTGGAAGAGTAGAATAACAAAAAAGTTTTGTTTGTATACTGTGGAAAAGGTTTCGGATAAATCCGAGGCCTTTTTTTGCATAAACATGGTATGAAGTAGGCATATATGCACAATATAGAACAGGGAGCCAAATTGAACATACATCATCGAATGACTATAATGAGCCTTAGAAGAGAGAAAAACATCAAAAAATGTCAAACAGATCAGAGTGGAGTGCAGAATATGAGAAAAGCTTTTCAACGTATATCCACATTTACCCGACGGTGGCTTAAAGGTACTGAGAAAAAACGAATCAAGTTATCCGCAATCTATCTTGCACTTGCAGGGATGCTTCACCGACTGTTGGTGGAAGGACGCCGTGCTCGTTCAGCAGCCAAGAGGATGTATCAGGACTTGCCCGTTACAGCTTTGGGCGAGATGAAGCTGGAGCCAGGAGATATTGTTTATACACCGAGCTCGGAATCAACCTACTATGCAGGGCATATGGGGATCATCGGACTGGATGGGAAAGTATATCATGTCCATCCTTACGGGCCGGTGTTTGCCGATTCCTTGGATTGGTATATCACCCGCTTTTATGAAGGGGATCGTTTCATTATATTTCGTTCCCGCTTGAATCAGGCTGGTGTAAAGGCAGCGGAGTGGGTACAGGAACACTATAAGCAGGTGAAATGGTATCGTTTGCAGACGAATCTGCGCAGCATCGAACGGAACTATTGTTCCAAATTTGTGTATCAGGCGTATCAATTTACATCTGGGCTTGACCTGTGGAGCCGCAAGTTTACCAAGCTGAATCAGGGATATATCTATCCGTTTCGAATTGAGCGCTCACCCGAGCTGGAAGTTCTTGGGACGTTTTACAAATAAGACACACGAACCGACGGAGTATGTTTCCTCTCTCTTTTACAAAAGTTTGGAGCAGGTTCTGTCGGTTTTTTTTGTATGTGTAGGGATTAAAAACAGGAAAAAGACGCCAAACGTCGAATAGATTATGAGATAGGCATGCACAACTTGGAATCGTATACATAACCATTGCACGATCATATTTTGCCTGAGTTAAGCAAGTGACACTCTTAGAAGGCAACAAGGAAGAGAGAACGGTATGAGATGGCTGAGCTTCTTGCGCAGATTCAAATCAAACTCAAACGTAGTTAACCTATCCGATTACATTCCAACGAAGGAAAGGAGGCACTATTGTTCCCTCTGTAGTAAAAAAGTTAATTCCGTCGTTTTTTATGCATCCTCCCAGGGAAATGTTACAGGTGTATGCAGTTCTTGTAAAACATTGGCGGATCAACGAGGAATGTTACCCATTTAATGAAGGAAGAGATACGCTCAGGAAATAACATTGCTTTGATTTATGAGCGTTTTTGTAGTACATTAGCAAATGTATTCGAAGGAGGATTCTAATGTACTCAGGTAGACAAGACGATACTTTATACATCATGACCTACACCTTAAACAGCGGTATCAAGGGTACGGTTCCACTGTCTAATAAGCAGATTATTGAGTGGCTGGATTGCTACAGAAATGAGAAGCGCTTCGTGACCGAGATCGGCAAGGAGTTTTTTGGATTGAATGCAGGTTTGGTAGCAGACTTCAAGGTTCAGAATCATTTATCGGATTATCAGCAGACCATTATGCCTGCACAGCAGCAGGATAACCTGGAACGGTTGTCCAGCGCCTATAAATCAACCGAGTTATTAATGAAGATTGATTGTAAATGTGGCACGGCGTATGTAACGGAATCTCCATATAAGCGCACCAAATGGTACTGCACCAAGTGCAAAGAAATTGTATTTTTGGATGCCAAAAAAGGAATGGTAGAAACGTCGCGTGGTGACGCTTACTACATGACCAACAAATATTTTGTTTCCCGTGATTAACGGGAAGTGACCTATGGAAGCATCGCTGGAAAGCGGTGCTTTTTTGTGCTTACAGATAGATTGAAAACCCGAGCCTAGATAGGGTGAAGTGGAAATTAGGTATACTGATGTTAAAATAGATATATAGAAAAAAAGCCCCTTAAGGGCTTTTTCAAAAAAATCTCAGGAACCTGTAGCAGCAGATACCGCCGATCAGAACCTATACATTGTATATCGATAGCTGCCTCAGCATTCTACTTTGTGAGGAGGAATGAAACAGCAGCGGCAGCGCGGCTCGTAAGCTTCTGAATCGCCAATCATAACAACCGGGCCGAGGGTGACCGGCTCACCATTAACGATCCGTTGGGTAAAGGCCGCATCCGGGCTTCCGCATACGGCGCAGAATGCCGAGAGTTTCTCTATGTCATCTGCCATGGCGAGTAAGCCGCCAACATATCCGAATTCCTTGCCACGGTAATCCATATTCAGTCCATCCACAATGACATGTTTGCCGCAATAGGCAAGCTCGGAGACCAGCTCCATAATGGCACTGCTGAAAAATTGAACTTCATCAAATGCAACAACATCAGCATCCTTGGTCTGAGTCAGGATCAACTCTACAGATTCCGGGGTCAATTGCCGGGGAATGGAATGGGCAGGCAGGCGGTAGCCGATACGGCTAACGATCTCGTCCTGGGCAAACCGGTCATCTTCAGCAGGTTTGTAGGCAACGACCTTTTTACGGCCGAATTGAATTAATTTCTGACAACGGCGAATGAGTTCACCGGATTTTTCACTAAACATAGGTCCTGTAATTACGGTAATACGTCCTGTTTGCACGTGCTGCTACTCCTCTCACATACGGGATTCAACAAAAAAAGCGACCATTACAGAGTACCACAAAATCTTTGGTAAGAGCCAGAACTAATCTAAGCGGCTTTGTGTTACTATATGGATGGTTAAGTTGTTGGTTACGGCAGATGACCAACCGGGAGCTGATTGAAAAGAGGTGTTAACGATGAGTGAAATATTATCCGAATTGCAGGTGCGATATGATCGTTTGAAAGGACAAGCTGTTCTTGATGAGGCTGCACAGGCCTTGATTGCAGATTTGTTTGCTGAAGCTGAGCGGCTGCAAGCCAGTAATCTGACCTTGCGCCGAACGATTCTGAAGTCTTCTTCCAAAGAATCACGCATGTCTACCAAGCTGCGGGATGCACTATACGAATAACCCGGAGACTACTCCGGGTTATCTTCTGTCTCTATTTTGCGGGAGAATAGAATACCTGCTGTAATTCTGGCAATCATGGCGAAGGTAAGGCCAATGCCTGCAAACATGTAGATGACCGTAAATGCTTTGCCGAATCCAGTCGATGGTACAAAATCAGGGTGCCCCACCGTGGTTAAGGTAACTGCGCAAAAGTAGAGGGCATCCATCCAGTGCAGCCCTTCAACACGGGTGTAGAATAATGTGCCCGAGAGCAGTGTTGCCGCAGTCAGTACAAACAAAGCCAGAAACTTCTGGTCCTTAAAGGCATGAAAAATGCCTTTGAGCAATCTTTTCAGCGTAATGATAAAAGATACCATGTTGATCCATCCTGTCTATGTAAGAGTAGGCATGGTGCATATTCAAGACTTTATTTCTGAATTGATGCAAAATACGGTTTGAATAAATAAGCATTATACCTGATCGTACACGGTATATAAAGGCAGATATCAGATGGATGATGGAAGCAGACGGTTTTCCGAATAAACGACAAAAAGCCCGGACTCAGGAAGTCGTACCGGGCGTCTCTGCCTTTTCGGCTGAGGGAGTGCTCTTGGAGCGAAAACGCGGCCCTACATAATTACGCTTGCGATCACGGAACAGAATCCAGCCTCCCAGAAAACTCATGCCTGCGGCAAACAGGACAAGTCCTCCGCCAAAGGAGAGCCACTGAAAGCCTGGTGAGATCTGCTCATTCCCATGTTCGGCATAATACAGGAAAAGTGCGTCTTTCATCATCAGAAAACCCTTCATTGCCATTAACCCGGGAATGACCAGAACAACAATCGCCACAAATCGTGCAAAGACAAGTCTAGTATTCATCTACTATTGAACTCCTTCTGCCTGAAGTCGACGTCAAATAAAGGTTACGCTTACAAGTCATGCCTGATTCCATCATAGCTTGGTTTCCAGAAGCTGTCCATGCGTTTTTATGAGACAAACTTTGAGTTGGCTGTGCAAGGGGAGTACAATGGAGTGTAGAGGAACGGTTATTTGAAAAAGAGAAACATCGGGATTATCATCTTGCAATATATTGAAATTATAGGGATAGAGGAGAACATAAGAGATGCCAATTACATGTGATGTTGCCATTCTTGGAGGCGGCACCGGAGGGTACGTTGCTGCCATCCGTGCTGCACAGTTAGGAAAACAGGTTGTTATTATCGAAAAAGATAAGCTCGGAGGAACATGCCTGCATCGTGGCTGTATTCCGAGCAAGGCATTGCTGAGAAGTGCGGAAGTATACGCAGAGATACAAGAGAGCGAAATGTACGGGATTGAAACGGCTGGAGCAACACTTGTCTTTCCGAAGGTACAGGCGCGGAAGGATGCCATTGTGGAACAGCTTCACCAGGGTGTGCAGTATTTAATGAAAAAAAATAAAATTCAGGTGGTACATGCCAAAGGACGCGTGATCGGACCCTCCATTTTCTCGCCTCAGAGCGGTGCAGTTGCTGTCGAGTTCGAAGATGGTGAGATGGATACGGTTGTGCCGACCAACCTTATTATTGCTACCGGGTCTCGCCCACGTGTGCTGACAGGTCTGGAGCCAGACGGGCAGTACATCATGAGCAGTGACGAGGCTCTGCGAATGGACGAACTTCCGGCATCCGTGATCATTGTTGGTGGTGGCGTGATTGGCCTCGAATGGGCCTCCATGCTGAATGATTTTGGTGTCGAAATTACCGTTGTTGAAGCCGCCGCTCACGTATTGCCAGCAGAGGACGAAGATGTAGCCAAGGAAATGCAGAGACTACTTGGGAAACGCGGAGTTCGCTTCCTGACAGGCGCCAGCGTTCTCACAGAGACATATCGCGCGGAGAAAGATGGTATTCAGATTGACGTCAAACTGGGGGACGAGAAGCAAGAAACCCTGAAAGCGGACAAGATGCTGGTATCCGTTGGTCGTCAGGCCAATGTTGAAAATATCGGTTTGGAAAACACGGATATCAAACTCGAACGCGGCTTTATCGCTGTGAATCAACATTTGCAAACCGGTGAGGGACATATTTATGCGATCGGGGATGTCATCGGAGGGTTACAGCTTGCCCATGCAGCCAGTCACGAAGGCATCCTGGCTGTGAATCATCTGGCGGGTGAAACGGTACACGCCGTCGATTCTCATCGTATCCCGCGCTGTGTCTATACACGACCGGAAGCAGCAAGTATCGGGTTTACGGAGCGTGAAGCCAAAGAGCGTGGTCATGAAGTGAAAACAGGCAAGTTTCCGTTTCAGGCCATTGGAAAATCGTTGGTTCATGGAAGTCGGGATGGATTCGTGAAGGTAATCGCTGACGCCAAGACGAATGATATATTGGGTGTACATATGATCGGTACCCATGTGACGGAACTGATCGCTGAGGCCTCCCTGGCTCAGATGCTGGATGCGACACCTTGGGAAGTGGGGCAGACGATTCATCCTCACCCTACTTTATCGGAAATCATGGGTGAAGCCATGTTGGCCGTAGACGGAAAAGCAATTGGAATGTAGGCCGGACAGGCTTATGAGAATGGTCCTTTCCTTTTTTGGGCAAAAGGGATTATAATAAGGTTAAGCCAAGTCTTAGTACCAGGTTATAAGATCGGGTTGTAAGGCAGGCATAGGCTCTGATTAAAAGGAGGTACCTCATATGAGTTCACAAGGTACTGCAGACGCGGTCCATCGGCATGAACAGCTGGGACTTAGCGATGGTGAAGTATTGGATATGTACAAATACATGCTGCTCGCACGCAAGTTTGACGAGCGCTGCTTGCTCTTACAGCGGGCCGGCAAAATTAACTTTCACGTATCCGGTGTAGGACAGGAAGCTGCCCAAGTTGGCGCTGCTTTTGGTCTGGATCGGGATCACGATTATTACTTACCGTATTACCGCGACTATGGCTTTGTACTGGCGGTCGGCATGACTCCGCGTGAGTTGATGCTGTCTGCTTTTGCGAAGGCAGAAGATCCGAATAGTGGCGGACGGCAAATGCCGGGTCATTTCGGTCACAAAAAGCTGCGGATTGTTACGGGCTCCAGCCCGGTTACCACACAGGTTCCGCACGCTGTAGGATTTGCACTGGCTGCCAAAATGAAGAAGCAAGAATTTGTTTCTTTTGTTACCTTTGGTGAAGGTTCAAGCAACCAGGGCGATTTCCATGAAGGTGCCAATTTCGCAGGTGTTCACAAACTTCCTGTGATCATTATGTGTGAGAACAATCAGTATGCCATCTCGGTTCCGATCCACAAGCAGCTTAGTGGTAAAATATCGGACCGTGCACTTGGATACGGGTTCCCCGGACTGCGTGTAGACGGAAACGATGCGCTGGAAGTGTACGGTGCGGTCAAGGAAGCTCGCCGCCGCGCAATCGCTGGTGAAGGACCTACGCTTATTGAAGCAATGATGTATCGTCTCTCTCCTCACTCTACTTCCGACAATGATCTGGCATACCGGACCAAGGAAGAGGTTGAAGAGAACTGGAAGAAGGACGGCGTGCTTCGCATGAAGAATTATCTGATCGATTGCGGCATCTGGGACGAAGCCCGGGATGCGGATCTGGCTTCCCAGCTTGCGCTTGAAATGAAAGAAGCAACTGAATATGCAGACAATGCGCCATATCCGAAACCTGAGGACACTCTGACGCATGTGTATGCGGACAGCGAAGAAGGGGGGCGGTAATCATGGCGGTTATGGAATATATTGATGCAATCCGTCTCGCGATGAAGGAAGAGATGGAGCGGGATGAAAATGTCTTTATCCTTGGTGAAGACGTAGGTCTCAAAGGTGGTGTGTTTACCACGACCAAAGGGTTGCAGGATCAGTTCGGCGAGATGCGTGTCATGGACACACCTTTGTCCGAATCAGCCATTGCAGGTGTAGCCATTGGCGCAGCGATGTACGGCATGAAACCTATTGCCGAGATGCAATATTCGGACTTCATGTTACCGGCAACGAACCAGATCATTAGTGAAGCGGCCAAAATCCGCTATCGTTCCAACAATGACTGGAGCTGCCCGATTGTGATTCGTGCACCGATTGGCGGGGGAATCTTTGGCGGGCTGTATCACTCCCAATGTCCGGAATCCATCTTTTTTGGCACACCAGGTTTGAAAATTATAGCTCCTTACTCGGCATACGATGCCAAAGGATTGCTCAAGGCAGCCATTCGTGACCCGGACCCGGTTCTCTTCTTTGAGAATAAAAAATGTTACAAGCTGATCAAGGAAGATGTGCCAGAAGATGATTACATTGTTCCAATTGGTAAAGCGAACGTGCTTCGTGAAGGGGCAGATATTACGGTTATCGGTTATAGTCAGCCACTTCATTTTGTCATGCAGGCTGCCGAGGAGCTGGAGCGTGAAGAAGGCATTACTGCCCATGTACTGGATCTGCGCACGTTGCAGCCGCTTGATCGCGAAGCCATTATTGCCTCTGCTCGTCTAACGGGTAAAGTGCTGATTGTGCATGAAGACAACAAAACCGGTGGTGTAGGTGCCGAAGTAGCGGCCATTATCAGCGAAGAATGTCTGTTTGAACTGGATGCGCCGATTCAGCGTCTCTGCGGTCCGGATGTACCGGCCATGCCCATCAGCCCAACATTGGAGAAATTCTATATGCTGAGCAAGGATAAAGCCAAAGAAGCGATGCGTACGCTCGCCGAGTATTAATTCTTGTAGTGAGATCGTTTAAAAGCTAAGTTTGGAGTGATATAACCAATGAGTATGAAATGGATCGAGGTCATCATGCCGCAGCTGGCGGAATCGCTGGTCTCGGCTACCATAGCCAAATGGTTAAAAAAACCGGGCGACCGTGTGGAACAGTACGAGCCGATCTGTGAAGTGATAACCGATAAAGTAAACGCTGAAATTCCATCCACTGTTGATGGGATTATGGGTGATCTTTTGGTGGAAGAGGGCACAACCATTGCTGTTGGTGAAGCCATCTGCCGTATGCAGGTGGCTGCTTCTGATGAGGAAGCGGCAGAGCAGGCCACACCAATTGCGCAGCAGCAGAGCAATGCACAGCACAGCGAAACCTACACACCGGCTGATGCAGCGAGCACAACAGGCCATGATCCCAATCAGCCGATGCGTAATCGATATTCTCCTGCGGTTCAATCCCTTGCAGCAGAACACGGTCTGAACCTGCAGACCATTCAGGGCACTGGAGCAGGCGGTCGGATTACACGCAAGGATGTACTGGCAGTGATTGCACAGGGTGGAAACGCGGGTGCAGCTTCTGTACAGTCTTCTGCTGCAGTTGGACCGCATGCTTCTTCGGGAGTGCCTTCAGGTTCTCCTTTCAGCGGATTGAACCGGGGGAATGCAGACTTGGGAGCATCTGCGGGAGAAACAGTCCCGGCAGCCGATGCAGGCGTTCCTGTAAGACATTCCGGCATACATCTCACCGAAAGTCCGAAAATTCCACAAATCGAAGTTGAGGGCGGCGGACAGGGAAGATCCGAATACTTCATCGATGTTACCCCAGTACGTAACGCCATTGCTCGTAATATGCGTCAAAGCGTATCCGAAATTCCGCATGCCTGGACGATGATTGAAGTAGACGTAACGAATCTGGTCATGCTGCGCAACAAACTCAAGGATGAGTTCAAGCGTAAGGAAGGAATCAACCTGACGTACCTGTCCTTCATGATGAAGGGTGTCGTCAACGCCATTAAAGACTATCCAATCATGAATTCCGTCTGGGCTGTTGACAAAATTATTGTCAAACGGGATATCAACCTGTCCATGGCAGTAGGTACCGAAGATTCTGTATTGACGCCAGTGATCAAGCACGCCGATCAGCGTAATATCGCAGGTCTTGCCCGTGAAGTGGATGAACTGGCACGTAAAACACGTGAAGGCACATTGAAGCTGGACCATATGCAAGGTGGTACGTTCACGGTTAACAATACGGGATCATTTGGTTCGATTCTGTCCCAACCAATCATTAACTATCCGCAGGCGGCCATTCTAACGTTTGAATCGATCGTGAAGAAGCCGGTCGTCATCAACGATATGATCGCGGTACGTTCCATGGCGAATTTGTGTCTGTCTCTGGATCATCGAATCCTGGATGGCGTAATCAGTGGTCGTTTCTTGCAACGTGTAAAAGAAAACCTTGAAGGCTACACAATGGATACCAAAGTGTATTAAACAGAGCATTTCATCATTTTGGAAATCCGTTAAATGATGCGATTTGCTGAATAGATGGATAACGGGAAAGTGTATGAGCCTCTGGCCGTGCACTTTTCCCGCTTTTTCAATGAAAGGCTGTCTTACAGCACATTAAACATTGAACCAGAAGGGTGGAGGAATCATGAGCAAGCCGCTGGATGTTGCCTACATACCGATGCTTGATTATGAAGAAGCTTGGAACCGCCAGAAAGCAATTGTGCAGTTACTGGACGAGGGAGAAGGAGCGGAACAGATGCTGCTGCTCCAGCATCCGCCTACGTATACGATTGGTTCACAGAATCACCCGGAGCACCTGCTTCTTAGTCAGGAGGAACTGCGGGAGCAAGGGATCTCCTTGTTTCAAATTGATCGCGGCGGGGATATTACTTATCATGGCCCAGGCCAGCTGGTAGGTTACCCGTTACTCGTGCTCGGGCGGGATGAAGCTTTGGATCTGCATGGCTATTTACGCAGGCTGGAACAGATGATCATTGATTATCTGGCCGATCAGGGGATCGAAGCAGGACGTAAAGACGCGTATACGGGGGTATGGATCGGAGATATGAAAATTGCCGCCATTGGCATTAAGTTCAATCGGTGCAAACATCGTCGCGGTTTCGTGACGAGTCACGGATTCGCTTTTAATATCACCTCGGGTATTCAGCACGCAGGTTTTCAGGGGATTGTTCCTTGCGGGATTGAGGAGTATGGTGTAACGTCCCTTGAGGACATCACAGGCAGAGCCTACACGGTGGAACAGGTTGCTCAGGATATTATTCCATACTTTAGCCGAGTTTTTCCGTATGAGATCCGTTGGGTCACAGAAAAAGAAGCCCTTCACCGTCTGTGATTCAGACAGTCAAAGACTTCAGGGTTCTATCCGAACAGTAAAGGTTCGAGTGCGATGAAAAGGGTGGACCCAATCATGGCGATTAGCATGAGATAGATGATGATGCGGAACCATTTCTTTCTTTGCATGATGAGAGAACTCCTTTCAACAAATGTATAACAAACCACATTAACTGTATTGTACCGTATCCATGAAAGGGAGGAAAGTCCTATGATTAAACAGCAGCGTGTCATTGATCAGTTTATGGAGCTGGTTCAGATCGACAGTGAAACCAAGAATGAACACCATATCTCCAACGTGTTAAAAGAACAGTTTTCCCAATTAGGCCTCAGCGTATATGAGGATGATACGACGGAAAAAACCGGACATGGTGCAGGTAATCTCGTGATTACCTGGGAAGCCGAGGGTGCGGAAGAAGCGGCGCCAATCTTTTTCACATGTCATATGGATACCGTAACGCCTGGACAGGGAATTAAACCTGAGCTGGGTGATGACGGCTGGATTCGCAGTGATGGCACGACGATTCTGGGTGCAGATGATAAGGCTGGGATTGCCGCTTTGTTTGAAGCCATTCGGGTCATCCAGGAGAACAACATACCGCATGGTAAAATTCAGTTTGTAATCACTGTGGGTGAAGAGTCGGGCCTGGTTGGAGCACGTGCCATGAATCCGAAGGATATTGAAGCCGAGTTCGGTTATGCGCTGGATTCCAACGGAGCCGTGGGTACAATCTGTGTAGCAGCACCGGCCAGAGCAGAAATTCAAATGAAGATCTATGGGAAATCCGCACATGCGGGCGTGAATCCGGAGGATGGCATCAGCGCCATTCAGGTCGCTGCCAAGGCGATTGCGGCGATGAAGCTGGGACGGATTGATGAAGAGACTACAGCGAACATCGGCAAATTTCAGGGCGGCTCAGCGCTGAATGTCGTTTGCGATTTTGTGCAGATTGAGGCTGAAGCTCGCAGCATTGTGCAGGAAAAAGTGGAACTGCAACTTGCCCAGATGCGTGAAGCGCTGGAAACCACATGCCGCAAATACGGTGCAACAGCTGAATTCCGCAGTGAGATCCTGTATCCTGCATTTGGCTTCCATGATGAGCATGAGGTTGTTCAGCTTGCACAGCGTGCCATTCGCAGCCTGGGGCTGGAGACCAGCACGTTTGCATCCGGTGGCGGCAGTGATGCCAACATCTTCAATGGTTTCAACATTCCTACGGTTAATCTGGCCGTAGGTTATGAAGATATTCATACCACAAAAGAACGCATTCGCGCTGAAGATATTGTGAAGCTGTCTGAAGTGGTCGTGGCGATTATTCAAGAAACGGCTGCAGGCAAGAAGTGAAAAGTGTTTTTCGCAAAAAGGGGTAAAGGTCCCCGGCTTATAACTGAAAAGTCCGAATTCGGTACACACCGTGTTCGGACTTTTTGGCAAAAAAATGATATTTGAAATATATTTTCATGGATATGAATAACCACTCATGACCAGCATTATTTGCGTCCAGCAAGCATGTCGCTTAATTTGGCATCCGGACCCCACTCGCGTAGCCATTGTTTGAGTATGAGCCGGACTTGTCTGGCTTGTCCGACCACGTGCGCGGATTGCGGTGTTAAATAACTGTTCATTGGTTGTCCCCCTGATTCGCTATTTTTACTTAAAAGCGCTATAAGCCCACCATATGCCAAAAAACAGAGGTTTATACGTAACGAGACCAAAATTTCTAGGAAGCGGAGTTGAAAAATATATGAACCCAACGAATTCAACCAATCCAATACACCCGGCTAATCCGAAACTGGATGAAGAGACGATATCCACACAGCCGATTTTTGAAGGTAAAGTTATTTCACTTCAGGTCGACACGGTTAAGCTGCCTAATGGGCAGAACGCCACCCGAGAAATTATTCGTCACCCTGGAGCGGTTGCTGTCCTTGCCCTGAATGGAGATCGCATGCTGGTGGTTGATCAATATCGTCAGGCGATGGGACGTACCGAAGTGGAAATTCCAGCCGGAAAACTGGATCCGGGGGAAGAGCCTGAAGCTGCAGCAGCACGTGAATTGCGTGAAGAAACAGGGTATGTGGCCAAATCACTGCGACACCTGCGTTCGTTCTACACTTCGCCAGGATTCGCGGATGAGATCATCCATTTATACATCGCCGAGGAGCTCGAATCCGGGAACATGGCTCTGGATGAAGACGAATTTCTGGAAGTATCCGAAATTACGATTGAAGAAGCATACCAGCTGATGGATGAGAACCGGATTAGTGATGCCAAAACGATGATGGCTGTATACGCGTGGGATCTGTACAGAACAACGGGACGGTTTTAATGATGGACGAGCAACGGACATCATCCGCAGTGTGGGAGCCGTGTTATGCGGACCTCCATATTCATATTGGACGAACTTCCCGCGGGGATGCTGTCAAAATTAGTGGCAGCCGGGATCTGACATTTGAGAACATTGCTCGGGAAGCTTCGGATCGCAAAGGCATTCATCTACTCGGCGTCATTGATTGTCATTCTCCCGTGGTACAGATGGATATCGAGCAGCTGCTGGAGAACGGCACCATGTCCGAGCTTGAGGGCGGAGGGATTGCATATCAGGATACAACGATCCTGCTGGGTACGGAATTGGAACTGCGCGAACCGGGGATGCGGGAATTTCATATGCTCGCCTATTTCAGGGATCTGAGGACGATGAAGTCTTTTACGGACTGGATGAAACGATATATGAAAAATGTGAACCTGAGTTCACAGCGAGTATATGTACCCGCACTTGAGATGCAGACTGAAATTAAGGCAAGAGGTGGGCTTATTGTGCCAGCACATGCTTTCACCCCGCATAAAGGTATATATGGCAGCACGGCCCCTCGTATGGCTGATGTGTTGGATACTAGCCTGATCGATGCAGTCGAGCTCGGCCTAAGCTCCGACTCATCCATGGCCAGTTACATTCGGGAACTGGATCAGGTTCCCTTTTTGACCAACTCAGACGCACATTCTCTGGGCAAGATCGGACGAGAGTATAACGAGTTGCAACTAGCGAAGCCTTCCTTTGACGAATTCAACCTGGCACTTCAAGGAGAGGAAGGCAGAAGAATTACGGCTAATTACGGCTTGAATCCAAGACTCGGCAAATATCACCGTACCTATTGTGCATCCTGTGGAAGCATTATGGACGAGCATGCAATGTCAGCAGAACGCTGTCCGCACTGTGGCAGTGTGAAGCTAGTACAAGGCGTACTTGACCGCATATTGGCGATCGCGGACAGGGAGAATCCGCATGTGCCTGCGAGCAGGCCAGCCTATCATTATCAGGTTCCGTTGGAATTCATCCCAGGACTGGGTAAAGCCAAACTGCGCCTGCTGCTGGACCATTTTGGCACGGAAATGAACGTATTACATCGGACAAGGGAAGATGAACTTGCAGCAGTGGTTGGACCCGTCCTGGCAGGACTTATCGTTGCTGCGCGAAATGGTGAACTGGTGCTCTCTTCTGGCGGTGGAGGTAATTACGGAAAGGTGTCCAGCAAAGAGAGAGCGGAATAGAAAAGTACAGATGTAGAGGTAAAGATCATAAGGCGAGAAGGCACAAGTTGGGATTGGAATGAGTTGCATGAGGGAGAACCAATCTGGACAAGAAGTCATACGTGTGCGTTCCGGTTCATAAGAATGACTATGAGGATTTCACTCGACATCCTTGCAGCATGATAACCGGAAAGGGGACTCGTACCTGTATGCGTTCTGCCTACTTCACATTTAAAGGTCAAACCTCGTTATATGTATTTGTGGCCGTCTTGTTTCTGGTCGGAGTCATTTTTGGGGCCCTAATGGTCAACGCCTTGTCTCTTGAGCAGCGTCAGGATCTGGAGGGATACCTCGGTAACTTCTTTATGACGGTGCAGCACAGTGGGCAGGTGACTGAAACGGGAACCTATTGGGATATTGCCATGCTTCATTTGAAATGGGTGGGGCTCATTTTCATTTTGGGTTTATCGGTCATTGGCCTGCCGGGCATTTTGGTTCTCGATTTTTTGAAAGGTGTGCTCATTGGTTTTACAGTAGGTTATCTTGTTGGACAGTACTCCTGGAAAGGGCTTCTTTTTGCCTTGGTATCGGTTGCGCCACATAATCTATTCGTGATCCCTGTCCTGCTGATATGCAGTGTGTCAGCCATGACCTTTTCATTATATATCATTCGGAACCGTGTATTGATGCAGCGGACCACAGGCAACCAGAGACCTTTTGCTTCTTATATGGTGTTGACTATCGTGATGGCTGCGTTGTTGTTAGGTGTCGCCTCTTTTGAAACCTGGGTCACTCCTGCGATGATGCGTTGGGTCACGCCGATGCTGCTGCCCGCCTAGGTTGCATGCAACAGTGTAAAATGTTGACTTTAATTATGTACTCCCCCTATAATGAAAGAAGTGGGTTAAGTTGCAGTGTGCAGTGATTTCCTAGGGGGAGGGAGAAAATGGAAGCACGGATCGATAAAATCAAGCAGCAACTACAGTCCCAAGGATATAAATTAACGCCCCAGCGGGAAGCCACCGTAAGAGTACTTCTTGAGAATGAAGAAGATCATCTGAGCGCAGAGGACGTATTCATGCTCGTGAAAGAAAAGGCTCCCGAAATCGGTCTGGCAACCGTGTACCGTACCCTCGAACTGCTGAGTGAGCTGCATGTTGTAGAGAAAATCAACTTCGGCGACGGTGTAGCGCGTTATGATCTGCGCGGAGATACATCCAAGCATCACCATCATCACTTAATCTGTGTTCAATGCGGAAGTATGGATGAAATACGTGAAGACTGGCTTGGACCGCTTGAAGAGCGACTGGAGCGGGAATTTAATTTTTCGGTAGTAGATCACCGATTGGATTTTCATGGGATTTGTTACCGTTGTAAAGCTAAAAATGACCAGAAGCCCAAAGATGAAGAATAACATAGCATATCTTCAAGCTCTCACCGGCGGTTTTGACGGGAGAGCTTTTTTGGTACCGCATGTGATGTGAGGTTTACCCAGAATGTCATATTTCTGTGTTGGTGGACATACCCTGATTCTAGACGAACCGGATTCGAATCAGAAGGGGGTACGACCCATGATCATATCACTGCGGAGAGGACTCCGTTTTATTCGATTTATCGTATTTTTTGCTGCCTTAGTTTATCTGTTCTATCATGTCCTGGATTTGTTCAACGGCTGGATCTCGCCTGTGGACCAATATCAGATGCCAACCGGAAATGCAGTTAAGGTATTTCAGGAAAACGTGTGGCAAGGCGACGGAGAAGGGCGTCCTACGATGGCAGAGCGTCTCCGTTTATTCTACTGGTACGGAGAGTAGCCTGGACAACCAGGGATGCAAATACGGAAGCAGGCTGCCAGCAAGGCAGTCCTGTCAGATGAGGAGCGTTGTGCATGAAGCAGACGATACACGCCTATGCCTTATACTTGGAAGAGGATAAAGGGATGTCGAGCAGTACGTTGGAGTCGTATCTTCGGGACGTGGACAAGTTCATCGAATTTGCGGACAAAGAATACGGTATCCGGGAGGCGGAACAGGTGCGTCGTACGCATGTCATCCTGTTTATCGGTCAGCTGAAACAGGCAGGACGTGCGAATGCAACCATCGCTCGCAGCGTGGTATCCCTGCGTTCCTATTTTCATTTTTTGATGCGGCGAGGGGAGATCGTACAAGATCCTACCTTTGATGTGGAAGCGCCAAAAGCAGACAAAACACCGCCGCAGGTGTTAACCATCCAAGAGATTGAGCTGCTGCTTGCGGCGCCGGATACCAGTTCACCACAAGGTGTACGTGACAGGGCCATGCTGGAATTGTTGTATGCGACAGGCATCCGGGTGTCGGAGCTGATTGCGCTGGATGTTCGGGATGTGCAGCCTGGCATGCGCTTTATCCGCTGTGGAGGGGCTGGCAAGGAACGCATTCTGCCGATTGGTGCGCCAGCTGCACATTGGGCGAGTGTCTACATAGATCAGTACCGCAACTTGTTGACCAAGAACGAATTGGACGAGCAGGCGTTATTCGTCAATGTATCCGGTCGACGATTAACAAGGCAGGGCTTTTGGAAGCTGCTCAAAAAGGCGGCATTGGATGCAGGAATTTCAGGTGAAATTACACCGCATACGCTGCGTCATTCCTTTGCCGCTCACCTGATCGCGAGTGGGGCAGATACCCGTGCGGTGCAGGATATGCTCGGGCATGTGGAGCAACCTGGGCAGCAATATGGCCATCATGGCCGCAAAACGATGAAAGAAGTCTACGAATCACATCATCCGCGTGCAAGATAGTTTTAGAGTGCGGTTCAATCTGCAAAAAAATGCGGAACATTAAGGCGATTTAGGATAAAATAAATAGTACACAGGTAAACGCCGTTATACATAAGCAAATGCATCTTTAGCGTGAAATATTGCGATTGATGACATTTGCTCAATACAGACGGATCGTTTCAACTCAAGGGGGAACATCTTATGACAGCATTAAACCAACAGATGATTTTGGAAGCGGCATCCTACATTCAAAGTAAAAGTTCAACTAAACCGGAGGTCGGTTTGATTTTGGGTTCAGGTCTTGGCATTTTGGCAGAACTGATTGAAGATGGTGTAAGCATCGCGTATCAGGATATCCCGCATTTCCCGGTGTCCACCGTCGAGGGGCACGAAGGCGAATTGCTGGTGGGAACCATCAAAGGCCGTCCGGTCGTCATGATGAAAGGTCGTTTCCACATGTACGAAGGATACGGTCCGGAACTGACAGCCTTCCCGGTACGTGTGATGAAAGAACTGGGCGTGACCTCCTTGCTCGTCACCAACGCAGCAGGCGGTGTGAATACCTCGTATGAGGCGGGTGATCTGATGCTGATCTCGGATCATCTGAATCTTACAGGCAAGAATCCGTTAATCGGACCGAATGACTCTGCCATGGGCGTGCGTTTCCCGGATCTGTCTGAAGCCTACAGCCGTCGCCTGCGTGCGCTGGCGAAGGACACGGCAGCATCACAAGGCTTTAACGTGCGAGAAGGCGTATACGCGGGCATGCTTGGTCCAAACTACGAGACACCGGCTGAGATTGTGATGCTGCGTACGCTCGGTGCAGATGCAGTAGGCATGTCAACTGTTTCCGAAGTCATCGTGGCACGCCACGCAGGACTGGAAGTACTCGGTATCTCTTGTATCAGCAACATGGCTGCCGGAATTCTGGACCAGCCATTATCTCATGATGAGGTGATGGAAACGACTGAACGTGTTCGTGAATCATTCCTGGCGCTTGTATTGGCTGTCATTCCGCAAATGTAACTAGTAATTTAGAAGAGGCAATCTGCTCTAATGTGAACATTGGGGGCAGGTTGCCTTTTTATTTTTTCTTGTAAAGTGCCACTCAGGGAACAGGTGAGTACAGGTGCATTTGGTCTTCAGCCTCTTTTTACACAAAAAGTTCGGGAAATCATTCTTTTCATGGAATAATTTACTTCAATCGGGCCGACAATGATTAGCAGTACATGCATGGAACATGCTGTAAGCAAGTCATTTGAGGAGGTAACCCTTGTGAAGAAACGAATAATGGCATCGTTCATGACCCTTTGTATCCTGCTGCCCCTGATGGCGTCCACAGCGCTGGCTGAAGAAACACCCAAAGCAGCGGCTGGAGCAGATTTGGCCCCGTCGGCACGCTCTGCCATTTTGATGGATGCAGACACAGGCACCGTTATTTTTGAGAAAAACAGTCATGATCAGCTGCCTCCCGCGAGCATTACGAAGATTATGACCATGCTGCTCACCATTGAAGCGATTGACTCTGGCAAGCTTAAGCTGACGGATAAAGTGAGAACGAGTGAATATGCCGCATCCATGGGTGGATCACAGATTTTTCTGGAGCCTGGGGAAGAAATGTCGGTCGACGACATGTTAAAAGGAATCGCCATGGCTTCCGGCAATGATGCTTCTGTCGCGATGGCAGAGAAAATTGCGGGCTCGGAGGAAGCTTTTGTGCAACTGATGAATGAGCGTGCGAAGGAGCTTGGCATGAAGGATACTCATTTTGCCAACTGTAACGGTCTTCCGGTTGAAAACCATTATTCTTCCGCCCATGATATTGCGTTGATGAGCCGTGAGTTGCTGAAGCATTCCGGGATTACAAAATATACAGGTGCTTACCAGGACTATCTTCGTAAAGATAGCGAAAAGCCCTTCTGGTTGGTGAATACGAACAAGCTGGTTCGTTTTTATTCTGGCGCAGACGGTTTGAAAACGGGCTATACGTCTGAAGCGAAATTCTGTCTTTCGGCTACTGCGATGAAGGACGGACTGCGTACCGTTGCTGTGGTCTTGGGAGAACCCAATACGAAAACAAGGAATGCTGAAGTCTCTTCGATGTTCGATTATGCATTCGGACAATACACCATGAAACCTTTGTACAAAGCAGGAGATCTGCTCGGCAGTCTCAAAATTGAAAAAGGTGAGGTTGCGGAATTGCCGCTCAATGCAACGCAAAATTATAGTGTGTTAATGCGTAAAGGTGCCAAGTCCAACGAGATCCGTCATGAATTGTTGATGGCCAAGGAAATCAAAGCACCGGTTAAAGCAGGTCAGAGTATCGGGAAGCTTGTGGTGTACCAAGGCAATGAAGTGATTAAGGAATTCGACATTCAGGCGCCGCAGGATGTGGCCAAGGCTGGCTGGTGGAAGCTGTTCAAACGCACGACCTCTACCCTCTTTGATTAAAGCTCCCTATGCAGATCAGTTCGGAGACTGAACATATTTTGTAGTTAAATAGGGGTTTTCTTCTAGTTTTGTCGGGGGGCAGGAAAAGCCTTCGGGAACGTAGAAATCCTTGTTCAAGACAGGGAGGAGAGTGAGCAAACGTGAACTTGCATGTGGAAATGGAACATCACCGCGGGATTCTGATTGTGCGATTATCCGGGGAGCTGGATCACCATACAGCTGACATGGTACGGATGCAGATGGATGAAGCCATCCAGCGCAGACAATGCGAGCATCTGGTACTCAGCCTGAAAGATCTGCAATTCATGGACAGTTCGGGTTTGGGTGTTATTTTGGGAAGATACAAGCTCATTAAGAATAAAGGCGGCAAGATGGTTGTCTGTGATGTCAATCCGCCAGTGTATCGTTTACTGGAAATGTCGGGGTTGTTCAAGATTATGCCGATTTACGAAAATGAGGGAACTGCTCTCTCGGGTCTGGAGGTCGTCTCATGAATGAAGGAACGGGGACAAATTTCATGAATCTGCAATTCGCGGCCAAGTCGGAGAACGAATCGTTCGCACGGGTGACTGTTGCTGCTTTCATCTCCCAGCTTGATCCTACAATGGACGAGCTAAGCGATCTGAAGACGGTGATTTCGGAAGCGGTAACCAACAGTATTATCCACGGTTATAACAACAATCCGGAAGGTGTCGTGTCCATTCAAGCCGAAATTCGGGACGACATGATTACCATCATTGTGGAGGACCGCGGTGAAGGCATTGAAGATCTTGAACTGGCGAAACAGCCGCTATATACATCCAAACCCGAACTTGAGCGCTCGGGCATGGGCTTCACCATTATGGAAAACTTCATGGATGAATTCGAAGTCAGCAGTGAGCCCGGCAGAGGCACCTCCATCAAGATGAAGAAAAGGATTGAATCCAAGAAAGCATTGTATAATTAGGGGTTGGTGGTCTTATGGATGCTGAAGTGAAACAGTCTTCACAGACCTATTTGGACGATGCCGAGGTCAAACGGCTGATTGCGCTCAGTCAGTCGGGTGACCATGTCGCGCGGGATACGCTGGTGAACTGCAACATCAGACTCGTCTGGTCCGTCGTACAACGTTTTATGAACAGGGGATATGAACCGGAAGATCTGTTCCAGATTGGTTGTATCGGTTTGCTCAAATCCGTTGATAAATTTGATCTCAGTTACGATGTGAAATTCTCCACCTACGCGGTACCGATGATTATCGGAGAGATCCAGCGTTTCCTGCGTGATGACGGTACACTCAAGGTCAGTCGTTCACTCAAGGAAATGGCGAATAAAGTACGCAAGAAAAGGGATGAGCTGTCCAAAACTCTGGACCGTTTGCCAACGATCAAGGAAGTAGCTGAAGAGCTGGGGGTTACCCCGGAGGAAGTCGTATTTGCGCAGGAAGCGAACAAACCGCCGACATCCATACACGAGACGGTGTTTGAAAATGACGGCGATCCGATTACACTGATGGATCAGATTGCCGACGAATCTCAGGAGCGGTGGTTTGACAAGCTCGCGCTGAACGAAGCGATCGGTGGTCTTAGTGAACGGGAACGACTGATTGTGTACCTCCGGTACTACCGGGATCAGACCCAGTCCGAGGTCGCAAGCAGGCTGGGGATATCCCAGGTGCAGGTGTCACGGTTGGAGAAAAAAATACTTCAATCCATCCGCGACCAGATCGCACAATGATTTTGGATTGCAGTCTACAATATTGGTGCTAAACCACCAATATACGACAACTAACAACCTTCTATCGCGCTTTAATGTGCGGAGAAGGTTATTTGTCGTTAGCCCATGCGGATCGGGGCGGCTTCAACTGCAACAGTAATATCAATCCAATAATACATGCGGTCCCCAGCCACTGGAACATACCGAAAGGTTCATGCAGCCAGACGACTGTTGTTCCGACAGCAGCAAGCGGCTCCGCGCTGGAATATGATTCATCCGAAATCATCAGAAGCAGACGAATGAAGGATATGGTCGAATGGATTCACCTGCACTTTGCCGATCCAATCCAATTGGAGGACATTGCAAGGGTCGGTCAGTTAAGCCGCTCGGAAACATGCCGTTATTTCAAGCAAATGTTGAAGACATCACCTATGCAGTATGTTATTGAGTATCGTATCCAAAAGAGTGTGGAGCTGTTGCAACTCCAGGAACGCAGCATTACCGAGATTGCTTATGAAGTTGGATTTAATAGCACGAGCTATTTTATTAATCAGTTTCGCAAAACCATGCAAATCACCCCGTTAAAGTTTAGAAGAGAAGTGGAGTTGAAGAATAAGGAGGGTATTGAGCAGTGAATAAAAAAATGAAGGTATTGTTATCCGTCCTGCTCATAGTTACGGCTTTTGTTTTTGTTTACATGCGTTATTACCACCCGTTCCCCAAAGATATTGGAGTAACCCAAGTCACTCCTTCTTCAGATATAACATCTTCACAGGAAGTCCTGACAACGATGCGTAAGGCTTTCCCAAACATACCCGATCCCCAAGTTTCTTACCAGTCAATCCATAAGATTTTCTCTTCTCAATGAGTCGCTATATTAGCGGCTTTTTTTCTTTTGTTCCTTAGTCATAAAAGAGAAAAGCTGTAATTAAACCCGCTTATAAAATCTCCTACTACCCGCCTTCCAGCTTATTTATTGCAGGACTTTGGAAAAAAGGGGACCCGTGCAGTGGAGGGATGGAATCGGACAAAGGAGCGGAGCGTGAGGGCTCGTCAAGGATACACATAAGCAACGCAGGCGGCAGATTAGACCTGAAGAAGCGAAGCGTTCGCCTAAAAGCTTTCTGGAAGAAAGCTACTTCGAAAGCATACACAGTCTCCGAATTTCTACAGTTAGTAGAAATGAACCAAGAAAATTTGGAGACAACAGCGATCAGAAGGTTGGTCTGCCGTCGGAGTGCTTGGATGCTTCTCCTACTACTGCCTCCCAGCATATGTATTACAGGCGTTTGGAAAAGAGGGACCCATGCAGTGGAGGGATGGAATCGGACAAAGGAGCGGAGCGTTCGCCTTTAGCACCGGATTTCCTCC
Organism: Paenibacillus pabuli NBRC 13638; assembly: GCF_001514495.1. Classification (GTDB taxonomy): domain Bacteria; phylum Bacillota; class Bacilli; order Paenibacillales; family Paenibacillaceae; genus Paenibacillus; species Paenibacillus pabuli. The sequence continues at coordinate 227,242 of NZ_BCNM01000011.1, forward strand.
TTGATAAAGGAGATTCAAGAAATCCGGGGATAACAGCGACCTATGGCCGATCCATCCCGAAGCGTCCGCAGGGTCCCCCCCCGCCAACCTTTTTCCAACCAGAATGTAATAAATTTGCACATTCTTCAAATACTAACCTAAATTACGCAGTAAAGGAGTGTTTCGGATGTCCATGACACCCACTCCAACGGTCTACGTTCGCTTGCGCAGTCGTATTCGCATCCAGAGGGGACGGGGCGTCAAGCTTGGGGATGTAGCTCATCTGCTAACCTCTCCAGAGGAACAGGAAGGGAGGCTGCTTGAGCTTGAACTGCTGCGCCCTGGACCGGAGGACGGTAATCTGATCCTCATAGACATATTACAGATTATTCCCCAGATCCGTATGGCTTTGCCTGGTGTCACCGTTGAATTAATCGGATCGGGTCATACGCTTGTTGAGGTCATTGCGGGAAATGGCAAGGCATCGATATCTTTGTTCATTCTGGTATGGTTGCTGCTATTTTTCGGATCAGCTCTGACCATTATGAATTTTCATGCAGACGTAAACATGCAGGAAGTACAGATTCGAATTGTCGAAATGATTACGGGACGCCGGGATGAGCATCCCTATCTGTTCCAAGTGGCCTATTCCATTGGGATTGGATTTGGCATGGCGGTGTTTTTCAATCATTTATTTAAGAAGAAATGGAATGAAGAACCTACCCCTTTGGAAGTGGAAATGTTCCTATATCAGCAAAATGTAGACAAATATGTGGTGATTGAAGAAACCGAACGTATGCATGATGAGGAACGCAGGGAGATGAATGCGGATGAGCGTTCTTAATGGAGCGATCAGTATCGTACTGGGTGTTGCGGGGGGAGTCGCTGTAGGAAGCGGTGTGATTGCGCTTATTCTCGTGCTCGATATGATCCCCAGATTGGCCCAGCTAACGCGTTCCTATGATAAAACCCATTGGTATGAAGGGGCATTGATTGGCGGTTCGCTGGTCGGTACCGTTGCGGACTTCTGGCACTGGAAAGTGCACGGCGTGTTGTTGCTCAGCCCGATCATTGGATGGTTTTGCGGTGTGTTCATCGGTCTGCTCGCTGCCGCGCTTACGGAAGTATTGAATGTGCTGCCTGTACTCGCAAAACGATTGGGCATGAAGTCTTATTTATTCGGATTATTGCTCGCCATGATTTTGGGGAAAATGACAGGTTCCCTGTTTGACTTTTTTGTATATCAGCGTTAAAACGTAAGGCCAAAGGAGGCTGGGACATGGATGTAAGATCGGACAACGACGGGCATAACTCCGACGAATCAGCATCGGAAGAGATGATGCATAAAACTCCTTATGAGATCCAGGAGGAAGAAGAAAAAAAGGCGTACGAAAAAAAGAAGCAAGATGAAATGTCCGACAGCATTGAGGAGTCGGTAGAATATTGGCAGGAAAATGATGATATCTCCCCTCGCATGAGTGATAACAAATATACATTGCAGCAGGTATTGGGTCTTGGCGAATCCTTCGATGTCAATATGAGAGAAATGGTTCTGGGCGGAAAGCATGTGGGATTGCTGTTATTAACCGGTTTTGCAAAAGATGAGATTCTGCTCGAAGTGTTAAAACGGTTAACCTATCTTACACCGGACCAGGTATCCGGACATGCACTAAAGTCATACTTTGAATGTTACATCCCTCATATCCAGGTTGAGCGAGTGGAAAAAATGAGTGCTGTAATCAACAAGGTCCTCACGGGTATGAGCGCTATGTTTGTTGAAGGGGATCGTTCCGTTATTATTATGGATACGCGCAGTTATCCAGTGCGTTCACCGGAAGAACCTTCGCTGGAACGAGTGGTGCGCGGCTCTAGAGACGGTTTTACCGAGACACTCCTCACCAACGTTGCGCTAGTACGCCGCAGAATACGAGACCCTGGTTTAAAATTCGAAATTATGCAGGTCGGCCGGAGATCCCAAACGGATGTCTGCGTTGTGTATATTGATGATATCGTGGATAAGGTCCAGGTGGATTCGGTTCGCGAAAAAATCAAGCGGGTGAATATAGACGGGATCCCCGCTGCCGACAAGCAGCTTGAAGAAGCCATTATTAATAAGGGGTGGCACCCATATCCATTAGTTCGTTATTCGGAACGGCCGGACGTTACAGCTTCCCATCTGATGGAAGGACGAGTTGTTATATTTGTAGATACTTCACCTAGTGTGATGATTCTGCCCACGACCTTTTTTGACCTGTGTGAACACGCAGAAGAGAACAGACAGACCGCCTTTATGGGAACCTATCTGCGCTGGGTACGTTTTGGGGGCATTTTGATTTCGCTTTTCTTGTTACCTTTGTGGTTATTGATGGTGATTGATCCGGGGATCAAGCCGGCTGGAATGGAGTTCATCGGTCCTCATGAGAATGCCGAGCTTCCGCTGATTCTACAGTTCCTGCTCATTGAATTCGGGGTCGATTTATTACGGATGGCAGCTGTCCATACCCCCACACCACTCGCTTCGGCTATGGGTTTGATTGCCGCCATTCTGGTTGGCGATATCGCTGTGAAAACAGGCTATTTTGTGAATGAAGTTGTACTTTACATGGCGATCGCTGCGATTGGTATGTTTGCAACTCCCAGTTATGAGCTTGGACTCGCGAATCGATTAGTCAGGTTGTTTTTGCTCGTGGCAGTAGCGATATTCAAGGTTCCTGGGTTCGTTGTCGGAACCACGTTCATTATTGTGGCCCTTACGTTGCATCGCTCGTATAACTCTTCTTATCTCTGGCCATTCATACCGTTTAATGCAAAGGCATTGGGCAACTTTTTGTTTCGTTTGCCTTTGTTGGAAAATAAAAAACGTCCATCAATCAACAAAACGCGTGATAATACCAAAATGGACGATGACCCTGACGGCGAATTGCGAAAAAGTAAAAAACACAAATGATCAGCTGAAAAATCCATTCTTCTCATTCACTAATTTGATATACTGGTGTAAAATCATTGGAATAACAGCTGTTCCAGTATATAAAAAGTGAGGAATGCAGAATATGTATTTACATGGTACGAGTAAAATAAATGCGCAAGGACATTTGGAAATTGGTGGCGTGGATACAACGGATTTGAAGGAACAATTTGGAACTCCTCTCTACGTGGTGGACGAGCAATTGGTTCGCGAGCGCTGCAGAGAGTACATGGAAGCATTCCGTGCTTCCGGATTGGGATTTCAAGTGGCTTATGCAAGTAAAGCATTCTGCGTAATGGCCATGTGTGCTCTTGCTGCGGAAGAAGGGCTTTCACTGGATGTCGTATCCGATGGTGAATTGTTCACTGCACTGCAAGCCGGATTCCCGGCAGAGCGTATTCACTTCCATGGCAACAACAAAACGCTGGAAGAGATCGAAATGGCGCTGGATGCTGAGATTGGCTGCTTTGTTGTAGATAACTTTAATGAACTGCACCTGCTGCAAGCGGTAGCGGCAGACAAAAATCGTAAAGTAAACATTTTGCTGCGTGTGACGCCTGGTGTTGAAGCGCATACGCATGAATATATCTCCACAGGACAAACGGATTCGAAATTTGGATTCGATATCGGGAACGGAACCGCGTTCGATGCGATCGAACTTGCTTCCAAGCAGTCGAACCTCGTTTTACTCGGTGTGCATTCACACATCGGATCGCAAATCTTTGAAGTTGAAGGCTTCCAAATGGCAATTCAGCGTGTTGCTGAGTTTGCAGCTGATGTCTATGAACGTCTTAACGTAGCCTTCAAAGTGGTAAATCTGGGCGGTGGCTTCGGAATTCGCTATATTGATGGTGATACTCCGCTTGAAGTTGCACAATACGTGAAAGCCATTACGGATGCGGTTAAAAATCATTTTGCCCAAATCGGTTATGCTGTGCCTGAGATCTGGGTTGAGCCAGGCCGCAGCATCGTAGGTGAAGCGGGAACAACGCTCTACACGGTTGGAACAAGCAAAGACATTCCAGGGGTTCGTAAATACGTGGCTGTTGATGGCGGGATGACCGATAATCCACGTCCGGCACTGTATGAATCCAAATATGAAGCAGTACTTGCCAATCGGGCGAATGAAGCTGCTCAGGAAACGGTATCAGTTGCTGGTAAATGCTGTGAGAGCGGCGATATGCTGATCTGGGATCTGGATCTGCCTAAAGTACAAAGCGGCGACCTGCTCGCAGTAGCTTGCACAGGCGCGTACAATTACTCCATGGCAAGCAACTACAACCGGATTCGTCGTCCGGCAGTAGTCTTTGTCAAAGACGGTCAAGGGGATGTTGTGGTACGCCGAGAGACGTATCAGGACATTATCCAGAATGACCTCGTTCCTGAGCGCATTGCTAAGCAGCCCGTAATCCGTTAATTCGGGAACGATGGCTGAATTGTAAATACTGAAGACAAAAAGGCATCAGTCCTTTTTGTCTTCTTTTGCATCTTTAGAGCTGGATTTTGAAAAAAACTTGCTGATTATTTTGCGATCCATCCATTTTCGGTGTACACTAAGAAAAGTGCTATAAAGCTTGGCCCAGGGTCAATGCGTTCTGGCACCATTAACGATGGTCAATACGAAAGGAGTCATTTACATATGGCGAAACAAGCGAAAATCAAAATGGCAAACGGCGGAGAAGTTTTAATCGACCTGTTCGATCAAGAAGCTCCAAACACAGTAGCAAACTTTGAGAAGCTGGCAAACTCCGGTTTCTACAATGGTCTTGTATTCCACCGTGTTATCCCGGGCTTCGTAGCTCAAGGCGGATGCCCTAACGGTACAGGTGCAGGTGGCCCAGGCTACACAATCAACTGTGAGATCAACCCGAACAAACATGAGCGCGGAACATTGGCTATGGCACATGCAGGCCGTAACACAGGCGGAAGCCAGTTCTACATCTGCTACCAACCGCAGCCACATTTGGATGGACAACATACTGTTTTCGGTAAAGTAACCAAAGGTATGGAGTTCGTGGATGCTTTTGAAGGCAAAGACAAAATGGAGACTGTTGAAGTTGTAGAAGCTTAATCAGTAGTTCTGTTTGCAAACCGTTTCGCTTTGGCGAGACGGTTTTTTTATGATCTTAAGCTTATTAAAAGTTAGTATGTGACAAAAAGGAACAAAAAACAATTGATTTTTTGGCGTTAAAGTGCTAACATCCAATTAATAACGAAAGCGAATCCTTCAGGGCAGGGTGTAATTCCCTACCGGCGGTGATGCAGTCGTGTGAGGATGTCAATCCAGCACGAAGTGCAAAGTCCGTGACCCGTCTGCCCGTGGCAGATGGCTGATCTGGTGTAATTCCAGAACCGACAGTATAGTCTGGATGGGAGAAGGAGAGGATGCAGTCCTTACGGCCGCATTCCGCAGTAGTGTTGCTGTACAGTTTTTGACGAATTCATTTCTGTGCAGGGAGAAATCCGGTTACATCCGGCATTTCTTTATACATATGCCACATCATAGAAGCTCTTTACCTGTAATTGAAGTTCATTAAGGTATGTGTCTGCTTTCACTTGCCTGAAATGAAGTTTTGGGCGACGTGTTGTTGGCACTGTATCAATAGTATTGCTGATGACACATGTCTCTCATCATCCCCATCGAACGGATTGTTCGACGGGGATTTTTTATTAGATATGGAACATGCCTCTCTGTTGGAAGGGAGGACGATACAGTTTACTAAGATTTTAACCGTGGGGTGAACGGATTGGAAATGATAAATGATGAATTTTATATGGCGCTGGCGTTGGATATGGCAGAACGGGCGCAAGGACAGACAGGAATTAATCCGGTTGTAGGTTGTGTCGTTGTGAAGGAGGGCCGTATTGTAGGCCTGGGCAGTCACTTGAAACGGGGGACGGGCCATGCAGAGGTACATGCACTGAATATGGCGGGCAGCGAAGCGGAAGGCAGTACAGTCTACGTTACACTCGAACCATGCAGTCACTATGGCAAGACCCCCCCTTGCAGCGAACGTCTCATTCACGAGAAAGTGAAACGTGTCATTGTATGCTGTGAAGATCCGAATCCGCAAGTTTCCGGCAGAGGCATCACCATGCTGCGTCAACATGGAATTGAAGTTGAAGTGGGTGTACTGCGTGAGCGAGGCAGACGGATGAATGAAAAATTCATTAAATACATTACAACAGGTCTCCCCTTTGTAACTTTAAAGACGGCCTCTACTCTGGATGGCAAAATTGCTACTCGTAGCGGTGACAGCAAATGGATCTCTAACGAGCCGGCACGTGAGATCGTGCATGCTCTACGCCATCGCCATCAAGGAATTATGGTTGGAGTGGAAACTGTAATTGCTGACAATCCGGAGTTGACCACTCGTTTGCAGGTGGAAGGCATCAGCCCGGTGCGGATTGTTGTGGATTCCAAGCTGCGTCTGCCTGTAGGCTCCAAAATGGTTAAGGATGGCCTTGTACCCACTTGGGTGCTTACAACGGATGAAGCGAGCGCTGAAGCAGCTGAGCGTTTGGAAGCGTACGGTGTGGAAATTATACGTTGCGGTCCTGGACCGCGTGTAGATTTGCTGAGTGCACTTAGTAAGCTCGGTGAGCGTGAGATTGGTTCAATCCTGCTCGAAGGTGGAGGCACACTGAATGGAGCTATGCTGGAAGCGCGGTTGGTAGACCGACTGCTCATGTTTATTGCTCCTAAAATTGTCGGAGGATACGACACACCAGGCAGTTTCCGCTTCGAGGGTGTAGAGCGCATGAGTCAGGCCATTCAACTGCATCAGCTGGAAATTGAGCAAGTTGGAGATAATATTAGCATTGGCGGAATTCCAGTTTGGCCAGAATAGATACATTTAGGTTAACGAAATGATAAAGGAGGCGGTGGCATGTTTACCGGTTTGGTGGAAGAAGTTGGTCAGATCCGGCGTATAGGTCGCAAAGGCGAAGCGATGGTCCTGAATATCGGAGCTTCCGCCATCATGAGTGACTTGAAGATTGGCGATAGTGTGGCTGTAAACGGGGTATGCTTAACAGCAACAACCCTGGAGGGCGGCGGTTTTACTGCTGATGTAATGCCTGAGACTTATCGTCATACCAATCTTAGTCAATTGCAATCCGGCAGCAAAGTCAATTTGGAGCGAGCCATGCTGTCAGGGGGACGTTTTGGCGGACATATTGTTCAGGGTCATGTGGATGGCACTGGCGTCATTGGCGGCATAACACGTGACCAGAATGCGATTGTTTTCGAGATCAAACCTGATGATACGCAGCTGTTTAAATATCTGATACCCAAAGGGTCTGTAACCCTGGACGGAATTAGTCTGACCGTTGTGCATACTTCACAGACCGCATTCACGGTATCCATTATTCCACATACCATTGGTGAAACGGTGTTAAATGTCAAAAAGACAGGGGATACCATCAATATTGAGTGTGATATTTTGGGCAAATATGTGGATCATCTGCTGCACTACGGTAAGGGCCATCAGGAGAGCGGTGCAGGCAAGCCAAGAAGTATCAGTGAGGATTTCCTCGCGAATCACGGATTTGCTTAACGAATCGATTAAATATAAATTGAAATGGAAACTGGAGGGGGACCTATGTCAGGAGAACAATCCATTCTGAACCCTATAGAAGAAGCGATCTACGATTTAATGAGGGGTAAACCTGTCATTGTGGTAGATGATGAGGACCGGGAGAATGAAGGCGATTTTATCGCTTTGGCCGAAAAGGCTACACCGGAAGTAATCAATTTCATGATTACCGAAGGTAGAGGTCTGGTATGTGTTCCCATTACGCAGCAACGTGCGGACGAACTTAATTTGAAACCAATGGTTCAACAAAATACAGATTTTCATGGAACGGCATTCACCGTTTCGGTAGATCATAAGGATACGACAACGGGTATCTCGGCACATGAACGTTCGATTACAGTGAAGGGCTTGATCGATCCAGAAGCCAAAAGTGGAGATTTCCGCAAGCCTGGGCATATGTTCCCGCTTATTGCAAAAGACGGGGGTGTGCTGCGGCGTGCCGGACATACGGAAGCGGCTGTAGATCTCGCAATCATGTGCGGCTCATACCCGGCCGGCGTAATCTGTGAAGTGATTAAGGAAGATGGTACGATGGCCAGACTTCCAGATCTTCAGGAGATAGCCCGCAAACATGATCTGAAGCTCATAAGTATTCAGGACATGATTCGTTACCGGAATGAAAAGGAAAAGCTCGTTCAACGCGAGGTCGCTGTACGTATGCCTACTGATATTGGCGAATTCCAGGCGGTAGCCTATACCAATACGGTGGATAACAAAGAGCATGTAGCATTGGTTAAAGGAGAAATTGACGGCTCGAAGCCTGTGTTGGTCCGCGTGCACTCCGAATGTCTCACAGGTGATGTATTCCATTCTCATCGTTGTGACTGTGGTCCGCAGTTCGATGCAGCCCTCAAACAGATCCATGAAGAAGGCAATGGCGTTCTGCTCTACATGAGACAGGAGGGACGCGGCATTGGACTGATCAACAAGCTCAAAGCTTATAAACTACAAGAGGAAGGACTGGACACCGTAGACGCCAATTTGAAGCTTGGATTTGCTGCCGATCTTCGTGATTATGGTATTGGTGCCCAAATTCTTAAAGATCTTGGTGTTCGTCAAATCAGGTTACTTACCAACAACCCACGCAAGATCAAAGGACTTGAAGGTTACGGACTTGAAGTGGTGGAACGTGTACCGATTCAGATGGAAGAGAACGAGGACAATACGGTCTATTTGCATACGAAACAGGCGAAACTTGGCCATATGCTGAAGTTTGATGATATCGAGCAGAATGAAGAAAAAAACTGAGTGGCTGTTCTGACAAGTAAACAGGGTGAACTAATGTGCAGAAGATCAGCTGCGTACATCATATAAAACAATTAGGGAGATGACTTGAATGCCACATTTTTTTGAAGGACATTTAGTTTCGGAAGGATTAAAATATGGAGTGGTTGTAGGACGCTTTAACGAATTCATTACAAGCAAATTACTCAGTGGAGCATTGGATGCGTTCAAACGTCACGGTGTGCAAGATAATGAAGTGGATGTAGCCTGGGTTCCAGGTGCATTTGAAATCCCGTTGATTGCACAAAAAATGGCCGAAAGTGGAAAATACGATGCTGTCATTACGCTCGGTACGGTGATTCGTGGTTCAACGACGCATTATGATTATGTGTGCAATGAGATGGCTAAGGGTGTTGCGGCAATTAACCTGAAAACAGGCGTACCTACCATCTTTGGTCTGGTTACGACAGAGAATATTGAACAGGCCATTGAGCGTGCCGGAACAAAGGCAGGAAACAAAGGCTGGGATGCAGCTACTGCCGCTATTGAAATGGCGAACTTGACGAAACAGCTAAAATAGTGCTTATTTAATATAGTGCCCTGCTCTGCGCAGACGAAAACGGGAGACCGGATTCGGCGGCTTAGCGGGGGTTTTTATTTTTCTGGCGGGAGGATTCGTCTAGTGACGGTAGTGACATACAAACTGGAGACTTTTGAAGGGCCTTTGGATCTGCTGCTTCATTTGATCGATAAGGCAGAGATTCATATCCAGGATATTCCCATTAGCGATATTACCGATCAATATATGGCGTATCTGCATTCGATGCAGGAATTGGAGCTCGATATTACGAGTGAATTTCTGGTAATGGCGGCAACACTTCTGTCGATCAAGAGCAAACTTTTACTGCCCAAGCCACCGGTAATCGAGGACTTTGAGGATTATGCTTATATGGAAGAAGAAGATTATGATCCACGTGCTGAGTTGATTGCACGTCTGATTGAATATCGCAAATACAAGGGAATTGCGCGTCATTTACATGAGCGGGAGTGGGAACGCAGCCTTATTTTTTCCAAAGAGCCCGAGGATTTGCGACCGTATATGCCCGTAGAAGCACAATCCAATCCGGTGGAGGGATTACATACCTCGGATCTGATTGCTGCCTTCCAGAAGGCGCTGCGCAAGGCGGAGAAGCGGACAACTGTTACCCGGATCCATCGGGATGAAATATCGGTTAAGGATCGCATCCGTGATGTCATCGGCGCTTTGGAAAGCATGGGGCCAGGAGGCAGACTGTTATTTTCAAAACTGTTGGATAACCAGATCTATCGGCATGAGATTGTTGTCACGTTTCTGGCGGTGCTGGAGCTGATGAAGATGAAACAGATCGTCTGCTATCAGGAACGGATGTTTGAGGATATTGTTATGGAGTGGAGAGGGGAAACAAAGAATCATGGATTTTCCGAAATTGAAATCGATTATTGAAGGCCTGCTGTTTTTGTCCGGAGAAGAAGGTCTGAGCATCAAACAAATTGCCGAAATCGTGGATCAGCGGATAGAGCTAGTGTCCGACGCGATTGAGGAAATGATCGCTGAATTTGCCAATCAGGGGAGAGGTGTGCAAATTCTTAAAATTGCAGGGGTTGTGCAGTTGGGTACCTTGCCGGAGCATGCGACGTATTTTGAGAAGTTGGCATACTCACCTGCACGTACCTCCCTATCCCAGGCCGCACTAGAGACACTTGCGATTGTAGCATATCGTCAACCGATCACGCGGGTAGAGATTGAGGAGATCCGTGGAGTGAAGTCGGAACGCGCCATCCACACGCTTGTGAACAAGGATCTGATTCAGGAAGTGGGACGTGCTGAGGCGATTGGACGCCCAATTCTATACGGGACTACCAAATCTTTCCTGGATTACTTTGGTTTGGCTTCACTCAAAGATCTGCCGGAGCCAGGGCTGTTTGAAGATTCCGAAAATCTGGAGGAAGAGACACAGTTGCTCTTTGAAAAGCTGGACGTGCAGCCTGTGGAATTGGATCTGGAACGTACAAATCTTGATGACAATGAAAGTACGGACGATATGCAAGATTTAAACATAGAAGATGATTCCATTTATTCGTAATATGGATCTGATTGATAACCGGTACCCTGAAGGGGAGCCGGTTTTTTTGTTGTTATTTTCGGATAGCTGAATTGTATGTTGGAAGTTAGAATGGAATTTTCAGGTCAGACGTGAATTTTTTCCTATATAGAGTGTCATACTAGACAAGAAAAGAATCGAGGGCTTGGAGGTAAGGCCTGTGTGGGTTTGGCTTGGAGGAATCGGCTTGTTGATCGCACTGCTGCTTGCCGCAGTCCTCATCTCGTATGTTCATGTGCATTTTACATTCAGTAAACAAAATCATGATGACTATGCCAAAATTACGATTCGTCTGCTCTATGGCATGGTTCGTATTAACTATGAAATTCCCAGCATCGTCTTTCGTAACTGGAAGGAAGGATTTCTGGTGAAAACGGAGCAGCGAATGAATCATTCAAGAGCAGAGGCCAAGAGTAGCAAGCGTGTCAACAAACGAAAAGTTAAAAAATGGGCAAAAGATGTAAAAGTTATGCTTCGGGCAACAGATGCATTGAAGCTCTGGGTTAAGCAAACGCTCACTCGTGTACATACGACTCATATGTCCTGGTCTACCCGCGTGGGTGTCGGCGATGCAGCGTACACGGCGATCCTCATTGGCTGGGTATGGAGTATCAAATCGAGCATTATTGGATATTTGTCTTATCAAATCCATTTTGAACGAACGCCAGTCCTGCAGGTTGTGCCGGTGTGGGAAGATGATATGAAGTTTCAGACCGAATTGGATTGGAAAATGAAAATTCGAATTACAGCGCTTTTGATTGCGGGAATAAAACTGATGACTCGTGTGCTTCAGGTAGAGGGAGGATGGCGAGCATGGTTCAAACTTTTGCAGGAGCAGAGACGAAGACGTAAACAAAAGCTGAAAGATCATAACAGCAAATCACATGTATAGAAGGTTGGTGTCCTCTCTGTGTACAGTCACGAAGATGAGTATAATGTTGCCCAACCACCGGCACCGGAATGTTGCAAGTTCTTGACCCGTCATGTTGGCTGCGATTCGAGAAATGCTCACTTACATAACTCCCTTCAAGTTTGGGGATGATATGGTTAGACCAAACCTAGCTTAAAATGAAACTGGAGGGAATTTAAATGTCAGATCATCCAATTCAAGGCTTAATGGAAACCGCAATGGAAAATATCAAGGCCATGGTGGATGTCAATACAATCGTGGGCGATGCGGTAGAAACACCTGACGGTACTGTCATTCTGCCAATCAGTAAAGTGGGATTCGGATTCGCTGCAGGTGGCAGTGATTTTCGCGTTAATGAAGGAGGAAGCAGCAAAGCGAGTGCTGGAAGCCCTACTGAACATGCCAGCTCTGCATCGGTTGCTTCACCATTTGGAGGCGGTAGTGGGGGCGGCGTATCCATTCGTCCTATTGCGTTCCTGGTGGTTGGAAAACAAGGCGTTCACATTGTGCCGCTTGACAATTCAACGCATCTGTTCGAGAAACTGATCGATTCCACACCTTATGTGATGGACAGAATTCAGGACATGCTCCGCAATCGTAATACAGCACAGCCTGCGGAGTCCGACATACCTGTCACACCTAATCCTACAACGTTCAGCTAAAAGATTCGGTCAAAATCCCTTCCGCAGTGAAAGTGCGAAAGGGATTTTTGCTGTTTTCTAACACTGGGACATACTTCGGGTTGTCCAGACATAAGCTAGTACAAGATTCCAAGTGACCCGGAGGAATGAATCGATGCGAAAATTAATGAAATTTGTGGCATGTATGCTTGTACCTTTATTTCTGTTTCCTTCATCTGGGCTTGCAGAAGCCCAAGGGACCATACCGGGGCCCTCAACTCATGCGCAAAGCGCTGCTCTGATTGATGTGACGTCGGGCCGGATTTTGTACAGCAAAGATGGGGATAAGGAACTCCGAATTGCCAGTTTGACCAAAATCATGACGGCGATTGTAGCGATCGAACATGGCAAACTGGATGACAAAGTTAAAGTGACTTCTTCGGCTTTTGCCAAGGAAGGGTCTTCTCTCTATCTCAAACTGGGCGAAGAAATGACGCTTGAAAACATGCTATATGGTTTAATGCTGCGGTCAGGCAACGATGCGGCCTCGGCAATTGCTGAACATGTCGGTGGATCTGAAGAAGGATTTGTACTCTTAATGAACAAAAAAGCAGAGCAAATCGGTCTGACCCATTCCCGTTTTATGAATCCTCATGGACTTGACGCAGACGGTCATTACTCCACCGCCAATGATCTGGCACGCTTAACCGCGTATGCGCTCAAGAATCCGGTTTTCAAACGAATTGTAGCGACGGAGAACAAGTCGGCTCCAAATCCGAATGAAAGCTGGGAGTACTTTTGGCAAAACAAAAATAAAATGCTGCGGCTGTACGAGGGAGCCGATGGCGTGAAGACTGGATATACCAAAAAGGCGTTCCGCTGTCTGGTCAGCTCTGCTACTCGAAATGGACAACAACTTGCTGCGGTAACCCTGAACGACGGCGATGATTGGAACGATCATGCTCGCATGCTGGATTTCGGTTTTGAAAATTTCCCATTAGTGGAAATTGCAAAAAAGGAACAGCCTGTACAGAATACGGACGTGGTCACAGGCCGGGGGTTCAGCTATCCTTTGGCGAAGAGTGAGACATCCTCATTAACGAAAAAGCTGATACTACTCGAAAATCGCGTTCAGGAAGGCTCAGAAGGGGATGCCAAATCGACAGATCCTTCTTTTGGACTGGCTGGGAGAATTGATATGCAGCTTGACGGAGAACTTGTGGGCTCCATCCCTGTATACCGCAAGGGGAGTTATATTCCGCCGGAACCGAAGACAGAGGACGCAACATGGGGTGGGATCGGTGAAATTTCCACCTGGGCTTCCGCATGGCGTGCAGTATTAAGCCATTTATTATCTCCATAAAGAGGGGAGGGTTATCTTTTGATTAATCTGATCTGGCTTATCATGATCGTAACTGGATTTGCTTTTGCTGCAGCACAGGGGAATATTGAAATCGTTACCCAGGCGGCTTTTGATGGAGCGGCAACCGGAGTAACCGTATGTTTTGGGCTGATCAGTGTACTTGTATTCTGGATGGGGATGATGAAAATGGCTGAGGACGCCGGATTGCTGGGTCGGATTGCGAAGCTGCTGGGTCCGGTCGTCGGCTTTTTGTTCCCCGATGTTCCGCGGAATCATCCAGCCATGGGCTACATTTTATCCAATATGAGTGCCAATCTGCTTGGCCTCGGCAATGCGGCCACCCCAATGGGGATCAAAGCCATGCAGCAACTGCAGGAGTTGAATCCGGATAAACAAACAGCGTCCCCTGCCATGTGTACCTTACTGGCGTTGAATACAGCGAGTATCACTATTATTCCAACAACCCTGATAGCCATACGGCTCAATTATCATTCTGCAAATGCTACGGAAATCGTAGGGACAACGCTGATGGCAACGATTGTCGCGACATTTGCAGCCATCGCAGCTGATCGTTGGTACCGCAACAGGGCACTTCACAGACCGCCGCGAGTACATAAAAGTGACAATCCCGCTATGAAAGGATGAGTAGCGTTGTTAACCTTCATCAACTGGATTTCCGTCTGGGCCATTCCGGTTATTATCGCGTTTGTTCCATTATATGCGTTCACCAAAAAGGTACCGGTTTACGAATCCTTTGTTGATGGGGCCAAAGATGGATTTTCCACGGCAATCAGCATTATTCCTCATCTGGTGGGCATGATGGTAGCGATTAGTGTATTCCGGGCTTCGGGTGCACTGGATTATGTGATTAGTCTGTTCGCTCCACTCGTGTCCTGGATGGGGGTTCCGGGAGAAGTATTGCCGCTTGGCATTTTACGTCCATTGACCGGGACAGGCTCACTCGCCTTTACGACAGATCTGATCAAAACTTATGGTCCTGATTCTATGATTGGCCGCATGGCTTCCACAATTCAAGGGAGTACGGATACAACTCTATATGTATTGACTGTTTATTTTGGAGCCGTAGGCATACGAAATGGCCGCTATGCCCTCAAAGTCGGGTTGTTTTCCGATGTGGTTGGTTTCATTGCTGCCTTGGTCATATGTTTAATTGTATTTGGATAAAAAAGCGGCCCTTTCCTACCGATATATGAATTATGCTAGAATAATAGCGGAGGAGAGTGGGAACCGTGCAAAAGAGTTGGAAACAAATGCTCCGCTTCGGAATGTCAGGAATGCTTGCCATTGCGTTGCTAGGAGGACAGACGGGGCTGGCCGCAGCTCAAGCCGTTAATACGATTCATTTTACGGGGTATTTCGATAAACAACTGCGTGCTCAACTGGCGGTTTCAGCGGATTCTTTCCCCGTTGTGAACGTACGTCTGGAGAAGCAGGATGAACCCGATACAGTATATTATGATGTGGGTACCTCCATACTGATCTCCAAGGATGAAGTGCTCACCAACTATCATGTCGTTCAGGATATTGCTGAACTGTCTGACGGGGACAAAGGGACACTGACTGTAGCGAGCCCGGGTCAACTGGATAAGCCTGTGAAGGCCAAAATCATCAAAACAGATCCGGTGACGGATATGGCATTGCTCAAGCTGGACAAAGCAATCGATGCACAACCCGTGACCTTCGCCGATGCAAAGGATAACCAAATTGTCTATACGATCGGATTTCCCAAAAATCCTGCTGGGGAACTCGTGCTGTTGGACGAGCCGTTTCCTTCAACCTACAATACGGTAGCCAAGAGCCGGGTATTTAATTCGCAAGATTCGGACGTCCCAGGCAAGAAAGGGATCGGCAGTATCGTAAAATCAGTGGCACAGGGCAATTCAGGTGGCCCAGTTCTGGATCAGAACAACCGGGTTATTGGCATGATGACCTTTGTATACGGAGGACGCACTTATTTTATTACTTCCAAAACGTTGCAATCCTTCATTAAAGAAAGCGCAGCACCTGCCAAAAAACAGGTCGTTGTAGCCGGTAAAGTAGCCAGTTAAGCTTATTTGTTTTAGTGGTTACATAGGATTGAAAGGGAAAGGTTCACCTTGACGCTTCCTGTTGCATACAGGCAGTGAGAAGGTGAGCTTTTTGGTCTGAACTCATAACTAAACACAGTTCAAAAGGCATTTTCAGACCCTGCGTTTACAAAATCGATGGATTATCCTTGTGATTTCCGGTCTTGATGGGTATCATTAGTGTGAGGTGACATGACAAACATGGAAAGATTACAAAAAATTATCGCTCAGGCAGGCATTGCATCCCGCCGCAAGAGCGAGGAACTGATCCTGTCCGGCAAAGTGGAAGTTAACGGGGAGGTCGTAACCGAACTGGGTACGAAAGCGAACCCCGAAGAGGATATGATTACGGTTAATGGAAAACCGATCCGCAGTGAAAAGAAAGTGTACATGATGTTGAACAAGCCGAAGGGTGTTATCACAAGTGCTTCAGACCCGGAAGGTCGGAAAATTGTATCCGACTATCTTAAAGGTGTCAAAGAGCGGGTTTATCCTGTTGGTCGTCTGGATTATGACACGGAAGGCTTGCTGATTCTGACCAATGATGGGGAATTTGCTCATTTGCTGACGCATCCGAAGCATCACGTACCGAAGACGTATCTGGCAACCGTTAAAGGGGTTCCGCATGGTACTGCCTTGGAGAAATTAAAGACAGGCATTATGCTGGATGACGGGATGACAGCTCCGGCAGAGGTCGAGTACAAGGATGTGGATACGGCAGGGAATGAAGCTGTTATTTCCATCACGATTTACGAAGGGCGTAACCGTCAGGTCAGACGTATGTTTGAGGCGATTAATCATCCGGTAACACGTCTGAAACGGATCTCGTTCGGTGGTATTTTGCTGCAAAACCTGAAACGTGGGCTCACACGCAATCTGACCAAAGAGGAAGTTAACAACCTAATTACCCTCGCCAAATCAGAACCCGCCAAAAAAATGAAAAAAAGGTAATGTGAGGACACATAATCTTCATAAAACCGCCGCAGTTTTGTGACGAAATTCGCTATAATTGTTCATAGGATGTTCACAGTTGTCCGAGACCGTTATATCCGAATGATAGTTACTTAAAAGGGGAGCAGCACATGGGGAAATCAAGAAGAGCGGTGCAAATCGTTATTTTGTTGTTGATCCTGGTGTTGGGCGGATATGCGATTACTACATCGGTATCCGGCTCGAATGGCAAACCGAAAGAAGGAGACAAAGCTCCTTCTTTCGAACTGCTGAGCCTGGATGGTCAAGTTCATACGTCTGAGGAGTACAAAGGCAAAGCCATGGTGATCAACTTCTGGGGAACATGGTGTGAGCCTTGTGTCAAAGAGATGCCTGCACTTCAAGCGCAAGCGGACAAATGGAAGGACAAGGGTGTGCAATTTGTTGGTATCAATGTAGGGGAAGACCAGATGACCGTTGAAAATTTTGTGCAGCAGGTGGGCGTAACGTTTCCTATTATGCTTGACCGTGACAAAAATTCGATCCGGGATTTCGGCATATCTCCAATGCCAACCACATTTTTTGTCTCCGACACGGGTAAAATCTCCACCATTCATATCGGTCAACTTGACTTGGACACACTTGACGCTCAAATTTCACAACTGGCGAAGCAGCCCTGACAGGAGGTCTAGTCGTGTTTCAGAATACGAAGTGTGAGTGCGGGCACCAGAATCCGGTAGGCACCGTGCTGTGTGAAGCATGCGGCAAACCGTTGCTGGAGTCTGAGGTTAAATCGGATGAAGTGCTTGAAATGCGCTATGATGGTATGGCACGGCGTTCGCAGCGTAGTAATCCCAAAATGATCGACCGCATATGGAACTTTTTTTCATCGGTCAAAATTGCGGTATACATGATTGTATTAACGCTTGTTGGTTCCATGCTCGGCACGATCTATCCACAAGAAAGTACGTTTCTGAATATTGATCCATCCGTTTATTACAAGGACACATACGGTCAGTTGGGTCATATCTATTATCTGCTGGGTCTGTCCCATACATATGAGTCATGGTGGTTTATTTTGCTGCTGGTGCTGATCGGTGCTTCGCTAGTCATTTGCAGTCTTGACCGGGTACTTCCATTATACAAAGCACTGAATAAACAAAAAATACAGAAACACATGCAGTTCCTTACACGCCAGCGTCTGGTGTACCAAGGCCCCATTGAAGAGGCACCAGAAGACTGGATCAAGAAAGCGGTTACTCCGCTTAAAAAGAAAAGATATCGTGTGCACACCGAGGGTGCTGCATTGCTGGCCGAAAAACAGCGATTCAGTCGCTGGGGGCCGTACGTTATCCATATCGGACTGATTATTTTTCTGCTGGCAGTACTTGCGCGTGGACTCCCTGGCCTCAATCTGGATGAGCATGTCGCTTTTCCTGAAGGGGAGATCAAGAAAATCCCGAATACTTCCATGTATCTAAAAAATGAACAGTTCAACGTAGAGTTTTACACCGAAGATGAAGTGCCTGAACAATTTCGTAACTTGAACAAAACGGTTCCAAAACTGTTCGAAACCAAAGTGGTTTTGTACGAATGTACCGCAGATTGTTCAGACCCTTCAAAGAAACCCCAATTGTCTGAGGTGGCCAGGCATGACGTTCAAGTGAACCATCCATTGAATTACAACGGATTGAAAGCGTATCAGTTTGATTATGACCTGACGCCAACGATCCGTTCGGTAACACCTGATCTGGTCAATACCAAGACGGGTGAGAAGTACGGTTCGCTCCAAATTGATATGGTGGATACGCAGCGAACGTTCGAAGCTGGAGCTTATCGTCTGACAGTGAAAGAAAAATATATGGATTTTGGTCTGGATGAAAATGGAGAGCCCAAATCGAAGTCTCCTTCACCGAATGCGCCTGCCTTTCTGTTTAACATCAAGGGGCCCGATTTACCTAAAGAGGGAATGCAGTACTTATATTTTGCGAAGCAGATAGATAAACAGCGTTTTCAGCAGGACGAAATTAACAAACAGCTGAATGGAGGAGAAATTCCTCTCCAGTTGGAAGTGGACAGTATGGACAAGGTTGACATCATTCAATCCGTAAGTTACCTCAATATCCGTATTGATAAAGCCATGCCTTTTGTGTGGGTTGGGGCAGGAATTGTCATGTTGGGTCTGGTTATGGGCTTTTACTGGCACCATCGACGCATTTGGATTCGGATTGATGGCGGACAGCTTACCTTGGGCGGACATACCAATAAAAACTGGTTTGGCTTCAGACGTGAAGTTGCAGCTGTGTTAAAACAGTTGAATGTTGAAGTGGATGAGAAGTCGTTGGATAACGGGGGGAACCAAGCATGAGTTTATTGGATTTCAGCAGCGACGCATTTATCGTATCTTTTTTTCTATATTGTGCTGCATTTATGTTATATGGCGTTGCCGTTATGGGAAAGAAATGGAGTAATCGCGATCCTCAGGCTCATGTAGAGCGTTGGGGAAAGCGGGCTTTTATCGCTTCAACTGTTGCATTGGCTGCACATCTTATCTTTTTTGGTACACGCTGGGCAGGTGCAGGCCATATACCTGTAAGTAATATGTATGAGTTTATGAGCTTTCTATCCATGATGATTATGGTGGCTTTTATTGTAGTTTACGCCATTTATCGTAAATCCTTGCTTGGATTGTTCGCATTGCCTCTTACCATCATTATTATGGCATATGCCGCTGTATTTCCTCAGGAAGTGCAGCCGCTGATTCCTGCTTTGCAGTCGATTTGGCTCAAGATTCACGTGACTTTGGCCGCTTTTGGAGAAGCATTCTTCGCTGTCGGTTTTGCAGCCGGATTCATGTATTTGTTGCGTACTGTCGACTTTAGCGGCAAGGACAAATCCTCCAGACGCCAGCGTGGATGGGTCGAATTTACGATGATTACCATTGTGGTCGTTGTCGGTTTTATCGGCATTGTATTTGCTTTCCGTGCTTCCGGATATGAGGCGGTTTTTGTACAGAAAACCACTAGCATTGACACAGAGGTACAGGAAAATAGTACAATAGAGAAAGTGGTTTATCGCATGCCTCCCATTTTCGCACCTTATAATAGCGAAGTGGAGAGTATCAAACCGTTTCTTGGCATGAAGGAACCTTTACTTGAAACGCCTTCCTGGATGAATGGAGTTAATGCCGGGCGTAAACTAAATACAGTAGTCTGGTCGTTGATTGTAGGTCTTATTCTGTACGGTCTTATTCGTTTAATTGTAAGAAAACCGCTTGGACAAGCACTACAACCGATGCTGGATGGTATTGATGCCGATGATCTGGATGAAATTAGCTATCGTGCAATTGCTATCGGTTTCCCTATATTTACGTTGGGTGCATTAATTTTTGCCATGATTTGGGCCCAGATTGCCTGGAGCCGCTTCTGGGGCTGGGATCCCAAAGAAGTGTGGGCACTGATAACATGGTTATATTATAGTGTCTACCTGCATTTGCGTTTGTCCAGAGGCTGGCAGGGCCGCAAGTCTGCTTGGCTGGCTGTGCTTGGATTCTTGGTCGTTATGTTTACGCTCGTGGGTGTCAATTTAATCATTGCAGGGTTGCATTCTTACGCCGGGGCAGACTAGGATAGGAAGTTTTGTTTTCGTAAAGTTCCGGAGAGAAATCCATGAAACGTATGTGAAAGCCCCTTCTTTCAATAGGGGCTTTCAAATATTGTTCGCCAGATCGAACATAATAGAAGTGATGAGGAGTTATTGCAAAGGGGCTGGAGTGAAATGGCTGAACATGAGAACCGTATACTGGTTGTGGATGACGAGGAGAGAATCCGCCGACTTTTGAAAATGTATCTCGAAAAAGAAGGTTATGAAATTGATGAAGCAGAAGACGGGGAAACTGCGCTGCGTAAAGCAACTGCGGGTGACTATGGTTTGATTTTGCTTGATGTAATGTTACCAGGGATGGACGGAGTTGAAGTATGTACACGTCTGCGTCAGGTAAAATCAACGCCGGTGTTGATGCTTACTGCAAAAGGCGAAGAAATTAACCGGGTTCAGGGCTTCGAAGTTGGCGCAGATGATTATGTAGTTAAGCCATTCAGTCCGCGTGAAGTCATTTACCGGGTGAAGGCGATTTTGCGCCGATCTTCAGCGACAGCCTATCTTTCGAAAGAGAGTAATTCGAGTAACAATATTGTATTCCCACATTTGGTCATTGAACATGACGCTCACCGGGTGACTGCGGGTGGGGAAGAGATCAGTCTTACGCCTAAGGAATATGAACTGTTGCATTACCTTGCGACATCACCGGACAAAGTTTTCTCCCGGGAAGAACTGCTCAAGGATGTATGGAATTATGAATTCTTTGGTGATCTTCGGACTGTGGATACACACGTGAAGCGTCTTCGTGAGAAATTGAACAAAGTATCGCCAGAATCAGCGGCGATGATTACGACAGTGTGGGGTGTGGGTTATAAACTGGAAGTACCGAAATAGTTTCAATTTCTGGAGATCGCTGGTTGGGAAGTTATGGATCACCATTATTTGCCTTGTGGGCTGTGTACTCATAGCGCTGGGTCTTTTTTTGCTGCCGTATATTGATACGAATTTTGCTGAATCTGAGTCTAGAGATATCAAACGTTTATTCACATATGTTTGTATAATCGGTTTCAGTCTGACGACCTTCTTTGCGTTGTTTCTTTTTACGAAAATTACGCAACCGATGCAGCAGTTAATCCAGGCAGCAAATGCCATACGTAAAGGGAATTACGGTACACGTCTCTCCCTTGTGACAAGTGATGAGATCGGTGAATTGGGAAATACATTTAATCACATGGCTGCACAGTTGGAGGATAATATCCGCAACCTTAACCATGAGAAGGAACATTTGGCGAGTGTTCTCAGAAGCATGACGGATGCAGTAGTTACATTCGACGGTGAGGGTAAAGTGATTCTAACCAATCCTCCTGGGGAGAAAATGATGCAGGCATGGTGTGATCTTGACTGGGCGCAGATGGGTGAAGGAAAAGAATCGGACAACTCGGCTAGCTCCTTACGGGAAGTACCCGAACCGCTCGTTCCGTTATTCAAAGCGGTCATGGAACAAGGCAGGGATCAGAACTCTAACGTTCATGTGCAACAGGGCGTCTGGTCTGTTCAGATGGCACCTTTATACGCGGATAGTGTCGTACGTGGTGCTGTAGCTGTGCTTCGTGATGTAACGGAAGAGGTACGATTGGAGAAAATGCGGCGTGATTTTGTCGCAAACGTATCTCACGAAATACGAACTCCCCTATCCATGATGCAAGGATACAGTGAGGCTCTTTTGGATGGAATGGCGGCTTCTCCAGAAGAAAGCGAAGAGTTAATCCAAGTTATTCATGATGAGTCTTTACGTATGGGCAGGTTGGTTAAGGATCTGCTTGATCTTGCCCGAATGGAAGCGGGACATACGGATATGGCCGTAAAGGAAGTTGATCTGGTTGAGCTGCTGGAACGGGTATACAGGAAGTTCTCCGTTCGCTCTAAGGAACAGGATATTCATCTTCAGTTTGAATGCAGACAGTCTTCCATTGAACTTCACCAGGCCGATGAAGATCGGCTTGAACAGGTGTTTACGAATTTGCTGGATAATGCATTCCGGCACACACCATCGGGAAAACATGTTGTCATATCGGCAGAGCTCTTAACAGATATGCGTACACCGGCAGCTAAAGTGATTGTAAAAGATGAAGGGGTGGGCATACCGTCTTCGGATCTGCCATTCATCTTTGAACGGTTCTACAAAGCGGATAAGGCTCGTGTTCGAGGTGAAAGTGTCGGTACAGGACTGGGTCTTGCGATTGTGAAAAATATTGTGGATGCCCATCACGGCACCATTAACGTAAACAGTGTACTTGGTGAAGGTACGGAGTTTATCTTACAATTTCCTGTGGATTCCTCGAAATAGCCCGATTTCATACAAAAAGTGCGAAAGCACCCTCCTGTTGAGGGTGCTTTTTTTGTTGAACAGTACCGTTTAATCTTGTTCAACGTGGAACATGAGAAGTCACTTTTTATTTGCATAAAAAAGTGTCCAAGATAATTTTGCCTCCTATATAACATAAGCTTGAAAAACAAGGAAGTAAAAGGGGGATTGGATTACGCATGCCTGATGAAAGAAAACGGGTTAATATTAAGGCTTTTCTGGAAGGAAGATCGTTTCGAGCGGGATCGCCATTTATTCCAATAACATCCAGTGAAGTGGAGCAGTTTCAGTCTATTTTGAACTCTCTCGCTGTGACTATTCCGGCAGCAGTCAGCCAGCCTACTGCTGCCAATATTTTAGCTTTACAAAACAGTCTACGGAATTTACTCCATTTCTTTAATACCACCAGTTTCCGTCCTGGCGTGAAAGCGGAACTGCAATCTGTGCTGGAACTCACCATTGCAGGTTCTGAAGTTGTACCTGTAGCAGTCATCAATTTGGCGGGTAATTTACAAAATCTACTAGATGATCTATTAAGCGTGACATTACTTCTGGAAGTTCCTCCTGCCGAAAAAGATAAACTGGTCGGATTGATCCGATCCATATCCATATCGTTAAGTCGTGCCACAAGTTCATTTGGTACATCCGGAACCCCTGGCCCTCCAGGTCCACCGGGAGTACCTGGTGTTCCGGGTGTACCCGGGGTGCCAGGCCCTTCTGGACCAGGAGGAGTAGCCGGCCCAGCGGGACCAGTAGGGCCAGTAGGGCCGGTAGGACCACAGGGAGTACCAGGGTCAGAGGGGGCTCCAGGAGTTGGACTGAATGATATTTCCATTTTTGATTCAGCTCAGGCACCTGGCTATGTGCAAGATCAAGTGGTTTCGTATAATGGTAGTCTCTATGTTGTAAATGCAAATGGACCCACGGGTGTACCGGGAAGTTCCCCAGACTACACGTTATTTTTGGCAGGCGGAACAACCGGGGCAACGGGGACGGGTTTAACGGGCTCGGTTTCGTTTGATCCGACGCTTGCACCGGCATATCCAGCAGGACAAATTGTAACATTTGGCGGTAGTACCTACATTACAAATGTAGCATCGCCAACCGGAACACCAGGTAGTTTTCCAGACTATACTTTGCTTGCAGGTGCTGGGACTACAGGGGCAACAGGCATAGGATTGGATGGAGTAGTTCCATTTAATCCGGCCATAGCTCCGACATACCCAGCGGGCCAAGTCGTAACATTTAACGGCAGTACTTATATTACGAATGTGGCGTCACCAACTGGAACTCTGGGTTCATCACCTGATTATACATTGCTTGCAGGCGCCGGACCTACGGGAATTACAGGTGCCACAGGCGCAGGATTAAGCGGCATAGTACCA
>NZ_BCNM01000012.1 GCF_001514495.1 Paenibacillus pabuli NBRC 13638
GAGTATTCATGCTGCGGGCTGACGCCATGAATACAAAAACGTTAGACGAAACTACCAAAGTCCAATCCAATGAAAGAGGTAGAGATGAAAACATTTAAAAAATCAATTCATTGGTTACTTATCTCATCCATCGTATTTACGATTACATCTGGGACTCAATTAATAATCAATATTTATAACGATCGGATTGGCTTTGTACTATTTTTTCTAATTTTCACTTCTGGATTATTATACTATTCACTTTTAATGATAATTGATTTGATTACTAAGGAAACAAAAGTGATGAAAGTAATAATTGTAGAAACAGATAATGAGATCATAAAAGTGTTAAGGGCTAATGGAAAAAAACGAAAAATAAGAATACCAATTAATGAAATCAACAAATATGAAATAGATCAAGAATTAATACTGACATTAACAAAACGTACAGGGCAAATAATAAAGATAAGTAATAATAAATTCAAAGAAAGATGGTAATTCTATGGGGTTCTGTATTGAATTCAAATTACTTAAAATCAATGATACCACTGCAATATATGTGTACGGGGATTGTGCAGAAAATTTTGAGGGGATATTTGAACTAGATTTAGAAAAATTAATATCTGGTGAGACTCCAGGTGATACGAATATGACGCAAGTTGTGAAAGTAATTAATCCATGCATAAGTGATGGAGATTATCAGCATAAAGCAAACAGGGCATTTAGTAAGATCTATAAACACTATAAAGAAACAAGAACTTATTTATTAGCAGGTGGCTATTATTCATAGACTTAACCGTCTAACAAAACGTACAAGAACATTAATTATGGAAGTACAATCTATTATAAACATCGTATCTACGGGGGATTCGCCCCTTTGGTCTGCAGAGGAATATCGAGGTTGCAGATTCAGCAGACAACCCTGCACCACCTAACCGCTTCGCGCTCATACCTCCGCTAAGACTTATAAATTAATTGTTCAACCCTTTTTACAAACAAGCAATGATAGTGAGTTTGGAGAAAAATGAACCAGAGTATATCATCGTTTTCCTGTTGCGTCCCATATGCTCCTTTAATCTTTTCGGGCGTAGATAGCTTGATTTCTGACTGTTGAAGAAGGTGTATCCCATTGGACAGTTTACTACAGGCAATTCTAAGCTAGTCAAAAAAAAATATAGATAGAGTATATTGAGATCTCCATTTTAGAAAGGGTGGTGTTTCTTGTGTCGAACAACAGACAACTTACAAGATCTCAACACGCAGCAATTGAATACATAAGTAACTACGCGAGATCCCAAAAAAGAGAAGCTCAAGCATCACTCAAAGAAATTTTTCAGTTATCCAATATTCCTTGGAATACCTTTGAAGAAGCAGTTCGGAAGATTAAATCCCATGCAAGAGTGGCTTTGCATTTTCATCCTGACCGTCCGGTTGTGGATATGAAAAGTGTGGCTCAATCCTTATTTGAGCAAGGGATCTATAAAAGTCAGTTCGAGACTCTCATATCCAATGGCAGTGTATCGGCTTATTCAGGTGGTCCGAGGGATCTTTGGGAGGAAAAACTATTTGGCGGAGCATATCAGTTAGAGGGTGCAGCCAACTCTGAACGGCCAAAGTATGGTGCTCTTCATTTGTTGTTTCATCCGGATGGACCGTCTCCACGATTCGGCTCTTGTTATTTCCTTTTAAAACCGAATGCTTCACATCGCTGTACATTCACTTACGGTGGCTCTCAAGATGATCCGAAGGAAAAGGGCACATATGAGGAATTAGACGATATCTTATCTGCGCTTTTTACGGATGCTTTCTTTCGGGATTATGCTATTGGAGAAAAGGATCTTACTCCTCAAAAATTGATAGAGCAGTTGTATAATCTGGAACGTCCGTTAAAGGATCCATCAAAACTGGTTCCATATCGGAATCTTAACCATTTTATCGAAACTCAAGTTCATGGAGAGATACGTCTTGAAGATGATGTGGAAGTTCTGGTTGCTGATCCATCGTTCAAAGGAACGGATATAGGGAACTATTTAGAGCAAATCTGTATCAAATATTCCATTGAACTGTTTTGGCATATGGGGTTTGTAATGCGTTCAGAGGATGTGCCACCTGATTTTAGGGGTCCAACTATGCCCTCATTAGCCAAGCGAATTGCAAGAAATGGTAACATCGACGCAAGTGTGATCGGGAATGCTGTCAACGATTTGAAACGCAATCCGGATCTCTGGTCCGACAGGGGTAACTATGAAGAAGTGCTCCAGGAATTAAAATACATGTGGCATGTACTCGTTCGATATGGTAAATCGATTGATGATTGGAGCAACTAATTTTACTGGAAATACTGGTTGAATCACAGTTCATAAAAAATGAAATTAAAAGAGGTACAGTTCTAGATATTTAGCAATCCGAAGAAACATAGACACTTTAAATATAACTCGTGCAAAGGAAGATGAGAAAATGGATAAAGGTAAAATTATATTTTTGAATGGCGTAACCAGTTCAGGTAAAACTTCAATCGTAGAAGCGATGCAAAATTACGCTGAACCCTTCTTTTATGTTGTGGCCAATGATCTTTTTGAAAATACGATTGGTGATAAACATTTGCAAACAGACTACTGGAAGTATTTAAGTGAAGCGATCATTTTAATGTATCATACAGCAAAATTATTTTCGGATCATGGAAAGAATGTTTTAATCGATGGGATACTTGTTGAAAGACCGGAATTAAAGCCGCATTATGATAAAGTCCAAGATATATTTGATGGATATCCTTTGGATATCGTTGAGGTGTACTGCCCGTTAGATCTTTGTCGTAAGCGAAATATAGAACGTGGTGACAGAAGAGAAGATCAATCCGATGAGCAAAACAAAATAATGTCGGAACACATTCGCTATAGCTTTTCAGTCGATACGAGTTTGAATACGCCGGAAGAATGTGCTGAAATGATTATCACATCAGTATTCCAAAAATAATGATCGAAAAGATGAATTCAAGGAAGTAGAGTCAGGCAAACACACTTCAAACTTTGATTGAAGGGAAGGAAGAAGTATGGGTTCAAGAATAATGCATCTGATTGTGGGGAATAGAATTGCAAATTCCTTATCTATAGTAGATAAGACGCCTTTTTTACTTGGAAATATTGCACCGGATGCTGTTACAACAAAAGATTCATCACATTTTTTTGCTGGTGAAATTCAGGATTATTCAAGGAACGTAGACTATAAAGGATTTTTACATAAGTATCGATCACGGGCAGAAGACCTTTATGTTCTGGGTTATTTCACACATCTAATTGCCGATGATATATGGTTGAAAGGTTTTAATTTACCTTGGTTAAGAAACAGAATGGAAGCTAATGAGGGATTATATAAACAGTATCATAACGACTTTAGATTATTGAATGGGAAGTTGCTTGAACATTATGGATATGAAGAGGAATTAAGAAGCAGGCTCAATCATATTCCAACACTACCGGATTTAGATGAAGTTAAATCTGCAGATGTCAAAAAGTTTGTGCCATGTGTACTTGCCGATTTGGATTATGACAAAGAAATTTTGATTGAAACCCTTAATGTTTTTACTTTTGAGCAGATCATTGGGTACTTAGAGACATCAGTCGATATGGGAATATTGAATATGAAGTATATAAAAGTAAAGTACAATTTGTAGTGATTCTATGAAGTCTGAGGTATTCTATAACAATACATCCACGTATCGCGACTAATCTAAGGGACAGATTAATGGTAAATGAAGGAGTAAACTATAATTTGCCGAATACTATTTAGGTATAAATAAGAAAAGGAGGATTTTATTATGTGGTTTTATGGTTATAAAAAACCGATAAGAATCCGTAATCTCCCTCAATATTAAAAATTGAGGAGGATTAAAATGAAAATAAATGAACATTATTTAAAAGAACAATTAAAGCATGTGTATTGGTTGAATGGTGGTTGTTGCGCGGGGAAGACAACGATGACAAAGAAATTTGTTGCAGATTTAGGGTTTCAAACGTTGAGCGATGATGTCTTGAAGTATAGACCATTCACTAGTCCAACTGAATACCCAGCTCTTCAATATCCCCATCCCGGTTTAAATTGGGAGGAGTGGTTTAATAGGCCCACTGATGTGATATTTCGGTGGCTTTGTGAAATCGTTGAAGAGATGATGGAATTTTTCGTTATTGATTTATTGCAAATGCCAACGGATAAACCAATCATTATCGATTTAGGAATAATGCCAGAACACATCCTACCCTTTATTCCTAAAGAAAGAATGATGTGTCTTTATACATCTGATGAAGAAATAGAAAGGCTATATTACTTTAGAGAAGATCATAAGATGATTTTGGACGTTATTAACCTTATATCAAATCCAGCGGAAACGATTAAACATGGCAACAAAACTATGGTGAAATTTTCCCATGAAATTAGAAATGCCTGCGTTAATCATAATATCAAAACGCTTGAAAGAACACCTGACTTGGGTGTCGAAGAACAATTCAGATTAATTCGGGAGCATTTTGAATTATGATATGAGCTTCCTTTGTTAATCTGATATTTAAAATGGACAGGCTACCGATATAAGGTAGCCTGTTTAAATAACGGGAGATGATATTTTGGTCAAAGTGAATTATAAAAATCATGCCGACTGACGTCCTGTCTTTATTCAAGGAAGCGATCCGATCAATCAGATAACACGATGTTCACGCAGCGGCTCTTTACGGAGCCTTAGTCTACTCGATGGATTTCAAGGGAGCAGGCTCAGTAAACACATTCGACTTCGTCGGACATCGTTAATATAGGAGTGTTATGTGAAATGTCGGATATATAAGGAGCGAAAAATGAAAAAATGTATAGCGATTATATTATTCATATCAACCGTATTAATGGGATGTAACAAGAATGAGCTAATATATAACGCCCCAACCAATGAACAAATCACTGATTATGTAAATAGTCATAGTTTAGATGTACAAGATAGTGCTTGGATTAAGGACTCAGCAATCATTTTGCTCGAGGATTCATTAATTACTCTTAATTCAGATCAACATGGGAAGCTATATGAGCAAAAATCTTCGTGGGGAATAAATTATTCAGATACTATGACTGTAGGAGACGGTAACCCATATGTAGCAGTCATAGTTAATAACGATATTTTAAGCTCTGGAGCTGATCGTATTTTAATTACTTATACTGATGGTAAGTCCTATTCAAGAGGGATTACGGAAAAGAAGGGGTATTTGATTCCTAACACTCAAATTAATGAAGTAGGGAACTTAATAATATTCGATAATAACGGTAAAGAACTTTACAAGAAGCGTGAGTAACTCAGGAAGAAGGCTCTACCCAACAACATATTTACACATTTATTTAACGTTTATAAGGTGCATTAGTATTTTATTGTGACGTAAAAAAATTATATTATATGGGGGATTGAAATGAAGATTATTTTTAGAAATTTCGATGATTCTTATTATGAACAAGTTTGCGATTTTTTGATTGAATTATCAAAAGATGACCGTAGGCATATCAATTGGAACTGGGCAAGGTGGGAGTGGATGTTTTATCATCCTGAATTCAATAGAGACTTAATGGATAAGATTGGCTTGTGGTATTGTAATGACGAGTTAGTAGGTCTAGCTACCTATGACCACTATTTTGGTGAAGCATTTTTTGCTACGAAACAAGGGTTTGAAGAATTAGAAGAAGATATATTAGAATATACCGCTACTACTTTCAGTAATGATAAAGGTCTTGGGATTGCGGTGAATGACAAGGATACTCACACTTTAAATTTGTTACGCAGTAAAAAATTTGTGGAGAATGATCTGACTGAAAACATACTTGAACTTGCACTAGAGAATGTTAGCCTTGATTATGTAATTCCTGAAGGAATAATAGTAAAAAATATGGATGTTAAACATGATTTATTGAAGTATCAGGAATTACTATGGAAGGGCTTTGACCACGAAGGTTCTGTGCCTGTTGATGAAATCAACATGGGTAAGAATAAAAGAATGTTGTCAGCAAGACATATGAATTCATTCTTACATATTGTTGCTGAAAATGAAGATGGGGAATATGTTGCGTATTGTGGCTTATGGTATAGTCCAAAAACGGATTATGTTTATGTTGAACCTGTATGCACAATTCCGGAGTATCGGCAGAAGGGACTTGGAAAAGCAGTAGTTTTAGAGGCCTTAAAAAGAGGCCGCTCCTTAGGTGCAGAAAAGGCATATGTTATTTCGGATAGTGCTTTTTACAAGTCAATAGGCTTTCAACAGCATTCTCATTATACGTTCTATTGGCATAACATCTGATATAGCTTCTTTTAGTATCCCTTCGCAACGTG
This sequence comes from Paenibacillus pabuli NBRC 13638, assembly GCF_001514495.1. Taxonomy (GTDB): domain Bacteria; phylum Bacillota; class Bacilli; order Paenibacillales; family Paenibacillaceae; genus Paenibacillus; species Paenibacillus pabuli. The sequence continues at coordinate 6,332 of NZ_BCNM01000012.1, forward strand.
TACATCAGATAACACCATGTTCAGGCATCGAGTCATTTGGCCTTTAAGTTGGTGAAGGTTCATGAAGTCATTACGTTATAAGTCATTAAAGCAAACGTTTTAGGAGTTGAACCATTATAGATAATCAAAAGCAAGAGCGATTACAAAGAGCCATTAGGTAAACTAATGAGCAACGAACAAAATTATACTGAGGAGACCACAGGATGAATAAACATCGTGTTTATGAAACAAACAGCTCCTATTGGGATACAAAAGGAAATGACTTTTTAAGAGCAATCGTGCTTCCTTTTTATGGAGCATTTGTAACAGAGGAAAAATGCCAACTTTTTGGCGATGTCTCAGGAAAAAAGATGTTAGAGATAGGCTGTGGAGATGGCCAATCATTGCAATATCAGGGAGAGCGTAAGGCAGCTGAACTATGGGGGATGGATATATCAGAAAATCAAATTGAAAAGGCGAAGCAACATCTGACAACGTGTGGTCTTTCAGCTAAATTGATCTGTTCTCCCATGGAAGAAGAATGTGACCTCCCCGTGGATTATTTTGACTTTGTTTATTCGATTTACGCCATAGGCTGGACAACAGACCTTGAAGGAACTTTTTGTCGGATCGCTTCATATTTAAAAAAAGATGGCATATTTATTTTCAGTTGGTCTCATCCAATTCACAAATGTGTTGTTAATGAAAATAATAGATTGGCTTTTAACAAGTCTTATTTTGATGAATCTTGGTATTCCGTAGCTCCTATTTTTGTCAAGGCAAGCTAACTTTGTCTGAACGTAAACTATCAACCTATATAAATGCGTTAGCGAAAGCAGGGTTTGGTATTGAACAAATGATTGAAGAAACCGATCAGGAAATAATCCAACTGCATGATGAAAATAATGATCTGGTAAAAAGAGCGAAGATGTTTCCTGTAACCTTCGTTATTAAAGCAAGAAAACTTTGAAAACGAATACAAAAGATAAAAAAATTAGTTATGGAGGTTAATCATGAGAAAAATATATTATACGGATTATATTTGGCAAGATACGAAGGTAAGATTACGGGCGATAAAGGTTGAGGGCTGTATAACATAACATTCAAGCAGCGGCTTCATTGGAGCTTAGTTCTGTGGGATGAATTTCGAAGAGGTATTTCATCAGACAAACCATTGGGATAAAGAATACAGGAATATTGTATGGTGTCAATTGTAAACTATCTTAAATCGTAAAGGCGGAAATTCAATGAAGAAGTTACCTTTGTTTATAGTGACCGGTGCAAGTGGAACAGGAAAAACGACTATTTGTTCTCTGATTCGCAATCTACTTCCCAGCTTTGATGTGTTTGATATGGATATTATTAATAATGTTGATTGGCAAATTGCCAAAGCTAATTGGTTGAGAATTGCTTATAGTATTTCTTTAAGTGGTCGTGGTACGGTTCTATGTGGAACGATGGTTCCTGAAAATATCGAATCAGCAGATCATAAAGATAAGTTTGATAAGATCTTTTATATAAACTTGCATTGTGATGATTTGACACGTGAAGCACGATTGAAGGCAAGAGGGTGGGAAGAAAGTGCAATTGAAGATCATAGAAAATTTGCCGGATGGTTAATACAGAATGCTGGTCAAGCTTTTAATCCCCCAATGCCGACAATTGATACAACAAGTCTTCCACCAGAAGAAGTAGCAAAACAAATTCAAAATTGGGTCATTAAGAACTGGTAAGTAATTTGAACTTATCCGACTATGTCGGAGCCTATGAATGAGGAATATTATATGATAGATCCAAAAAATTATCTTTGGGGGTTATTGATGGTAACGTTAAAATTACTTACAGAGAAACCGATTCTACAATCTGAACTAATGGGTCTTTATCAAGATGCTGGTTGGTGGCCTAACCGAGATGAGAATGGAATATTACAGCTACTTGTTAGTGGTGTTGCAGTTGGAGCTTGGAAAGATGATATATTGGTTGGTTTCTGTAGGTCTATTTCAGATGGAATATATCGGGCTTATGTAGAAGATGTTGTTGTATTAAGTACGTACAGAAATAAAGGAATAGGAGAACTAATGGTCAAAAGACTTTTAGATGAAATGAAAGATATTGATGTTATTAGTTTGTTTTGTACAGAGGATTTGGATGGTTTTTACGAATTGTCAGGATTTAAACGGACAAAGCAAATTGTAATGCATTATAAGAATTAGAGAATTTAGAAAGTTTAGGCAGCATCAATGACGCTTTTAGGTCTGGATGAAGATTGATCAGGAAGACAACCTTGCCGGTCTAAGTGGCAAAGCACCTCGCGGATACGATTTTTAAGCATTTAAGGTTCATAAATATCAGAAAGTTATACACATAATTAAGTGTAAAACAAAAGAGGGTCCGAAGACCCTCTAAATGCTAGAGTTTTGTAACTCACAATAAAGTTGGAGAGCATCTTTGAAACCTTGTATGTAGATACTTCTTTCTAGGATGGAGTGGAGAGAAATTTGAGCGTCTTCGTAAAGAAAGATGGTATGTTGAAGTTGATCGGGTAAAGCTTCACGAAGCGTTCTGAAAAATTGATCCGTTTCTGAAGAAAGCTGACTGTACTCTTTATTATGTTCTGATAGTTCAGTGTAGAGTAATTCCAGACGTATTCTTATAAGTGGTTCTACTAGTGAATCTAATGTATTAACCATTGACACTCCTCCTAATTAACTCTATAGAGTTATTATATAACCTTAAAGAGTTAATTACAAGGTGAATTTTTAACTTTATAGAGTTATTAGTTCTCTTTTCATTGATGATTGCTGATATGGGAGATAAGATGGAATTATGGAGGGGAAAAGATGACCGTAATCAAGTGCAATATAAGAGAACTCATGGCAGAACATCGAATCGATGATATAACAGAATTGATGGCGAAATCCGGCTTAAGTAGGAATTCAATCAATAAGTTATACCGGGAAACCAATATAGAAACAACTAAATTAGAAACTTTATTCAAGTTATGCGATACATTTAACTGCAAGTTATCTGATCTGATTGAATATGTGCCTGGAGAAGATATATAGCGAAGATAGATTCAAAAAGAAATTCCGTCGTATAACATCACAATCAAGCAGCGGCTCCATCGGAGCCTTGGTCTGCTGGAAGGGTTTCGTGGAGAGGGTCAGACGTCTTGAATATTGGGAACGTTATATGCAATTGCTGTAGAGCTAATTAATACCGTATTGGGGTTGTTATGAATGAATTTAATTCACTTTAAAATTGAACCATCGCAAGAAGAAACAAATATCAAGGTTTTAAATATATATATAAATAATGAGAATTTAATTGAAATTATAAAGAGATATGAAGTTCAGTTTGATCCTAAAATAGCAGGCAACTATGACGGTCTGAATATAAATTTTTATAAAGATATTGATGAACATTTTTTTGGAGAGCTTAATGAAAATGATCTTTTCAACTATGATGGAAAAACTCAAATATTAGGTTGTGATTGCGGAGAGCCAGGATGCTGGCCTTTATTGATAAAGATATCGGTAAGTGATGAAATTATTGTTTGGAGTGATTTTGAACAGCCTTATAGAAATGAAGATTCAGCAGGAGGATATTGGGATTATTCAAATTTAAAGCCCTTCGTATTCCATAGAAAACAATATGAAGAACAAATAAAAGAGATATATAGAAATTTCAATAAAGAAGGCATCAGCATATAATTTATGTTCTCGCATCGGGGATACAAGTCGTATGAATACATAAAGCATTGATGAATAGTGCTTTTTTAATAAGCAGGTGACATCATCTAAAATTAAATTCTTACTTCGGGACTTATGCCCCTTGTCGTTCAATGTCTGACGAACGCGACGCAGCCTTAAGATAAGAGCATTTAAACCTAATTTAGTGATAGGAGGCGAAAGTTTGATTTCTGAGAAAAAGCTTAAACGGGTTGAACTTGTTCGTGCTCTTGTTCTTGAAACACTACATACTACAGAGAATACCTCCAAGAAAGAGGAAGCATTGGTTAATCTTTTCGGAGTTTCTAGCTTCGCTATATTGCTTGCTATAAGAAGAGAACAAAATTCGGAAATTGCTGCGATTGCGGGATTGCTGCATGGTTTTTATTACTATAAAACCGGAATCAAATACTTTCCTGGTCCTAATAGTGCAGATACGGTAAGACCGATTTTGCGCAGCACCCAAATCTTTACCGACGAAGAGTTATCGGTCATTCTTCGATCGATCTTTTATCAAAAAGATAAACATCGGGTCCATGGACCATATGAAGAAATTATTAAAGACGCGATACTTATAGAGAGGTATGTTCAGAATCCAGGGGATCATTTTTCTAAAGTTGAGATATATAGACTACAAAAAGGTTTTGTTGAATTAGGGATTCCGATAGAACAGGTAGAGGTGAAGTGCAAGATTAATAGAAGAACGATAAACAAAGGAACTGAAGATAGACGTCTTAGATTGGCTGAAATTGCGGAAGCGCTTGCGATTCAAGAAGTTATGGGGATTTCGGAGGATGAAAACTTTCGACAAATATGCAAGTACTGGCCGGACTCGGATATCTATAAAGTATTGGAAGCGAATTGGTGTGCCGCATTTGTCTATCATTGCTGCATGAAGGCTGGCATCATACTCCCTATTCGCTACCCGAATCACAGTTATCGATTAGCTGGGGTTGGTGCGTGGTTGGATTGGGCTAAGCTACCTGAAACGAATTTTTTATATCAAGATGGGTATCATGGTTTTATACCAAAGCGTGGTGATATTGTCATTTTTGATAAGCTTCTATCTGATAATTCTCATGATCATATTGGAATTGTATTGGCATGTGAGGGAAACCAATTATTGGTTGCAGAGGGTAACAAAGACAATGAAAACTTCTCCAGCGTTCGTTACAAGGATAGAGGGCACTGTATTTACGGATATATGCGTATAGATGACAGCTATCAATTTCATTTTGATGGGGAATATATGCCGATCCTTTCTAAATAATGTTTAGGAAAATAGCTATAAAAATAATAGTGAGCTTAAATGTTGTTTGAAAGGAGTGAATTAAATGAACAATTCTTGGACCATTTGTATTTCAGGAGAATATGACTTGAATTTTCTGATGTTTGTGGCTAGTGCATGTGGATTATTAACAGATGAGTTCGAAGAAGGTGTTTGGCCAAATAGCCAATTTTTAAATGTTGAGCAAAGTAATGAAAAATTTAAAGAACAATGGAAGGAGCTATGGAATCAGAGCATTTCTAAAAAGGGGGAGCGGAAAAGGGGAAATCACCAAAATTTAATTATAGATCCTCCTCATTTTTCAATGATTAGAGAAGAAGACTTAAAGGCTGTTCTTATTAAGATGTGGCCGTCATTCATTAAATGGTGGAACATGCCTGCTGGCGGTCAGATTGCAATGCATTATTGGGAAGCTAAACCAGATCTCTTAGCTTTTGTGCAAGAATTCGAAAGCCAAGTCGGAAGAAAAATTAAGCCATTTAGGTTAGATGTCGATTTAGTGTATACAGGTTTAAACGAACCCATTGAAGTAAATGAACAATTTATAATCATGCCAATTAAATCCGAGTATTTAATGAAGAGAGATTGGTGGATAAAGAGATTTAAGGAGTATTATTGAATATGAGAATATGAGAAGGTTGTGAGAATTGATTGGAATTGAGTAAGAAATTATAAAGCCGAAGGGGATGGTCGCTATACTCCTAGTATATTGGCGGTATTTTCTTTATGTTTTGGATCATAAATTAAACGTTCTAATCGAATGTTGGCAAGAAGGATTATATCTTCAAGGGATAATCCATGACATGTCTAAATTCTCTCCTCACGAATTTTTTCCATATGCACGTAAATTCTATTCAAATCAGAAGGACGAGAATACCGAGCTGAGATGGAAGAATGCGTGGCTGCACCATCAAAATCATAATAAGCACCACTGGGAATATTGGATAGTAAATAAAAATACTAGAGAAGCCTTACCAATGCCAAAGAAATATTTGATAGAAATGGTATGTGACTGGCGGGCTTTCTCAAGAAAATGGGGGCGTAAAGTTAAAGAAACTAATTTACCAGAAAGAATGATGACATCTGAAAGTGTAATATTACACCCAAAGACAAGGGAAGAACTTGAAAACTTCATGAAGAAAAAACAACAACAATAAAAAACATAGTGAAGAAGGTGCCCCTTTCATTGTTTAACCTAAAAATATCAAATAATAAAGCATTCATTGAACTGAATGATTATGTCTCACAGGTAAAGAATAAAATATCTGCTACCGCTGCTGCGACATATATTATTCATAATGATCGTATCGTGAATGAATGGTATTCAGGAGTACATGGCAATTCTAAACGTAGTCGATTAGTTGATGAGGAATCACAATTTAATGTTGCTTCAGTTCGAAAAACATTTTTAGGATTTGCTATTAGTCTCGCATTACTTGAAGGTAAGGTCAGAAGTATAGATGATCTTGTTGTGGACTACTTGAATGAGGTAGATAGGGACGCACTAAGACATATAACAATACGACATTTGTTAACCCATACTCATGGTTTAAGTGATCTGGATAATAGATTGTTTCTTCAGGGGACTGACTGGAAGTACAATAATATTGGTGTTAATCTGCTAATTGAGATTATTCGGAAATTATATAAAATCCCTTTATCACAATTACTCACAGAGCGTTTGTTCTCACCTATGGGCTTTAGCCAAACAGGATGGAGAAAGGAAAATAATGAAAAATTAGTATGGCTTAATGAGCACTATAAGGATGATCAAGGTAACCAAGCCAACTTATTTATGAGCACAAAGGAACTGGCATATTGGGGTTATCTCCATTTGAATAAGGGAGCTATAAACGGGAAGCAGATACTTCCTAAAGAAATATTCGAGCAAACAACCACTATTATTAGTCCTCCTGATCTGGAACAACAATTGCCGAGAAACGGTTTTTTTTGGTTTGTGCAAGATGAGCCGCGGTCTTTTACAGAATTAGGTGATAAACTTCCACACGGTTCTTTTCAGTCTCTGGGGGCCACTGGATGTGCCTGTCTTGTCATTCCTAAGTGTAAAACTGTAGCGGTAAGAATGTATAATCAGACTGGACAAAATCCGTTAGGGTACGACTACCTTGAGGACATCAAAACATTTGGGGATTTGGTCTGTAAGTACATAGAAGATCTATAAACCGTGAACTTGGCTTAAATGATATCAGTTATTCCATCTTAAATGATAATGATAAATTTTTTACTGGATAAGAATATATGTTCCGGTACAATTGAACTAAGAATAGTAAATCTCTTCCTCTAAATTTGATTACAAATAAAAACAGAGAGGTGAGTGACAAGATGGAACAAAAGAATGCGCCAGAGGTAAGAATTGAACTTTGGGACGAAGAAGATCTAGGTTTGCTTCGCCAATTAAATTCGCCAGAAATGACAGTACATTTCGGAGGACCAGAGACTGAGGAGAAAATCCTAGCTCGTCATAAGCGCTATTATGAAATCGCCCAAAATGGAACAGGAAAAATGTATAAGATCCTTTTGCTTCCGCATCTTGAAGTCGTGGGTAGTGTAGGGTACTGGGATCAGACGTGGAAAGAAGAATCTATTTACGAGATAGGATGGAGTGTTTTATCGGAATATCAAAGTAGAGGAATAGCGACAGAAGCAACAGCCAAGGCCATAGCTTCTATCCATTCTGAAAAGAAGAAACATAAATTCATTCATGCTTTTCCTAAAACCAAGAATCCCGCTTCGAATGCCATTTGTCGCAAGCTGGGATTTTCGTATATTGGTGAGTGTGATTTTGAATATCCTGTTGGGACAACCATACGATGTAACGACTGGAGACTGGCAGTTGAGGAAAATTAAGATCAAAAGCAAGGGGGGAATTTTACATCAGCTGCATGGCTTTCTCCATATTTCAGGGCAGATGAGAGACCATCTGCTTTTTTTTTGCTTGATTTACTTCATATATGTAATAATATGGGTTAGTACTTAGTGCATATAATTTCCTGATTAAAGGGACATGATGAATGCCTAGTTTCTATGGATTTATCTTTATTTGAATCCTAGAGACGCTGAGTGAAACTACTTAAACCATTAAGGAGAACTAAAATGTCGCAGTTTCCCGAATTAGAAACAAAAAGACTTGTATTAAGAGAACTAACACAGAATGATTCCACGGATATATTTCAATGCTTTTCATTGGATGAGGTTACGAAGTTTTATGATGTGGAGAGTTTTACAAATATTAAACAAGCAGAAGATTTAATTCAAAGATGGAATGAAAGATTTGAAACAGGACAAGCCATTCGTTGGGGAATCACTTTCCAGTCGGAAAACAAAGTAATCGGAACATGTGGCTTTCATGGTTGGATGAAAAATCATTATAAGGCTGTCATTGGATATGAACTATCACCAGAATATTGGCATCAAGGTTTTATGACCGAGGTAGTTGAAAAGGTAATTGAATATGGATTTAATACGCTTGGCTTAAACCGAATTGAAGCATTTGTAGAGCCAGAGAATGTGGGGTCAAGAAAGGTACTTGAGGAAATTGGCTTCAGAGAAGAAGGAATATTGAAGGAAAATTTTTATTGGAAGAATCGATTTGTTAATAATGCCATTTATGCATTTCTTAAGAAAGACTATAAAGTTCATTAATAACTAAACGAAAGAAGGATAAACAGATGGTTACAATTAGATTTGTTTCAAATGAGGATATCCCACACATTCAATCCATAGCTCAAGAAACATGGAATTATACTTATAAAGGCATATACTCCGAAGAATACATACAAAATTTTCTAAGTAGAGCATATTCAGATGAGAATTTAAGTCGATCTGTCGATAGAGATCTTCAAAGTGCCCATCGGAGTTTTTTAATAGCAGAATTTAATGGCAAAGTCGTTGGATATGCTCAAACAAGTCAAGTCCAAGAAGAAGAATATGAATTACTAAGAATCTATATACGACCTGAATATCACAAAATGGGAATAGGCAAAGAATTCATTCAGAAATTCACTCAAGATTTAAAGCCAATAAATAAACTGTTTGCTTGGGTAGGGAAAGAGAATCATATAGGAAGAGCATTCTATGAGAAAAGTGGATTTAAAGAAATAGAAGAGATGACTGAAACCATAGAAGGGCACAGCAATACGCAAGTTAAATATGAATTGGATATTTCGTAGGGAAAGGTGGGTTCATCAATGTTTTTTCTCCAAATGTCGGGATTTCCTGGTTCGGGTAAGTCCACTCTTTCAAGACGGATAGCTAAAATAACGGGTGCCATAATTATTGATCATGATATCTCAAAGTCCTCCATATTGAAGTCCATGGGGGATCGGAATTTAGAATTAAAAGTTTTAGGTATGACTTCATATAATGTTGATTGGGCCCTGATAGAGTTTTATCTCTCCCAAAGCTATGACGTAATATTCGATAGTCCATGCTTTTATTCTGAGATGATTGAAAGAGGTTCATCATTGAGTAAGAAGTATAATGCTAAATATAAGTACGTTGAATGTTACCTGAATGACTATCAGGAAATAAGTAAAAGATTACAACATCGAGAACGAATGATGAGCCAGATTTCGGGTACATCTGAAGAAGAGTTTAGAAATAATATTAATGATAGTAAGAGACCTAATGATATTAAATGTTTGCTTGTTGATTCGTCACAATCTATAGAGATGTATTTGGATAACGTTTTAAATTATATTGATGAAGAATAAGTAATGTCTCGTGAAATATAAGATCAAATGAGAAAAAATGCAAACGGATGAATGGCTAAGAAGATTGGAATGGACATTGGAAACCAATTTTGTAGGATAATAGAATTATTGCGATTTCTTTAATATATATTCATAAAGAATAATGGAGAGCTTATGGATAATTGTTCTGAACAACTAATTGCTGGGATCCCTTGTTTATGGATTAAGCCTAACTGTCACTCTAAAGGGATACTCATTTTATATCATGGATGGGTTTCAAACATTAAGGATTACATTTTCTTTGGTTCATTGATTTCTGATTGGGGATACACAGTTATCCTACCTGAGATTCCATATCACGGTACCAGAGGGGCGCTTAACTATTTTGATCCTAAAGAAATACAAAAACATTTTTGGAATGTCGTTATTCAGACAGTTGAAGAAGCTGGAGATCTTATTTCTGAATTAACCCTATATGACAAGATAGTGGGAGTTGTCGGTAATTCTACTGGCGGTTTTGCAGCTGCAGGTGTTTATTCAAATCACATAAGTATCAAATCTGCAATAATAATGAACGGTTCATGCGCTTGGGAAAGGTTTGAAGAACTCATTTGTGAAAGAGATGGAAGGACACCTTGGACTTCTATGGATAAGAATACAATCCTAAAGCTAGATCCGGCTAAATTAACAGGAAATATGAAGAATAAAGCGATGCTTATTTTACATGGAACAGAAGATACAACTATTCCAATTGATAGTCAGAAGTATTTTATGAAGGTCATTGAACAGAACAATGAAATAAATAAATCAGTACAATTTGTTGAGTACTCCAAAGTAAATCATCATATTACTTTAAGCATGTTAGAAGAATCAAAGAGATGGTTAGATGAGCAAACACATAATTAAAATCTTGAAGATAGTAGTAGCTGCTTATAACAAAATAGTCCCTTATCAGGGCATTTGTACCTCCAGCTCTGGCAGGAGTTTGAGGAGTGTTATAGGGAATAATTGGAAGTGGTTGTAATCGATCCGTTTGTTGAACTTACTTAAGTTTCTCGGGTTCGTGAGGACAACAACGTTATAGAAAATCAGCGCAAGGATGCAATGAGTTAAAGAAAACACTTTTTCAGTAATTAATTGGTAGATTAGATAAATTTCATAGACTGGAGTGTGCTCATGGAAATTGAATTAGAAGTAATTAAGAAGATATCACATGGTCACCAAATAAAGAAAGTAATAGTATTGCCAATCTGGTTGCCCATATAAGAGGTTGTGTTCACTCAAGAATAGAAACGATATTTTATGATATTGCTGATTCAAGAGACAGGGATAAGGAGTTTGAATATGGGCTTAAATTGTCGATAGAAGAAGCCTATAACATGACTAAGGAATCATTCAATATCTCGAACACCTCAGTTCCAACCCAAATTTGTTGTTATCTCAACCTTTCATTAATCGTCCCCCTCTAACATTCAGTCAAGTAAATAATGAAACAACTGTTTTGAATCTAATGATAGCAATGGTAAGAGAAATTCACTATCACACTGGTCAAATCATATATGCAGCCAAAATAAGGAAAGGAAAGCTAGTTTGGCAATACGATTGATATCAACAGAATGCAATAAAAAATGTCTAACCCAAAAAAGGAGATGGTATCTATCTATTCTTATAGATCTCTAATGAATGAAGACTTAAAAAATATAAGTTCTTTTCCTCAGTCAAAGGAAGAATTGTTTTATATTAGTCCTCGGTTTAAATATCCTTTAACGCCAGACCAGATGTTAAAACTTCTTGAGAGTCGATACGAACCTACAGTTATTGTTGATGAGGAGTCAGGTCAAGTTATAGCTTATGCCAATTTATATGACTATAAAGATGATGTATGTTGGTTAGGCAACGTTATTGTATCGAAGGATTTTAGAGGAAAAGGTGCTGCTAATTATTTGTTGAAAACGATGATAATGAAGGCGAAATCGATTTATAAAGTTAAACACTTATTATTATCATGTCATAGCACGAATTCAAGAGGACTAGCATTTTATCACAAGCAAGGATTTAAACCCATTGATATGCGAATAACGGATTTAGATGAACAAAAAATAATAACTATACAAATGAAGTTAGAGATTTAGAATGCATTCAAGAAGAACGAAACCGCATATTATACGTGTAATGTTGGGAACTAACATAGAAGAAGAACACAAATTTCAATAACGGGAGGATGATATGAAATGGAAATCTCATTATCCAAAGCAGGTCTTAAAGAAGCTTCAATCATTCACGAAATGCAAATAAAAGCATTCATGCCTCTATTAAATAAATATAAAGACTATGAAACAAACCCAGCAAATCAAACGGTAGAACAAATAGCAGATCGAATAAATCAAAGCTATACAGATTATTACCTAATAAGACAAGCGAATATTCCTGTGGGGGCCATTAGAATAGTAAAAAAGGAAAATAAAATCTATCGAGTAAGCCCTGTATTTATTTTACCCGACTACCAAGGGAGAGGGATTGCACAAAAAGTATTTTCAATGATTGAAGATAGGTATAGCGATGCGGGAATATGGGAGTTGGCTACAATCTCAGAAGAGCAGAGGAATTGTTACCTTTATGAGAAATTAGGATATAGACAGAAGGGAGATACGAAACAAATTAACGACAAAATGACAATTGTGATTTATGAAAAACTTATGATTTAGGTACGGCTTAGAAAGTCCCTTGAGTTATAAAGAAAATTTGAAACTAATAAAGGACTGGTTGCATGTTCTATGTTAATTCAAGAGCGATCATTGAAAGATCTGGTAATGAAGCAACAGAGATTGTCATACAAAGAAGAACAAAGACGGATTCTTCTTTTCAGTTTGAACTTCCTGGAGGTAGAATTGAACCGTTTGAATCGTTGATCCAAGCTCTGGTAAGAGAGGTTAAAGAAGAAACTGGATTAGATGTTTATGAAATTGAAGGAACTGAAACAAGAATTGATACAACTGGAATAAATCCTGAATTTGAAGTGGAATGTCTTAGACCATTCGCTGCTTATCAAACCATTAAGGGACCAATTGATTCTGTTGGATATTATTTTAGATGTAAGGCAAGTGGAGATTTGTTAGAAGCTGGTGACGAAACAATAGAAATTCAATGGATTGATATTAAGGAACTAAATAATTTATTTATGGAGAACCCATTAGATTTTTCCGATATTGATCGTGCTGGAATTAAGTACTACTTGAAGCATCAAGGATATTGAGAGGAGCTGGATTGATGGATTTTATATATGGAGAATATCTTATCAGTGATAACAAAGAACTTATGGATATCCATGCGGTAAAGGGTTTCTTATCTAGAAGCTATTGGGCCAATGCGAGATCCGATGAAAAAATTGAGAAGTCCATCCATTCTTCAATATGTTTTGGGATGTATAAGGAAGAAATTCAAGTGGGTTTTGCAAGGGTTGTCACAGATGATGCGACAATGTATTGGCTGTGTGATGTTATTATTCATGAGGATTATAGGGGCCAAGGACTTGGTAAGAAACTAATTGAAGTGATAACACAATCGGATCGTTTTAAAGACTTAATGGGGTTACTTGGAACATTGGATGCACATGAATTATATGAACAATATCAATTTAATAGAAATACGGAACGGTTCATGATAAGACTTCCTGATTTTTTGAGGGAGTGATGACTATGAGGAGAGTTCTTTATTTTCTTTCTTTGATTATTGGGATCGTTTTCATATCCCTTGGAATAATACCAGCTATTTTTGCCTATCCATACCGTGATGGACCAAATTCAGGACCAGCAGACCTTTGGGAACTGATTCGAATCATTAGTTACGAACAATGGATATTTTTTCTGATTGTTGGTCTGATATTAAGTCTTTTTCCTGCGTTAAAGCTACGGAAGACATGAAGGGGGATTTTATCAAATGTACAAACTTAAAACAAAAGAAACAGACAACAGCGTCATTGAATTTATTGAAAGTGTTGAGAATCCCAAAAAGCGTGAAGACGCGTATCAACTTTTGGATATTTTCACTGAAACAACAGGGTATAAAGCAAAGATATGGGGACCGAGTATTATTGGATTCGGCGCTTATCATTATAAATATGAATCTGGCCACGAAGGAGATGCACCATTGGTGGGCTTTTCTCCTCGAAAAGCAAAAATCAGTTTGTATTTTGCGATAGGTGATGCAGAGCGAGAGAATCTATTAAAGGACTTTGGAAAACATACGACAGGAAAAGCATGTGTATACATCAATAAAGTTGCAGATATCAATGAAGATGTATTAAAGGCGTTGATCAATCAATCGATTAGTTTCTTGAAAGAAACTTTTCCGAATCCTTAATTCCTGTTAACTGATTTTATTGGAGGTCATGTGATGACAGAAAAGAACATTCATATACGATGGGCGAACGCAAATGATGCAGAGGACCTTCTGAAGCTCAATGATGCTTTTAATGGAGTTGGTACATCCATAGAGGAAGTAAAAGATAGCCTTGCTTTATCTGATGAGTTGATTGCTATAGCTGTCATTGACGATCAGGCAGTGGGATTTGCTTGTGCTCAATATTTTAAATCTTTTTGTTATCGTGAACTCCAGGGAGAGATCACAGAAATGTATATTACCGAAGTTGCCCGGAGAAGAGGATTGGCAACGTTGTTAATTGCTTTTATAGAGGATAAACTCAGATCACGTGGTGTTACAAGTGTAAAGATCCTGACAGGCCAAGAAAATGAAATAGCCATAAGGACATACGGAAAATCGAACTATGCTATAACGGAGGAAGTAATGCTTCAAAAGGAACTATAAACCACAAAGATATTGGACAGTAGAGAGGTAGAGAGAGAATTTTAGATATGGGGCTATCAAATTCAAAACATGAGAAGAGGGACTTTAAATGAAATTTATTGTGTCTGCAAGTGTGATTGTCCTTAATGAGAACGATGAAATCTTACTTATGAAGGGACGGAGAGGCTGGGAAATGCCTCAAGGCTGTGTGGAAGAAGGCGAGACCATCACACAAGCTGCTATTCGAGAGGTAAAGGAAGAGACTGGCATTGATATTGAACTTATTAAGTTTTGTGGCCTATATCAGAATACTACGCGGGGAGTATGTAACAATATATTCACTGGAAAACCGATTGGAGGAACTCTAACTACAAGTATTGAAAGTGATGAGGTTGGTTTCTTTACATTAGAACAAGCCAATGAAATGATAACCTGGGGGAATTTCAAGGAGAGAATTCACAAAGCATTGGATGAGAGCACTCATCCCATTTTAGTTGAGTTCTCTGAATAACATATGGGTGAAGGTATCTTGAAAAACAACATCGTTGTTGTGGTTAAGGGAGTTATTGAAAATAAAGGCAGGGTATTGATATTAAAACGTTCAGCTGCAGATGAAGTTGCCGCTGGGAGCTGGGAAACCGTTGGTGGAAAGATCGATTTTGGAGAAGAACTAGAAGGAGCTTTGATTCGTGAAGTGAAAGAAGAAGCTGGGCTTAAAGTGAGTGTTGAGAAATTACTATTTGCTGCTACTTTTTTTACGGATCCGCATAGACAGATCGTATTACTGACATATTTGTGCAGAGCAATAGATGACCGAGTTATACTTTCAGAAGAACATAGCGAGTATATGTGGGCAACCAGATCAGAGTTATATGACTATTTACCACAAACTATTTTAAATGATTTTAAAAAATATAACGTAATCGATACAGTTGAAATCACAGCTAAACAATAAGGACTCAAGTAACTCATTAATCTACTTCAACGAAATATAATTCGGCAAACGAAAGGGATTTTTGAATGAACCCAATTACTATAGAACCAATCGATAAAACGAATTGGGAAGAGGCGATCGCGATATCTTTACTTGAAACGCAAGTAAATCTTGTACCGACGGTCATCGAATCTTTAGCATATGCCTACGTGAAGCCGTGGGATGCAGCTTTTGATCCATATCTTTTGCGTGAAGGCGATAAAGCTTTCGGTTTTTTCTATTTATCGTACACACCAGCAAGTACTGATAATTATTGGATTGGAGGATTTCAAATAGATAAGGACTATCAAGGAAAAGGATTAGGAAGTCAATCACTTTATATGATACTGGAAAGTATTCAGGAAAAGCATCCACAATGTCAAATCATCTCACTAACTGTAGAAAAAAGTAATGCACATGCAAGAGCCTTATATGAGAAGATAGGATTTATTGATCAGGAATTGGAAAATCAGGATGGTGAGATGGTATATAAGCTCCAATTGAAATAAGCCAGATATCAACCACAATGAAGCTATAATGATCCATTTGACTAAAATAAGGTGGGATAGCATGGTGTACGACAATCTCAATATAACGATGACCACAGAGAGGTTACTGTTAAGATTATTTACGAAAGCAGATGCTGAAACCGTTACCAGACTATGTAATGACTACCACATTTATAAGAGCACACTCACATTACCCTACCCATATACATTAGAGTGTGCCTTGTCTTGGATAGAGCACCATAATGAAAATTTTAATGCGGATAAATGTTATGAATTTGCTATTTGTGATAGGGAAACAGGTGATTTATACGGGGCAATAGCACTATCTAATCAACAACGTTACGATAACGGTGAGTTATCTTATTGGGTGGGTCAGCCGTTTTGGGGAAAAGGTTATGCAACGGAAGCTGCTAAAGCCATGTTAGACTTCGCTTTTGATGTGAAAAAATATCATAAGGTATACGCGCGGCACTTTGCTTCTAACCCGGCATCCGGAAAAGTTATACAGAAGATTGGCATGATAAAAGAAGGAGTACTGGTGGATCATGTCAAGAAAGAAGACCGGTATGAGGATCTGATTTACTACGGAGTAGTGAAAAATAAGGTGAAAGAATAAATTTCATCCAATGCGGAGGAGTACATATTGAAAATTAAACCGGGTAAACAAGTTTTACTATCATGGATGGATTGTTATGTACCGGAAAAAGATTTGTTTTTCCTATCAAAAGAACATCTTGATGATGAAATTGACTTTACGGATGTGCTATTAATGCCAAAAGAGGAGCTCTATAACCACAGCACATATAGGCAAGTGAATTATGTGAATGGTTATGAGTACTGGAATATAAAGAACATCGATTATGTAATCATTGCGGATAAAGAATGGATCGAAACCATTCCTGAAGATAAGAAACGATTTTTATTAAATGCACAAGTGCAAAGTGGAAGAGGGCTTGTTTTCCCCGTTACATTGGTACATGATTTGGCGGAAATCCCTGCAAGCTATTTGATTGATGGACATGTTATCCTTCAACGATCCATGTGGGAAAAGCTGGACAAATCCTGTAAAGAACAGATCCTTACGACATTGGTTTACGAATGGTGGGATCAAGGGGAATGTGAAAAGCTACCTGAGTCGCTACCTGATTTCCTAAAACCATATGCCAATTCGTTTGCTAGTTCCCAAGGTGCAAATTGCCTCGCAGCAGTTTTGTTTGCAATCTCCAAAGGGAAACAGGAATGGTTTATCTATGAATGGGTACACCAAAAAACGTTTCTTGAGAAATTAAAACAGTATCACTACAAGGAGTTACTAACGGACGAACTACATCAAGGGGACGTTGTCAGTTGGACAGATGAGAATGGGATCATCCAACATGCAGCCTATCATCTGGGAGAAGAATTATATTTCAATAAGGATGGGCAGACGATATTCAACCCGTGGAAGATACTCTCTAAAGAGCAGCTGTATAGGGAGTGGGAGCATCTAACCATTGTAACGTATAGACAAACGTTATGAAGTATTTTGTTGGGAATTAAAACAGATCTCCCTACATTTATTGGAGGTAAAAAATGAATACATTAATTCCATCTATAGATTTAATTGAAGAAATTGAAATCTCTGAAATCGATTATATGACAGATCGGATGCTTGCTATACAAGGTCGGGACTCTAATCCAGAAGGAATTGAGATTCAGCAATTTGGAAATGCCATCTGTTTCTACAGTAAAACCATGCCATGGCCCACGTTTAATACGGTGAAGGGCTTAACAAATAATGATCTGGAACACCTGGGTGCTATCATTGATTTTTATAGACAGCGTGATCGAAAGGTTCAGTTCGAAGTCATTCCATCTGTGGTGGATCAGCACTTTTTGAAACGATTAACCGACTTAGGCATGTATGCATCGGGATTTCACTCATCTCTGATCACCGAGCCACAAGAAAAAAAGAATCAATCTGATCATATCCGAATTCAAGAACTTGAAGAGGATCAATTCGAGCTATACGCGACCATTCATTGCAGGGGGACCGGTTTGTCGGATGACGGTATCCCTTATGTCGCCCAGAATAATAAGGTTCTTTATCACCGTCCAGGTTGGAAATTTTACATCGCATATGTCAATGACATTCCTGCAGCGGTAAGTGTTCTGTTTATTAAAAATCAAAAGGCATCCTTAACCTTTGCAGCAACATTACCTGAGTTTAGAAATCAGGGTGTACATCAGCAGCTTTTGAATCGAAGAATAACGGAAGCCTTGAAGGAATGTAATCTGGTGGTAGGGCAATGTTCATTTTTATCTCAAAGTCATCGAAATATGGAGCATGTGGGCATGAAGTTGGGATATATCCGAACAGCATGGACTGAAAGATAGAGTCAGATTATAGGCTTGGCCTAAAAGATGGATTAAATAAAAGGAAATGGGTGATCGCTCATGAACAATACAAATAAAATCCTGGGTGTCGTTCTCATGATTAGCAGTATATTTATAGCAACCATAGATAGAATCTCGGTGAGAATATCCACAGCCATACTGGAAGCGGGATACGCTTCAAGTGGGAAGACACGCGAGTTAATGCCCGCAAACGATATGGGTTTTACGGGGCTTCTCATATACTTCCTGTTTTTCGTCGGATTTGTGCTATTGGTTTCTGGTTTCCCGGGAAGTTCCAGAAAGGATAAAACCAATAAGCACACCAAGAACCATATCTAGTGGTGCATAAGAATGATATGCTCATGAAAATGAAGGAATAAGAAGTGCTTGCAGCCCTGTTCTTATTGGTTGTGTGCAGTAAAGGAGATCGTATGACACGTACACTTATCATTAGCGACATTCATGGATGTATGGATCAGCTAAATGAAATGCTGCATCTCATCCAATTCAATTCCGTAGAGGATCAGTTAATTTTACTTGGAGATTATGTAGATCGTGGTCCTCATAGCAAGGAAGTTGTGGATAAGGTCATTGAGCTGGTGCAGAAGCATCATGCTATTGCCTTACGAGGGAACCATGATCAGCGATTAGTTGATCTGATTAATGATCCCAGTCACCTGGTGCAATCCAAGTTTTTGGAACATGGAGGCGTTCAAACCCTTCAAAGTTATTGTGGTTCCAATGAAATTTCTGACGAGATACTGATACAGTCCAGAGAAAGAATAAAGTCACAGTATGGTCATCACATTGAATTTTTGGCTGGATTACCTTTATATTACGAGGACCATGATCACATTTATGTGCATGCGGGATTGAATCCCAATTATGTGGATTGGAAGAGTCAGCCTGAACATGACTTTATGTATATCAAGGACGAGTTTATTAGATCCGATTTTCATTTACACAAGAGAATTATATTTGGACATACGAGAACGATTGATATTCATGGCAAACCGGATATCTGGTTTCATAAGGACAAGATAGGCATTGATGGTGGGTGTGCATATGGCCTGCAATTAAATGCATTGATTTTTCAAGAGGGATCTTACAAAACAGAGCGGATCATGAATTTAAAATAGACAAGACAGGACGCCGCCAATGCCAACGATAGACACCACATTACTTCAGCCTGAAGAAGTAGCCAAGCATATAAAGGAATGGGTTTTGATAAATTGGTGAGGGAGTTATCCTTCAGAAGGCAGTTGTATTTAGCAGCGTCAAACTCTAGCAGTGTCTCCCTGAAATATTTCAGGGTTGAGGGGAAGACGTGTACATAAGGAGGAAACGAACAAGTGATGGATGTTTTTAGTGTAGCTGATATTATCATCAACCGTATTAAGCGTGAATACTCGCAGGATGTTGCTATTGTTGGATATTATGGATCGTATCTGCAAGGAAGGGCGACAGAGAGATCGGATCTGGACTTCTTTTTCATACCAGCCACAACTAGAGGAAAAGAACTTGAACTGCAATTCATCATAGACGGCATCAGTTTCGATTTTTATCCTATTGAATGGAGCCGTGCTGAAAGAATGGCGGCATTGGAGGACTGGAATACGACGATCATTGCGGATTGTAAGTTATTGTATGTCAGATCAGAAGAAGATCGGGAGAGATTCCTTCAACTCCGTGAGAATATAGCAGCTATGAAGGACCCCTCCAGAGCTGGTGCGTTAATAAATCAAGCTGAGCATATTTTGAAGGATTGTTTTCTTATTTTGGATAAATTAAGGCGTGCTGGAGCTTCCCTGAATCTGTCTTATAGTCGAACCTTGGCACAGGAGATCGCTGGTCATTTGTTCAAATGTCTTGGTTATATGAATCAAACGTATTATACACGCAGTTGGGGCCATTATCGCGAACAAGTCAGCAATCTTTCGGTAAAGCCGGATCAATTGGATGTATACTTGGATACCATAATGTTCAGTCATTCACCAGCTGAGATCGTATCTGCTTGTGAGCAGTTGGTTATGGAAACGCTTGAGCTGCTCTCCGAACAAAGAAAACAGCAGAAAGAAACTCGCTCTTACCCGGATCGGATGAAGGGGTTTTATGAAGAGGAACGAGGAATGCTGAACAAATTGTTGACCGCGTGTGAAAAGAGACATTATGAGACTGCTTTTTTCGTGGCGATTGGTACGCAGGATAGTATCGCACGAATGTTATATGCTGCTGAAAAAGGCCGCTGGCCCGGTTACTTTGATTCCAGAGCGTACCGGGAACTCTATGACCAAATGGGGTATCCGGATCTGACAAATCTTCTTGATCCAGCGGACTTTGAACCATTACGTATCGCTACCTTGCAGCTTATAGAGAAGCTGGAGCATCATATTACGTCTGAAGGGGTGCCGTTAAACAACTTTACGTCAGTTGCGGAATTTGAATCCTTTTATAGGAGTTGAGGGAATGGAAGTTTAAACAGGTAATAGGTTTGACGTCTACCGAGGGGGATGAAATAGCCCAGTTTTGGATTTTACAGAAAAGGGGTATGGAATTCATATAATCCCCCAAATCCTTTTGTATACTAAGTTTGCTTGATATAGCGAACGAAAGGATTAGGTGGTAGACAACATGTTGAAAAAACGCGACTTGCACGAATGCCATTCACTTTACGGCTTAATGACAGATCCTATGGTGTTTCCTTACGTTCGTTATCCTTGTAAGTCGTATGAGGAATATGTATTCATGACCCAACAGTTAATCATAGAGGAAGAACAGGGTACAGCGATATCCAGAACTATTCTTAACGAAATGGGACATCCCATTGGTACTATTGATCTGTATAACATTGCGGAACAAACCGGATTTTTGGCTACATGGATGGGCGCATCGTATTTTGGAAAAGGGTATAACCAAAGAGCGAAGGAGTCCTTCTTCGTTGAACTGTTTCTTGAACAGCATATGGAAAAGGTATTTATGAAGATCCGCAAACAAAATATCCGATCCATGAAAGCGGTAGCAAAGTTACCGTACGTACATTTGGCTAATGCAACAAATTGCGAAGTATATCAATCCATAAATAGCGGTCAACATCGGTATGATCTGTATCAGGTGGAGCGCACGGAATTTTTGGAAAACATGGAGGGTTTACGGCACGTGGTTGCCACATAGCCTATCTATAAAAGGGTACAAGGGCAGGGTGAATTCTGCTCTGGATAAGGAATCTCTCAAGGAGGAATGCGTATGTCGGAACGGGAGGAAGCTTTGACAGGAGGCAACGTGAATCAGGTTGTAAAAGTAGGGAACACGGTGCGACGAAGTACCAAGCCTAACCCATACGTGAACGAACTGCTGTTACATCTGGAGAATGTGGGTTATGGAAACGCCCCTCGCTATTTGGGAGTTGATGAGCAGGGCAGAGAGATGCTCTCTTACCTGGAAGATAACGTTCCAGGCAATGACTACCCAGAGATCGAGGTAAATATGTGGTCGGATGAGGCGCTGATCGCAGTAGCAAAGCTCTTGAGAAGTTATCATGAGGCGACCGTGGGATTTGCAGCCTCTTCACCGTCCCGTTATCCCTATCCAGAAACGTCCCGACATGAAGTGGTATGTCATAATGATTTTGCATTATATAATATTGTTTATAAAGACGGTTTTCCATCAGGAATTATTGATTTTGACATGGCAGGCCCAGGTCCGCGTATATGGGATATCGTATACAGCATGTATACCGCTGTCCCACTAGCAGGTTTTTCACCAGGGAATGATGAGCGGAAAGTCGTTCCGTATAATAAAGAGGATCATGCATCTGAACGGAAAAGACGTATAGCTTTGTTTTTTAATGCTTACGGTATGAATGTGCCTGCGGATTTGAAAGAATGGGTAATCTCTCGTATTCGCTTCATGTGTACCACGTTAATGGAGCGCGCTGCGTTGGGGGAAACGGCTTTTATCAAAATGATTGAAGAGGGGCATTTGGCTCATTATGAGAATGAAGTGAGGTTCCTTGAGAAGCATTTTGGTGACTGGAGTTAATCGAAAAAAATGAAACGAGTGATATTATGGTGATCCAATTAATACCTACTACAAGAGAGAACTGGAAAGATGCATTAAACCTACAAGTTCAAGTCAATCAAAATCATTATGTTCCGTCAGTAGCGGTGTCTCTAGCGAAAGTGCACATTCGACCCGATGGAGACGAGTACAAGTATCTACCATTTTGCATATATAATATAGAGGGCAGCTTGGTGGGTTTTGTCATGATCACCGTTGATGAAGCAACATCTTGGTCCTATTGGATGAATGGTTTTATGATCGATGTAAACTATCAAGGTAAGGGATATGGAAAAGCAGCGATAGATTCTGTAATTAAATATATAAAAGAGAACTACGTCCATAGCAAGTGTTTGAATTTAACGGTATGTGCAGATAATGAAGCTGCCAGAAAGCTGTATGAAAAAATGGGATTCACTGAGACCGGAGACGTCTATGATGGTGAAATTGTATATCGATTCGTTTTTTAGAGATAACCAGGAGATCCAGCTCATTGTAACCGCTGATGACGGGACATGGGATGTGTATATGGATTACTTGGAAATCAATGAATAATCTCAAGGCCTATATACGGATATGGTATTCTAAGAAGATCCCGTCGGGTTGACCCGGCGGGATTCAGGGATTTTGGGAGGGGATATCATGGAGATCAAAAGAATAGAGAATCTATCCAATGAAGATTGGCTTCAACTTGGAAGCTTTGGATATAAATCCACTCAAAAATATGAGCTTACAAAAGAAGAAACACAAGGCTCATTCAGTATGCATTTAACCCTAACAAACTTGGATGACATTTACGAGAAAGAAGAATTGAACAATACAGACGATTTGAAACGATATGAAGAAATCATAAAAATGGGATTTTCTTATGGACTATATATCAGTGGTAGTCTAATCGCACTCGCCATTGTCGAACCCCAACATTGGAATAATACAATGATGATATGGCATTTTCAGGTGAATGAAAAATACATAAGAAAAGGATATGGGAGGCTGCTAATCAATAAAGTGAATGAAATTGCCAAGGAAAATGGATTCAGAGCGATCACGTTAGAAACCCAGAATACCAATGTTCCTGCAATCCATTTTTACATGCAATGTGGTTATCAAATTGAAGGAATTGATGTATCACTATATACAAATAATGATAGCCACAACAAAGAAATAGCATTGTATATGAGAAAGAAGATCGATTAAGAGTAACTGGGCATTACCTTGAAATCGCTTTAAATCTATGACGTTTGATGAGGAGAGGGTCGGAATGATTTCGCTTAGAAAAATAACACTAGATAACCGACGATCTATATTTAACTTGGAAGTTTCAGAAGAGCAGCGTCAATATGTTGCATCCAACCTTTCAAGTGTAGCATCGTGTTATGTTCTTACAACCAATGGCGGCTCCCCATTCCCACTTGCCATTTATGCAGATGAGCAACCTGTAGGTTTTGTAATGATAACTTACGGAATCACGGGTTATGATCTTCCTGTCATTGCTGATAATAACTATTGTATTTTGCGACTGATGATTGACAAGCAGCACCAGAGCATGGGCTATGGCCGGGAAGCATTAAAGAAAATATTGGAGTTTATTCGAACTTTCCCAGCTGGTCCTGCACGTTATTGTTGGATTCCATATAGTCCTGATAACTTGGCTGCCAAAAAGCTATATGAGAGCTTTGGATTCCATGAAAATGGTGAAGTGTGCCACGACGAGCTCATAACCGTATTGGAACTTTGATTTCTATCTTTAGAGAGGGGATTTTATAACAAAGGTTTCACGCTCAGTCTAATAACTCTTGCTTCCCTGTATCATAAAGTAAAAGTTCAACAGTTGTATTTTTTTACCATGCATGATAACCTGATATTAAAACCAACTGTTTTAGTTGGAAATGTATCTTGGAGGTATAATCATGACGAATATCGCGAAGAATCTCACAGATCTGATCGGTAATACACCACTATTGGAGCTTTCTAATTTTGTGAGAAAGTATCAAGTTGAGGCGAAGATCATTGCCAAATTGGAATACTTTAATCCAGCAGGTAGTGTAAAAGATAGAATCGGATATGGCATGATTAAAGATGCTGAAGAGAAGGGGTTAATTAACCAAAATTCAGTGATCATAGAACCGACGAGCGGAAATACAGGTGTAGGGCTTGCTTTTGCAGCTGCAGCATTAGGATACAGATTAATCATAACACTTCCTGAGAGTTTCAGTGTAGAACGTAGGAAGCTGTTGATTGCTCTGGGAGCAGAACTAGTTCTTACACCTGCCACAGAAGGAATGTCCGGAGCTATCAAAAAGGCTGAAGAAATTGCAGCTACAATCCCTAACTCATTTATACCCCAACAGTTTAAAAATCCAGCAAATCCACAAGTACATAGGGTAACAACCGCAGAAGAGATTTGGAGAGATACGGAAGGGAAAGTGGATATTTTTATTGGTGGAGTTGGTACAGGCGGAACCATATCTGGAGTTGTAGAGTTAGGTAGTTACGATTTCGTTTCATCACCAGCTGATGTAGAGGTTCTAGTAGAAGGAACCGGTAAACAAAACATAATTGGAGACAGAGTCTCTACCAAGATAAAAATTGTAAACATCTTATTTAACAATACCTCCAGTAATCTTGTTAAGGGAAGTGAGATTGAAGCTAGTGAGTATTTCGTAGTGAATCATAATAGACAAGTGGGTGGGCTGCAATGGATCCCAGGAAGAAGTATCTTCAGTATGGGCACAAGCTACAAACGATTGGAGAAAGGTGAACAAAAAACAATTTACTTAAAATTTAATAAAGAAACAAATCAATTTTGGATAATGCCTGAAGAGATAGTTATACAGTGAATGGAAGGCTAAACAATGAAGCTATGGCAGCGTATATTCAATTCGATCTACATACGTTGGAGTGAAGAAAAATAGTATAAGGGTGAATGCAGTGACTGTTGGAAGAAAGGTTTTTGTTTTAAAGGATAAATCACGTATTGATCCGATAAGTAAGGAAACCAGGGAAGTGCTCATTAGTATATACTATCCTTCCAATCCCGTGGAACAGGAGATGAAGTATACTTCGTTATTTGAACCTAATATCTCTTTAGCTGTTGATATGCTCTCTAGTATGGGAGTGGATAAGGATTATATTCGTAATCTGGATACAAAAATACATAATGATGAGCGTCTTGATATCACTGCGAAAAACTGTCCCATTATTTTTATAGCTCCGGCTTTTGGTGTAGTTAGCCACCCATGAATCTATATTTTCAACTTTTCCTGACGGACGTTTTGTCCAGCAATCTAATGAGATATCCGAAATAGACAGTTTAGATATTCATTCTTGGAAACAATTATTGAAGCTTAGAGTTGAAGATATTCGTTGGGTTCTGAACAATGTAGATGAGGTCTTGGATTCAGATAAGGATCTAAGAGCCATAGTCGATGTGAATGAAATGGGGATCATTGGTCATTCATTAGGTGGAGCTGCTGCTTATGAATTGCTTAAAAGTGAAAAGGGAATTAAGGCTAGTATTCTATTAGATCCTAGTTTCCATTTAATGACGACGAGTAAGGAAGAGGGAGTATCTGTTCCGTTATTGGTAGCTCGGCAAGAGAAATGCTCGTTTGAAGAACTGGAAAATGAAATCTCTCCAGACCTATTACCTTTGTTACTGAGTGGGTATGCGTCTTTGTTTAACTCGAGTGCTCTGAATAGTTCATTTATTAAACTAAACGGTGCTCATCATATGACTTTTAGTGATATCCCGATACATTACAACGAAGATGGGATAGAACACAAGCATTCCACTATTAATAAGTATATTACTGCTTTCCTTGAGGAGCATTTAAAGAAGGAAGAAAGTAAATGTCATGAGCTGCTGAAAAATAAGATTAATGATGGAATTGATCAAGTAAATTGTATAGGACATGTTATTTAAGGAGGGTACTTGAAATGGTTAGATAACACACGCCTAAAATATTTTAGAGGTAGTTAGCATTAATAAGGAGGAATAACGCGTGGAATTAAATCATTGGTCCGAGGAACTTAATTCTTATGATTTATCAAATGAATATTCCATTCAAAAGGCTGAGCCCGAAGAATGGGGAGTATATTGTTCTGTCTATTATAATATGGCCTATATTGGATTTTTCAGAGAAGAAGGCTTCAATGTTTCACGGAATAACTCTTTTTGGATTTATAAAGGAGAATCAAAGATCGGTGGGGTAAGGATGGCACCCAATTCGTTATATCATCTATTCTTTATTCCCCCATTCAATGATTCATTTAAGGTACTGAAGCTTCTTAAAAGATTACTCATAAAGTGGTCTGATGCAACTCAACGTATCAAGATATATGAAGTTCTCCCCGATCAAGTACATTTATTTACGAGGGCTGGATTCTGG
The DNA here is from genome assembly GCF_001514495.1 of Paenibacillus pabuli NBRC 13638. Taxonomy (GTDB): domain Bacteria; phylum Bacillota; class Bacilli; order Paenibacillales; family Paenibacillaceae; genus Paenibacillus; species Paenibacillus pabuli. Next base: position 33,150 of record NZ_BCNM01000012.1, read on the forward strand.
CCAGATGAGTTCAGATGTCACTGGATGCAGCGCCCGACAGATCATTTCAATGTGCATTGGGATCATGATCTTATAGTTAAGAGCCCCGAAATTATTGAGAATGAAACGGGTGCCAAGCAATACATCAATGAAGATGAAATCGCGCAGTGTGACTTCGACAGCTTTGTAGGCGGTTTTGAAGCCTTGCGGAGAAAAAAGTCGTCCTTGGAAGACTTTATCCCAAACGAAGAAATTCATTATACCAATGAAAACCTCACTAAAGCTTCTACACTTGTATATGATAAGAATACTGGACAGCTTGTAGCCAACTGTCGCCTTTGTTTGCAGGACAATCAAGCAGCAGTATACAGCATCGGAGTCACCCCCGCCTACCGGGGCAAAGGACTCGCGACACGCATGCTGCAAAGAGCCCTGACCGAACTTAAAGACAAGTATCCTGTTCTACGGTTATATGTCATGGAAGGCAATGATGCCGAATCAGTCTATTTTAATCTTGGATTTGTTGCGGGAGTACAAGAGATACAAACGATGTATATTCCTGCAAATGAATAAGTCTTCATTAAATTTAATCAACTAACAAACCCGAGAGGATCTTTTGGTCGGGTAGCGTCTTTTTCAGTAACTAAAAAAAGTTGTGGGTGAAACTCAAAATGAAGATAGCCATTATTACGGATATCCATGGTAATCGTCGTTCTGTTGCTTGAGGAAAGGAGGTTATTATTGGAGACTATATTAATGTTAGTAGTGTCTTTGTTTCTTGGTATTTTTGTTGTGAAAATTGGAATGGATAATTCCAAGAGTAACCAGTACACCAAAGAAATACTGCAAGAATTAAGAGAGATCAAGGAGATTCTAAGAGATCAACGATGAAGACAAGATCGAGGAGGCGTTAGGGTGCTTTATGATTTAAAAGGCGAAGCCAACATGTCACCTGTTGTTGGGATGTTATATTCTGCGGTGAAAGAAAACAGCCAACGACTCCAACGTATCACGGACGGTATGTCGCAAGAAGAAATAGATTATAAAGGACCTAGTAACCACTTTAACAGTACTGCTCAATTAATAAAACATATCACCTTCGTCGATCTGAATTGGGTTTATCGAATAAAGGGGCTACCACTTCCTCAGACCTTAAGAGAGCAACATGGCCCCATGATTGATGAAAATGGCAGACTTCCAGTGGTTCAAGGGGTGCCTTTGAGTACACTTATGTCAACATATGAAGGTGTCATAACGATGTTGAAGGACGTATGTACACAGTTAACGGATAATGATCTAATAAAGCTTGTTACTTTTGGTCATGAGAATGAAAAGCAAGCAACCATTCGCTGGGGCATATGGCATATCGCTGACCATAGTCGTTATCATCAAGCACACATGAATCAACTTCGAAGATGGTATCAAGAAGCTCACTAAAGAACGATGAAAAAGCGGTATGGTGCATACGTTAAGATACAAAGAAAAGGTGAGGATATGGAAAATTTATTTGAAATGGATCATATCATTATTGAGGAAAATACAATCTTTGAAATACAAGCTGCTATGGAAAAAGGAGAGCTCTGCTCAAGAGACCTGGTCTTGTATTATTTGTATCGTATTGCACAATTGGACCAAAATGGTCCAAAGATTAACTCCGTATTGGAAATAAACCCAGATGCAATCTTTATTGCGGAGGCCATGGATAATGAAAGGAAATCAGTGGGGGCGAGAGGACTTTTGCACGGGATTCCGGTTCTGTTGAAAGATAACATAGAAACTAACGATAAGCTACATACAACCGCTGGAGCACTGGCTTTGGAAAACCACATCAGTTCTAAGGATGCTTTTCTTGTCACCAAGCTAAGGCAAGCTGGGGCAGTCATACTTGGAAAAACAAATATGACAGAATGGGCAAATGGCATGTCATCGGATATGTGGGCAGGATACAGCGCTAGAGGTGGACAAGTTTTAAATCCTTATGGCGATTTTTTTCCAGGGGGTTCGAGTACGGGTTCCGCTGCTGCGGTAGCTGCTAACTTTACGATGGTTTCCGTAGGAACGGAAACATCTGGTTCCATATTAAGTCCATCCATTCAGAACTCTATTGTTGGTATCAAGCCAACTGTAGGTTTAATAAGCCGTGGTGGAATAATACCGTTCTCATACTCGCAAGATACTGCTGGTCCAATGGCAAGGACTGTAACAGATGCAGCAATCCTACTAGGGATACTTTCAGGAAAAGACGAGGATGACCCGGTTACTTGGAAAAATCCGTATTCTACAATAGACTACACAACATGTTTAGACCTCAATGGGTTGAAAAATGCAAACATAGGCATCTTCAGAAAAGCCCCCCTTACACGATATCGTGATAACGAAGAATATGATGAAGTTCTATTTGAGAACGCTGTAAACCAGTTCAAAGAAGCTGGGGCTAATATTATTGAAGATATAGACATCCCATCGTTTGATCGGAAGTGGGAGTGGAACAAGTTGAATAATGAATTTAAGGTTAGCGTTGAACATTATCTGCAAAGTCTTCCAGTGCAACTACCTGTCCATACCCTCAGTGAATTAATCGAATGGAACAAGCAAAATGCAGAAAGGGCTTTAAAATATGGGCAAAACCTTCTCGAATATAGAGAACAGTTGAATAATCCATTGAATAATTCGAATTACACCTTGGAGTTAATAACGGATCTATATCATTCGCAAAATAACGGCATAGATTATGCTGTACATAACTTTGGATTGGACGCCATTGTTTTCCCCTCTTACGTTGGAGCTGATCTTTGTGCAAGGGCCGGGTATCCATCGATCACTGTACCTGCGGGATATAAGGAAAGTGGAAGGCCATTTGGAATCACGTTTGCAGGTAAAGCCTTTAGTGAATCGGTGTTGATTCGTTTTGCCTTTGCCTTTGAACAGGTAACAGCTCATAGAAAAAAGCCGAACTTATAACTTAGAAGAACGTCTAACAACAAGCTTTGAAGTGGCAGAATATAGGCAGGTTTTCTCTCCAAATCATTAGAAAATGATTATCATAAATGTTTGCCAAATTGACCGCGTGATAGCCTATGGGCTGAACAGCGGTTTTTTTGTTTCCATCTTCGAATCCCTATAAATTCCTTTCTAATCATTTTCAACAATCTTGATCAACAATACAGCAATATTGTGCGGATTAGATCGAAATAACTGTGATACAATTCATTGTAAAGCGCTATCATTGTAAATTATTAAACTATATTGCTTTTTATATTCTGAGAAGGGAGAGCTTCATGGATGTTAACCATACACACCCCGACGAATATTGCATTGCAGGAAAATGAAGTTTATGTGCGATCAGAAGCAGATAATTTTCAGGATGAATGGCCTGTTCATACGCATAATGGGTATGAGATTCATTATTTTATTCAAGGAGATGCGACCTTTTTAATCGGTGACCGAATATATAAACCGCAGCCCGGAGATATGTTTATATTCAGAGGTGGCGTGCCCCACCGGATTAATCCTTCAAGAGAGATGGTGTACAAACGAAGTTTCGTCAATTTCACGGAATTATTGCTTTTGGACATGCTTGCGGTCAGTCAATTGGAAAATCTGATGTCCATATTCCGTCATCCCAATGGATTATTGGTGCATTGGCCCCTGGAGGAGCGTGAACACATCACAGGTATATTTAAGGGGATCAAGGAGGAGATGGATGCCGGAAATACAGGGTACAAAACCATGGTCAAATTAAGCCTTACCCAATTGCTACTGCGGATTTATCGGAAAATGACCAGTGAGCGATCCGTAAATGATAGTTTATTTTCTTCCCAGAAACAGACAAGCGTAAGCCGGGTTCTTCATTATTTAAACCAGAACTACACGGATAATGTCTCTTTGGATGAACTGTCCAAAACACTCCATTTGAATAAATACTACATTTGTCATTCGTTCAAAGAGACGACGGGATATACGATAAGCAATTATGTAATACGGAAAAGAGTTGCAGAGGCCAAAAAGTTGTTGCTGTCTACGGATGCACCGATCTTATCCATATCAGAGACACTAGGCTTTAACACACCTGTATATTTTAGCAGGGCCTTTAAACAATATGTGGGTGTTTCCCCACAGGTATTCCGTAAAAGTGAATTACTTAAGGAAGCCAAAATTCATTAAACCCTTCCAAGGAGATGTTGATATGACAAGAAGAACAACGTTTAAGCTCATCACTAGCATGGTATTGGTCATGTTACTCATCGTGCTGACTGCTTGTGCAAATACAGGTACCAATGCTGGTTCAAAACAAGCAACTCTGGATTTCTTGTGGTTCTCTGACGGAAAAGAAGGAGAAGTCATCAAGGAGATCATTAAAGATTATGAGCAGACCAATACCAAGGTTAAGATCAATCTGATTGAAGTCGGCTTCAAGGATATCCAAACCAAATTAAAAACGATGTTATCTGGTGGAAAGCCACCTGCCCTGAGCCGGGTCACGGATACCGGATCATTTGCTAATCAGGCGGTTGATCTGACACCCTACGTGGGCAATGCGGATCAATTCAAGGATCAATTTATTGACTCACTTAAACCTTATTATGTTATTAATGACAAGCTGGTAGCGGCGCCTATGGATGTTACAGCGAATGGGCTTATTTATAACAAAACCTTATTTGATAAAGCGGGCGTCAAAGTACCGACCTCTCCTGATCAGGTATGGACGTGGGATGAATACACCGCTGCGTTAAAAGAGGTTATGGACAAAGGCGGAGCGCGATATGGCATGGTATGGGACGTCACTCCGCATAGATGGTCCACTCTTTTGTATCAGAATGGCGGAAGCATCTTAACGGAGGATGGCACTGCGTCAGCGATTAACAATGAAGCCGGAATCCGTAGCATGGAGCAGTTCAAGCAGCTTCATCAAGAAGGGATCATGCCCGAATCCGTATGGCTCGGAGGGGAAAATCCGAACAACCTGTTCCGTTCCGGGACGGTGGCTACCCACTGGGCTGGCAACTGGATGATCAGCAATTACAAGGATATCACCGATTTTGAATGGGGAGTTACCTACATGCCAAAAGGAACACAACGTTCTTCAGTACCAGGCGGGAAGTTTCTGATGGCTTTCAAAGGCAGCGGATATGAGCAGGAGGCGGCAGAATTTATTGAATACTTAACGTCCAAAGAAGTGAATTCAAAATATAATCAGGAGTCATTGTTTATGAGTCCACGGAAGGACAGCGCTGTCCTGAATTATGAATTTGGCAAGGAGATGTTTGAAATTTTCGCGGATGAACTGAAGAACAGTTCGCCTCTTGCAGCTAATGACTGGTCCAGACAGACAATTATATCCAAAATTACAACGGACCTGAAAAATAATATTGTTGAGGTTCTATCCGATAAGGCAACTCCGCAGGAGGCACTGGATCGAACAGCCAAACTGATTAACGAGGCTATTGGCAGTCAATAAACGTAAAGCCATGTGGTTAATTCGTATAGGGGGCTTAGCGATTCCTGTGAAGCCTCCCTTTCGAATAACGCATAAGGAAGGGGCAAGCAGATGAGTGAAGGACAACCATTAAACAGGAATACGCTGGCAAAACAGAACAGGAAGCTCGTTATTGCTCCTTATCTGTTCATATTACCCAATCTCCTGATCTTTGGAACTTTTATCGTATTTCCCTCTTTATTGGGCCTCTATTATTCCTTCCATGTCTATGATGGATTGAACCCAATGAAGTTCAACGGGCTGGACAATTATATCAAAATTATAGGAGATCGGGAATTTTGGTCGACCATCGGACGAACGGGGATTTATGCAGCAATTGTTGTCCCGCTAATATATGCAGCAGCGCTCGGCATTGCTTTGCTGCTTGCGCGCGAGATTAGAATGCGCGGGTTCTTCAGGGCCGTATTTTACTGGCCGACCATGATTTCTTACATTATCGTAGGATTGACCTGGAAGTGGATTTTCGGAGATTCATTTGGCATTTTGAATCATCTGCTAACCGTGGTTGGTGTGGAACCTGTCGGCTTTTTAACCTCTTCCTTTTGGGCAAATACGGCTGTAATCATCGCGACAGTATGGTCACGTGCAGGCTTTTTCATGGTTATTTTTATCGCGGGTTTGCAGGCTATACCTACGGATTACTATGAGGCTGCCCGTTTGGACGGGGCAACGGGGATCAAGGTGTTTCGCTATATCACCCTCCCGCTTTTGAAGCCAACAAGCTTGCTTGTTGTTATGCTAACTCTGATTGACGCATTCAAAGCATTTCCACTTATGTTTGCGCTTACAGGTGGTGGGCCGGGCAAAGATACCACCTATATTGTTCAATATATTTATGAGATTGGTTTTAACAGGCAGGAGCTTGGCCTGGCCAGTGCCATGTCGGTGATGCTGTTTATCCTTATTGGCGGATTCTCGGCTCTGCAATTCCGTCTATCGAAAGGAGGGGCTGTGTAATGGTAATGAAGCCTATGGTCAAAATCGTCATCTACAGTATGTTAATTGTTGCCGCCGTGGTGTGGCTCCTGCCTGTCCTGTGGGTCGTGATTTCTGCTTTGAAAACGAATAGCGATCTGTACAGCTTCCCTCCCAAGTTGTGGCCTCAGCCGGTCACCTTTGAGCATTTCAAGGCGGCATTCAGGAAAGGCGATTTTGGCTTGTATTTTATGAACAGTACGATCGTAACTCTGAGCTCAACGCTGCTGCTGTTATTGATTAATTCCATGGCAGGCTTTGCATTGGCGAAGTATCGCTTCCGCGGAAGCTCGATCATATTAATCGGTTTTATCTCAACACTCATGATCCCGATTGAGGTAATCATGATTCCCATATTCAAGGTGCTGAGCGCACTGGGGTTGTATAATAGCCTGCTCGCGATTATTATCCCGCCAGCAGCAACCCCTACAGGTGTGTTCCTTATGCGGCAGTATTTGTTGACCGTACCGGACGAGCTGCTGGAAGCTGCCCGGATGGATGGAGCGGGCGAATGGAAAATTTACTGGAGCATTATTCTTCCCATAGCGAAGCCGATTCTTGCGGTGCTCGCGATCTTCTCCTTCATGTGGAGATGGGATGATTTTGTATGGCCGTTAATTGCTATTAGTGATCCATCGAAATATACGATTCAGCTTGCGCTCTCTAATTTTATTGGTGAATACAACGTAGATTGGGGAAGTTTGCTTGCGATGTCTGTAATCACGATGCTTCCGGTATTGATTGTTTTTATGGTTTTCCAGCGTTATTTTGTCAGCGGTATGATTACTTCAGGAATGAAAGGATGAGTTGAATGTCAGATACCACCCGTAGTGGGACGGATACCTTGAATTATAAGCCTATGAGATTAGGTCACAATCAGGTCATTAATCATTGGATGATCAGCGGCATATATACGAAGCCTGTTGCCTTTGTTCCAACAACGATGGAGGGAGATATTAATGATTGGCTTATCGATGGTTTTGCCATTCATGAGAATCCATGCAGAAAGGAATTCGTAGAACATAGGAGAACGCAGCCTGTGAACCGATTTTTTGATTCGTGGAGCGAGTTTCCTAGCCCGGGAGACAGCTTCGTTGGAGAAGAGAACGGGGTGCCTTGGGCACTGTATTCTCCCTGGAATAATCCACGTGTGGAGCAATCAGGATTTTGGTTTGTACCAACACATCTGCGCAGTTACGCGGCGACAAGGCTAATTTCTCCGACTGCTCATACCGCCTCTTTGCGGATTAAGACCTATGGCAGTCTGACGTTGTGGGTGAATGGGGAAATGGTAACGGATTTTGCGCCACTCATGCGTAACAAGGAGCAGGAAATCGTTATTAAAGCTGAACTTGTAGCCGGAATCAATGAGATATATGCCTGCTGGGAGGATCTGGCTGAGCGGGATACGATGTATGCTTTTGCGGTGGAATACCTGGGAGAGGAGGAATTGGTGATTTCCCTGCCCATTGCTTCTCATTTGGCGGAGCCCGTGAAATCCGCAGAGCAAGCCCTCGAACAGGCTTATTTTCCTTCGGATCTCTTCAGAGGTGAGCAGATTAAGCTCAAGCTGCCACTTCCCTTACCGGACATCGTTAGAGAAGTTGATATTCAGTATGGCAATTTTTTTGATGGCACCGAAAATAAGACGATACACATCGCCGAAAAGGAAACGGACCTGGTCCTGGCACATACGAATCAACTCGGTCATCATTACGTATACTTTACGCTGGCTATTTCAGTTTCAAATGTTGTACTAACCAAGAAGTTCGGCTGCCAATCCTATGATACCAGCTATGATGAGGCTGCTCAGCAAGCTGCGGATATTGAAGCCCGCAAATCCCTGGCTCTGCGATGCATTGCCGAGAAGGGCAGTCCCAATATTCATAAGGCCATCGCCATGCTCAAAACAGGAGGCAATCTGCAAGAAGCGGAGAACATTTTGCTTGATGGTGTGGAAGGGATAGAGCAGCGGAAGGATTGCAGTGACTTCTATTTGGTGGGGTTGTTTCGTCTTTGGAGAGATGAACGAAACAGCGGTCTGTTCAGTGAATCGTTCTGGGATCGGGTAAAAGCAAGTATTCTGGGCTATCGATATTGGATTGATGAACCTGGCGATGATGTGATGTGGTTCTTCAGTGAGAACCATGCCTTGTTATTCCATACCAATGAGCTGTTAGCCGGACAGCTGTTTGGGGATGAAACGTTTGGCAACAGCGGTGAATCCGGTGAAGTACATCGTCAAAAAGCAGAGCAGAGGCTTGCCTTATGGTTTGAGCGCTTTTTGGATGAAGGATTGGCAGAATGGAATTCAAGTGCATACATTCCGATTGATGCGGTTGGGTTGTTGCATATCTATGAATTTACCCATAATGAACAGCTCAAGCAGCAAGCGAAAAAGGCAATGGACCTGTTATTCTATTATATTACCGTTCAAATGCATCAAGGAGTCTTGTCTACAACGTTCGGGCGCAGCTATGAGAAGGAATTGCTGGGCAGTTATGCAGCGGGAACAACTTCAATGTGCTGGATCGGTTATGGCGTTGGTCATGTAAACAATTATTCAATCAGCAATGTGGCCTTGAGTTTATCGGATTACATTCCTCCAGCAGCATATCAGGAGCATCTGTTGCTTGGGGAAAATCAGCAATTGGTGTTCGCCAATCAGCAGGGCAAGGGAGGTTACGCCAAGCTCTATCATTGTCGGACAAAGGAATACTCCTTATCCTCAATCATTCGCTTCCGTCCAGGCAAGCCAGGTTATCAGGAGCATGTCCAGCATTTATCTCTGTCACCTGAGGCGCAGATCTGGGTGAATCATCCGGCAGAAATATACAAGCATGGGGATGGTCGGCCTTGCTTCTGGGCTGGGAATGGAATATTGCCCGATGTTGTTCAGCATGAAGGGATCGCTTTGATGATGTTTGATATTCCTGCAGATGAGACGGCTGACTGGACACATGCTTATTTTCCTACCCACTCCTTCACGGAATGGGTAAAGCATGAGAACTGGCATTTTGCCCGTTTGGATAAGGGGTATGCGGCCATATATGCGGCCAACGGGACGAGTATGGAGAGCAGCGGGGTGACAAGAGAGCGTGAGCTTATTTCCCCTGGCTTGCGTAACGCCTGGATTATAAGAGCAGGAAGCGAACAGCAATTCGGGTCATTTGACGCTTTTATCAACCAAGTTCGTTCTGCAAGCCCGCAATTCGATAATCAAGCTTTAACTCTCACTCTAACAGACCCGGTATATGGTCCAATTCAATGGGGAATGAACAAGCCTTTTCATATTCAAGAAGAGGAAATCGTACATGACGGTCATGGAGTGAAGGGACAACTGAAGTTACTGGACATGGAGCGCTGAATCGTGTGCAAGAAACCAAGGGAGTGATAACCAACATGCCGAATCAAATGGTGCTGAAGGAGAGAATAAGCAAGGTATCCCAAGCGATGGAGTCTATGAAAAATACAAGCATCAATGAACAGTTTCCAATTGGACTGATCGACATTCACTTATGGGAATGGCCGCAAGGTGTCGGTCTGTATGGCTTGCTTCAGCTCCATGAGGCAACGAAAGATGCCAAAGTGCTGGAATTTCTCGAATCATGGTACAATGCAAGACTGATGGAAGGATTACCGGAAAAAAATGTGAACACCTGCGCTCCGCTCCTTACTTTGATCTCACTATGCGAGCTGACCGGAAACAGGGAGTACGAACAGGTCTGTGAGGAGTGGAGCAGTTGGATCATGGACGGGCTGCTGCGAACCGGAGATGGGGCGTTTCAGCATATGATCACGGGAGACGCCAATGATGGTCAAATTCTGATTGATACCCTGTTTATGACGGTGCTATTTTTGGCCAAGGCAGGGGTATACTTCAAGAAACCCGACATGGTGGAAGAAGCCAAACGACAGTTCCTTGTGCATATAAAATATCTATACAACAAGAAAACCGGTTTGTTCTATCATGGCTGGGATTTCAATGAAAATCATAACTATGGTGCTGTTCATTGGGGAAGAGGCAATGCATGGTATACGGCGGGAGTTATGGATTTCCTTAATATCGTTCCGATTGAAGACGGGCTGAAGGCCTATCTGTTGGATACAGCAACCGCTCAAGTCAGAGCACTGAGCAAGCTTCAAAGTGAGGATGGCATGTGGCACACCGTGCTGGATGACCCCGCATCTTACAAAGAAACCTCGGCAACAGCAGCGATTGGATACGGCATTCTCAAGGGAATCCGGTATGGATACCTGGATGAATCCTATCGCCAGAATGGCTTGAGGGCGCTTGAAGCGGTGTTGAAACAAATTGATGATCATGGAGTCGTACAGCAGGTGTCCTATGGTACTCCTGTGGGGCAGGATGCTCAGTTTTATAAAGATATACCGATCAGTCCGATGGGTTATGGACAAGCACTTACGTTGTTTATCCTTATTGAGGGCTTGCGGATTCCAGCTGCTGAATAAAATAAGGCGGACTTGTGTGGAGGGTAGGGGATACAGTTTCCTGTATCCTCCTTTTGGTTTGGGGTTATTTTATATTGTAACTTCCTACAATCATGATTGACAATCAACCCAATCCAAATTTCAAGAAGACATTCCGAGCTCTGGCTAAGTAGTTGTGTCTGTCATTTATTTTTTTATGGTATAATAAGGAAAATATACATCGGAAGTACTATTGAAAATATTAATCTCCAACATTTATAGGTCATCGTAATCCGCTAATTATGTTGAAAGTATGTTGATTTATCTATAATTATCCTAAATTTATAATGTTTTTTCGTAATAAAACGATTCAAATATTTAATTTTATGGAATTTATTAATATTTATACATTAGACCTATATACTATTCCATGTTTTAGTAATAAAATTATGTAATTAATTGTAAAAAATGATAATAACTTATAGAGGGGGAATCACATTGTCATTCATAAAAAGTTTAGGTTTTGGAGTAGCTTTGTCATTATTACTCTCTGCAAATTCAGTTAGTGCTGGTGAATTAGAGGATAGAGTAAAAGATACATATAATCTTCCCCTTATCTTTGTGGAGAATCCTGCGGACCCGACTATCACCCCTTTCGATGTTCAACTTATCAGACCAGATAGCTACAGCAGTTACAATGCATACGAGAACTCATTTGCATTGGAGCCTGACAATGGAGAAACCGCTAATCTTTGGATTCAAAATACGAGTACGGATACTATTTATGCCAAAGTTACAGTGGGCAGTCTCTCCCCGCTTGACGTTCCAATTAACAAAGGGACGCAAAAAACACTAACACTAGCGGCTGGAGTCAAAACAAACGTCAAAGTTTATATCTACAGTTCAACGGGGCATAAAATTGATATAAATATCAGTGCCCGACAATTTTAATATAATCATTGATGCAGAGGATATTTCTTATGAGGTTTCCTCTCTTTATTGGAATTCATTTGTATTATAGCGTAGATTGGATACAATTAACATTTGCTATCCATGAGTAAACGAGGGAGGTAATTCCATTGGTAAACCAATAAAATGAGAAAATCTAAATGTAGATTTAAATAGCATGCAGATTTTCTCTCTTATTAATCAAGAATTTACTATAGAGGAGAATGAACATGCTAAATCAAATAAGTGAAACAATCTATTATCTATCTAACCAAAATGACAAAGAAAGACCGACATTGGGGTTAGTTTGCGGTGATAAATATAGTCTTGTCGTTGACGGTGGGAATTCGGTTCAACATGCCAAGGATTTCTTACATGAAATAGAGAAGTTAAATGTTCCACCTGTTAAATATGTGGTCATCACTCATGCACATTGGGATCATTTCTTAGGTATGAATGAATACGGAGCTACGATTATTATGAATAGTCTAACCAGCCAAAAGATGAATGAATGGCGTAGCTTTTCTTATGATGACCGCTCCCTTCAGAAGTACGTGGATTCCAAGAAGATGACCTCACATTGCATGGAAACGATACAACTTGAAATACCGAATAGAGACACATTTCAACTAAGTCCACCGGATATTATTTTTGAAACAACTCTCCATCTGGACCTGGGAAATAAAGTTTGTGTGCTTGAAACCATTCGAAGTACGCATACGGATGATTCAACAGTCGTGTATATTCCGGATGAAAAGGTGTTATTTCTAGGCGACAGTGCATATTGCACAACGACTAACTCCTTATATCATTTTAAGCAGTCTCATTTACTGCCTATGATAGAAGATATTCAGAAATATGATGCAACGCATTTTCTACTTGGTCATGAATCGATCTGTGATCTGGAGGAGATGGACACCCTGTGGAGAGAACTCAGCTTAGCCAATAATGCCGTGAAATGTGCATCCATGGAAAAAGCGATCGAGCGTTTTGAGGCAGCTAATGATCGAACAGCCAATGAAAATGAGCTTTTTTTCTTACAAGGATTTGTGAATGATCAGATATTACAGTCAAAAGCAACGGAATAACTCATGTAGGCTTGAATGGATCTTTGCGTGGGTGCGATAGCTTAGATTCTTTTCGCCGAAACTTAACTACCGTTTAAAATGTGAAAACATTAGAACCATACCTAGAGTTGTATCCGCCACTTACGTTGGGAATTCATTCTCTCTGTAAACCAGGGTACAACGAGGAAAAGGCTGCCGGCGAAGGCGGCCTTTTTTTGGCTTATGCTATCATTCCTCAAGGGTGTTCAGAAATCATTGGAAAAATAGGTTGATCATTGTTAACATGTGATTATACTGTGTTGAACCAGAGAAGAGGTGGGAAATTGGAAATCAAAGATCGTCCAAAGCTATCAATCCCTAGAACATTACTGGAAAAAGCTTTAGACATCACAACGATCCTTTTATTTATTATCGGAACAGTATACTTCTTGCAACAATGGATGACCTTACCGGATCAGATACCGATTCATTTTGATATGAAGGGGGAGCCTGATGGTTGGGGAGGAAAGTGGGGAGTATGGCTGCCCTTAGTCATTGGCCTTATTTTATGGATTGGGCTTTCGCAGTTGGAGAAGTATCCTCATACGTATAATTACCTCCATTTAAATGTGGAGAATGCGGAGAGACAATATAAAAATGCACGGATTATGATTAATCTAATCAAGACAGAGATAACCATATTTTTTATTTATATCAGTTGGATGATTATGGACTTTTCAAGTGCGAACAAAGTCACTCATAATCATTGGTTGCCCATTGTCATATTCATTATCGTTTTATTTAGTTCCATGGGTTTCTTTATATACAGATCTTTTAAGCTCAAATAACGTGGAGACTATGCTCTGATTAAGAAGTGAAGACAAAAACTATGAAATCGTGAGGATATAAAAAATGAATAATCCCACTGTTAACGATGAATTGAAAATTGTATTTGAAGACAATGAGCAAGACTACAATGCTGTCTGTAGTAATCTGTATCATTACAATCTAAGAGAAACAAATGGTTTGTTAAAGAAACCGGGAAAAAGCATCAATTTGTTTCTAAGGGATAAGACTGGCAAAGCAGTAGGTGGAATCTTCTGTGCTACGTACTGCTATACCTTATATATTGATAACTTTTGGATTGATGAAGAATACAGAGAAAATGGGTATGGGAAACAATTAATCATGCAAGCAGAGAGCATTGCAGTTAGAGAGGGTTGTAAACTGGCCCACACAAGTACATTTTCTTACCAGTCTCCTGGATTTTACAAGAAGATGGGTTATGAAGTGTTTGGAATGATAGATGAATACCCGGAAGGCATTATTCAGTATTTCTTGAAGAAAAGACTTACATAGGAAACTCAAAATCATTTATAACACATACAAAGGAGAAATGATATGACGGTCGTTGGAATCTTGGGAACGATTCATAATCAAGAATTAAGAGAGAAATATAATAGTTCACTTACCCTGTATGAGGATCTCATTACAGAATTTAACCCGGAGATCATCTGTGGTGAGGTGCATCCCCAAAGCTGGGAGAGATATATCAAAAATAAACAGGATAAGGGATACTGGGGGGAGCCAGCCAGTGAGTATTGGGAACTTATCTTTCCAATGTGCGAAGAACGAAATATCAAGTTTGTGCCTATTGACTGGTTTGAGTTGGACGTCTGGAATGATTTTGATCCCTTTAACGGCTTCTCAGAAGAGCAGCGTAAAGCGTTGGAGAAGGTCGATGATGAATGGTTTGCTAAACAAATGAATACACATGACGTTGGATTGATTCCCTTTAATTCGGATGCATTTGATGAGATGACCAAACAAAAGTATGAATGGTTGGATCAGATTAACCCAAAAGCAAATAACTTCCGATGGATCGTGCGCAATCAAATTATGATTCAACGTGTGAAAAACACATACCATACGAATCCGGATAAGAGAATTCTATGTGTTGTGGGAGCAGATCATAATTATATGTTCAAAGAGGAATTGATAAATGAACCTATCGAATTAATATACCCATTACGATAGTTCAATGACTAAACGATGAATCTTCAGGAGGCGTATGCCATGATCAGATTATGCAACAGCAAGGACTCGGATGTAATGGTTGAGATTATTAATGATGCAGCAAAGGCATACCAGGGTGTAATTCCCGAGGATCGCTATCACGAACCCTATATGTCATTGGAGGAATTGAAAGAGGAAATCCGTGATGGCGTCGTATTCTGGGGCTTTGAAGATCATAATAAATTATGGGGCGTTATGGGGATTCAGGATAAAGGCGATGTTGCTTTAATCAGGCACGCATATGTAAGAACTCACCAACGAGGGAGTGGAATAGGAACAAAGCTGTTGGCTCATCTGATGGCGTTAACCGATAAACCGATATTAATAGGAACCTGGGATTCCGCAGAATGGGCCATCAAATTCTATTTAAAAAATGGCTTTACACTTGTTTCATCGGATGAGAAGAAGCAGTTATTAACTCGATACTGGAACGTACCCGAAAGACAAATCGAGACCTCTGTTGTTTTATGTGACGGGAAGTGGAATGCTTTTTGAAATTAAAAAGATTTCTTAGGGTCTTAAGAGTCACTAAATGAAGTGAGGTGCTCGTATGCTTTATCATTTTAGCGAGATTTCAGATATCCAGGTCTTTATTCCGAGGGAGAAGCAAAACAGACCTGGTTTCCCTGCAGTGGTGTGGGCTATTGATGAAGAGCATGAATATTCATATTACTTTCCAAGGGATTGCCCGAGAATCATTTGTAAAAAGACAGAAACGATAAGTGATGAAAATAACGAGAAGTTTTTCAAACATTCTAATGCAGATATCATCGTTACAGTTGAAAGTTCTTGGTATCCGAGGATGATGAATCAGATCATGTACAGGTACCATTTCGATGACACCAATTTTGAGCTGTTTGATCCAACATGCGGGTTACTACACTTCAACTCAGGTTACAAAGCCTCTACATACAGACCATATGGATTGTTTAATAGAGAGATTATTTAAGAAAGGAATCGAACTTCGATTTACTCCCAATCTGTACCCTCTAAGAGAAGCGATACTTCAATCGGACTTCAAGGAATTTGGGATCCATAGATTCAGCAATGCAATGGAACTCTAGAGTGAATTCAAGTATCATAGGGGGGATTTCTATACAGTATCCAATAGTCGTATTAGATTTGGATGGAACATTGCTCAACACAGATAAACAAATTTCGAAACGGAATTATGAGGCAGTGATGACATGCTCTAAACAAGGGATCAGATTGATCTATGCTACAGCACGCCCACCAAGAGCAGTAAGGTTGCTTTTACCTGAGGAATTGCTTCATAGCGGTTCATTTATATATTACAACGGAGCTTATATCCACTGCAATTACACTGGTATTCAACAATATGAACATATAGACCCTGCGATGACTGCTGAATTAATAGATTATGGCATGGAGATTAACAATGTTAACCATGAACTGGGCTTAAGCCTTGAAGTGGAAGATCAATGGATTAGTTTAAAAGAATATGACTATACAACACTTATGAGAGTCAAAGAAAACCCAACGATAAAATCATTAGAAGAGCTCAAAGGGACTGCTGCAACAAAAATACTTTTTACGGGGTTCAAGAATATAGATTTTCTCAGAGAGAAGTTTGCATCCAGATTAAATGTTTTGGTTACAGACGGTGGTAATCTTGTTCAAATCTCTTCAATTAAAGCCTCCAAAGAAAATGCATTGAGAATTTTATGTAAGGCAATGAACATAAATCTTGAAAACGTAATGGTTTTTGGTGATGATTTTAATGATATTGGGTTATTTGAAATATGTGGCTGGCCGGTAGCCATGGGTAATGCAATTGAAGAGTTGAAGATTCTCGCGAAAGAGATCACGGATACGAATGACTCTGATGGAGTTGCGAAAGTGCTGGAACGAATTTTGATTTGAGTGATTTTGATATATGGGATGACCTATATCAACCCCATCTTTCGATCATGAGATTGATGTGTTTGTCGTTTGCGGTAATAGTCCAGCTATATACGATACAGATTCTTCTATTTCGTATATAATGGAGAAATTCATAGGAGTCTCTATAACTACATATATCGCGAGGTGCACCAATCTTATGCCAACCATCTATGACTTTAACGTTACCAAAACGAGTGGAGAACGATTCCCGCTCTATCAATACGAAGGAAAGCCAGTGCTGATCGTAAATACAGCGAGCAAGTGCAAGTACACACATCAGTTTGACGACATGCAGAAGCTATATGACCGCTATAAAGAGCAGGGACTTCAGATCATTGGTTTCCCGTGTAACCAGTTTGCCGAGCAGGAACCAGGAAGCAGCGAAGAGGCAGAATCCTTCTGTCAGATTAACTATGGCGTGAAGTTTCCGATGTTCTCCAAAATGGATGTCAATGGGGAAACAGCGCATCCGCTGTACGACTTTTTGAAGAAGTCGGGTCCTTTTGCGGGCTTTGATGAGACAGATGTGCAAGCAAAACTGTTGAAGTTGATGGTGGCGGACAAAGCACCGGAATGGTTGCATGGGGATGCAATCAAGTGGAACTTTACGAAGTTTCTGATTGATGCCGAAGGGCATGTGGTTAAACGTTTTGAACCAGTAGACTCGATCGACGAGATTGAGGCGAGTATAGAACAGCTTCTTTAAATAATCTTTTACTATAATCATTCTTTTACAATCCCAAAGGGCCATGACATGTACCGTAAACAAACGGAGACGTGCATGGCCCTCTATATTTCAAGACTGTCGAGTACTACCCGAGCGGACGTGAAACAGGTAAAATGGAAAGAAACTTCTCCAGAACAGGAGGTGCTTGGACATGCCCAGTATGATGCAATTTAGTGCTCCACTGGAATATAGCTATCGCTCTACCAGCACATATGACCCTGGAGTATCGGACGGATTTCATTCGCATCCCCATTACGAGGTGTATTATTTTCATGATGGAGAATGCACCTATCTCATTGGAGATCGAGTGTATAACCTGGAACCGGGTGATATGGTCCTGATGCATGGGATGACGCTTCATCGTCCACATCCTCTTCCAGGCAGGCCGTATGTGCGAACGACACTGCATTTCGACCCATCAGCCCTCCGCAGCAGCCTGCACCCGGATCGGATCAGCGATGTACTGAAGCCGTTCGAAGAATTAAGAAATTGCCGAATCAATCTGACGGGGAATGTCCGCTCCGAATTTGAAGCCTTGCTGCTGGATCTTCATCAGCTTATGGTGAATTCAGGGGATTTCATAAAGGAACGGATGAACGTTCGCTTATGTGACCTGTTGTATGTAATCGCCGGGATCTGCCGAGGCAGTGTGGAGGAACACCGTCCTTCTTCCGAGAAGGAGCGACATGTGCAGCATATCATTGGTTACGTCGAAACCCATTATATGCAGGATATTGGTCTGGATGATCTGGCAAATGAACTTCATCTGTCGAAGCCTTATTTGGCAGGGCTGTTCAAAGAAATGACCGGCAGCACCATATTTAAATATTTATATGACCGGCGCATTAATCAGGCCAAGCTATTATTCCAGTTCCAGCCGGATATCAGCGTAACCGAGGCCAGTCGACTGGCAGGGTTCAAACGATTATCCCATTTCAGCCGAATTTTTAAACAAAGTGTAGGGTGTGCACCTGATCTGTACCGCAGTCGTCTGCACCGCACGCTTGATTAGCAGTAGGTTCAGAGATGAAGTATCGCACCGCCGAGGAGGTTTACTCACATGCAAGCTGAACAACCATACAAGTTTCAATACCGGATTGGATCAGCCGATGCGGACTACCAATCACAATGTCGTCCATCGGCCATGCTCGAATATATGCAATTAGCAGCAGACCGCGATTTAGCTGCCATGGGCGTTACCGTGGCGGAGATGCTGGAGCAAGGATTAGGCTGGATGCTGTTAACGACAGATGTCATGATCATGCGTCCAGCCCGATTGGAAGAAGAAGTATCCTTGCAGACGTGGCACAAAGAAAATAAAGGTGTGACATGGTTAAGAGATTATATCCTTACAGATCCATCAGGAACACATCTGGCTGAGGCTCGCACGGCGTGGGCTTTGGTTGATCTGAAGAAACGCAGGGTCGTCAGACCATCAGCTCTGCCTTTTGAAGTGAAATCGTATCCCGACTTAACATTGGGTGAACCTCCTGTCAAAGTGGTGGTCCCTTCTGAACTGAATTTGCAGGAACATGATCGTCTAACTGTACAATACAGCAGCACAGACAGTAATGGGCACATGAATAATGTCCGGTACGCAGATATTTGTTGTGATGCGCTGACACTGGATGAACTGGCAGCAGGCGTGGTCCGTCTGCAAATTTCGTATCATCGGGAGATTCGCATGCAGGAGCAGATGATCGTCGAGCGCTCAGCTGTTACGGACGGAGTTGTATGGGTCCGAGGAAGACTGGCTGCGGAGCATGAAAGCATTATTTTTGAAGCCAAATTGAGTCTTGGGGATTCCCCCGTTGAGGAATTAAATAAATAAATTACCTAAATTAATTCGGGGAATGCTGTTTTTTTGGTTCAATTGGATGTTTTATATACAGATCATTTAAGCTGAAATAGACTTTTTAAAATCTTTGAAGTGCCCCCTAGAATTCATGGGAAATTCCAGGGGGTTATTCCATTGCTTTTTGCGTTCAGCTCTTGCCTGTCGCTGTTGGCTCCCCATACGCCCGAATCTCAATCAACTCCGCGTACCTGCTGCCATTGGTAGCATCAATTCTTACCTTAAGCGCCTGTGCATACACAGGTGTATCTAAGGAATGAATGACTTTTCTTCTGCGGTTTTCCGTTACGTTTATAATCTCGATCCACTCGCCAGACAGAGCGAGTACCTCGACTCGATAATCGCGCACAAGTTCAGGCATGACGCGGAATGTCGTGTGATGGTGATGCAGATTAACCAGATCCTCGTTCACATCATCATTGAACGTCAAGTGCAGTTCAGCCAAGGTCTGTGGATCTTCCCACGTTAGTTGAACCCATTCTGGTCTGCCAGACTGCATCGGCTGCGACATCCACTGCTGCGGGCCACCAAAGGGGCGATGGTAACCGTTGATCGTGTTGTCCGCTGAATAGGCCGTGGTCTCAGAGAGAGTACGACAGCAGAACGGCTGACGCGCCAACCCTTGCATGGACCACAATACGACAGGCTGATCCGTGGCATGATCCTCCAGATTCTTGGACACGTGGTTCTCTTCTGTTCTGAAGAAGATCAGTACCCCGCTGTGTGCTTCCGTGGAATGGTAGAGGGAGATAGTTTCATTCGCCCGGATGATAATAAAAGCATTCTGCGGTTCTTCCGGTCGCCATTCGAGCGGAAAGTTCACCCACTGCGCAGTTCCCGCCGTAACGTTAACAGTCGCCGTGACTTGTAACGTATGCGGGACGTAGTTCTCCTTACGCCCCGTATCCCACAGCTCTACCGTCAGTTCGGTATCGCTGCATGCATCCAGCAGCAGCTCCAAGCCGCTGAGCACTGGATGCACAGGCAGCAGCAGGGCGGCATCCATACCCAGCGGGTACGTTTCGCCAGACTGCTCCAGAGCGATGCCCGTCAGCGTGCTGGAGGCTGTAGCCTGGGCACGCCGGGCCAGGTCAAGCTCATCGCGGCTGCGCACTCCGATGATGGAAGCGTCCTGCCGCAGCAACGTCTGCTGCAGCACCGCAAGATGCCTCGCGTGCAGCTCGCGCGGCGACACCCCCATGGCCGCGCAGAGCGCCGCGCCCGTACCTGCGGCTTCGCCGATGACCGCGCATGTCGCCATGACGCGGGTCGTGCCGAAGGCGACATGCGAAGCGCTGATGTCGCGTCCGGCCATGAGCATATTCCGCACATTGGCGGAATACAGCGAGCGGAACGGCACGTGATACACGCCATCGGCATGCATATGCTTCGAGCCGCTCGCTTCGGCGTACATGCCCTGCGGGGGATGCAGGTCAATGGACCAGCCGCCAAAGGCAACGGCATCCGGGAACTCCCGCTGGCTGATAATATCGTTCTGGGTGAGCACATAGTCACCCGTGAAGCGGCGGTACTCCCTTTTCCCAGGCAGCGAACCGATCCACTCCAGCGTCATCTGGTCAGCTTCGAATTTGCCGGAATTTTTGATATAGTCCCAGATGCCGTAGATCACGGACCACAGTTCATCACGGATCAGCTCATTGTCATGAACGGTGTCATGTTCACCGCCCCATTCAATCCACCAGTAATGACAACCGGAATCCCCGCTGCGAATGACCCGACGAATCGGAATGCTGGTCTGTGTAATATCCTTGGCAAAAGATGGCGGGATATAACGGACGGGCGCACCAGTATCCTTGGTATAGAAGAGAAGTGTGCTGCCCAGCGTGATCTGATCGGCTACCTCAGGTGCCCATTCTTCACCGTATTCGCTGCGGGCTTCCCGGCCGAGTGCGAACTTGGCGCCAGCCAGAAAGCCAACCAATCCATCGCCCGTACAGTCCAGATAGATCTGACTTTCGAATCGGATTTTGCGTTCAGAACCCATCATCCACCCCGTAACAGAGGTGATCATGCGTTCCTCTCCATCTCCTGTGGCCTCTACTTCATGTACATCGGTATTCAGGTACAGACGAATGTTGGGTTCGGCTCGAACGGCTTCCAGAATGATCAAATCCCACAGATAGGGATTGCCCTCCGGATTACGATACTGATTCTCTACAAACAATTCTCCCATAATACCAGTCTCGCGGGCATAGCGGTTAATCCCGTGGGCGGTAGCGCCACAGACCCATACGCGTACTTCGCTGCTGGAATTGCCGCCGAGTACGGGGCGATTCTGCACCAGCGCGACCTGTTGGCCCAATCGTGCCGCAGATATGGCCGCGCATACGCCAGCAAGCCCACCCCCGATGACGGTGATATCCGGTTTAACAAGTTCGTGCTTCATATAAACACCTCTCTCATTGAATATGGAGGAGCCTAAGCTCGTATTTCATATCTATAATTTCATATTAGTTCTATCTATTTACTTTTCAAATACACTATATTATCATCGAGCATATACTTTATTTCACAACAAGGGCAGGTGTATCATGGACCTCCTTAATCACATCTACTGGAAGAAGAAAGCTGAGTTTGCCTTGGCAGAGGATATCTATGACGCTTGGGTTGTCTTTGCCGTTGAAGAGGGCGTATTTCGTTTTGAGATCGGGGGGCAGACCGGAGAGGCGGGTTTCGCGGATCTGGTGTTGTGTCCTCCACGCGTTCCTTTTCGCAGAGAGACGGTAACCCCGCTGACGTTTCATTATATACAGTTCAGGTGTAACTCCGCAGAGGATGAGGACCTTCTGCCGCCGATCGGAAAATCCCTGATTAATGATACGAAGCGTCTGGCTTCGACCTATACTTATCTGCGACAGATGAGCGAGGACAACGATGAGGCTGCAGCAGGGTGGAAAACCCATCTGATGATGGACTTGTGGCAACTGTATCAGTGGGAGTACAGACAGAGTAGCTTAATGGAACGAAAGTTCACGGAAGACGCTCTGATGGCTGAAGCGGCAGTTTTGTTGGAGGATTGGGCAGGAGAGGCGGTTAGTCTCCGAGCATTGGCCGAGCGTCTGGCTTTGAGTCCAGTTCAGCTCACCCGGAGGTTCCGTGAGGCCTTTCAAGAAACGCCATCCAATTATCTGAAAGCGATTCGTCTCAAAAAGGCAAAAGCCTTACTGGCAGATAGCCGTCTGACCCTTACGCAAATTGCGGAGAGATGTGGGTATGAGAACGGATTTTATCTGAGCCGTGTATTCTCGTCCACGGTGGGGATTAGCCCCTCGGAATACCGGAGACGACATCAAGTATGAGAAAAGGTTTCATCCATTTCTTTCTTACACGAATAGAACATATCTGTGGATTTCATATGGATGCAGGCAACGAATATCACATATCCATGCAAATCATTCGACTCCGGCTTTAAATGGCAGGCAGGTGCTATAATGGGTTCATTAATTGTAGAGGAGCGAGCGCAAAGGAATGAAGAAGCCGAACTGGAAGAAGTTGTTGCCACAGCGACTGAGGTACAGACTGTTCGGCGCGTTTGTGGTGTTAATTCTTCTGCCGTTCAGTGCATTGAATGTATATAACTATCAGCAGATTGAATCCCTGGTCGAGCAGAAGATCAGTGAGCAGAGTCATGAGCAGCTGGTACAGATGTACCGCTCTCTGGAGGACCAGATGAGCATCGCCTTCAAAACACTCATTTTTCTGGAACAGGATTCTGCGGTAAGAAGTGTGCTAACTTCCCCGGACAATCGTACGCCGCTTGAGAACAAGTCGTTGGTGGAAGAGAAGTTTAAAATGATCAACAATAGTTTCTTCCTATATAATCCCTCCGTGTACTTTACCTTGCTGGATTTTCATGATAGCGTTTACACTTCGTATTTGCCCAAAAAAGCACTGGCGTACGGCCCCTATCTGGAACAATTCCGCGAGCGTCTGGGGGAAATAACCATTCCAAAAGGCGGTGCGGATTCACACTCGCTTCAACCGGAAGAACTCCTCTATCGCTGGGATGCACGGGATACTAACCCTGTGCTCAGAGAGTTATCCTCCAGCCCATATCTGTTGTCGCTGTATGCCTACATGAAAGATAGCGGCGGCAAACGGTATGGACTGGCACGAATTAGCATCGATTATTCCTACTGGTTTCAAACCATGCTGAAGGATTCACAGAGTAACCAGGAGTATTATCTTATTACGGGTAGTGGGGAGACTATTGCCCGTTCATCCAAAACTGCTGCCCTTTCCCCGGAGTTAATGCGTGAAATTGCTCTACATCCGGCAGAGGCTTATCTGACCGATCCGGCTTCGGATACGCTGATTAACTACGTGTATATCGAATCACTGGACTGGTATATGGTGAATCGGATTCCGCTATCGATCCTCTTTACAGAGATATCCGAACTCAAACAGCGTTACTTTCTGACCTTTTTCGGATTCACAGGAGCATTTGTACTGATGGCTTTTATGATCTCGGCGACGTTCACGCGCCCTTTGTCGCATCTACAGAAACAGATGAAGGAGGTTGTCCGCAAAAACCTCAAGATTCGTATTCCCGAAGGCCGAAGCCGTGGGGAAGTATTGGAATTGACACGCACGTTTAATACGATGCTGGATGATGCCAATCAGATGATCAACAGACTCAAGACGGAGGAACGCCAGAAGGAAGCGGTACATTTTCATATGCTCCTGGCTCAGATGAATCCTCACTTTCTCCTGAATACATTGAATACAATGAAATGGAGTGCGATCCGCAGCGGGAATGAGGAGATCTCCGAGATGTGTGTTTCCTTGGGCAAATTACTGGAGGTCAGCCTGAATTCACAGGTCGAATTGGTATATCTGAAAGATGAGATCGAGTTGGTCCAAGCCTACCTTCATATCCAGCGGATTCGTTACCGCGATAGCTTTGAAGTGACCTGTGACTTTGATGATAAGCTGGAGTATGCGCTAGTGCCCAAGCTGAGCTTGCAGCCACTGGTGGAGAATGCAATTCACCACGGTGTCGGGCCACTGGAGCAGCTTGGGCAGATCCGTATCAGAATTTATAGGCAACACACAGAAACACTGATGCTGGAGGTGGCAGACAACGGAATCGGAATGGAGGAATCCCGGCGTTTGCAGGTAACCCGGACGCGTCCAGGGATCGGCCTGTCCAACCTCAGGGAACGATTGCGGTTATTGTTCAAAGGTCAAAGTAAACTTGAAGTGATCGATACCAAGCCTGGGACATTAGTTAGGTTCAGCATTCCTTTTTTATTGTCGACGCCTTATGTACAGAAGCGATCCGACTAGACGACTGGGGAGGGGAATCTGGAATGTGGAAAGTATTACTTGTAGAGGATGAGGTATTTGTACGAGAGTCGGTACGAGAGATTATTTCCTGGGAAGAGCTGGGCTTCACGGTCATCGGAGAATCCGGTAATGGCACCGAAGCGCTGGCGATGATCATACGGGATACACCGGATCTGGTGCTGACCGATATTGTCATGCCGGGTATGGATGGGCTTGAATTACTCAAACAGACCCGCCAGGCCGGGTTAAAGACCAAATTTGTCATGCTCACCTGTATGGGTGAGTTCGAATATGTACGTCGTGCGATGGAATACGGGGCTTCCAATTATATTCTGAAGCTGTCCATGAGTGTGAATTCACTGCGTGATACACTCCGTAAAGTAAGTGCGGAACTGGGAGCTTCGGCTGAAGCCCATACAGAAACAAATCATCATGAAGTGTCGTCTTCTGCACCGATTCTCACATCAACGCCCGCTTCACCTACTTCTCTTACGGTCTCTTCTGCGCCCCCGTCTGAGACTGATCTTCCGTTCATACCTGTTCGTGAGCCAGTGGTGAAGCATCCGGAGATTAGCAAAATTATCGAGTACATCGGACAGCATTACGACCAGGACATTACCGTCAAATCCATGTCACGATATGTGATGATGGGAGAGAATTATGTGAGCGCTTTGTTCAAAAAGAAAACCGGCTATACCCTGATTCACTATTTGCACGGGGTACGGATGGAGAAGGCGGCTGAATACTTGCGTGAAACGGATCTTCCTGTACAGGAGATTGGTTACCGGGTGGGATTCGGAAGCGATAATTATTTCATTAAAATATTCAAGCGTTGGACCGGTTGCACGCCCAGCCAGTATCGCCACCGCTCATACTCACAGGATGAATAGAAGGAATATGTGTACCGAGTGCTCAGGCAAGCAAGGGTAAGTCCGTATTTTTGTTCAATTCGAATCATGGATATGTATCTTATGGACTCATGAAGATCCCTGCTACGATGTAACGGAAGGTACATTCACTTCAATTCAGGGAGGTCGTGTGACCATATGAGAGCCAAAAGAGGATTAACCGGATTGATCGTAGGCGTGCTGATGCTGGGATTGCTTGCCGGCTGTGTAGGTAAAAATGAGACGAACGGTGGAGATAACGGAGGTGGAGCGGCAGGGGGAAAGGTGAAGCTGACCATGTGGGGCGCGGTGCCGCCTGAGAATGGTCCGCAGGAAGTGGTGGATACCTGGAATGCGGAGAATCCCGATATTCAGGTGGAATATGTACGGTTTGTGAATGACGATGATGGCAACCTGAAGCTGGATACGGCGCTGTCCACCGGGCAAAACGTTGACCTGTATGTCAACTATACCCTCACGAATCTCGATAAACGCATCAAGGGTGGGACAGCACTGGATCTGGGCGAGTTCACCGACTACAACATTGATGAGAAAATGGGTGAAGATGCGGCTTCCTGGAAAGTGGATGGCAAATATTACGGGATGCCGACCAAGAAAAACGCTGCCTTCTTCGCTTTAAATATGAAAGCGCTTGATCAGGCTGGACTGAGTGTACCGACAGCCTGGACATGGGATGAAGCCCGTGAATATGCTCTCAAACTGAAGACGGCTGGCTTTAAGTACGGATTGGTGCAGCATACCGCTTCCTATGTAGATCCGCTCGACTCCGTTTTGGTGAAGAACGGCTATGTTAAGGCAGACGGCACTTCCAATCTTGATGATCCGCTCGTTACCAAATGGCTGGAGACATTGAACGGAATGATGAAGGAGGATGCAACTACTCCTCCACTTGGCGAGCAGCTGACTTCCAAAATGCCGGTGGAAAACATGTTCCTTGGCGGTGAGTCTGCCATGATCAACATTGGCGAATGGCTGATCCGCACATCGAACAATATGACCGAGTTCCCTCGGGATTGGAAAATCGCCTTTGCCCCTGTACCAAGATTGGTTGCAGAGGAAGCGGATATGGTGAAGAGCGGGGGACTGGGTGACTTTATCGCCATCAATTCCAAGTCGAAAAACAAAGAAGCCGCATGGGAATTCCTGAAATGGTACGCTGATGGTGGTATGATGCCTATGGCTGCTGGTGGACGTTTGCCTTCCTCAAACGCGGTCGATCAGCAGACAGCCATTGATCATCTGCTGGGTGATTATGCCGATACCTATGACAAGGAGTCTCTGGAATTCGTGTTGTATGGTGATGAGACACCTACGTTTGTCCGCAGCATTGCGCAAGAGGTGGTCGATCTGCGTGCACAGGAGTATGAAAAGTACTTCCTTGGTAACCAGACTGCCGAAGTTACGGTTCAGAACATGGTCAAACGCCATAATGACTGGTTGAAGCAGAACCAATAGAATGGAAATGCACTGAGACAGAAGGCCGTCCCCGATGGGGCGGCTTTTTCTATATAAACAATAGAATAATTCCATGTTGTTTCTCTCCTGAAAGACAATGCCGAAATACATATATCTGTGATATCAGGTACAGGGTTATGTTCCTTAAATGTTAGAGGACATCTTGTTATGCTTAAATCCAGAACAGATGTTAAGGAGTGGGGGAGCATATGCATAAATCCTGGATGAAACGGCAGAGCAGGCTCGGTTATCTGTTTATTGGGCCCAATATGATTGGCGTGCTGTTGTTTTTTATTATACCGGCTGTCTATTCGTTCTATCTCATGTTCACTGATTACAAATTCATGAGCCCAGAGACACATTTCGTCGGGCTGGATAACATTCGCCGAATGATGAATGATGATCTGTTTGGCGTGGCGCTACGAAATACATTTGTATTTCTGTTAGCGGTTCCGGTATCGATGGGGTTGGCATTTATCGTGGCGGTGGCGCTGAACAAGTCGGTGTATTGGCAAAAAACGTTGCGTGCTCTCTATTTCATGCCCTATATCACCAGCGGCGTTGCCATCGCCTTTGTCTGGATGCTGTTATTCCAGCCAACGTCGGGGCCGATTAACGGTTTCTTGCGCGGGATCGGTATAACGAATCCACCGGGCTGGTTATCGACAACTGAATGGTCCATGTATGCGATTGATATCATCTGGATCTGGTTCATGCTGGGTTACAACATGATTATTTATCTGGCCGCTTTGCAGGAAATCCCGGAGGAATTGGTTGAGGCTGCACGGATTGATGGAGCCCGTCCTTGGCAGACGATACGCCAAGTGATCTGGCCGCTTGTGAGCCCGACTACCTTTTTGCTGCTGATTACCGGGCTGATTATGACCATCAAGAACTTTGGTATTATTCAAGCGATTACTCAGGGTGGGCCAGGGAACAGTACAACCGTCCTGTCGCTTTTTATCTACCAGAATGCCTTCCGATACTACGAGATGGGATACGCTGCTGCCATTAGCTGGGCGCTCTTTGCCATCATTATGGTCTTCACCGTTCTG
The DNA here is from genome assembly GCF_001514495.1 of Paenibacillus pabuli NBRC 13638. Lineage (GTDB taxonomy): Bacteria > Bacillota > Bacilli > Paenibacillales > Paenibacillaceae > Paenibacillus > Paenibacillus pabuli. The sequence continues at coordinate 61,317 of NZ_BCNM01000012.1, forward strand.
CAGTGGCTTGGTCAGAAACGTTGGGTTCACTATTAAGGAGGGGAGGAATCGTTATGGAGAAACGAAATGCCACGAGCGCGAAGCCCACAGCTCCGCATTCACCTATAGTTCGCATGGAGTCCTTGACCCAGATTCGAAAAATCATATTGACACTTCTGATGTCCGGTTTTGCCTTGCTGATGATTATGCCGTTCATCTGGATGATCAGCACATCGTTCAAATCTCCTGCAGATGTATTCACCTATCCCATCCAGTGGATACCCTCCAGCCTGAACTGGGAGCATCACATTAAGGTTTGGAGCGGAGCGGATACCTTTGCGACATATTATCTGAACTCGTTGAAAATATCGTTAATTAGCACGATCGGAGCTGTATTTCTCTCGGCTTTCGCAGCCTACGGCTTCGCACGGATTCAATTCAAAGGCCGGGAGACACTGTTCCTGATCTATCTCTCGATGATGATGGTGCCTCCGCAGGTGCTCTTTGTACCGAAGTTTCTGATGTTTGAGTGGGTCGGCATATATAACACGCATTGGGCATTGATCCTGCCTGGAATGTTCACGATCTTTGGGGTGTTTATGCTGCGGCAATTCTTCCTATCGGTGCCTTCGGAGATCTCGGAAGCGGCGTTCATCGACGGTGCCGGTCACCTGCGCATATTCTTCAGGCTTGTTCTACCCTTAGCGAAGCCTGCGCTTGCTACACTGGCGATTATTGATTTCTCTTGGCACTGGAATGACTATGAGAATGCGCTCGTGTTCCTGATCGACAAAGACCTGTACACCGTGCCGCTCGGACTGCAGAACTTTATTCTGGAGAACAATGTGGACTACAACGGCATGATGGCCGCTGCCACGGCAGGCATTATCCCGATGATCATCGTCTTCCTGGTGGGACAGCATTATATCATCCAGGGCGTGGCTGGAAGCGCCGTGAAGGGTTAAAGCTGCGATCCCATAATATAACCCGGGAAAGTCAGATGGATTCCATTCACATCCACACTATGAGATTTATTATTTTCATGAAGAATTGAGAAATTGCCGGGTAAAATCGCCAGTCATAGAAGTCTTCGTGGAGCCGACCAGCTTGTCTGGTTGTTTTTTTTTGTTCTTTTTCGTTAAGTAAATCGACATTATCGACATTACTGTGTTTAGAAGAAATGCAGAACAGGTAAAGAAAGGGTAATGAAATAAGAGGAGGCGATCATGAATGAAAGAGCGCACACCGGATCAAAATAACAACGATACCCATCCGAAACGTTTCCGTGACAATCCAGAGCAGTATCAAACGGAGAAGGAAAGTTTGCTTGACCTTCATGAAGAAGAACAATCCGTAGACCCGATTCCAATGGAAGATCTGAATATGGAAGCACAGGAAGAGAAGGATAAGGATCAGACCAAAAGTAACTCGTCTACGGAAGAGAAATATCGCACTGATTATCGCAAAAAAGACGAATGAAGGATAAAACCAAGTGGAGTTATGAACAAACTTGTTAACGTGTTTTCATAAATGTATGTCATGAATGTACATTTGGTGAAAATAAAATAGTTTGTTGACTAATGTATGTTACTATATTATAGTTACTATGTTGGCAATGAGGAAAATTACCATTTTGGGAGGTTGAATATTAATGTCTACATCTTTCTTTGAAGCGTTGAAAAACAGAAGATCTTATTATGGAATCAGCAAGGAATCCACGATCTCGGATGCTAAAATTCAGGAAATCGTGGAAGAAGCGGTGAAATACACCCCGACTTCATTCAACTCACAAACATCTCGTGCTGTTGTTTTGCTCGGTGAACAACATGACAAACTGTGGAATCACACGGAAGAAATCTTGCGTGAAGTGGTTGGCAATGCAGAAGCATTCCAATCCACAGCTGAGAAAATGGCCGGATTCCGCAGCGGATACGGAACAGTTCTTTTCTTCGAAGATAACAATGTGATCGCACAGCTTCAACAAAATTTTGCATCGTATGCGGATAACTTCCCGATCTGGGCGAACCAATCCAATGGTATGCTGCAGCTGGTGATCTGGACTGCATTGGAGCAAGAAGGTCTGGGAGCTTCCCTGCAGCACTATAACCCGCTGATTGATGAGAAAGTTAAACAGGAATGGAACATTCCGGAGAACTGGAGACTGATCGCCCAAATGCCATTCGGCAAACCAACAGCAGCACCGGGCGAAAAAGAATTCCAACCGATTGATCAACGTGTAAAAGTACACAAGTAAGACTTTCGTCCAAAACCCGAATGTGACCTCGAATCTTTATAGATTGAGGTGCCATGGTTCAGCGAATTTCCCAATATTTAACCACATACGGCCTTGCTTCAATTTGATACGATGATGTAGATCGTACTCCATTGAAGTGAGGCTTTTTGATGTGAATAATAGAATAACGAAACGTACCCGGCGAAAGCTATGGAAGGCTGTATTGTGCGGCGTACTGGCCATAGGATCATTCTCGATCGGTGAATCGACAACGCAGGCAGCAGCGGCTCAGCAGGGGTTCCAGGATACAACCTCCAGTTATGCCAAGGAGGCCATTGCACATCTGGTCAAGGCAGGAATTGCTGCTGGCACCTCCGAGAATATGTTTGAACCCAAAAAGGCGGTCACTCGTGCTGAATTTGCAACATTTGCCGTGAGACTACTGGGGTTGAAACCGGTAAAAAACCATATTAATCCTTATAACGATGTCAGCATGAATGCGTGGTATTACGGCAACATTGCAGCCATGACCAATCTTTTCATTCTGGAGGGCAAGAGTCAGGGCGTGTTCCAGCCGAACGCCTCCATCACGCGGGAAGAAGCGGCTGCACTGCTGGTGAGGATGTTGAAGCAATCCTCCAAATCAACGAATCTTCTGTCTTCCACATATGACGATGCAGCTCAGATATCGAACTGGGCACGTCCTTATGTGCAGACTGTATATCAGCTTGGCCTGATGCGCGGCAGTGACGGCATGTTTCGTCCACATGATCAGGTGACCAGAGAAGAGGCTGCAGTTATGCTGGATGCCATTTTACAAAAGAAAACCTGGTCAAGTCAGCTGAAAAGCGAGGATCAGCTCGGTATTCAGCTGGGATGGCAATATAACGCCTCCACTGCTGAGTTCAAGAAGCAGATCGAACAATCAGAAGCAAACACACTGGTTCCCCGCTGGTTTTTCCTGAACAGCAGTATGAAAATCACGGATCTCACAGACACGTCCCTGTTATCCTGGGCAGCTGCTACAGACAGACAGGTATGGCCGCTGCTTGGCAATCGTTCCAACCCGGACCTTACTCACCAGATGTTAGCCAGTTCGGTTAACCGGGCAGCCGTGATCTCACAGGTCACATCTTTTGTGAAAACATATCAACTGGATGGCATTAACGTGGATTTCGAGAACGTCCTGCCAGCTGATCGTGAAGGAATGACCGCATTTATTACTTCGCTGACAACGGCTCTGCATGCACTGGGCGCTGTTGTATCCGTGGATGTATCACCCGATCTGGGCACAGACTGGACCGATGCATTTGATTATGCCCAATTGGGCGCCGTATCGGATTATATGGTACTGATGGGATATGAGGAGCATTGGAACGGCGATCCGCAAGCAGGGTCTGTGGCATCTCTTCCTTGGGTTGAACAGGCTCTGGATACGATGCTCGCTGAGGTAGTTCGCGCCAAAACGATTTTGGCTCTGCCTTTGTATACACGTGATTGGTCATCGGTGAATCCGGCAGCCAGTTCATGGGACATTACCCTGGCAGAACAGGGTATGCGTGCACGAGCTTCAGGTTCCGTAAGACAATGGGATGCTGCATTGGTTCAATATGTTATTGGATATAAGAGTAACGGAACACCAAGATATATATGGGCAGAGGACAGTCGTTCCTTATCCGCCAAAGTAATGATGAGCGGAGAGCGTAACATTGCTGGGTTGGCCTACTGGTATATGGGCGGCGAGACGGCTGATGTATGGAATGCCATTTCGAACGCATCACGATTTGAATCATACATTTTCTGAATTCCTTTACTTCAACCGACCCAAACGCACCGTTTATTCAGACGGATGGTTTGGGTTATTTTATTTTGGTAAAAGCTACGTTGTAACGGATTACGTTTGATTTTGGTTGAACGGTGTAAATGGATAGAAGGATAGTGAACTGTCCAATAACATATAAGAGATAGAAGCATAGGAGGGAGATGGAGCATGCGAGAGTATGATTGCATCATAGTAGGTGGAGGACTCGCAGGACTTCAGGCAGCCATTCAGATGGGGCGTTACTCTTGCCATCGGGTGTTGGTGGTGGACGCAGGAGAAGGCAGATCAACGTTATGCCGAACCTATCATAATATTCTTGGTTTTCCTGATGGAGTATCCGGTGAAGAGCTGCGCTCCAAAGGCAGAATGCAGGCAGAGCAGACTGGAGTGGAGTTTGAGAAAGACCGTATCCTTAAGGCAGGACGCCGGGGAGAACAGATTCAATTGTTCGGCTCTTCCGGCTCTGAATATATGGCAAAAACAGTCTTACTGGCAACTGGACTAACGGACAGGATACCAGACATCCCGGGATTAACGCCTACGCTGGGTCGAACCGTATATGTGTGCCCGGATTGTGATGGATATGAAATTCAGAATCAGCGAACGATATTGCTGGGTTCAGGTGAAGCGGGGGCAAACATGGCCATGGTTTTAATTCAACGTACCCGTGACCTGTTGTACATCAATCATGAGCAGTCGCCGATCTCGGCACAGCTTCATCGAAGCATGAAAGAGACGGGGGTTCGTTATCTTGAGGCAGCGGTTCAAGAAGTGCAACAGATGGAAGACGGCCATATTACGGGTGTATTGACGGAAGATGGACAGATTTATGAGTCGGAACGCGGTTTTATCGCGTTTGGAGGCAATCGTGTGCACTATGAACTGGCGGAGCAGCTTGGAGCCGTCATCGCGGATAATAAACATGTGAAAGCCGACCCGCGGAGTATGCAAGCAGCGCCTAATGTATGGATTGCAGGGGATTTGGGCCTGCACGCGGAACAGGCGACTGTGGCTATGGGTGAGGGATCAATTGCTGCGATCTGGATTCATAAGGCATTGCAGCAGATGAAGAAGGAAAACCTAAGTGAAACCAATATAAATGCTCAGGGTGAACAAACCCGTTTATCGTTATAAAAAAATGAAACAAATCAAAAGTCCCCCGACCGTTGTTACTGAGGTTGGAGGACTTTTTACGTTGTATGCAAACTGTGCTGTCAGACGAAGGTTGACGATTAATTTTGGCTTTTATCGCGGGCATCGTTCTTTCTTTTGGCTTTGCTGGGGTGGGTAATATTGTCGACGATTTCTCCTACAGCTTCCTCAATCATGTCCGTTGGCCCGGGATTATGGGGATCGGGGTGCAGAATGGTATTGACACCAGGTTCGAGGTCTTTTTTTTCTCGCTCTTTTTTAGGCTCGCTCATGGTAAATTCCTCCTTATTCAGGTATGTTTAAGGTGTTCCTTAACATATCCATTCTCTTTAATGTATATGTAAACGATTAACCAATGCGATCAAATTGAAACGTTGAATGTAAGGGAGGAGGAGTTAAGCTGGTCAAAAAAATGAGCGTGCTCCTGTTACTTCTGTTTTTATGTGTGTGGACATATGAGAGAACCAATAGCGATGATCAGAATCCATATCTGATTACCGACTACAGTCGACTTCACCCGGTTAAGGTTGAACGTGTTGTGAAGGGTCATGAAGAGCAGCAGCTCGTTGAACTGCTCCGTGACGCCCGAAAGCGTAATCTGACGGTATCCATTGCAGGACAACGTCATAGTCAGGGAGGCCACACCTACTATAAAGATGGCATGGTTATTGATATGACCTCCTATAACAAAGTGCTGGAAGTCAATACCGATGCCAAAAAGGTGCGTGTACAGGCGGGTGCGACTTGGGCAGACGTACAGCGAGCCATTAATCCTTATGGATTGTCCGTCAAAAATATGCAGTCCCAGAATATTTTCACGGTAGGCGGGTCCATCAGTGTAAATGCACATGGTCGGGAGCTTCGTCAGGGTTCCTTGATTCAAAGTGTAGATTCCTTTCGTCTCTTGACGGCCGATGGTCAGATTCGGCACGTAAGCCGCACCGAGAATGCTGAGCTTTTCCCACTGGTGCTTGGAGGTTATGGACTTTTTGGCCTGATTCTGGACGTTACTCTGACGTTAACGGATAATGAAGTTTATCGTCTTACGACTGAGCAGGTGCAAGTTAGGGACTACCCGTCTTATTTTCAAAAAAATGTCCTTGGAGACCCGATGAAACGAATGCATCTGGCCCGAATTTCAGTTCAGCCCGGTGAAGGCTACTTTCATGAAATGTACGCACTGAATTATGAGCTTGATCCAACCGCTTCACTAGATAAATATAACCATCTGGATGAACGCGAAAGGGGCGTACTTCCCAGCAAACTCCTGTTCAACCTGAACCGTGAATTCGAATGGGGCCGGGCGTGGTTTTGGCCTCTGCAACAGCGATACTTCGAGTCACAGGATGGCAAGAGGCTTAGCCGCAACAATGCCATGGCTTCTGCGTCTGCTTTCATGGAGTATCATCAGCCGGGTGAAAATGATCTGCTGCAGGAATATTTTATTCCGGTGGATGCCTTCCCGGCCTTTGTTCAGGAGATGGGAGAGATTGTTTCCCAAGAGCAGTTGGATCTGCTTAACATTACGGTCAGGTATGTGAAACATGATGAAGAAGCTGTGCTTTCATATGCAAGACAGGATATGTTCGGTCTTGTCTGTTTATTTCACGCTTCATTGTCCGGGACAGAACAAGGAAAGTTCAAGGGCAGTATGCAGCAATTAATGGATACCGTCCTTCGATATAACGGAACATATTACCTGCCTTATGCAGGTTATGCGACTTCAGAGCAATTCGAACAGGCCTATCCGCGGAAGAATGAGTTTTTTGCAGCCAAAGAAAAGGTTGACCCCGATCATCTCTTTATGAATTATTTTATGGAGGAATATGGAGGACATCATCCATGAATATCAAGTGGCTTATTCGATCTCAAAGTATCGTTACCCTCGCTTCGGGTATGATTTATCCCTATTATCTGTTGTTTCTCAAAAATCTGGGTAACAGCTTCTCCAAATACGGGCTTGCCTTTGCCGTGTTTACGATTAGCTCGGCAGCTGCTTCGCAATGGCTCGCTCCTCGGATGGATCGACAAGCCAAACCGTGGCTCATCGTAAGTGCCGTGGGGATGGCTGCGGCCATGATAGCATTTCCATGGGTCACATCCTATATCTGGGTCCTTCTACTGCAAATCATCATGGGGATATGTAATGCGATGCAGCGGATGAGTGAACGGGTGTTGCTTGCCGATTATACGGTAGCTGGGCAGCGGGGCCCAGCTGTTGGAAATTATCATTTTTGGACATCTGCTGCTTCCGGATTTGCCGTCATTGTCGGCGGTGTGTTGATCGATTGGCTGACGATTGATGTATTATTCTATCTGAGTGCGATACTGTATATGTGGGGAGCTCTGGCGGTGTGGCGATTACGAAGCAAGGCTGAGGAGCAACCCATGGCTAAAGGATAGAAATGTCTGATTAATCTCCAGCGAAAGGTTTATATTATAGATAACCTGGTATGTTTAAGCAATTTGCTTGAACTCCACAAAGCACATATTCTCAAGGAGGTTTTTCAGATGAATGAACAAGATCATGTCATCCATAAAGATGGCCAAGTTGCAGCCGACAAGGTAGACAATGCCATTGAAAAGATTGCACCGGAGGAAAGAGAACATATTTTACAGAACTTTGATGCGTTCAAAGGATACTTAGGCAAACGAATTGCGATGGGTGAATCAATTGGACTGGGCGAGGAGCAAATGGCCAAAATCGCCGAGAAGGTAGCCGATTATTTGGCAGCCCGGGAAGAGCCGCGTAACCGTGAAGAGAAATTGCTTCAGGAATTGTGGAACGTTGGGAAAGAAGAAGAACGCCACATGTTGGCTCATATGCTTGTACGTCTGGCTCAGGGAGCGGCTCCGAACCACTAAGATCGAGCTGAAACCAAAAGCTAAACCAACAGAAACCTTGGAGGCTATGACATCCAGGGTTTCTTTTTGGTTACGTTGCTTTTCTTTTGTTAAGATGGCTGTACAGAACTGATGACACGTATTGTAACTATTTTTCATCTGGCTGATACTTTTATAGATGGCATACCCGTTAAGATAGGGTGAGTAGAAAACAGAATTAAATATTTCATATGAACGTTTGAAGGAGAAGCCTTCCGGTTAAGGAATACTAACGTTCATAATAAGGAGAGATGCTGCCTATGAAGAACGCGGCGAAACAATGGAAATTACGATTGCTGGGTGCGGCTGTTGCATTGCTTGGCATGATTGTGCTTGCTACATATTTGCTTACACCAGCGAATGCCGAGGAGAGTACGGATTCTGCTCAAGTATCCCAAGCTGCCAACTCCGAGATGTTTACAGCTTATGTGGACGATTTACAGAAAGAGAATGGTAAACTGTACTTGGTTGTAGACAAGATTGGCTGGTACCAGGGGACAGAAGCAGATCAAATTTTTGAACAACGCAATCCGAACTCGGGTATAGATGGTGCGCCTGATGGATATTATATTGTCAATGACAGCAAAGAGCAGGAAAAGGTTGAAGTAAGTCCGAATGCAGAGGTATTGATGCAATTGTACGATCGTGATGGCACAGTCGAAGGTACGAACATTCAATGGAATGAGTCGGTGACGCTCAGCAAGTTCGAATCATTGTATGATAATACGAATATTCTTGATCTGTCGGTATTCCCGTATCACCTCACTGTGCAGGATGGCAAAGTGATCAAAATTGTACAGCAGTACATCCCTTAAAACGACATGAACATGCAACGTTTAAGCATTCCTCCGGTTTCATTCAACCGTGAGGGATGCTTTTTGGTTATGACAAATTCATGAAGGAGATTGTAATTGATGGTAGGTACATGTATCATTATAGGAATGGTGTTTTTACATAGTTCAGGAGGCTTACCATGCTTAAAGACATGATTGCTTTAACGAAACCAGGACTTTTACGGCTGAATGTATTTGCGGTGGCGGTAGGGTTCTGGGTCGCTTCAAAATGGGATATTTCATGGATATCTCTCCTCATGGTGTTAATTGGATCAACCTTGGTCATCGCTTCGGCCTGTGTGATTAACAACTACTGGGACCGTGAATTGGACCAGAAGATGGAGCGCACCAAAAAACGGATTGATTACATTAACCATCTCAAGCCCAAGTTTGTACTCGGGTATGGCCTTGTTCTTGGTGTGGCAGGTGTAGTGCTGCTGTACTTCCTGGTTAATCCGTTGTCCGCATGGATGGCGTTGCTCGGGTGGTTTGCCTATATCGTGATTTACACGATGTGGCTCAAACGCAGTTCGACCTGGAGTACGTCGCTTGGCGGAATTGCAGGTGCAATGCCGCCGGTAATCGGTTATTGCGCAGTTACCAATCAGATTGATGTGGGTGCCTGGTTGCTCTTTGCACTGTTATTTCTATGGCAGCCGCCTCACTTCTGGTCTCTCGGAATTCGCAAAGTGGAGGAATATCGTGCAGCAGGTTTCCCCCTTTTGCCCGTAGTCAAGGGCGTCAAGCGTACCAAGTTTCAGATGATTCCTTACGTTTTTCTGTTGCTTCCTTCTGTATTTCTGCTGTATTACTATAACTACGTTGGGCTTGTGTTCTTGCTTGTCTCCGGCATTGGAAGTCTCATCTGGTTTGTACACACCCTAAGCGGACTCAAAACACAGGATGACGAAAAATGGGCAAAGGTTAACTTTCTGATCTCTGTCAATTATCTCATGGTTGTATTTATCGTGATGGTAGCGAATACAACCTGGTCATGAACAAATCAACTGCTTTTGTAAAATGAAAAGCACGCTGCGGAATACGTATGGACAACCTATGGTTGTTTCAAAATATTTCCCGGGGTGTTTTTTTGTTATAATTATACTATGGAAAACGATTTTGGAAGAATGGGAAGTGGAGTAGATGAATGATTTACAGCAGGCTATCCTTTTGAGGACGGAGGGAAAAGTGCAGGAGGCGATAGAGCTCTTGCAGGCACTGACCTTGCAAGAACCGGAGAACGCACAGGTATGGTATCAGCTGGCTTGGGCGCATGATTCACTTGGATTGGAGCGCGAAGCGGTACCACATTACGAACAGGCTCTGCGTCTTGGACTCCCGGTTGAGGACAGGGCAGGCGCCATCCTTGGACTAGGCAGCACGTATCGCACTCTGGGGCAGTATGCGCAGGCGAAGGCTTGGTTTGAAAAAGGGTTAAGTGAATTCCCGGAGAACCGGGAATTTGAAGTTTTTCTGGCCATGGTACACTACAATCTGGGCGAACATGGGGAAGCAATGAGACGGCTGTTGCTGCAATTGGCAGATACATCAAGGGATAAGGGAATAACCGACTACAGCCGAGCAATCCGTTTCTATGCCGATCAGCTGGATCGGGTGTGGGACTAAACCTGGCTTATCTGGCTATATAACACCTAACCTAAGGAGATGATTGGATGAACTCGAATCACGAACTCGATCAGGTGCGCGAGAGACTTGACAGGATTGAACAGAAGCTGGATTACCTGGCAGGAGCTCAACAGGCGAACAGACGCTCACCCGGCGTACGCTTCCTGATTGGTTTTGCAATTATGATTGCCATTGTATTTGTTTTCATGCTGGTCATTGGTGTTATACAATTTATTAGTAACGTCACAGGTTAAAACGATGGAGTGAGCCATTCCTGTACCGCTTCAATAAAACGACGCGATGCAGGGGACAGATTAGTGAGCGACGGGCAGGCGATGCCAATGGTACGATAAGGATCTCCTGTGAGCGGAACGAGAGCGAGCTCGTTCGTATGGTGCTGCAGAACCATTTCAGGCAAAAGACTGATGCCAAGACCGTTTCGAACCATCGCCATGATGGCCTGATCCTCGGCGACTTCATAGACGACATTCAGCTTGGCTGCATGCTGGCGAATCAATCGTTCGATTTCGTTATCACCGCCCCATTTAGGCAAAATAAAGGGCTGTTCCAGCAATACATCAAATGAGACAGACTTCTCCGTAGCGAGTGGATGTTCCAAAGGCAGGATGCACATCATCCTGTCTTTTTGTAATGGAGTCGTCTCAAAAGGGGAAGCATCCCCCAGGGACAGAAAGCCGAGATCGATGGCACCTCCAGCCAGCCAGCTTTCAATTTCAGCATAGTCCCCTTCCCACAGCTTTATTTCGATTCCGGGATGACGCAGGCGAAATTGCTTCAGGATGCCAGGCAGCCACTGCGTAGATACACTGGCGAATGTGCCAATGCGCACGGTTCCAATCTCGGCTCCGCGAATCAACGAGATCTCCTGGTTCATGAGTTCCGTCCAGCGCAGAATTTCACGAGTATAGCCCAAAATCCGTTCCCCTTCGGCAGTAAGTCGTACACCGGAGCGGCCTCGATTCAGCAGCGAAAAACCGCACTCGGTCTCCAGACTGGCGATCGCATGACTGACCGCTGATTGGGTAATATTCAGGGCTTCTGCTGCTTTGGTGAGGCTGCCGTATTCGACTACGGCATTCAGAATTTCGTATTTGACCAATGACATGAAAGATTTAGTTCCTCTCTTCATTTAATGCATGAGTTAATTTCATATTATCTATTATAAATATTCATTTTTATAATGCAAAGAGATCGTTTATACTTGCCAAGGCGAGTTACTTCGACAGAGCCTCGGATAGATTACACTACATAGAATGAAGGTAGAAGCAAGATGAACGGAGCACGTGCACCACATGGTCAGGCATCAAGAAGAGCGGATTTGCAGATGCTGCTCGCAACGGTAATATGGGGATCGTCCTATCTGTTTATGAAATCAGGACTGGAGTCCATGCAGGAGTTGAATTTGGTCGCTTTCCGGTTTGGCATTGCCTTTATCGCGGCAGCTGTCCTTTTCCATCGGCGACTGTTCAAAATGAATCGCAGAACGCTTGCAGCAGGGGCTATCATGGGAACAGCTTTATTCGCGGCCTTTGTATTTATTACGTATGGAGTACAGCGTACAACGGCTTCCCAGGCGGGATTCTTGATCAGTTTGGCCGTGATTTTTGTACCCATCCTGACGACAATTCTGCATCGGCGAATGCCAGATTTGCGGTTAACGATAAGTATTCTCGTGGCGGTAACCGGGCTTGCATTGTTGACACTTCAACATGAGCTTAGCCTGCACATGGGGGATATCCTTTGCATTCTCGCAGCATTAATGTACGCGATCTACATTATGATTGCTGGCAAGTATACGCCGAGGCATGATCCGCTAACCTTGGGAACGGTTCAACTGGGCGTTGCAGCCCTGTGGGCGTTGGCTGCTACATTTCTGCTGGAGACACCACGTCTGCCTGATACACCCCAATCTTGGGCAGCGATTATGGGTCTGGGAGTACTGTGCAGTGGTATTAGCTACATTTTGCAAACTCTGGCCCAGCGGCATGCTTCACCAACGAGAACGAGTCTGATCTTTTCGCTCGAACCGTTATTCGCCGCAGCATTTGCGTTTACCTTTCAAGGGGAGTTGCTTACACTGCAAGGGTATATGGGGGCGGCGTTGATGCTCATTGGTGTTCTGATTACGGAGATCAAAGCCCCTTTTCCGGTATTCTGGCGCAGAAAGCGGAGGGCATTACAGACCGAACTGGGAGATCAGGGAGCAACGGGCGTATAATTTTGAATTAAAGGAAGAGTTCTTCCATCATCTTCATTGTGAAGGTGGTGGAGGAACTTTTTTTGCGATTTATTCGAGAAAGTTTCAGCATTCTTAGCAAATCATCAACCTAACAAAATGAAAAACTTCATAACATGTTTGGTTAGAACTCTTTTTTTATGCTACACTAAATGAAAAATAAAGGAAAAACGGGTGAGAAGGATGGGCAAAAGAGTAACCATGCAGCAAATTGCCGATGCTGCGGGGGTATCCAAATTCGCAGTCTCTCGTGCGTTGACAGGTAAACCCGGTGTCAGTGAACATACCCGGGAGATGATTGTGAGGACGGCAGGACAGCTCGGATATTTCAAAGCTGAACCGAAACGTTACCTCGTGGAAATTCCTGCAGAACAGGAGTTGAAGGGAGAGCGACACGGGACAATTTTAATTTTGTTTCCCAATATCCGTTCGCAGAATCGCTCATCTCTATACTGGGGTCCCATCTTTGACGGAATATCTGCACGTTTGAATGAGAAGGGCATGGACATCCTGACCTTAACCGAGCCTTCTTCGGATCGCATGTTTTCAGTTCTTAATCCTGAAGCCATCAGTGGGATTATTACCGTTGGTTCCATCTCCACATCCGTACTGCTCGAAATCTACCGACTGCGCATTCCGCTTGTGATGGTTGATCATGAAGACCCGGCAATCCATGGAGATACGGTGTTTACGGACAACATGAAATGCATGAAGGAACTGGTGCTGATGCTTATTGGAAAAGGCTACAGGCGGTTACAGTTTGCCGGAGAACTTCCTGATGCAGCCAGTTTCAGAGAGCGATGGTTCGGCTATCGTTCGGCACTGGAAGAGATGCAGCTGCAAGCCTCGCAGCAAGCATATCTTCTGGGTCCTGATCTGAACCACATTCGGGAATCTATTGCCTCCATGAAGATGGAAGACATCCCCGAAGTGATGGTATGTGCCAACGATTACATGGCTGCTGTTGTGATTGGTGTACTCCAAAGCAGGGGGATTGCGGTGCCTGAACGATGTGCAGTAACCGGGTTCGATAATACGCGTTCTGAAGAACCTATTCTCGCTACCTTTCATATTAACAAGGAAAATCTGGGGATACGGGCAGTGGACCAATTGTTGTGGCGTATGGAGAATCCGGAAGGTCCCTACGAACGCAAATTGATCTATTCGGAACTAATCATACGTGACGAGTACAATGCCATATTACAATGAAGTGAATGAATGTGTATCCGAAATTTGAAGTAAGAAACAGCCTGGTCATATCAAAAGAGTTGGGAAAAGACGTTGGTGAAAAGACATGGAGAGATTGGGCTTCATGTCTTTTTGGTGTAGTGAAAAAGGTCTATAAAAAATAAATCACAAAACAGATTGACTGAATTGTGATTATCATGTTAATTTTGTTTTGTAAGTTATTTGATTTAATAATAACAAAACCTAACAAAATGTTTTTATTACACTACTTTTACGATAACGGAGGCTGTCATGAGCAAAATACAATCGCAGACTTTTCAGAATTGGACGTTCAAGGCTTGTGAGGAACAGGAATGGATGCCGGCTCACGTACCCGGCTGTGTGCATACGGATTTGCTTAAACTGGGTAAAATACCGGACCCTTTCTATGGGACTAACGAAAAGGACATTCAATGGGTCGATAAGAAAGATTGGGAATATCGCACCGAATTTGATGTGAATGAAGCACTATTGTCGCAGGAACATCTGGAGCTGGTTTTTGATGGTCTGGATACGTATGCAGATGTGTACGTGAATGAACAACATGTGTTGTCGGCAGACAATATGTTCCGGGTATGGACAGCTAACGTGAAATCTGTTGTAAAGGCAAATGGCAACATTCTTCGAATACGTTTTCGTTCCCCGATTAATGAAGATCTTCCGAAGCTGGAGAAGCTCGGATATGCTCTTCCTGCATCCAATGATCAATCTGACGTAGGGGGTTTAGGCGAAAAAAGAGTGAGTATTTTTGCACGGAAAGCCCCGTATCACTATGGTTGGGACTGGGGTCCGCGTTTTGTAACCAGCGGAATCTGGCGTGAAGCACGCCTTGAAGGCTGGACGGACGTTCGAATTAATGATGTATTTATTCAGCAAAATAAAGTAACTGCTGCTTCCGCTTCCCTAACTGCGGTCGTGGAAGTGGAGTCTGGACAATCGATAGAAACAGTTATTCGCGTAGGAACGGATGGACAGAGCTGGGAGCAGACTGTAACTCTGAAGCCGGGCATCCAGACTGTGGAGGTTCCAATCTCTATTGTTAAGCCCAAGCTGTGGTGGAGCCGCGGACTGGGTGACCCGCATATGTATACCTTTCATACGGAAGTAATTCAGGCAGAGAAGGTTGTGGCTGAATCCGCGGTCAAAACGGGTATTCGTTCGGTTCGTCTGGTTCGGGACAAAGATGAAGCGGGAGCATCCTTTTATTTTGAGTTAAACGGAGTCGCTGTCTTTGCCAAAGGTGCAAATCACATTCCCAATGACAGCTTCATTACCGAAGTGACGCGTGAGCGTTATCTGCATGAAATAGTGTCTGCTGCCGAGTCCAACATGAATATGCTTCGTGTATGGGGTGGTGGCTTCTACGAAGAAGACGTGTTCTACGAGTTGTGTGACGAATACGGTTTGCTCGTATGGCAGGACTTTATGTTTGCTTGCAGCATGTATCCTGGAGACGAGGCTTTCCTGAACAGTGTGAAGCATGAGGCGATTGATAATGTGAAACGTCTGCGTAATCATCCAAGCATCGTGCTGTGGTGTGGTAATAACGAGATTGATTCAGCGTGGGCACATTACATTGAGGATGGCGGCTGGGGCTGGAAAAAGGATTACAACGCCGAGCAAAGAGAACGCATTTGGGCGGACTACGAAGCCATTTTCCATGATCTTTTGCCGGAAGTGGTTGAAGCGTATGCTCCTGGTGTGGACTATTGGCCTTCTTCACCACTGGTATCCCTGTCGGGAGACGAGAAACAGCATGCTCACCCATCCACGTCAGAAGGGGATATTCACTATTGGGGTGTGTGGCACAATGTGGAGCCATTTGAGAACTACAACGTTCATGTTGGACGCTTCATGAGTGAGTATGGCTTCCAATCCTTCCCTGAATATGAGTCGGTTCGCAAGTATGCGGAGGAAGAGGATCTGGCACTAGAGTCTGAGGTGATGCTGGCCCATCAGAAGAACGGTGCGGGCAACCGTCTGATCAAGCAATACATGGATATGTACATGCATGAACCGAAGGATTTCCCATCCTTCCTATATATGAGTCAAGTGCTTCAGGCTGAAGCCATGAAAACAGCCATTGAAGCTCACCGCCGCCGCAAACCGTTCTGTATGGGAACGCTCTACTGGCAGATGAACGATTGCTGGCCGGTGGCTTCCTGGGCGGGTATGGATTACTTCGGACGCTGGAAAGCATTGCAATATTACGCAAAACGCAGCTTCAGCGATGTCTTGGTATCGGTAGACGGTACGAAGGAAGATGTGATGGATATTTATCTAATCTCGGATCAGCTTGAACCTGTGAAGGGCAAACTCCAGTTACGCCTAATTGGCTTTGACGGCATAATATATCGTGAGGAAGAGCATGAAGTCGCTCTGGCATCCAACTCTGGACAGCAGGTGCTGTCATTGAGTCAGGCTGAATGGCTTGAAGGTCGCGATGCGGCAACAACATTGCTGCGTATGGATCTGAAGCAGGAGGGGGCAGCCGACATCGTACAGGAGCATTATTTTGCACCATCCAAGGACATTGCACTGCAACCAGCGCAAATTAAGGTAACCGAAGTTACTGGGAACGATGGCATACATCTGGTTCTGGAAAGTGATGTGCTTGCAAAACAGGTGTGGATTTCTACGGAGGCAGAAGGGGTGTTCTCGGACAATTTCTTCGACCTTATTCCTGGCATTCCGGTGAAGGTCAAGTTCACATCCAGAGGCGAATTACAAGGATCTGATGATGCTGTCTCCAAGGCGGGGGCCATTCAGGTTCGTTCCATGGCTGACTTTATTAAATTGTAATTATAACTGTACAGCATAATCGTTGAGATCTTCCTCAGGGGGATTTCAACGATTTTTTTTGTTTTTTATGAGCTTCGAAAAGGAAGGGGACTTCAAAGATATATCCAACATTGCTATAATTGATAATCATTATCAATTATAGGTGAGTTCTTTGTCACAATGGTTGACCATTGGGCGTGTTCTATCGCTTAGGAAAGGGAGTCTATATGGGGATTCAGGAGGATATCAAGCTGTGGGATCAGGTTCAGGTACGCGTGCTTGATGTCCGTCTAATATCATTAGCAACAAACGAAAATTTTCGAAATTATGTATTACCAACCAGTGCGTTTGTGTATGTCAATGGCAGGGGTCAAATCTGGTTGGATAACGAAGTATGGTCTGCAGGCAGATTTCTGTTGGTGCACGGAGGCAAAGGAAGGCGTATGACTCTTGAAGCAGCAGGGGTTATTGAGGTATATCTGATATTCTACAAATCAACACTTCCCTCCAACGTTCTTCTGGACTACCAAATGATGCTATTACAGAGCAATCCCTTCGAGCGATCGTGGGGAATAGAGCCAGATAACGCACTACAGTTGCATGAACTTATTCGGAATATACATGATTGCTGGAATGGACAGGATCAATTGGGCAGCATTCAGGTAAAGGTTTTTTTCTTTCAACTGATACAGCTTGCGTTGGCGCAGCAGAATCGAGTGGAAAATGAAGGTCAACAACTCTCGTTAACGGATCAGGTTTTGCGCCATATAACCACTCATTTTCGGCAATCGATCTCCCTTGATTCGCTCGCTCAGTCCTTGAATTACAGCCCGCAATATTTGTCGCGCAAGTTCAAAGAACAGATTGGCGTTACACCGACTGAATATTTGATCCGGTTAAGGATTGGGGAAGCAAGGGCTCTGCTCTCTGCTACGGAGGCTTCATTACAAGAGATTGCAGCGTATGTGGGTTATCCGGACCCCTTTTATTTTAATCGCATGTTCAAAAAAGAGATGGGAATCACGCCAGGACAGTATCGATTGAAGCAGCGGGAAAACATGAATAGAGTTTCAAATAGTACAGTAAACGCAACAAATGAATCCATTGTAACAGGAGGAACAGAACGTTATCCTTTAATTGATGATGATTATCATTATCAATATAATGGAGATGAGGAAATCAACATGTTTAACCAGTTAAGATCGGCGATCATGTCACTTGCGCTTGTGTTTACATTAAGTGCTTGCGGGACAACCGGGCAAGATGCAGGAACACCAGAGACAGCGGTTGAACCCGAACAACCGGCAATGATGGAAACGAAAATCGTAAATACAGCCTTTGGCGAGGTAGAGGTTCCTGTACATCCGGAGCGAGTTGCTGCAATTGATTATTTGGGTACAGTCCTTGCTCTTGGTGTCAAACCCATTGCTGGCGGGCAATTTCTCATGAATAGCCCTTATCTGGAAGGGCATTTGGATGGATTGGAAACGATTGGTGACTCCATTGAACAGCTGATGGAGCTTGAACCTGATCTTATAATTACCTTGAACCCGGACAAAGGAGCCTTTGAAAAATACAGCAAGATTGCACCAACCGTCTCCATTGCATCCAGTACTTTCCCAACGCTGAAGGAAGAGGTCACTTATTTTGGTGAAGTACTTGGCAAACAGGCTGAGGCGAAGCAATGGCTGACGGAATTCGATCAAGAGATTGCAACAATAAAGAAGGAAGTCCAGGAGGTTGTTCCCGCTGATGCTACATTCTCCGTGATGCAAGAGTACGATCGCCAAGTATTTATTTTTGGTAATCAATCGGGCCGTGGCGGGCGTAACATCTACGAGCTGCTTGGTCTGCAAGCGCCCGCAGCTGTCCCTGCCGAGTTAATGCAAGGGGCGTATCATGAATTCTCAATTGAGCTGCTCTCCAAATACGCCGGGGATTATATTATTCTGACCAGTAAATCACAGCTTAAAGATTTACAAGCAGACCCTGTATGGGGTTCATTACCTGCTGTCAAAAATGGAAGAGTGTACATATGGACGGAGGAGCAGTCCTGGTTCCGTGACCCGATTGCTCTCCTGAAACAGACACAGGATCTGGCTGAATGGATTATTAAAATGAATAAGCAGACACAATGAGGACAGTCTGTTTCTGACAATTCTTTAAGGCCCGGATGCACTTTACGTGCATGCCGGGCCTTTTCATGGTTCTTTTTGTTTTAAGCTGAATCGACTTGCTTATGATTGAATCTCCAAGATCTCGATATCATAGGGGCCAAGTTCCAAATGAGGGCCTTAATTGATCCGCATAAACTGCGATTGGCTGTGCCGTGTCCAGTTCCAATACATCAGCCCATTGTGAGGCAGCATATGTGTTGCCCTTCTCATCCCGAATCTTAATGGTGTCGCCGCCGACGGGATCATATTCGGCAACACGTACGCCTGAACAAGCAGATAACAAGCCAGGAAGGGGAGCCATGACACAGACGTTATTATCGTTTTTGACACCGGTGCGATGCGTCAGGATCAATATGCCACCCTCCGCTGCAAAAGCTTGCAAACGTTCCGCTGTGTTCTCGTCGAGCAAATACAGGTGCGGCGCAATGATGATTTTGTAGCCATTCAGCGCTTCCGAGGAATGGATAACATCTGTACTGATCCCACGTTTGGTCAAGGCGCGATGCCATACTCTTGCTAGCTGAACTGGAAGGAATTCGGAATCAATCGAAGGGGCGTCATTACTGAGTCATCAGGATACGATTCGCTCCACGGTCGATTATATTCGTCTTCAATGCAAACACCCGCTAAGCCTTGCCGAAATGGCAGATACTGCGGGATACAGCGTGTATTATTTTAATCGGTTGTTCAAGAGCATCATGGGCGTCCCTCCCGGCAGGTATCTGCTGGATTGCCGCATTCTGGTTGCGAAGAGAATGCTCGTTGACTCGAAATTGTCCGTGAAGCAAATTGCTTCTCAGTGCGGATTTACGCACAGCAGCTATTTTATTCGCATGTTTCGTAGCTATATCGGAATGACACCACAACAATTCAGATTATTGTATAGTTCGGGAAACATCCACCATCCATAATCAAAAAAAACGTGCTGCCCAGTTTCTACGGAGCGGCACGTTTTTACTATATGACTGAACAGTAGGAGGGGATAGATGATGTCCAACGAGGTTATTTGTTCTGATCTTCGCTCTGGATTTCCTGCAGCTCATCAATGCTTAGCGTGAGATCATTCTCAGGGTTCGCGCTCACAATCACTTCGGACTTCGATTGCTGCTCACCCGGTTGAGTCGATTTGGCGGCGGGTTTGATCACATACAGGCTTTGCACGGAATTCAGCAGGCTGGCGGGGGTGTCCTCATACGTTTCCAGGAAGAGAACATAATCTTTGGTGGGAATGAATTTGATATTGTCATCATTAATAATCTCGGTATTGCCCAGCTGTCCGCCAAGCTGCTTCACTTCAATGGTGTCTCCGGCAGCATGAGTTCCTTTGAAAGATTCAACAACCTTAATGGTATAAATCGTATAGATTTTATCAAAAGGAACAATATTTTCACCTCCGGGGTTCGTTTGCTCATCCAGAGCACTTTCATTTACAGCAGGGGCTTGTACCATATCATTTAATGCTTCCACTCGGGTTTGAATGACACTGCCTCTAACGATGGTGTTTGCTCTCTCGGAAAGATCGCCGATGCTTGAGTAACTTGGGAAGTCCTCGGAAGCAATCATCGTAACCGGTTCATCTATAGAGGCAGCTGTATTTGTCATAGCTGAGGAGCAGCCTAGGGCTGATAAAATGAAAATGGAAGAGGCTAGCATGGTCAATACTCGAATTTTTTTCATGGATAGGAATCCTCCTTGGATTTAGGGATTTGAGAACAGCGGATTAGTACTTGGATCTGACGTTGTTGATATCGAAGGTTTGAGGCTTTGTCATTGTGTTCCGGTTACGGGAGTAGAGCATAATGGAAGGACTGCTGGTGGTTGGGTTGTCCCCGAGCCAAACGGAGTGTCCGAGCTCGTGAACGAATACGCTTTGAATAAAGTTGGACAAGTTAGTGGCATCAGCCGCAATGGTGGTTGCATTCAATTCAATGCGGAAGCTTACGACCTGACTGCCAGACACCGAGGCATAGTTGACACCATATGCCGTGTTATTAAAGTTTCCGGCAGTAATGGTGTTGGGGGAATTGCTCGTTTTGGTGAACTGTACTTTGGCGCCGGCATTGTTCCAGTTGCTAAGGGATGCATCCATGGGGGTTTGCCATGCGGAGGCGTAGTTGTATGTACGAATCGGGATGGTGGAGCTCGAGTAGCCGTAGGTTAGAAAAGTTGCCGCATAGATGGTACTGCCGAACATCGCGATGGCCGAAAACAACATGATGCTCATGAGAAACTTCCTTTTCATACTTAAAACCTCCAATAATTGTATTTTTTTCTCTATTATAGTAACAAGGAATAAAGCGGTTGAAATGAGTCTTAAGTCTTTGTTTTCGAGTATAAAACAAAGGATTTTGCCGTATTGGTTATTCTTTTCGTCTGAAAAGTCGATTGCTGACTATATACGCATGCATAATTTCCCTGAAATAACAAACAATACATTCAAATTCAAGCAGGGAAAGGAAGTGTCTGAGCATGTGCAACCGTTTTTCATTGGCAGCCGATTTGGATGAAGTCAGGGATCATTTCAAGATTGAACGGGTGATGTATTATTACAAAAACCGTTACAATATCAGCCCAACCCAGCATACACCGATTATTTTGCATCAGGATGGTGAGCGGGTACTGGACGAGTTCCGTTGGGGTTTCATTCCGTTCTGGGGACGCGATGCAGTCAACGCCAATCTCATGACGGTGCATGAGAATCCAGCCTACTACAAGCTGGTAGAGACGAAGCGTTGTGTTATTCCGTGCAATGGTTTGTATTACTGGCGTCAGGAAGGCAAGAAAAGCTATGCGGTGCGTGTCGTTATGCCGGATCGCGGATTGTTTGGCATTGCAGGATTATACGAGGTCTGGAAAGATACGCGCAAACAGCCGCTGCGCACCTGCACGATGCTGATGGCGGGGGCGAACATGGTTACACGGGAATTTGGCAGCAAAATGCCGGCGATTCTGTCCGAAGAAGAAATCAATACCTGGCTTGATCCGGCCAATACACGGGTGACTCAATTGCTGCCGTTGTTGAAATCCTACAATAGTACAGAGATGAATCTGTACCCGGTTACTCCGATGGTAGCCAATGATGAGCATGACTGCTATGAATGTGTGGAAGAGATGGACCAAAAGCTGGCATATGTACGCAGTTTCTAAGCTGAGCAAGCCGTTTTATGAGGCGGAGAGTCGTAGGACACTCCGTCTTTTTGGATTGAGCATGGGAAAAAAGTGTAATGAAAAAAAATGAAAAGTTGCAATGTGAGTCAAACGTAACTATAATCATTACAGTAAGCAAACGCATATATTCATATATCTATAAAAAGAGATACTTAATCAGGAGGGAACACGAATGAATCCAAAGTATAGTTCGATGTTTGAACAAGTTTCACTGCCAAGTGGCATTACGCTGAAAAACCGGATCGTGCTCGCTCCCATGACTCATATGTCTTCGAATCCGGATGGCACCGTATCCGACGCTGAACTTGCTTATTATGCACGTCGTACGGGCGGTGCTGGCATGTCCGTTACAGCTGTAACGTATGTTACGCCGAATGGTATTGGTTTTCCGGGTCAATTTGCCGCTTATGACGACAGCTTTATTCCCGGTCTGAAACGTTTGGCCGACACTATTAAACAGCAGGGCTCCAAAGCCGTACTGCAAATTTTCCACGCCGGCCGTCTTACGCCGGAACAAGCAGTACCGGCAGGTCAGGTTGTTGCTCCAAGTGCTGTTGCAAGTGAGCGTCCAGGTTCTCCTGAACCACGAGAGTTGTCGGACGATGAAATTACATCCATTATCAAGGACTTTGGTGAAGCGACTCGTCGTGCGGTTGAAGCTGGATTTGACGGAGTTGAGATTCATGGTGCGAACGGTTATCTGATTCAGCAATTCTACTCCCCGCATTCCAATCGGCGTGAAGATCGCTGGGGTGGAAGCATTGAAAAGCGCCTGACATTCCCGCTGGCAGTCGTGGATGAAGTACAGAAAGTGGTAGCAGAACATACAAAACTGCCGTTTATTGTGGGATACCGTTTCTCACCGGAAGAGCCGGAAACACCGGGATTGACCATGGAAGAGACGTATGCACTTGTCGACGCACTGAAAGATAAAAATCTGGATTACTTGCATGTATCCGTCAACGAGTTCTGGTCCAAGCCAAGACGGGGTGAAGCAGATACACGTTCCAGAATTGAATTTATCCTTGACCGTGTTGGCGGTAAATTGCCTGTCATTGGTGTAGGTTCCATTCATACGGCAGATGAGGCAGCTGAAGCACTTGAGAGCGGTGTGTCCTTGCTGGCGATTGGCCGTGAGCTGATTATCGAGCCGGATTGGGTCGAGAAAATCGAAAGTGGACGTGAAGAAGATATCGAGACCATTCTGACCAAAGCGGATCAGGAGCGTCTGGTGATTCCTGACGGTTTGTGGAATGCGATTATTCACACACCGGGCTGGTTCCCAATGGCTGACGATAAATAAGACATGATCTCATAGAGAATGGAGGGAGCGGAAGCTCCCTCTTTTTTGCACTCACTCACTACACCGATTGCACTTTGATGAAATTCTCCTTCCGGGAGCACTGTGGTATGATGAGATGAACAGGATTCATCTTGGATAATCAACGGTTTGGAGTGAATGAAGATGCTCGTGGCTGAACGTTATGAGAAAATTGTAGAATGGGTGGATGCGCAGGGAAGCATGCGCGTAACCGAGCTTAGTGAACGCTGCGGTGTGACGGAAGAGACCATCCGTCGTGATCTGGACAAGCTGGAGCAGGCGGGAAGGCTCAGACGTTCCCATGGTGGGGCTGTCAGCGTAAAATATAAAGAGGAGGGACAGTCGGAAATCCCTTATCCGGAACGGGCTGTAACTTATGCAGAAGAGAAACGCAGAATTGCGGATGAAGCGGTGAAAATGGTAGAGCCTGGTGACCGGATAGCGCTGGATGCCAGTACAACCGCGTGGTATATGGCGGCAGGACTGCCAAACATACCACTCACCGTGTTGACCAACTCCATTAAAGTCGCAGCGGAGCTGAGTAACAAGGAACAGATCCGTGTAATCGCGACAGGCGGGCAGCTTGCTTCGAAGTCCCTATCGTTTGTAGGACCGCTAGCTGAACGGTCGCTTGATGCGTATCATGTGGATAAAGTTTTCTTATCCTGCAAAGGCGTACATCTGACCAAGGGCATCAGTGAGTCGAATGAATTGCAGGCACTGGTGAAGCAGAAGATGATCAGCATAGCTGATGAAGTTATATTGCTGGCGGATTCGAGCAAGTTTGGTGTTCAGGCTTTTACAAGAGTGGCGGAACTCAGTAGTGTGGCAAAAGTAATTACCGATCTGGGCTTGGACGAACAGCAGGTTAGCGCATTGAATGAACAATCCATAGCATGTGTCCGGGTCTAATTAGAAAGGAATGAATAGAATGAAACATCCTTTTCACCTGAAAGCTACTTGGAATGGTGGACGTAACAGTGAAGGGCACATCGATGCCGGCGGGTTAAAGACAGTCATTTCAATTCCACAGGAGATGGGGGGTCCGGGTACCGGTACCAATCCCGATGAAATGCTGCTGGGTGCTGCTTCCACCTGTTACCTGATTACACTGGCAGCGATGCTGGAGCGATCAGATATTACACCGGATGAACTGACACTGGAGTCCGAAGCGACGGTGGATGTCACGAATAACATATTTACGTATGAGCGGATCGTGCATAGACCCCGCATTGTGCTCAAAGCGGATGCATCTGAGGCAGATTTGAAGAAAACTGAACGTCTGGCACATAAAGCAGAAGAGTCCTGCATGATCTCCAGAGCTGTGGCTGGTAACGTAGCGATTGAGACACAGCCTGTGATTATAACAGCAGGGGTTAATGCGGTGTGATATACTGAAGAATAGGCGGCTTGAGCCGTCATTTGTGTAAGATAAGGGGAAGTTCGGTATGGACCTACAGAAAAGCAAAAACTCACGTTTTGCGCGTTTAACACGTGCTTTGAAGCTTAATTTTCTCAAATTATTACGTGCTCCCGGCGGGGCACATAAAGTATCTACCGGATTTGCTTTGGGTTTTGGTTTGGAACTGATCGTCATATCGACAGCATCACTGGTATATCTCGTGTTCTATCCGATTGTACGTTTGTCCGGTGGTTCACTTCCAGCAGCAATTGTGGGCAACGTGGTCGGCAAGCTCACATTCCTGCCCATCCTATTGATGCCGCTTGCCAAGCAAATTGGTTCCTGGATATTGCCAGCGCACAGCATGGGGCAGGGGCTTGTGCATGAGAGTGCCTTTATGGAGCTGTTTCGCGGCAACTGGTCCGCGCTAAGTGAACTTTTGCTCGGTGGTCTGGATATTCTGGCAGGCATGTCCGTCTTTGGAGTCATCCTGGGTGTGACTTCTTACTTTGTCGTTAAATTCTTCTATGTCAGAGCACTCAAACGTCGCTTTGAACGCCGGTTGGAGAAACGCAAGCAGGCAGCGATGTCTCCAGCTTCAGCTTCCGTGCTGATCAGGAAGACATCACAATCATGATCGGCAGAATGGCCATGGACGCAGCGGTTGTCCACAGAATACAACGGGACACAAACTGCGGAGAGGCATTGAATTGCTCGGCCAAGATTACCGCGTTGACTGCAGTCGGCATGGACGCCAGGATCAGCAGCACACTGAATAACGTTCCTTCAATCTGAAGTGCCGTCAGGATCAGATACGAGAGCACGGGCGCTGCGGCAAGTCGTACGACAAGCCCCGTCCAGAATGCTTTGCGGACATTGGGTTTCCAAGGTTCGACGGAACCACGCGGTCTTAACATCTGTGCACCGAGAATGGCCAGTACGACAGGGGAGTAACCGGCTGCAAGCATGGAGATGCCTCCATCCAGTGCCACTGGCAAACTCAGATTGGATGCACGCAGGATGATGGCTATCGCAGCAGCATAGATGGAAGGCATGCGGAAGACGGACAGAATCGCATTTTTGACTGTGAATTCGGATCTGGCGGCGAAAAAGATACCTACCGTGTTGACAATGACCATCTGTCCGATGACATATACCGAAGCTTTATCCAGTCCAAGCTGTCCAAAGGCAAGCAATACAAGCGGGAGCCCATAATTCACGCAGTTCGTAAACGTGGAGACAAGGGTAAGTCCCGCTTTTTCGCTTGCGCCAAGATGGAATATGCGGCTGAGCAGCTCAGCTAATGCCCATAGAGCGAGTAGATTGATCACAGAAAACCAGAAGGTGCCGGTTACATCTGTCCATGTAATCTCAGCATGCAGCAGTGTATCAAAGATAAGCGCAGGGCTCAAAATATAAAGGGAAAAGGTCGACAGCGGCCGGGTGTCCCAATGTTTGAACTGTTTTAGCAGAATGCCTCCAATCACCGGAAGGGATATGGGCAGAAATACATGATATAACGTGAGCAGAAATGAATTAAACAACCGAATTCAGTCCTTTCTGGATGAAAAACCTATTTTATCATAGCAGAAGTTGACCTTTGTCGGGAATGGATTTTGGTCGTGTCTTGCGGAATGAGTATAGGTTGAGGACGCTCCTTTCATGGATGAGCAGGGACGTTGGATTGCTATTTTGATATGGCAGATTTATTATAGAAGAGGTGCAACGAGATTACATACACATAGAGGAGGAAACTGTAATGAGTGAATCAAAACGCTTGCTCGTATTGGTCGGCTCTTATGCTGAAGCGGAAAATGAGGGCATTTACGCATATGAATTGAATGAGGATACAGGTAACCTCTCCAAGCTGGACGGCATCGCGGGTGTGAAAAACCCAACGTTTGTAAACGTGGATGCTGAAGGTAAGAAACTGTATGCGATCGGTGAAACGGCGTCTGCCGAAGGCAATAAAATGTCTGAAGCTGTAACTCTGAGCATCGATCCTTCTACAGGGAAATTGTCATTGCTGAATCGTCATGACTCCATTTCGGCTCCACCATGTCATATCCAACGTGATCCTTCAGGACGTTACTTGATCCTCTCCAGCTATCATGGTGGTCTGGTAGGACTGCAAGCCTTGACGGATAACGGTGAAGTTGGCGTACTTCTGGACGAGAAAAAACATGAAGGCAAAGGCGCGCATCCTGAGCGTCAGGACAAGCCGCATGTGCATTCCGCATTCTTCAGCCCGGATGGCAAATACATGATGGTACAGGATCTGGGTGCGGACAAAATCGCAATCTACTCCATAGATGCAGACAAGAACGAACTCGTACTGCACAGTGAAACCAAAACACATCCGGGTGCAGGACCTCGTCACTTGGCATTCCATCCGAATGGTCAATTCGCCTATGTCATTAACGAAGTGGATTCCTCCATTACGTCTTTCCGTTATGATGCAGCAGCGGGCACGTTGACAGAGGTTTCCACCGTGTCCACATTGCCTGACGGCTATGATGGCAGTGAAAACACAACAGCTGAAATCGCCGTATCCAACGACGGTCGTTTTGTATACGGTTCGAACCGCGGGCATGACAGCATCGTGGTATTTGCAGTAAACGCTGAAACAGGACATTTGAAATTGGTTGAGCATGTATCTGCTGAGGGTAAACACCCACGTCACTTTGCTTTGACTCCGAATGGCAAGCTGCTGATCGCAGCCAACCGTGATACAAACAATATGGTTTCCTTTACCGTGGATCAGGAGAGCGGACGTCTGAAATACACAGGTCACAGCACAGGTGTATCCAAGCCGGTATGCGTGAAACCTGTTTATCTGTAAACCCTGGATCGCTATAAATTGGCTTGAGGCTCAAATTGATTTCAGAATCAATATGGGTTGATCTTGCTGACTTGAAACGTGGAAAAAGACCCTGCCTTGTATCTTGTGGCAGGGTCTTTTTGCCTAACGAACCCGAGCCACGTTATTAGCTCCCATTCATTCCTTGCGAATCGCCGTTTAGGGTGCGACAGGTTCATTAGCATTTATTTGTTCTTTGACACTTCGTATAACAATGAAAATAATTCAATAGTATCGTGCAAGTAACTACCTGACTTCAAAGTGCGTACTTCCTGAATGGATAGTCAGGTTCTACAATGAATGAGTAGCCATGACAAACATTGCATGCATCTGAACTGGCTCAATGGTGCAGGCTAAATATTTTAACACCTTATACGTGACATACTCATATTCGAACAACAAAGGAGAAATGAATCGTGAAATTGCAATTGGCATTGGACTTGGTAAACATCCCTGAAGGTATCGCACTGGTTAAAGAGGTTGAACAATATATTGATATCGTTGAGATTGGTACACCAATCGTTATTAATGAAGGTTTGCACGCGGTAAAAGCGATGAAAGAAGCATTCCCTAATCTGCAAGTTCTTGCAGACCTTAAAATTATGGACGCTGGTGGTTATGAAATCATGAAAGCAGCTGAAGCTGGTGCGGATCTGATCACTGTGCTTGGGGCAACCAATGATAGTACGATCAAAGGTGCAGTAGCAGAAGCGAAGAAACAAAACAAACAAGTTCTTGTGGACATGATCAACGTGCCTAACCTTGAACAGCGTGCTCGTGAAGTTGATTCACTTGGCGTAGATTACATCTGTGTACACACAGGTTATGACCTGCAAGCTGAAGGACAAAGCCCGTTCGAAGATCTGCAAACGATCAAACGTGCTGTGAAAAACGCGAAGACGGCTGTAGCCGGTGGGATCAAGCTGGAAACATTGCCAGAAGTGATCAAAGCACAACCGGATCTGGTCATTGTGGGCGGCGGTATCACTGGACAAGCAGACAAAGCTAAAGTTGCAGCTGAGATGCAACGTCTGGTTCAGCAAGGGTAAGACAGATGAGCAGCCGACAATATGCAGCTGACATCTTGCAGGAGCTGGAACGTACGCTGAGCCAGATCGATGACACGGAGATGCAGGCCATGGCGGAACATATTCTGGCTGCGGAGCAGGTTTTTGTGGCAGGTGCGGGCCGATCTGGCCTGATGGGAAAGGCTTTTGCCATGCGATTGATGCAGATGGGTCTACGGGTATATGTGGTTGGGGAGACCGTTACGCCAGGTATCAGTCCGAAAGACTTCCTCTTGCTATGCTCCGGCTCAGGGGAGACAGGCAGTCTTGCAGCCATGGCTCAGAAGGCAAGTAAAGCAGGGGCTCCTGTCGGTCTGATCACCATTAAACCAGAGTCCACCATAGGACAGCTGTCAGATACCGTGGTTCGTCTCCAGGCATCTGCCAAAGAGGATACAGCGAATGCCGGAGCGGCAGTCACCATCCAGCCGATGGGCTCCCTGTTTGAACAGGGACTGCTGCTGACCATGGATGCACTGGTACTCACCATGATGGAAATGAAGAGTATGACTGGAGCAGACATGTTTGGTCGTCACGCGAACCTGGAATAGTTCACTTGCTTTAGACTTCATGATTTGCAGAATTGATGGAAGATCGGAATCCCCTTGATCAAGAGGAGATTTCGGTCTTTTCTTTTCCTTTTCTATCATTATAAGCTGTCTGGTTCACGGCTGCTTTGCATCCGGCTCATGCTGTAGTAGAATTAATACATCGGATTGAAGATGAGGAGGCTCGGAGCCATGGCAGTGGAAGTCAAGGAACGGATTAATTTGAAAGAGATCAACTGTGAAAAAGAATTGACCCTTGCTGTGATTGGCGGCAAATGGAAACTGATTATTTTATGGCATTTGGGTCTGGAAGGCACCAAACGTTTCAGTGAGTTGAAACGTCTGATTCCCCATATTACCCAGAAAATGCTGACCAACCAGTTGCGTGAACTGGAGGAAGACAAGCTAATTGAGCGCAAGGTGTATGCAGAAGTACCTCCTCGTGTGGAATATACGTTGACGGATCACGGTCAAAGCCTGATGCCTGTGCTGCATGCAATGTATAACTGGGGCAAAAACTATGGTGAAAATGTGATCTGGAAAGCTGAATCAATTTAAGTTATAACGAACCGCTGGGTGTAGGGAATTTTTCCATCACCCCGCGGTTTTTTTATATTCTTAAATTTTGGTCAGTGGATCAAAACACTTTACTCCAAACGCAGCGGGCAGACATATCTTGAAGAGGTAGAGCTAAAAGGTTTCTGAAAGAAAGCTACATTGGAAGCATGGGCCTCGCATTTATCCCTGGATTTCGCCCTTTTAGTTGGATTGAACTAAACGTTCACCTTTGTAAAATTGAATCAAAAAATCGGGATAACAGCGATCGGAGGGGTGTTCTGTCATCGGAGTGGGAAGTGTGAATATTCTTTAGTCTAATCTTGAACCCCTTGAACCAAAAGGCTCATTTTAGGAAATGTAAGGTATATAGCCTCCGATTATGATACGATGAGAGATATTGGAAATGTAAGGAGGATGACAAGAAAGATGGAAAAAATACGTACACGCGATGAAGTAAGCCAAGAGTCGACCTGGGATCTGCGAGATTTGTTTGGAACGGATGCGGAGTGGGAGCAGGAGCTCAGATCACTGCCTGAGGCAGCTGCCTATATCGAAACGTTCAAAGGACATTTGGGTGAAAGCCCTGCGCAATTGCTGGCCTGTCTGGATGCCCGTGAAGCACTTCAGGAACGGATTGGCAAAACAGCTTCATATGCCCGGCTTAAACAATCGGAGGACAGTACCAACCCTGTGAATATCGAGAATTCAGCCAAAGCGGGAGACATTCTATCCAATCTGTCGTCGTCCTTGTCTTTTGTCAATTCCGAGATCGTTGATCTTCCGGATGGAACGGTAGAGCGTTATATCGAAGAGTTTCCGGGGTTGCAGCCCTATGCCCGCAGTCTGGAACGTCTGATCCAGGAAAAAGCGCATCGCCTTTCGCCCGAGACGGAGAAAGTGCTCGCTTCCCTTGGAGAAGTGCTGGATTCTCCCTATCGCATCTATCTGCGGGGGAAACTGGCAGACATGACCTTTGACGACGCACTCGATGGCGATGACAACAATCGTCCGCTGTCCTGGTCATTCTATGAAAATAATTATGAAATGTCATCGGATACGAAGCTGCGCCGCTCTGCTTATGCCGCGTTCAGCTCCAAGCTGAATGATTACAAAAACACCTTTGCTGAAGGCTACGCAACCGAAGTGAAGAAACAGGTCGTGCTCTCCAGGCTGCGCGGATATGATGAGGTTACCGATATGCTGCTTAGCCCGCAGCAAGTAAGCAAAGAGATGTATAACAATGTCCTGGATATTATCCAGCAGGAACTTGCACCGCACATGCGCAGACTGGCAGCTCTGAAGAAACGTGAGCTGGGTCTGGACAAGCTCTTGTTCTGTGATCTGAAAGCCCCGCTGGACCCGGAATTCAGCCCTGCCATTACATATGAGGAAGCCTGCACACTGATCCAGGAAGCCCTTGCCGTGTTGGGACCGGAATATGGTGAGATCGTGAAACGTGCATTTAGTGAACGCTGGGTTGATTACGCAGATAATGCGGGTAAATCAACAGGAGCTTTTTGTTCGTCTATATACGGATCTCATTCCTATATCCTGATCTCGTGGGCGAACAATATGCGCGGAGCATTCACGCTTGCTCATGAAGTAGGGCATGCCGGGCATTTCATGCTTGCTGGAAAGTACCAGCGGCTTACCAATACTCGACCGTCCCTTTATTTCATAGAGGCCCCTTCAACGATGAATGAAATGCTGCTGGCAGATCATTTGTTGAAGCGTTCGGACAATCCGAGAATGCGTCGTTGGGTCATTTTGCAATTGCTGAATACGTATTACCACAACTTTGTCACGCACCTGCTTGAAGGTGAGCTGCAGCGGCGGGTGTATGCACTTGCAACCAAGGATGAACCGATTACAGCGAAGACGCTAAGTCAGCTAAAAGGAGACATTCTCTCCGAGTTCTGGGGTCCTGATCTGGTCGTCGATGAAGGTGCCAAACTGACCTGGATGAGACAGCCTCATTATTATATGGGACTATATCCCTACACCTATGCAGCAGGTCTGACAGCATCTACCGCTGCTGCACAGTTGATTCGGGAAGAAGGGCAGCCTGCAGTGGATCGCTGGCTTGAAGCACTCAAATCAGGAGGGAGCCTCACGCCGCAAGAACTGATGAAGCTCGCAGGAGTCGATATGTCAGGTCCTGAGCCCATCCGATCAGCTGTGGCGTATGTGGGCAGTCTGGTCGATGAACTTGAACGTCTGTATTCGTGATCAGGTTCATATAGTATACGGACAAGGTTTGTAGGGTTGTCTGCGTGCACCGTCTCCTTGTAGGGGGCGGTGCATCTTATTTTGCAGAGGGAAGGAACGATGATGAATGACGGTATGGAGCATATCTTCATCGATGGGTCGACTAAGCATGGACGGCTTCGGTATTTTTGACGACATGAATGATGTGCCGGGATTCGAGGGCAATCAGGGTGGCTTTTTTTCAGGATTCAATGAGTTTGGTGCAATGAGCGCGTTTGGATCAATCTTTATTGGTGGCGTTTTTCTCATTATTGCAGGTGTTATTGTATATGCCATTATTGCAGGGATACGTACATGGTCCTTAAACAATGCAGCAGCGGTGCTGACTCTGCATTCAACAATTGTGGCAAAGCGAACGAGGGTTAGCGGGGGGGCAGGGGACAGCAGTGCTACGACATCCTATTACATCACATTTGAGCTCGACAACGGAGAACGGATAGAATTGAACGTAGGCGGGAATGACTTCGGTATGCTTGTGGAAAATGACCGGGGCATGCTGACGTATCAGGGGACAAGATTTAAGCATTTTGAAAGAGATGTGCAGCCCCAGTCCGGTACTCGCAATAACAGTTTCTATACGTAAAATAACGGAATAGCGGCTCCTCCCAAGTGGAGAGAGTCGTTTTTGCTATAGTCAAAATTAAGAAATCACAGGGTATTCAAACGCTTACAATGATGATATACTCGTAAAATAAAGTAAAACAGTATAAAACAAAAATAAACAAACAAAAAATAAAGAATAAATCACAGGGTACTGTGAGATGAAATGAAGAAATGTTTGAGAACGAACTAACGGTATGGGATGAGAGGCTGGTGAAAAGAAGTGAGTGTGCTGGCGTATGATCTGGGGGCTGGCAGCGGGAGAGCGCTGCTGGGGCATCTGAACGATCGGGGAATAGAAGCGATGGAGATTCATCGGTTCAAGAATGAACCGGTGAAAGTCGGAGATCGAATGCATTGGGATATTTTGCGGCTGCATCATGAATTGCTGGAAGGGCTGAACCTGGTTAAACAAAAGGGGGAACAACCTGAAAGTCTGGGGATTGATTCCTGGGGGGTCGATTTTGGACTACTGGGGAGGAATGGCGAATTGCTGGGCAATCCGTACCATTACCGTGATGTGCAGTTTAACGGCATGATGGATCAGGTGCGCAAGGAATTAACTTCGCAGCGGATTTTCGAACGCACGGGTATTCAATTTCTTGGCTTTAACACCTTGTACCAGTTGGCAACGCTTAAGCGAAGCGCTTCCCCATTGCTTAACGAAGCGGAGCGTTTTCTTATGATTCCGGATCTGCTTCGTTACTTTCTGACCGGTGAAGCGGTGAATGAGTTTACCAATGCGACTACAACGCAGCTGTATAATCCTTCAACAGGTCATTGGGACGGTGAACTGCTCGCACATATCGGCATTTCGGAGACCCTGTTTGGCGAAGCGGTTATGCCAGGTACACGTGTGGGGCAGCTACGGAGCAGCATTGGCAGTGATGTCGGTCTGTCTGCCATCCCGGTTATTGCGGTTGCAGAGCATGACACAGGCTCAGCGGTCGTCGCTGTTCCGGCAACAGAGCGTTCATTCGCTTATCTGAGCTGTGGAACCTGGTCACTGATGGGCACGGAGCTTGATCATCCTGCCATCAGTTCCGAGAGTCTGGCACTGAACTTTACGAATGAGGGCGGGGCAGGCGGTACGTTCCGGCTGCTCAAGAACATCATGGGGCTGTGGATTTTGCAGGAAAGCATGCGTGAATGGGAACGGAAGGGACAGGGGATCAGCTACGCGGAATTATTGACCAAGGCTGAACTTGCCCCTGCGTTTGCAAGTTTGTTTGATCCTGATGATGATCTGTTTATGCCGGCAGGTGATATGACCTCCCGCATACGTCAGTATTGCCGTGATACCGGGCAGGCCGAGCCGCAGGATCAGGGAGCCATTGCCCGATCCATTCTGGAAAGTCTTGCTCTGAAGTATCGAAGAGTACTGGAGTGGACGGAACAGCTGTCCAGACAGACCTTCAATGGACTGCACATGGTCGGGGGAGGCATCCAAAATCGTTTGTTATGTCAGTGGACGGCCAACTCCATTGGCAAACCGGTTTGGGCGGGTCCGGCAGAAGGCAGTGCGATCGGGAACATGGCGGTACAGTGGATGGCAAGCGGAGTTTTTAAGGATATATGGGAAGCTCGCAAGGTCATCCGCGACTCATTCCCGGTTACCGATTATGATCCAAAGGACAGACCCATCTGGGAAGAGGCCTACGGCAGATTCCTAAAGTTGACCGCTTCGTCAACATCACAAGCCGGGAGTGAGGTGTAACATGCTGGCAGCAGAACGTTATGACCGGATTGTGGAGTTGGTTAATATGAAGGGCAGTATGCGCGTATCCGAACTTAGTGAGCGCTGCCGAGTAACAGAAGAGACGATTCGGCGTGATTTGGATCGACTGGAGCAAGCAGGACGGCTTCGTCGTTCCCATGGTGGAGCAGTCAGCGTGAAGGAAGAGCAGCCAGAGATCCCATATCGTGTGAGGGAGACAACCCATGCGGAGGAGAAGAAAAGGATCGCTCAATCAGCCCTTTTGATGATCTGCCCGGGGGACCGAATTTTGCTGGATGCCAGTACGACAGCAGGTTATATGGCAGCCAATATGCCGGATATGCCTTTGACGGTATTGACCAATTCCATACAGGTAGCTACCGAACTAAGCAGCAGGGACAAAATCGAAGTCATCTCGACCGGGGGCCAGCTGGCCCCGCGCTCGTTATCTTTTGTCGGACCGCTCGCCGAACGTTCGCTGGAAACGTATCATGTTGATAAATTGTTTCTCTCTTGTAAAGGTGTGCATCTGGAGGGCGGCGGAATCAGTGAATCCAATGAACTTCAGGCTAGATTGAAGCAGAAAATGGTCGGTATTGCCGACCAGGTCATTTTGCTTGCAGACGCCAGCAAATTCGGTGTTCGTGCATTTGCCCGCGTAACGGGGTTGAATGCGGTGCATGCGGTGATCACGGATCAGTCGATGGAAGGCGATGTAATAGACCGGTTGAATGGCTATGATATCGAGATCAAGACCGTTTAAGGCCAATACCCTATCCGATACTTATATGTGTTATAACAACAATTCATCAGTTATGGGAGCGTGTAATCATGAAAGTCTCCTTGTTCATTACCTGCCTCAGTGATGCCATATATCCCCGTGTAGGGGAGGCAATGGTCAGATTGCTTGCCGCTCATGGTGTCCGGCTGGATTTCCCGCCCGTGCAGACCTGCTGCGGACAGCCTTCCTACAATAGCGGGTATTGGGATGAGACACGAGTAGCCGCCAAAACGATTCTGGAGGCTTTTGATGACAGTGATTTTGTCGTTTGTCCTTCAGGCTCCTGTACGTATATGATTCATCATTACCCCGAGCTGTTTGCCGATGAACCCATATGGCTGGAGAAGGCCAAACGCTTGGAGGCAAAAGCCTATGAATTCACCCAGTTTCTCGTTCAGGTGCTTGGAATCACGGATTTGGGTGCGCATTTTCCATATAAGGTTACCTATCATCCATCCTGTCACGGAAGCCGTTTGTTAGGTGTGAAGGATGAGCCTATGGCATTGCTGTCCGCTGTGAAGGGCCTGGAATTGGTCCCACTTCCATTCGGAGAGGATTGCTGCGGGTTCGGGGGCACATTTGCCATTAAAATGCCGGATATATCCGGTGCCATGGTCACAGAAAAGGTAGATCATATCAAAGAGACGGAAGCTGAGGTCTTAGTAGGACTGGATATGGCCTGTCTAATGAATATTGCGGGCAATCTGCGTTATCGGAATGAACCGGTGCGTGTGATGCATTTGGCGGAACTGCTGTATGAGGGGGTGCAAACCGGATGAGTCAGCCGGGTGTAATGGATGTTACCGTGAAGAAACGTGCAGAACTTGCGTTAAATGATGATTTTCTGCGCAAAGCGGTCAAGTTTACAACGGAACGACTGCGTAATGGCAAGAAAGCTGCATCAGAGGAACATGGCAACTGGGAAGAATGGCGTGAACGTGGACGTCAGATTCGTCTGCATACGATCGCACATCTGGATTATTATCTGAATGAATTCGTCAATAATGCACGTGCCAATGGGGTTCATATTCATTTTGCGGATACTTCGGTAGAGGCAGCAGCGATTGCACTGGATATTGCGACTCACAAGCATGCTTCAACCGTGGTGAAATCCAAGTCCATGGTGTCCGAGGAAGTACATCTCAACCATGTATTGGAATCTGCAGGCATTGAAGCGATCGAGACTGATCTGGGTGAATACATCATTCAATTGGCGGGTGAAGCCCCATCTCATATCGTCATTCCGGCCATTCATAAGAACCGTTATCAAATCGCAGAGCTGTTATCGAAGGAAGCGGGCGAAATGCTGGAACCGGACACCACTGTTCTTGCCGGATTTGTACGCAAAAAGTTGCGCGAGAAGTTTCTTGAAGCAGATATCGGCATGACTGGCTGCAATTTTGCGATTGCGGAGACGGGATCCATGGTCCTATTTGAAAATGAAGGCAATGCCCGCATGGTATCCACCGTGCCAAAGACACAGATTACCTTAATGGGCATGGAGCGTATCATTCCGTCATGGACGGATCTGGAAGTAATGGCAACCCTGCTGCCACGATCTGCGACAGGTCAGAAATTGACGATGTATATGTCAGGCATAACCGGTCCTCGTCGATCAGAGGACGGGGACGGACCGGAAGAAATGCACATTATTATCGTGGATAATGGCCGTTCACTCCAGTTGGGTGATCCCGAATTTCAGGAGCTGCTGAACTGTATTCGCTGCGGTGCCTGTTTGAATGCTTGTCCGGTGTATCGCCATATTGGCGGGCATGCTTACGGTGGAACGTACAGCGGACCTATAGGAGCAGTGCTTACGCCTGCATTAAATGGCAACATCGATGAATGGAACGACATCGCGGGTGCTTCCAGTCTGTGCGGAGCCTGTTATGAAGCCTGTCCGGTCAAAATTCCGCTGCACGATATGCTCGTATATTTGCGTAGACGCAAGGTGGAAAAGGGTCATGGCAATAAGCTTGAGAGCGCGGGCATGAAAGGTTTTGCGGCGGTTGTATCCAATTCTAAACGATTCAGTACAGCTATTCGTCTTGGGCAGATTGGTCAGAAAGTGGTTGTGAAAAATAACGGAATCTCAATGAAACTTGGGCCTCTCAAGGGCTGGAACAGCTATCGGGTTGCGCCAAGCCTCGCGAAGCGTTCCTTCCGGCAGCAATGGAACAAGCTGGATGAGGAACTGAATCAAGGTAAGAAAGAGATGGATTCTTCCGTTCGAAACCGGATGGAACAGATCCTTCGTGAACGCGAGGGGGGCGGCCAACATGAACACTGAACATCAGGAATGGCTGGAGCAACTGGAGAAGAAATCTCGTGCGAAACAGGAACACTTTATGAATGACATTGCATCCAAGTTGAGAAGACCACGTCAGCGTCATGCGCCGACCCAACCGTTTCGCGGAGCACCCGCTTTTTGGAATGATCTGGAGTGGGACATGGATAAACGCATTCAGGCATTCACCGACAATTTTGTGAGTGTAGGTGCTCACATTGCCCGGGTGCGTGATATTAACGAAGCCTCCGACTTTATTGCTAACAAATCTCACGAATTAAGCGCGAAATACATCATACGCCAGAATGAACAGGCACTGACGGATCTGGGATTGGAAGAACAACTTCCTGATGTTCATATTTCAGTGTGGAATAGCCAAGCGGAAGAGAACTGGAAGGCGCGGGCAGCTGAGGCCGATATCGGTGTGGTCATGGCGGATTATGCTACAGCATATACGGGCTCCGTAACAGTGCTTTCATCACCGGAAAAGGGGCGCTCAGTCAGTCTATTGCCCACCGTACTGATGATTATTATTCCGATTGAAAGGCTCTACACCAGACTTGGTGAGACGCTGAAGCGTTTCGACGAAGCGGGAAGAACGAATCTCCCGGCAGGCATTCATTTTATTTCTGGACCCAGTCGTTCTTCTGATATTGAAAATGATTTGACCATTGGGGTTCATGGGCCTGGCATTGTATATGGCCTTATTATGGGGTAACTGCTTTTTCAAAATGAACACTCTAATGTCACTTTTAAGAACTGTCCAGAAAGCAGCTTCTGTCTGCGGAGGGCAGTTTTTTTATGTACGTTTCAGTCGTATAAAAGGTGAGATATGTACGATATATAGTCATAGCCTATAATATCTATTTTTATTATATATTTAACCTATCAGGGGAATGGGTGTATAATCCATTCAGCAGGATTTTATATGAAGATGAACAGAGGAGGCGGTATGAATGAGTGTATTTTCTTTTCAGGTTCCATTTATGGATGGACATGTGAGCGATTTATCTGTTTTTAAGGGGAAAGTACTGCTTATTGTGAATACAGCGAGCAAGTGCAGTTACGCTCGACAATTCACCGAACTACAGCAGCTGTATGAGCAGTACCGTAGTCAGGGGCTGGAGATATTGGCGTTTCCCTGTGATCAGTTTAACCACAAGGAACCGGGCAGTAATGATGAAATAGCTTATTATTGCAGGAATCAATTTCATATCTCCTTCCCGATTTTTGAAAAGCTTGAGGTCACCGGACAATCCAAACATCCCTTGTTTCGGTATCTGGTCGAAGCTTCCCCATTTCAGGGCTATGATATGGAGACGGAAGAAGGCAGATGGATGGACCAGTTTGTCAAAGAGAAACATCCCGAATTATACCGGGGAGACGGGATCAAATGGAATTTCACCAAATTCCTGATTGATCGAACCGGGGAAGTGCGTGGCCGCTATGAGACCCCGATTACCCCGTTCGAGATGCAGAATGCGATACAAGGCCTGCTGAGGCAATCCTAGACTTAACCTTTTATTTGAAAAAGTATGAGCTCGTCAAGTTTAGAAAAACCTCGATTTCGCTGGACCAAAAAGGGGGCTATTTTCCCGTTCGAGCCCAATGGCTACCCGTTGGTCCTACGACTTTGAGACTGTTGAAGATTAGGACTGGAAATGTTAGGGTAAAAGTGAGGTAACAAAGAAACCCATTTTTTTTATTTAAAATTGACCGATATACCATTTTGGTCAGTTGGTTCTGATTTATTATTTTTAGATTATCTGGATTAAATATGAAAATGTGCAGAAAATGAAGGTAGAGGAGTGAGTAGCATGGCGCAAATTTCAGTTCCCCAACCCAAAACGTTTGGCCCTCTGGGCAATTTGCCACAGTTGAATTTTGACGAGCCCGTACAATCTCTGGTGAAACTGGCTGATGAATACGGACCGATTTTTCGAATGGAGCTTCCGGGTCGAAATGAGCTCTATATCTCAGGTCACAAATTGGTGGCAGAAGTATCTGATGAATCCCGATTTGACAAGCGTGTCTGGGCACCGCTGGAGAAGGTTCGTGCTTTCGCCGGAGATGGCCTGTTTACGAGCTGGACACAAGAACCCAATTGGAAAAAAGCCCATAATGTATTGCTTCCCAGCTTCAGCCAACGTGCAATGCAGGGGTACCACAACAAAATGATTGATCTGGCTGTACAGCTCGTACAGAAATGGTCACGATTGAACCCCGATGAGACGGTGAATGTACCTGATGATATGACTCGACTGACATTGGATACAATTGGATTATGTGGATTCAACTATCGGTTTAACAGCTTTTACCGGGAAGAACCGCATCCATTCATTACAAGCATGGTACGTGCATTGGACGAATCAATGAGTTCGCTGCAGCGTTTGCGTCTGCAAGACAAGCTGATGATCACCAAAAAGAAACAGTTTGAGCAAGATATCCGCTCGATGTTTTCCCTGGTGGATCATATTATTGCGGAGCGTAAAGAACAGCCTCAGGAAGGGGCAGATGATCTGTTGTCTCATATGCTCAGCGGTAAGGACCCGGAGACCGGGGAAACACTGGACGATGAGAATATCCGGTATCAGATCATTACCTTCCTGATTGCAGGACACGAGACGACGAGTGGTTTGTTGTCCTTTGCGATCTATTATCTGATGAAAAATCCGGACAAGCTCGCCAAGGCCCAAGCCGAAGCGGATCAGATTCTGAAAGATCCGGTTCCGACCTACAATCAGGTTCGTAATCTGAAATATGTACGGATGGTGCTGAACGAAGCGTTGCGATTGTGGCCTACGGCTCCCGCATTTTCCTTATATGCCAAGAAGGACACGGTTCTGGACGGGAAATATCCTTTGCAAAAAGGCGATAGTGTCAGTGTGCTCATTCCCAAGCTGCACCGGGACCGCGACGCGTGGGGCGAAGATGTGGAGGCATTCCGTCCGGAACGGTTCGAAGATCCGAGCAAGGTGCCGCATGATGCCTATAAACCTTTTGGTAATGGTCAGCGGGCCTGCATTGGTCAGCAGTTCGCACTCCAGGAAGCCACACTTGTGCTGGGCATGGTCCTGAAGCATTTTGAATTCATTGATCATGCGGACTATCAGTTGAAAGTGAAAGAAACATTGACGCTCAAACCTGATAACTTCACGATCCGTGTTCGTGCACGCGGAGGTCAGCCGGTCATGGCTGTTCCGGGTGTTGCTGTAGATGAGCCAACGCAAGTGACCAAAAGACAGGAACCGGATACAGCAAATGCGCATCATACCCCGATGCTGGTCCTGTATGGCTCCAATCTCGGAACGGCTGAAGGTATTGCACGTGAAATTGCAGATACCGCCAGATATCAAGGGTTCCGCAGCGAGGTAGCTGCCCTGGATGATCGTGTAGGCAAACTGCCGAAGGAGGGGGCCGTCATCATTGTCAGTGCATCCTACAACGGCCAGCCGCCTAGTAATGCTAAGGATTTTGTGGAATGGATTGAACATGCGGATGCAGGCGAATTCGAAGGCGTGCGCTTCTCCGTACTGGGATGTGGGGATCACAACTGGGCTAGCACGTATCAGCGCATTCCGCGTTTGATTGATGAACAGCTGTCTGCCAAAGGAGCAGAGCGGTTATCGCCCATCGGAGAAAGTGATGCCAGCGGAGACTTTGAGAAACAGGTCAGCGACTGGACCGAGCAACTATGGCCGGATCTGGCACGAACCATGGGAATTAAGTTGAATGAAAGTTCAGGTAGTGAACGCAGTTCCTTGTCTGTACAGTTTGTCAGCGGACTTGCGGTAACACCGCTCGCGGATACGTATGATGCACATGTTGCTGGAGTGATTGAGAATCGGGAACTTCATGATGCGGGCAGCGAACGCAGCACACGCCATCTGGAGATCAAACTGCCTGAAGGCATGACATATAAGGAAGGCGATCATTTAGGCATTTTACCGCAAAATCCGCCTCAGCTCGTGGAACGGGTTTTGAAACGCTACGGGTTCACGGGTACAGAGCACCTGGTACTGGATGCCTCTGGTCGCAGCGCAGCTCATCTGCCACTGCATCAACCGGTGAATCTGGTTGATCTGCTCAGTCACAGTGTGGAGCTCCAGGAAGCAGCAACTCGCGCCCAACTGAGGGAACTGGCGGCGTACACGGTATGCCCGCCACATAAGAAGGAGCTTGAAGCACTTCTTGATGAATCGGTATACATGGAAGAAGTCCGTAACAAGCGCATATCGATGCTGGATTACCTGGTGAAATACGAGGCATGTGAACTGCCTTTCGAACGGTTTTTGGAGCTGCTGCCTTCTTTGAAAGCCCGTTATTACTCGATTTCCAGTTCACCGCGAGTACAGCCTGAGCAGGCCAGTATAACCGTTAGCGTAGTCCGGGCTCCAGCCTGGAGCGGCCAGGGAGAATATAAAGGCATAGCGTCGAACTATTTGGCAAACCTGAAGCCGGGTGAAGAGGTAGTCATGTTCATACGGACACCTGAGTCCGGGTTCGAACTGCCAGAGAAAGCAGAGGTTCCGATCATCATGGTTGGTCCAGGTACAGGCGTGGCTCCATTCCGTGGTTTCTTGCAGGCAAGACGTGTACTGAAGGAACAAGGTCAGCATGTTGGCGAAGCTCATCTGTATTTTGGATGCCGCAACCCGCAA
Organism: Paenibacillus pabuli NBRC 13638; assembly: GCF_001514495.1. GTDB lineage: Bacteria > Bacillota > Bacilli > Paenibacillales > Paenibacillaceae > Paenibacillus > Paenibacillus pabuli. The sequence goes on from NZ_BCNM01000012.1 coordinate 103,525, forward strand.
CATGATTATTTGTATAAAAATGAATTCGAAACCGCTCAGCATGAGGGTCTTGTTCAGCTTCATACTGCTTTCTCCCGTGTGGATGGGGAAGAGAAATGTTATGTACAGCATCTGATGAGAGATGATGCACGTCAATTGATTCCTTTGCTAGAGCAGGGCGGATATCTGTATATCTGCGGGGATGGCAGCAGAATGGCCCCTGATGTTGAAGCGACACTCAAGAAGGCTTATGCTGACATCAGCGGCAGCTCGCTGGATCAAGCCGAAGGGTGGCTTGAACGCTTGCAGCAGGAGGGTCGTTACGCCAAAGATGTATGGACGGGTATCTAATTAATGATGTAATGCTGATTTCATTAGCGAGTAAAGGCAATGCGGTGAGACACAGAGAAGTTTCTGTATTCTCACCGCTTTTTGTCAAGACCACGATAGTTAAGCAGACCGGGGGACGTTTGGGGTATAATTCGGAAGAGAAGTGTTTATAAAGGTTTGGAAGGGACCGATGTCCATTCAAGCTATTTCTTTTTACGGTAAGTTGGGCGATAAATCGATTCGACCTGTGTGAGGGGAAAGAGAATACGGGAGGAGAATTTACCTTTTCCCTGCAATTCAAGGTAATCCACTCCTATACCGACAAGGCGTATATTTTTAAATGCATTCCGGGAAGGGAAAATGGTACGAATACCCACCCGTATGCCTCGCCGTGCTCGAGGGATATCGAATACACGGATGGAATTCAGATTGAGTGGAATGAATAATTGCCGATTAACTTTGATGAAGTTGCGGGGGTATACTTTGCTGATTATTCCCGGCTCCAAACCGGACAGCGGGGTATTTAATTCGGCCAGATGTCCCTGTAATTCGCCCAGGCGCTGCTGTAGTGTTTTTCCTGTGTGAAGCTGGTGCCAGTTCATAAGTACTCCTCCGTTCGCCATTTATACCTACTATATGAATGGACGAGGGCAAGAGGTGAGCAAAATGGCGCCCATGTTCGTTACGTATACCCTGTTTACAACTTAAGCTATAGGGAGTGATCCGATTGATCGTGGAAATGTATAAAGATCTCGTTCGGGATGAACGTGGCAATTATTATATCGCAGTACAGATGGAAGGTAATGAGCTTACACTCGTCAATGCATTTGTTGAAGCCTCGTTTACACCGGAACTTATATATAATGAAGAATTTCGGAATAAGCATAAAGAGATGGAAGGCGGCTTCGTTGGCAAAATCGCAATGGACCTGCTTCGGCATGATGTGGTTATGGGGTTGAAACAAATCGACAGAAAGCTGCTTGAACTGTCTGAGGTTGAGCAGAATTACACGGTAAACTATATTGATACGATTGAATTCTATCGCCACCCTGCGTGGGTGCGGAAAGTATAAGCGAAAGGTACGTTTTCCCGAAAATAAGATAGTCTTCCATATCACCAGCTATTCCTACGTTGTGGACAGTCCATTAGGATATCCAATTATAAAAGCGCAAGTACAGAGGGAGTTCCCCTTGCCACTTGCGCTTTTGGTGTTGCAGCTATTCATCGGGAATGACCATGTTAATGTTCCTGTAGAGAGCACACTTCTGCAACGCACTAGCGATAGGAAGGATAGATGATGCCGATATCCCGTTCTGTTTTCAAGCTTCCTTCTGTATACCGCTGAAGTTCATTTCCTTTGATTCGAATTGGAAGGGTTTCACCCAGATACGTGAGTTCACCTTCAATGATGCGTACGCTCATTCCGATGAGGCCTTCCAACTGTCCACTACGATCTGTAATGAACCGAATTCCTGCTGGGCCCTCCATAAGAACGTTGCCATCCTGATATACCGTTACCCGTTCTGGCGTGTTCACCAATTCAAAATGCAGTCCATTCACCGTGCGGCTATACGCTGTGTGGCCCGCGACTTCTTCGCCATGATCCATGTCGATGGGGAGTAGACCGGTAAACCACAGCTGGTCCGCTCCGACCGGCATAATGCCGCATAACCGTTCCACATAATCAAGCAGGCAAAGAATGGAGGGGGAGTAGGTTTCGGTAAAACCCTCCTCCCCGGTCCATGGGCTTAAAGCCTGAGCAAAGTGCTTCGCTTTGGACAAGGAAGACAGGATTGGTTGCATTACCCAGGTCAATTCCACATAGCGATGGTGATATTCAAATGCATGCGGCGCACGGATCAGACTCAGGAAATTGGATGCTCCACCCCAGCTGTTATAAGAGGAGAACGGATCGAACCGTGGATCATCCATCGATATGGAGGTAAACGGGTATTTGGCAAAAAACTTGCTTGTGTTCAGCAAATACCGGCGCAGCATGTTATCAAAACATTCACGGTCGCCCACCTCGCAGGCCATCACGCGCAGCAGCACATCGGACTGTACTCTGACCAATTCGTCATTGCGATCTCGATCGTAGAAGAACATGTCTTCTTCGTCATAACAGTAACGGAAAAGACTTTCCAGACTGGTTTCCGATTTTGCTTTCCACTCTTCACCGGACTCTCCGAGCTCCTCGGCCATACGGGACAAGTACTTGCGCTGGGAATAGATATTGGCGGTCAAATCCGGGGCCAAAAAAGGCAGGACAGGAGAGTCCGGATGGCAGGACGCGGCATCATTCATATAAGGCGTATCCGGGACATGCCAGAACCGGGGGGACAGATCATGCCCGGTATCAAAGGTGCTGAAGGCCTCCACGCAGCCGGTGCCCCGGGTATTGCGATACGTTGCAATCCATTCGTCGTATTGTACCATGGCCTTGTACATGGTCTTCAGGAAGGAGCGGTTCTTTCCGTGAAGCTGGTAGTGGTTCCATACGCTTCGTGCCAATGGTGTAACGAGCTGAATCTGGCGAAAGGAAGGGCCGTTCCCCGTTAGCTTATAGGGCAGCAATCCATCTTCTCTTTGGTGTCGGGCAAAAGCGAGATAGGTCGTTTCCGATACGGAAGGAATCAGACGTGACAGCAGTTCCGCATTAATGGTGCCGGTACTCTCCAGCCAGCAGCCCAGATAGATGCCACCTTCCTGAAGAATGGGCTCACTGCCATTCAGGGGCACAATGCAAGTGAGTAACTTCTCCAATGCGGAATAATAAGTCGCTTCCAATCGTCCGCCGGATGCCGCGAATCGAACACCTGACGCCTGCCATTCCTGTATTAACTTTTGATCCTCCGGTTTACCTGGCTGCACATGATCGTGGATCGAGAACTGGCGCAGCTTGTTCAGCAGGGCTTCTGTCATGTCGACCTCCTTGTAGCGGTAATTTATTGATTGGATTCAAAGATTCGAACGGTGCCGTTATAGAAGTCTTAAGAAAATAGACTCCAAGGCATTAGTGAAAATATGGAAAAAGGCTGCGTAATATACGCAGCCCTTGAAGGGAATGTAGTTGGAGCGGCCCTGCGTTCCTAGAAACGAACGAGATTGTTGATGCGTACAGGCAAACCAGTTGCGATGGCGCGATTGGCTGCAATTCCGGTGAGGATGGATCTTGCTCCATCCAATTGGTTGGCAGCACGGTGGTATGGATCTTCCGCAGGCTCTCCAAACAGATCATTCAGAAGTACAGGATCTCCTCCGCCATGCCCCCCTTCCTTTTCCTCAACCTGAACCTCATATGGGGCGTCAAACATCGGAAGGACTCGCAGCGTTTTTCCAATCAATGCACCTTCTAGGTTTTTGTCACCCAGCGAATTAACGTAGGATTGTTCCACAATGTTCATCTCAATCCGGCCTTTGGTACCGTTAATGGCAATGCGATAACCTTCCCACGGCTGGTATGCAACCAGTGAATAGGTCAAAATGGCTTTGTTCTGATACTGGACGAGAACACCCATCGTATCCTCGATGTTGATGCCATCTCCGAATACGCTTTGATCCCGCTGGTAGCCGTCTTCGGACTCAGCATCCAGATACATGGCTTTGAGATGTGCATCCGAATCCAGGTGCAGGGCAAAAGGATCTTCTTGCGCAAGCGGGTTGCCTGTTGCGCGAGTGTAAAACTGGGTCACGCCTCGTTCCTCTGCGTTTTCTCGACCATAAAACATGAGATCGCCGAATGCGAAAACGGTCTCAGGCTGCGAACCAATCCAGAAATTAACCAAGTCGAAGTGATGCGTGGATTTGTGCACGAGCAGTCCGCCACTATTGCGCTTGTCCCGGTGCCAGCGGCGGAAGTAATCTGCGCCATGGCGCGTATTCAGCAGCCATTCGAAGTGGACTGAAGTCACTTTTCCGATGGTGCCATTCTGAATCAGTTCCCGTATCTTGGTATGATGCGGTGCATATCGGTAGTTAAAGGTGACACGTATATTTTGTCCGGTTCGCTTGGCGGCATCAAGAATATCCTGACATTTGTGCTCATCGATGGTCATTGGTTTCTCAGTGACAACATCACAGCCAAGCTCCATTGCGCGAATGATGTATTTGTGGTGGGTGCGGTCTATGCTGGTTACAATGACGAAGTCCGGCTTTTCATTCTCAATCATCTGATCGAACTGATCTGCAGGGTATGTAGGCACCTCATCGTATTTATATTTTTCCCTCAGCAACTGATTGGCGTAATTCATGCGTGTCTGGTTAATATCGCAAAGAGCTGCAAGTTCGGATGTTTCCCTGAAATTTTGGGCTAATGCTCCGTAGAAAAATTCTGCACGGCCGCCTGTCCCGACCAATACATAGCGTTTTTTGTTACTCATTCTATCGCCTCCTTGAATATAGCTCTAGACTATTACAAGGGAGCACTTCTTTCACCGCTTTTTGTGCGTAATCGCTTTCAAAAGCCGCTTATTTTGCTATAATTCAAGCAAAGGGGGCAGCTGCATGACACAGACATTTCGAGCGGATTACAATGATCCCACCGGATATTTGAATATCGAATATGATCGCCGCATTGGATATTTCTCCATGACCGATGACCATCTACATGATCATTACGAGCTGTACTACCTGTTATCAGGGGAGCGGATATACTTTATCAAGGACCGTACTTACCGGGTGAAAGCCGGAGACTTCGTATTCATCAATCGGAATACCGTCCATAAAACGATGGAGAGTGGAAGACCTGACCATAATCGGATTGTTCTGTATATCAAGCCGGAGCTGCTTACCGAATGGGCCATTTTACCTGAACTCGTTGAGAGGCTAAAGGAGCCATTCGGCTGGGATGTTCCCATTCTACGGCTTCCTTCACAGGTAAGTGAAACAGCGGACCGGATGATCAGCGAAATGATTGATGAGATGGTTCATACAAGAGAAGGAAGCAGCATGCTGCTGCGTCACCGATCCGTTGAATTGCTGCTGTTCGCTTACCGTAACAAACATCTGGGGAGCGTGCACTCGGCCGACAGTGAGCCGGTACTGCATCCCAAGGCACAGGCGGTGGTCCGCCATCTCAACGAAAACTATCAGCAGGCTTTGGCGCTGCCTGAGGTTGCTGCAATGTTTCGAATCAGCCCTCATTATCTCAGTCGTTTGTTTAAACAGACCACTGGGTTCACGTTCAGTGATTACCTCAACCTGCTTCGGGTGAAGGAGGCGCAGCGCTTGCTGCGTGAAAGCGAGGATTCCATAACAGAGATCGCTCTGCGAGCGGGATTCAGCAATTTTTCACATTTTGGGAAGATGTTCAAACGGACGGTTCAGGTGTCACCGAGAACATATCGGCAGGAGTATAGAGAAACAGGTTCGATGGGAGTGCTGAAATAGGGTGGACTGCGATATAGAAATGCGTAAAGATATAGAAATGGAAATGGAAAAAGCCGTATCATGTCTATTTTAACCGTTGGAGTCCCTTAATAATGATGCTTGTTTTGTCACTTAGCTTTTGCAGCTCTTTCAATGATAGTTTCGCATAGTCTGGAGGGACCATGTACCAGTACTGATGGAAGAGATCACTTCTCTCCAGATATAGCCTTTCTGCCGTACCATCGACCATATTCGTAATGAGCCCATAATATTCGAAAGCGTTCTTGATATTGTTCGTATAAATACTCAGATTTGTTTCATCTGTTGTTTTGTTGCTTTTGATATACCGATCCAGCTCTTTTTTATAATGGATACTTTCCAGGATCACACTGCGGTAAGAGAAGTCAGCAGAAGACTCGATGCGATGTTTGAGTTCACGATACTTATGAAAAAAGATGGATGCGATAATTAGAATGATCGTGAATAAAATCAGAATAATATGTCGTGTTTTTGTACTCATCATAAGTCCTTGTTTATGTATTTGGTTTAATCCCATTTTGAAAAGGGTGTCCTACATAATAACATACAAGTACAAGTTAAACCTATAGGTAAATACAGGTATGAGCTTCTTGATCATACCGTTCAAACCGAAATATGAATTGTTCGTTCTCTGGTCACAACCTCCAATTACGCTATTATCCTCTCGCTTCCCTGGCTGATCGAGAATCTATTGCAATTTCAGCCGATTTTGCATCTTGCGGTCCAAGATGAACCAGCGTATATTGAGTTTTAACTAAATTAGAAATAAATTGAAAGATGGATAGCTTGCAAGGACATTTTTTTACATAAGGGGGAAGCCGATGATACAGACCAGATTGGACGAATTGGGCATTGTGTTGCCTCAAGCAAGTGCGCCCGCAGCAAAGTATGCCAATGCTGTAATTGTTAACGGAATCATGTATGTGTCCGGTAAAGGGCCCGATACAAGAGAGCGTGGCAAACACGGAGAGACGTTTACAACGGAGCAGGGATATGATTTTGCCCGAAATGCCGCCATTGAGGTATTGGCTGTTGTGCAGGAAGTGCTTGGTTCGCTGGATCGGGTGAAGCGGGTGGTTAAGGTGCAGGGGGTTATTAATGCTGCGGAATCTTATGAGGAGCACCATAAAGTGTTAAACGGTTTCTCGGATCTCATGCTGGATGTGTTCGGAGAACAGGGTGTACACGCCCGTTCGGTATTTGGTGCTGTATCCGTAAGGGATAATCTGCCACTGATCATTGACTCGATATTTCAGGTGGAGGAGTAGATTGCATGACCAATTCGGCTTCATTTAATCCATTAATGCTGTCCTTTCCCGAAAGCTTTGATACACCGCGTCTAACCATCCGTGCTCCGAAGTGGGGAGATGGAGCGGCAGTGAATGAGGCCATCCGTGAAAGTGCGGAGCAGCTGCGTTTGTGGTTGCCTTTTGCCGAGAACATACCTTCACTGGAGGAATCGGAAGCGAATGCTCGCAAAGCCAGGCTGCAATTTCTGGAGCGTACCGACATGATGCTTCATTTACGTGACAGACATACAGATCAATTCGTGGGCAGCAGCGGCCTGCATCGAATCGACTGGAATGCACGCTGTTTCGAGATTGGTTACTGGATCAGAACTTCGCGTACCGGTGAGGGTCTCATGACGGAAGCAGTCAGAGGCATTGAGCAGTTCGCAATAACCTATCTGGAGGCCAATCGACTGGAAATTCGCTGTGATGCACGCAATGTACGAAGTGCCATGGTAGCTGAGCGGGCAGGGTATAGGCTGGAAGGAATATTGCGCAAGATGCGGCGTGACAGTACAGGTACGCTGGTGGATCTGATGGTGTTTGCCAAGGTAAGAGGCGATGAGTTCGAATAAAATAAAATCGTTTGGATTGGAAGTGGAACAAAGAATCGGGAAATGGTTCAAAACATGAATAGAGAGAAGGAAACGGCTCTTGAAGAACCAGCTTCTCCAAGGCCGTTTTTTGGTATGTGAATTTCCTACCCCCTTATTGGATTTGGAATGTTAACGTATAACGGCGTTTCCCCACGCTGATGGAACCGGCTGAGAAAATTGGCTTTGGCGGGTAAAGTCTCGGCGTTCAGCAGATCGCGAATGACGTCGTTGATGTGCAAGGACACGGTTGTTTTTTCTTGAGCTCCTTGAAGCAGACGGCAAGAATCGGGTGCTTCGCGCAGGATTTGTATTACGTAGTCTGATGGGCAGGGGAGATCAGGAATATCACTTCACCATTCATCAATTAAGGCTGCCCCGGGTAATGACCGGTTTCCTGGTCGGGTGCGGTCTGGCATTAGTGGGTACAATCCTGCAAGTCATTACGAGAAATCCTCTGGCATCCTCTGGCGTGATTGGCCTGAATTCGGGTGCGGCTGCGACGGTGGTTGCCTTCATTGGAGCTTTTCACGCGGCCACGGTAATCTATGGATTGTCATGGAGAAAAGGAGAGGCGAGTTCGACGGTTCGCATGTTGTTGATAGGAGTGGGCATATCTGCAATGGCAGGTACACTAATTACCTATTTGCTGACGGTGGGTAAAATATTTCGAGTCTCCCAGGCTTCCGTGTGGATGGCAGGCAGTCTGTACGGGAGAACATGGGAACACTTCTGGCCTTTATTGCCGTGGTTGCTCATCCTGTTTCTTCTATTAATATGGATGTCCAGTCGGCCGCCGGACGGACATGGTTCTTATGAGATCCCGGCGGGATTAATTACGGCATGATTGGGGCTCCGTATATGATGTATTTGATGTTGCGACGCAGAGAGATATAATGAAGAGAAGGATTCAGAATCTGGAACAGCCATCAACAGTAATGGATGAACGGATTGAACGGAGCATCCAATATATGGAGCAGCACTATATGGATAAAGTAAGCATTGAACAGCTGGCTGAAGCAGCAGGTGGTATGCCGCCGGTTGCTTTTTCACGTTTGTTCCGAAGTGAAACAGGTCTGACGCCAGTGGAGTATCTGAGCAATGTACGTATGAATCGGGCGAAGCAGATACTGAACAAAAAGAACAGTCGAGTGAAGGAAGTGGCAGCAACGGTCGGGTTTCGAAGTGAATTTTACTTTAGCCGCATGTTTCAGCGCATGGCCCCAATGGGTTTGTGATGAGCTGGACTCCGCTGGGCAGACAACGAATCATGAATGAATTAGTGGCAGCCGTGAGTGAACATCAAAGTGCTGAATGAATCAGTGCATACAGGGAGTTTACCAAACATAGCAGGGGGAATGGAAAATGAGACGGATTGGACAAGGAAGAACGGCTGAGATTTATGAGTACCCATCGAATCAGATTATGAAGTTATACCATGCGGATTTTCCAGCCGAAGCTGTCCAGAATGAGTTTCGAATTACCAAGGCCGTATTTCAAAAGGGTTTACTTGTGCCACAGGCAAGGGTATTCATGGATGATGAACCCCGAAAAGGGATCATATTTGAACGGATTGAAGGTAACACGATGTTAGCTCTCATGATTCAGGAACCCGGGCTGATCGAAGAACTATCCCGTCAAATGGCAGTCTGTCATCATAGCCTTCACGCCCAGCAGGATGATGAAGGAATACTCCCCACACAAAAGCAGATTCTTACTGGAGCCATTCATAACACCTCTCTACTGTCGGAAGAGGAGAAGACGAAGGTTATCCATTATATGGCGTGTCTTCCAGAGCGAAAGCAAATTTGTCACGGTGACTTTCATCCTGATAACGTTATGTTAAATGAAACAAGAGATCAATATTGGGTTATAGACTGGATGACAGGCATGTCAGGTGATCCGGCGGGTGATGTGGCCCGCAGCTGGGTAATATTAATGAGCGGCACGTTGCCAGCGGATACGGACCCGACTGTTCATAGGGGATTTGAATTGGCCCGAAATATAATGCTGGATCATTATATCCAGCATTACATACAGATTTCCGGGATATCCCGTCAGGAGTTGGAAGCCTGGATACTACCGGTTGCTGCTGCACGTCTGGACGAGAGGTTACCTGCAGGGGAAGCGGATCAATTAATCAAGCTTGTGCAGGATCGTATTCGTCTGCTGTAAATGACATATTTTTGCTTAACCAACAAGGATAACGAGGTGAAGAGATTAATGCTGCACTCATTAAAGGCCATTCAATCATACAAGTCAGGCCATCTCAAGGAGGCAGAGCAGCCTCTTTGGCTGCAGCTGCTGACAGCTGCGGAGCAGCCGAATATTAATCTGGAGCGAATTCACTCCATAGCAGAGCTGGAAGGCACGAATCCGGTACTGGATTACGTAGAACGCACACTTCACGTGCTGGAGCAGCTTCCAGTTTCTTTTTGGGTGCGAGAAATTCTGGAGGATGTGCTGATCTGGTCGGAAACGGCAAAGGCGGGATCATTGAAACAGCGGCGAATATGGCAGAAACAGGGAGTAAACCTGTTTGTGCACAATGTGGGTTCAGCACAGCTATACAACATGTATGGAAGGGTTGGGAATTTACATGGCAATCAAGTCAAACATGACGAGATTGACGAGATCAATTCATCTCAATCGGAATCTCTTAGCGATTTTCCAAGTGAGCAATCCAGTTCAATTTTTGTTAGTAGACAAACTGCGCACACGGCATATGGATCACTCACACCTCGGCAAGAGATCATTGGTACCCTTATTGCCACACACGGACTTATCGGTCAGTACATAAGAGGAGAAATCCCATTTGCTGAAAATGCCCCACTGTATTCGTTTATAACCCATGGATGGCTGACCGCAGGTGAATTACAGGCTATCCTGATGGCACTGAATGAATGCATCATTGCAGGCGTTGATCCTGCGCTGTGGAATCAGGTTCAAGCTGAAGTGCAGCGTATTGTGGGCTGGATCATCACAGAACCGAATCATACGGACTGGAATGTAAAAGAACGGCTTTCCCGTTTGCGGAGTTCGTCCATTCGTCAAGGAGAAGCGCTGGATGAAGCATATACCAAACTTCAAGCCGAGCTTGAGGTGGATAAGGCTCTCGGTCCTCTGGCTCACCGGACGTTATGGTATGTGGAGTCAGCGATGCACGATTTTTCGTTGCAGGAGATGGTTAAGATTTTCCTGTTTACACTGAATAGCGAAGCAATGACGCAAGCTGTTGATGATTCGATGGCGGAGATCACAGGCAGAGTAACCGCAGAAGCGGACCAGAATTCGACTTCACAGGAGCAACATTTGGATGTGGTAAGGCACATCAGCTTTGAACTATTAATGAACACGATGTATTACGATTACAAGGGTGTCAAGAAACTGAATATTTACAAGAAACGAATGATTGAAAAGTATTTGGAGCAATATTCATGGGAGCAGATTGAAGCAGGTGAGACGATCATTTACCCCCATCTGACACATCGGATTGAACGGCATCCCGATTTGCAGGATACGGTATTTGTGACATTTGAATTTTCCCCGGCGGCGGAGAAGCTGATTGCGTTCTGTATTGAGGCCGAAAAGTCTCCGTTATACGAGAAGGCTGTGCTGTTGTTATTTGACCTGTTTGGATTGCGCCGGGATGCCTATGATCGGTTTCATAATGAAGAGACGTATCTGGCCGATATGAACAGTTCAGGTGACTACAAAAAAGTGCTGCTGGATTATATGGTTGGCAAACGTGTGCTGGATATCGGTCCCGGTGGCGGGATCCTGCTCGATCTGATTGAACAGGAACGACCTGAAATGGAGCCGATTGGCATTGATATCTCAGCAAATGTCATTGAGGCGCTGGAGCGCAAAAAGCAGCGGGAGGCACATCGCTGGCAAGTATTGAAGGGAGATGCTCTCCAACTGGATCAGTACGTACAGCCAGGCACAGTCGATACGGTTATTTTTTCATCCATTCTGCATGAACTGTATTCGTATATTGAACATGACGGAAGGAGGTTTAACAGCGATACGGTCGTTGCTGCGCTAAGAAGTTCATTTAACGTGCTGTCCCCAGGAGGCCGAATTCTGATCCGGGATGGCATTATGACCGAACCCGAAGCACAGAAACGCCGAATTCGTTTCCTTGAACCGGATGGGATGCTTTGGCTGGAGCGGTACGTACAGGATTTCCAGGGACGCAGCATCGAATTCGAGCGGATCTCCGAGAATGAGGCGGTGCTGGGTATCAATGATGCAATGGAATTTCTGTACACCTATACCTGGGGCGAAGAAGCATATGTACATGAGATTCAGGAGCAATTCGGCATATTTACCCCGTCGGCTTATAAGGACTGTATTCGCGAAGCGCTGGGAGATGAAGCCGAGATTTTAACGTTCCGGCACTTTCTTCAGGAAGGATATTCGGAGGCGCTTGGAGAACGAATTATATTTATGGAGGAACATGGTCAACCTGCACCTTTGCCAGACAGCACCTGCCTGATTGTAATTGAAAAGAAGAAAGGAATGGCGGACAGATGACGAATGAAGCCAACACGGCTTTATACTTTGTAAGACATGCAGAGTCTGAGTACATGGAAGGGCAGGAACGCGAGCGAGGCCTGACGGAACAAGGCAAAAGGGATGCAGCGACCGTTGCGGGTTTGCTCCACCGGGAGCAGATCCATTGGTTTTATTCCAGTCCCTACAGAAGGGCTGTGGATACCATTCATGGATTGGCCGAAGTATCCGGCGGCATGGTGGTCACTGAAGAAGACCTGCGTGAGCGCGAGCTGTCAGGTCCTGAAGTGAAGCATGAACATTTTCGGGAAGCCAAACAAAGGCTTTATGATGATCCGGCGTTTGCTTATACAGGTGGTGAATCCGGTGAAGTCGCTGGGGCCCGGGCAATCGCTGTTATACAGCGAATCCTGGATAGGCATCCTGGTCAAAAAATAGTGATTGGCACGCATGGAGATATCATGACTCTGATTTTTAATTATTATGATCCTTCCTATGGTTATGACTTCTGGGCAAATACAACGATGCCGGACATCTACAAGCTGGAGTTTGATCGTGATGGTAGGCTGGTTCAGGTAACACGACTGTGGGAAGAACGGGTTTAGTTTCTATATGTCACACGTTCAGCAACGATAGGAGGCGATCATGTTGAACCTCAAGTTGATAGGGTCTGTTTTGGAGCAACAAATCCGTTTTAATGACAATAAAAGTTTATTCTATGATCGGGGAAAGTCTGCACTAGGGCCATCTCCGCGAACGTTGTGCTGGCTATTGGAATATCGCGCTCGAATGATAAAAGTATTAGAACGTATCTTTGCAGATGGATTATTGAATCATTTTACAAATAAACTAGCAGAGCAAGGAATCCGACATTTTATCCAAGTGAATCAGTTTATGCAGTTTACAAGCAAAGACAAGCTGGAATTGGCAGGATTATATAAAGACCAATTTATGCGAATCTGGTCTCTTTTGAAGAATGAGGGGGCAGGGGAAGAGGTAGTACAGCAATTTTTCCATAAGCATTATCAACAGTTAAGAACATTTCTAATACAGACCAACGGTGAGGAATTGTTTAAGAAATATACGATGGACCCACATCTGTTCTGGGTGCCTTGTGAGCAGTATTCGGCGAATCTTCAGGTAGCCTGGCTCGGTTTGGATGTAGAGCATCTGGATCCGCCTGTGCTGGATCTTGGCTGCGGTCCGAAGGCCAATTTGGTCCGGTTTTTACGTGGAAAGAAGATAGAAGCTTATGGGATGGACAGAGAAGTGGAAGAATTAGAAAATCAGCCGTTCTTGCGACGTATGGGCTGGATGGAAGCTTCATTTGAAAAGGATCAGTGGGGGACGATAATCTCCCATTTGGCATTCTCCAACCATTTTACACATCATCATCTCAAGTCAGACGGTGAACCGGAAGCATACGCCCAGAAATATATGGAACTGTTAATGGCGCTAAAGCCAGGAGGTTCATTCTTCTATGCGCCGAGCGTTCCTTTCATAGAGTCGTTCGTAGATCAACTTCCCCAGTACTTTGTACGTCGAACCCGGGTAACAGGAACACAGCAAATGACGCAGATTACACGGCTGTACTAGATGAAAGGGGGAAAACGACGAATGAAGATTACGTTTAGGCCGGATACATACATTGTTGAAGAGCTGAAAGTTCCTCACTTGCACGGTAGAACGTATTGCATATTTGATCTTGAAGGCACAGGGATTAATCCGGCAGAGGAAAGTATAACCCAATTTGGTGCGATGTATTACAATAGAGGAGAACCATTTGATTCATCTTTTTCATCACTTGTACGTGCTCTTAAACCGATTCCGGAAGCAGTCGCGAAGTTAACGGGCATTTCGAATGAAGATATGGTGGAGGCTCCTTCGTTCGCGAAAACATATCATGCTTTCCTGGATTTCATCGGTGATAAGGTACTAGTAACGCAGGCGGGTTATGAGTATGATTTGCCCATGTTGAAACGCCACTGTGAGATGTATGGGCTACCGATGTTTACCAATCCGGTTTTGGATACAAAAGCGATGTTTACATATATTCATCCTGAAATTTCCGAGGTTATCTCTACCGATTTCCTGATCAGGTATTACGACCTGAACACAGACGGAATTCACAGACACAATGCTTTGGCCGATTGTAGTGTGATTGCGCGTATTTTTGAACATGTCCTGAATGAATATCAGGCTCTTGCATTGGATCATTTTACGGTGGATGGGGAACGTGAGATGAAGCGTTTTGTGATTCCCGAGATGTATTTGAAACCACCGATTGGAGGAGGGAAGCCAGATGAGTAGAGTGGATGCGGATAAACTCCTGGCGGATTTGAATGAGGGGCTGATTCTTAGTCAGCAGACATTCGAAGGACTGGATGTGGAAGCCTATCTGGATCAACGGGATGCTTCCGAATTTGCTGATGAGTGGATACAGGCATATGATCGTTTTGCTCTGCGATCTGAGATAGTGAATGAAGAAGTGCTTCGTGCATGCAGGGAACGTGCTTTCAAACGAACCTTAGCACTTACGGGTAATCCGGAACTGGCGGGATATGTCAGTGATGATATCGGTTTGATTGGTGCGGCTCTGTTACAGGACGGAATTCAGGATTTCTTTGTTGAGCAGTTGCTTGAATGCTATCGAGAAGGTACATTGCCCCTGCGTTAAGCGGGGGCAAAACAAGAAAAAAACAAAGCAAGTGTATTCTGTTCGTTTGTATAAAAAAATAGCCTCGAATGTGTATTGTGGGTTTTACACCGCATAAGGTACAATTCATCTAAGCATTGAGTGAGAATGATAATCATTATTTATAAAAAGCGTTCTCACCGATACAACAACAGATTACATAGGGGTGAAGGGTATCATGGTAAGGTTCAGTAAAGGATTCAAAGGGTTGACGATCATACTGCTACTCATGGTTGTAGTTATAACGGGCTGTGGGGCAAACTCCGAATCAAAAGCAGAACAGGAGGCTCCTGTATCTGGGACCGCAGTTTCGGATGACAGTACATCTGAAACAACAGAAAAAGAAGCAGAGACGCGTGTCGTTCAGGATGAATTCGGTGATGTGACGATCCCGGTGCATCCGCAGCGTATTGCCGGTATCTATGTGGAAGATTATCTCAAGGCTCTTGATATCACACCTGTAGTACAGTGGTATAATCCGATGTGGGGCGTGCAGGAATATCTGGATCTGGATGTGCCGAAGTTTGATACGACAGGGAGTATTGAAGTTTTGTTGCAATATGATCCGGATCTCATCATTGTGGATGGTGGAGTGGACATGGAGAAATATGAGATGTATTCCAAGGTGGCACCGACGTATCGCCTGCCAGAAGACATTTTACAGGATTCCAATCAAATCTTGACGACCATTGCCGATGTTGTCGGTAAAACGGACAAGGGCAAAGAAGTCGCTGCGGCATTTGAGTCCAAGATTGCAGACGCGAAGATGAAGCTTCAGAAAGCCGTCGGGGATGAGACCGTAGCGGTTGTCCGACTGAATATCAGCAATAATACATTGGCGTTGTTCGGTGTGAACAATCGATTTACCGGTTTTATTTATTCGGAGCTTGGTCTAACGCCTCATCCATTGGTAGGCAACATGGAAGAATATCAGGAAGTCCTGTCTGAAGAGGCCTTTCCAGAACTTGATGCAGATCATATTATTGTATTTCCATCCAATGGAGAATGGTCCTCTCCCGAGAACAAGGAAGCTTTGAAGGTGCTGGATAGCAAGTTGTGGAAATCTCTCCCGGCTGTCAAAAACAATCAGGTCTATATGATGGAAAGGTCGTATTGGCAGTCAGGTGCGATTACGGCAAACTCAATGAAGATCGATGATCTCTTGCAAAAAATGACGCCATAATCCTTTTCCATAAGAAAGTTCTCCCCTCAGGGTTGAAGAGCTTTCTTTTTTCGTTTACACTAATGTAAATGATAACAATTCTCAATTAAGGAAGATGAATATGTGTCCCACGATTGTACAATGGATTCCCAAGCCTTGGTTATGCATGCTTCAGCAACTGAAATACTTGGATTGTAGCCAACTCGACATCGCCAGCCGGCAGACATACAACATGACATCATCACACGCTTTTATCATAGTGACGGGGGGACATGGCTTAATCCACTCTGTGGACAATAGGGACATGCGTCTGGAAAAAGGGATGATTGTGTTTATTCCGGCTGGACTTTCCATTGTGATCGAAGGTTCTACTGAGTTGCAATATTACAGACTTGAACTGATGGTAGCTGAGGTGAAAGAAGATACGGCCAGCAGGTTGAGTATAACAGGTAAACCGGTGCATCAAGAGCCGCCAGCCTTTATATCAGATTCAGACCGATTACCTTTTATTGAACTGAATTATAGTCCATGGAGCTCCTGTCTGACATCATTGGAACAGATCATGCGTGGGCAGACTGCTCATGATTGGCTGGATCAATGGGAGATACAACTGCGTTTCCAGGAATGGTTCCGAGTGCTGCTTCGGCAAAATGATCCCGAGATTAAATCGTCGGCTGACCGTGCCCGGCTTCAAAGCTCTATTCGTTATATTCGTGAGCATTATGATCAGCCGATAACGGTTGACGATCTGGCAGCGGAGGTCCGGCTTAGCAGATCCAGCTATACCCGACAATTCAAGAGGATTACAGGCAAGCTTCCGCTAGATTATGTAAATGCTGTTCGACTGGAGCGTTCGAAACTGCTGTTACAGCTGACTGATGATCGTTTGCATGATATTGCGCAGAATGTGGGATTTAATAACGAATATTATTTCGGCCGCCGATTCAAGCAATATACAGGTGTTTCACCAGGGTTATATCGGCGCCATCATCGTCAAGAGGCACGTGTGTTTGCTCCGTATCTGGAGGACTTTGTTCTTGCCCTGGGAATAAAGCCTATACTGCAAACCTCTCACCGTTCTTGGGGAAGACAGCAATATTTGGGTTTGGAAGATGTTCCTGAATTTGATGTTACTCAGCTGGACGCAAGGTTTAATGAGACAAATATACCTGAATTTATTATGCTGAATAACGGATACCAACGCTGGAATCTGGAGCGATTTGAGCAAGTAGCACCGACATTCTATATGGAACATCAGGGAGAGGAATGGCGTTCCATTTTGAAATCGACAGCGGATGTATTGGGGAAAGTGAATAGGGTGCAGAATGTAATCGATGCCTATGAGGATAAGGCCGTTGAAGCCAAAGGACAATTGGCACGTTATATGCGTGGACAAACCGTTGCTTTTTTGCGTATTTCGGCAACGGAAATTACGCTCTATGGGAATCAGTACGGTTATGTAGGGCCTGTATTGTATCAGGATCTGGGATTAACCCCGCATTTCCGTGTACAGCAATGGGCAAATCAAAGCCGAAGAATCAGCATTGGGCTGGAGCAGCTATGTCAGCTTGAGGCGGATCATCTCTTTATCACATTTGATACTATGGATTCTGCCTATCCCGGAGAGGAACGGAAGCTCCTGGAGAGAGACGAGTGGAAACGGCTGCCTGCGGTAAAAAGCGGTCATGTATATGAGGTGGATTTTATGACCTGGATGAACTACGGTGTGATCTCCCACGGGAAAAAGATCGACGATATACTGCGGTTTATGGCTTGAAGGATGGATCACATTACCTGAAAAGGTACCATTGGATGATGTCTGAGAAATATAATTTTATTTTTTGTTTACGTTTTCTCTTCAGTGGTAGCGTAATCCCTCCGCATGACAAAATCCCCCGGTAGAACTCGGCCGGGGTGATTTGCTGTACGCTTCAAACTTTAATTTTACGATGATCCCTTAATCCGAGTATGCAACAGCATTAAAACTCTCAATACCTATTCGAGTAGCATCTGCTGTACAAAAAAGATATAAAGTATAAACCAATTCATTTGATGGCGGTAGTGGTACATTAAAATCGGATGCATTAATGGTGACAACTTGTATAGCGTTTGGGTTTGCTTCAGAGACACTCACCGAATATAGGGCGTAAGCAACAAGTGAATCAGTACCTCGTGCAATAGAAAATGCAATTACGGAGTCAAATGGTGGAGTGGTGGGGAACGCGAGCTCAGCTATCCCTGATAATTGTACACGTATGTTTCCATTTGCGTCAGTTGCATCAAGGCCAACCTCCCCGATTGCAACAGGCGTATTAGCGGGCAAGGGAATTGAGATTGTGTTACCATAGCTTGCATTTTGAGAGGTTCGAGCATCCAGCAGTTTTGCCATAAAGAGCATACCCCCAATAGTTTTTGTGATATGGTATGCCGTTTTTTTGTAAGGTTCGTCCGCAGAATGGCAATTCATTTGATTGACTGGCACGTACTCCACGAATCGCATCTGGCTGCCGCATTGACAACATCAAAATGGTCGTTGCCGAAAGGGACCGCGCGTGTGGAGCAAGGATCTGTTCAGACCGGATCTTTGAACATGGCGAGTGGAACTAGGTGATCATATAAACATGAAATATATAGAAAAAAGCCTGTTCAAACTACTGAACGGGCTTTTTAGTGTGGTATTAAGCTCAGCCGAGCAAGAAGTTTTACTTTTTCTCCATGACGGCAAAGTAATTGTTTTCGTCATCTGCAAAATTGAATACTCTTCCACCAGGCATCGTTACAATTTCTCCGACCGTAACTTGGTTGTTGGATAAATGAGTGTATAGTTGGTCCAGGTTTTCTGTGAAAAACATGAGCGACGGTGTACCCAGATTCAATTCAGGGGACATTCTGGCAACGAATTCCTTGTCGTGCAGGATGATGGTGGTTTGGGCACCCTTCACAGGAGCAATCTCGATCCAGCGCATCCCATTCCCATTCACTTCGGAAACGACATGAAAGCCTGCTTTTTCTGTCCAAAATTGAAGAGCCTTGTCCTGGTCGTTAACATACAACATAATTTGGCCGACTTGAGTAAACATCAGTATACACTCCTTGTATCCGTAGTTGTACTGGTTTGAGTCAAGCTCTATATTACCATAAAGCTTATGCAAAATATGTTTTTACAATCCGAACACAAATTGCGGAAGCAACTGTCCTTGACTGCCTCATAGCGACATACCATTAACTAAAGGACAATTCGGTAGAGCGGGTTGCCTTTTAAGCACAGCCATGTAATGGCAGATGGGAGCGCTGTAATGACGAAACGGGTAATTCTGTTGGAAGAAGGTACGACAGAGATGAAAGGGCTGATGGGCAGTAAAGGGGCTGGACTTGCAGCGTTGCTTCAGGCAGGTTGGTCCGTTCCGGCCGGGTTCATTGTAACAACAGAAGGTTGCCGCGCGTTTTGTACCCGTCTTGGACATCTTTCCACAGAGGGAGTTCATGAGATTAGCAGCGCAGTTCAGGATCTGGAGAAGAAAACAGGTAAATTCTTTGGCGATTCCCTAGTACCACTCTTGCTAGCTGTTCGTTCCAGTGAAACGCATTCTCACCATGCGGAATCCCATGCTTTGCTTCATGTAGGACTCAATGATGTGACGGTGGAGGGGCTCGCGAGGCAAACGAACGATCGTCCGTATGCTCTTAATTGTTATCGAATATTATTACAGGATTATGGCCATCTGGTACACAACATTCCGTATGCCTTATTTGAAGAAATATGGGGAAACATCTCGATACTCGATGAAGCGAAACTGGAATTCGCCATCGCAGCATATAAGCATTTAATAGAAGATATGGGGCATCATCCGTTCCCACAAGATGTCCAAATACAATTAGAAGAAGCGATACGTTCTGTTTCTCCTATACAACGTATTCCACGGCCCATCACCCAACAAGAACTTTTTCTCAAAACTACAGAATTCTCTGGTGAAGTTCAAGCCGCCGCTGTTCTTGTACAGGTGATGGTCAATAGCGAGCGCGGTGACCGAAGCGGAATCGGCACGGTATATTCCCGTCATCCGGTTACCGGAGAAAGAGGCATGGCCGGGGAATACATTTCATCTGCAGCTTCCCAATCTCGGGAGGACGGACTGAATCAGTTGCGGGATGAAGAGCCTGAACTGTATGGTCTTCTGCAGGATGCCTGCTGTTATCTGGAGTCCCGCATGGGAGAGGTACAGGAAATCCATTTTGCTGTGGATTCGGGGGAACTGTATCTTGTGGAAATCCGTCAAGCGAAGTTAACCTCGAAGGCCGCACTAAGGAGTACAGTAGATCTCGTGGATGAAGGGAAAATCACCAAAGAGGATGCAATAATGCGTATCCAACCTTGGCAGGGGAAGGAAATGATGCAAGCATCTTCAACGTTATCACCTGAACTACAGCTTCTGCTTGAATGGGCGGATGAAATAAAGGAACTAACGATACTGTCGAATGTAGACCATCCACAAGACGCCATTACAGCCAGGGCATTTGGTGCGGAAGGTATTGGCTTGTGCCGGACAGAACATTTGCTGATGTCTGCTTCGAGATTTCCTTTTGTACAGAAAATGATTCTGGCTGACAGTGAAGTGGAGCGAAAACGTGGATTGGAGCGTCTGCTGCCGATGCAGCAGGCTGATTTTGAACAACTCTTTGAAGCGATGGATGGATATCCGGTTACGATCCGGTTGCTCGACCTGCCGCTGCATGAGCTGGTACCTGATATAGAAGTGTTAAACGATAAGCGTGAGCAGTTGCGTAACAGTACGTTGGAAGAGAGCATCAATGAATTGCAGGAGCTTGATCGTGTAATCCAGAGGATACAGGAATTGCATGAACACCTTCCGACGCTTAGACATCAGGATTGTCGACTGGGCGATGTATTTCCTGAAATATACGATATGCAGATTGAAGCAATCTTCCGTGCTGCGGTGAAAGGCATTCGTCAAGGTCTGTTGGTGCGGCCTGAGATTTTGATTCCGTTGGTGAGTCATGCCGATGAACTTGTGGCCATGAGAGAACTGGTGGATCATGTGGCGGACCAGGTGCTTGGAGAGGAGAAGCGCCACTGTCTTTACCGAGTAGGGGCGATGATTGAAGCGCCAGGAGCAGCGCTGACCGCAGCTCATATTGCACGTTATGCGGACTTCTTATCATTTGGCACGGATGATCGGACAGAGATGACGTCTGGTTACAGCCGTTATAATACAAAGAAGCCGCTCATTCATACGGATGTGGAGCAACGCTTAGTATCCAGCACCCCCTTTCAAGCACTGGATATTGACGGCGTGGGGCAATTGTTGGAAATGGCTCTCGTCCAAGGTCGGAACCGGAAGCCGCATCTGAAAGCAGGAATCTGTGGTGAGAATACAGCCGATCCGGCTTCCATTGCTTTTTGCCACCGTATTGGACTGGATTATGTAAGCTGTCTGCCAGAGCAGGTGCCGCTTGCCCGTATCGCTGCTGCACAGGCAGTAATACTTGCCCGGAAACAGAACGAAAACAATCAAGACGGAGATATATCGACGATTGCATAATGTTTCCACATCTCCTCATGGAATACCAACCCTAAAACTGTTATACTGAAATATGCGTTTTGTAAAAGGAACGTAAAAATTTCAGATAAGGGTTGAAAGCGACCATGTTTAATTCCAAAAATGATCGGACCTCATCACGGACCTTATTTGCCGTGTTATTTATTCTGATGCTGCTGAAGCTGTCGCTTTTGCGGTATTTCTTTTTCCAGGGTCTGTCCGGCATCGGTTTCGTTACTGATGCACTCGGGGCTCTTACAGTGGTATGCATCCTCGATCTGATCATACCAAAAGCCTGGAAGCGCGCAGTGTACGCAGGTTTCAATGTGTTGTTCTCGCTGATATTGTTCGCGGCAACACTCTATAACGTACATTTCAGTTCGGTTCCCACCTATACGGCACTCAGCGAACTGGGGCAGGTGGCTCAGGTACGCGGCAGTATCGGACCTTTGGTACGATCAGTACACTTCCTGTTTTTTGTGGATATCGTACTGGCTCTGCCCGTATGGTTTATCTTGCGACGCCGGCGTGCCTCTGGCCGTAACAGCAGCTATGGCGACAGTGGACTTCATTTCGGCAGAAGTCGGAGACGGTATTGGGGCAAGTTGGGTGTAGCCCTTACCGCTGCATTCTGTATCGTGCTTTCCGGCAGTTTCATTGTCAAAGGGGAAACGATTGATAATGAACTCGTTCGCGCCGAAAATCTCGGTTTTCTGAATTATCAGGTATCATCCGCGATCCTGACAAGTAAAGAGAATGAAGCGATTGCGAATGGCAACATTGACGAAACGATCGACAAAATCAATCAGCTGGTTAGCAAATATCCGTACCAGGATAAGTCCAGCGAGGGCACAGCCATCAAAGCCAAATACTTTGGTCAGGCCAAAGGAAGCAACCTGATTGTCCTGCAACTGGAGTCATTTCAAAACTTCCCGATGAATGCTTCTCTTGACGGTCAGGTATTAACCCCGGTTCTGAATGACCTGGCAAAAGAAAGCTATTATTTCTCTCATTTTTTCCAACAGATCGGACAGGGAAATACGTCGGATGCTGAATTCATGTCGAACACATCCATCTATCCAACCGGAGTTGTACCCATGTCAGCAGGGTATAGTGACCGTGATCTGCCAAGTCTTCCAAAACTGCTTGGCCAAAAAGGATATGAGTCAGAAACGTTCCATGTCAATGACGTCACTTTCTGGAACCGGAACAAAATGTATCCGGCGCTTGGATTCAATCGGTACTTCGACAAGCCCAGCTTCGAGAATGACAAATTTAATGATTTTGGACCATCGGATGAGGAATTATATCGTGTAGGTGTGGAAAAAATGGCTGCGCATCAGGCTGCTAATCAGCCGTTCTATGCTCAGTTCATTACAGCATCCAGCCACTCGCCGTTTACGGTTCCTGCGGACCGCGCGAGAATTACCATTCCAGCTACCATCACCAATACATTACTGCATGATTACCTGCAAGCGATCAATTATACGGACTATGCGGTAGGTCAGCTAATCAATGAACTTAAGGCGAACGGGTTATGGGATAACACAACACTCGTTATATATGGCGACCATTTCGGTCTGCCGGCAAATGATGAGATTACACAGCAGATCCAGACGAATCTGGGCGTGCCATATGACGGTAGAGTAAGTCGTTTCAATATCCCGCTCTTGATCCACACACCGAAACAGGCGAAAGGTCAAGTCATAGAACAGCCTGGCGGTCAGTTGGATATTCTGCCAACGGTGATGAACCTGATGGGAATCTCTTTGAAGCAAGAGAAATTCACAGCGTTTGGACATGATTTGCTGAATATGGATCACAATGCGTTCGGTATCCGGTATTACTTGCCGACAGGTTCATTTGTGAATAATGATATTATGTTTATTCCGGGTGCAGGCTTTGATGATGGAACAGCCTACTCGCTAAAAACGTATGAACCCGTCACGGATTTGGAGCCGTACCGTTCCGATTACGAGCATGTGCTCAGCTTGATGAAGCTGTCTGACGAATATGTGAAACTGCTGCCCAAACGTGCACCGTAATTGAATTTTTCTTGATGTATACAACACCATAACGTCACTGGCTCAGGAGCTGGTGGCGTTATTTGTTTATTCATCGTACATCGAAACGTGTAATGAAAAGGAGAACTCCTTTGAAACTGTAATTAATAATGTTACAATGGGAGGTGCAGCCACATACGCGGATGACGAAAGGAATGACTTTAGATGAAACTTAGTGTACTTGAACATGGACATATTAATGAAGGGCGGACAGTGCAGGACACCCTTCAGGAGACCGTAACGCTTGCCAAACATGCAGATGAGCTGGGGTTTTCCCGCTTCTGGATGTCGGAGCATCACGGCAGCGGGGCTTTGTCATTTTCCAGTCCGGAAGTTATGATTGCACACGTTGCAGCACATACAGATCGAATTCGAGTAGGTTCAGGTGGCGTGATGTTACCCCATTACAGTGCATATAAAGTTGCCGAGAACTTCCGTTTGCTGGAAGCGCTGCACCCTGGTCGAATCGATCTTGGAATTGGCAGAGCACCGGGTGGCATGCCGATTGCCAGCAGGGCGCTGAACGAAGGAAAGTCATCGAATGTGCAATTCTTCCCGCAGCAAATTGCCGATCTCGGTGGATATTTTCATGAACAGCTTCCAGAGGATCATCGTTTTGCTTCGCTAGTAGCCGGGCCATCCGTACCCACCGTTCCGGAAGTATGGTTGCTCGGTTCCAGTTCCGAAGGTGCGCGAATTGCTGCGGCACAAGGGACAGCTTACGCGTTTGCCCAATTTTTTGGAACGCCGGGTGGAGAGGAAGCAATGAAGCATTATCGCAGACATTTCAAGCCATCGATCCTGAATGATCAACCCCATTCCATGATTGCGGTGTCGGCGTTCTGTGCAGAGACTGAGGAAGCGGCGGCTGAACTGGCTCGCAGCAATGAGCTGTTCTTCCTGCGGCTAGGCCGGGGACTGGAGCAGAACTCATTCCCATCCCTGGAAACGGTAAATAACTATCCATTTACGGCCATGGAAATGGAACAGATCCGACAACGCCGTTCGTTTTCCATCGTGGGTACACCGGATCAGGTAAAGGACAAAATTACGGCAATGGCTGAACGTTATGAAGCGGATGAAGTTATTATCGCATCAGCGATTCACTCATTTGAGGATCGTTTGCGTTCATTCAGCCTGATAGCGGAAGCCTTTGGTTTAAAGCAGGATTAATCGGTACTGAACGGGAATTAGTATTCTGAAATGGCTGGAGCCTTGCCTTGCAAGGTTCCGGTTAACTCTTGCGTGATCAGGGAGAGGAGAGATTCACATTCGCAGATGTGTCATTAGTGATATTCATGGCTGTTACGACGAATTCAATGCTCTGCTTGAGCATGCAGCCTACGATCCGGAGCAGGACGAGCTGATTTTGTTAGGTGATTATGTCGACCGCGGGCCGAAGAGCAAAGAGGTCGTGGAACAGATTATGCAGATGCACGAACAGCATCATATTATAGTGATCAAAGGCAATCACGATGCGATGATGGTCAAGGCGCTGAACCATGATGTCGAGGAATATGACAAGCACTGGATTCGCAATGGAGGCTTACAGACGCTGGCCAGTTATGTCGACGTACTTTTGGATGATGAACAGTTGGACTGGGATGTTTATACTGAAGCCAAGCAGTGGCTGCGTACACACTATGAGCATCATCTTCGTTTTTTGGAACAGCTTCCTCTTGTATATGAAATTCCTGGATATATCTTTGTACATGCCGGGATTAATCCGGAGGTGGAGGATTGGCGGACCCAGTCAGAGCGTGACTTCATCTGGATTAGGGAGCCGTTCTATTCAAAACCAACTTCGCTCAAGGAGAAGGTTGTATTCGGCCATACGCCAGTCAAAAATTTGCATAACGAGCCAGGTGTCTGGTTTGATCCGAGTGGGGACAAGATTGGCATTGATGGCGGATGTGCTTATGGTGCTCAATTAAACTTGCTGGAGATCAGCGAAGACGGAAGTGTACAGACTCTTTTCGTGAAAAGGGGAGAGACCCGTCAGGGTCCCGAAGTTTAATCCACGCGGCGAATTTCAAATCAATCCCTTTAAACAAAAGTATAAATTAAATCCCGTTGAAGCTCTAACCTTTTACTTTCTTGAGAATGTGGATTGGTATACATACCGACAATGGATCGAAGCTGATGGAACAGCAGAGTTGTGCATTCGTTTACGGAATGATAATCCATATATAAGCCTGACTGAAGCTATCGAAAGGGTGGAGCAGAATTGATACTCACTGTGAGTATAAAGGCAAGAACCTGACACCCTGACATGATTTTGTAATTAATTCGCTGTAAAGGGATTGGAATTAAGCCTTATTAACGCTATAATCAGTAAGGGTATGATTGAAATATTACATTTTATTCATCTAAATCAGAATTGACGGAGGGCTATTAATATGGAAAAAGCATTAATCTTCGGTCACAAAAATCCCGATACGGATACGATCTGCTCGGCCATTGCCTATGCAGACTTGAAAACAAAATTGGGTCAGGACGTTGAAGCGGTTCGTCTCGGCGAAGTTAACGGTGAAACTCAATTTGCACTGGACCAATTCAAAGTGGCAGCGCCACGACTGATCAAAACAGCAGCCAACGAAGTGAACAAGGTCATTCTGGTTGACCACAACGAGCGTCAACAAAGTGTTAGCGATATTGAGGAAGTGACTGTTGTTGAAGTTATCGACCATCACCGGATCGCGAACTTTGAGACAAGCCAGCCTTTGTATTTCCGTGCAGAACCTGTAGGTTGTACAGCAACCATTTTGAATAAAATGTACAAAGAAAACGGCGTGGAAATCAGCGCACCGATTGCTGGTCTGATGCTGTCCGCGATTATTTCCGACTCCCTGTTGTTCAAATCGCCAACATGCACAGAGCAGGATGTAGCAGCAGCACGTGAACTGGCTGCTATTGCTGGTGTGGATGCGGACAGCTATGGTCTGGATATGCTGAAAGCGGGCGCGGATCTGAGCCAGAAAACGATTGCTGAACTGATTTCCCTGGATGCGAAAGAATTTGCCATGGGCCAAGCAAAAGTGGAGATTGCACAAGTGAACGCGGTTGACGTGAATGATGTGCTTGTGAAGCAACCAGAGCTTGAAGCAGCGATTGAAGCGATTATTTCCAGCAAAGGTCTTGACCTGTTCGTATTTGTCGTAACCGACATCCTGAACAATGATTCCGTTGCATTGGCTTATGGTGCTTCCACCAAAGCTGTAGAGAAAGCATACAATGTGACGTTGTCGGATCACAAAGCGCTGCTCAAAGGCGTAGTATCCCGCAAATCGCAAATTGTTCCCGTTCTGACCGAAGCGTTCAACTCATTGTAAGATGCACAAAACCGACGTATCACCTTTACGTCCAGATATACGATGAATATTCAGTGACAACATCCATGCCTGCTCTGATCTGTCATAGGTCAGGACAGGCTTTTGTTGTGAGGAGGACTTATGATGATCAAGAATGATAAGATTAAAGCAACCGAGGTACAGCTGACGGGTCTGAACGGTGAAGATTTGGGTATCATGTCCACGCGTGAAGCGCTTGCTCTTGCCAAGCAATACAAAGTGGATCTGGTATGCATGTCCCTGATGACCAGCCCGCCGCCATGCAAACTGATTGGAGCTGGAGCAGCCAGAGAGGAAAAGCAGCAGGAGAAGAAGAAAGCCGCGAAATCTCCAGATAAACGCAAAGTGAAAGAGATTCGACTCAATCTCCAGATGGAAGATCATGATCGGGAGACGAAGCAATCTCAGGCACAGCGCATCCTGATAAAGGGTGATTCGGTAAAGCTCGTCATCCAGGTGCATGGAGCGAAGGAAGGAACAGCAGGCAAGGAATGGGCTGAGCAGCTGTGTAAGTCTCTGGCAGAGTATGGCAGCAAAACGACCGGTATTCAGGTAAGCGGCAAACAGGTCGTTGTACAGCTGGACCCACTTGGATAATAACATAACGATAGAACGAAGTTAGCCCTGTGAAGCAACATTTGATCTGCTGCTCTACGGGGCTTTTGGCATCGAAACTCTTAAAGTACGTTCCAACTTACGATCTGCATTCGTCTCACCGGTTCAGGTTCGCAAATAGCGGCTTCCCCCAATACGTACATATAACTGTCCCGGCAGGACCGGAGTGGAAGAAGCAGTATATGCATTGATGTTATTGTTCTTAGCGTAGCGGGATAGGTATAAAAAGTCTGGATAAATGACCGTATCCATTAAATAAGCCGACACGGTACTTCCGGGAATGCGGTTTTGATTGAGTGAACGAATAATTTCTTCTCCGCTTGCAATGCCGATCCCATGTCCAAAATATAAGTTCTCACGCAACATAATGGTGTTTTCTCCCTGCCACTCTGGTGTTTCTGGTGATACGTCTGGATTTTTGAAGTACAGTACATCTCCAGGAAGCGCTGAGCCGCTTCCGTTCTTTTCCGTTAATCGTAAATCGCTGTCGTAATGCCAGTCATAGAGCAGCAGGTTGTAAAATAATGAATTGAAGTCTTCTTCACGGATACTCCCTAGAACACCACCATATAGCACGATGACTGTAGCAGTGGCACATTCAAAGGCGTACAGATGACCGTTCTTCCAGATGTCTCGAATTCCATTTGCAGGAGTCACTTCGGATCTTAATTCAAAGCCTCCTTCAGCATTTCGATTCCAATAATCCGGATTACATCTGGATTTCTCGAATGAAGCAAAGCTCACCCCGCTTCGATCCAATGCTTCCGCTGCATGAACAAGCGATTCCCGTAAAGCCCATTCAAAGTGAAGATGATCCATGGATTGATACGTATACACGGTTGAACCATTTTGAAGTTGCTGCAGCCAGTGCCATTCAAATGCAGACCAATCCGAGCGCACCAGTTCAATGGGTTGATTCGCAACAATGATCATAATCCATTACCTCCCGTATGAGTTGGATGTTCAGCCTTGTTTTAAAGGGTATGCACGCGTATTCTGTAGTATATGACGCCAGTTGTGCGGTTTTGTTTATATTTGTTTATATACAAAAGGAGCCAGCATGGGCATAGGATAAAACGTGTCGATTATTGCCTGGAATTTCGCTGATATCGTTTATACATCATCACATTTGGGGTAGTACTCTTATAGATGAAGTTATGTTCAGGTCGATCTGTTCGTACGGAATATATTCAGATTCCCAGTAAAGGAGGATATGCGGTGTCGAATTCAATTGCAGAGAATCGTTCTCTGTTCGAACAATTATATACACATGCACCAATCGGCATTGCTGTAGCGTCGCATGTGAACGGACGTTGGCTCCAGCTTAATCCGGCATTTTGCGAAATGTTGGGATCCAGTGAAGATGAATTAATGGATTCCCCAATTTTACATATGGTTTATGAGGAAGATCTGAACATGGAGGAATTTCGATCCGAGTTTTGGGATATGACCAATGGGTTAAGTCCGATGTATGAAACCGAGTTACGGCTTAAGCGCAAGGATAATTCTTTCCTGTGGGCGACGGTAAGAGCCTGCATCGTTAGGGATGAGATGAGCGGTGAGCCCCTTTATTTGCTTGTACAGGCAGCGGATATTACGAAGCAGAAGGATGCCGAAAATCGACTGATTATCCAGCGTAAACAGCTGGAGGAGAGCAGTCAAATCTCCAGATTGCTGGCCGAATCATCGCTTGACCTGATTGCCATACATCATGCCGATCCGGAGCGGACATTCAAGTATGTATCTCCAGCCTGCAAAAGCATGTTGGGATATGAGCCGGAAGAAGTGATTGGTCAATCCGGCTTGTTCTGCATCTATCCCGACGATGTGCCGCTTGTCGATGCTTACGTAGCTGGTCAAATTCAGGGTCTTGCTCCTGATCGAATCAGCTATCGGCTCCAGCATAAGGACGGTTCTGTTGTGTGGGCGGATACGATCTCTCATTATGTATATGACAAACAAGGGAATCTTCAGGAAATGATCGCAGTGACACGCGATATTACAGCGAGCAAGCAGCAGCAGTTAAGTCTTCAGGAATATACATCATTGTTTGACTGTAACCCGCTGGGAGTGGCTTCGCTCGATCTGGAAGGGAACTTGTTGAAAGCTAATGCAGGCCAGGAACAATTAACAGGCCATTCCAAAGATGAGCTGCTTAGCAGGCCTTTTGATCACCTCATTGATCCCGTAGATCTGGATAAGACGAGGTATCATTTTGAACAAACCGTAAAGGGTACTGCACAGAGCTATGAGATCGGGCTGATTCACAAAGACGGACAGCGTATTGAAACGAGTGTGATTAATGTTCCGATTGTGCTTGAAGATCGAGTCGTCGGCGTCTATGGAATAACCAGTGATATTACGGAGTCCAAAAGATATGTAGAGGAAATTGAAAATCTCAGCTACGAAAGAGCATTGATCCTCAACGCGATGTCTGAGGGGGTGATTGGTCTGGATCAGAATGGAAACTTGATATTTGCCAATCCAATTGCAGCGGAGATGATAAATTTCTGCCCGTCTGAAATGAATGGCAAGCCGCTTGAACAGATCATGTTACAAATGCAAAGCGAAGGTATTCCTTATCCGTCGAATGGTACTCCCATTCTTCAAGCGGTACGTGAGGGGCGAGCCCTGCCACGATCAGAGTCTGTATTTTGGAGACAGGATGGCTCCAGCTTCCTGGCAGAGTTCCAGTTGAAACCGATGATGGATCAGGGCGCCAACCGTGGTGCTGTTCTCGTTTTCCGCGATATGACATCAGTGAAGGATATCATTCGTGCCAAGGAATTAGCAGAACATGCGGACAGGGCGAAATCCGAGTTTCTGGCGATTATGAGCCACGAGCTTCGTACACCCCTGAATGGAATTATGGGTATGGCACATTTGTTAAAAGAAACAGAGCTGGATGAGGAGCAGAATGGCTTCGCTGATATCATCATTGACAGTGGTGAATCACTGTTGTATATCCTGAACGAAATCCTCGATTTCAGCAAGATTGAGGCGGGAAAAATGGACCTGGAACGCCAGCCCGTTGACATCCAAGCCGTCCTTGGCGGGGTCATGGAACTATTTGCGCTCAAAGCTTCGGAAAAAAATATTGAACTATATTGCGAAATGTCACAACACATTCCTGAGCGTGTAAGAGGGGATGAAACGCGAATACGGCAGATTCTTATAAATCTGGTGGGGAATGCTGTCAAATTCACGGAAAGGGGAAGCATTCAGGTTCAGGTAAACGTTGAACCTGCGGAGTGTAATGACGAGAATCATCTTCTCATGTCATTCTCGGTCAAAGATACGGGGATTGGCATTCCTTTCAATAAGCAGCACGAACTGTTCCAATCCTTCTCACAGCTCGACCCGGCCATCAATCGTAAATACGGAGGCACAGGCCTGGGGCTGGCCATCAGCAAGAAATTGGTGGAGCTCATGGGGGGTGCCATTGGCGTACAGAGTGAGATAGGAGAAGGGGCAGATTTTTACTTCACTCTGTTACTTGAACGATGGAAGGATGAATCTACTGATCCGAGTGAGAAGGTTCCCGATAACGATCTGAAGCTGGATCGAACAAGCCTGGCAACAGGCATCAAAATTCTTGTGGCTGAGGATCAGGAGCTGAACAGTCATTTGCTGGAGGAAATGCTTCGTAAGCTCGGCGGTGTATGCGACATTGTGGAGAACGGGGAAGAAGCGGTCAAAGCACTGGAAAGGGAAACATACGACCTCATATTTATGGATATTAAGATGCCTGTTATGGACGGGATCGAAGCAACCAGTAAAATCAGGCAAACCCATCCTGAGATACCCGTCATTGCTGCTATAACAGCCTTTGCAGGTGCGAATGACCGTGAAGCCTGTCTGCAATGCGGCATGCAGGATTTTATTAGCAAACCGTTCAGTTCCACGGAAATAAGTCGGGTGCTCAACACCTGGGTCCCCTATATTCGATCCCAACCTAATCCATGAATGATTTTACGTGCCAACGTAACAATAAAAAATAACCTGCCCATGGAATCCAGGGGCAGGTTATTTTGGCGTACGATTCGTATTTGACCCTGACAGATGTCAGGACCATCCACCAATTAACCCGGAAAGGGTTACACACTCGTCATCTTCCAGTTCAGCGATCAGAGTGAGTTCTTCGTTGTCGCTCGGGTCCACTGAAAATAATTCACGGCGTCCGTCTTCGTGCACAATAATGACCAGCTGATTGCCGCTTTTTGTATCAAACTGGTACTTTACACCGATACCAGGCAATGGGCATTCTCGGATATTCATGAAACCTGTCACCTCTTTAACTTTTCCATAATTAAATTTAACCGTTCACACAGTACGGAAGTATTCTACTATCCATGACATCATTTGGCAAGTCGGAAAAGAAAGAGCCGTTATCTTATCCAAACTTTAGAGTTGTGGGTTGTTATACAATCCGCCCCTGTCTGGTTCGTCTGCGTCGGACCATAAACCAGATGAGTAATGAAATGATCAGTACCAAGGCAATGCCCCCCGTAATAATGATATTCCGAATATTCGGGACCTGTACGGTCAAATCCAGCTTATTCGTATTCAGTGGAGAGACGTGCCAAATTAGCGTTTTTCCGTGATCTTCGACCAGATCTGCGTTGGAATTCTGCGCTTTGATCGGCAGGGTTAGCTTGAAGTCAAAGTTTACATCTTTTAACAGCAAATTTTTGAGAAATCCAGGGACCTTGCTAATTTGCTCTTTGACCTCTCCATCAGGTATGGTCTGCATCAGGTCTGCTTCCGCAGCAATATGCAATTTGGAAGTGAAGAAACCGGGTGTAGTGGATTGCTCCACCTGGATTCCATCAGGCAGATCCGACGTGCTGAAAGTAGAGACGGCATTACTTCTCTCATAATGGGTGGTCGCTTTAAGTTGTGTCCGATCTCCCTGATCCGAAACTTCGGCCTGGAAATTGTTCCGTTTCAACGTATCTGCGAGCATGGTCATGAGATTGTCTTGTCCTATCATTCCCAAGGCTGAGTCGGTTACGCTGAGATTCAGACCCAGATCGGATGAACCGTCCATATTTACTGTGACATGAGCTTCACCATCAGCGCAGGCGGAAAGTATAGACAGCATAAGAGTTAGTAAAAAAGCGAATAATAGCTGACGATAATAGGGTATTCGAGTTGACATTCACTTCAAACCTTTCTTCGTATAATCCAATTCCAATTCATAGAAGTATAGTATACACCGTAAGGTTGGCGGATGAAACTTTGTTCATTCAAGTACGGATGGATCTTGCGCTATGATTGTGGACACAATTTGTAGTGAGAATTTGAAGATTTCGTATTTTTGTCAATGTTCAGTCAATTCAAAAGGGGCTTCACCGTGTAAACTGGTAGTAGTGTGTAGAAATACGGAGCAGGGGGGTTACATTCATGACATATATTATTATTATGGCGATCATTATGGTTGTGGGAATGGTCGGAATGGGCTGGTTCTACAAAATTATGGACAACGATCAACACTAGAATGTATTGAAAAGAAAAGTGAAATGACCAGCCTATAAGCTGGCTTCGCGATGGATGCGAGGCCAGCTTATTTGCATATAATTTCCAAAAAAAAAGGTCTAAAAATAGAATGAAATCATATGGGATTTAAGTGGTTAATTAATCCAATTGGTACGTGAATGTACAGGAGCTGCTTTGTTGATTTCGAATACAACGTATTCTGAGTTACTAAGATACTGCTCGGAGGGAGACCCGTTCCCTGTTGATGCAGCATCTTTTATTTTCGTATCGTACCTAACTTTTATGCGTAACATAGGTAACGAGTGATGTTTTTCCATTTGACCGATGGACAAATATTTTTCGTAAAGTTGGGATTTTTAGGCTGCTCTTTTGTATAATAGGGTTTAGTTCAACTCGGGGAATCCCGAAATATGCCTAACAGGAAAGGGTGTACATAAATGAAATTTAGTGAGTATACGTATACACGTCCCGATCTGGAACATATCAAAACGTCATTCCGTGAGCTTCTGAGTAGTTTTGAAGCTGCGGCTACAGTGGAAGAGCAAAGCGGTTATATGGATAAAATTAATGCTTTGCGCAGTGATTTTGAGACACAGGCACAATTGGTTTACATCCGTCACTCCATTGATACCAATGATACATTTTACAAAGCAGAAAATGAATTTCTGGATGAAAGCTCTCCGATCATACAAGAATACATCACCGATTATTATCGGGCATTGGTAAACTCTAAATTCCGTACAGAATTGGAACAAAAATGGGGTTCACAGCTGTTCCAGCTGGCGGATCTGTCCCTGAAAACATTCAGCCCTGAAATTATCGAGGATCTTCAGAAAGAGAACAAACTTTCCACGGAATACAATCAGTTGATTGCTTCGGCCAAAATTCCGTTTGAAGGTGAAGAACGCACCTTGCCGCAGCTGCATCCTTTTGAGTTATCTACGGATCGCTCCATGCGGGAACGCGCATCGGAAGCCAGATATACGTTCATGGCAGAGCACGAGGCTGAATTCGATCGTATTTACGACGAACTGGTCAAAGTGCGTACACAGATCGCGAAGAAGCTGGGGTACCCATCGTACGTTGAATTTGGTTATGATCGTATGAACCGTACGGATTACAACGCAGAGATGGTATCGAATTTCAGAGCACAAGTTCGTGACTATATCGTGCCTGTAGCAACGAAGCTTAGAGAGCGTCAGCGCAGCCGGATTGATGTGGATACCCTCTATTATTACGATCAGGGTTTCAGCTTCAAAACGGGTAACCCGACACCGAAGGGTGACGCGGACTGGATTATAGATAATGGTAAAAAAATGTACGCTGAATTGTCTCCGGAAACGGATACGTTTTTCCAGATGATGACCGACAATGAACTGATGGATCTGGTAAGCAAAAAAGGCAAACAGGGCGGAGGGTATTGCACCTTCCTGAATGATTATAAAGTGCCGTTTATTTTCTCCAACTTCAACGGTACATCCGGCGATATCGATGTATTGACTCATGAAGCAGGTCATGCTTTCCAGGTATATGAGAGTCGTGACTTTGCAGTGCCTGAGTATAACTGGCCTACGTATGAATCCGCAGAGATCCATTCCATGAGCATGGAGTTCTTCACATGGCCGTGGATGGAATTGTTCTTCAAGGAAGATACGGACAAATACAAGTTTGACCACCTGTCTTCCGGGTTGCTCTTTATTCCTTACGGTGTAGCAGTCGATGAATTCCAGCATTTTGTCTATGCCAACCCGGATGCAACACCAGCGGAGCGCAAACAGGCATGGCGCAATATTGAGAAAACTTATCTGCCGCACATCAACTATAAGGATAATGCCTATCTGGAGCAGGGCGGATTCTGGCATAAGCAGGGTCATATTTTCTCATCGCCGTTCTATTATATTGACTATACGCTTGCACAGATCTGTGCATTCCAGTTCTGGAAACGCAGCAATCAGGATATGAAGTCCGCGTGGGCAGATTATCTGACATTGTGTAAAGCCGGAGGGAGCCTGTCCTTCACAGGATTGGTCGAACTGGCAGGTCTGAATTCTCCATTTGAAGACGGGTGCGTATCCTCTGTCATCGGCGATATCGAAGCATGGCTGGACGGAGTAGACGATAAGGCGCTGTAAGTCAGAAATAAAAATAAAGGTCGAAGAGGTGAAAGGGAACGAGGAATACATCTGACGTTATCGCATTCTGAGGCAGGGCGGATTTGAATGTATTCATTTACCTACCCTATACAACGAATGTGAGGTTATACCATGGTGGTTTTACTGGATCAACCATCCCTACGAAAACAATTATTACCCTTCATCTCGGGGACGAACGGGCATGTGGTCATGGGTGGAGTACTTGCGGGACTCCAATGCGGGCGTGTCTATGCAGATCAACTTCATGCTCCAACAAGCGCACTGATCTGGGCCAAAAACGAAATGTTTTATCTGGTCGGGCGATCGGATAATGAACAGTTCAACAATCTTGTCAGACAAGTGCTTGTTCAGGATCTTTTACCTGAAGCGTTAGGTGCTGGCGAAGACATGCTGAATCTTGAAGTTTACTCCGAGCCGGGTTCAGATTGGTCTCCAGTCCTGCATCAGGTGTTCGATGGGCGTTTGCGAGAAGGGTGGCGAGTTCCTTTTCAATTCAATCTTGAGCAGTATGAAAAGTGGCTGGAACGCAGCTCCAGTTCCAATCCCGGCCTTAGCTCCGGTTCCAATTCCTTGTCTATTTTCCCGGGATATGCGCTTCAAGTTATTGATCGAGCTGTAATCGTGGAAGACAAAAGTCGTATCATTGAGCAAGAGATCTTGAAGTTTTGGCATTCGGTGGACGACTTCATCCGGTATGGGGTGGGTACTTGCGCGGTATATGAGGGTAAAGTTGTAGGTACCTGTATCTCGGTGTTTGTCAGTGGCATTCACCATGAAACAGGTATTCATACCTACGATCCCATACACCGTGGCAAAGGTCTGGCTACAGCCATGGCAAGCGACTATGTCCGATTCGTATTGGAACAGGGATGTGTGCCACATTGGACGACAGAGGATTTCCGTCATGATTCCATTGCGATAGCGGGTAAGCTTGGTTTTGAACAAGGCAGTGCCTATTCCGTCTATTACATGCCGATTCGGGAGCTTCTACCTTAACGAATCGATGGCACCTTATAACAGGACTTAGAGCGGAATGATAATTCTAACGAACTCCAGGCTCGCTATTCGGCTGGAAACCCGCCAATGGGGAGGCGAAACGAGTAAATAGAGTGTATGCGATTCGTTAAACCGCCTTGAAGTTTGACCGAATAACGCGTTCCAGGTTTGTTAAACGATCTCGACACGCTGAAGATCTGCAGGGCTGTCCCGGAAGTCATGAACATGACCAGGGACAGCCCTGTTTTTCGATTCGATTTGTGCAACCGAGATCAACTTGTTCTTTTCAATTCACACGCCAGTTGCTGAAGAGCAATCATAATCGTTAGA
The DNA here is from genome assembly GCF_001514495.1 of Paenibacillus pabuli NBRC 13638. Lineage (GTDB taxonomy): Bacteria > Bacillota > Bacilli > Paenibacillales > Paenibacillaceae > Paenibacillus > Paenibacillus pabuli. Next base: position 140,061 of record NZ_BCNM01000012.1, read on the forward strand.
TAATTCTGTCCAAATGAAACATTTATCAACTTGGTTGTGATTTATTTCACTATATCTGAAAACGGATTCAGGTACAATGAAAATATAGTAAATCCGGGGTTACAGGAGGCTGGTTCAAATGGCAACACATGCTTATTATGTTCCGCCCGTGAACTTGATGGGTAGAGGATGTTTGCAGGAAGCAGGCAAGATGATTCAGGACATGGGGATTCGCAAAGCGCTAGTTGTAAGCGATCGTCGATTGATCTCTTCCGGCGTTGCTGAACAAGTGCTGTCTATATTAAGAAAGTCAGGGTTAGACTATGTGGTATATGATGAGGTACAGCCCAATCCAACCTGTCAGAATGTACATGACGGACTTCAAGTATTTCAGGATCATGGCTGTGACGCCATTATATCGATAGGCGGAGGTTCACCGCAGGATGCTGCCAAAGGCATTGGCATTGTGGCAACCAATGGCGGACATATCCGTGACTATGAAGGATTGCACCAATCGAAACACAAGTCCGTGCCACTTGTTGCAATTAACACAACGGCGGGCACATCGAGTGAGGTGACCATGAACTACGTGATTACAGATGAGCAGCGCAAGGTGAAAATGGTGATGGTGGATCGAAACAGCCTTGTTGACCTGTCGGTGAATGATCCGGAACTGATGCTGAGCAAACCTGCCAGTCTGACTGCGGCCACAGGCATGGATGCATTGACCCATGCGGTGGAAGCGATGGTGACGCCTGGCGGTTTCACAGTGACGAGTGCTACAGCGGCTGCTGCCGTGGAACTGATTTTTGAATACTTGCCGAGAGCTGTGAGGGACGGCAATGATCTGGAAGCAAGAGAACATATGACGTATGCATGTTTTCTGGGAGGGATTGCTTTTAACAACGCGGGCCTGGGTTATGTTCATGCGATGGCCCATCAACTTGGTGGAGTCTATGATCTGCCGCATGGGGTATGTAACGCGATGCTTCTTCCTTATGTGGAAGAAATGAATGCCAAACATGTGCCCGGTAAATTCCGGCATATTGCCAAAGCGATCGGCATGGATGTGAAGGGCAAACGGGACGAGGAGTGCTCCGAATACGTGATTGAAGCCATTCGTCAGCTTTCCAAGGAAGTCGGCATTCCTGAGAAGCTGTCTGAATTGGGTGTGAAAGACCCTGATGTGGAATTGCTGGCGGACAACGCCATGAAAGATGCCTGTGCACCTGGCAATCCCTATCAGCCATCCAAAGATGAAGTGATGGAGCTGTTCCGTAAAATTATATAGATCTTCTTTGGCCGGGAGCAATCCCGGCTTTTTTTCTTTAAACATCTGAGGAGCTAGTTTGTTACTTATTTCTCCATTTAATGATTGGAGTTAAAACAAAAGGATTTTGATTCCCTCTTATCGAATACAATATTTAATAACAGCGGCATAAAGGAAGGAGTGATATCCACTTAAGCTTTTGTCGAAGTTTTCCAGCAAGATTCCTCAACCCGTTTCGTGTTTAATGTTATATAGGAGTTGTGTATTGCATTTTTCACGGGGTGCGCCTTAATTTTCTACATCCACCTATTCACCTCTGCACGAAAAGTTCAGGCAATTCTGCACATATCATCTACTTTCAGACATTACAATGAATGACGTTCGGCTGCAATTTCGATGAAACACAGTCTGTACAGCATGCTCCTAATCAAGACAAAAGTGTCCACACAACAGCATATCGGATTATGGGCTCTGAAATGAATCAGAACGAATGCACATGGAGGAGGCTGTAATGATGGCAAAAAAGGAAGTTGTAGCGATGCTGCTCGCTGGAGGGCAAGGCAAAAGGTTAAAGGGATTGACCAAATCACTGGCCAAGCCCGCTGTTTATTTTGGCGGAACGTACCGCATTATTGATTTTCCTCTCAGTAATTGCTCCAATTCAGGCATCGACACGGTTGGTGTGTTAACTCAGTACGAACCTCTGGTACTGCACTCCTATATCGGCATTGGCAGTGATTGGGATCTGGACCGCAAAAATGGCGGTGTATATGTACTTCCTCCTCATGAACGTGAAGACGGCAGTAACTGGTATCGAGGGACGGCGGATGCGATCTACCGTAACCTGAATTTTATCGAACAATTCGATCCTGAGCATGTGCTCATTTTGTCAGGGGATCATATCTATAAAATGGATTATGAGAAAATGCTTCAATATCATAAGGAAAAGGATGCAGATTGCACCATATCGGTCATTGACGTTCCGCTGGAAGAAGCCAGCCGGTTCGGGCTGCTCAACACCCATGATGATTATCGCATCTATGAATTTGAAGAAAAACCTCCTGAACCCAAGAGCACGCTCGCTTCCATGGGTATCTATCTCTTCAAGTGGGATGTGCTGAAACGCTTCCTGATTCAGGATGAACAGCAGGCATCCACCTCGTATGATTTTGGCAAAGATATCATTCCCTTGCTGCTTGAAAATGAAAAATCACTATACGCTTATCCATTTGAAGGATATTGGAAGGACGTCGGTACGATCCGCAGTCTGTGGGAATCCAATATGGATCTGCTGGATGAGGAAACGCCTCTTAATCTAAATGACCCGGATTGGCGTATATACACCCGGAATCCAAATCAACCTGCGCAATATATCTCACCCGCAGCGAAGGTAAGCCATTGTATCATCAGTGAAGGCAGCGTTGTGCATGGTGAGGTGAATCATTCGGTATTGTTCTACGGAATCGAAGTTGGGGAGAACAGCTCCGTAACCGATTCAGTTATTATGCCAAGAGTGAAGATCGGACAAAATGTACGCATTCACAAAGCCATCATTGCCGAAGGATTAGTGATTCCGGATGGAGTGCATCTGTCACCTGCCCCTGAGGATGAAAGTGATATATTACTGGTTGATCAGGAAGAACTGGAACGTCAGCTTCACGAGAGAATGACAAGTAAAGCCTAATCTAATGCCAAAAGGACGGTGCATGCGATGAAACCATTGATCGGAGTTATTAACCTTGACCATGAGCTTGAGGAATTGAAGGAATTAACGTACTTTCGCTGCGGAGCCGCGGTGCCTTATGCCGGGCGTTACCGTCTGATTGATTTTGTATTGTCCAACATGATGAATGCAGGCATTGAGAGTATCGGCGTATTTGTCCGCCGGAAGTACCGTTCACTCATGGATCATCTGGGTGACGGCAAGCCGTGGGATTTGGATCGGAAGCATGGAGGCATGTTTATTTTGCCACCGGACTGGAATGATCCGACGGATACCTCTCAGGGGGATTTGCAGCATTTTCACAACAATCTCGATTTTTTCCGCCGTGGTTCCGGTCAATATGTCGTTCATGCGGGGAGTCGGCACGTGACCAAAGCGGATCTGCAGGACGTGTACAGGTACCATATAAGCAAGGGCGCGGATGTAACACTGGTCTGCAAAAAAGTGGATCAACTGCTGCCTGAGCATGATGCCTGCGTCAAAATTGAAGATGACGGGAACGGAAATGTGGTGGACATTCACCAAAGCGCCGACCACCCGAATATATATACTGAAATTTTTATTATGGAAAAAGAATTGTTCCTGCGCCAAGTACAGCGCTGCATCGATCATGGCGAAAGCCATTTCTTCCGTGATGTGATTCAGAAAAACCCGGATGGCTTGAACGTTGCTGCGTATGCTTACGATGGGTATCACGCGGTAATCAATTCGGTCGACAGCTATTACCGCAACAGTATGGAGCTGCTGAATACAGGGCTGTATGAGCAGCTGTTTAAGGAACAGCCCGTTCAGACCAAGATCAAGTACGAGGCTCCCGCCAAATATCTGGACACGGCCGAGGTGAAACATTCCCTGCTTGCAAATGGCTGCATCGTAGGCGGAGAAGTGGAAGACAGCATTCTCTTCCGGGGTGTGCATGTGGCAAAGGGCGCCAAAATCAAGGGTTCCATCATTATGCAAAAGTGCTACATCGGAGAGGGCGCCGTACTGGAAAATGTCATTCTCGACAAAGATGTGAAACTGAGTGGCGGTCAGACGCTGATTGGTGATCCATCGAACCCGTACATTCTGGCGAAGAGTACTATTATCTAATACCAACACTTAACCGATATCATCTATAACTATATATAAAATAAAAATCCTGTAGGTTGAATTTCAGGTTCATGTTGCTTTGAAGCATGGGTGCCACAGCTAAAGCTACGGTTATACGTGCTAACGCAGTGGAGGTGACGAAATCGATTCTGAAGAAGCGTCAGCGTTCGCCTTTGTCTCCAAATTTCAACCTTTTATAAGGTTCATCAAGAAATTTGAGAGACAACAGCGATCGGAAGAACGATTCGTAACCGGAACGGGCTCTTAGCCGGAAGTGCAGTTTTGTAAGGTGTAGCACTCATGTGTAAGAAACAAGTATGAACCGCCACCATCCTACAGGATTTCACCGGGAGGAACCTTCTTTTGTTTGACAACAAGGAAACGTTCAAGAGTATTTTTAGGCGGAATCTGGTTAGTAAATTGGGTAAGCCGCTTGAAGAAGCAACGCAGGAAGATGTCTATCACGTTCTTGGAAGCATGATCCGCGAATATGCGGGTCAGGATTGGGCGGCGTCGAATCAGGGGTTTAAGCAGCGCCAGGATAAACAGGTTTATTACTTCTCGCTGGAATTCCTGATTGGACGTCTGCTCGGCAACAATCTGCTGAATGTGAATGAATTGGAACTCGTTCGTGACAGTCTGGCTGAACTGGGCTTCTCTTTGGAAGAAGTGGAAGAACAGGAGGCGGATGCTGGTCTCGGTAACGGAGGTCTGGGACGACTCGCAGCCTGTTTTCTGGATTCATTGGCTTCACTCGGTTATGCGGGACATGGATGCGGAATTCGATATAAATATGGTTTGTTTGAGCAAAAAATTATCCATGGCAATCAGGTGGAATTACCCGATAATTGGCTTGATAAAGGTAATGAATGGGAAGTGCGCCGTCCGGAAAAAAAGGTGGAAGTGCAATTCTGGGGCCGTGTTGAGGCCTATGAACAGGACGGACAGTACCAATTTGTTACAAAGGATGCCGAATCGGTTGTAGCTGTGCCTTATGATGTGCCTGTTATTGGTTATGGTCAGCCGCATGTGAACACATTGCGATTGTGGAGCGCGGAGCCCAAGCGGGGGACCTCGCTGGATACCCCTTCAAACTATTACGGATATCTGGATTACAGTCGTTCCGTAGAATCGATCTCGGAGTTCTTGTACCCGGATGATTCCCAATACGAGGGCAAGCTGCTCCGTCTGAAACAGCAATACTTTATGTGTTCTGCTGGCGTCCAGAGTGCTTTGCGTACATTTAATAAACTGGAGCTCCCCTATGATCGATTACCGGATAAGGTAGCCTTTCATATCAATGATACACACCCCACACTGGTCATTCCCGAGCTGATGCGGATTCTGATTGATGTCAAGGGATATGGATGGGATGAAGCTTGGGATATTACAACCCGCACCGTATCCTACACCAACCATACAACGTTAAGCGAAGCGCTTGAAAAGTGGCCTGTCGCCATGATCAGCAAGCTGCTGCCGCGCATTTATATGATTATTGAAGAGATCAACAAACGCTTCTGCGGCATGCTGCTTGAGCGTTATCCCGGAGACCCGGATCGAATTCAGCATCTGGCGATTATTGCTAACGATCAGGTACGGATGGCGAATCTGGCCATTGTGGGCAGTCATAGTGTCAATGGTGTCGCGGCATTGCATACCGAAATATTGAAGAAACGGGAAATGGCATCGTTCTATGCACTCTACCCGGAGCGCTTTAATAACAAAACCAATGGCATTACCCATCGCCGCTGGCTGATGCATGCCAATCCCAAGCTGTCAAATCTGATCACAGACACGATTGGAAGAGACTGGATTACGGAGCCGGGCAAATTGAATGAACTGGTAGGTGCTGCCGATGATGCTTCATTCCAGCAGCAATTCCATTCGATCAAACGCCACAATAAGGAGCGGCTGGCTGCGTATATCCTGGATCATACCGGAACAGCCGTCAACCCGGATTCCATTTTTGACGTACAGGTGAAAAGACTGCATGGGTACAAACGGCAGTTGCTGAACATTTTGCATGTCATGCATCTGTATAACCGACTCAAAAGCGACGCTTCGTTTGATATCGTGCCACGTACGTTCATTTTTGGAGCAAAGGCGGCCCCGAGTTATTATTTTGCCAAGAAAATTATCAAGCTGATTAACACGGTGGCCGATACGGTGAATCGCGATGCGGCTGTGAGAGATCGTCTGCAGGTATTTTTCCTGGAAAACTATTCAGTCTCTCTGGCCGAGAAAATTATTCCGGCCGCAGATGTCAGCGAACAGATTTCAACTGCAGGCAAGGAAGCCTCTGGTACAGGCAACATGAAATTCATGATGAACGGTGCGTTAACCATTGGTACAATGGATGGCGCGAACGTGGAGATGGCTGAGCAAGTTGGTCAGGACAATATGTTCATCTTTGGTCTGAGTGCAGACGAAGTAATGGATTATTACCGCTCCGGCAGTTATCGGCCGAGTGAGATTGTGCAGCACGATGAACGGATTCGCGAGGTAGTCGAGCAGCTGGTGCATCCGGGAGCGTTCTGTGAGCGTGATGGTGAATTCTGGGACATCTATGATTCCTTGCTGGCACATGGGGACGAATATTTTGTGTTACGTGACTTTGCTGCCTATGCGGATGCCCATGCTGCCATCAATTTGGCTTATCGTGATATACCGGGCTGGACGCGTAAGGCTGTACTCAATACAGCTCATTCCGGTATTTTCTCCAGTGATCGGACCATCAGTGAATATGCAACAGACATCTGGGGCATTCATCCGGTGTCCGGAAACTGGAAGGGCTAGTACCCTTTTGATTTATTTATTATTCAAGACTCCCTTGTACACAGGAATAATCTCTGCGAAGTTAACCATCCTTTTAGCAGAGATTTGTCCTTGTTGTGCAAGGTTTTTTTGCATAGGGTGACTTGTACAGGGTTATCGATGAACAAGGGGAGAAACTGCAATTCAAGGAGAGGTATGCTGTAATCCAAGTCTGAGCAGCTGGACATGAAGATCCATATCCCTATAAAATAAACCTTACCGCTCGGCGGAAAAAAAGGTCGGAGGATTTCAGAATATGAATAATGGTTCGTGGCTTCGCTCCAGGTGGATTCTTTCTATTGTCGCCTGTATGGCGGTACTGTACATATTGTTCATGGGCAATTTGCTCTTCGTCAGTGGTAGAACCCCTGGCATGAACTATCAATATAATCTGGTACCCCTAGAGACGATCAAGCCACTTCTTTTTGAAAGGTACCGATATAATACGGAAGCTTGGGTGAAGAATCTGTTTGGGAATATTGTCTTGTTTATTCCACTTGGCATATGGATACCCTGGTTATTTCGCCGGTGCCAAAAGTTCTTTCCCTTCACAGGCACAGTCGTTGTGCTTCTGTTTGCAGTCGAGTCCACACAATTCATTACTCGTGTTGGTTCGTTTGATGTCGATGATATTATGTTGAATACGCTTGGAGCCTGGATGGGGTACCTGGCGTTTGGTTTACTCAAGTTCATGTACTCACAGGAAGAGGCTCGATATTAGACTGCGATGGGCGGTCTATAGTGGGTCCTTTTTGTGTTCCGTCTTGTTTTCGGGTGTTTATAAGGAGGCCTTTTCGGATAAAACATATTAACGGGTAATATAGTAAGGTGTACTGTGATGAAAGCGAGGTGGTCTATATCGTTTGGTGGAAAGAGAGTGTAGTGTACCAGATTTACCCCAACAGCTTCAAAGATTCGGATGGGGATGGTCAGGGTGACTTGCAAGGCATATATGACAAACTGGATTATTTGAGTCGACTGGGTGTGGATGTAATCTGGATCTGTCCAATCTACGATTCCCCCGGGCATGATAACGGGTACGATATCCGGGATTACTACGCTATTTTACGCAAGTATGGCACAATGGAGGATTTCGACCGGTTGCTGGACGAGGCACACAAGCGAGGTCTCAAGATCATGATGGATCTGGTATTGAATCATACATCTGATGAACACGCCTGGTTTGTCGAATCACGTTCATCATTGGTGAATCCGAAACGGGATTATTACATTTGGCGTTCAGGCAAGAACGGTCAGGTTCCAAACAATTGGGAATCTTACTTCGGAGGCTCTGTATGGAAACATGATCCGGAAACCAATGAATATTATATGCATTTGTATTCCGAGCATCAGCCGGATCTCAACTGGAACAATCCACAGATGGCAGAAGAGATGTATGAGATGGTACATTGGTGGCTGCAAAAAGGTGTTGATGGTTTTCGGTTCGATGCGGTAGCGCATATTGCCAAGGCAGAAGGTCTGCCGAGTGCTCACAATCCGGACAATTTGCCTGTCGTCCCGGCATACCAGCTTTTTTCCAACCTGGAGCAAGTACACTCCATCCTGAGCAAACTGAATGATATGATCCTGAAGCCATATGGTCCGATGACTGTTGGGGAGACTTCAGGGCTTGGTCCTGAACAGGCGCTCGCCTATGTGGGGACAGATCGGAATGAGCTGAACATGGTGTTCCAGTTTGAGCATATGTTTGTGGATGCCAAATCCTCCGGAATCGGCAAATGGAACCATCGGGAGTGGAAGCTGCCTGAGCTAAAAGAAATTATGAGCCGCTGGCAAACCGTGCTGCATGGCAGGGGCTGGAATGCCAACTATATGGGCAATCATGATCAGCCGCGTCCGGTATCCCGCTTCGGTGATGATGGGAAATACAGAGTACGCTCTGCCCAGATGCTGGCTACGTGGATGCTCACCCTGGAAGGTACTCCGTACATCTATCAAGGGGAAGAGATCGGCATGACCAATATTGCTTTTCCTAATATTGAGGATTATCGGGATATTGAGACGATGAATTATTATCGACATCATATCGGTCAGGGGCGTGCAAAACATGAAGTGATGCAGGCGATTTGGCTCAAGAGTCGTGATAATGCCCGTACGCCGATGCAGTGGGATGATTCGAAACATGCCGGATTTACCGAGGGTGAGCCATGGATTCAGGTGAATAAGAATTATCCTGAGATTAATGTGGCTGATGCCGAACGTGATCCCCATTCCATTTTGCATTATTACCGCAAACTGATTGCACTTCGCAAACAACATAAAGTACTGATCTACGGGGCATATGAGCTGCTTTTGCCGGATGATCCTGACATCTATGCTTATATTCGTACAATGGATGACGAACAAATGCTGGTTATCATGAACTTTCGTGGGCATGAGCCCGAGATGCAATGGCCGGAAGGATGGAGCTCCAAACAGGCCAAACTGCTCATTAGCAACGTAAGCAGACGTTATTCCACGGACGAGGGCGCGATTCTTCTTCAGCCTTATGAAGCAAGGGTTTATCAAATGAAGCGATAATCGCGTTATTTTGCTTTGGAGAAACGATTTGAATTATAATGTAGGTTGAAAATGAAAATAATGCATAGGTCTGGAGGATACCAAGTTGCTGAATATTACCTACCATGGACACTCTAGTGTACAACTGGGTTCAGAAGAGAAGTCTTTGATCATTGATCCTTTCCTTCGTGGCAATGAACTTGCTGTCACCAAACCGGAAGATATCAAGACGGATGCCGTTTTACTGACACATGCACATATGGATCACATTTTGGATGCTGAACCCATTGCCAAGGCCAATCATGCCAAGGTGGTTGCAATTGTGGAACTGGCTACATATATGTCATGGAAGGGTCTGGATACCCTTGGCATGAATATGGGCGGAACGGTAGATCTTGGCTTTGCCCAAGCTAAAATGATTCAGGCTTTCCATACGTCGGGGATCGTGCTGGAAGAGGAGCAGCGGATCATGTACGCAGGTTTGCCAGCAGGATATATTATTCACATTGGCGGTAAAACCATTTTGCATGCCGGAGATACGAGTCTGTTCGGTGATATGAAAATGATTGGTGATCGCCACAATATCGATGTCGCTTTCCTGCCTATTGGCGGCCATTTCACCATGGGTCCGGAAGATGCTCTGCAAGCGGCGGAATGGTTCAATGCCAAGCTGACGATTCCTGTTCATTATGATACATTCCCGGTGATTCGTCAGGACGCCGAGAAGTTTGTGGGGCAGCTTGCTTCCAAGGGGCTTGAGGGTCGTGTACTGGCACCGGGTGAGTCTCTTACGCTATAATGGTCTCTTAACCACGGTTTAAACATAAAAGCAATGTGAATCTAAAGACGAATATCACGTCAGTTATACTGACGTGATATTCGTCTTTTTTCGGTTTTAAGTTCAATTTTGAACCATTACATTGGTGTAAATGACAAAAAATTCGCCATACCATTGTTGGAGCCTTGTCAAAATGACTACCTGATCCATCATAGAATCGAATATGGAACCGTCTGTTTTCCCGAATCCACGTATCGGGTGTCAGACGGTTTTTTTCGTCCGAGCTACTTCTATCATGGCGTTATCGAACGCATAAATTGAAATAAGTGTTACAGAGGCGGCCCTTATGGGGAATGTGTAGAAGAGGTAAATTATAGGCATATTGAAGTTTCAACTTGTATATACATGTTTACTTATGTAATATAGAAATGAAGTTAGTTCGAGATGATCACTTAGGCAATACAATTTATTGGAGGCGTTAACATGAGTTCAACGAATACAACTTCCTCACCGTGGTGGAGAACCTCCACGGTGTATCAGGTATATCCCAAGAGTTTCAATGATACAACCGGGTCGGGCACCGGAGATATCCGGGGTTTGACCGAGAAGCTGGACTATTTGCAGCATCTGGGTATTGATATTGTTTGGCTGCAGCCGGTATATGTGTCCCCGCAGCATGATAATGGATATGACGTAGCGGACTATTATCGGATTAATCCTGATTTTGGAACCATGGAGGATTTTGACGAATTGCTTAAAGGGTTAAAGGCTCGTGGGATGAAGCTGATGATTGATATCGTGGTGAATCATTCGTCTACGGATCATGAATGGTTCCAGCAATCTCGCTCTTCCAAGGACAATCCGTATCGTGATTATTATATCTGGAAAGATCCTGCTCCAGATGGTGGTGTGCCGAATAACTGGCAATCCAAGTTTGGTGGACCGGCATGGCAGTATGATGAGCAGACAGGGCAGTATTTCCTGACGCTGTTTGACAAGACGCAGGCCGATCTGAATTGGGAGAACGCGCAGGTACGCAAGGAAATACGAGACATGATCAAGTTCTGGGCGGAAAAAGGCGTTGACGGTTTCCGTATGGACGTCATTAATCTGATTTCGAAGGATCAGCGCTTTCCGGATGATGATGGCAGCGTTTTACCAGGGGATGGGCGCAAGTTCTACACCGACGGACCACGTGTGCATGAATACATTACCGAGATGTATGAAGAGGTCTTTGGTCCACACAATATTGTAACCGTAGGGGAGATGTCCTCCACAACGCTGGAGCATTGCATCCGTTACTCCAATCCTGCTTCCCGCGAATTCTCAATGACCTTCAACTTCCATCATCTGAAAGTGGATTATCCGAACGGACAGAAATGGGAACTGATGCCATATGATTTTGAAGCGCTAAAACAGCTGTTCAGCGAATGGCAGACAGGTATGCAGGCAGGTGGAGGCTGGAATGCCCTGTTCCTGAACAACCATGATCAGCCGCGGGCATTATCCCGATTTGCGGATGATGGAGATTTCCGTGCCGAGAGTGCCAAAATGCTGGCAACCACGATCCATGGCATGCAAGGTACACCTTACGTTTATCAGGGCGAAGAGATTGGGATGCCTAATCCGGTCTGGAACGATGTAAGCGAATTCCGCGACATTGAGTCGACGAATATGTATCGATTGCTCCAGGAAGAGCGGGGAAAATCGGCCGAGGAAGCATTCCGTATTGTGAAGGAACGCTCCCGTGACAATTCCCGCACACCCATGCAATGGGATGGAAGTGAAAATGCCGGATTTACCACGGGTACACCTTGGATCAAAGTGGATGAACGTTACCCGTCGATTCATGTGGCCCAGCAGCTGGCTGACCCGGATTCGATCTACTATCATTATCGCAAACTGATTGCTCTTCGCAAACAGCTTAAAGTGCTGACGGACGGACTATATGAACGTCTGGACGATGCCCACCCGGATGTTTTTGCTTATGCGCGGTCGAATGGAAGCGAAACGCTGGTTGTCGTTTCCAACTTTAGTAAGAGAGATGTAACATTTACTCTTCCGAATGCTGTATGGAAGGATCACGTGGCAGGCAAATCAGCAGAATTGGTGGCAGCCAATACGAAGGTAGCGCCTGCACTGGATCAAGAAATATCCCTTAGCCCGTATGCATCCTATATGTGGCTTATACCGCAACAGGACTAATTCACATTATATAAGTGGGAAGTGAAAATATGGCGATCGATAAAAAACAGGTTGAGGATATTGTACGCGCGGTCGGTGGCAAAGAAAACATTGAAGCTGCAACGCATTGCGTGACCCGTCTCCGGTTTGCCTTGTACGACGAGAGCAAAGTGGATTCGAAAAGTCTGGATCAGAACGATCTGGTCAAAGGACAGTTCTCCTCCCAAGGACAATTTCAGGTGGTCATCGGACCTGGACTTGTGGACAAAGTATATGATGAAATGATTGAAATTACGGGAGGTGAGCGTGCTTCCAAGGATGACGTAAAGGCTGTGGCTGGTAAAAAGCAAAATCCAATCCAGCGTGCGATCAAAACACTCTCGGACATCTTTATTCCTATTCTGCCAGCCATCATCACGGCCGGTCTCTTGCTTGGTATTAATAACATCCTGACGGGTCCAGGCATATTCTTTGATGGAAAATCACTGGTGGATGTCTATCCGGCGTGGAAGGACCTGGCATCCATTATCAATACGATTGCGAGTACAGCCTTTACCTTCCTGCCTGCATTAATTGGTTGGGCGGCAGTAACACGGTTCGGCGGCAGTCCGCTGCTCGGGATTGTGCTGGGTCTTATTCTCGTTCATCCCGATTTGCTGAGTGCTTATGGTTACGCCAACGCAGTCAACGAAGGGACTGTGCCTACGTGGAATCTGTTCGGCTGGCATATTGAGAAGATCGGTTATCAGGGGCAGGTCCTCCCAGTACTGGTATCAGCCTATCTGCTCGCCAAGCTGGAGATTTTCCTGAACAAAAGGGTGCATGATTCGATCAAACTATTGGTTGTTGCACCTGTGACATTACTGATTACCGGATTCCTGGCATTTACCATCATTGGTCCGGTGACATTCGCCATTGCGAATGGAATTACATCCGGCTTGATCTATATTTATGATTCATACGCTGCTCTGGGCGGTCTGATCTACGGTGGACTGTACGCATTGCTTGTTATTACAGGAATGCATCATACGTTCCTGGCGGTAGATGTACAGCTGATTGGTAGCCAGGGCGGAACATTCCTGTGGCCGATGCTGGCACTGTCCAATATCGCTCAAGGTTCTGCCGCACTTGCCATGATGCTGGTGCTGCGTGAGAAGAAGATGAGAGGACTTGCGGCAACTTCATCCGTCTCCGCCTTCCTCGGTGTGACGGAGCCGGCGATCTTCGGGGTAAATATCCGTTATCGTTATCCGTTTATCTTCGGTATGGTTGGTTCCGCCATCGGCGGTGTGCTGCTGACCCTGAACAATGTGCAGGCAACCTCCATCGGTGTAGGCGGGGTACCTGGATTCCTGTCCATCTTCCCGAACAAATGGGGAGTGTTCTTCATCGGTATGGCTATTGTGTTGATTGTACCTTTCGTGCTGACTGTTATTTTTGGTAAAGCAAAATTGAGAAAAGAAGACCGAAACGCAGATCGCACAGTTGTCACTGGAGGACACACGGCAGTAAATGAATCTGACGCCACCACTACTGCGGCAGCGACAGAAACAGATCAAAATCAGCGCTCACGCAGTGCGGCTCAGGTGGGGAATGACCCTGTGAACACGCTGGAAGTATTGGCACCATTAACAGGTACAGCGGTTCCGCTGGAACAGGTGCCTGACCCGGCGTTTGCAGAGAAACAAATGGGAGAAGGGGTTGCCATTGAACCTTCGGGCAATCAGGTTGTGGCCCCGTTTGATGCTCAAGTAGCCCATGTGATCAAGAGCAAACATGCTGTCATTCTTGAACACGCGAGCGGCTTGCAGATTCTGATCCATGTCGGGATCAATACGGTTTCACTCAAAGGCGAAGGCTTCAACATGCATGTGGAAGCTGGAGATAAGGTGAGAGCCGGGCAAACGCTGCTTGAATTCGACCGCAAGGTCATCGAAGCTGCGGGGTATCCGCTTATTACGCCAATTATTATTCCGGACGGTCAGGATATGGTTGAGCGCGTGGAGGTCACGACAGGTGATGTTACATCCAATCGTAACGGCGTGCTTAAGGTTCATTTGAAAGGTTAGTTATAAAGTGAAATTCCTGAGGGGCTGCGGTATTCGCAGCCCCTATTTTCATGCCGAGACCGAGATAAGCTGAAGGTATATCCACCTGTATGGGGAGTCTTTAAGCAGTTCGTTTTTTTTCGTTAGTATCATGGTAAACTGTACAATAGGAAGAATCTACAGAGGCTTATGTTCCCAGCAATCAGAATGCAGCACCAGGTCCAGACATGTTCGGATGGAGATGCTCATATGGTTCAAAAGAGAGTTCCTAGTCGAAGGACGGAGGAGGAGAGCCATGACTCGTGTTGCGGTGATGGTCATTCATGGTCTGGGTATGCAGAAGGAAGATTATGCCGATACGCTCATTTCTCGTTTGCATAAGGAATTCGATCACGTTATGGTGCTGCCGGGAGCAGCCAAGCAGCTGCTTGACATCGAGCCGGTATATTGGGCTGACGTATTTGAGGAGCGCGAAGAGGCATTGTTTCAGCAGTTGGTCCGTTCTCAGGGATTAAATTATCAGGTGCTGCGACGTTTTGTTATCCATTATCTGGCAGATGCCGTGGCTTATCAGCCTGTGGAACATCAAGGCCATAACTATGATGCAGTTCACCGTACGTTGAACCGGGCAATGCATGCTCTTGCACAGCGGAATGGACCGGAGGCTCCGCTCTGTATCATTGCTCATAGTTTGGGAGCGGTGATTGCAAGTAATTTTTTCTATGATCTGCAATATCCGTCCAGCCGCACACCTTCCATCGTGGATGTTACGTCCGCCTTGGAACGGGGAGATACCTTAACGAACTTTTATTCCTTTGGAACGACATTGCCGCTGTGGAGCTTGCGTTATCACGACTTCAGTCGGCCGATTCAGGTTCCTTCGCCGCTGACAGAGCAGTATTTCCCTGGGCTGGAGGGGGAATGGGTTAACTTTTATGATCGAGATGATATTCTGGGTTACCCGCTGCGTCCCATTGATCCGGCATATGAGGCGGCGGTCAAGGAAGACATGGAAATTAACTCTGGCAATTTGATCGGAAGCTGGAATCCGCTAAGCCATGGGGGTTATTTTTCGAATGGAACCATGAATCGGAGAATTGCACAGGGACTGGCTCGAACGTGGACGTGGGTGAATCGTGGATCACATTAAATGTCAGATGTAGGGAGGAGGATCATCATAATGGAATGCAGGACAGGCTGTGCCGCATGTTGTATCGCGATTTCCATCTCATCGCCGATACCCGGGATGGCTGACGGCAAGCCCGCAGGTGTGCGCTGTGTACAGCTGACAGAAGACAATCGCTGCGGAATTTTTGGTCAGAAGGAGCGTCCGGCTGTATGCAGCGGATTGCAGGCTTCGGAAGAGATGTGCGGCAGCACGGACCAGGAGGCCTTTGAACGATTAAGCTGGCTGGAGCAGGAGACCGCACCAAGTTCAGTGTAACAAGGTTGTTTTGGGTTAAAAGGTTAATTATACTTAATATGGAAGAGGGCTGAGGTGAGAAAGGAGAGGTTGTGGATGATGGGATTTGCCAAACGGTTTGTCGCGGTGGTCGTGAATATGGCTGGGGAGTTATGGATGGGTTTCTACAGGCGAAACTCGGACTTCTACGATAAGCAGACAACAGGGTCAAAGAGCAAACTTGGGTATTTTTCCTTTATTATAGCGGCCGCTGCAGTAACCATAGGCATCGTAAGTTGGATGTACAGTCGGATGTATTCCTAATTCAAGTCAGAATACCAAAGAGAGTATCCGCAGTGTGGAAATCAGGCGGATACTCTCTTTGCTGCGTTCATGTACTTGTTGTTGCGAGCCTAGTGGTAAACGTGCTATACGAATCAGGTCAAGAAAGAAGGGTTCATCACTTTCGCTACTCTGCTGAATTTCAATCTGATCTGTTCGCCACGAGAACACGGGCAGAAGGCTTCGGTTCTTTGAACATCATATAGTACATCAGCGATGATATTACGTATAGACTGCCAGTAATGCTGAACGTGATCGCATAACCCCAATATGTGCCATATGTCGTCACGAGGTAAGATTGTACAGGCCCCATGGTAGCCCATCCCGTCATAAAGGCAGTCTGCATCAGTGAGTTGGCAATTCCGCGCCGTTTGTCCGATACTCGGTCTACGAGAATGGCGGATTGAATCGGATTGGCTGCATTCATCAAGGCCTGTCTAAATAAGAAACTTACCGAAGAGATTAACAGTAGATTCGTGAACCCAGTCAGCAGCAGGAAAGGCAGTGACATGACCTGGAAGATGACAACAGCCCGAACACTTCCCACCTTGGCCGCGAGTGTAGGTCCGATCAGCATCGATACAATGGTCATGATCTGACCCAATGAAATCAGCAGACTCATGGCGCTCAAGGATACCGAGAATCGGTTGGTAAAGTATAGATTCAGATAAGGAACAACCAGTCCCGAACCAAATCCGATTAATAATTGGGTCACTACAAATTGACCGATTAATCGGGAATCTTTCTTTTGGCTAGAGGGGGCGTTTTTCCTGTTTTGTCCCGGAAGTTGATCGTCACCCTGTTCGCCTCCTGCTGCCGATGTCGCAGATTCAGAAGGGGGTGGCACGGGAGTCTCAACTTGAGGTGCCTTCTTATCCTCGGATACAAACAACATCGGGATAAATGCAACAAGTGTAGCAGCGCCGCCCACGAACAATACGGTTTGCAGCCCTGTGACTTTGGCAAGGCCTGCTGTATGAAGCAGGTCTGCAAACACGCCGCCACCCAAGCTGCCAAGTACCTGAGAAGCAAGCACGAGGGAGGAGTAATAGCTGAACATCTTCAGCCGTTGACTTTTCTTCACATTCTCAGCGAGGAAAGGAATGGCCAGCACCTGAAATACACCAGCGAAAAGTCCTGAAAATACAGCAAACCAGATCAGTCCGCTGGCAGAATAATCGAAGGAACGGCCAATCAGGAAGATACCACTGAACAAAGCGCCGGTAATCAGCAGTCGCTTGCGACTGAAGAAATCGCCACAAAGTCCAATGGGAACAAACATAATCGCTGTTGCTAATGATTGAATACTTACAATCTGGCCGTTCATTGTATCATTGTAGCCCAGACCCTGAATGTACAGATTGTACAAGACAGAGAACATGCCATTTCCGATCTGATACAAGATGCTTGCCAGAAAAAACAATTGAATATTGCGGGACCAGCCCCGAATTTCAGCATGAATCTGTTGTAGAAGTCTCAAGTGGTTTCCCCCAGTCTGCCTGTACAGTCATTTTAGTTTAACAGGAATGGGAGATTTGCGGAAGAATTGACCACTGTTTATTTTGGAATGGGTGATCCGAGCACACGGGCAATCACGAATCCATCGTAGCCTTTGCTGCCTACCGTTTGCAGTGCTGTCGCTTCAAGGCTGGGATGATCAGCAATTAGCTTCAGGAAAGAGCGAACACCCTGAACTCTGGGGTCGGTACTTTCTTCATTTATAACTTCGCCGTCCCTGACGATGTTGTCACCAATAATAAGACTTCCCGGACGAGCCAGACGAAGTGCCCATCTTAGATAATCAGGATTACTCGGTTTGTCAGCATCGATGAAGATAAAATCAAAGGGCTCCCTGTACTCTTCCTGAACGTCGGGAAGGGTAGTCAATGCAGGGCCAACTCGAAGATCAACCTTGTGAATTAGTCCTGCACGCGTAAGGTTGGTACGTGCCATGTCTGCATGACGGGGTTCAGCCTCCAGAGTGACGATACGTCCGTGCTCGGGGAGGGCTCTTGCCATCCAGATCGTGCTGTACCCGCCGAGCGTCCCGATTTCCAGTACACGTGCTGCGCCCTGTATTTGAAGCAGGAGCTGAAGCAGCCTCCCTTGATTAGGTGCAACATCATGAGCGGGCAAACCGGCTTCGGCATTGGTACGCAGGGCCTGCTCCAGCACGGAATCCCGGGGAATAAGCAGATCATTCAGGTATTCGTCAACTTGACTCCAGAGATGTTGGTTAGAAGCATTTATACTTTTCATAGTCATATGTTCCTTCCCCAATTGCATGTATTGGATTTCATGCTTTAACTATAAAGGGGGTAAATACATAAATAAAATATATATTATGTATGTTAATATAACTTTAGGTTATATTAAGCTGATGTTAAGGGGGTGTAGCGGTTGAATTTGCACGGATTACGATTGTTTCATGCCATCGTGAGGTATGGGGGAGTTACGCGTGCGGCAGAAGAACTCAACATTAGTCAGCCCGCGGTTTCATCCCAAGTGAAGAAATTTGAGCGTGAACTGGGCATTCCATTATTCGCTGCGGAGGGGAGAAGACTGGTTCTTACGGATGCTGGGGTCCAGTTGACGGGCTATGCAGAACGTTTGTTTATGCTGGAACAGGATGTCGAGAATTTTGTGCAGGATTTTCGGGCGGGCAAGAAAGGGCTGATTCGACTTACAGCAACCTATTTGCCCTCGAATTTCCTGCTGCCGGGATGGATTGCCCGTTTCAAGCAGATGCATGAGGAGGTGGAACTGGTTGTGAGCACAACCAACACCCGTATGGCTTTTGACCAACTGCTGCGTTATGAGGCCGAGATTGCGGTGTATGGTGGAAGTGGAATAACCCATCAAGGTGTCCATTGGGACGAATTGTTTGAAGATGAAATGTGGTTTGTGGTACATCCCGATCATCCCTATGCGGGAAAAGAAATTGAGCTGTATGAGATGGTGGCGGAACCCTTCATTATGCGCGAAGAAGGCAGTGCTACGCGTGAGCGTCTGGTCTCTCTTTGCACAACCAATAACCTGGCTGCTCCCCGCATTGCACTTCAGTTCAATGGATTGAACGAAACGATCAGTGCGGTGAAAGCCGGTTATGGGGCCAACTTTATTTCTTCTCTGGTCGTGAAGGAAGATGTACAGCAAGGCAGACTTGCACGAGTATTCGTTCGAGGGGTGCAGCTGAAAAACACGGTTGCTGTATGTACACGAGCAGGGGAAGCGTTGTCTCCTGCCGCACAGCTTCTGGTCGAGCTCATCAGACAGGAAGCATCATTGATCCGATAGTGTAGTTTAACTTTAATAGAGTTAACTACCTGTATTATTTGTCCCTTTTCTGGCAGCTCCCCAAGAGTACAGCCGGGCGTATAGGGTTACTGCACCTATGATAAGAACAGGAATCCAGACTGCTATCATCGGGACATGATGGAACAGCAGTGCAGCTAGAATAACGCCGCCCAGATAGATCACAACAGCACCTGCTCGGAGGTAGGCATCTGCTGACAGGGCTTTGGCCAGAGAGCGGATATTGGCGTGACGCAGTCGCTGCAGGATGCTAACGGCATCCTCAACCACGGCGGCCAGATTATTGGTGAGCACGGTGGTTGAAATGCCAGCAATACCTATTCGGCGTGCGGCTGTCGTCTGCATCCCCATGGCGATCGCCAGAACAGCAATGAACAGATAGGATAATTGTTCCGAATAAGGACTGATCATGGCCATGGCAAAGAGCAGAAGCAATATGCTTTCTACAGTGAACACGGTTGTGACCCGAGAAGACCAGCCATTTTTCGTCTGCACATGACCAATCATGTGTGCCGCGATGGCATTTCCGGCAATAAAACCGATGAGGGCGAGCAGCGAACGCAATACGACAAATTCCTGGGCATGGGCAACCGCAATTCCCAGCAGCACAATATTGCCCGTCATATTTGCTGTAAGCACATGCCCCAGTCCAAGGTATCCGATCACATCGACCATTCCGGCAGACATACAGAGCAGCAGCATGGCATACTTTTGGAGGGTGCATTGGTTCATCCTTATCCGTCCTTTCAAAAAAAGTAACCCCTCCAGTATACAGCCATAACACTTGTTTCTTCAAAATGAAGTTCATGATGCAATGCCAATTTCCCATATCAGCAAACATGTATACATTGTCCCTGCCTTGAGGCTAAGGTGCTGCGAGCCAGTCAAACATATTGTCCACTGCTGCCTTATGCATGCTCTCTTGGAAGCGATGATCCTGTCCTCCGTAAGCGTGAAACGTAACGTCAGCGCCTCTGCCTTTCAACCAATGATACATTCGAGTTCCGTGACTGTAATTCACCTGTGTATCCGATGTGCCATGCATGATGAGTACCGGACAGCGAAGTTTGTGTGCACTTGACAGGGGGGAGCGTGCAAGATAAGCTTCGGGAGCTGCTCGTGGTGAACCACCAAGTACTCGTTTCAGTGTGCGTCTCAGGTCGGTTCGTTCTTGATAGGTGCGCTCCACATCGGTGACACCGCTCCAAAGCACCAGCTTATGCACTTGGTCAGGTCCCGTATTGTAGGTGGTTGCTGTATGTACGGCATTAATAGCGCCTCGTGAGAATCCCATCAGGGATACCCGTTTTGAATCGGCGAAGGGCCATCCTTGTACCAGTCGATAAGCGGCATGCACATCCTCCCGATCACGTCCTCCGTACTCGTCACGTCCCTCACCGCCCTCATTGCCACGATAGGATGGAGCGAACACGATATAACCCTTCTGGACAAATTGCTCAAGCCAAGCGGTATTTACCCCTCCATAGTTGCCCAGTCCGCCTCGGCAATAGATCAGAACAGGCCATCGTCTAAGACGATCGTCCATTATTTGTTTTGTTACCGCAGGATAGCGGCTTGCGAGCGGCTGCAGCTGCATGCGTTCTGACATGGAGGGGACGTCGGGAAAAGAGGGGAAGTCATGGGAAATTTCATATCCCGGCAAGGCGGTTAAGGAGCATCCTTCAGGGAGGCATAGATAACCTTTTACCCGAAGCGCATCGGACGAATACGTCACTAGATAGAGCAGGATTATCGACCTCTTTTCTCAGGGATGGCGTGGCAAACGACAGGGATACCTTTTTAGGATGCGCGTAAAACAAGTTCCCTTACTCTCCAGGCTGCAGCGCCAGATCCAGGGGAGAAATTCGTTTATTGGCTCCATATGATTTATAATGGTTCAGAAGACATGTGGTTGCTCCACAGTACTCTTGACTTATAAAACAATTTTAGTGTGCACGAAGAAAGGAAGAAAGCTATGATGAACGCTCCACATCCGATTGATCAATTCAAGAAATTCAAATATGAAATTACGAGATTTATGATGATCTATAAATTTGCGCTGGATCAAATGGAAACCAAAATCGAGGTGCTGAAGGAAGAGTTTCAGTCCCTGCATGATTACAGCCCGATTGAACATACCAAATCCAGATTGAAATCACCTGAAAGTATTATGAACAAGATGTTCCGGAAAAATCACGAGTTAACCTTTGATAGCATCAAGAAAAATATTAAGGATATCGCCGGCGTGCGTATTACGTGCTCGTTTATCTCCGATATCTATCGGATTAAGGATATGTTGTGCAATCAAAGTGACCTGCGTGTGCTTGAAGTAAAAGATTATATCGAGAATCCGAAGCCCAACGGCTACCAAAGTCTTCATCTTCTGGTGGAGGTGCCAGTCTATATGTCCAATGGGGAGGAACGGGCATGTGTGGAGATCCAGATTCGTACGATTGCGATGGATTTCTGGGCGAGTCTGGAGCATAAGATCTTTTATAAATACAACAAAGAGGTTCCCGAGCGTTTAACCAAGGAACTGAAAAGTGCGGCCGACTCTGCCAATGCATTGGATCAGCAAATGGAGAGACTTCACCGGGAGATTCAGGAGATCAAGGACGCCGAGAATGAGCGGGATGAAGAAGAGCTGCGCCGTATTATTATTAACAATCAACAGTTCACCCTGCCTTCCAACCTGCTCAAGCTGCTAGGGGACGGGGAGCACTAATTCATTATGAAAAGTACACCGGCCTCTTTGAGCACCCATTCGGCCTCCCGTGTACGTATGGCATTGATTCTGGGGACGCTGTCAGCCTTCGGGCCGCTGTCCCTGGATATGTATTTGCCAGCATTGCCTACACTGGCTGATGAATTCCAGTCATCGACTTCCTATGCCCAGCTTAGTCTTACGGCATGTATGGTCGGATTGGCGGTAGGACAATTGCTTGCCGGTCCTTTAAGTGATGTGCGAGGCCGCCGGACACCGCTTATTGCAGGTCTTGTACTCTATACGATCGCTTCCATACTATGCCTGGTCAGCCCGACGATGGGTTCTTTTGTAGTATTGCGCTTTATTCAAGGCGCAGCGGGAGCTGCTGGAATTGTTATCTCGCGCGCAGTTGTAAGGGACGTATATTCCGGGCCAGAGCTGACACGGTTCTTTTCCCTGTTAATGCTGATTAATGGTGTTGCACCGATTGCTGCACCGATTATCGGCGGACAATTACTTGCGTATACGTCGTGGCGAGGCGTATTTATTTTGCTGAGTATTATCGGTATGTTGACTTTAGTAGCCGTGGTGCTTGGTCTTGGAGAGACATTGCCTTCAGAACGCAGATCCAGCGGAGGACTGAAGCAGACTCTGATTACATTCCGCAAAATTGCGGGGGATCGCTTATTTATGGGATATGCATTGACCCAAGGGTTCGTAGCAGCTGGCATGTTTGCCTACATATCGGGTTCACCCTTCGTTCTGCAGAAAATATATGGTATTTCCCCGCAGATGTTCAGTGTCTGCTTTGCCATTAACGGTCTGGGGATCATCCTGGCAAGTCAAATTGCCGGGCGACTTGCAGGAAAAGTATCTGAAACCCGTCTGTTGATTGCCGGGCTGTTGACTGCTGCTCTGGGAGGAACATCGCTGCTTATCGCCATTTTGGCCGGAGGCAATCTGATCTCTGTTCTGATCCCTTTGTTCCTGGTCGTATCCAGTGTGGGGTTGGTCAATACGGCCTCCTTCTCACTGGCGATGGCCAATCAGGAGAAGTCGGCAGGCAGTGCTTCTGCACTTATCGGGGTAATGACATTCCTGTTCGGTGGCATTGTCGCTCCACTCGTAGGTCTGGGAGGAGAAGGCACAGCTGTACCCATGGGGATTGTTATCGCTTGTGCGGATCTGGGCGCATTGCTGCTCTATGTAGTTATGGTCGGCAAGAGCGGCAGAATTCAGAATAAAAAATAGTATGCATGAACAAGCGCTCCAGGGTGAAGCTCTTTCCTTCAACGGGGCGCTTGTTCTATGTTTGAACCGATTTAGCAAAGAGAAAACAGGATCTGGGTATTGAGCAGAATGCCTGGCGTAAGAAACGGATAGAAGTAACCCACGACAAACCCGAACAAATTAATGGCTGGCCACATCAGATAAACATCGTTGTACGTAAATACGAGAGACCATCGGTTGTAACAGAAATTTTGCAATACACGCTGCTCCGGATTCCGGGGCGTTGCAACACCTGATTGGGCAAATTGCACGGCTTGGCTCAGGCTCTGCGGCTGTTGCTGGATAAACAGCGGAAGGAGGCCGGGACTGCTTTTGATCAGGTTATACAAAAAAACCATTTCGGCGGGCGGTTGACCTATTGGGCGTGGATAAGCACTGAGCAAAGTGGGGAGATTGCCCTGTGCCAACTGAGCAGGGATACCCGGTGCCGTACCAGGGACGCCCCCAGGAAAGTAGGGAGGCTGCCCCCCACTGCCTCCGCCCGGAATGAATGGGGGATAGGAACCGGGTGTTCCTGGATAACCTGGTACAGGCTGCCCCCCTGGAACGCCTCCTGGGAATAGGGGTGGTAATTGAAACGAGCGATCTTCATCATATCCTGAATAGGCGTTATAGATGTATTCCATGTACGAACATCCTTCCTGTCGACGTATTCTGGAATCAGCATATGGTGGCATCCGCCCAAATGTGAATTGTAAGAATAATGAGCCTGTCCGATGGTGACAGACAGATCATATTGACAACTTCGTTGATAACAATTATCATTGTCAATGGGATTGGACGAAGTACATACAAGTATTAAGTATTATATGCATCATAAATACGGGTTAAGCGTCTAAGTCTTTTACAACAACTCAATGTATGGAGATGTTCATCTTGAAAGGGGATATTTACGTGTTTAAGAACAATAAAAAAACCATCATGCTCCTGATCACTGTAGTGGTCATGTCCATGTGGCTGGCAGCATGCGGGTCAAAGTCAGCAGACAGCGGTACGACAGCAGGAGAGACCAATACAGCAACGGAAGCAGAGACAGAAGCTCCGACTGAACGTACGCTGACCGATGCGATGGGTCACGAAGTGAAAATCCCTGCAAATCCGGAGCGTATCATTGCATCATATCTGGAAGATCATCTGGTTACACTTGGCGTTAAGCCGGTAGCCCAATGGTCTATTAATAATGGCAGCGGTTTGCAGAGTTATCTGCAAAAAGACTTGAACGGTGTTCCCGGCATTGCAAGTGATCTTCCTTTCGAAGCAGTGACGAGCTTCTCACCAGATCTGATTATTATGGGTAGCGAGAGTACAGTTGAAGGTGAAAAGTATGAACAGTACAGCAAAATCGCTCCAACGTACGTACTTGGTGATGATATAAACAAGGACTCGCGTCAAGCTCTATTGAAAATAGGTGAAATTCTAAACCAATCGGATGCAGCCCAGAAAGCTCTGGATGATTATGATGCAAAAGCAAAAGAGATCAAGGAAAAAGTGGCCTCTGCAACAGGAGGTACAAAGTCCGCAGCGGCGTTGTGGCTTTTAAAAAACAAGTTTTATGTTGTAAGTAACAATGTCTCCAGTGGTGAAGTCATGTACAACGAACTGGGACTGTTGGAGCCTGAGGTCGTGAAGGAAGCATCTGCCAAGGCAACAGGTAACTGGTCGGAGATTTCCTTGGAAAAAATCGCAGAAATGGATGTTGACTATCTATTCCTGGTGAACAGTGATAAGGGGGCAGGAGCAGAAGCACTGAAAGATGCAGTCTGGCAAAGTATACCTGCTGTGAAAAGTGGAAATGTTTTTGAATTTGAAAGGACGAGCAGTTGGTTATATAGTGGAATTCAAGCGAACATCCAAATTATGGAAGATATTCAGAACAGTATTGTCAAATAAGGAACAGCAACAGCCAATACGAAATGGCATGTTCTAAACTCCCTGGTACAATTAGATATCAGGGAGTTTTTTTGTGAGATCAGCCCTTAAGGATATATAATAAGGACGTATTATCGTGAAGTAAAGAAATGGAATCACGTACTTCATGATCAGGAAAGGGGATAATTGGAGATGTATACGTTGGATCCGCGAGAATTGACGGGCAGAGATAATTATAAACTGATGAGTGGTTCAGTGGTACCACGCCCAATCGCTTTTGTTACAACACTTTCTCAAGATGGCAGTGTTATTAATGCAGCGCCATTCAGCTTCTTTAATGTGGTCAGCTCTGATCCCCCGCTGTTATCCATTTCGATCGCTCGTAAGAATGGAGTGATGAAAGATACAGCACGCAATGTGCTTGCCGGGCAGGAGTTGGTTGTTCATATCTGTGATGAATCGATCGCTCTTGATATGAATGAGACTGCTGCCATGCTGGAACCTCACGAAAGTGAGCTGGAACGGACAAATCTGACGACTGTGCCCAGTACTGTGGTCGCCGTACCTGGAATTTTGGAAGCGTTGATTCGGATGGAGTGCAGATTGTATCAGCATATTCCGGTATCGAACGATGAGGGTCAACCTGTGAGTGATCTGCTTCTGGTTCGCATTGTACAGTATCATTTCAATGAAAAAGTGTACGATCCTGCCACGAATTACATTTTGATGGATCAGCTAAAACCGATTAGCAGGCTGGCAGGAAATGACTATGCCAAACTGGGCGAGAGGTTCACGGTGATCCGACCGGTTTAGATTTGGAACAGGTCCCGCAGACCGTGATACTCTGGATCGAAATATACATATAAATTGTCGATTGGATAAAGGCGGGCAGCATGTGCGTAATTCGCATGTGTTGTCCGTCTTTACTTGTTTGGTGAACATAAACGGGGCAAGCGATGAATAGACTTGTACTATATCCTGCACATGACATGAACCTATTTTATATATAAGGAGGTTGGAGCCGATAAACCAGCTTGATGAAACCTTTGCCGCAAGTATCATGGGGATCGGAACGGCATTGCCCGTTCACCGCATTGATCAAAAGGATGTATCTGCCCGGCTCGCACAAGCGCTGGAGCATGAGCCGGATTCCAGACGATGGGCCAAGCGGATCTTCAACCAGTGCGGTGTGGAGACGCGTTATACATGTGAACCGAACCTGTTAGAGCCTGTAGATTCCTGCCGTTATCTGCCCTTTACCCAGACGGAGAATGTTCCGACTACAGCCGAACGTATGGCCAAATATAAGGAAGCTGCAGTTCCGCTTGGAATGAAAGCCGCATGTCAGGCGCTTGAGGATGCCGAGGTGTCGACTTCAGAGATTACACATCTCTGTACGGTCAGCTGTACAGGCCAGTTCCTGCCCGGGCTCGATGTTCGGCTGATTCAGCAGCTTGAGCTGTCCCCGCGCGTGAACCGGATTCCGCTTGTATTTCAAGGCTGTGCTGCGGGTCTGAAAGCCATTCAGTTGGCAAATTCAATCATAACAAGTGATAAATCCGCCAAGGTTCTTATCGTATGTGTTGAACTATGTACCCTACATTTTCAGCCATCCGCCAAGCGGGACGACCTGTTTGCTGCCTCCTTCTTTGGGGATGGGGCCTCTGCTTGTGTTGTCGGTCCATCCGGGACAGGGCGCAAAGAACTGTTTCGACTTGGGAGCGGACAATCGGTCTTGCTGCCCGACTGTGCAGAAGAGATGATCTGGGAAGTGGGAAATACCGGATTCGATCTGTATCTCTCGCCACAGATTCCGAAGCTGCTCGGTCTTCATCTTGGACCAGAGGTGGCTCGAATGCTGGGCAGCCGTGATTTACCGGAAATCTGGGCAATCCACCCTGGAGGCAGAGGCATCGTTGATGCGGTACAGAAGCTGTACCAGCTGTCAGATGAGCAGGTCGCTTATAGTCGAGACATTTTACGGGATTATGGCAATCTGTCATCTGTGACGATTCTGTTTGTCTTACAAGCCATTCGGGATGATTATGACAAAAGGGAAGAGGCTTCCAGCGGCATTGCACTTGCATTTGGACCCGGGCTAACAGCAGAATTACTTCCTTTTACTTATGTTCCTACCTCCGTTGAGATGAGAGAACCTGTGAACTATGGTTTCCAAAGAAACTGAATTACCATTCTGATATCAGAGGAGCTTGGGTATGGGTTATCGCAGCCTTGCTGTCCTCATTAGCCGATATCCGCGGTTTATCATTCTCTGCTGGGTGTTTGTCATCGGGATGTCAGCCATCTGGGCGTGGAGATTACCTGGCATTGTTCAGGATCATGGTTTGAACCTAGAACAAGGGGACGCTCACGCTGTGGAGCTTACTCTTGAGAATGAATTCCATGTGCCTGCTGACCCGGTTATTCTTCTATTTGAAAAAAAGACAGGCACTACCCCTGCTGAATTTCGAGGTTGGATTAAAGACCGTCTGCAGCAGGCGGGCGCGATATCAGGTGTAACGGCCCTAATCTCTCCACTTGAAGCAGGTGGAAGTCGAATGATGCGTGGGGATGTGGCCTATGCTCTCCTGGCGTTTGATATGCCCTCTCACAAGATGGGAGCAACGCTGGCACAGCTGCGTTCCATGTTTGCAACAACAGAGGGTCCGGGAACGATCCAAATCACGGGCAAATCCGTTGTACAGCAGGATGTAAACCGTTTGAGTTTTCACGATTTGGAGCAGGCAGAGATAGTGGGATTGCCGCTTGCCTTCGTCATTTTATGTTTTGCATTCAGAGGTCTATATGCGGCACTGATTGCAATCATGATGGGAGTATCCGGTGTGATAACGGCGATGGGGGTTACATCCCTGATGGGTTACCATCTGGCGCTCTCCAACTTTGTAATCAATGTTATTCCCATGGTGGGAATGGCGCTCAGCATTGACTTTGCACTTATTATTTTGAGCAGGTACAGGGAAGAACTTCAGCAGAGTTACGTAAGTAAAGGTAAATTCAAATTTGAGCGCAACAGTGTCATGCAGCGCGAGCTATTGCAACGGACATTGCGTACAGCCGGTCGGGCGGTTCTGTTCTCGGCTGCTTGTGTGTTACTTGGTTTGTTGGGTCTGCTCTGGATCAGATTGCCCATGTTTCTCAGTGTATCGCTTGGGGCTATGATCGTTCTGGTGCTATCGTTACTGTTAAACATAACGTTGTTACCTGCCATTCTATCATTAAGCGCGAACCGAGTATTTGCACGTTTATTATCCACATCCAGCATTTCAGACCAGCGAGCACTGGATAACAGGCTTGAACGCAGCTTTTGGCACCGCTGGTCAGAGATGGTGATGAAGCGCCCCGTATGGATGGGAATAGCAGGCTCAACGCTTTTGTTATGGTGTATGTTTCCCGTTACACGGATGGAATTGTCCGTTCCTGATGCTTCTTCTCTGCCTGTGCGAATGGAGTCCCGTCAAGCCTCCGAGCAGATTAAGCGTAATTTTGGTCAGGAACATATTTCAGTGGTTGATATCATCATTGGGAAAAAGGAACAGCCGTTAACGGCCTCTCACTGGGAAACGGCTAACAACAAAGTATACGAGCTTCAACAGGATCCAAGAGTGGTGAGTATCAACTCCCGAGGGGGCGTTTCCGATTCTTTTATCCGATTAACGGTGGGTGTATACGGAGCATCAGGTTCAGATGAGATGAAAGACTGGCTGCGGTATGCAAAAGAAAATGATTCAACAACGGCTTTAGAAGGCATTCCGATTCGTTATGGCGGTGAAGCGGTTTATGAGGATGAGATCATGCATGAAATTGTGCAGCATTTGCCCAAAGTGCTTGTTTTTGTCGTTGTAAGCAATTATCTGGTGTTGCTCCTGGCATTTCGTTCTCTTCTTATACCACTGAAAGCCATTCTGATGAACCTTCTTAGTCTTGCCGCTTCGTTTGGCATACTTGTATGGGTGTTTAACGAGGGACATCTGGGAATGGAACCATCAGCCGTTGCGATTATGATCCCTGTATTCATTGCTGGGCTAGTCTTTGGCATATCAATGGATTACGGTGTTTTTATGCTAAGCCGGATTCAGGAAGTTTACAGACGAACAGGGGACAGCGATAAGGCGGTTCAACAAGGGCTGGCTTCAACAGGTCGTTTAATTACGTCTGCTGCAGGTATTTTATTGGCAGTAACCGTCCCTTTTGCTTTTGCTGAAGTCGAGGGGGTAAGGCAGCTGGGGATTGGAATAACGGCAGCCGTATTCATTGATGTTACACTGATCCGCCTTGTCATTGTCCCTTCATTGATGAAACTGATGGGGAGATGGAATTGGTGGCTGCCAGGTCAGTGACAATAAAAGCTGAGAAGGTACTTGAAGATGGCTCGTATGTACACAAACTTATCTGAATACTTGCATGCAAATGATAAGGATATTCCGAAGCCTGAATGCGGGTGTGGAGTATCCTTTTTTTAGTTAAAGTCAACCTCTTTATGGAGAAAACTTGAATTCAACTGAAGTGCAATCTCTATACCATTGTTTCCTGAAAAAATTCCTGTCCATGTTAGCGTTATAGTGACTTATATTATATATCTTACATAATGAATATTCTATTATTTGGATGTATTAAATGTTTATTAGATAATATATCTAATTTTGTTTAAAATGGGATGTGGCTGGTTTTTGAAGGATGCATTAATTATTTCAATAACATTCTCACTGAGGTTTTGGATTGGTATAATCTCTGCTGTTTTGCTTGTCCGAATCCATTGGAAGCTGGCACTTATTGTTCTGGCAATCATCCCGTTATACATTGTTATTACCGTCTGGTACAGTCGACGGATGAGTTACAGTACAAGAAAAGTCAGTAAAAATTCGGCTGAGATGTAACATTCTCCCGAATTGTCAGCCGGAACAGCTTTTTTATTTGAAAGAATTACTGGAGAAGTATAAGCTTCATTCATTTATCTCTGATATTCCTGATGCACTGGATACGGAAATCGCTCATGGGGGTGCTAACATTTCAGGTGGTCAAAGACAGATGATTGCTTTTTGAAAACGAGTCCTTCTATAAGATTCTAGTCATCATTTCTCATGATTCCGATTTTTTCTATTTAGGTAGACACTTAAATGTTGGAGAGTCATCCAGAGAGCTGGTGGGTAGCAGATACACATAAATTAAGACCCTACGTGGTCAACCTTAGAGGGGGGAAATCATGGTATCAGAGGTCATTGAAACACGTGGACTAAATCTTAGCCTACAGGGAAATCACGTACTTAAAAATATTGACATCACTACGCATCCCGGGCAAATCTGCGCTTTGATTGGGGAGAACGGAGCAGGCAAGACGTCAACGATCCGCTGCATTACAGATCTTTATCCTTCAACGACAGGGGGATGTACGATCTTTGGCGAGCCAGCGTATAACATGAGCCAGAATAGCAGGAACCGATTTGGTATCGTATTTGACGAGGGCGGCTCTAATCTGGTTTATATTTACTTTGTTAGGGTTTAGATCTGTGTGGTTATGAATTCTCATCCTATTAAGAATGGGAATTCATTTTTTATTTTCATAGGAAATTCCTTATTTTTACTTTTAGTTCTATAATGGATAAGAATAAGAAAAAACAGGTCAACCATCTAATATAACCCACGACAAACAGGAGGGACACAAGCTAATGCAGGATATTGATTACTACCTGTACCAACAAACGAACCTTCGCGGGCGCTCCGTTTATTATGCAGATATGGAACTTACAGCATGGCGTAAGCAATTGCGAGACAGAGTTCAGGAGCGACTTGGCGGATTTCCCGCGGAAACTGCCGATCTCAACCCTCTCTTGCTGGAACGTACAACTTGTGATGGTTATATTCGGGAGCGGATTGAGATCACAACCTATGCAGGGTTACGGATGCCTATATATCTTTTGATTCCCGAAGATGTAAGCGCTACCGATGTGAAGAAGCCAGTTATTGTTGCCTGTCATGGTCACGGGTACGGGAGCCGGGAGATTTGCGGTATGGATCCGGATGGTTCACCGCGGACAGGAGATCCCGGGTTACACAAAGACTTTGCGGTCGCTCTTGTAAAGCGTGGATATGTTGTGGCTGCTCCTGAACTGCTTGGATTTGGGGAAAGAAGACTGAATGAGGATCGCGACGCACCGCCGGGTGCAAGTTCCTGTACTAAGATTGCTGCGCATCTGCTTATGGTGGGCAAAACGCTTGCGGGACATCGGGTTTATGAAACAACACGTGTGCTGGATTATTTATCGACTCGGGCAGAAGTGGATTCAGAGCGGATCGGAAGCATGGGCATCTCCGGTGGGGGACTGGTTACTGCCTTTACGGCAGCACTGGACGAACGATGTAAAGCTGTCGTGGTCAGTGGTTACGCAAGCACGTTTCATGGCAGCATTTTGGATCGTAATCATTGTCTCGACAATTACATTCCAGGGATTTTGCAGGAAGCAGAGCTGCCGGATATCATCGGTTTGATTGCTCCGCGTCCTCTCTTTCTGGAGATTGGAAGTGAGGATCTTGTTTTTCCACTTCATTCCGCACGGGAGGCTCATGAACGATTGAAAATGATTTATGCCCATGCGGGTGCTGGTCAATCACTGGATGCAGATTATTTTGATGGCGGACATGAGATTAGCGGTGCGAAAGCCTATGATTGGCTTAAGAACGTGCTGTAGGATATACAACATTTTATATGCTGAAAGATTTAGGATATGAATGAAATGAGAGGAGTGTTTAGTGATGAAAGGGTCAAAATCCGTGCGGTATTTGCTCTGTCTCACGTTGTTTACAAGCCTGTTCGGAAGTGTTGTGGCCTCAAAAGACGGGCAGGTCGCCGAAGCTGCGGCGAACGAATACAAATTTGATTTTGGTGCGGGTGCAGTGGAGAGTGGTTACACAGGTGTGTCGGCAGCCGATGCCTACACATCAGCGAAAGGGTATGGTTTCAATACACCTGCCAATATGCGGAATGTAACGGCCTCCGGAACGGGCGCTGCGAGCGATGCCGTACAGTTTGTCACTTTTGGCACGAAGAGCACGAACACGTTTAATGTGGATTTATCCAACGGCCTCTATGAAGTCAAAGTAGTCCTGGGCAATACAGCCAGATCCAGTGTGGCAGCAGAGGGCGTATACCAGATCATCAATATGACGGGCAACGGGGCGACCGATCAGTTCCAGATTCCAGTGACCGACGGACAGCTGAATCTGCTGGTAACGGAAGGCAAGGCAGGTACTGCCTTTACGCTGAGTGCGCTTGAAATTAGGAAACTGTCTAACCAGCCTGTCACGAATCGTACGATCTATATTGGTGGAGATTCTACGGTATGCAACTATTATCCGCTCAGCAGCAGCGTGCAGGGAGGATGGGGACAACTGCTTCCTTCCTACGTGAATACTGGTACATTTCAGGTTCGTAATATGGCTTCAAGCGGTCAATTCGCAAGAGGTTTCCGTAATGATGGACAGATGGAAGCCATACTGAAGTATATCAAGCCAGGAGATTACTTTATTTTGCAATTAGGGATCAATGATACGAATGCCAAGAACAATACGACGGAAGCGGAGTTCAAGGAGATCATGCGTGACATGGTCCGTCAAGCCAAAAATAAAGGAGCCACCGTCATTCTGTCGACGCCTCAGGGCCGGGCAACCGATTTCAACTCAGCGAATGTACACACGGCAGAGAACCGTTGGTACAATGCATCCACGCGTGCGTTGGCTCAGGAAGAGGGAGTGAAGCTGGTAGAACTGAACAAACTCAGTTCGGCTTACTTCACATCCATTGGTCCTGATGCAACACTTGCCCTGTATATGACAGGAGATACGCTGCATCCAAATCGTCAGGGTGCTGCCCAGCTTGCACGAATCGTTGCTGCGGATCTGAGAAGACAGGGACTGGATGGATTCTGATCTGGTGAAAATAGAGCTTCGTTCCAGAGCTTAGTTCCACTTCTCCATGAAGATAGATTGCACGGAGATAATTCAATAACCCCCAAAATACCCCCGGGACGACCGCTAATGTGCGGCATGTCCCGGGGGTATTTAATAGTGGACCAGGTGACTACTCCATCATGTCCTTGGCCTCATGGTTGACTTTTTTACCTTTTAACAACGGCTCAAGTTCGTCCTGGACACTCTGTTCCCACAGGGGTACGTCTGTGCGATAGGCCGCGCGTCCGTTCAGGTGCCCGGCAACCGGTGCCGTAATAAAGACAAACACAATGCCAAGCAATACCCGAGCACTAATATAGTTGTCGAAATACCAGAAGAAGAGAAACGTTCCACTTAGCACACACAGTACACCAAGCGTTGTACTTTTGGTAGCGGCATGTGCACGCAAATATACATCTGGCAGTCGAATCAGTCCAAACGCACTGAATGCGCTTAGGAGTGCCCCCAGCAGGACAATGAGTCCGATGACAATTCCGGCGGTTCCATCAACGATCTCCTTCATTTTTGAATACCGCCCCCCGTTCAATGTATCTTGCGAATGCCACTGTACTCAGAAAAGCGAGAATGCCGATCAGCAGTATGATATCCAGATAAGCCTGTGTATGAAGCATCATGGATAGCACAGCAACGATGGCAATAACATTAATACCGATGGTATCGAGTGCCGTAATTCGATCAGCCATGGAAGGGCCCCGCAGCACCCGATACAGACAACCCAGGATCGCCAGGGACAGAATAAGCAAGGATATGAACAACAGTGAGGATAACATTATCGCGTCACCTCCATAATGGCTTTTTCGAACGTATTTTTGATATCATCACTCATTTTCTGTTCGTCTTTGATATCCAGCGCGTGTATATACAATTTGCGTTGATTGCCCGAAATTTCAAGTGGCAGGGAACCTGGTGTGAGTGAGATCATCAGACAGAGAAGTGTAACTTCCCAGTCAGAGGACAGCTGTGTCTGATAGGAAAATATGCCTGGCCGAATATCGAGCTTCGGCTTCACAATCTGGCGAATAACTTCAATACTGGCCCGTACGAGTTCCCTGAACAGCAAGGCAATCAGCTTGATGATCGCCCAGACACGAACGATGTAAAAGCGTTGAGGGAAGAATCGTCGCATGCCTCCGATCAACAGCAGTCCCAGCAGATAACCCGTGAGAAAACCAACGCCATTCCACGCATTATTCAGAAACATCCATACAAAGGCAATGATAAGATTAAGCACTATCTGAAAAGCCATACGCATCTACTCCTTCAATACTGCATCAATGTAAAGATTGGGATGCAGCAGAATGTCGCCTGCGCGGGAGGTCAGTTGGAACATACCCTCAGCCCCCACACCCATCACGATGATGAACACAAACAGAATTCCGGCAGGGATGAGCAGACCGTTCACGGCGTAGGGTCTTCTCACGGTGCCTGCTGGTGGTTCACCCCAGAACGCTTGAATGAAGATGCGCAGAACCGAATATAGCATTAGCAGGCTGGACAGGACGGCAATACCTGTCAGACCATACAACCCAGCCTGGAATCCGCCTTCGAACAGCAGCAATTTCCCAGGAAATCCACTGAATGGCGGAATGCCGGCCAAGGCAAGTGCACTGATGAAGAACATCCAGCCAAGCAGTGGATAGCGATGGATCAGCCCGCCCATATTATCGAGTTTGGAGGTTCCTGCGACCGCGATCAGGGCACCCCCGAGCAGGAAGAGCAGCGTTTTGATCAGCATATCATGCAGCATGTAGAAGAGTAGACCTTCCAGTGACGGGCGGCTGGCAGCAGCCATGCCGAAGGCTACAAATCCAACCCCTGCGATAACGTTGTAGATAAGAATTTTATTAACGTCACGATAGGACATGGCCCCGATGACCCCAAGTACCATTGTCGCTCCAGCCATCCAGCCGATAAGTGCATGAAAGAAATCCGGATCATGATAGAAAATCAGTGTGAATGTTCGCACAATAGCGTACAGGCCAACTTTGGTCAGCAAACCAGCGAATAGGGCGGTGACCACTGCCGGAGGGGCCGCGTAGGAGCCGGATAACCAGAAGAACAGGAACAGTCCTGCCTTGATACTGAATACGATCAGGAAGAGGACCGCAATTAGGGTGATGACACCACTCTGTCCGACTTCGGCAATCCGGTTGGACAAGTCGGCCATGTTTAGAGTGCCGGTAATCGAGTAGAGAAAGCCAATAGAGGCTACAAACAATGCAGAAGAGACAATGTTAATCAATACATATTTAATCGTTTCCCGCAGTTGTCTCTCCGTACCTCCCAATACAATCAGTGCATAAGAAGAGATGAGCATCAATTCAAAGCAGACAAACAGGTTAAACAGATCACCGGTAAGAAACGAACCGTTTACACCTGCAATCAGAAAATGAAAGAATGGGTAAAAATGATGCTCTTCCCGCTCCTTGTTTACACTGCGAAAGGCGTAGAGCAGGCAAGCCAGTGCGATAATGGATGCAGCCACCACGAGCAAGGCCGATACCATATCGGCAACAAGCACAATGCCGTAGGGAGGTGCCCAACCTCCCATATTTAGCGTCTGGATCCCTGACTGCGCCACTTGGGTAATCAGGACGGTTGAAGCCGTTGCTGTAAGCAAAAGGCCAATAACACTCACCATTCGTTGAATATCTGTCCGTCGAAAGAACAGGAGAGCCATAACTCCCGTAATCAGTGGCAGCAGAATGGGCAGCACAACGAGATTATTCATATGGGTGCCTCCTAACTTCTTCCATATCATCTGTTTTCAGCTTCAGATAGGAACGATAGGAGAGAACAAAGAAGAAAGCAGTTAGTCCGAAATTAATGACGATGGATGTTAATATCAGTGCCTGGGGAAGTGGATCGACATAGCGTTCAGCCTGCTCCCCAAGCAGGGGTGGTGCACCTGTTTTGAGACGAGACATCGTGATCAGCAGCAGATGCACCCCGTGAGTGAGAATGGACATGCCGAGCACGATCCGGAGCAGGCTCCGCGATAAGATTAAAAAGACGGCGACTGCAAACAGTATGCCAACGGCCACACACATCAATATTTCCATATCAGCGATCCTCCCCGATCTGTAGAATGATATTCATGGTGACTCCCAGGACAGCCAGATACACGCCTAGGTCAAACAGCATCGCGGTGGCCAGTTCTGTTTCCCCAAGTATAGGAAGATCAAAATAACCGAAGGTCTGGCTCAGGAAGGGGACGCCGAACAAAAAGGAGCCCGCTCCGGTTAACAAGGCAATGCCCAGCCCGATGGCTGTCAGGGTTCGAAAATCAATAGGTAACGCTTTGCGAACGGTATCTGTACTGAACGCCAGTGCAATTAGAACCAGTCCGGCTGCCGTCACAAGCCCGCCGATGAATCCCCCGCCGGGGTTATGGTGTCCAGCAAAGAACAGATGCAGGGCAAAGGTCAGAATGATAAAGACAACAACTTTGGTCGTCGTTTGCAACAACACATCGTTGCTTTGGAGAGGTACGGTATCCCATGTTGAAGAACTGCGTTCACGGTTGCCGTACTTTTTCGTATTGTCTGTTTCATCGTCCGACGCATTATCCGTTTCTTCAGTCTGTTCTTTCTTGCGGAATTTCAATCTGGCGCCAAGGTCTCTTGCTTCGAGATTCAGATTAATCATGGAGTAGATCGATAATGAAGCTACCCCGAGTACCATAATTTCCAGTAAGGTATCGAAACCACGGAAGTCCACCAGCAGCACATTGACGACATTTTTGCCGCCAGCCAGATGGTAACTTTCCTGAATGAAAAAGTCGGAGATGCTCTCCAGTGACGCGGTTCCGCTCGCAGCTAATGCTACAAAGGTCATGACCACACCTACTGCAATGGCTACAACCATATTCACACTGAGATAGCGGCGGCTTGATTTGCCCTGTTGTAGCTCAGGCAGATGGTAGAAGCATAGCAGGAACAGGGCAACCGATACCGTTTCGACAATCATCTGGGTTAATGCCAGATCCGGCGCTCGGAACAGGACAAATAGTAAAGTGACGAGGTAACCCACTGCGCCTGTCATAATGACCGCGGATAGCCTGTTCTTGGCAAATGGAATCGAAACGGCTGCCGCGATCAATGCGACCAGAAGCACTGCCTCATAGAATGAAAAGGGGGCGTTGCCCTTGAAATTCCAGGTGATATTTTCCCCTGAACGGAAAAAGGCATAGACCAGCAATGCAACGGTGAACGAGAAAATATATACCAGATAGTTACGAACCGAACCGTTCATATAGGCTTCGGTCCATTTGCGTGCATAATGCTGAAGATGATCAAGCACGACATGGTACATATTGTTTATCGTCAGTCCTTGGGGGTAGTGCTCATATATATTTCTCCAGCGGGGCAGCAATTTGTATAATGTACCCCCCAGGGCAATTACACCGACGGTCATGATCAATTCCGGTGTGATGCCATGCCATAATGAGAAATGAACATCAAAGTGCTCATTTCCGCTTAGCAGAGAAGGAAGCACTCCTGTCATCGCCGGTTCAATTAATGATCCAGCCAGCAGATTCGGGAATAGGCCGAATGTAATCACGAGTATGCCGAGAATGACTGGAGGAATCAGCATGCCAGCA
Organism: Paenibacillus pabuli NBRC 13638; assembly: GCF_001514495.1. GTDB lineage: Bacteria > Bacillota > Bacilli > Paenibacillales > Paenibacillaceae > Paenibacillus > Paenibacillus pabuli. Next base: position 177,980 of record NZ_BCNM01000012.1, read on the forward strand.
GGAGCTTCATGAAGCTTCTCGGCAGGAATCTCACTGCGGGTGTGACCGAGGAATGTTTTGAACACAATAATGAGCGCATAGATCAGAGTGAATACACTTGCGAGCCAGGCGAACACAGGCAAGAGTAAACTCCATGACCCGAGTCCAAAGATACGGAAGTGTGTTACTTCCACCATGGCCTGGAAGAATAGTTCCTTGCTCAGAAATCCGTTAAACGGCGGAATTCCGGCCATGGCGAGTGCTCCGACGAGTGCTACCGTAAAGGTCACAGGCATGAATGAAGCAAGTCCGCCGAGTTTCCTTATATCCCGCGTACCTGTCTCATGATCCACAATACCAACGACCATAAACAAAGCAGCCTTGAAGGTAGCGTGGTTGAACAGATGAAGCAGAGCTGCTGTAATGGCAACGGTGTACATCGCGGAGGATTCGCCATATCCGAAATAGAGGGCTGCTGAGCCAACGCCGAGCAGAGACATGATTAGACCAAGCTGTGAGATGGTAGAATAGGCCAGTATGGCTTTAAGATCATTTTTTTTCACGGCAAGGAAAGATCCATAACAAAGGGTAAACAGACCAACCCCGGTGACGAGCCAAAACCATATTCCCTGTCCACCAAAGATCGGTGTAAACCGGGCTACGACATAAAGTCCTGCCTTGACCATCGTAGCCGAATGCAGATAGGCGCTGACGGGAGTGGGAGCTTCCATCGCATCAGGCAGCCAGATGTGGAACGGGAACTGTGCCGATTTGGTAAAAGCTCCGACCAGAATGAGCACAAGAGCAGGCAAGAAGAGTGTACTTTCCTGAATCTGTCCCCATTCCGTAATCGTTGCGCGGATGCTGAACGTACCCGTCATGAGATACATCAGCATGAACCCGGCAAGCATGGCAAAACCACCAAAAACAGTAATGAGGAACGACTTCTGTGCGCCTGAAGTGGACGCTTTGCGTTTGTAGTGAAAAGCGATCAAGAGAAAGGACGTAATACTGGTCAATTCCCAGAATCCATACAATACAATCATATTATCTGACAGCACCACGCCCAGCATGGCTCCCATAAACATCAACAGATACAGGTAGAAGCGATTCAAGGCTTCTTTGGTATCCATATAGAAAATGGAATAAAGGACCACGAGGGTTCCTATTCCGGTGATTAAGAGTGTCAGCAGCAGACTTAGACCATCCAGATATAGATTAAATCCAATGTCCAGTGACGGAATCCATGGAATATATCCGGATACCGTATTCCGCTGGGACACGGCGGGTATGAGGCTCGCAAAATAGACAAATAACAGGGCCGGGACAAGCAAGACCGGCCATCCCATATGTATTTTACGGAAAAATTGATGCAGCATGGCAAGAATAATACCAGCGGCAAAAGGCAGAATCACAGCAACATGAAGCAGGCTCAACATTACACCCCCAATGACTGAATTTCTAATGCGTTCTGTTATAACGAGCAGGTGCATTATCAACGATCCGATATGCTTGCTCTCTATATTCATAACCCAAGTATGTATATACAGAATCGTGACTATTTTTGGAATGGAAGAAACACGGTGCGATTAGTGTTCCCATATTGTATGGATCTGTATAATGAAAAAAGACATTATTTCCGATAAAGATGTATACGAATAGGTGACATCCCGAAGTTCTTAACAGCATGAATGATGTTGAAAAAGCTGGCTGGTTTCACCGTTTATTGGAGGAAGTCATGTCTTTTAAACTTAAAACTGTACTAACCATGACCTTTGGTGTGTTATCCCTGTTGGTCACATTGACGTTTGGGTATATTCTCAGCCAGAAATCCGCTGTCGCTGTGGAAACCGAAATTGGTCACTCACTGACAAGCACAGCTTCTCAGACCTCGGACAAGCTGGACCGTTTCATGTGGACGCGTTCAGGGGAGCTGGAGCTGCTGGGGCAAATGATCGCCCTGGAGGACCGCTTCGAACCTGCCGAAATTCAGATGCTGCTCAATCAGCTTCAAGATAGCTTTCCCACTTTCTCATGGGTTGGATTCATGAATCCAAAAGGAAAAGTGCTGGCTTCCACAGATGGCATATTGCGTGGTGAAAATTTATCGGAACGACCTGTGTATCAGGAGGGCATCAAGGGTAAATTTATTGGAGATGTTCATGATGCTGTCCTTCTGGCGAAGCTGCTTCCGAACCCAACTGGCGAACCACTGCAATTTGTCGATATCAGCTTTCCGGTGAAATATAAGAACGGAGAGGTTGCTGGCGTGCTGGCTGCACATTTGAGCTGGGCTTGGGCGAAGGAAGTGGAGGAAAGTGTCCTTGAACCGTTGAAGCATGAGGAGAAGGACATTGAGATGTTTATTGTCAGCCAAAAGGATAATACGGTGCTGCTTGGTACAAAAGAATGGATTGGCCAACCACTGAAACTAACGGGTATTGAAACGGCGAGGCAGCATAAAAGCACCTGGTCCATAGAAGAGTGGCCGGATGGGAAAGAATATGTTACAGGATTTGCAACCAGTCAGGGCCATCTGGACTATCCGGGTTTTGGATGGACAGTAGTTATTCGTCAGCTCAAATCAACGGCGTTTTCTTCCGTAACAGATATGCTTTGGTTTAATGTGTGGGCAGGACTGGCCGTTACCGTTTTGTTCGCGCTAATTGGCTGGCTAATCTCCCGTCAAATCTCGGCTCCGATTGCAAGGCTGACTCAAGTAGCGAATCGACTTGGTGCCGGAGTACAAGAACAGATTCCGGAAAATCGGGGCTTCAGGGAAATCGAACTGCTGTCGCGTTCCCTCGGAGATATGCTGACTTCGCTAACGAATAAGGATTCTGAACTGGTTATTATGCAGAATCTTGCGCATTATGATCAACTGACGGGTCTGCCTAATCGAACTGCGCTGGAAGTATATCTGGAGGAATCACTTGAATCAGAAAGTACTGATCATACCTTGACCTTCCTGTATATTGATTTGGACGGCTTCAAAAGCGTGAATGATACGCTTGGTCACCAGACTGGAGACATTTTGCTGCAAAAAGTGGCACAGCGCTTATCCAGTCTTAAGCGGGACAAGGGAATTACGGTAAGACTTGGGGGAGATGAGTTCCTCATTGTACTCCGCTCTGCGGGAGAAGATCCAAGAGGAGAAGCACGAGCTTATGCAGAAGATATTATACAGACCCTGAACAAGCCATTTATTATCGAATATGAGCGTATTCATATTGGATGCAGCATCGGCGGTGCTGAGTATCCTGCGAACAGTGGCAATCCGAGTGAAATTATTCGCATGGCAGATGAGGCACTGTATGAATCGAAACGTGCAGGCAAAAATAGAATGACATTCTATCCAGAATGGAAGAACACAAGTAGAGAATAATATAATATAAAGTATCAGGTAACTGTTCAGCATACAGGCAAGGAGCGATGAGATGTCTGGAAAATATACCAATGTACCCTATGGCTACGAACCGCCCCCGGCTACCCGGAAAGGCACACTGATTTTCTATGATTCATTTGAGCACGTAACGGATGAGCAGCTTGAACGCGCCGCTGCAACGGCGGATACACGTTCTTTTGAACAGCTTGTGCTTTATCCATTGCATGAGAGTACCGTTAAGCGAATGAGCCGGGATGCCGTACAGGCATATTACAAAAGAGAAGATCGTCTTCATGACTGGAGGAGGGATCATCCTGCATCCCGCATAAGGGTGGAGTCATTGGAGGGCAAAAGGAAGAAATATACACCGATCGATACAGCTTTACGCCATATTACGGCAGAATATAAGGCACCTCACTTCTTGTATCTCACCGTGGAGATGGCAAATCAGTTCGCATCATTTGATTCGTTCAAAGATTGGATTAAGGAAGTACGTCTGATTATTGATGGAGACCCTGTTAAGCTCCACCCGAAGCTGGAGCAAAATACACATCGCTGGGAATGGGCAGAGTGAACCGGTACATTCAGAGTGACAATTAGCAGGAAAAAAAGTAGTGCTGTACAGCCGGTTTCCCGGAGAGCAGCACTACTTTTTGCGTTTTTTTGGAGGACTAAACCAGATCAAGGGACGTCATCGTTTTATTTTTCCCCGTTCGTTTGGCGGTATAGAGACATGCATCCACTTCCTCAAACAATGTGTCCTTGGTCAGATGGGGACTGTAGCTCTTGAGGCCGACTGACACTGTAATATAAGATCCTTCAAGTTCCTTGTGAACGCTTCGGGCGATTTTCTTACGGATCTGCTCCACCATGGCATAAGCCTGTTCAAAAGATTGCTCAAACATTAACAGTGCGAATTCTTCTCCGCCATAACGTGCGGCGATATCGCTTGAGGTGATGTTCTCCTGAATGACCAGCGAGACTCTTTCCAGAATGGTATCTCCCACCTGATGTCCATAGGTATCATTGATGGATTTGAAGTTGTCAATATCCATTAGAGCCAGGTGAAGACTCATTCCATTAGTGGCATACTCAAACGCTTTTTCATAATAGTCCTTAAAGGAGCTTTGATTATACAGTTTGGTTAACCCGTCTGTCTTGGATTCCTTGCTCATAATCGCGTTTCGCACAATCAGATCCTGTTTGGCAAGCATACTGGCCTGAAGATCATCCAGAACCTCGACGCCGCTCGTAACAATCAGTTGTGCAACATATGTACCTACAATGAGAAAAGCCGGAATGGAAACCATATCAAACGAGGACAAGTAGAGCCGATAGGTTGGTTCACAGAGAACGATGAGATAGCCAATGATCTGCATGAGGCATACCATCCATACCCTCTTCTTGCTGAAGAACAGAACCGAAGCGAAGATCGGCAGCAGACAAATGGCTAATATGATCCGAATATCATAATTAACATGAATGATGGTCCAGGCTATGATCGTGCTGGCGATGGACATGGAATAGAAGGAAACCGAACTGAAATGGTGTTCCACCCAACTGGCAATCAGAATAGCTAGAGTGCTGGCTAAGGTAGGCCAAAATAAAACATGGATCATAAAATCTTCCGGAGTGCGATCATAATCCAGAAACTGAAAGCAGCCTATTTGAATGACAACATGCGTTAAAACGACAACCCAGTATGCACGAAGCATTTTTTTGATCCATTTGGAATGCTTGAATTCGTAACCCGTTGGAATATGGTTGCTATGTAAGTTGGGAATCTTCAAATTATCACCGCTGACTGCATCATAATGATACGACAGACATCGCTCTCGTATAATCTGATTATAGAACACATTGTGCGAAACGCAATCATTTAATTATGAAATGGAAACAAAGCTTACATAAATGCAAAGAACATAAAGTAATTATTGGGGACAAACAAAAAATCAAATGAGGCTCATAGACTTTATATGAAGGCTCCAATTCATATGATTGCAATTATGTGATGAAGGGGAGGTGAGATCAATTCCTCTTATCGTTCGTTCAACCGTTAACGCTACGGGAGCAATTACATTTACAGGTAACACGCTTGGACTGAGTCGTTCAGAAACTGCAGGGGTACCAGGGACGCAGGACAGTATTGGAGGATTTACCACAACCAACACCAGCGCTCAATACGGCACCTACCCTCCAGGAACCACAAGCCTGTATCAGAGCAACAGTTCAGCGGCTATACTCGTCCTTCCAGCGGGCAGCACCGTCTTTTATGCAGAATTGATCTGGGGCGGTAGTTACATCAATGGAACAGTCAATTTAAGTGCTGCAATTAACAATCCGGTTACGTTTACTACTCCCGCAGGAACTTTCAGTGTTACCCCTGATCCAGCTACCTACAATCAATTTGATCTGGGGAACGGCGCTGCCGGCTATGTGCGTTCAGCCAATGTTACTTCGCTTGTACAAAATGGGGGAGCCGGTACATATACCACCGGAGCAGTTGTAGGAACGATTGTCATCACTAATGATTCTACAGCCAATCATGCAGGCTGGACACTTGGAGTCATTTATCAGAACCCCAGCCTGCCCTTTCGCAACATGTCCTTGCGTGCAGGTGGGGTACTGGTTCAAGCCGCCTCTCCACCTGTTGTTACTACACTGACTGGATTTGCCACGCCACTTTCGGGTGCATTGGGAGGGAGAGCCCTGTTCAGTGCGCAGGAGGGTGATGCGAACCGGACCGGGGATCAGGCATTATTCGGGCCGACTTCAGCGACATCGGTTGCCTTGTCCGGGCCCAATAATCTGGCTGCGAACTTTTTTGCTTCCCAAATCAACGGAGATACCGGAGCGCTTAATACCACGGGGACTTTCGGCACGCGAAACCAGACGAACGGGGCCCCAGGCACCAATATTATCGGTGGACGTCAAGGCTGGGATATTACCAATGTGGATGTGTCTGCGAGACTGATTAACAACCAATCTTCTGCTGTATTAACGCTGACGACCTCTGGGGATGCATACATTGTCAACGCCAATGCGATTCAGGTGGATATCAATGCTCCCAAAATTACAGTGGCCAAGGCATCTGTTGCCTCCGGCGCGGTAGCGGGAGATAGTGTTCTCTATACCGTTACCGTCAGCAATGCAGGTACTGCGAGTGCAGCCAGTGTAGTCTTATCCGATTCACTTCCTGCAGGTCTTACCTTTATTCCAGGCAGTGTCACGGTTGCTGGGATACCCCGCCCGACACTCGATGTAACCGCCGGCATTCCGCTGGGTTCATTAAACCTGTCCAGCAGCATCGTAGTCACCTATCGTGCGCTCATTGGTCAGGATGCAAGCATATTGCAGCTGGTAAATTCAGCGAATGCCGCTTTTACGTTTCAAAGTGTGGCAGGGGGGTCAGTGATTACGGGAGTTATCCCGTCCAATAACTCCACCCTTACTGTTTATTCGCCAAACCTGTCCATTGTGAAGTCGGCGAGTACAACCAATGCCACGGTGGGTAGCCAGGTCACATATACGCTTCAGGTGAACAACAGAGGGAATGTTGCTGCCAACGTAACATTAACGGATAACATTCCGAGTGGCAGTTCGTATGTCGCAGGCAGCTTCCGACTGAATGGAAATGTGATTGCAGGTGCCAATCCTGCGACTGGTGTTAATCTGGGGAGTCTCGCAACTGGAAGCACCAATACCGTAACTTTCCAGGTGCTTGTAACAAGCTTGCCCTCGCCTCCAACCCTTGTGGATCAAGCTACGGGCTCCTATTCATTCAACTCGCCTGACGGTCGGACCATTACTGGCACAGTAGCCTCGAACACGTTGACGGTACCGGTTAGTTTACCAAATGTTACAACGGTAAAATCGGCTTCAGTCACCGATGTTGCTGTGGGAGAGACGTTTACTTACACCGTGATTACAACCAACGCAGGCACCGAGGCGATTAATAATGCGATACTTACGGATCCTCTGCCTGTCGGTATAATCTTTGTGCCCGGCAGTGTGACTGTCAGGGGAACTGTCGTATCATCGGCCAATCCGAGCAGTGGAGTTTCACTAGGAACGCTGGCGGCCGGGAGTTCTGCGACGGTCACGTTTCAGGTTGTTGTTCAGTCCCTGCCTGCATCAGGGTCGCTAGTCAACCGAGCTGTAGTGTCTTATAGCTCGGGGTCGTTCACAGGGATTTCCAACTCCAATTCCATTACAACTCCCGTATACCAGGCAGTAATCGGCATCAACAAGTCCGCGAGCCAAACCAACGCGACATTGGGCGATCAGCTTGCATACACCCTTGTGGTAACGAACAGCGGGAACATAGCGACTCAAACGACTGTGACTGATACGATTCCGGCAGGCCTGACGCTTGTCCCGGATTCGGTAACCGTGAATGGTACTGCGCGTCCTGGAACCAGCCCTTTGACCGGGATAACAGTGGGCAGTCTCCTGCCGGGAGCTACGGCCACGGTGGTGTTTCGCGCTACACTCAATACGCTCCCGTCTCCGCCAACACTGGAGAATCAGGGGACTGCAAGTTATACGTACCAGCTTCCGAGTGGACGTACTCTCTCAGGCAGCAGCATATCCAATGTCGTTCGCATACCTGCATCGAGTCCCAATATATCCATCAGCAAAACAGTAAATACGCCGGACGCCACTGTAGGCGATGTACTTACCTACACGGTCATTGCAACAAATGCAGGGGGCAGTGCGGTACAAAATCTGGTGATCTCGGATACGCCAACCGGCTCGGAGTTTGTCTCCGGCAGTGTCACCATTAATGGAACTGCCGCTAGGAATGCAAGTCCAGTTTCGGGCATTGCTGTTGGAACATTGAACAGCTCAAGCAGCGTTACGGTGACCTACCAGACAAGAGTGACATCTGTTCCGTCCACAGGTGCGGTCAGCAACCGGGCAAGTGCAGCATTTACGTCAGGCAGTTTTAGTGGTGTTTCTTCGTCCGTCACGGTGAATACCCCTATATTCCAGCCTGTAATCCAAGTGGTCAAAGCAGCCAGTACATCGAATTTGACGGTTGGGGATTCCTTTAATTACTCCATCCAAATCAACAATTCAGGCAACATTGCCGCAAGTGTTACTTTGACGGATCCCATTCCTGCGGGAGCTGTATTCAGTACGAACAGCGTCATTATTAATGGCGTACCTACACCAGGTGTAAGCCCGGAAACGGGAATTAATCTGGGGGCGATCGCTGCAGGCTCAAGCGTAACGGTCACCTTTGTTGCAACGGTCACAAGTTTGCCTGATTCAAGGCAGTTGACTAACCAGGCGGTTGCATCTTTCACCTATACTCTTCCGAGTGGGAGAACGGTAGCTGGTTTCCTGTCATCGAATACGATAACCATTCCCGTATCCCTGCCCAATGTAACGATTGTAAACAGTGATAATGTAGAGTACGGAGTAGTCGGGGATGTCATCCAGTACACATCAGTTATACGAAATAACGGGACAGTAGCTGTAAACAATGTGATATATGTCAACCCTCTTCCTCCGAATACCCCATTTGTACCCGGAAGCGTCATTGTGAACGGGACTTCATTCCCGCTCTCCAATCCGACCGCCGGTATTCCAATCGGTACGTTGGCTCCTGGAGCCGAGGTTACCGTAACTTTTGAGGTGACGATTACTATGCCGATCCCTTCACAGATTAACAATCAGTCGACGGTCAGCTTCACATCCGGTTCATTTTCGGGGTCATCATCATCCAATACAACACAGACTCCGGTCATCCAACCGCAAATATCTCTCGTCAAAACAGCGAATACCGTAAATGCGACTGTAGGTGACACGGTTGTGTACACGGTAAACGTAAGCAACACAGGCAATCTGGAGGCAAATGTTACGTTGACAGATACCATTCCTGCCGCAACGACTTTAGTATCCAACAGCGTGGTGGTATCCGGTGTGCCGCAGCCTGGAGCGACACCAGGTACGGGCATTCCCGTAGGCATTGTGGCAGCTGGAGCGACAGCTGTTGTCACGTTCGCTGTGGTTGTAGATTCACTTCCATCTCCGCAGCAGCTTAGCAATGTTGCTACATCGTCCTTTACGTTTACACCTCCTGACGGACGAACGTTAACCGGAACAGCGACTTCGAATACGCTGACGTTCCCCGTTTCGTCTCCAAACGTTGCCGTGGTTAAAAGTACAGCTTTGACTGCGGCTACGGTAGGCGATACAGTCACTTATTCCATTCTGGTAACGAACAGCGGAATTGCACCAGTGAACAATATTCAGTTTTCGGACCCGATTCCAGCCGGAGCATCCTTTGTCACAGGGAGTGTCACCGTGAATGGGGTTGCGCAGCCCGCAGCCAATCCGGCAGGGGGGATATCGCTCGGTACATTGGGACCCGGAACGTCAGCGACAGTCACGTTCAGTATCCGTGTCGACGCGATCCCGCCAAGTAATCAGTTGAGCAATCGCTCTACTGTCAGTTTTACCTCAGGTACATTCTCAAGCACGACCTTTTCGAATACCGTGGTCACTCCGGTGTACCAGCCTATTCTTTCAGCGCAAAAAGCAGCCAGTACACAAAATGCTACCGTTGGGGATACCGTAAGCTATACGGTAACCGTCACCAATCAGGGGAATTATGGTGCTCAGATTATTCTGACAGACAATATCCCTGCAGGGACCAGTCTCGTTACTAACAGTGTCATTGTAAATGGTCAGCCATTGCCTGCCGCCAATCCTGCAACAGGCATTCCAGCAGGCAATGTCGCTGCCGGGGCAACCACAACGATTACCTTTTCGGTGGTTATTGATACGTTGCCAAACCCTCAACAGCTGGTGAATCAGGCTTCGGTAGCTCTATCGTATACATTGCCTGACGGTCGCAACATCACGGGATCTGTACTATCTAACGTACTGACCATTACCGTATCGGCACCGGATGTCGAAGTGGTCAAATCCACAACTTCTACAGCTGTATCTGTTGGTGATGTCGTCACGTACAGCATCGCTGTAACCAACAACGGCATTGCGACGGTCAGTAATGTGGTCTTCACGGATGCATTGCCGACAAGTACCGTTCTTGCGCCCAGCGGCGTGTTTGTCGATGGTGTTCTGCGCCCTGGCGCCAATCCTTCTACGGGAATAACACTTGGTTCGATCGCACCGGGAGTTACCGTGACTGTTGTATTTAGTGTGCAGGTTACGGCACTCCCGGCAAGTGCAGTATTAAACAATCAGTCCACGGTTAGCTTTACATCAGGTGCTTTCTCAGCTACCACATTTTCCAATACGGTTACAACTCCGGTCTATCAACCCATTCTGTCAGCAGTCAAAACGGGAGATCAGACATTAGCCACAGTAGGGGATACCGTTGTGTACAGCATCGCCATCTCCAATGCCGGGAACTATGGGGCATCCGTCACGTTGACCGATACCATCCCGGCAGGAACAGAGCTTGTGCCGAATAGTGTTATTATTAACGGGGCATCTGCACCAGGAGCTGATCCGGCCTCAGGGATTCCTCTGGGTGTAGTCTCGACAACAACGACCGTCATGTTTTCGGTTGTGATTGTTACTCTTCCCTTGAGTCAGTCGATAATTAATCAGGCTTCGGCAACATACTCCTATACACTGCCAGACGGAAGAACACTGGGAGGCAGCATTTCCTCAAACGCTCTCAATATCCAGGTATCTTCTCCGAATGTCAGTGTGGTGAAGACGACTCCGGCAGTCGATGCTGTTGTTGGCGATACCATTGTATATGAAATGGTTGTGACCAATAACGGAATAGATCCCGTAAACAACGTGGTGCTGACCGATCCAATCGATCCAGCCGTAACCTTTGTAGCAGGCAGTGTTCTGGTGGATGGTGTTCCGCGTGCCTCGGCAAACCCGGCACTGGGCATCTCGCTTGGTACCTTGGCGCCTGGAGCATCTGTAGCCGTATCGTATGCGGTACGGGTTAATACACTGCCTTCACCGCCGCAAGTGAGCAGTCAGTCATCCGTAAGTTTTACATCAGGTGTTTTCTCGGGGGCAGCCTACTCGAATACGGTGATAACGCCAATTTATCAGCCAATCATTGGCTTAACCAAAACAGCGAGCACCTCCAATGCGACCATTGGTGACACCATCGTCTACTCTTTCTCCATTAACAACAGTGGAAATCTTGCAGTGAATTTGACATTAACGGATAACATTCCAGATGGAGCCGTGCTGCTTCCAAACAGTGTCCTGATTGATGGCGTTCCTCAACCAGGTGCTAATCCGGAAGCAGGCATTGTTGTTGGTACCATTCCACCTGGAGGGTCCGTTAACGTAACGGTTACACTTGAAGTGACTGTGGATACATTGCCACAGAATCAGCAGCTGGTAAATCAGGGCGTAGCCAGCTATACATTTAGTCCACCCGATGGCCGTGTGTTGACGGGATCTGTATCCTCCAACGTTCTGGTGATTCCGGTATCTGCTCCAAATGTGACTGTTGTCAAAAGCACAGACGCCATTGATGCTGTTGTCGGCGATGTGATCACTTATACGGTTGTTGTTACCAATAGCGGCATTGAAGCGGTTAATAATGTGGTCATGGTAGACCCTGTGCCAACTGGCACCGTGTTTGTGCCGGGAAGTGTTACGGTGGACGGGGTCTCAAGGCCTACGGGGAATCCAAATACAGGGATAACGCTTGGTTCGATTGCTGCCGACACTTCAGTTACCGTTACATTTAGAGTAGAGGTTGTGGTGATATGAGCCAAACTTCCGGTCCGTTGTCCCACTGGCTACAGAATCAGTCCCTGGTTCGGTTCAGCTCGGGTACGACTGAACTGGAACAAGTAGCATACTCCAACACGGTAGTTACACCATGGATAGGCCCCAGGCTGGAAGTTCACAAGTTCTGCAACACTGCCGAGGCTGCTCTGGGGCAGACACTAACTTACCTGATTGAAATTGAGAACTCCGGTAATTGTTCTGCCATGGTACATGTGCTTGATTCGCTTTCGTCAGACACTTCACTTCTTCCCAATAGTGTCCTTTTGGATGGAGTTCCACTACCAGGAGTATCGCCAGAGCGGGGGATACCGGGGCAGGAAGTCGTGCCCGGAGCGACGTTGCGCATTCATTTCCAGGTCATTATCGTCGGTCTCCCACCGGCCTTAAAACTGGTGAATCAAGCGAAGGTTCGATACACCTTTGTGACTCCTGAACGACGCACGGTTGAGGGCGAAGAGAAATCCAATGTGGTGGAAGTAAGCCTCATCTCATCAAGTCTGTCGTTGGTCTTGAATGCAGATCGTACACAGACCTTTGTCGGAGATATCGTCACTTATAATCTTCTGGTGAGCAATCCTGGTTTTGTGACAGGCAATCATGCCTCGGTGACCATCCCATTGCCCAAAGGCATTGAATTTATTCCGGGAAGTGTCATTGTAAATGAGACTTTTGTTCCCGAAACGACGCCTGATTCCGGCATTATGATAGGTGAGGTTTTGCCCGGACAATCGGCTCCTATTCAATTTCGGGTACAGGTCACGGGAGGAAGCTTAGCAGAGAGTATAACAACCCAGGCCGTGCTGGAGTACACTTCAGATGACAAGTTGGAAGTGGTGAATTCGAACGCAGCAACGTTGCAGATCATTCAGCCCCGGGTTTCAATTGTAAAAAGTGTATATCCGTCTATCGCTGCTCCTGGGGATACCGTTCATTACCAGATCACAGTACACAATGAAGGTTCATTTGCAGTCGATGCGATCGTGACGGATTTTCTCCCGCCAGGTATGCGTTATGTTGAGGGAAGTCTCGGATGGAATGGCGTGAAGCGTGGTGGAACAAATCTGGTTAAAGGTATCAATCTGGGCACGCTGACTGCAGGATCTACAGTTAATATCCAATTTGATGTAATCCTTTTAGAGCAGGAGAAGGAACTGGAGCAGAATGCACCTCCAGTCTTCGAGCTGATAAATCAGGCTCGCCTGATTTATACATTTCGCTTACCTGATTCTCGGTCCGTGCAGCGAATCATATCCTCCAATACAGTTGTCATTCAGTTGAAGTTTCCCATCATCTGGGTCCATGTGGAAGTGAAGCCTGACCTGATCGAACGAGGAGGGAATGTAACCTTTTACGTACATGTCACCAACACAGGATCATGGCCAGCAAGAGTGCAGTTGGCTGATGTGCTTCCGCCAGGTGCGAAATGGATCGGGAAGGCAGAAGTAAGCGAACAAGCGGTTATTTCAGTGTACTCTTCCCCAAGATATTTACATGTGGGTGAGTTGAAACCTGGAGCAGAGAGACGGATCACCTACGCTGCTCAGATTTCCCCCGCTGGACAACTGGGAATCCAGCAGGGTTTCATCACTGCAATGTATACCTACGAGTGGAATGGGCAAAGGCATTCAGGAAAGTCCATTTCGAATGTATACACCATTATTATTGAAGATGGCGATGAATAATGGGTGACAAGAGCTTTTAGCTGTAAATGTAAGGAATTTTTTGCTTCATAATGGAGTCATGACATTACACGAACGTGAATGAATGGTATACTAATTGAATATGACCTCGGCAAACAACCCGTGAATCGGGACGTCGGATTAGCTATAGAGGAGGCCGCTACATTGGCAAAAGCAAAAGTTGCAAAAAGACCTACCCGGGATGAGTTTGAGCTTGAAGAATTGGGGAATCGGTTAGTTGAAGCATTTCATGAACGTTCGGAAGTATTGCTGACCGTATGGGGTAAGGAAGAACAGGTTCAAGGGATCATTATTAAGCTGGATTCACGTACCCGGCTTGTTCATGTAGAGTATACGGAGGAGGAATTAACGGCGAAAGTACCGTTCCTGGATATTATGCGTATTGATTCTCCACGTTATTAAACAGAAATGATAAATTGGATCAGAATAATTAGGGCATCCGCCCTGTCAAAAACGTTCTCTCTGCATAAGATAACCCATACCTGTTGCAGAGGAGGTACGGTCAATGAGCGAAGTATTAGGTGGAGAAACAAGAGGCTACGGATACGGAGGTTTCACTTCTGTAGGTGCCATTCTGGTTCTGTTCATCCTGTTGGTTATCATCTCCAAAGCGTTCCTGGTATAATACGTCATTCTCATTAAATGAAAGAAGCTCTGCCATCATGGCAGAGCTTTTTTTATTCATATTCAGAACTGTCGTTTGCAACCCGTGATGCGGCACCAGCATAGGCAATAACCGCAGCTGTGCAAATAAATATGCCGGTCAGACCAGCAAGTATGCCACCCCAGGAGCCAAAGGTCTGACTAATAATCCATACCAGAGAGACATCTGCTCCCCATGAAGGTAGCTTGGGGTTCCTACAGTTGCCAGGGCGGTCAGGAAATAGAGCACTCCCACGATGATGGCTGCGATGGTTACTCCCCTTAATATCTGCCTTTCGCGGGTCCGTGAATTCTTCTGACAAGTGCGATACGGCTTCCCAGCCGATAAAACACCAAAACAAAATAGATGTGTTGATGAATAAAATGGCCTGCCTTTCAGGATGAAATGATTTTGGAACGAGAACGATGTATTGTACAGGAAGAGACTCTTTGAGTCATTGGCGAATTTTGTAGAAAATTCGATGTAAGTCATGTGGTCGTTATGATAGAATAAAATCATCCCTAGAGAAAGAATGAGGTGTAATTTTGATGAGTAAAGAGTTAACACAATCTTTAAATGAACAAATGAACTTTGAGTTTTATTCGGCACATGTATATCTGGCGATGGCTGCATACTGTTCCAGCAAAAGCCTGGATGGATTTGCTAATTTCTTCATCGTGCAGGCGGAGGAAGAGCGATTCCATGGGATGAAAATATACAAATTCCTGAATGACCGTGGACAACGGGCAACTCTAGCTGCATTGCCAGAGCCGAAGAATGAATATTCCTCGATGCTGGATGTGTTCGAACACGGATATGCACATGAGCAGCAAAACACCAAGAAGTTCTACAATTTGGCAGATATTGCCCTGAATGAGCGCGAACATGCCACAATGTATTTCCTGAAATGGTTTATTGATGAGCAAGTCGAAGAAGAAGCTTTGTTTGACAATATCATTCAGAAGCTACGCCGTATCGAGAAAGACAGCAATGCCTTCTATATGCTTGACGCCGAGTTTGGCAAGCGTTCGTTCACAGCTCCTGCGGAGTAATAGGCGACGAAGGGCAAGGCAGCATGATTCATCCGTAGTTGAAGTGAATGTATTTACATATGAAAAGTCTGCCTTTGGCAGGCTTTTTTGTTTATTCCTTTACTGGAATTAACAAACATGCGTCAGAATAATTCCTGACATCTATCTATCAGATTCCACCATTTGGGTTAATAGAATATATGTCAACATTGATCTATCCCGTCGGATGTCCTTTTTCGAACAAATCTATCAATTTCGTTTTATTTTTTTGGTTAATCTGACAAAAGTGTAACTCGAACGTAGTATTTGGAACGAGAATGGGACGCAACCTTTTTGATAGTATTAGGATTATCGCCAAGGGCTGCAATGAGAGAAACATAGACACCCGGGGAAATACAAGACATAAGGGAGACTTTTATTATGCTACATATTCGTAAATCGTTCATCACCGCACTCGCTATTCTATTCATCATCCCATTGCTATTGCCGCATTCGGCTTCAGCCGCATCATCCGCATCCAAAAATGCTGGAAATAAAGCGAATGCCAAGATCATATATTTGACGTTTGATGATGGGCCATCAGCCCATACGGGACAACTGCTGGATATTTTGGATCAGTATAAGGCCAAAGGGACATTCTTCATGCTCGGACCTCAGATGGAGAAGTTTCAGAAGGCCACCAAACGGATTGTTGCCGATGGACATGGATTGGGCTTGCATGGTGTAACGCATGTTCCAGGGAAATTTTACAAATCTGCGTACAGTGGACTGAAAGAAATGCAACAGGCAAATGAAAGTCTGAATAAGGTAGCTGGAGTCAAAACAAGTCTTGTTCGTACCCCGTACGGCAGTAAGCCTTATCTCAAGTCTGCATATCGCAATGTATTGCTGGGACAGGGGGGATTTCACCTGTGGGATTGGAATGTAGATTCCGAGGATTGGAAGTATAAGAAGGATCATCAGAAAGTATACAACAGCGTAATGAAACAGATTCACAATGTGCAAAAGGCTGGAACAACTCCGGTAGTACTGATGCATGACCAGGAAGCCACATTGAAGGTGCTTCCACAAGTGTTAAAGACACTGAAAGCAGAAGGATATCGGTTTGAAGTGCTGACCAAGAAAGTACAGCCAGTGAATTTTTGGAATGACAAACGTTAATACGAGCAAACTTGATATATATTCCAATAAAAGCTTCAAGGAGGACAACAACATGAGTAAACCAAAATTATGGATGACCATTCCTGTGACGACAGCGGTGCTGCTTGCTCTGGCGGGGTGTGGTGGAGGTCAGGATACCCAATCATCCTCGGCGGACAACACGCCTCCTGCAGTTGGTGAACAGGCACAGTCGGGCAGTGGGGGAGCCGACATCTCCAACGGAACAGAGGACAAAACAGATACAACAGAAACAACGGGTTCCGCGGGAAGCGGCACATCTTCATCGAATTCGGAAACGGGCAGTAATAGTCAAGCCAAGCCAAGTGTGAACGATGTCATTCAGGACATCCGAAGCCAGCTGAAGATGAAAAATGCTTCCTTACCGACTTCGTTTACCCTGGCAAAAGGAAAAAACCTGACTGCATCGATTCCTTCGAATGCTTCAGATGCTTTTCGGATCGATTTCTATACTACGGATCATCCTGTTGCAGTTAATGATGATTCGTTGAAGGCATCTGGCAGCAAGGTTCCCGTTCTGGCTTCTTATGAAGTAAAGTCGTATAAAGACCCAAACAGTACAGATATTTTCCCGGAGACAGACCTGAAAGACATACCAAAGGACATGACAGTGGATCTGGGGCATGGTATCCAAGGAATGGTTGAAGGCGCAGCTGGCAGCCAGTATCTAACCTGGGAGGAAGGCCGGTGGACGCTGCAGATTCGTTCCGTTTCCGAGGACAAGATGAATAATCCTGGTATTGCGAAGAAGATGGTCGACTACCTGGAATCACATACACTGCCAGTACCGAAGGATAAAGGCTTCGTGAATGTGGAATACCCGAGTGGTGGCAAGAGCGTCGATGTAACGATTTCCTGGCAAGATGGCAAGCAGATTCATCAGCTTCATACCCATCAGGTGCCACTTGATGCACTGGGTATGGTTGTTTCCGTTAAATAGCGGTTTCAAAAGAAATAGAAAAGGGATGGCCCGGAGTGAGTGCTCCAAGCCATCCCTTTCATGTATGAGCAAAGTACATCATCATACCATGATGTACCTTGCTTATTTGTGTTTCAGTGGGTTAAAGCGGTACTTTCATTTAAACCACCCTTTTTCCTTGGAGCGGGTAATCGCTTCGATCCGGTTGCTCGCGTTTAACTTGTTAAGGATAATGGAGATGTAATTCCGCACCGTGCCGGTTGTAATAAAAAGATGTCCGGCAATTTCTTTCGTGTTTTTGCCGTCTGCCATTAGGTTTAGAACGGCATTCTCGCGTTCGGTCAGCGGATTCTCCTGAACATAAGCCTCATCTACCAGGTCAGGGGCGAAGATACGTCTTCCATTCATGACCTGACGGATGGCTTCTGCCAGTTCTTCAATCGGGCTATCCTTTAACAGATAACCGCGTACACCGCCTTTCAGGGCACGTTCGAAATAACCGGTTCGGGCAAAGGTTGTCAAAATGATGACTTTACAGTGCATGCCCTTGAGTTCTTCAGCGGCCTCCAGGCCGCTTTTGACTGGCATTTCAATGTCCATCAGACAGATGTCAGGTGAATGCTCCTTGACAAGAGCAAGCGCTTCCTGTCCATTGCTTGCACGTCCAACCACTTCCATATCCTCTTCCAGATTGAGCAGGGATGACAAGGCCCCAAGCATCATGCGCTGGTCTTCGGCAATTACGATTCTGATCATTGTTCAACCTCCTTTATCGGTTTGCGAACCAGCTTGGGAACATGGATAATAATGCCTGTACCTTCCATGTCTGCTCCGGAGCGAATGTCCAGGCATCCGTTCACAAACTCAAGTCGTTCTTTCATACCCAAAATTCCTGTACCGCGTCGTTCCAGCTTGCGGGTACGTTCTATTCCAACACCGTTATCCTGGACCGTTAATACATTATCGGCCGGTGTCTCCTCTATACGTATGGTGCATTCCGTCGCCTGACTGTGTTTGACAACATTCGTGACGGCTTCTTTCAGACACATGCCAAGCACATTTTCATTCAATTGGGAAGTATCCTGCAATTTCGGGTTTCCTTCCAGTACAAATTCAATCGAAGCAGCCTTCAGAATCTGTTCAGCGCGGAACAGTTCATCCACCAATTGGGTGCCACGCATGGTCGTTACCATTTCCCGAACTTCCTTCAGAGCTGTGCTTGCCGTCTGCCTCAGGTCGTTCAATTCAATCTCGGCCTGATCCGGATTCAGGCGGAGCAGACGCTTTGCGAGGTCTGTTTTCAGACCGATTAAAGAGAGTTTTTGTCCAAGCGTATCATGCAGGTCGCGAGCGATACGCTGTCTCTCTTCCATTTTCACCAGATCATCCAGCCGTTTGTTGGCATTCTCGAGTTGGCCTTCCAGCTGTTCACGGTTGTTTTTGTTATACGTGCTGATCGGAAGCAGAATGGATGCCATGAGACTGATGAATACAAACGGGAACTGACTGAGCAGCAGAGTGCTCTGCTTGATGAAGCTATAATTGATGGTTAGAAAACTGGCTGCCAGATTCACGGAATAGAGCGTGAAGAAGCCGGCTTTATTTTTAATATTCCCAATAAAAAAAGCAAGAAACAATGAGAAGTAGGCGTAATCATAGGCAATGGTCATCGTTATCGAGATCGCGATCAGCAGTCCAATCCACATATAGACCTGCCATCCCTTTGTGATGAAAGCAAGCAGATAACATACGAAGAAGAAAAGGATGATGAAAATGCCTGCGACCATCGGCCACAATTTGGAATATTGCGAAATATAGTAGAAGGGCAGGATGAAAAAGACGAGCCATACATAGGGATTCAAACCTGTATTTTTATAAAAGAGCTGCATCCACTTTTGAATGTAAATTCTCCTCCTCAAACTTTTGCATTGTACTCCAACTTAGCCTGACTTTAGCATAAATTTCAGCGTGAATACAAGAAAACGAATCCGACAGAGTTAAGGCTTCTCTGTCAGACCCGCTTGGTTGTTTACTCGAATAGGCGGTTGAACGTAAGGTTTGCGGGATAAGGTTTTGATCTCGCCAAAGCTGATAAACCGCTTGGATTCTTCGTCCCACAGACGGAAGCGCAAGGCAGCCAGACTCGAACGCAGCGTAATCGTTGTAGCCTTCTGCAAAGGAGGTGTTGCGTTATGTGCCTCTTCCAAATAATAGTTGGGAACACGCGGGCTCAAGTGATGCACATGGTGGAACCCGATATTGCCACTGATCCATTGCAACAGCTTCGGCAGTTTGTAATACGAACTACCTTCTACGGCCGCTTTTACATAACTCCACTCATCTTCATGTTCAAAGTACGTATCTTCAAATTGATGCTGTACGTAGAACAGCCAAATACCGAAGAAACCGGAGAAGAAAAATACGGGTGCCTGCACCAATACAAAAGCCTGCCAGCCGATTAACCAGCACATAAAGGCATAGAGCGCAACAATCAATACTGTAGTCAGGTGAGTATTAATGCGTTCTTTACGTCTTGCACCTTTACGATTAAAACGGTAGGCGAACAAAAATACATAAATGGGTCCAATACCAAACATGACAAGCGGATTACGATAAATACGGTAGAAGAGGCGGCCCCAAGTAGAAGCTGCTTTGTATTCCTCCACTGTCATCACCCAGATATCGCCAACCCCACGTTTGTCCAGATTGCTGCTGGTTGCGTGATGAATGGAATGCTCGTTTTTCCATTGCAAGTAAGGCGTCAGGGTTAATACACCTGTAATCGTACCGAGAATGTCGTTGGCACGCTTGCTTTTGAAGAATGAGCCATGACAACAGTCATGGAAGATGATAAACGTTCGAAGTACAA
Source organism: Paenibacillus pabuli NBRC 13638 (assembly GCF_001514495.1). Taxonomy (GTDB): domain Bacteria; phylum Bacillota; class Bacilli; order Paenibacillales; family Paenibacillaceae; genus Paenibacillus; species Paenibacillus pabuli. The sequence goes on from NZ_BCNM01000012.1 coordinate 198,439, forward strand.
ATCCCGAGGCTACAATAGCAATCGGAAATGTCAACCAGTAGGACACGGACAAGCTATAGTACGCGGCGGCCCATAATAATAATAGGGGAAGTATGGAATTTACTAATTGTTGGATACTCAGGCGAAGATTATTTTTTTCATAAGGGGTAACTTCTTTTTTTAGCGCCATCTCTTTGGTTCTGCTCATAGACGTACGTCCTCCTTCATCGTTACAGCCATATTGGTGGTAACGCGGCGTTTCCGGGAATGATCCATCGTCTCTCCGTGCTCGCCTTTGTCTCATTGTAAAATAATCTGACCATGACGGTAAGTCATAAACGTCAGTCCTGTGTAGTGACAAACATCCATGATGACACATGACATTTGTCATGTATGTATGTTGATCCTGACTCTGAATCAGGGCCCTGACCGGAATGACGTCGGACTCCTTTGTACAATTCGAGCAACAATTTGTATTATGTATACAAATTTTGTTCATGGCATGGTAGAATCTATCATTGAGTGATCAAGTGATCATGACAACTTATGAAATTGGTTGATAGGTTGATTTTCTGATGGATTGGATGGAGTGTATGATGAAGAAAAGAATAACGGATATTCTATTTATTATGGCGGGTGCATTTCTGTTTGCACTTGCAGTAAACCTGTTTGTCATCCCGAATGATCTGGCTGAAGGCGGCGTTACGGGTATTACGATTATTTTGTATTACCTCTTTGAGTGGTCTCCAGGACTGATGAACTTGCTCCTCAATGGTATTTTGCTACTTGTGGGGTACAAGTTTCTGGACAGAACGACAACGGTGTATACCATTATTGCGGTGGTATTCAACTCGCTGTTCCTGCACCTGACCGAGAGCTGGACGATTGCATCGGATGAGCTCTGGATTAATACTATTTTTGGCGGATTATTTGCCGGTCTGGGTATCGGCTTGATTGTTAGAGTAGGCGGCACAACAGCGGGGACAGTTATTCTGGCTCGGCTTGCCAACAAATATCTGGATTGGAACATCAGTTATGGACTGTTATTTTTCGATCTGATCGTGGCGTTCTCATCGTTCTTCATTATAGGGCCACAAGGATTGATGTGTACGATTGTCATGTTGTTCGTTGGCACCAAAACGATGGAATTCATTATTGAAGGACTCAATCCGAAAAAAGCAGTCACCATTATATCGACCAAACAGGATGCCATTGCACAGCAGGTCATTGAGAAAATGGATCGGGGAGTCACGGTCCTGTCCGGTCATGGCTACTATACGAAGAACCCGAAAGAAATCTTATATATTGTCATTAGCAAACAAGAAGTCCCGATGCTGAAGAAGATTGTGCGGGCGGAGGACGAGATTGCTTTTATAACCATCCATGATGTACGTGACGTATTTGGCGAGGGGTTCATTGAACTATCCAAATCCTAATGAAGTGTATATAAGGAAGGGAGTTGCGGTGGAATGTCACCGCAACTTTTTTGATGGATTAATCCAACCCAGGTTTAATCTAGAGTAAAAAGATACCCTTCTCTCCAGAGAAGGGCAGAAGGCTATTAATAGTGCTTTCTTTTTTTGATTACGCCATATTCAATAGTTACATGACAGTGTTTTTTGACCTTGGGAACATATTTAATTTTGGTAACACATGTTTTCGTAATTTTTTTATAATAACACTTTGTTTTTGGATCATAACATTTATGTTTCTTGCTATACATATTGAACCCTCCCTGATTGTGATAGATTATTGTATGAACAGGTCACTGTTTCGGAAGCGTATATACGTCCATAAATGTATAATAATACCTGAATTAGACGTTTATACTCTAAGTGAATAAGTCGTTCTTAATAGGAGAGGAGTCTAAAGACAAAAAGCTGTACACGTACCAAGCACGATGATATATTGATTTTAATTCGTTAATAAAGTTAACTAACTTATAAAGGAGGGCGACCAGTTGGCTGGCTCACCGCAATATATGCGCAATCTGAATGAAAATCTAATAATGGACGCACTGATTGCAATGGGTGACATGTCGAGGGCTGACATCAGCCGATATACCAAACTTAGCAAACCTACAGTGTCGTCAGCGGTTGAGCATCTGATTGAACGAAATCTTGTGCTTGAAACCGGGAGAGCTGACAATGCCCAAGGTCGTAAGGCAACGTTAATACGTTTCAATCAGGCAGCTTATTATGTCTGTGGCGTTGATATTGGCGCAACCCAAATCCGTATGGCATTAGCCGATCTGAGGGGTGCAGTGCTGGACTATAGAACTTATCCAATGGAAGCGAACTCAGGTCGGGATCAAGCGGGGACGCAGATTCTTGATCTTCTACGGAGGTATACGGATGAATTATTGGCGGCGAATCATCTGACATGGGAGCAGATCCAATGTATTGGTTTTGGTATACCGGGCGTTGTAAACCCGAATTCGGGAGAGATCAGTCGTATTGTTTCTCCATTAGAAGGAATGGAAGAAGCGCTTGAGATGAATTCATTATCCAAGGTATTCCCATGCAAAATCATTCTGGAGAATGATGTGAACCTGGCTGCGCTGGGCGAGTACACAAATGGAGCAGCGGTGGAATCGGATCTGTTTGTTTTTATGTCCATCGGAGCAGGGACCGGAGCAGGCATTATGGTGAACGGTCAATTGCTTCGAGGAATGGGCGGACTGACGGGTGAGCTTGCCGAAATGCTATTGAAAGGGGGCCGGCGTCTGGAGGATATGTTGTCTGCGGATGGACTAATGAAACTTGCACGAGAGATGCAGGCTCATTTTCCTGAAGAATACGATTCGGGTACAGCGGAATTCCGAAAACATCCGACGCCAGAGAGACTATTCGAAGCTGCCCGGAGTGGAGAAGTGCAGGCCGTTCAAATTCTGGAGCAATACAGCCATTGGCTTGCAATGGCACTACATCATATTTGTGTGATTCTCGCTCCTGATCTCATTGTGCTTGGCGGAGGTATTGGGGGGAACGGGGATGTACTGCTGCCGTTTCTCAGACAGATCCGTTCTGAACAATTCTCGGTTCAGCCGAAACTGACCTGTTCAAAGCTTGGGGATCGGGCTGTCGCGACTGGAGCAGTGCAGGTGGCCTTGCAACAAACGATACTGCATCTCCAGCACTAATCGATAGATGTGGTGAAGCGGTTACCATCGAGCGTTATTATTCAGGCGTAACCAATATGAAATAAATGAAATTGTAAATAAACATCAGCCAGACTGATATAAAATAGAGAAAAAAACTGTAGACATGGTAAGGGCCTAACATCGCATACAGGAGGAACACAGCTATGTTTACCGACAAAAAAGAGTACTCATTTTCAACTTGCTGGAACATCAAACGTCACACTACAGGTCAGGGCATGATGGAGGAGATCAAATCACTGGGATTCAGACAGGTTGAGCTGAACTATAACGTTACAGACGAGATGCTGCAAACGATTGAACCAATGATTGAGCGGGGAGAAATGGGCATCTCCAGTGTACATAACACGTTCCCGCACGTAGCAGATCCTGATTATGGAACCGATTCGGTTCTGCTAGGTTTCGACGATGAGCCGCGCCGGAAGCGGGCAATTGAACTGCTGCTTCGTTCAGCCGAGTATGCTCATCGGTATGGCGCTAGGGCGGTTGTGGTGCATCCAGGTGAAGTCCCTTTTGAATATAATATTGATGAAGCGTTGAAAAAAATATATCACGATCAAGGACCGGATTCCGCAGCCTATCAATCGTTATGGCAGGAGATGATCGAGAAGCGTGAGGCGGGCAGCGCACACTACCTGAAACGGATTCAGGAGAGTCTGGAAGAAGTATGTGAGCTGTCCGAGCAGCGCGGGTACGGAGTGAATTTCGGCATAGAGACCCGATCACGCTGTTACCAAATGCCAACGCTGCATGAGGCGGGTACGATCATCGGACGAATGAAGGGGGCGCCACTCGGTTTATGGTACGACATTGGTCACGGCATGATGATGGACCGAATGGGACTCTATGACAATGTACGCGAAGCGAACGAGTTAATTGACCATGTCGTTGGCGTGCATATTCATGAAACGGTAGGATTGTCGGATCATTGGTGTCCTTATGTACATAGTAAGGACATGACATTTTTTGATTCGTTTTTGGATATCATTGATCGTTCTCCGGTTAAAGTATATGAGTTAAAAGCGGCATGTACAGCAGAAGAGATTGACGAGAGTCACCGGTTAATAACAGCTCGTATAGCTGAACGTCAAGCGGCCCGTCAGCACAGTTAAGGTGGGCTGGCATTCCTCAATTCAAAACTGTAAAAGGGATCGATAACCATACAGAGAGCGGTACAGAACGACTTTTAACTTTCGGGTTAAAGAGGTGTTCTACCGCTTTCTTTGGCATGTATGAGGCGGGGGTTATTGCTTCTCAGGGAGTATGACGTCTCCAAGTATGCCAGCCTGATAACCTTTCACTACAGCACCAATTCTGGATTTCACGCCAAACTTCTGCGTAATGGAGGTGATGTGATACTCAACAGTGCGCTGACTGATCGCCAGATCCTGTGCAATTTCCTTATTGGTCATTTCCAATGAAATACGGTGAAGCACTTCGCGCTCCGTTGCAGTGAGTGATTCCTCTAAATGGGGAGAAAGCATTCTCTCTGGAATAAGCACATGGCCCAGCATACTTTGTCGGATGGCATTGATAATCTGTCCATACGTCGCTTGCTTAGACAGGTACGCATGAACACCCAGATCGTAGGCTTTTAACTGGAATTCGTGATAGTTGTATCCGGATAACAAAATAATTTTGATAGTTAGTCCAAATTGTTCTTTTAATTTTTGGGCAACCTCAAAACCATCGAGTTGAGGCATACGGATATCCATTACAACCACGTCAGGTCGCAATGCTTCTACTTCGGACAAGAACAGCATCGGATCGTTAAATGTTTTCAATACCTTTATGCCTGGTTCGCGGTTTAAACGGTTGTTGAGACCTTCCATAACCAGGGGGTGATCATCCAGCAGTACGACTTGAATGTGTGGTTCGCTCATTGTACAGTTACTCCTTTGGTTAAAGGCAAACGAATGCTTATGGATGTTCCTTTGCCAGGGCTGGAATGGACGGTGATGTCGCCACCGAGATGCTGGATGCTGCTTTGGATGGATATTAAACCGAAGTGCCCCGATGCTGAATTTGAAAAATCATATGCGGAATGAACATTGAACCCCGAGCCATCATCTTTTACCTTGAAAATGAGATCCTGATCCTGAGTGTGCACCTCAATGGAACAAAAAGAAGCCTGGGCGTGTTTCATCACATTGATGACAAGTTCCCGTATGGTCCGAAACACCATGGATTTCAGTGGTTCTTGTTCCAATTCAGCAGACGGCGCGTTATAGCTGAGTTCCATCTTGATCCCGCTCTGCACTTGGAGCGAACGAACAAGCCATTGCAGCGCTTCCTCAAGATCGCTTCGATCTATAATATGAGGGTACAGATCATCACACAATTGGCGTATATCCTTCTGGGAAGCATACAGGCACTCCAGCCAAACAGCCGTTTGATCCATATGTGTCTCTCCGGTATCATGAAATTCCTCCAAATCACGAGACAAGAAAATCAAGTTTTGGAGCAGCTGGTCATGAAGGAAATAGGAGGTTTTCATACGCTCTGCTTGCTGGGCTTCCATCAAAATATCATTGAACTCACGATGACGGCGCATCTGGAGTTCATGGAGAGTCGTTTGATCTACACGGTGTTCATATCGTTTCTGCAGATCAGATAAAAGTTTGCCATTCACGAGCATTCGGATTGCTTCGAGCCGTCCTTTATCAATGATATCCTGCTCTTCTGCTGAAAAAAGGGTACCATTTCGTTTGTGACCAATGCCCAGAAAACCTGCCATCTCCATCGGTGGTTCACCTGACAACTCCCAAACCTGTGCCAAGTCGTATCTCTGTCGTAAACCTTCAACATGTAACGCCTCGTCTTCGACATCCTGAATGGAAGCGAAAACTCCTGTACCTGCTTGAGAATAGGAGTGCTTATCATCGATCCAGATGATAACGATGCCTTCAATATCCAACAGCTTGTGAAACATCTCGGCAAACAGATGAATCATGTCCCGCATGTTTTGCTGCTCAGACATTCGAACAGTCAATCGCAGCTGCTGGTGTTCAAGCCAGTCCTTGTTACGTTTGTTTTGCTTGCGAGAGCGTGTGAGCGTGTACTGATACACCCATGTGATGAGCAAAAAAAGGACAAAGAGCAAGCTGGTGTGCACGAAGGTATGCAGGTTTGAAGCAACTATGAACAGTAAAAATACGATTAAGGCGTACAATCCATGAATCAACAATCTTGGCATAACCAGTTTGAAATCAAGCATACTCCGCTGCACGAGTACATAAGTGAACATCCATGATAAAGGAAGAAAACCAATTAATGTGTATTCAACAGGAAGCAACGGTTCTCCTTGCAGCAGGGTTGGAACGGCAAAACAGATGATGAAGGGAATCAGGCTAACGATAATGCCTGCTGACATGAGTAATAGCTGATTCTGCTCCTTGCGATTATAGCTTAGACGATTAGACCATGTAATCCAGATTAATACCAGAAGGGTGACACAAAGAATAAAGGTAAGCAGATTGGTTGGACCAGACGATGCAGCAGGAGTGCCAACAATAGTAATGCCTTGATTGAACTGAACTTCGGTCATAAGCCATCGTTTAATGTACAGAAAAGCGAGACCAGTGGAATAGGCTATGGCAATACATCTGCTGATCCATAATAACCATCGAAAGTGATGCAGACGGCTGCGGAATACAAAAGAAACATAAAATGCGGTTAGACAATAAGGTAACCATGCAGCACAAAAGGCCAAAATATAGTTGGATAACGGAAGTTGGGCAGTATATATTGTCAATATACATAAGGCCATGGACAGGTTAAGCAGGTAGAATAGACGCATCACACGGGAACCTGGTTGGCTGAACAAGGCATAACTTCCGGTTAATAATAACAACAACTCTACACTGGAGGAGAAGCCGAGGTTAAACCATTCTCGCATTCCAGGCTTCATGATATATTCTGCTGCCTCGCTACTAGACTTCTCTATGCCAATGGTGTAGGCTTCCGTCACTGAGAATATACCTTGCTGATGGAGTAATCGGACGTTTCCTTTTGGCTCCAGAGAGATAACGGTGTCACCTGACCTGATCCCAGATGAATAAGCTACACCTTGCGGATCCGCTTCGTCTACCACCCATGAGTTGGAGCCATCCGGTATCAACGAAAGTCCGATATAAGGGTGTGAAAATGAAGAGATATGAATATAAATGGCTGTCAGTATAAAACACAACATCGTTATAAGCCATACAAAACTAAATTTACTTTTTATGAATCTACTTAATGAAAGTTCTAATCCCATGGAAGAAATCATCCGTTCTTATGATGTGCATCATTGGTATATGTTGTGAAAAAAGCAAGCCATGCAGCATTGGCACGGCTTGCCGTCGATCATGATATTAATGTAGCAGAGTTCCCAACATTTTGTACATCAAAACCGATGATTCCTGCCTGAGCATAGGCTGCTTCGACTTATAATCGACAGCACCGCTGCTTGATACAGACACTTCCGGACCGTAGAGACCCAAAGCGACCACAAACTGGACACCTTCTTGAGCCCAACCATCCTGTGAACCTGCCAGGTTGGCAGAGGCTGCAGGTGCTCCGAGTAGTTGTTGTGCAGTTCTCGAAATAATTACCGCGGCCTCTTGCCGGGTTATAGCTTGCTCGGGATGAAACCATCCACGAGTATTACCTTGCACAATGCCTAGTTCAAGAGCGGTTTGAACATAGGCGGCATAGGGGCTAGATAGGGTATCTTTAAATTTTGGCGATTGATTTGAAAGGGTCATTCCGCTGATGCTCACGATCTGTGTTACGAATTCAACACGACTTACAGGTTTATCTGGTTCAAAAAGGGGGTGATCCTGTGGATACAGGCCAATCTGTGCTAGACGATAGATGTAAGGAGCATAAGGATGATCTTCTGGCACGTCTGTATAAAGTTTAGCTTCAGGCAATTTTTCGGACCAGCTATCCGATTTGTTGTAATAGAAATAGGTGATTTCCCCTGACTTATTTTTTTTGAAGCCAGCGAGCTTACCATCCTCATCCCTGAACAGCATGTCCTTAACGGGTGTTAAGGTGTGAGTACCGTATGCATCTATAACCCGAAGTCCCTTCTCTGTTGTCGAAATATCATATAACCATGCGGGTAAACGGACATCACGATAGAGTCCTTCGTATGATCGGAGTGCTGCCTCAGATACGCTGTAATCGGCATCCTTGGTCTGGTTATCTGGATAATAATGACCCATGAATGCGTGAAAGAGTGCTTCTCGCAGGTCAGGACCATCACTATTGGATACGATAAAGAGGCCGGTCTTTTCGTCAGGCAACAGCCACAGATTGGAGTGGAAGCCTGCAAGATCACCTGCTTTACTTACCACGTTTCGTCCATGATTATACTGCGAATAGGTGGATTCGAATCCATAACCCGTGCCGGGTAGATCAGGATGAATGGAGACATCCAACGTTTGCATGGCTTGTACGGATGAGGGATCGAGTATGCGTGCGCCCTGGTACGAACCTTGGTTGAGCTGGGCAAGCATAAAATGAGCCATATCTCGTCCAGTTGTAATTAATCCGCCTTCAGGTGAGCTGTCTGGTACGTTGGGATATTGGGAAAGCTCCTGTCCATCTGCGTTATAAGGAACCGCGAGTCTTTCCAGTATGTCTTTGCTTAATGTGAAATGGCTATCGGACATGCCGAGCGGGTTGAAAATATGCTGCTGTACATAATTCTCAAATGGCATCCCCGACTGTTTTTGAACAATATAGCCCTGAAGGGCATAGCCGTAGTTGTCATATCGGAAAACTTCTCCGGGAGTACGGACAACGGATGGTTTGTGGTCTTTGATGAATTGCTCAAGTGGATAAGAGCTGTTCAGTTCCCTGGCTGTAGTCGCTGTATCGGTGAAATCAAATCCGCTGGTATGGGTCATCAGGTGTTTTAAAGTCAACGATGTCCCGGTGTGATTGGCCAGTTCCAGCCCATCTGTGTACACGCTGATATCCTGATTAAGCTTTACTTTACCTTGCTCTGCCAATTGCATGATGGCTGTTGCGGTAAACGTTTTGGAGATCGAGGCTGCACGAAACAGGGTGGAGTTAGCATCGACAGGGATTTCTTTTTTTACATTGGCATAACCATACCCTTTATTGAGAACAATCTGTTGGTCCTGAACCACAGTGACTACGGCACCTTTCAGAGCGGCCTTTATTTCAGGCTGGGCAAAGAAACCATCGATGAACAATTCCGTTTCCTGAGGGCCTAAAGGGTTGTAGGATGGTTTGCCCTCTGCGGATACACTTGTAAATGTTGTTAAGCTCAAGGATGCAATCAGCATGATGCTGGCTACAGTTTGTTTCCACTTGTGATTCGATTTGTGGCTCTGATGTTGAGGACTTAGGCAGGTTGCGGAATTGGATTTCAATTTCATAGCATACTCCTTTGTGATGTTGAAATGTGGACTTTGATATATGTTGAGATGTGGTTAGACCTATATATACAGCCCGTATCTATAATCTATCAGTTCTAGCGCTTCTTAGACCCCGTAGTAAGCGTGTATTTATGAGGGAGGTTCCGCAAACCTTTTGCGTGATCCCGCAATGAGGCGTTGTGCCAATTTGTTCATTTGCCAATATCGAAAATTCTGGGATATAATATGGAATAATCAGGCTATGGCATCCCTTCCTTCTAAATCATTCGTTCAGTATTAGGGGTGCCGCTCTCCTGTTTTTTGTTTTTTTATACATAATGATTAAGTTGATCCTTGGATGGTTGCAAGTTAGAAATAGGATGGAAAAGAAAGTAGACATATATGATCTTCAGGGAGATTACAGGCGATGGACTTATTTTCAATCTATCTGAACAGGGAACTCAGGGTAATCATTACAGAGAGTGATGATATATTGCCTGAATGTGTTCTGGCGACAGCATTGAAAAATCTGGAGTTACTGGGATATACATTTTCGACCAGATTGATTGATATGCTGAGTACGTGGGAACAAGAGTCATTTGTGCTCTGGGTTGAGCGGGTCATGGAGGAACTTCGTTATATGACAGGTGCTCATCCTATGGGGAACTTTAGCGTTCCAACGTATCCTGATCAACTGATGAATATTCATGAGAGCGAGCTTTACCTGAACGCATTGATGCATTATTGGACACTTCATAAGCAGGAGAGCAAACTGGATGAACGAACATTATGGGTCGGTCAGACCAGGCTTCGTGTGATCGACATCGGTCATCCATCTGATTTTCATCGAATCGGACTTAACTTGCTCGCAGGCCAAATGCCACGGTCACCCGTAGCACGAGAGCAGTTCATTTGGTTCGCGACGGAGTATGATGGATGGGATCTGTTCGAGCTGGATCAAATCCTTGTGAAAGAGAATGCGGCAGTCTATTGTGCTGCATGGTTAAGAACAGGACGAGCTTCATTGGCACATTTCCAGCGATATTTGCGAACAGCAACAGACATACTGCGGCTGGCTGCAGCTTGTTCCGATGGTGATGTTAGTCTGAAGCGGAACACGCGCTTTCGTTCGTTCAACCGATCTGAGCGTCGTTTGCTGCTTGCTTTGTTAGAGTCTGTTCCCGAACCGTTGGAAGAGCTGTTTCGTTACAAAGGACGTTGGCTAAGATTAGCTGAACGACTGCATCCGGGTGAGTATCGGCAACGATATCCAAAAGCGGTGAAAGCCATTGAACAGTTACGCTCTGGAGAGCGCCCGTTTACTTTTTCAGGCAGGGTGGAGCATGCTTTTAAACAAATGGATCGTTCCCTTATACTGACTACACTAGCTGAACGGCCTGATGAGATGGTACGACAATTGGATCGAATGATTCGTTCGGGGGTTGCGGTGCGGGATGTGGTGAGCAAACTGGAAGTTGTGGCAGACAGGCTTTCTACGCCTGCATTGCTCCATGTGCTTACTCATTTTCGGACAAGAGTGAATGTTCAAGAGCGGAGATGCTTTTTTCCAAAAGGGAATACAGCCAAGCTGTATGTTTCTGCACAGACGTTGCCACCCATGGATGCTCAGGATGTTCATGTAGTCATCTCGGCAGTGGAGGATGTTTTGCTGAAACGCTTTGCGAAGTTGCCCTCATTCGGTAATGTCTACATTGATGAAAGACTGCAAGATTATACGATACCGCAGGGGAGCCGCTCAGTAAGTAAATCCCATAAATTCCTATCCCGTGGATCATGGGTCCCTTTACCAGCCGGTGATACGGTTCGCTTTTTTATTTGGTGGAGAGAGGGCGGGGGTGCCACCGTTTCTACCGGGCGTGTGAAAATCGCTCTGTGCTGTGTGGTATACGATTCGGATTGGCACGCTCTGGATCAGGTTTCCTATGCCCATCCAAAGTCGGATAACGTTCAGGCCTTACATAGCGGCGATATTGTGGTTGTACCGGATGGTGCGGCAGAGTACATCGATATACATATGCCTTCTGCACGTGCGTTTGGGGCCCGATATATTGTATTGATGGTTAACCTGGTTGCTGATCACCCACTCAATGATTTGTCCGAGGTTTATGCAGGATGGATGATGCGAAAGGCACCGCAGCCGGGTGATATCTTTGAAGTGTCTCCAGTACAGGACCGGATTGATCTGGCGATGGGTGCACATATAGGTATGCCAGCTATTATAGATTTGCAGGAGCGCCGTATATTATGGTGTGACCTTGGACAGAAGCAGTTCCCTAGTATACAAAATGATGTAGAGAGCAAGAAGTCAGGTATCGCATCGATCGCAAGAGCCATGACTGAACTGCGACGTCCTGATCTGTATACCTTATTTATGCTGCATGCGACCGCACGCGGAAGATTGGTGGAGACGCTGGGTGCAGCGAATGTTGTGTTTACGGCGGAACTGGAGTCCAATCGTGTAGCTGAAGTAGCGGAATATTTGACCGAAGGACCTGCTGTGGATCGTACGGTGATTACACCATTGGCACAGGAACGTATTTTGGAGCATTTTTTGTAAGGATAGGGAGTTCGTGAAGCCTGAGCTCGTATTATATAAAATGGTAAGAGGTATTTGTCATGTTGGCCCATTAAGGTCTTCTTGGCAAATACCTCTTTTGCTGTGTCTTCATATTTCTTCGATGTGTAGCAATAGTCCAACCCATAAGAATTCTCGGACACTGGCATTCACCAAGATATAGCTTGCTTGAGTTGGAGACATGGCCTAATTGATTCTACATGTTATTCATACATACGCTGTTCCACTTCAGTTAATGCAATATGGTAATCTTCTTTTGAATTATCGATATAAGCCACGGCTGAGGGGGGCAGCGGCCAAGCGACTTGTTTGTGGGAAAGTGAAGCAGTGAACGCCTCCCAGTTCGCGAGTTTCCATTCATCCAGTGGAGATTGTCTGGCTGTAATTCGCTCACGATACAATGCTTCATTAGCCAGATAAATATAGGCCACACGAACATCTGTATCCTGCAAGGATCGGCCGATTCGGGCAAGCTCTTGCTCGATCCAATCTGGTGTTCCGGTTTCTTTGGTAAACGGGCCCACAACAACAGTATCGATACCCAATTGCACGTTGTCCAGTGCAGCATCCATCGTAATACGGTATCCCAGATCACGGCACAGCCGTTTGTATTCCGGTGAATCCCGATCGGATGGGTCGAGTCCTTGTAGGGTCATTATGGCTTCAGCAGCTGGACGCAGCAGGATATCCATATCCAAAAAAGCAGCTTTATGTTTACGCGAGAGGGCTTTGGCAAGGGTTGTTTTGCCGCTCCCGGCCCCGCCAAGAAAGAAAATCAGTTTGCTCATGATTTGAATGTCCTCCTCATAATGAATAGAAAGAATATGTAATGTGTGTGAGTAAGAATAAGAGATTCATGATGACACTCCAGATGTGGAATGACTTGTTTATTTTATCACAAACGTCCTCAATGGATAGCTGGACAGAAAAGGAAGGATCAGGTAATATAATACCTAGATTTACTATGCATAGATTTCCGATGTATACGACCAAGTGATTTTATGGAGTTAATGTTGAATTTTTAAGAAGTGGTAAAAGTGGTTGTGGTTATTGGACGTGGGAGCATGAACAAAGGGGAGTGACAGCTTTGCAGGTAAACAAACAAATGATTAAAGGCAGCACGGAGACATTGATTCTTACGCTACTAAAGGAACAGCCGCTATACGGTTATGAATTGATCAAGGAACTCCATCGTCAATCCGAGGGTGTGTTTAATTTGAAGGAAGGTACGTTATATCCCATTCTGCACGCGATGGAGCTTGAGGGATGGGTGGAGTCTTACTGGATGGAGGTTGAAGGTCGGAAACGCAAATATTATTCCATTTCTGACAAGGGTATGGAGGCGTTGCAGCATAAAAAAGCCGAGTGGCTTTTATTCCGTGGTGCCGTGGATCGGGTGCTTGGAGAGGGAGGCTTAACATGACCGATCAACATGCGAAGATTAAACATTATCTTGATCAACTGTGTAGTCAGGTTAAGGCACGTGAAGTACATACTGATCTGCGTGATGAGCTTGGCAACCACATGGAAGAAATGATGCTGGACAAGGAGCAAGAGGGCTTCACTCAAGAAGAGGCGGCTATGTATGCCATTGAGCAGATGGGGGATCCCGCAGTGGTGGGCAAAAGCATGCACCGGTTGCATCGTCATCGTATGCATTGGGGACTGTTCATTGGATTAATTGGTTTGGCTACAGTTAGCCTGTTGATAATGTGGATTTTTACAACGAATGTCGCAGATGTAAAGTATCAGTCCTTATATCGGGGGCATGTGGTGTACACGGTTATAGGTGTAACGATAATGTTGTTCTTTATTTACTTTGATTATCGTAAGTTGAAAAGAGCAGCCTGGTGGATCTATATTCTACTTAATGCCATGCTGTGGATCAATCCAGTGCTATCTTCCACTTACGATGGGATAAATAGGTTCTGGGTGTTACCATTAGGCTTTGTGTTAGATGTGACCACGGCTTCAATGTGGATTTTGCCACTTGCTATAGGTGCCATTATGCTGGACAAGCTTCGTTCCAATTGTAATCTGCAATCCATATTAACCTATATTGCAATGGTGGCGTTACCTGCGGTGCTATTGTTTCTAATGACGGATTGGGTTCGCATGTTTCTGTTTGGCACAATGTCCATTATTTTATTTGGCTGGCTCACGCGAAAATGGCTTTACACAGCCTTAGGTGCTGTTGTAACAGGAAGTGTTTTTGTATTGTTATTGTTTTTTGCAGATCAATACGGAGGCCTGAAGAGGCTCTCTGTCGTTTTGAATCTTCAGGAAAACCGCTACGGGAGTGGTTATAGCAATTATTCCATTATTGAAATTATTCGATCAGCCGGCTGGTGGGGTAACGGGATTGATACAACGTTTGACAGTTTTAAAACGAGTTATAAGGATTACCCAGGTGTGCTGCTCATTGATGTGTTTGGCTGGTCAGCCGGGATATTGTTATTGGTGGGGATCATTTGGTTTGTTGTCAGTATGGTAAAGATGCTTCCTCGCATTCGGGATGATTTTGGTCGCATGATTTTGGTCAGTATCACAGCCATGTTTGCAATGCAAATCATCTATTCGTTGGCGATGTCCACCGGTAAGGTTCCAATCCTTAGCATTCCCTTTCCTTTTATTGGATACGGAAATCACCTGATGTTTGATTATGCCATGTTCGGTTTACTTCTTGGTATTTACCGCAGGAAGGATACTATTTCAAAGAAAAATGACAAAATGCGGCAGAAGGTGGATGCCGACCCAATAATGAGTTCATAGGCATCCAGACTCATTACCGCATTTTGAAACGAAGGGATTGTTATTCTCGTTTAACGAGCATTTATGGGAACCAGATGTGCCGGAGGTTTACCCATCCCTGACTGTTGAAGGAAAGGCCGCGAACGGAAGGCAGATAGGCAGTCTCCACAGGTTTTTCTGTTAAATGGAACAATAAACTCTGCTGTAGCAAAAATTGTTCGACCCGATCCAGTTCGGCAGTTCGGTCAGCTGATATTTGCGAAGCAACAACGGTTTGCAGCATCTCCTGTACCCTCTTCTTGGAAAAGTCCTCCAGATGCTCCGATAAGGTGAGATAGAGATCGTATCTGCGCAATTCTTCGTCCCGATCCCGTATCAGCGAGAAGAGAATCAGATCGGATTCCAGCCGCAGATGACCTTTGAACTGTTCCATTGTACCCGTGCGGACTGTACAGGAGAAGCCGCACATTTCCAATGACGATGCCAAACGTTTGGCATCCATCCGATATTGAGGAATAGTTGCGATGTGCAAGGAGATCGGGATGTTAAAAGTGGGGTGCTGAGACGAATGAGTTACCTTTTCTGCATTCATTAACATCTTACCACTTTCTCCTGGATCACTTTCATGCATATCATTCCGATACATTTCAGCAATACACGCCTGAACATGTGTTCTTACATCCGGATCGCTTAGCGGTCCGGTTTTTTGCGTATTACAAGTGAGTAATTTGCGCACCATCACGCCTGCACTTATCTGTGTCCAGTCCCTACCCTCAGACGAGGATGGATTATGAACAAGATGGAAGAAGGGAGATTCGATATCTTGCCTTTCATCCAAATGTGCAGGGGTACTCCACGGAATCTGTAGAATATCTACTCGGTCCAGATGGGCTCTGCCTTGAAAATACATCGGAAAAGCTTCAAGTCTGCACAGGTGATCATCCCAGGTTGTGACCTTGAAAGGGCCCGTTCCTATAGGCTTCTGCATGGTATTCGGTAGATCTGGTTCATTGTCTCCATTTTTATGCTGCCCGTAAGGGGCTTGTGAAACAATCGCTGCACGGCTCGTAGAAAGAAAGGGCAAAAACAATTCGTGTGGGGCTTTGAGCTTGAAACAAACGGTCAAGGTATCTGCTGCTTCAATCGAAAGAATTTGTTTGCTCACATCGCGGTATAATGTCCGGCGTTCTGTGGATTGCAGTCGTTCAAATGTATACACCACATCCGCAGCGGTCAACAGATGTCCATTGTGAAAAGTAACACCTTTACGCAAATAAAAAAAACATGTTCTCCGATCTGAACTGATATCCCAGGTATGAGACAGGCAGGGAACAATCTCTCCATGTTCATTACGTTGAACCAGCCCGTCGAACACATGACTGGTGACAAAAGATTCGGCCAGCAGATTGATATAAAGGGGATCAAGCGCGTGCAGCTGTTGGCGGATCGGTAACCTGAGCGTATCAATTCTCTCATTATGGCTGCCAGCTTCCGTATGATGTCCAGAATAACCAAGCAGCCACTGGTTTAGGTGATCCTGCATCGTCGTAGAATTGGAGTAAGCACCAACCTGTTCGGCAGCTTGCTGCAGCTCCCGGCGATTCATGGCTTGCATCATGTATTCTGCTGCAATTTGATCAGCCGGAACAAGCAGGGTTAGCGTTGAACGCCGTCCGCGTCCGCGTTGGGACACCCAACGAATCCATTCGTTGGCAACCATTTTTTTGACGATTGTTAACGTGTTACGGTGTGTACAATCAAGTAGTTCAGCAAGGTCGGCAAGTGTAACTTCGTGTTCTGTCTTGTGACCAAGTCGGTTATGCAGCAGCAGATATTGCTGGTGTAATTTCAAATATGAAGCCCTCCTGGGAGATGATCACGATGGTAATGTCATAAAATAAGAAGTTTTGTTCATTTTTATTTCTATTTATATTCTTATTTTATCATCTAAAATTAAACATAGAAAGTATAATGGAGGTTTTTCCCATGATTGATAAAATAATGGCTTCACCGCAACGCGCTTTAATCACGCTGCTATCTGCATGGATACTGGCTGTCATTCAACAGTATTTATTCTTTGGCAATGAGATAGGCGTATCGTATCCGATCTTTGTTATTCTCTTTTATGGTTTCATGTATCTTTTTGCCCGGGATCGTATGAGGTCATTCAAGTGGATTGATGCATTTGTAGGGGGCGTTGTTTTTTTGTTGTCGCTAACTTTTATGTTATACGACAATGAACCGCTGTACGCTCTCAATTTCCTGGCTGTACCGGGCCTTATTAGCTTACATATGACATATCTGATGGGTAGAAAACGGAGGCAGTGGTGGGAAATTGGCTTGATCGGTACGGCTATTGACCATCTGGTACCACAAGCCATACGACATTGGGGGACCATTGGGGCTATGGCTGTAAAAGCAGGAGGACGTGGCATAGGCAAGTCACAGAAAACAGTTGTTTTCAAAGTGCTCATTGGCCTGGTGGCATCCTTGCCCATCCTCATTGTGGTCTTATCCTTACTGTCTTCTGCTGATGGAATTTTCAATCAATATTTATCCGGATTCCCGGAGTGGCTGAATCAATTAACATTTACGCCAGGATTACCGAGAATCCTCTGGATTATTATTGCAGGTGTATTGTTGTTCGGTTATGTATGGGGATTCGTACAGCCGATGCAATATGAAGCAGAGAAGAGAGCGAACGCACATTGGAAAAATGGAGCAGAATCCGCGGTTATTCCGCGTGATCATACGCTTGAAGCCTCTCCTGTAAACCCGATTGTCGAGGGGGAAGTTACGAATCAGATCACGGCCGAGGAACCCTGCACGCAGGTTCATCGGGAACCATTCAAATTGGACCCGGTCATTGTGGGCACGATGCTGCTGGTCATTAACTGTGTGTACGTTCTGTTTGTGCTCGTACAGTTTTCGTACTTGTTTGGTGCAGGCGACGGGCAGCTTCCGGCCGATCTGTCTTACGCGGAGTATGCGAGAAGTGGATTCGCAGAATTGGTTCTCGTCACAGGCATTAACTTTTTTATTCTTATTGTTGCATTGCAGTATACCCGTCCGAGTGGAAAAGCTGGTTTAATCATGCATCAAGTGTTACTTTTGGTTCTGGTCTGTTGCTCAGCAATCATGTTGTATTCCGCGTTTATGCGTCTGAATCTCTATGAGCAGGCTTATGGATATACGTACATTCGATTCCTAGTGCACGCATTCATGATCTTCCTGGCACTTCTATTATTGATTGCCGGTCTTCGTATACGTTACACAACGATACCGCTGATTCGCTGGTATATTGTGCTGGCACTCACAGCCTATGTTGCAGTCAATTATGTGGGAATGGATAAACGAATTGCCGAGCTAAATATCGAACGTTATCATCAGACGGGCACAATCGATGCTTCATACCTGGCGAGTCTGTCGGCAGATGCAGTTCCGCTACTGCGGGAGTTTGCCTTGGAAGAGTATCCGATTCTAAAGAAGAAGCTCTTGGAGCGCCATGCCTTCCTGGACAAGAATTCAGCAGACCTTTCCTGGCCTTCTTATAACATGGCAAGACATAGGGCTGAGCTTGAATTGTCCAAATTGAGAACGGAATGAATTCATCTATCTGTTTTCCAGCAATGAATTTATGCAAAATCAATATGTAAGTGTTATACTATAAAAACTAACCTATAAAGGGGGTGAATTCCTTGTTTGAACTTCATGAATTAATACCTTATATATTCACAATCGGACTCATTTTCACCGTCAGTTATGCTTATATTGCCCATCTGCATTGCGGCATGACAGAGTACTGGATGGAAGCTGGAGCCGGTGGTGGACTTGAACCAGGCTTGCCTGCATTGTTCCTGGATGCACACCACAGACCTGAAGCATTAACTCGAATGGTCAGACGCAGAGAATCACCGGATGAAGATGAACCCGATTGCACGCCCTCGTTGAGCGAAATTCCTACAAATCAACGAGGAGGATATATATGGAACATAAGACAAGCAAGGGGTTCACTTTTACATCGGGCAAGGGACGGATCTATGGCCTGATCGCCATTTTGTTTGCGGTCATGCTGCTTGCCGGTTGCAGCAACAACGTATCAGAGATTACTTCATCAACAC
Source organism: Paenibacillus pabuli NBRC 13638 (assembly GCF_001514495.1). Classification (GTDB taxonomy): domain Bacteria; phylum Bacillota; class Bacilli; order Paenibacillales; family Paenibacillaceae; genus Paenibacillus; species Paenibacillus pabuli. The sequence goes on from NZ_BCNM01000012.1 coordinate 217,423, forward strand.
CGGGATTTTTTAATCATTACATTGTTTTTCCACTGTCGTATCTGATCCAGCACTTTGCTACCCTGTTTAGCGGAAGCTATGGGGTTGCAATTATCGTGATTACACTGGTCATTCGTCTTGCACTGCTGCCTTTGATGATGCGTCAAGCCAAATCTCAGCAAGGTACCCGAGTGATCATGAATGCCATGAAGCCGGAGATGGATGCGCTCAAGAAAAAATATGAGGGCAAAAACGATCCGGCCGATAAGCAGAAGCTTTCGCAGGAAACGATGGAGCTGTACAAAAAGCACAAGTTCAATCCGCTGAATATCGGTTGCTTGCCGATGCTCATTCAGTTGCCTATTCTGTCCGGTATTTACACGGCTATCCGACTTACGCCAGAGCTGTCATCCCACTCATTTCTGTGGTTCAAATTAGGAGCGCCTGACTATGTGCTTGCTGTTGTAGTAGCTGTTATTTATCTGATTCAAGCCAAGGTCTCGCAAGCCAATATGGCGCCGGAACAGCGAAAACAATTTGCAATCATGGGATACATCTCTCCTCTGATGATGGCCTTTTTCTCCCTTTCGGCCCCGGCAGCTATGCCGCTGTATTGGACGATTGGTGGTTCATTCCTGGTCTTGCAAACGTTATTGTTCCGCAAACTGTATCCCGTTGAACATCCGCAGGATCCTGCTGTGATTGAGGTGAAGAAGGTCAAGTCTGCAAAACATAACAAGTCCGCAAAACCTGCCAAGTCCTAGACTGGCGTGTAACATCATACAATATCTAAGAACATCTTTTACGTACATGCACCCTATAGAGCAGACATAAAGTCTACTTTATAGGGTCTTTTTGTGAGGGGGTACTATCCAGTGATCTAAGAGGTAGATAATAGCTCAACAGAATTTAGTGTATAGGGGAGGGGGGAACATACGTATGGTAGGAAGGGATTACAAGTCAATTTCAGAGTAAACATGATGCGGAAACATGGAATAAAAACATATAAAATTTATTGTTTGGATTTATTGACAAAATTTGATGCATCAATTACCATTTTGTTTAAGAGTTTTGGGAAGGAGCTAATCTATTGTAGAAATGCTTGACTTAATAGGGCGTTTTTTGTAAATTCATACCGCGATAAATTGGATCTGGAGGGGAATTAGTGGATATTATTATCGGGCTTATACTAGGTATAGTGGAAGGACTTACGGAGTTTGCCCCAGTGTCATCCACAGGTCATTTGATTCTGGTGGGACATTTGCTAGGTTTCGAGGGTACTGTACGTGCTTCGACATTCGAGATTGTAATCCAACTCGGTTCCATCCTGGCTGTAGCTTTTCTGTTCTGGAAACGAATCCTCAGCATCCTTGGCATTCATGTTGGAGAAGATCGGAAAGCAACCAAAGCTAAGGAAAAATTAACACTTATTCATATCATTATTGGCGTGATCCCTTTTGGTATTGGGGGCGTATTTTTTTACGATTACATAAAAGAGGTTTTGTTCAGTGCTCAAACGGTTGTTGTTACGTTAATCCTTGGCGGGATTCTGATGATTGCAGCCGAGATATTCAAACCGAAAAAGCCGGCTGCAGAAACGTTGGATCAGGTCACTTACCGACAGGCGTTAATTGTAGGGTTGTTCCAGTGCTTTGCGCTTATTCCCGGTTTTTCAAGAATGGGTGCTACGCTATCAGGAGGTTTGCTGGCAGGCATGAGTCACAAAACAGCCTCGGAATTTACGTTTATAATGGCGCTTCCTATTATGTTCGGCGCTTCACTGAAGGATTTATACGAGAGCTGGGATTATCTGTCCGTTGATGATCTTCCCTTGTTTATTACAGGGTTTGTAACTGCTTTTATCGTAGCTATGATTGCAGTTAAATTTTTCCTGAAGTTGATTAACCGGATTAAACTGATTCCTTTTGCGATCTATCGCTTTGTATTGGCAGCCGCTTTTTGGATCTTTTTACTTCGCTAGAAGTACAGACCATTCATTACATTTGAATAAGGTAACAATAATCGGGAGTCTTATCCATAATCAGTGTTTTTTATTAACTCACATTGAAAAGGAAAGATTCCCTTTTATTTTTTGGCGGAAATTAGCGGTTAGCTAAAGGGACATTCATCTACTGAGGTGGGAGCGCAAAATATGACTGCATTCATCGTAAAGCAAAGCATCATGTTTGTCATACTGTATGGAATCCAATTTTTGATCGGTACGATTGTACTCAAATATCGGTTGCGTGTGAATTACGCTCGTAAAATTGTTCATTTCATGTCATTTATTACACCGATGGCTATCGAATTGATCGTGAGCTCCAGTACGGGATATACCGGGCCTATTTTTATCGTCGGAATGCTGATGAACTGTGTAATAATGCTCATCTATATTAAGCCAATTCGTGAGAAAAGTGCATTGGTTCATCGCATGTTTGCCTCGTTTGACCGACCAGAGGACCGTCCTCATACCTTGCTATGGATGAATACGCAATTAATTGCCGGCTACGTTGTTCTGGCACCCTGCTTTCTATATTTTCAAAGTATAGGTTATGGCACGCTGGCCTTTATCCCGGTCATTATCAATGGACTTGGAGACGGACTTGCCGAACCGATCGGTATTCGCTTTGGAAAGCATAAATATCGTGTTCATGCCTTGTTTTCCAAGAAAAAGTTTACTAGAAGTATTGAAGGCAGTTTATGTGTGTTTTTATCAGCGGTACTTATTTTGCTGGTATTCGCAAGTAGTTTTACCGTTCCGCAACTCGTTGTGGCACTTCTGGTTCTTCCTATAGCTGTAACTCTGGCTGAGGCATTCTCACCCCATACCGTAGATACTCCGTTTATACTGATTGTTGGTTTTGCGTGTCTGTATATGATTGTTTCATTCGTTTAACAAGGAGAATAGCATATGACAACCAGTGAATACAAATTGCTTGCCATAAAGTCCAGTTATGGTGCGTTCATCAATTATAGCTATGTTGTCGTTGATAAAACGACTCGCGAGGCAGCCGTTATTGATCCTTCTTGGGATCTGGAAGCCATTCTTGATTCCCTGGCAGCGGAACAGGCCACACTTACTCACATTCTGTTAACGCATTCCCATGTTGATCATGTAAATCTGGTGGGGGCATTGCTGGAGCGTTTCAATCCTGAGGTGTATATGGGAGCCGTGGAAATTGAATTTTTTAGGTACCAATGTGAAAATTTGAAACCCGTAAAGGATCAGGATGCCATTTTGCTGGGTAACACACTGATATCCTGTATGCTGACCCCTGGGCACACGCCGGGTTCAATATGTTTTTCATTGCAAGACCATATTTTCACAGGAGATACTCTGTTTGCGGAGGGATGTGGCATATGCTCTGAGCGCGGAGGGGACCCGGGTGCGATGTATCACAGTTTACAAAAAATACGGGAACGAGTACATCCTTCTGTCAGGGTATACCCTGCACATTCGTTTGGCCTTGAACCGGGTCAGACACTTGATATGCTGCTTGAGAGAAATATATATTTTAATATTTTGGATAAAGAACAGTTTATTGCTTTTCGTATGCGAAAGAATCAGCCGGATGCCAAAAGCTTTGTGTGAAGGAACAAGGGGCGTGACATATGAAGGAAAATATTGTTTTTATGTTCTCCGGTCAGGGTTCACAATATATTCAGGCGGGAAAAGAACTATACCGGAGTTATCCGGTGTTTCGTCAATGGATGCTGCAGATGGATCGTTGGGTTCAAGATATCGGCGGCAGATCCATTATACAGGAATTATACGATTCAAATCGGTCTTATTCTGATGATTTCGAGGAAACTCTAATTACACATCCTGCCATTTATATGCTGGAATATGCGCTTGCCAGGACGTTAATGGAGAGGGGGGTTATACCCACAACCGTTGTTGGCACCAGTTTGGGGGAGTTTGCGGCAGCGGCTGTATCCAACGTAATGACTCCCAAGGCGGGACTGGAAGCAGTTTATAGACAAGCTGAAATCATGCACAGGACGTGTACTCCGGGAGGCATGCTGGCTGTATTGCATAGTCGTGACGTCTATGACACTAATCCGGAGCTGTATGGGGAGTGCGAGCTAATTGCTGTGAATTCGTCAAATCATCTAGTCATCTCCGGGAGTTTGAGAGGGGTTACAAGAGCAGAGAGTTGGCTTAAAAACCAAGGGCTTTCTTATGTCAGACTGCCTGTGACTCAGGGTTTTCATTCAGCCTGTATCAATCCTGCGGCCAAAGAGTATTTAGCCTATCTGAACACGCAGTCTTACAATGTTCCCGCGATTCCGTTTTTCTCCAGCTTGACCGGACAACCTGTCACCAAGGTATCAACCGACCATTTTTGGCGAGTTGTCATGGAACCGATTCAATTCTCTCAGGCGTTATCTCATATAAGAGAAGAGAAACCGAATAGTATATTTCTGGATTTGGGGCCTTCGGGCACACTTTCCAGCCTCGTGAATCAGATTAGCCCCCGGAAGGAACGAACATGTGTAACCATGACACCCTTCCATCAGGATGTAAAACATGTAGAACAGATCATTAGTTGTTATGCCAATTCGAATGAAACTGGAGGGGATGAACCTTTGTGGGCATATGTATTTCCAGGACAGGGATCACAGAAATTGGGCATGGGTGAAGGGTTGTTTGAGCAGTTTCCAGAGCTGACCCGGCAGGCGGAAGATATTCTTGGATATTCCATTCGGGAACTGTGTATGTATGATCGTTCTCAGCAATTAAGCCTCACAGAATATACGCAGCCAGCTTTGTTTGTAGTTAACGCCATGACATATTTACATAAGATCAAGGAAACGGGCAGAAAGCCAAGCCTAGTTTCCGGTCACAGTCTGGGAGAATACAATGCGCTTTTTGCGGCAGACGTATTTGATTTCGCTACAGGACTGAAGCTTGTACGCAAAAGAGGAGAACTCATGAGCAAAGCCCCTAAAGGGGGGATGGCCGCTGTGATCGGTCTAACGGATATTGCATTAAAAAAAATCCTTCAACAATATGGGCTGCATCAACTGGATATCGCCAATCTGAACTCCCCGACCCAAATTGTTCTGGCAGGACCTCTAGAAATCATTGATCAGGCCAAAACGATTTTTGAACAAAACGGCGCGCAGATGTATATCCCTCTCAGGGTCAGCGGGGCATTTCATTCCCGTTATATGGAACAATCAGCGAAACAATTTGAACAGTACCTCCAGCGTTTTTCTTTTTCCGCTCCAACGATGACCATCATTTCGAATTATACAGCTAAGCCCTACCGCTTGAATGAAATTCATGGCAATTTGGTCCGTCAAATTACACATCCGGTTCGCTGGTGTGAAACGGTAAGGGTTCTGATGGGCATGGGAGTAAACACAATAGAAGAGATAGGTCCAGGCAACGTGCTGACTAAGCTGGTTACAAAGATTCAGACGGAGTGCGAGCCCATAGTATATCGTCCTGATGAAATGTCTGTGGAACCGTCAACGTCAGCAGTTCACTCCACTTCTCCAACATCATCCGCCATACAGCCCGGCAGCAAAGGAACTCGACTGTCCGAATCCCTAGGCTCAAAACAATTTAAAAAGGACTACAAGTTGAAATGGGCCTATTTGACAGGTGCAATGTACAAAGGGATTGCTTCTCCCGAGATGGTTGTTAAAGTGGGGCAATCAGGAATGATGGGTTTTTTGGGGACAGGTGGGCTAAGTTTGAAACAGATCGAAGAAGGAATCGATTATATACAACAGCATTTGCAGGATGGACAGGCGTATGGGTTAAATCTTCTGCATCAAATGACTCATCCTGAACGAGAGGAAGAACAAGTTAACTTATTACTGCGTAAAGGTGTACATACAGTAGAGGCTTCCGCCTTCATGGGTGTTACTCCGGCATTAATTCAGTATCGTGCCCATGGATTGAAGCGTTCTTCAGATGGGCGGGTAACTGCAACCAATCGCATTATTGCCAAGGTATCCAGACCTGAAGTAGCTGAAGTATTTTTAAGTCCCGCTCCGGAATTTATGGTTGAGAGGTTGTTAAAGGAAAACAAGATTACATCTGCTCAGGCAGAACTCCTGAAAAAAGTACCTGTTGCAGAAGATCTTTGTCTTGAGTCTGATTCAGGAGGACATACAGATGCGGGCGTGGCTTATGTCATGCTGCCTGCAATCGTTCGTCTTCGAAATAGAATGATGGAAAAGTACAGTTATTCAAGAGACATTTGCATAGGTGCTGGGGGCGGTATTGGTACACCTGAAGCTGCAGCAGCAGCCTTTCTGCTCGGAGCGGATTTCATTGTAACCGGTTCAATTAATCAATGCACTGTTGAAGCAGCTACTAGCGACGCTGTGAAGGATTTACTACAGGACATGAATATACAGGACACGGAATATGCCCCTGCTGGAGACATGTTTGAGATCGGAGCCAAGGTGCAGGTGCTTCGCAAAGGTGTATTTTTCCCCGCCAGGGCGAACAAGCTCTATGATCTGTACCGGCAGCATGATTCATTGAATGACATTAGTGAAAAAAACAAACAGCAGCTGGAAAACAAATATTTCAAAAAAACCTTTGAAGAAGTATACCGCGAGGTTGTTCAATATCGATCTCCCGAGGAAATACAGAAAGCTGAACAGAATCCCAAATACAAAATGGCATTGGTATTCAAGTGGTATTTTGCCCATAGCACAAAGCTTGCCATGGAAGGAACAAAAGGTCATCAGGTCGATTATCAGATCCACTGTGGTCCTGCCTTGGGTGCTTTTAATCAATGGGTAAAAGGCACACCGCTTGAGGACTGGAGAAACCGTCGTGTAGCTGAAGTGGGCATAAAGCTGATGGAAGATACGGCTTTGGTTTTGGAGGAACGCTTGAAGCAGTTGGCTGTGGCGGTTGAGATGAACTAACTTTTAGCATTGTGGGGGACAGGGGTGTGTGATGATGCGACAAAAGAAGGACTTGAAGCCAACATCCGATATTGATCCGGGAATTTTCCTTGCGGATATTGCCATTGTTGGTATGGCATGCAGGTTTCCACAGGCTGATCATTATACGACGTTTTGGGATAATCTTGCGAATGGTGTGGATTCCATCAAGGAGATTCCTCCAGATCGATGGGATGTATCGAAGTTCTATTCTCAAGATATTGAAGCCCCGAATAAGAGCATTGGGAAATGGTGCGGTCTGCTGGATGATGTGTATTCTTTTGATCACCGCTTTTTTAGTATCTCTCCCCGAGAGGCCAAAAATATGGACCCACAGCAACGAATTATGCTAGAAGTTTCCTGGCAATGCATTGAGGATTCCGGGATTTCACTTCAAAGGTTACAGAATCAGGTCACTTCCGTTTATGCCGGAGTAATGACAGTGGATCACCGCCAGATGGCCTCTCTCCCAGGATTGGAGACAGATAGCTACGCCTGCCTTGGAAATTATGAAAGCATCCTTGCCAATCGGATTTCTTACGTCATGGACCTCAAGGGGGCCAGTATAACGGTGAATGCGGCCTGTGCATCCTCACTAGTAGCCGTCCATGAAGCGAAGCTAGCCTTGCAACGAAAAGAGTGCAATTACGCATTGGCTGCATGTGTGAATCTTAATCTTCACCCCTGGAAGTTTATTTCATTTTCCAAGTCCAGAATGTTAAGTCCGGATGGACGTTGTAAAACCTTTGATAAGGAAGCCAATGGTTATGTACCAGGCGATGGAGCAGGGGTGCTTTTGCTTCAAAGGCTTGAAGATGCGTTAGCGGAAGGCAATCATATCCACGGAATTATTAAAGGGTCTGCCTGCAATCATGGCGGAAGAAGCGCATCCATAACCGCTCCGCGCATGAAGGCACAACAAGACGTCATCTTGGCTGCGTATCAGGATGCAGGTATTTCCCCGGAAATGGTCACGTATATTGAGGCACATGGAACCGGCACGTCATTGGGAGATCCCATCGAAATTGAAGCGCTCAAAAATGCATTTGCTGCCTATACTTCCCGTACCCAGTTCTGTCGAATTGGTTCGGTGAAAACCAATATTGGCCACCTTGAGAGTGCTGCAGGCATGGCTGGTATTGTTAAAGTGATCATGATGATGAAACATGGCAAAATACCAGCCAACCTTCATTTTAACGACCCTAATCCCGTCATAGATTTTAAGAGTACTCCTTTTGAGGTGGCCAGCCAGCTAACCGATTGGAACAGTGCTGGCGACGGGCTGCCTTTAAGAGCAGGCATAAGCTCTTTCGGCTTTGGTGGAGTTAACGCGCATCTGGTGATTGAACAATGGAGCGCTGCACCCTTGCACAAACAGAGGGGGGAAGCAGCAGAAGTCCGTTCTCAGTTGTTCACGCTCTCAGGCAAAACGAAATGGCATTTGGAAAAACAGCTTGAATCGTGGAGAGCATTCTCGCTTACACCCCAGTTTGATGAATGTACGCTGCGTGATATTAGCGGAACGATGCTCACGGGAAGAGTGGCTTCTCCTTACCGTTATGCTGTCATGGCAGACAGCTTGCAGCAGTTAAAGGAAAAGTTGCATTTAGAGTCTGGACTTTCATCGAGGCCAAAACAGGAAAAGTGGGCAATAAGAATGGGTCATTTTTCCTGTTTAAACTATGAGCAATTTAGCATGTCAACCCGTGATTTACCGCATGTGCAGGACTTTGTCCAATCCTTACTTGACCAAATTGCTAATCGCTCACTGGCCGATCACTATCGGCGGATGTTCTACAATGAACCATGGGAGAAAGAGACACTTTCCTGTTGTCAGTTCATTGCGGGATACGCCGTCCTTCGATGTTTACTGGAATCGGGCTTAAAAGTGGAATGGATAACAGGGGAACATACAGGCATGTGGGCTGTTCTTGCCGTAAACCATATGATTGCTCCCGAACAAATCCTTGCGAGGCTTGCTGGGAGGGATGAAACAGACTTCATTCAACTCAATCGTCCGTATCTGCCCTATTATGATCCAACATTGCAGGATATTTTGTATCCGAGTTCTTTTGACGAGTCTTATCTCCGGCGTCTGTTGGGTAGCTCGCAAGTTGAAAGTGTGGGCTCTGGGAATAGCAGAAATGATCAATTGGAATATCCAATGGTAAGTGATTACGAACGGGTTCAATATTATCTGACGAAGGGTCAATCCCTTATCTCTCATCAGTTCACCTTCAGAAAGTATATGGATGAATGGTCGAATCTGCTAGGTAAAGTAAGTGGGGACGAGTGGAATTTGGGGGAGTTGCTTGGGAACCCCGTTGATGTCCTGAGGTTTACGGAGCTTTCCGCTCAACAGTTATTCATTATGGTTACGGCTGTGGCTCATTCCCTCCGAAGGTTGAACCGCAAGTGGGATTTGACCATAATGGCTGAGCCCGATCCACGTTTCGAAGAAATGCTGGACCTGATGGACGATCACATCTTACTTCCAGAAATGGTCGCCCGGCTTGTTTTGGATTCCAATGCGGATTATAAGGCTGTTGTCCAATCCATGAACCTGAAACAGCAAGAGATCTATACGAACCAAAATGACAAGCAGTTATATGCCCGAAACGATATTCTTCCCGAAATTGGAAGCGCTGAGCTATGGCTGCGTCAAACGCAGGAAAGCCAGATTGAGCTGGGGAAAATTTCGTCAGACATCAAAATCATCGACATCGGTGCATTTCAATCTGCCTCACCTGATACGCTGAAACTCGCTTTAAAAGAGGATGAAGCGGGAGATGATGTCTGGAATTTTCTCTGTCAGTTATGGCTCCATGGCGTGAATGTGAGATGGGACCTATGGTTCCCTCCAGGAACATTTAACAAGCTTGCCCTGCCGACTCAGCGTTTCGATTCTGTAATCCATCGATTACATCACAATGATGATACCGTAGCTAATGTAGCTAATGAATCAGTTACGGATGTACATGCGATTACAAGTGTGTATGGGAAAGGATTGGGATCGACTTTGCACCCGATGATCGGCTGGAATGCCTCAACCTTGGATGAATTCAAGTACCAAACGCTGTTTACAGGCAAAGAATTTTTTCTGAATGATCACCTCGTAGACGGTAAACGGACATTACCAGGTGTTGCTTATTTGGAGATGGCATTAGCCGCTGCGCAGAATGCAGGCATCCAGGAGGTCAGCGGATTTGATGAAGTAGTGTGGTCCATACCCTTAACGGTGATAGAGCATCCGGTTGAAGTGAATATTTCTTTGTCCAAAGCTCAGGGAAAAGTTCAGTTCCACGTTTGGACCGGCGATGAGGCGAACTCCAGAAAAATTTACGGACAAGGTACGTTGTATGGAATAAAGACAGATGGCAACATACAGGACGCGCGACAACGCAGTCCATTCGGAACGAACCAGGATATCGATGCGATTAGAAAAAGATGTATTGACCCTGTTCCGGGAGTATATCGCAAACTTGAGGGGCTTCAACTGGTCTATGGACCTTCCTTTCAATCCATAACGGATTGCTGCATGGGTGATAACGAGGCTATTGCCAGGTATGTGCTTCCGGTCCCTTGTTATGAACAGTCACATTTGTATACGCTTCATCCTGTAACGATGGACAGCGCTCTGCAGACAGCGATGCTACTTGTCCAAAAGATGAGCTCTGTTCCTTGTATGCCCTATTCCATAGGTGCGGTCAAGTGGTGGAATCGGCTTCCAGACAAGGGAAGTGTGTATGTCAGACAGCAGGGTAAACAAGGGGGAAAAGCATTTAAGTTTGATATGGTATGGCTTGATGAGCAGGAACAAATATGCATGGAAATGAGCGATTTTACGGTAAGACCGGTTCAGAACAAAAAACACCATGCAAAGGACCTATTGAAAATACTTTTGCAAAAATTGGAAGCCGGAGAGGTCGAGCCTATTGATGTCTTAACTTATATGGAGGAGCGATGAGAAAAGATCAGATGTTATCACTGGATCAGATTCTTGACATGGTTAAGGGACGACGTCTCTCATCTGAGACAGCCTACCAGCTTATACAGGAGATACAGCGACAGGATAGCTCGGCTTCCCATGAAAAAAACATGCAGCAGAATACGTATCTTTATCCCTCCTGGGAGAGTCAGACCCTTCAACGTACTCTTTTCAAAAGTGAAAGGCTTCTGTTATTTGTTTCTGGTGAAGAAAACATGCGGCAATGGGACCAGAGTACTTCCGTGATTCGTGTGTTACAGGGAAATCAATTCATTGAGCAGGACGTTAATACATTCATAATCCGCCCGGAACAGGAAGAGGACGTTGACCGTTTGTTCAACAGGCTGTCCGAATTACAGTGGATACCTGATACTGTCGTTCACGGATGGAGTGGTACGGTGCTTCCTGAAGATGAAGGGACCCTATTAAGCAAACGGCTTGCCCAAGGTGTGTACACCTTATTTTATACATGCCGATGGCTGGCGAAATGTGCTGACAACAAGAAAGTAAACCTGTTATATGCGTATTCCAGTGATCGTAAAGAAGAACCGGCAAATGAAGCTGTAAGCAGTTTCATGCGCAGTGTGAAATGGGAACACCCGCAATGGACGTGCCGTACATTGGACATGGGAAATGAAACTATCCATATGTTTCAACTCATTCAACAGGAGCTGGAAGCTCGGGACCAGGCGGTTGAGGTTCGTTATCGGGACAATCGGCGCTATGTGAAGAGATTGGTATCGCTCCCGAAAACAGAATATCCACAAGTAGAGTGGAACAAACAAGGCATTTATTTGATTACAGGTGGGATGGGTGGCATCGGTCTTCAGTTTGCCTCCTTGCTTGCCCAATCCGCTCGAGTTATTGTTTTGTCCGGACGCTCCATTCTCAGTAGAGATCAGGAACAACAATTGCGCGATTTGGGGAAGTTAGGAGCTGAAATGGTGTATATCCCAGCGGATGTATCGCAACGTGAGTCGGCCTTTGATCTCATCCGCGAATGCAAAGCCAGATTTGGGAGAATTCATGGTCTGATTCATTGCGCTGGCGTATTGAGAGACTCAACACTTCAATCCAAAAATAAAGCGGACATGGAAGCTGTTCTGGCTCCAAAAGTATACGGAACGGTTTGGCTGGACGAAGCTTCCTGTCATGAACAGTTGGACTTTTTCATCGTTTGCTCTTCTGTCATGTCCGTTCTTGGAAATGCTGGACAATGTGATTATGCCTTTGCCAATGGCTTTATGGACGCTTATTGCCGTCAACGGGATCGATTGAACAAAGAGGGGATGCGTCCCGGTCAAACGATCTCCCTGAATTGGCCTCTGTGGTTGGAAGGAGGGATGGGAGTAGATCCAACTCATCGCCTTTTTTTGGAAAATACACTCGGGATTTCATCGTTATCCAGCGAAGATGCCATACAGGCTTTTGAAGATGCGTTCCATTGCAAGGAAAGTCAGCTGGTGATTGTGGGCGGGGATTCAATCAAATTTCAGAGGGTACATGAGAAAACGTCGTTTGCAAATGTGGAGCCGTCGAAAAAGAACATGTTGTTGGAGAACAGCATAAATGAAGAAGTTTTACTTGAAAAGGCAGCCGAGATCATTTTGACGATATCCTCACACATTCTTAGTGTGGATGTACAAGAAATGGACCTGGACGCGGATAAGAGCGATTACGGATTTGATTCCATTTCGACGACTGATTTTGTCAATCGACTTAATGCAACGTACAACATTGATCTGACGCCTCCTGTCGTGTTTGAATATGCGACTTTAAGGGCTTTTGCAACGTACCTGATCGAAGCTTATGGCGAAGATATCGCCCGATATCATGGAATGAGTGGCGGGCACGATGAACCCGAAATGCAGACTTCGCAAACGGTCTCAGAGGATGAAACAGATGGATTTAATGAGATCACAAGTGAGCCTGTCGATGTCCATAGGAGGAATAAAGAACCCATTGCCATTATTGGAATAGGCGCTTACATGCCTCAATCCGAGAGTCTGGATGAACTATGGGAGAACTTGGTTTCCGGAAAAACATTCATTTCCGAAATCCCTCCCGAACGCTGGGATTGGCATCAATATTATGGGGACCCCATAAAGGAAGTCAACAAAACCAACATCAAATGGGGCGGATTTATGAAAGCCATTGATCAATTTGATGCTTCGTTTTTTGGCATATCCCCTCATGAGGCTGGGTTGATGGACCCAAGACAGCGCATTTATTTGCAAACCGTATGGGAAGCCATTGAAGATGCCGGTTACAGGCCATCCGATTTGTCCGGGAGTAAAACAGGCATGTTTGTCGGGGTAGTTAGTTCGGATTATTATGATCTGATGCATCAAAACGGCATTCCTACCGAGGCGCATACAGCTTTGGGCATATTTCACTCCATTCTGGCTAACCGAATTTCATATCTTCTAAATCTGCATGGACCCAGTGAGCCTGTGGATACAGCCTGTTCCGGTTCACTGGTCGCCATTCATCGGGCGGTGGAATCGATACACAACGGAGAATGTGAACTGGCAATTGCCGGAGGAATTAGTGTTATCGCAAGTCCACAGCTGACGATTGCCTTTAATCAGGCAGGCATGCTCAGTGTGGATGGTCGCTGTAAAACCTTTGATCAAGATGCTGATGGGTACGTTCGTGGCGAAGGTAGTGGAGCATTGCTGCTCAAACCGTTGTCCAAAGCGGAAGCGGATGGAGACCATATCTATGGAGTAATCCAGGCAACCGCTATAAATCATGGGGGGCATGCTAATACTCTGACGTCTCCAAACCCTAACGCTCAGGCAGAACTTATTATCGAAGCGTGGTCCAGATCTGGAATCGATCCGAGGACAGCAGATTATATTGAAGCACATGGTACCGGGACGCCATTGGGTGATCCGATCGAGATAAACGCACTTAAAAAGGCCTTCTCTCAGCTGGTTCAAGACTGGGATGAGTTGCATGGCAAGCCGAGCGGTTCAGCCCCGGAGTCCTCCGTTCCGCACTGTGCAGTCGGAACGATAAAAACCTATATTGGACACCTGGAGGCAGCAGCAGGAGTGGCGGGAGTCCTGAACGTGTTACTCAGTATGAAGCATAACCGATTACTGCCAAACCTGCAGCTGAATGAAGTTAACCCGTACATTCAATTGGAGAACAGTCCGTTTTATATCTTAAAGGAAGGGCAGGCGTGGAATCGCAAACATGATGCTGCCCCAAGAAGTGCAGGCGTAAGTTCATTTGGCTTTGGAGGTGTCAATGCTCATATTGTCATCCGTGAATACGTGACGAAGCGTGACAGTTCCCAGAATCTATCCAATCGCCCGCAGTTACTCATCGTTTCTGCAAAAAACAGAGATCGATTGAGGGCATATGCGAGGCGAATCAGTACATTTCTGAGTCAAACGGCTGGGATTACTCTGGCTGATGTTGCATTTACAATGCAGACGGGCAGGGAAGAGATGGAGGAAAGACTTGCATTTGTGAGTTCAAGCATCGCGGACACCGTGGAAATGCTTAATCGGTTTATTGCAGATCAGGCAGATCCATCTCAATGTTGGCAAGGGAGCGTAGTCAAGCGCAAGTCCCCCCAAGATGAACAGGCTATAGCTTACCATCACCCATCCACAGATCAGGATTTCATGATCGAAGCAGAGCTCCATAAACTTGCTCAGCTCTGGGTAACCGGTAACCGAATTGATTGGTCTTCAATAGATAAAAGTGAAGGAAAACGGAAAATCTCCATCCCGACTTATCCGTTTGCGAAGACGCAGCACTGGCTTCCTAATCCAGTCAACAACATAGAAAACCCGGGAGCTCATCGGTCGGGACTGGATAACAGATTCATGATGAAGCTGGTAAATAGATCGGATTTTCGGGCATACAGCTACGAATTTGCATTTACTGGCCAAGAATCCTTTTTTCAGGATCACGAAATAAACGGATATAACGTATTGCCTGCCTCAGCTCATATTGAATTGATCAGAGCCGCTGTCATGATGGCTGCTCAACCTGGAGAGGGCGAACAAATCAACCTCAAAAAGCTGGTATGGCTTAAACCTGTTGTAGCTCAAAAAGGAATGGGAAGGCTTCAAATACTTCTTAAGCCATCATCGAATGGAGTTATTGAGGTAACCGTTCATTCTCCAACTAATTCTCAGGAGGATGAGATAGACAGCATCGTTTTTAGCCAATGTACTGCTGTTATTACCAAGCGGGAAGTATGCAAAACATGCGAAGTGGAGACCATCCTGAGCAGATGTAATCTGGATAAGCTCACATCAGAGCAATGTTATTCCTTTTTTTCAGCCAGGGGCATGCGGTATGGTCCAGACTTCCGGGGTCTTAAATCTGTAGCAGTGGGTCATGATCAGGCACTGGCCAGAATTGCCTTGCCTTCGGGTATTATGGATGGATTTCAGGACGGCACCATTCATCCAGGACTTCTGGATAATGCTTTTCAGGCTGCAATCGGGCTCTGGCTCAGTGCTTTGGGAAGTATTCAGGACGAGCAGCAAGATACGCCTTTGTTGCCCTTCTCTGTTCAGCAAATTCATATATTTGGCTCCTGTGAAGCAGAGATGTGGGCTCATGTCCGAGCCCATCAGGAGAGTGGCAGCGCTGTTGTGCACGCGGATACCGAATATGACATAGATCTGTTTAATGTGAAGGGTGATGTACGGGTATCCGTTAGGGGCATGCGTTTTAGAAGACCTGAGCCGAAAGTTTCCAGTCTGGAAGAAACTAAAGGTATGGAGACATACGAGTTACAAATGCTTGCCCCTGTATGGAAAGAGCAGTCCATCGGCTTGCTTGAACGTGAACGTGACCTTACATGTGTAGTCAACGATCTCGCAGGGGAAATATGCTTGGTAGGTACGGAGAGCTCACACTTGACCCAACTGCTCAAACATCTGCCACACGCTGAAATGATCGTTCTGAATCCACAGGATTCCATCTTGCGGATCTCGGAACAACTGAACCCAATCATGAACCTTCGTCATGTTGTGTGGATATCTCCGATAACCGCTGAAAGCTCGTTTGATGTCAGGGGAATGATGGAGGCTCAGGAAGAAGGAGTGCTTCTTCTTTACAGACTGATTAAAGCGCTTCTTCAGAACGGATATGGAAATCGAAGCATGGAGTGGACTGTGATTACGATGCGTGCAAACTCCATTCATACACTTGATCCAGTTAATCCTACACATGCCGGGATACATGGCCTCATAGGGGTTATGTGCAAAGAAAGACCCGGATGGAAGGTTAGACAGGTGGATCTGGAAATGTTGAACGAGCATAGCCTTTACGAATTGCTGTTGCTGCCTGCTGACTCTTATGGATTTCCATATGTAAACCGACAGGCCGAATGGTTTCGTCAACAACTCGTGCCCGTTTCTTATACACCTGCGTATCCCTCTGCGTATCCACCAGCGTATTCCGAACATGCCTATCGTCATGGGGGTGTTTACGTCGTTATTGGGGGAGCAGGCGGGATTGGAGAGGCATGGAGTGAATATATGATCCAGCATTACAAGGCCCAGATCATCTGGCTGGGAAGAAGGGAGCTGGATGCTGAGATTCAGGCGAAGTTGCAAAGGCTGGGCGAGCTTGGATCTGTGCCCTGTTACATGGCTGTTGATGCAACAGATTCGGAAGCAATGCGCCAGGCATGTTCAGAGATTAGGCGGAATCATCAAACCATTCATGGCTTTATTCATTCAGCCATCGTGTTGGAGGATCGTAGTCTGGAAAATATGGACGAAGCTTCTTTTCGAAAAGCTTATTCCACCAAGGTGGATATCAGCATCAATATAGCCAATGCCTGTATGGGAGAGTCGCTTGACTTTGTACTCTTTTTTTCGTCCATGAACTCCTTTTTGAATTCGGCCGGACAGGCCAATTACGTGGCAGGCTGTACGTTCAAAGATGTATTTGCCCAATTTTTAAGACAGTGCTGTGATTTCCCCATCAAAGTGATGAACTGGGGATATTGGGGAAGTGTGGGTTCGGTACGTTCTGAACATTACAAGACACGCATGGCGAAAGCAGGACAAGGTTCAATCGAAGCTCCTGAAGCCATGGAGGCGCTAAATGTACTCATGAATGGTGTGCTGGATCAGATGGCCCTGATGAGAAAACACGCATCCGTAGATCTGGAGATCATGGATAAAAATGAATCCATTGTGGTCTACCAGGGGCGAGTGTCGTCAACAGTGGGATAAAACGGGGTCTGAAGAGCGGGATGATCAGACGTTGGGGGGAATATGTGATGGAGGAACTTAACCAGTTGTTGAGTCGATTATTATGTAGCGGATTGCATACCGCCGGCCTTTTAAACAAATTGCAGGCTGGTGATGCTGCTCCTGCTTCAGCTTCAGCGGAAATGCCAGTTTCATTGATCAAGCGTTACGGCAGATGGTGGCGGGAGAGTCTCGTTTATTTGCAAAAATACGGTTATTTTACCTCTACTGGCTCTGTAAATCCCTTGAATCAGACCATAGATATAGATACAGATGGGGCTCAAGCATGGAAGGAATGGGACAAGAAAAAAGGGTTGTGGCTATCTGATCCAAACGTGTCTGCCTACATTCCACTGCTCGAAGCCACGCTCCGAGCGCTGCCGGATATTTTGACAGGCCAGAAGTCTGGAACCGACATTATTTTTCCAAATAGCTCCATGCGTCTGGTGGAGAACATTTACATGAATAATCCTGCTGCCGATTATTTTAACGCGATTCTGGCAGATCGGGTTGCAGCTAGTATCAAACAACAACTTGTGAAGGACCCGGGTGCTCATATCCGCATTGTGGAGATCGGAGCCGGAACAGGGGGCACCAGCCAGGCGGTTTTTACCCGGCTGAATGATTTTCATCCCCATATTCTGGAGTACTGTTATACCGACCTTTCCCAGGCTTTCTTGAGTCATGCCCAACAGGCATATGGCCCGCAATATCCGTACCTTACCTACGGAACGTTTGATTTGTCCAAACCAGTGTCTACCCAGTCTCTGCAAGCAGGAACCTATGATATAGCGATCGCAACCAATGTCATGCATGCTGCTCCGCAGATTCGTCTTGCTTTGAGAAACGTCAAGGCATTGCTCCGTTGCCAGGGTGTTTTTCTGATCAATGAGATCACAGAAAATACGCTTATGAATCACCTTACGTTTGGGTTGTTGGATGGATGGTGGGGCTATGAGGATCCCGCACTTCGTATTTCCGGAGGACCTTTGCTTGAACAGGAAACTTGGAAAAACGTGCTGTTATCCGAGGGGTTCGGAGAAGTGCAGTTACTGGCTCATTCTGAAGAATTCAAGGGTCAGCAAGTGATCATGGGGACAAGCAATGGCGTGGTACGCCAGCAGACCGTGAAACATGAGTTGAACGTGAAACATGAGGCCCAACGTCAAACGAGCCGCATTTCGCAGGATATTCAGAAAAAACCGTCAGAAATCCGGTTACCTGAAGTGGAACGTTCACGTTCATCTGAAGAAAAACTGAAGTACATAAAGGAAGTGCTTGTTCGGACATTATGTGAATCTTTGAAAGTGGAGGCGCAGCTCATTGACCATGATGAGGCTTTTTCCGATTACGGGGTTGACTCCATAACGGGTGTTCGGTTGATTTATTCCATTAATGAACGTCTGGGAACGGAGCTGTTCACCACCGATATTTTTGATTTTCCTTGTGTCAACCAGCTTGCACAGTATATTGCCCCAATGGTTCAGGTGGAACAAGTGGAGCCTGAACAACAAACGCAGCTTCAAGGGCGCAGTGCCATTAAGCCTGACGTCCAGCAAACTCGACAGATGGATATTGGTGAAGAACGAGAATTCAAGTTGGGTGATGCAAAGCAGAGTCATTTTGAGGATAGTATAACATCCTCAAGTTCCGTCAGCAGACACAAGGATATCGCGATCATAGGTTATAGCGGCAGATTTCCACAATCGGATAATGTGGATGAGTTATGGGCGCATTTGGCTGCAGGCCATGACTTGATTCAGCGCGGGGCGCGGTGGACTTCGGAACAGACAGGAGCATCCATAGGGAAAACGGAAACAAACCATGGGGCTTTTTTGGAAGATAGCGACTGCTTTGATCCCTTGTTTTTCAAAATCTCCAATATTGAAGCAATGCATATGGACCCACAGCAGCGACTGTTTCTGGAGGAATCGTGGAAAACTCTTGAACACGCCGGATACGCAGGGGAAATAATTCAGGGGCGCAAATGCGGAGTCTATACCGGATATTGCGGAGGAGATTATGAGAAATTGATGGGTGAACAGGCCCCTGCACAAGCGTTCTGGGGCAATGCTGCATCCATCGTACCTGCCCGGGTATCCTATTTTCTGAATTTACAGGGGCCGGCGATTGCGGTGGATACTGCTTGTTCGAGTTCACTGGTTGCCATTCATCTGGCTTGTCAAGCCCTATGGTCAGGGGAGGTGGAGCTTGCGCTGGCAGGTGGAGTGTTTGTGCAATCCACACCTGATTTTTATCTTTCTGCTCATCGGGCGGGCATGCTGTCCCCTGTTGGACGGTGCCATACTTTTGATGAACGTGCAGACGGTTTTGTGCCGGGTGAGGGTGTTGGAGTCTTGTTGCTCAAACGACTGGAGGATGCCATCCAAGATGGCGATCATGTACACGGGATCATTAAAGGAAGCAGTATTAATCAGGATGGGAGCACCAATGGCATCACAGCCCCTAGTAGAGCCTCACAGGAAAGACTGGAAAGGCAGCTATACGAACAATTCGGGGTTAATCCGGATCAGATCCAAATGGTCGAAGCGCATGGTACCGGAACAAAACTGGGTGATCCCATTGAATTTGAAGCACTGAACCGGAGTTTCCGGAAGTATACGAGCCGTTCACAATATGCCGCTATAGGTTCAATCAAGTCGAATATGGGACATTCGATTGCAGCAGCAGGCATAGCCGGTGTGATCAAATTGTTATTGGCCTTGAAACATCAACAGATTCCGCCATCTATTCATTATTCCAAAGCAAATCCTAATATTGATTTTTTGAATAGTCCTTTCTATGTCAGTACCCAATTAAGTCCATGGCATACACCTCCAGGGCAAAAGAGGGCTGCGCTTGTAAGCTCATTTGGCTTTAGTGGAACCAACGCTCATCTTGCCATCGAGGAACCACCCGGAGAGCGGTCTCCTTCAATACATAAACCGGGCTATCTATTGGTGCTGTCTGCACAATCGACAGGACAGTTGAGAGAACAAGTGAGACGAATTGCGCAGCATTACAGGAAAGAGGGAGCTCAGTTTGATTATGCCAGTGCCAGCTTCACTTTGATGACGGGGAGAAGACACCTGGAACATCGGGCAGCTTGTGTAGTTCAGCCTTCGGACGATCTGGCCTCCATTTTGGAACAATGGCTTAAAACGGGAGATTCATCACAGATCTATGCGCCGGATTTAACAGGCCAGCCTTCCAAAGAGCAATCCGTTCTTCGACGTTATGGCAATGAATGTATCCAACAAATAGCTGCGGAATCCTTAGATGATTCGCGCTATGTTGAAAACCTGCATACTATTGCAGAACTGTATGTACAAGGATATGAATTGGATTATAACCGGCTTTATTTGACAGAAAAGTATAAAAGAATACCTCTGCCCACGTATCCCTTTGCACGGGAAAAGTATTGGGTGAGTTCGGGGAGAGCCATTCCTTCCATTGAAAAAGATGTAAACGTGGAGATTTCGGATGCTGCTCCTGTCACAAAAGAGCGGAGAATAGCCAAGCTTCTCGGGAAGCAATGGAGGCATTCGGCGGTTACAAATCTTGATCCAGCGCATGTAAAAGTTGTGGTTGGATCTACAAGGGAAAGCGTTGGGCTTGCCAATAAACTTTCACAAATGATACAGGGGAGCCAGGTTGTGCTGGTGAGTGAGGAAGAGCATGACACTGGACGTCTGCTCGATGTTTTGATGAATTGTGATGCTTTTATAGATCTATCAGGCTGTGACCGGAAGATGGAAACAGAAGAAATGATGCTGGACAAGCTGATCAACTGGATAGCACGGCTTCAACACATGATTGACACCCGTGGTCACAAACCTTTAAAGCTGCTTGGAGTCACCATGGGGCTGGAGTCTTTTCAAAACGAGTCGATTCACCTTGGCGGAGCAGAACGGGCTGGACTTTACCGTATGTTGCAAAGTGAGTACAGTCATATTATTTCGCGGCATATCGATGTGGACCCGGCGGACAGTGAGCTTGATATCGCAGCACAAATCGTCCAGGAGTTAACTCATGCGGGGAAGGAACAGGAAGTCTGTTATCGTGAAGGACAGCGGTACAGTGCTTATCTGGACATACTCGATAACATGAATATACAGCAGTCTGATCATAACCGACTCCCTTTTCCATCCAGTCATGTTCTTTGGGTCACTGGTGGAACTCGCGGTCTAGGGTTGCTGTGTGCGCAGCATGCAGTTCAGCACTATGGGGTCCGAAAACTTGTTCTGATCGGTCAGACCCCGTTTCCGCCTCGGAATGACTGGTGGGCACGACGCGGGGACCAGGACGAGATCGGCAGCAAAGTTAGAGCAATCCTGGAGTTGGAGAAGCGTAGCGTACAGATTGAGGTCCTGTCTTTTGATATAGGAAATAAGGAAAAACTTCTGCTGGCAGCAGATCATATACGTTCAACGATGGGTGCAGCCGGAGGGGTAATTCACGCAGCTGGCATAGCCGATATGGAGAATCCCGCCTTTATTCGTAAACCGCTGGAGTCGATTCGGAGGGTATTATCCCCCAAAATATTAGGCACTGCAGCACTCTATGAATGCTTCCGTCACGATCCATTGCAATTTTTTGTCCTGTTCTCTTCCGTGGCTGGAGCCATTTCAAAACTTGGTGTTGGACAAAGCGATTATGCCATGGCTAACACCTACATGGATTATTATGCCGCAGCGAACGCCCTTACCAGTCCACTTATCAGCATCCAATGGCCGAACTGGAAGGAATCCGGGATGGGTGAGTTCCCAAGTCAAGCGTATAACGAAACCGGCCTGCTCAGCATCACGGATGAAGAAGGACTGAAGCTGCTGGACTGGGCACTAATCACCCAACCAAGCGCAGTCATGCTTCCGGCAATCATGAGCAGCGAGTCCATTGATGCTGAGGGGCAGGCGGGGATTACCAGAAAGGTTGAAGCTGAAAAGATGTCCGAAATACCCATCACAAATGGCGCTCCCATCGCTGATACATCAGAGACATTACAATTGAAATTAAGTTCCATATTCGCCGAGGAGTTGTGTATTGAAGCCGAGAAAATGCATCCGGACCGATCCTTCGAACATTTCGGAATGGATTCGATCATGATTGCTCAGCTTGCACGGCGGATGGAACGGGAGCTTCAAATTCCTGTGGTGGAACCCCATCTCTTTTTGGACCACCCAACGATCGCAGAGCTGACAGGGGCTTTGCTGCCAAAATACGTAACGAGAGCGCGCATATCTCCCAAACAGATCAACAGACCTGAAGAGCAGCAGATTATCCAGCCATCCAAAGCACGTTCCCGAGTGGCCATCATTGGCATGGCCTGTCATTTCCCGGATGCGGTGAACCTGGAGCAATTCTGGAACAATCTGAAGACAGGCAAAAACAGTATACGTGAAATTCCGTCAACCCGGTGGGACTGGAGAATGTATTACCATCCTGATGGCAAAGCAGGGACAAGTATGAGCAAATGGGGAGCTTTTCTCGATGGCCTGGAAATGTTTGATCCCGATTTTTTCGGAATGGATCATTCTCTGGCAAGTCATCTGGACCCATTGCAAAGGCAGTGGCTTGAGGTTAGCGCCGAAGCACTTGCCGATGCAGGATATGGAAAAACTCAGCTTGAGTCGCTTCAGGTTGGTGTGTTTGCAGGGGCAAGAACAGGTCATTTCATGAGCAAAATACGTCAGAACAACAAACAAACCATTATTGGTACAGGTCAAAATTTTATTACAGCACATTTGGCTCATTTATATAATCTCAGAGGTCCCAACATGGTGGTGGACACCGCCTGTTCCAGTTCTCTGACAGCCATTCATCTGGCTGCCCGGAGTTTGCAGAATGGTGAAGCGGATCTGGTGATCGCCGGTGGGGTTGAAGTTTTACTGGATGAGACTCCTTATCTTTCCCTGACCGCATCAAAGGTACTGTCACCAGATGGACAATGTAAAACCTTTGATGCCTCTGCCAACGGAATTGGGGTTGGGGAGGGCTGTGGAGTAATCGTCATGAAACGATTGGAACAGGCCATAGCGGACGGTGACAAAATCTACGGAGTGATTGATGGTTCTGCAATTAATAATGATGGTCATACGATGGGCGTGACTACACCGAACCCGCAGGCCCAGCAGGCGTTGATTGAACGTGCCATCAAAGATGCCAATATTGACCCGACTTCAATCAGTTATGTGGAAACACATGGAACAGGCACGGTCATTGGAGATCCCATTGAGCTTAAAGCGTTAACCCAAGTGCTGGGAACCGGTATGGAAAAGGGAGATCTTTGCGGCGTAGGAAGTGTCAAAAGCAATGTGGGACATCTGTTAAGTGCAGCAGGGGCAGTTAGCATGATCAAGGTTTTGCTGAGTATGGTTCATGGCCAGCTCCCGCCCAGTTTGAATTGTCCGCACCCGAATCCGAGATTTCGGTTTGAAGAAAGTCCGTTATTCCTTGTTCAAGAACTTACACCCTGGACCAATAAAGTGTTGCGTGCGGGTGTCAGTGCGTTTGGACTCGGAGGAAATAATGCTCATATCCTTGTCAGCAATGAAGGTGTCCCGGACCCAAATAAAGCGACACTGGAGCCTCGCTTCAATCGCATTATCTGGAACAGAGACCGGTTTTGGCCGGATGAGGTTGAGGAGAAAAACTTGGTGGTTGGATCGTATTCAGGACAAACCAATCGTAAGCCTGAGCATATGCTGTCTTTCTTCACACCGAAAAAATTGCAGTAAGGGGGAACTGTCGTTGATAGGACGCAGTCAGGAAACATACGTGCAACGGTTAAGCCACAGCAACGCCATCGTTCAGGATCATCGTGTACACGGAATTTGTACGTTACCCGGGGTCACCCTGCTGGATATGATCTATCGTTTGTCGGCTTTATATATAGAGACACATTCCATCGAATTGCGCCAGATTTTGTTTACAACGCCTATTGTGACAACAGAGCAATTGGATCGCGAGATTGCTGTGACGTTCTCGCCGGTACCTTCGGAGATGCAGTGGGGGGTAACCATTACAAGCAAAAAAGTGATGAATGGTATCATCGATCAAAGCAGTGAAGAACAACATATGCAATGTACGATGTTTCTTGTTGATCCCGAGTCTAATCCGCCGGTGATCCATGTTCAGGATCTGAAAACTCAATCCCGGGATCAGTGGAGCATGGATGAGGTTTATCAATTGGCGAGGCAGGTCAACATCGAACATGGGCCATTTATGCAAACTTCAGGGGTCGTCTACCAATATGAGAATCAGGAGCTTATGTGTCTGAATCTCAGTGATGAGGCTTCCGTTTACTCTGATGAGTTTTATGCACATGCAGCTTTTTTGGATGGGGCAACGTTTGCAGGCTCCTCATTTCGTTTAAAGGGAAAAGCACGGGGGATGTTTGATGATCAGATTCCCTATATTCCTTTTATGATTGAACGCTTCCGTATTTATGGACCGTTACCTGACAACATTGGTGTGTATTCGCTCGCTCGACCATTGACAAACGACCATTCTGTCTCATCACCAGATCTGGTTTCAACAGATATTTGGGTGGTTGATTCTGCTGGCAAGTCCTTGGTTGAATTTGAGCGTTTAACCGCCAAACGCATTCGTAGTCCTCATTTGATACAGAAATGGGCCGACGTACATCAGCATCCAAATGGAGTAGAAGCGTCAGAATCAGAGGATGCAGCTGTACGAGAGCATGTCCCACAGGTCAGCATACAAGAGTCACAGGTCAGCAAACATGGCACATCCGAATTATTGAATCAGCGAAGAATTGTTCCAGAAGGGAACATGAAGCAGGTTGGGGACTATTTAAAGGAAGAGATAGGCAAAGTGCTTGGAACACCAGAAGCGATCTTGGACACAGAGCTGGGATTTTATCAGATGGGACTGGATTCCTTACAGCTTATCAACCTTTCAAGGACGCTGGAGAACAAAGTGAAGGAGCAGCTTTACCCCACGCTGTTATTTGAATATTCCAATATCCATTCTCTTGCTGCATACCTGCACCAACATTGGCCTGAGGCATTTACTGAAAATCAGTATGCAGAGAACAAGGCTTCGGCCAGCAAGGCAAGCACCGGAACTTCGGAACGCGATCTTGATCAGAGAAAGAGTGATCATTACTCATCGATCTTGCTCGAACCCTTCTGGGAAGAAGTCACGCTGCATATGCGTAACACCTCAAATAAGGTGCGCAGCCACGTTATCATTCTTTGCGGGCAGGCAGCTGGACATGATCAAATGATCAAGGAATGCTTTCCGCAATCCGAGGTTGTCACCCTGACAAGTGAACGTACTATGCCACAATCATTTGAACAAATGTGCGAACAATGTATAGTCTGGCTTCAGAATTACATGCAGCGGATTCCCAAAGCGGAGACCTACATTCAATTGATTGGCCCGTCAGGAACCGACACTGATTTTTCAGGCGCTATGGGAGCGCTATTAAGAACAGCTCATGCTGAGAACCCTCATCTGCACGGGCAGATCATCACGGTGGATGATATTCATAACGTCACAAGAACCCAATGGACGGACTGGTTGGATAAGGAGCGGTTAACACATTCCTCGGGAGTCATTGAAGTGTATTACACTGGAAAATCTCGTGTACGGAGGGTGAAAAAATACCGTGAGAAGCTGATACCGATGCCGCTGAAAAGCCAGTATGTTGCAAAAGATGGTGTTTATCTGATTACAGGTGGATTGGGTGGATTAGGCTTGATGGTAGGTCGCCATTTGGCTGAGCAAGGGAGGGTTACATTGGCGCTGGTCGGGCGTTCTTCTCTTGGCAAAAAAGAGTCCGATAAGATATCCGAGTTGAAGAGTCTGGGAGCGGATGTTCATTATTTTCAGGCGGATCTAACGCATAGCGAGCAGACGAGTCATGTCATCCAGCAGATTCGGACCAGTCTAGGAATTATTCGGGGAATCGTACACTGTGCAGGAATTACCCGGGACCAATTCATTTTACAGAAAACAAAAGAGAATATTTCGGAAGTGCTAGGCCCTAAAGTGAGCGGACTTTGGTACCTGGATGAATATACTCGTGATGAACCACTGGACTTTTTTATTTTATTCTCTTCACTATCGGCTGTGCTCGGGAATATGGGACAAGCAGATTATGCTTGTGGTAACGCTTTTATGGATCGATTTGCAGAGCGGCGTCAGCAACAGGTTGTGGGAGGACAGCGATCAGGCAGAACCATTTCAATTAATTGGCCCTTATGGGCCAATGGAGGCATGTCGATCGATCCAGTTTACGAGCAGCAGTTGGAAGCCAAAACGGGATTAGTTCCGCTGCCTCTGAGCGTAGGAATCCAACTATTCGATTCGCTTATGATGAATGCTTCAACGCAGACTGTTGTGATGTATGGTAAACCTTCGTTTATCCGAAGTTTTGTGCAAACGACTATCCCTGTGGAGGGCTTTTCTGCAGCAAAAGTTTTAAATCATGAGGTTCCTCGAAAAGAAAAGCGGCCATCAGGAATGCATACAGAAGATATAGCCATTATTGGTGTGGCTGGCCGCTATCCGATGGCTCGGAATGTGGATGAATTTGCTGCCAATCTGTTATCAGGCAAGGATTGCATTACAGGCTTTCCGATCGAACGTTGGGAACAGGGGCGTTTCTCGTATACGCCGGATTCATATTATCAGTTTGGGGGATTCATCGATAAGATTGATGAGTTCGATCCACTATTTTTTAATTTATCTCCCCGTCAGGCGGAGATGATGGACCCCCAGGCAAGACTTTTTCTGGAGACGGCATGGGAAGCCTGTGAAGATGCGGGATTTCGCGTTGAACGCAGTCAGCACCAGGATGCTTCAACAGGTACCCGGAGTGTAGGTGTATTTGCCGGTGTATTCTGGAATCATTATGAGCTGTTTGCATCGGAATTGACAGATCGCGGTGTACCTACATCCTTGGGGGTCAGCGCAGCGTCCATTGCAAACATGGTATCGTATTGCATGAATTTCCATGGTCCTTCTCTTGCGGTAGATACGATGTGTTCCTCCGCATTAACGGCCATTCATCTGGCCTGCGAAAGCATTCGAAATGAGGAATGTGAGTATGCTCTTGCTGGCGGAGTCAACGTCATTACGCATCCACATCGATACATGTTTTTGAAGGAGGCACAGCTGTTGTCATCCGATGGACGGTGTCGCAGTTTTGGAGAGGGTGGAGATGGATATGTGCCTGGAGAGGGAGCCGGAACGGTATTGCTGACCAGTCTGCGTCATGCCGAAGAGGAAGGTTATTCCATTTATGGTGTCATCAAAGGGTCTGCAATCAATCACGGAGGAAAAACATCAGGTCCAACGGTACCAGATTCAACTGCACAGTCGGAAGTTATTAAGGCGGCCTTCAAACGTTCAGGGGTTGATCCTCGAACAGTCAGTTATTTTGAAACACACGGCACAGGAACGTCCCTTGGAGATCCGATCGAGGTACAGGGACTGAACAAAGCATTGGCGGACGGGGCACTGCCGGAACAGAGTTGTGCAATTGGTTCACTGAAGTCCAATATCGGGCATTTGGAAGCGGCTGCGGGTGTAGCTGCATTAACCAAGGTACTGTTACAGATGAAATACAACCGGATTTTTCCTTCCTTGCATGCGGAGCACCTTAATCCGTATATTCCTTTTCAGCACACACCTTTTTATGTGGAGAGGGAAGGAAGGGACTGGAGAACTGTGAAGGCAGATCGTAACACTCCAGAGACCGGACCCTTGCGAGCGGGTATTAGCTCCTTTGGGGCAAACGGCAGTAACGCCCATATGATAATTGAACAATATATATCGACAGCAGTAAATTCCAGTTCGGATTTGGAGTCCGAGCTTCCAGCCATTGTTCCGTTCTCTGCCAAAAACCAAACAAGTCTGTTTGAACATGTACGCAACATGATGAATTATCTCTCCACCGGTGAAGGACATCCAAATTCCACCGCCACACCTGGAATCAAGCTATCCAATCTGGCATACACGCTGCAGGTGGGCAGAGAGCACATGCGATACAGGGTTGCTTTTGTTGTCAGTTCTCTTGAAGAGCTGAAAAGAAAATGTGCAGAATATGTGCAAAGCAAGGATCAAGGCCTGGAGAAGGGATCGTTGAACAGTCGGGTTGGTTATGAGGGAGAAGTCCGGCTTCAAGAAGATGGTATCACAGAACTGTTTCAATCAGATGAAGACATTCGGACAGCAATCGAAATCTGGATGAACAAGAGAAAGCTGGCTTCAATCGCAGAAGTATGGGCTAAAGGAATTACCATTGATTGGAACAGCATGTACCAGAAGGACAGCAAGCCCACTCGGATCAGTCTCCCTACCTATTCATTTCAAAGAGAGCGCTATTGGGTCCCCATGGTCCATGCAAAAGGGGCGAGCGGGACGGTTGGTTTCGGCAAAAAGGCGACAGTGCTGCACTCCATGCTGCACCATAACCGTTCGGATCTGCTGCGAGGCCAGTGGTACAGCAGTCAGTTCAGCGGCAGTGAGCCCTTCTTAAGCGATCATGTGGTGCAAGGGCACAAGCTGCTTCCAGCTGTCGTTCAGCTGGAAATGGCCCGGGCAGCAGCGGCGCACGCGGCGAATTGGCCTCCGCGCACGCACAGTCTGCTGCTGCGCCATGTAAGGTGGAGCAGGCCGCTCGTCGTTGGGGAGGAGCCTGTGGAGGTTCATCTCGCGCTTGATGCCGAGACAGATGGGAGCCTGTCCTTTGAAATAGGGGCAGTGTCATCACATGAGGCTGCAAACGAGTCTGGCGAAGCGGGGTATAGCCAAGGAA
>NZ_BCNM01000013.1 GCF_001514495.1 Paenibacillus pabuli NBRC 13638
GCTTCCCTGCTTTTGTGAATTTCTAAGAGCTTTTACAAGGGGAAGTGTCTCTCAATCTGCTCAATATCATCTTTTTCTAATTCCCATCCTAAGGCATTTAGATTATCAACGATGTGTTCCTGGCTCGCAGCTTTCGGGATGGTGACTAGTCCTTGCTGTCTTAAAATCCAGTTTAATGCAACTTGATATGCTGTTTTACCGTACTTGCCTCCAATAATGTTAAGTATATTTCTTTCTATTGATCCGACTTCAGGAAAACCTTTCATACCCAATGCATGGATATGAGGAGCAAATCCAAATGGTGAATATCCCATAATTGTGATCCCATTCTCTTCTGCAAAGGGTAAAATCTGATGCTCTATGCTTCTATCGTTTAAATGATACGGTACTTGATTACATACCAAAGGTACATTTCCTAAATGGAACTGAGCTTGTTTCATTAATTGAAGGCTAAAGTTGCTCACCCCAATATATTTGACTAATCCCTTATTGACTAATTCAACCATAGCCCCCATCGTCTCTGAAACATCATGTTGTTGACTAGGCCAATGCTGTAAATACATATCAATATGGCTTGTTTTTAAGCGTTCTAAACTTGCCTCTGCCGCTCTAAGGACACCTTTGTAAGAACAATTTTTTGCAGAGACTTTAGTCACTAGAAAAACATCATCTCTAATGCCATGGATGGCTTGACCAACAATTTTCTCTGCGCCACCATTCCCATATTCTTCAGCAGTGTCAATCAGAGTAAGTCCATTCCTAATACCAAAACGCAGCGCCTCTACTTCCTCTTTTTCTTTCTGCTTATCTTCACCATATTTCCAAGTCCCTTGACCTATAACAGGAATGCTTACTTCCGTGTTACCTAACTTACGATATAGCATCTACAAAACCTCCTAGCAATAATGAAAACCTATTCATATCCTAACACTTAGATCAGAGAGAAAGCATAGATCAAGGACTTCATTTTACAACATATTTTTTCGATATATTATGTACAGACTTTTATCTTGAATTTTAACTATTAAAGTTATGGGAGCTGTAAATTGATGTGTTGAGGGGGAAATGCAGTGAAAACAAAGATGTTATCCATACTAAAAATGAGATCTTTGAGAACAAAGTTAGTCACTCTATGCTTGGCTATACTAATTGTGCCCATGATCGTGATAGGGTTCACTTCGTATACGGTTTCGAAAAATGAAATGAATGAATCAGGCAAGGCAGCACTTGAAAATAGTGTGAATATGGTTATTGGTATGATTAACCTCCTTAATGAGCAAGTAGAGAGCGGAGATTTAACATTGGAGCAAGCACAGGAAAAACTCCGCGTCGAACTGCTCGGTGAAAAAAATGCAGATAATAAGCGGCCTGTAAAAAGTGAATATACTGTAGGGGAAACAGGATATCCTTGGGCAGTTGATAAGGGCGCTCATTCCGTGATGAATCCTTCAAATGAAGGTCAGGATTTGACAGATGTCGTAACGGAAGATGGCGTGTACTTGGGAAAAGAGCTTGTTAACATTGGTTCAGCCGGAGGGGGATTTATCACTTACAAGTGGACTCTACCCAATACAGGTGAAGTAGAAACGAAAGTTTCATATGCTAAAATGGATCCACATTGGGGCTGGATCATCGGTTCAGGTGCATACTTAAGTGAGTTCAACAGCGGTGCAACGCAAGTTCTTTATCTTGTAATATTGGTTACGGCAGTTGCAGTAGTTCTCGGATCCGTTATCGTTAGCATCGTCTCAGGGCGTCTAACGAAACCTATCCTTAAGATTGCAAAGCGACTGAAGTCAGTTGCGGACGGTGATCTGACTGTTGAAGAAGTCAACATGAAGTCCAAAGATGAAATAGGTGAGCTGTCTAAAGACTTTAATGAAATGATTAAGAACATGAGATATCTTATTAGACAAGTCGATCTCTCCACAAAGCAGGTGGCTTCATCCTCCAAAGAATTGAACCTTGGAGCAGAGCACACCAGTCAAGCAACTGAGAATATTACCATTTCGATCCAAGAATCCGCTGTCGGCGCACAAGAGCAACAAATGATGCTTCAAAGCACAACCAACTCACTCGAGGAAATATCAATTGGTATCCAGCGAATAGCGGAAAGCTCATCAACTATTGCTGATTCTTCTGTTGATGCGATGGAATTG
The DNA here is from genome assembly GCF_001514495.1 of Paenibacillus pabuli NBRC 13638. GTDB lineage: Bacteria > Bacillota > Bacilli > Paenibacillales > Paenibacillaceae > Paenibacillus > Paenibacillus pabuli. The sequence continues at coordinate 2,160 of NZ_BCNM01000013.1, forward strand.
GCGAATATAGGTAGTACTGCCATAGAGCACACGGCGAAGCAAATGAACCTGATTAACCATTCCGTTAATGAAACCGATGTAGTCATGAGGATGCTTGATGAACGAAGCCAGCAGATCGGTACGATGCTACATGCCATTACGGATATCGCAGAACAGACTAACCTTCTGGCTTTAAATGCTTCGATTGAGGCTGCCCGTGCAGGAGAAGAAGGCCGCGGTTTCTCCGTAGTTGCTGCTGAAGTGAGAAAACTTGCTGAACAATCGAATCAGTCATCCGGACAGATTTCCACGTTGATTCAAGATATGCGTACAGATATAGAGCAATCTCTTAAAACGTTGGAACGAGTTAAACAGGACGTCGACTCAGGTATACAGATTGCTAGTGAGACAGAACAACAGTTCAACAAAATTGTGGAGTCCACGAACTTTATCGCGCAACAAACGGAAGAACTCGCCAGTGTTACACAGCAGATAACGGCAAGTATCCAGGAAATAACTGCGGGTCAAGAGCAAGTCTCCAATCTTGCGCTTCAAGCTGCAGACAACTCCCAAAATATAGCTGCATCTTCAGAAGAACAACTGGCTTCAATGGAGCAAATTACGAGCCTAGCCACAACCTTGTCGGACATGTCACAGCAGTTAGAGCGTTTGACTATCCAATTTAAGTATTAATCTCTAAAATGCAACTGCACTTGTAGTTATGAACTAACCTAAGTTAATCGAACAAAGGCAGCCGATCACGTCGGCTGCCTCCTTGTTTTTATTGAGTTATCGTTTCCTGTTCGCTTAAAGAAATATCGCTTTCTGTTTTAATATTAATAAATGATAACTAAATCAGTTCCTGCTTCCGCTTCAAATACCCGTACAACACAATTCCAGATGCCGCACAGATCACAGCACATAAACCGATGAATCCATACCCCGCCTGAAGCCCCCGCAGTAGCCCCAGATGAGTGGTCGGACCATACGCATTCTTCACACCCTCAATCACCCAACCAATCACATAGTTACCGATGACACTACCAATCCCCATCAGGGTAACCGTGAACGTAATGGCGGTGTCACTGCCATTCGGATATCTGCGTGCGATAAATGCCATGACCGTTGGATAGATCATCGCAATACCCGCTCCTGATACGGCAAAGAAGAATGCCAGCCCCTCTCCGCCTGCAATGGCGACAAACGTACATACCGCTGAAAAAGCAGAGAACAGAATCAGCGACAATACGAATCCGATCCGGTCCGTAAGCGGCCCTAGCAGCAGCCGTCCCAACGAGAAACTGAGGAAGAACGCAGATAGCAGCCCAGATGCTTTGACCGTGTCCCAGGTATAGGCTTTCTCCAGAAAGTTAACGAGCCAACCCCCAACCGCCAGTTCCGATACCACGCCAAAAGAAAGAATGAGCACCATCAGCCAGAGGGCTGGATCACGTGTTAACGTCTTCATTGAAGTCCGATCTTCATGAGGAAGATCATCCCCCGGAAACTTGCTGCGCAGCGCCGCAATGATCGGCAGCAGACTGAGCGACAGCATCACCAGATACATTCCGCGCCAGTCCAGTTCGTGACCAAACACGTGTAACGACATCACACCTGTCGCCAGCAAAGGCGCTACCGTTGAACTCAACCCATAGAAGAAATGGGAGAGGTTCATCATCGTGCCTGTGTTCTTCACAAAGATCCGTGCACCCAGAATCGCCAAGGCAATCTCCAGCATGCCGTTTCCGATGTACATGAAGAAGTATGATGAAGCAAAAAGTGGATAGGTATGCGACACATAAATGAACACACCCGAGAGAATCATCGATGCAAACGATATGATGCTAACCGCCTTGATTCCCCATTTCCGGACCAGGATGGCGGTGAAGGAGCAGGCAATCAGGTAACCCAGTGCGTTCAGGGACAATAGCGTTCCAAGCTGTTTCTCATCCAGATTGAAGTCGAATTGAATGCGTGGGATGGCCGGTCCTTTAATATTTTCCGATAGGCCAAACACAATAAAACCAATAAAGATCGTCGCCAGTTGCATGGCATACAGTTTGTTGAACTTTTTCTTGTTTCCTTCTGTACCTGCTTGCTGATTCAAATTAAGTTCCTCCATTGTGTTCAGAAAAATGATTACACTTGCCACTCCGATGACAGAACAACCTTCCGATCACTGTTATCCCCAGATTTTTTTGATCATTTGTAAAGGTTAAATTCCGGGGATAAAGGTGCACGCTTCGCTTCTTCAGGTTATTTCTGTCCTCTCCGTTATCGTGTAAATTTTTTTGCTTAACTTCATCAAAGTTGCTACCACTGCTTCTCAATAACCTGAATGCGGTAGGTCAGGCTCTCCAGCGTAACCGCGACTAGCCCAGTCACATATTCGCGCCGAGTGTCTCGCTGGATGATTAACTCAGGCATATGCTCCTGCGGAATCATTCGATCCAGACAACCTTGTGTTAAGCCATCCCGCATCGCCGGGTCCATCGTATCCCCTGTTACCACAATCGTCGCCGGGTTAATGATCGCGATAATGGATACCAGCGTCTGTACCACCAGTTCCTGCAACCCTTCGGTCGTTTTCAACATCCGCAGCTGCTCTTCCCGTGACACGCCAAAAGGTAGAAAAGATACCTCGCCCCCAAATTCCGTGTTCCCGGTCAGGGGACGACCATCAATAATAAAGCCCGCACCCGGAAAATGGTTCTCAGGAAACGTAACCACCGCGAAGTTCTTCTCTTCTTCAAATTGCTGTTGGTTATACAGCCCGTAGACGGTCAGGTTCATATCGTTGCCAATGACTACTTCCACGTCGTCATACTGCTCTTTAAGCCTTGGCCCAACCGGTTGACCCGCCAGCTCTGATACATCACAGATGCCAATTACACCGTTGTGTGCCACCCCTGGTATCCCAATGCCAATGGCCTGCACATTGTGGTGTTGTTCGATCAGGTTTGCGATCAGATCCTCTACCACCGTTACATTGATCTCATCCAAAAAGAGTGTCTGTTCGTCCTCCATCTCTCCGTTCAGATTGGCATATGTATGTGTGATCGAGTGAATGCCGCCCTCCGTACGAATAATCAGACACAGCACACTCGCGTAGTCCGCATTGAATTGATACCGACTCGCCGGTCTCCCCCCACTCGATTCATCCGGGCCCAGATCGATAATCTCACCAGTTTGGAGTAATTCGTTAAGGATCGTGCCGCAAGTGGCAACGCTGAGTTTCGTCAGGTTTGCAATGGATGCCTTCGTGCCCACGCCCATTGATCGGAGTGTGTTCTTCACCAATTCAATGTTGATCCGCTTCACCTGTTGGGTGTTGTGTGATGTAGGTAACATGGTTAGTTGTATGCCTCCTTTCTTGCTTTTCGAACCATTCAATGAATGTTTTTAAAAGTATTTTAATAATTGAAGTTTAGGGGGATTTGTGGGGAAAGTCAATGCTTAATTCAGAGCGAAAAACGTTTGGATGGAAAGGCAAAAAGACAGTTCAAGATCATCTTGTGTGATCCTGCACTGTCCTTTAGTTGAGGTGGTTTTATGTAGACTGACTCATTTGATGGGCCAAGATGCTCTTCTCCAGTCGGACTTTAAATAGCTTTCGGTTCAGATCCTGTTCCACGGAATGAAGGTGATATGCTGCTTGTTTCACGGTATCCATCTCTAGCACACCTGCCTGCTTCGCGATGATGTCCATGGCGTCCAGGATGAGTTTGTTGCATGTGACCAGTTGGTTGACGCAATCGTCTTCCTGTTGGACAAGTTGTGCGTACTGCAAAGCGAGGTCTTCACTGTTGGTACTTGTCATGTCACCACTCCTTTCAAAGAGAGGATAACATAAAAAGAATAGGTAGTTGGTACGTGATCACGTACCAATTGTCAGTACAAAAAATCATATCCTTAGATATATTAGAAACCAGGATTTCAAAATAAAAATAATAAATCCCCTTGAAATAACCTTGATTAATATAAGTCTATGTAATCTTTGTATTTAAGCAATCATGTTTGGGCCTGTGAGATTAGGATTATCCATTTCAATATAGTTCTCTGTTCTTCTATCTAATTTTAAGTGCGAGCAGAGATATTCTAATTCCACCTCAAAAAAAGAACTCTCCAAGCTCTGAAAAAAATCATGCTTGATCTTGGTCAAGTCAAAATAGCCTTTCTTAGATAAATTTCTATCTAAAGTAGTATTTATTTCTTCCGCTAGAATGTTTCGAAGCACACCTACCTTATCATCAGAGGGATCATAAGCTAAATAAAGTCTCTTTACAGTTTCTCGAAGTTTTCTCCTATCCTCTCTAACTTTGTATAAAACATTTGCATACATTTCATTTAGATTAAACAAATTAAAATAATTGTTAACTCTCCTAACTGAATCTTCATGGTTAGCAAGTAATTTAATCTGCATAATAGTATTACACTCATTATCGATTTCGAATTCGAAATAATCGGCAGCTTGGTGAAAATAAGGATGAAACAACGGCAATAACAAATTCGCTTTCTTGATCCTGTCATTACAACCTGTACATGAAACGACGAGGTTAGAAACAAATATTGAAAGTAGGGGGAACCTCGATTTAGGAAAAAAATGATCAATGGAAGAATGAGCAGCATGTCCTATCCATTGTATATCACAGTATGGACATATTTTCCTAATAGTTCCCATCTTATCTCTCAGATAAACTTTTAGTTCTAAATTACTTTTATAATCTGGAATATATTCTTGTCTAAAAATCTTAGAATCCAATAAACTTTCATAAAAGTAATCAAAAATCTCTCGAATCAGTGTTGAGTTTTCAGGTAATAATTCAGGTGGTGTAGGAACATCACCATCTATTAGACATGAATACCTAGTTGTTAAACTATCATAATACATCTTAATAATATTTTTTTGTGAACATTTAGCAAGCGATACGATTGACTCTTTTAGATTAGTTACTGCTGCCACTCGACCAATCTTACTTTCTCTATTAGATACTTGCCTTTTCAAATTCTCACTGCTCTTGTTAGAATCAGAATTCAATACTATCTCAAAAAAATCGGTTAAGAATTCCTGAATTCCACGCTCTACCTCTATAACTTCATCAGGTATAGTCAGTCTCCACATGTTACTTCTCCTTTTCAAGTTGTTGCTTAATACGCAAAAACAAAGAAAATTTTTCGTCTGAATCCCCAAGATCATCATATAAGCTTTTCGCAAGATCGATTCTCCCATTATCAATCAGTTTATTTATTTTAGAAATTGTATTGTTTGTGAAGTCTCCAAGGTGATTATCTAATTTGAATACTTCTCTTAGTATTTCTTGTGGACTCGTACCTAGCGTTTGTTCATTAACACTAAATTGTTCCACCTTTCCTTCTTCATTTTTTCGCAACCCAATTATTGATTCATTTGGGACATCAGCGGCTATTAAGGGGGAATGTGTGGCAATAATAAAATGTGAATCATATTTACCAAAAATTGATTTTATCATGTTTAAATATTTTTGAATCCATCTAGGATGTAAGTGAGTCTCTGGCTCATCTAATAACACTATTGAGTTGTCACCTATCGCTGAAATTAATTTAAAAAATCTAAAAAACATGCTCAGTTCACCTGAACTCAACTCGTTAAGGGGTACTATATCTTCACCTTTTATAAAACTCAATGATTTTACTAAGTTTATCCCTCCATCTAAACTCGCTAGTCTTTTAACATCCGATAACCATGCACTAGGACCACCTTCATAATCCTCTAACATCTCCGGATGGAGAAAGTGTCTACCATTAGTTCTCTTGATTCCCAAAAATTCGCGATGAAAATATTGCAATTTGTCCAACAAGTAATTTATTTCCATAAGGTTCTCATCGCTTTTCATTCTTTCATAATTCTTTTTTATATAGTTTTCCGCTTGTATAAAACTAATTTGTATTAGAGGGAATTCTACATAACCAATTTCATTTAGCAATTCATTTATTCCTGATAATTTTCTGCCATCTTTATGAAAAAAAGTTTCAAGTATCGGAATACAAACTGAGGATAAGGATGCTACAGGACCAAATTGACCTTTTCCTAAAGTGCCAAGATAAATATACTCAGGTCCTAAATTATTATCGCTAGGCAAGTTATGTTTGTAAGGCTCAAATGCAGCATATGAAGAAACTATAATTTTTGAAGGTTTTTTCACACTATTAATACCTAAATGAGATATAAATTCTTCAAATTCATCAATTTCATATCGTAGATAGAAGGGGGTCTTTATATGTCTGATATATTTCTGATCTACGAAAATACGTGATAAAAATTTCATTATAGATGTCTTACCTGTTCCATTTTCTCCAACAAGAATGGACACTGTCATTTTTCCAAAATAATATTCAGAATTCGTCGGGAATTTTAATTCAAAATTTTTTAATCCACCTAATTTTTCTATCCATATTTCTTTTATCTGCATGTATAGTCAACTTCCTTCCCGCTAAATAACACTACCAACACTGGAAAATAAAACATAATTTAATTTGGAAATGATTCTACACTAACAAAATGAATGGTTATGACACATCTAAGATAATTCTCTCCTTAATCTAATTAAAATTAACTTTCCTCAAAAATCAGTTTTAAAATGTGCTCATTTTCTTCATAATCTTTACTGTTTAAAACGTGATATTTATCATTGTTCAAATTAATTATATTGTCTATCTTTACGTCTTCATACTCTCTTTCATCAAAGCCTAATGTAGATAATACCAATTGGGTATCTTTGGTTATGTCATTAAATATAAATTCAAATAGGGCTTTTTCCTTAATCTCGTCTGACTCTACATTATTAGGGCTATCTAAGATTAAAGGAAATTTTATAAAATTTTGATTTATGGAATTTTTAATTTTTAATAGATTAAAATACCAAATAATAGTTGCAATAGCTCTGTTACTACCTCTTGCCTCATAATTTTGCGTTATGTTTTTTATTTTTTCATCACCGATTTCCTCTAATCCAAATTTAATCTTTGAATCTGTCATATATTCCTGATAAAATACATTCGCCTTCTTTTTTTGATCATTGAACTCTTTAATTTTTTTATCATATATACTTTTTTCTGTCTCGTTCAATTCTATCTTACCCAGTAGAACTCCCATTTCTCGAATCATGTTTTCTTGAGTTTCGATATATCCCATATGTTTTATTGAATTAGAAATGACTGATTCGTTCATGTTTAAACTCTTCTCATATGTTTCTAATATATTTAATAAATTTCTATATTCCTCTTCTTTAATATGAAGCTTTCGATTGACTTCAATCATTAAACTGTCAAGTTCATCTTTCAAAATAAAATAATCTTCAATCTTATTACTACTTCTGATTCGAACATCAAGTTCATCAACTTCTTGTGTACATACCGGACATCTGTTGCTATGAGTTTTACTATAAATTTTAGTTTCTTCTGATTGTTTTGTAGAGAGATCAGCAATACTTCTTTCTAAGTCAAATTGATCGTTCCTCAATTTCACAATACTATTCTTAATTTTCTTTAATTTTAATACTATATCTGAATATTCTTCTTTTTTTCTTTCAAGCTCTATTTTTAGTGAATCCAATTCAATAGGAGCATCCAACCCTTCTAGATATTTTTTCACTCGAATAAGCATGTTTTCGATAATTAACTTTTCATCTTTATACTTCTTGTCCTGTTGTTTTAACTCCTCGATCTTTCTTAATAGACTATAATACTGATCATTAAAGATACCGAAATGATTATAAATTACATTTTCCTTATAATCTGCGTATTGCCCTAAATTCTTAAATGAAGAGAACTTAGTCCCGTTCATTTGATCTTGATCTACATAATTTAATAAATAACTATATACAGGAGGTGTTATCTCAAGAGTTTCTTGTTTTCTATTTGGTAGTTTCACAGAAAATCCGTATATTTCGGCTAGATATTCTGACAATTCTCGACGGTTAACTGTATTAAATAATTTTATGAGTTTTTCATTATATATTCTAAAAAGTTCTCCACTTCTATAAACCAAAAATCTCACATCATCCACATTAATATCTAAAAGATATGTTTTTTCAATAGCAGACCATTTACTATCGAATATACTGTCTGCACCTAATGTGTGATATACGCTTTTCAATATCACAGATTTACCCACATCATTTCCATTTGTCTTATCAGATGTTATGACGTTGATTCCTTTCTTAAAATCCACCCTTTTTGCTAATCTATTTCTATATTCAAATATGTATAAAGTGTTAAGATACAAACTCTTCATAAACTCCCTCCTCAAACCTTTTTAGTGTAAACAGTACCAACATTTTAAATTCTACATATTTCATTTCGAGCAATTTATAACTTTCCAACGATTCGCAAATAAACTCAACTATTTCCCAATCTTTTTTAGGTAACACAGAAATGTTCTCCTCTATGAAACAAACAATTTTCTGTTCTAAATTCCTCATACTTTGGTTAGATGATAAATCAATTACAATTTGGTTTAGAGCTTGCTTAGACTCAAACCTATCTTTGAAATTCCCACTATAGCGGGCATCAATGAATTCTTTAATCTTTAAGATTGATACATCCGTATTATCTTTGTACTTATTGAAGATCTTAGATAGTTCTGCCTTTCCAATTCCTTTCTTTTTCAAAATTTCATCGTACGTTGATAATTCAAGTTCGAATGATGCTTTTGTTGAAATTTCGGAATAGAGGATTCTATATAGAGAGTTGATTTTCTTAGGTTCAGTATTAAAAACTGATTCAAAGAAAAGAGACAACTCACCTATTAAAGTTTTTTCAGGATTAATTAAATCCATATTCGTCCTGATATAGTAAGCATTCTCAAGTCTCAATTCCTCTTCCTTTGATAATTCGTTTTTCAATGCTTCCCTAATTTTTGTTATTGCTTTTTCATCCATATTTACAAACGAAGTAGATTCACATGTGTTATGGACTTTTTTACCATCATTAATAGGTGCATTCGATACTATTGCAACAACTACATTATCAAATTCTGTTTGATCATCGGCATATTTTAAAGTGTATAATTTACCTAAAATGGAGCGTCCAACCTTATCCTTTTTGATAAGTTTATTAACAGTATTAGCTGTATGATCATTACGAGTTTTCAATTGATAAAATTCATAGTTCTCATCTAAATGAATTTCAATATCGCACTTATAATCAAAAACTACTGTAAAATCAATATGAGTTTTATACAATTCAAGTATTTTTTTCAAACCCCATAACATTTCATTCCTAAACCTATTTTTAGACATTGATCCTGATAAATCGTAAGGCTGATTCATATAGCTATACAAGGTCACGAAATTACCTCCATTCTTATAATTATCTATCTTTTTAAAATCACAAAATTAAATCTAATACTTCATTCATCACTTTTGATTAAGATGGTTACTAGTATCTTAACAGAAAGTCTTAGTTTCACTTGTCACATTGTGTCGAAACAAAGACTTGACTTTATTGTGATATAGTAATTGATACCTACAAAACTATACTATTGAGAGGTGCCAGTTTTTTTAGCTCCCCATCTCAATGTCCTAAAGACCTTCCCCTCATTGACAACCCCTTCAAAAAAGCCTATCCTAATAACGAACCAATCATTCACTATTAAGGAGTCGTTCCCGATGGTGCAAGCCAAGAAAGACGAAGTCAGGAAAGAGATTGAATACGCAGCACTCAAGGTCTTTTTTGAAAAAGGATATGTGGATGCCAAGATGAGCGATATCTCGGATGAGATCAATATTTCCGTGGGCAATATCTATACTTATTTTAAGAACAAGAAAGAACTATTCTACGCCGTCGTGCCTCCGGATCTGGTGGATTATCTTAAAAATGTACTGGTGGAGACGATTCACTTCGATAACCAAACCTTGTTCGAGGAAACGGATAGCGAGCGAAAGTCGGCGCTGTTACAGGAACAGGTGGACGTATTACGGAAATACCGGAATCAGATCGTTATTATCTTTGAAAAGAATAAAGGCACCATCTACACCAACGCCAAGAATGAGCTTGTCGAGCTGATGATCGAAACAAAAAAAGCCTATCTAAAAAATCAATATAAACGATATGAGATTGGCACCGAGGAAAATTTGATCTTGCTGAACATCCTCGCACACAACGTGATCGATATGAATCTGGATCTGTTGAAGCGGGATATGAGTGAGGACAGCCGCAAGCAAATTTTCGAAGCATTGTATGTATACAGACTGTACGGCATGAAGAGTTTGAACGAATAACGGTCTAAAGGCCCATGTCTACTGAGACCATAACGCGTCACACAGCGTGCAGATCAGATCAACTCCCCTTGATTTGCACGCAAAAAAAACTTCATCATAGATCAGCCTATTTTTTTTGATCTAAAAATGAATTAATCGTTCATTATTGAAAAAGGCATCATCGTTACCTAACCACTCACCTCACCCATATTCTAAGGAGGAACACACATGAACACCGCTTATGCTTTAAAAAACGTCAATCTGATCCACGGAGATTCGAGCCATAATCTACAAAAAAACATAACCATTCTCGTCAATGAACAAGGACTTATCCAGGATATCGGCCGAGATCACGAGTTGCATATCCCAAGTCACTACACAACGATCGACCTCTCAGGGAAATACGTAATGCCGGGACTGATCAATGCCCACGTGCACCTCTTTGCAGATGGTAAACCGTTCAGTCTCTCGGTCAGTGAAAGCATGTTGAAGTTCACATATGATCGGATATTGAACACGAAATTCGGCAGAAACGTTTTAAAAAAAAGAATGAAACGCAACGCGCTGACCGCACTTCATGCGGGTGTGACAACGATGCGCAGTGTGGGAGAATTCTTTTACACCGATGTCCAGCTGCGAGATGAGATTAATAACGGCGAATTCGTCGGCCCTTATCTGCTTGTCTCCGGGTTTTTCCTCAGTGTGACGGGCGGACATGGTGCTCCATTCCTCGCTCTGGTGGGCGATTCCCCGTGGGAAGCACGAAAAAATGTACGGATCAATGTGAAACACGGCGTGGATCTGATCAAAATCTGTGTGACGGGCGGCGTGACGGATGCGAAAATGGTGGGCGAAGCTGGCCGTTTGCAGATGACGGTGGAGGAAGTTGCAGCGATCTGCGATGAAGCGCATAAGATTGGTTTGCGGGTGGCAGCGCATGTTGAGAGCACGGAAGGCGTAAGGGTCGCGTTACAAGGTGGCGTCGATACCATCGAGCACGGTTCGGAGATGGACGACGAAATCATTCGTTTGTACAAAAATAATCCCAATGCCCTGAATGGCTACACAGCACTCATCCCCACTCTGCAAGCTGCTTATCCATCCGCTTCACTGGATACCAGCGTAACGAAGGTAAGTGCAACGGTAAAAGAGAACTCCAGACTGGTCTACGATTCCATGCTCAAAGGCGTGAAGCAAGCGATCGAAAACAACATCACCATAGGTATCGGCACTGATGCCGCTATGCCTTACGTGACTCACTATGATATGTGGAGAGAGATGGACCACTACATGAGACAGGCCAACCTGAACAACAAACAGGTCATCGACATGGTGACTCGAACCAATGCGAAGATCCTCGGTGTTGACGATGTAACAGGAACGGTGGATATCGGGAAACATGCTGATCTGATTATCATGGAGCAAAATCCGCTGGAACATATCGAGGCCTTGTCAGACATCGCTATGGTCATGGTCAAAGGAAATCTAATTCAAACACCATCTGTCACAAGAATCAAAGAAGTCGACGATGTTCTAAACTCAGTTTGGTGAATTCAGGAGTGAAATCATGCTTGGTATATTGATCAATTGTTTTTCCATTATATGCGGGAGTACCCTTGGAGCCATCTCCAAAAGGATCATGAATGACGGTTATAAGTCCATACTCAATCAAGTGATTGGAATCAGCGCGCTCATCATAGGCATTAGTACAACCATGAGCAGCATATCGACCAGCCAATATCAGATTATGTTTATCATCTTCCTCACCTTAGGCGGGATCATTGGGCAACTGATTAATTTCGAGAACATCCTGTCGAACATCATGACCAAATTCTCGTCCAATGGTTTAAATGAAGGATTAACTGTTGCCATATCACTGTTGTGCGTGGGATCGATCCCGATTCTGGGGCCACTGCAAAGTGCATTACAGGGGGATAACACCTTTTTGCAAATCAATACGATTTTCTCTGGCATTACGTCATTGATTCTGGCATCCACCTTCGGGATCGGCATCATCTTCTCAGCGTTCATTCTGTTGGTGATCGAAGTGCTGGTCTTCTTCTCGGCTGATTTCTTATCCGTCTTCATGACGTCGAACATTTATGAATGAAATCACTCTGATCGGTGGCATCCTGGCGCTTTGTACGGGGTTAAACATCTTGAAGATTACGGAAATCAAAGTATTGAATCTGTTACCCGCCCTGTTTAATCCGATCTTTTTGCTATAAAATCAGATAGAAACAATGGTGGGACGATGTGAAGTCAGACACCCGGCTAGGCAAAATGAAATGAATTAATCATTTAATCCCTTGCCATCCAGAATGGGCTGCATATATTTTTCCACTCGGGACACTCTGGTTTTGGATTGTTTCGGTTGCGAAAAATAATGGAGATAGGCCCGCTGACGACCGGGTGTCAAAGCTTCAAATGCAGTCTGAAATGCAGGGTTCTCATCGAATTGCTGCTGAAGCTCCACGGGAATGGTGTATTCCTCCGTCTTCTTTTTCTCCACTTCCAAACCGGCTTGTTCCACTTCAATGGCTTCTTGGATGTAGGCTTTCAGAATATCTTCCTGTTCTATTATTTGCTCCACATTGGTGAATCGGATCTGACGCCCTGCCTGTACATTCTCCGTTTGCTGGATCAAGATGCCATGCGTATCCTTTAACAGGGCACCTTTCATGAACAAAATGGCACAATACTCTTTGAATCCATGGATCAATACGATATTTTTACCATTCAACGTATAACACGGATGCATCCATTTAAAATCTTCGGTCAGCTCACAATCCAGAATGATCTGTCTTAGCTTCTTGGATTCTTCCTTCCACGTTTTAATTTTGCTTAAGTAGGCGTCAACTTTGGGATTCGTATTTGTATCGGTCATCAAGGAATACCTCTCTTCATCTTATGAACTCATAGGTTCAATTGTACTGGTTTTCAATGGATTGTACAGCTTGCTTACAGGAGCTTTTATTGACTTTTCCACTTCTATTTAAACCTTGAAATCAACAAAGGCCACCCCTCTCAGGATAACCTTTGCTTTAATTTCATTAAATATTGGCGATTACACGTACATCGAGGAAGGATGAGAAATTTGAAAGCAAAACATAAATGGCCCCTCATCGTGATAAGCAGCTTTGTCGTGATGCTCCTGGTTATCATCTATTTCGTTTTCTTTTCGGATGATATGAAAGGATGGTCTTCACCAGCAAAGGAACAGCAATATTACACAGGCACCATTGTTGAAATAAAAGAACAAAACAGTAAAGTAGACGGAGACAAGGTACTTTATTCCATCATACTGGATAATGGAGAATATCTGAATGTAACGAAAAATTCGAGGTTTTATGTTACTTCGAGTGACTTTTATCAAGCAGATGCAAAATTCACTAAAATGAGAATCGAGGCTGACTTCAACGAAGTTAATGTAGGTGATAAAATTGAAAGTTGGACGAGACAAATAAATAATCATTTATTTGAAATATATGAGTTAACTATAAAATAAACAATGGCCATCCCTCTCAGGATGACCTTTGCTTTAATTTCATTAAATATTGTGCATTTACACATGCAACGCCAACAGCAATTTATAGATCATTGCGGCGGCTTCCGCACGGGTCGTCATATTCCCTGCACGAACCGTATTGTCCGTATATCCGTTCACAATTTGGGCCTGAACGGCTGTATTCAATGCCTCTTGTGCCCAAGCCGGGGTTTGCGACTCGTCAGTGAAGCTTGGTTTTACAGCATCATTGCTCGTTCCCGACTGTGCATCTGCACTTAACTTCAAAGCATTCGCCATCATCACAGCCATCTCCGCACGAGTGATCGTCTCATTAGGCTTGAACGTATTATCACTGTAGCCCTTCACGATTCCGGCTTGCACGGCTGCCGCAATGTCACTCTTCGCCCAGCCTGGCAGACTGCCTTGATCTGCAAACGTCGTATCCGACTGCACGGACTTCAAAGCCATTGCCTTACTGATTAACGTAACAAACTCTGCCCGTGTAATCTTCTTGGATGGTTGGAATGTACCATCGATGTAACCCTGGATAACATCCATGCCAATCAAACGGTCTGCATAGTCGGATGCCCAGTGTCCGTTCAGATCGGACAGATTTGCTGGTGTGTAACTGGACACAACAAAGGTACCCAGATGAGTCACTTTTGCCGAAACGGTTCCTGGTGCATTCGTCTTGCCACCGATGAATACCCAGCTCTGACGGGATTCATTATAATAGTAGATCGCTGGCTGCGCTCCTTGAGACAGCTTGGACGCATCATATTGCAGGCTCAGTGCTGCCTGATCGTTCAATGTCCGTCCTCCACTGCGAGTAATCTGTACCGCTTGGCCCAGTACGTTCAGTGAAGCTGGATTCTGCAATTGGTCCTGGGACACGACAGATAGTTGCAACGTATCTTTTTGCCCAATGGCTCCTGCCGGAGCGTTGAATTGCACGATGTCTTTTAGACCCGTTTGTACAGGCTGGTTCGCTTCGACCTCTACCTTTACTTCAGTAGAAGAACCTGGTCCCGTTTCCGGATTGGTTGGTGTAGTTGGAATGGTTGGTGTGGTTGGAACGGTAGGCGTTGTTGGCACACTTGGTGTGCTTCCACCGGAATTCCCGCCAGAATTGCCTCCACCTGAACCCCCGCCATCATTGCCTGAGCGGGCTTGTACGGTAACCGTACGTGTGACTTCCTGTGCAGCATTTCCGGCAATATCTTTCACGTTATAACGAAGGGTGTAGATCCCCGCTGCTTGTGTGTTCACTGTGCCATCCATCTGCACTGAACCACGGATGCCCACATTATCGGTAGCCTGTGCTCCAGGCTCGTTATACGGATCTCCCACGGTTAATGTCATCTGGCTGCTGCCTTGCAGGGTGATGACAGGAATTTCACGGTCTATTTTGACCACCAATGGTAAAGTATACGTTTCGCTCAGATCGTCTGTCGCTCTGAATAACAGCTTATGCTCTCCAGGCTCGGTTACCTCCAAAGGCGTATTCCCTGTATATGGTTCGTACGTCTGCCCTCCATCACGAGAAAACTCAATGATTGCGGAAGTCGCTGGCGCGTATACTGCGCTGGTTACACTCACCGTTACGGACTGGTTTGTCCATGTATCCGTATGATACGGCTGGCCGTCAGCAGTGGTCATGTTGGCTTTTAACACCAATATCTGATTATTTGTTCCTTCCACAATGACGTTAAACGTCTTCGTGTCGCTCACACTGCCACGTTGTACCGTTGCCGTCAATTCCAATCGCTCATTATTCTCAGGCTGTGTAAGAAGTTTGCCCTGTTCATCCATCAATTCCGGGTTGGAGCTGGACCAGCTAATCGTTGCTCCATGTTTTCCTTCCACAGGAAGGGTAAGGTCGGAAGTGACCGCGTTCAGATTGCCCAGATCAATCGCTTGAAGCGTATCCGTTACCGCCTGTGCATCACTGTAAGGTGTCGCACTCACGAAGATCGGATTGGAGTAGAACCACAGATCGCCATAGTTCTTGTCATTGATCTCATTGAAGCGAGTCGTTGCATCAGCTGTTGTAATTTTCGGATCAAGCTGTGGTTCACCATTTACGGTTTCACCTGTAACGTTCATACCCAGATTCGTACCGCGCAGACGGAAATACTTATCCTGGTCTGTGGCTTTGATCTTGTACGTAATAACATTGTAGCCTTCGGCGTCTGTCGTCCAATCGTTGGACGTGAAGGTAGCCAGCACTTGGGTGGAATCGTTGGTGTCTTTGTTATATGCGGCTGTGCCCTTCTGGGCCTTGCCTGTCACATCTCCCGCAATGAGATCAACATGATCGACCATCGGTATTTGTCCAGCGGACGTGACGCTGTTGATTGGTTTTTCATAATTGTTGCTTGTGGTTGGACTCTTGAAACGGATTTTCAGTTCCACTTCGTCACCTTGGGTCACACCCAGGTCTCCGCCCATTTCAGCCTGAGCGCCTGCGCCGGAAGCCGTGAAGTCCAGTGCGTTGATCAGATCACCGAATACGGAAAATGATTTCCCCGAACGCAGTCCTTCCAGCACGGCTTGCATGCCTGTACCATCAACCCACGAATAGGTCTTGGCATATTCGCCCGGAAAATAACCGCTGGAATTCGTGTCAATCGTTTTGAAATGGTAATCCGAATTGCCATAGTTCCAGAAGTGACGCCCTTCTCCCAACAATGCATCCCACAGACCGCCCACCTTGGCGACCATATAGTCCACACCGCCGTATGTACGATATTTGTATCCATCGTCTGCAGTTGGATCGGCTACGTTGTATGTTGTATTATACCCGCCACGATCCGGTTCCATCTGGTTCCCAAGCATACCTTCGATACCGAATACGACTTGTGGGGCCAGATCGTTGAATTCACGGAAGTCCGCGATGGTATATTTGTTTTTGCCCCGTGAAGGGTGATTGATCATCGCATAACTCGTCGTTGGATACTTGGTTGCCAGCCAATTGATGGCAGCCAGCGCATCCTGATGAGTCGTATAGGCACGTCCACCCGTCCCGTCCCAATTCGCTACGTCAGCTACATCGAACAGGTTCGCTGCGCGATTGGTAAATCGATATTCAAATTCGTTTGCAGCTTCCAGCGCCTCGGTCGAATTCGGCTCATCCGTCAGAATTCCCACCCCAACATGTTCGTGTGTCGGCATGTCCCATTCGAAACCGGAGAAAATTGTCTTGCCTGCGTATTTGCCTGCTCCCTGAAGTGCTTTGATCTGTGGCACCTGATATTCATTCATTCCTTTGGACATCGGAATTGGTCCAGTAGAAATTACGTCTCCGTTGTGATCCCGCTTGGATAACCGCAAATGATCCGTAAGCGCGATCCAGTCCAGACCATACTTCGTCAGTCCCGCATCGAGTACATTTTCGAGCGAATTCTGCGCATCATCGGACTCAAACGTATGTACATGCAAATCTCCCGTTTGCCATGAACCTGTCGCCGAGCTGTTGGTTGGTGTGTTATCTCCCGCATCCGCATAAGTTACCGCAGCAGGGAAAGCTCCCATTACAAGGCCCGTAGCCAGTGGTATAAGCGTAAGCATAGCAAGCATTTTCTTTCCTTTATCGTTGAACAAAATCATCCCACCACCGTTCTGAGTTGTTGTGTCGGGAGTAAATATAAGAGACTTTGAGGGCAGGGTCAACGCAATGAAAGCGCCTATTAAAAATTTGACATATATCTGCATTGCTTTACATTTTGTTAACGATTTCTTTTACTTGGTATATGAAGATCATACTCAGTCTTACTCCATATTAAGGTCTTGAAATGTGCTAGAGAGAAGTTGCAAGAGGGTGAAGAAAAATTCGGATTTTGTTCACCATTCAGGGAATTTCCACCACCGCTAGTGGTCTATTAGGAATATGGCTGGCTTCCGTTCTGGCGTATTATACATACTCAATTTTTTACATATTTATCAACCGACTTTTGTAGCGTCTTTTTTTGTACAGTAATTAGTACAACAGCGAAACTACTTGTAGCTTAAGTCCCCTTATAAAAAACCGCGTGATTGGCTCGATGGAGCTTTGTCAGCATTTGAGCAACTAAAGGGATATAGAAACTCAGCGGCATTGTAGGACACAAATATCCTGGAATGCCGCTGTATGATTCAGGTGTTAGGGTGATCACCTGTTACTTTACTGCCATTAAACTATCCTGCCCGTTAGCGTAATCAAAATCGTGTATTAGTTAAACTACTTATTATCATCCACATAAGATTTGCACACTGAAAATTACCAGCATGACACTGCGTTGTTATTAGAGTCAAACCAAATAATCTCTGTGCAAAGCATGTCATGTTGTTAAAACTTATTCTCTCTGTTTCATTTTACTAAGTCGCGTTTCTAATCATAGGTTTCCATTCTAAGAAATTCTGCTAAATTAGAACTAAACGTTTCAGGTTCTTCTATAAACGGAAGGTGACCACAATCTTGTATCACTATTTTTGTCGAATTCTTTATTTCTGTATGCAGGATTTCAGCTGTCTCCCTATTGAATAAGTGATCAAGTTCGCCAATAATGATTAGAACCGATTGACGGATTTCCTCTAATCGATTGGCAGCATAAGGCTTTGAGACGCGTGAAAGATTTGGGGGGAAGCGGCAAAAGTTACTAGTGTTTCGCACGTTGTCAATTGTTTTTAGCCAAGCATTTTCTTTTTTGGAAGCAGGAAAGTAATATCGCCAAAATGGATTAGTGATAAAAGTTTCAATAGCTTTTTCGCTTCCATTCAGCTTTACCTGAAAATGCTGCTTAATTCCCTGCCATAGCATACTTGCGGGATAGTTACGGCCGCTGACTGAAGGTGCCGCCAAGATGAGACGGTGAACACGATCGGGATAGGTCAGAGTGAAGTCAATTGCGACGCTGCCCCCCATGGATGAACCAACTAAGTTTACTTTTGGCAACCTAAGTGCATCAAGTAGCAACTTCAGATCTTCCACATTAGAGAAGAAAGTCCGTGGAGTGTCAGAATATCCATAGCCTCGCAAATCATAACCTATAACGAAATTATGGGCGGAAAACATCCGCATTTGCTCTTCCCAAATCCGATGATCATTGAAGTTGCCATGAATAAACACAATCGGCTCTCCACTACCTTTGCTTTCATAAAATAGAACTCCGCCCTGAACATCTATGTAACCTTGATTGAAAATAACATCACTCCCTTTATAGCAAGTCTGCCTTATGCAAGTTGTCTTCAATAATGGATCGTAGTACCTCGGAGACAGAGTAATTGCCTTTGCCGCAACAACGGTCTATTTCATCCCAGCATTCCTCTGGCAAGGTAAGCGAGATTTTACGCGTGATGCCTATTGGCTTTCGGCCAGCACCAGGGCGAGCTCCACCTTGTTTTTTCGAATGTTTACAATTGGTCGTTAATTTATTTTCTGTCATAAGTAATCACCTGTTTTCATCATTACACATCCTAATTTGAAGGTCAATTACTGCTACCTTAATCAAATTCGGTCGGGCTTGGTGAAACTAACCTGCCCGTTAGCTTATATGGAACAGATAATATTCTAATCGAAATTGGTACCATGTTCTTAACCTTTTCAGCAATGAACTGAGTGTGGAAAATCCCCTTTATTATGTCGCCTATTGAGGCTTTGACTACATCGCTTTTTATTTAGATAGACATCTAATCGGTACAAGTTCTTGTCCTTGGCTCGGGACATGAACTTGTACCGATAAAACAAAAAAGCCGCTAAAATAGCGACTTCAATGGGACTATGTTCTTGTCCCTCGACAAAAGTTCCCTACCAAAACCCTGCCAGCAGAGCACCTCCTGTTAAATAGGCCGAACTTAATACATGAAACACCTTGGAGAATGTTGCCGTACTCAGCATTGCTTGAACGGGTCAACGAACTTGCTGTTCCTGTGACTACGCCTACTGCAACAGAGATAACGAACCCTCGTGACCACCTCTCTGCCATTAGAATATAGTAAAGATCTTTCTTACGAATACGGATAAACTCGGCGAGTGAAATCAGTAAAGGGATACCCACGCCAAGTGTCGCGAAAGTAACGTAATAAAAAAATGGAGCAGTCGCCGCCAGCGATACTGCTCCTTAATTTATTGAACTAAAGTGCTCTGTTAGTTTAGTGATTACTTCATTAAGTATGGGATAATTGAATCGATCTGTATCCCTCGTGATGCTTTTAACAAAGACAGATTGTCAAACCAAGTGCGACAGTTCCTCTGTGAAAGATTCGTGAGCGGTTCTCCAACCCAAGCATTTTCGTGGTCTGTGGTTAATTAGATCTAGTGAACCGGCGAGATCTTCATCCTCCACTTGAGTGAGATCGGTGCCTTTCGGGAAAAACTCTCGAAGCAAGCCATTCGCATTTTCATTGGAACCGCGTTGCCAAGACGAATATGGATCAGCAAAATAAACGTGCAGGTCATGGCTTGTTTCCAGATTGGCATAGCATGCAAACTCTTTTCCCCGATCAATCGTGGCTGTGAGAAAAGTACCTGTAGGATACTGTGAGATGGCTACACCAAGTGCAATTTTCATGGACAAGGCGGGGCGATCAGGCATGAGAATGGCGGTATACAGACGGATTTTGCGTTCAATGAGCGTGGCTTCGCATCCTTTACTTTTCCCGCGACCCGATACGACGGTATCCAGTTCCCAGTGCCCAAATGTTTCACGGGAACGAACCTCCTTCGGACGATGGGAAATAGACTTTCCTATGAGAAATCTACCGCGAGTTTCAGCCGGTTTCTGACGCTTTCCTTTGTGCCGAAGAACCTGTAACGTGCCTCGAACCAGACGCCCAGCGTAGAGCCAGCGATAGATGGTTTTAAAGGAGACCGGCGGCAAGCCTTGGATGCGGAAACGTTCCGTGATTTGCTCTGGAGACCACGTTGCCTGTAGTTTTTCCTCCAAGGAAATAGCGATGGCTTCGGACCATTTACCGGGTGAGATCGAAGCTTTACGACGTTCCTCATAAGCGCTCTGAGCCTGCTCTGCATGATAGGGTTACGATGAAGTAGCACGATCCAATTCACGACAAATCGTCGAAGGGTGCCTTCCCACCTCTTTTGCAATGGTTCGCGCACTTTGACCTTGCTTGTGGAGGATTTCTAGCTTGCTGCATTTGCGAAGCAAATACGTTATGACTTCTGATAACTGCGGCGGAAGGCGCCGGGTGTAAGTCGTTCGAACTTCTTGAAGATTGCTCCATAATAGCTGGCAGATTCGAAGCCGACTTGACGAGCAATATCCTCCATCCCACGCTGCACATTGTCGAGCAGCAGTTCCTTGCTCTTGTTGACCCTTACCTGATTAACATAGCTGATGGGACGAATGCCTGTCGTCTTCTTGAACAAATGACAGAAATATTCCGGTGTGACACAGATCAGTCCAGCCAGCGTTGGCAAAGTAATCTCTTCAGCATAATGCTGTTCAATATAATCCAGAACCGGTTTTAATCGCTCATACTGCTGCCCAACCGTATCGCTGCCCTCAACAGACACGCGTTGAATAATCTCTGTCAATAAGGTATAGAGGATGGCGGAGCAGGCGTAATTGCTTAATGTCTGCTCTTGTGGTGTTAAGGCAGCTTGCAGCAACTCCCGCATTCGGGATAGAAGGTATTCAGGCGATGAAAGCGTGTATACGCATGTGTCGACAATACCAACGGTTTCAAACAAGCTCGCTGACCCATTGCCATCAAAAATGATCCAGTCGACTTCCCAGCTCTCGAATAGCGCATAGTATTCGTGCTTCTGTCCAGGGAACAACAGCATGCCCATGCCTGGCTTGACGATATGTTCCGCTTCACTTAGCTTGAGTTTGCCCACTCCGCTGCGGCATTGTATCCACTGATAATCCTGAATGCCTTGGTCTCGGCATATGTGCTCCTGTTCATGATGCAGGCCGATGCCAAGCAAATAAAAAGGAAGCAGCTTATCTCGGGCAGATAATACTGGGAAATTGCGATTGGGAAGAGGCATGCGACTAACTCTCCTATTATCTTAATATTGTTATATCATATTAATTTTTTAAGATATTCACTCCAATTAATATAGCATATAATCGCAATATATTGATAAATAAAGGAGATCACAGGATGACAATTAAGATAGGAATTGATTATTATCCAGAGCAATGGACCCCGGAGTTATGGGAGAAAGATGCCCTACTTATGCAAGAGACGGGGGTTGCTGTTGTGCGAATGGCGGAGTTCGCCTGGAGCCGAATGGAACCGACCGAGGGTGATTATCAGTTTGAATGGTTGGATGCGGCTATAGAAGTATTCGCTTCGCGTGGCATGGAAATTGTGTTATGCACCCCCACCAATACCCCGCCAAACTGGATGACAACCCGTTATCCCGATGTGCTGCCCATGGATGAGCAACGTCAAATCATTCGGCCAGGTGTGCGTGGACATCGTTGCAACAACAGCTATTCCTTGAGAATGCTGGGCTCCAAATTTGTGGAAGCGATGTCACAGCGCTATGGTAAGCATCCCGCCATCATTGGCTGGCAAATCGATAACGAGATGCACTACCAGGAATGCCATTGTGATACATGTAATCGTGCATTTGTCGCTTGGCTGCAGAAGCGTTACTCCAATCTGGAAGAATTGAACCGGGAGTGGGGTACGGTCGTCTGGAGCGGCGAGTACAGCAGCTGGGCTGAGGTAACAACACCTCTCGGCACCAGCAAACCGATGAATCCTTCCTATCTTCTGGAGTACAAGCGGTTCTGTTCCGACAGCGTAGGCCACCTGCTGGGATGGCAGCTTGATATTTTACGCCGTAACTGTCCCGGTCAATTCGTGACGCATAACATGTGGCAATATCCCAATAGCTTGGACTATTATGATCTGCACAACGAATTGGACTTCGTCTCTGTCGATTATTATCCGAATGAGCTGTATCGCGATTATGGCGATCGGTTTCCGAGGAACGGAGCACTTACGCTGGACTTAGTTCGCGGCATCAAACGCCGGAATTTCTGGGTAATGGAACAACTCAGCGGAGCACAGGGCGCCTGGATGCCGATTCAACGCACCCCCTATCCTGGACTGATCCGTGCTCGTTCTTGGCAGACAATCGCTCGCGGTGCGGATATGGTCGTTCATTTCCGCTGGCGGAGTGCTACCGTTGGAGCTGAACAGTTCTGGCATGGGCTTATCGACCATAGCAATGTTCCTGGACGTAGGTTCAGGGAGTTCGCGGAGCTTACTCGCGAGGTGAACCAGTTAGGAGAACTGCTGGCCGACTCGACCATTGTTACCCAGGTTGCGATCCTGCATTCGCATGATCAGCATACGGCGCTTTCCCTTCAACCGCAGGCGGAAGGGGGAATGCACTATATAGACAATTTGTCCTCTATGCATAATGCATTGCTGAAAATGGGCGTCGGTACGGACGTTATCAACTGGACCGAGGAGCTCGACGGGTACAACCTGGTCATTGTCCCTTCTCTCTTCCTATTAAGTGAAGAAGTAGCACAGCGACTGGAGCGATTCGCAGCCAAGGGTGGTACGGTTGTTCTCACCAATCGGACTGGCGTGAAGAACATGCGGAACGTATGTGAGATGCTGCCTCTACCTGGGCTACTGGCGGAAGCGGCGGGTGTTGTCGTAAGTGAATATGATGCAATCGGCAACAGTGAGCATCGGATACGGAACGCGGAGGGCAAGACATTCGCTGCGAAGCAATGGTGTGATCTACTGGAACTGCGAGGTGCAGAGCCGATCGCCTGGTATGACAACGACTTTTACGAGGGTGTACCGGCGGTTACTGTCAATAAGCTTGGTGAAGGTGAAGTGTATTATGTCGGCACTTGGCCGGAGCCATCGTATTTCTATCAGCTGTTTGAAGACATATTGAAGGAGAAGGATTTGGCGCCCAAGATCCGGCTGCCGGAAGGTGTCGAGCTGTCGATTCGAACGAAGGGGGAGCAAAGCTTTCTGTTCCTGATCAATTTGACGAATGAGCAACGAGAGATTACACTGGACGTTCCTTATCACAGCTTGTTGACCAGCGAAAGATTGGATCAGAAGTTGACTCTTCCAGCTCTGGGAGTAGATATACTAACTGTTTAAGATCAGTAGCTTTTCATATTTAAGAAGGGATGTCTCACAAGGCTTAAGACCTTGAGGGGACATCCCTTCTCTTATTTCACTAACATTATATTACTGTCCATCCACTGTGAACCGATAACTTCCCGATTGAATTCCGATTATTGCATATGGACGACCATGCTCTTGCACATCATCATAGTCGATTGGAATTCCCCCCTCCATAACCACTGCTTGATCTAAAATAATAGGTAACTTAACCCTGCCATAGGTATTCGGAGGAATGGTCACTGTTAACTGTCACTTAACGATGATATTCCGAGCAATTCCTTATATAACCATTCCAGAATATGCCCCATCCTATCATGGTTGCGAGAACGGGAATCGTCCGTCCAAAATTCGGGCATTGCAGTTTCTCCACGCTCAACAAATCGAATATAACTTGGATGTTCTGGCTGCATCATCATATCAAAGACGATATCATTTCGTTTCAACCCTGCCAGAGCACCAAATAAAAAGCGTAGTCCAATCTCCCCTGACTTAAGTTGTCTCCCGGATGTGGCGTGTAATAGCGCAGCTTCCACATCGGATCGATACTCTTCTTCCACAAGCTTGAAGTATAGCGGAATGGCCTGTAGCTTTTACATGTTTACTTCTGTGAAGCGGGAGTTAACGGGTTGTGAAATGTGGGCATTCTCCACTTTATACTTAAACTAGAAAGATTCTCCCAATAAACCGATAATGTTGAAGATGGCATATTACGCCCAGTTCATATTACATAGAAGGAGTTGCACACTTTTGAGAAGATTTTATCCAGGTTTGGCGTTAACTATCATAGCGCTAATTACACTATCATTAAGCTCTACTCCAACAGAAGCAGCATCGAAGAAAGTAAGATTAGAACTGTCAGATGGAGCAACGTACTATGGCGAAGTTTTAGACGGGAAGCCTCATGGAAAAGGAACAGCCCGCTGGGGAGAATTTGAAGTGTATTCAGGAGATTGGGTGAATGGAAAGCGTCAAGGCGTAGGAAAGTATACATATAAATTAGTCAAAGGAGCGGGTGTACCTTTTGAAGATTATGATGAAGAGAACTTGGGAAACCGGGGAAGTTCACGATCATATTTGGGACTATAAATACACGATCAATGAAGGAACACTCAGCCAAGGAAATCTAATCCAAGGATATTACGCAACTCGTTCTTCTGATGTTGTTTCGCTAGGTTATACTGATAACAAGACGCAAATTAACATGGAAAACTATAATTTCGATGTCAAGTTAACCGGGGATGGGTACTTCTTTGATACTTATATCAATTATAAGAAGAAAATCGGTTCTTCTGAAATCCATATCGGGATTAAACCATCCGAATTCTCCAAAGGGACAATAACCAACGGTAAATTCACGGGGTCTACGCATCTAATCGACGAGATCATGTCATTAAAAGACACAACTAAGTAAGGATTGATTCCTAATTAGTGGAGGTTACACCAATGAGAAAAAGACGATGGATTGTGAGCATTGTTATCTTAGTTAGTATTTTATTACTAAGCGAATTGATCATGTACTCTGTAGGTAAAGTAGGGATCCTCAACACAACGAAAAGAGTCATTGCAGGTGCACCCCATGTCATTGTTCAAGGACAAACGTTATCTTACCAGGGAAAGATTAATTTTAACGACATCCAAAGTGTCGAGGGATATTCAACAAGCGATGAAGGGACGGCCTTATATAAAGCAATAGGGACCCCCGTCCCACCACCTTGGATTTATGTAAGAAAAGAAAACACTACCTTTTTCCGATATAAGCTTCCACAGCTTCCATGGAAACTATGATGATACCTCTCACTAACCATCCAACCCGTTAAACTGCCGAAGCATGTTGGTGAAACTCTCCAGCTCCTTATCATCCCATCTGGATATACGGTCATAAAAGGCGGACTCCTTCTCTTTGAGCGCACTCACCGTCGATTGTTGACCAAGCTCCGTCAAAGACAGCAAAATGCCGCGCCGATCTTCGGGGTCTGGCTCCTTGCTCACATACCCCGCTTGCTCAAGTTGTTTAATCAAACGGCTTACCGAACTGCGGTCCATAGCCGTCGCTTCTGCCAAAGCTGCGGCGCTTGCAGGACCGTAAGAGTACAACCACCGCACCAGATGAAAAGCAGCAGGCTGCAAGGTCGCATCAAAACGCTCGGCAGACCGAACATTAAGCGCATGTGAAGCACTAATCAGCGCATGAATCTGCTCACCAAGTGCCAGTTCCAGAGTTTCTCTATCTTTGGTTTTAACCGGATTTTCACTCATTATTGTTGTTCCCCTCTCCTCGATACATCAAAGTAGGCTTACGAATATATAGTTGACAAATATCAATTAAATTATATAGTTGATTTATGTCCATTATATAACTCGACCCTATTCGTGTCAAAAGGAGACCTATTATGAAAACAACACAACCCATTATTGTAATTACCGGAGCAACAAGTGGACTGGGGCAGCTTGCCGCCATTGAACTTGCCAAACGCGGTGCACATCTTGTACTCACAGCCAGAAGCCAGGCACGCGCCGATGCCACCAGAAACAAAATCAGGGAGATCGCGCCATCCACCAAGATCGATTTTTTCTTCGGGGACTTATCTGTACTGAACGATGTAAAACGGATTGGACTTGAAATTGCAGCTGCTTATCCGCGGATCGATGTACTTTTAAATAATGCGGGTCTTCATGCTTTTGAACAGAGAGTCACTTCCGAAGGATTTGCCGAGATGATCGCCGTGAACTATTTGGCACCTTGGCTGTTAACGCACACGTTGCACACTTCTCTAATGCAGGCTGGCCATGCCCGTGTCGTCAATGTTGCATCTGAAGCCTCGCGGAATCATGGCAAACTGGTACTGCCCTATGACTTGACGGATACCGATCCCTTTACTGCACGCGGCTCCTCCGCCATCTATGGCAAGACCAAACTGCTCAATATTATGTTTACTGGCGAACTTGCCCGTCAATGGGATGGAACTGGAATCCGAGTGAATGCTTTAAATCCAGGCTTTAATGTTACGGGTCTTGGACGAGAGTTATGGTTTGCGAGTGTGCTAGAGCGCATTCTAACGTTTTTGCATATCGGCGACCCGCGCCGGGGTGCAGACATTATGACTCGATTGGCTGTGGAGCCGAGTTTTGGAGAAGTTACGGGAGGGTATTTCAATGTTGGAAGCGGAGCATCCATAACTCCTGTGTATCCAGGCGGAAATGCTGAAATGCAAAATAAGCTGTGGAATGTTACAACACAATTACTGGAGCAGCGTGGTCTGCTGGAATAATTGAACCTTTTAATCATTAGAATTTTTATATAATCAAAAAAGCCGACATTTAGATGTTCGGCTTTTGCAGGTTCAGCTTCATTACTTTGGAGTAGTACCCTCTACATATACCGGTACAGCAGGATAATACTCCTGATTTTCATGTATAAATCCGTCATTCCCATAGAGATTCACAATAATATATCCATCTTTCAGCGGCATAGGAATAATCAAAGCACGTTTGCCATTCCAATAGTAACGGTCCTTTCTCTCGCTCTTATTGTCATCCCAATAAACAATGTTAACAAAATCCATGTCATGGATCAGAGCTTTGTCGTGAATAACGATGCAAAGGTAATCCCCCAACTTTTCTATCGAAATGCCTTCCTCATCTTCCTTCCATACATACTGATTCGGTTGCATGACAAGCTTATTCTTTGATGATTTGGTGAGCATGGATGCACTAGCGTTTTCCCCTTTTACATCAACTAAGAGTGCGGAGTGATCATTCACGATTTTGACATCTGCGTATTGCAGATGATGGGTTTTGAGATAACTATGAATTTCTCCCTTCGTGAGCGGTTCACCACTTGAACCATTCGTTAATAAAAGCATGGATAACATCAATTCAAATAAAAATTTCATTCTATGTACTCCTTGTCTGCTACAGGCTTCATTGTTAAGTGATGTACTTGATAATATCAAAAATATTGAATTCCAACAATTGGATGACAGAATAAGCCTTCCAGATAACAATCTGAAAGACTTCATCTCTTATCAATCCACCGTCACCCAAACCTGCATATTGTGTGTGACCATCACGATAGTATAACGTTCCTTCAACTCATGAGCCAATTCCTCGATTTTGAAGGTCGAGACGGGATCAAGCGATGCCTTAGCCTCATCCATCAGCAGAATGTCCGGCTCCACTGCCAATGCGCGTGCGATGCAGAGGCGCTGCTGCTGACCTCCGGACAGGCTTAATGCGGAACGCTTCAGGTTGTCTTTTACCTCGTCCCACAAGACAGCAGAGCGGAGGCTCTGTTCCACGATTTCATCCAGTTTCTTTTTGCCATGAATGCCATGTTGTCGTGGACCGAAGGCCACATTATCGTAGATGGATTTCGGAAAGGGATTTTTCCTAGATAAAAAGCTTCATCAATGTATTAAAAACTGGATTCACAATATAACCTGTCGGATGGATAGAATACCTCTTACCCGAGTTCAGACGGCTGATCTTCTCCATTTCCGCAGCGGACAGCTCAAAATCAAAGATCTCACTATTCTCTCTGATCCGCTTCGGATTGGATGACTTGGGAATCAGGATGACGCCCCGTTCCAGATGCCAACGCAAGATCACTTGAGCCACCGTCTTGCGATGATGATCAGCGATTTCCTTCAATACCGGATGCTGCAATAACACTTTATTTCCCTGCCCCAATGGACCCCATGCCTCATGCAAAATCTGATATTTGTCCATATAGGCATGCAGTTCATTCTGAGGAAATTCCGGGTGCGTCTCGATCTGGTTGATCATCGGCAAGATTTTCGCGTGCTTCCTTAATTCTTCCAGATGTTGAATCTCAAAGTTCGCGACCCCAATGACTCTGATCTTGCCTTCCTCGTATAATTCCTCCATGGCTTTCCACGTTTCGATATACTTTGGCGAGGCAAAATGGATTAAGTACATGTCAAGGTAATCGACACCCAGCTTGTTTATCGTCTTCTGGAAAGCTTTCCTGGTCGCTTCATAGCCATGATCCGTATTCCAGACTTTCGACGTGATGAAGAATTGCTGGCGCGGAATCTGACTATGCCGGATCTCTGCTCCCAGCGCTTTCTCATTCCCATAGATCCGGGCGGTATCAAAATGTCGGTACCCGACCTGAATGGCCTCACGGATCGCTGTTGTGAATTCTGCTTCTTTCGTTATTTTGTAAACCCCAAAACCCAGTTGGGGAATAGGAACTCCGTTTCTGGCTTCAACCACTTTTGTTTGCAAATTCATTTTGACTGCTCCTCTCAAAATAACGAAATATACTAAATATTTATTATATCTAGTTAAGTCCAAAAAAAGAGGCTAACCCTTTCTTTCTTCATGAAACAGATCGGTTAACCGTATGTCTTTTAAATAATTCTGCATGGCGACCTCCGCGCCTTCAAGATGATGAATGACCTTTTGTTTCACGTCGTCCACATCTTGCCCGTGGAGTGTTACATCGGTATGGATTTTAAACAAATCTTTGCCGGGTTCAACCGCCAGGAATACATCCAACATCGTAATTTCCGACAAAGGCTGGGCAAGCAATATGCCACCCTTGGCACCTTCTTTTGCGACCGTCAGTTTGGCGTTATTCAGGTTGCGAATGACTTTTACCGTCGTAGGAACCGGAATATTGAGCTGCTCCGAAATCAACTTAGTGGACAAAAAATTCGAACAGTTCTCCTCGGATAGAGCGTGAATATAGAGTAGAATAGAGATTCCCTGTGATAAGGCTGTAGAGTATGCCATTTCATTCATCCTAACTATTTCTTTTCTTAATATACTATATATCTTTTATATTTAGTTAGCAACTACACAACACCCTTTCACAGCAAGGTCAAGAAACATTCGGTTGACTATCCCCTTCCGGTGTAATAGAATGCCAATTTTAAATATATATCACGTTCATCTGCACATCATCCTGAACTTAAGAAAGGAGCTGATGGGATGGTTCGAATCGATGCATCCGGCTCTGGGCAGAGCATTCTTTCCATATTTGCCTGGAGCCTTTTCTAACAGCATTGAAGGTAAGAGCTTTGCCCCTCTATATATCCATTACGTTATATAGATAGGAGCAAAATCAGATGAAATACAAAAATGCAGACTATGTACTGCCAGCAGAACTGGTGCAGCGCATTCAACAATATATCCAGGGAACCTATTTGTATATCCCGGTCCAGGAAGAATATAAGAAACCATGGGGAGCATGTTCCGGTTCAAGAGCCATGTTACGAAAACGCAATAAGGGGATCGCTGAGGCTCATCATTCTGGAATTTCTGTTCGTCTTCTGGCACAGCAGTACTACCTGACAGAGCGCAGTATCCGCCGTATCCTTCTCCAGCATAAACACGGACAATATTAATACTGCATCATGTATGTCCTTGCTCGTTGTTAAGAGCATACGGTAATCTGTTTCTGAAGGATTCAAATCAGGAGGTGCCTTTACTTCATGTGTTTATACGTTAAACCACTTAGTATCGAATTTGAATACAACGGGATACCACAGGTTATTACACCTGCCCTAATTGGTAATCAACAGCATTCCTTTCTGGTAGATTGCGGTTACGCCGGCTTCGTTCCATATATTGAAAAAGCATTGAATAGACATGAGTTGTCGTTGTCCAATCTAACTGGCCTCATCATTACCCATCATGATCTGGATCATGTAGGCTCTCTCGCAGAGATCAAGCGAACCCATCCCGATATCCGGATTATCGCGCATGAACAGGAAGCTCCATATATTGATGGCACGAGAACCTCATTGCGGCTGGAGCAAGCGCTAGCAACGCTTAGCCTTCTACCTGAAAAAGACCAGCCAGCAGCGAAGGAATTCATCTGTACGTTGGAAATGATTGAACCAAGTCCGGTTGATCAGACGGTTCATGATCATGAGCTACTGCCATGGTGTGAAGGCATAGAGATTATACAGACACCTGGTCATACACCAGGGCACATATCCATTTACCTTCCCTCCATTCGTACCCTGATCGCTGGTGATGCTGTGGTCATTGAGAACAATGGGGAGCTCGGAATCGCCAATCCCCAGCATACACTGGACCTGAAGGAAGCGGTTCGCTCTGTACAACGTTTGCTTGGATATGAAATCGATACGTTGATTTGCTATCATGGGGGTCATTTTCAAGGGGATGTTCGAAGTGCGCTTCAACGTCTACTTCAATCCTATACACCGTGAAACACCACTAGCCCATACATATGTATGGGCTATTATTTATGGTCATCACTGCTGTCATACGGACGTATTAGCTTTACTGAGTTCACTCTATCCTCGATTTCATCGCTGCGTATTTGCTGGGAGTGATACCTACAGCGGCCTTGAAAGATCGACTGAACAGATGAATACTCGAAAAGCCAACCTCCTCGGCAATCCGGGTTAGATTATGTGTTCCTTCCATAATTCTTTTCTGGGACTGCTCTATTCTGATATGTGTCACATATTTGTGGAGAGTAATCCCCAGCTTGCTTTTGAACAAATGCGATAAATGGTTCGTCGATACACCAACATGACTACTGATGGCAGCATTATTTAATTGAGGGTCGGCGTAGCATTCATGAATATAACGAATCGACTTTTCGATGAATGCCCACCCCTTGGTCATGTTTCCCTCTTGGTCCTGATCTTCGGATTGATTTTTGAAAAACAAATGCAGCAATTCCAAACATATGGATTTCGTGATTAACGAAGACCCTCCCCGCTGCTCCTGAAACTCCTGATGCATGAGCGCAAATCTCTTTTTCCATTCAATTCGATCGGCTAGCTGCAAATGAGAGATTGGGCGTATGGAAGCCAGCTTCATTTCCCTATCCGCCGGATCGGGTCTATCACTATGCGTTGCACTCGTAGTTTTCAATACACTTCGCTCTTCCACATAATACAGATCAAAATGAAAAATATACTGAATCAATGGCTGTGTGGAGGTGGACCGAATGATATGAGACATGAATGGATGCATCAGCACGATATCGCCTTCTTTGACCAGGTATTTCACACCACTCAAGAAAAATTCCGCTTCCCCTTGTTCGATGTAGGTATACACATGATCGTGGTCTATCCATTCCCCTGCCAAAGAAAATGATTCCGTCATTCTTGCCGCTCTTACGAATGGCGAAATGCTATTCATCCATGGCTCATACACCTGCATTCCTCCCAACTGCTCTTCTCACTGATCCGGTTTATATTTTGGCAAACACGCTATCGAAGCCTGCTTTGGACTTGGCAAACAGTTCATTTGTATCAAGGGTTGGCGTCGGTGCTAGCACCTCTTGAGATACGACACCATTGTAACCAATCGCTTTTAGATTCTTTAAGAATCCCTGCAGATCGATTACGCCCTCGCCAGGGTATAAACGCTCATAATCCAACAATTCTTCAATCGGGAGATCATAGGCATCATTGATATGAACATGGACAATCTGTTCCTTCTTCAGATCCAACACTTCTTCGATCTGTAATCCATTCGTATGCCAATGATAGGAATCCACCAATAACCCTACATTCGGGGCATGAATTGTTTCGATCCAATCAAGCGTATCCTCCACACTCCAAATAAATGGATTCTTCCATTGGGTTCGCAGATGATGGCAGCCGACAAACTCCAGGCCTAGTCTTATTCCATATGCGTCCAGAATATCTGCACACAATCTCAATCGTTTGGTAGCTGCCGCCATAAATGATGCTGCTGGCTGATCCGTGGAAGGTAAAATATAGGTGCAACAGCTGTAACAGTTCAACGAAGCGGAGGCTTCTGCCATTTGAACCAGGGATTGAAGTCCTTCACGAAACTGTTCATCTGTGGTTCTCCAGTCCACGGTCAGGTCGGATGAACCGATGATCACCTGATTGCTTTCCAACAGATGTTTGGCCTGTTCCTTCCCAACCTCTTCAATAAATGAGAGCGGATTCAAATCTACAGACTGAAATCCGTATTTTGCAGCATTCGTAATATATTGTTCACTCGACTCGATGTTCCCCAAGCCTGCTCTTGTTAACCCTCTAATCATTCCAATCTCCTCCTAGGACCAGTCAAACAGTACACCGTTATACTGGTCTTTATTTGTTCTCAAACCCTCGTAGGCTTCTTGCGCTTGTTCCGGTTTCATCACATGACTGATCAATGGTTCGATATGCAGCTTGTTCCTTAACATCAGTTCAAATACAATGTTCGAATTTCTCACCAGTGAATGCTTGACGAATTCGTTCGGCTCAACCGGGAAGCGCCATTCATGTGCCCCCTTAAACGTAATGCAGCCTCGTCCATACAGGTGGCAGTAGTTCAATATATCGGTGACATCCGTGTGATATTCGCCTCGTGGACTGCCCAGGAAAATAATCTCTCCCAGCTTCCCGATCCACTCCAGACTTTGAACACCTACACGGGGTACACCCGTCGCCTCAATATGAGTGGATACACCTGCTCCATTCGTTATGGCGTGAATCTTTTCTTTTACTTTATCTTCTCCGCCATGAAGCGTATAGTCAACCCCACATGTCTGGGCAGTTCGAATTCGTTCTGGTGACAGGTCCACGCCAATCACAGTTGCACCTTGAAGGCGTGCCAATTGAGCAGCCAAATTCCCTACCAATCCAAGCCCCGTCACGCCCACAACATCCCCAAGTTCAATACTGGATACACGAACGGAGGTGAATGCCACGGTTGCCATGCGGGTGAAGGGAACCCACTTCAGATCCAGGTGCTCAGGTACCTTGATGAAAACATGATCTGTGGATACTACTTGATATTCAGCATGTTGACCATAATGAAACACAGCATCCCCGGGCTGAACATGGTGTACCCCCTGTCCCACCTCGATCACTTCACTTACACTCGCATACCCCGGACATACGGGAAGCTTGGCCCACTCTTCTTTTCCCGATAACATGGCCAACTCCGTTCCCGGACTGATGAGGGAATAGATCAGTTTAACCAATACTTCCTTCTCACCTAGGACTGGTAAAATAAAGTCCTCTTCTACCGTCTCCACTTGCAGCGGACGAGCAAACATGATCTTTCTATTCTTCATTGTTTCACTCCCTTCTTATCTTTTTAACTACAATATAAAACTTTTCATTAGCATTGTCTTTGATTGCAAAACCGATTTTTTATCTAAAACAACGATTTTTAAACCTTTGTAAGCAAATCCAGATAGACGTAAAAAGACTCACAAGATCGAGTGATCTGTGAGCCTCAAAATCAGGCCTATTCAGCCATGGTCTGATGCAGTGCGGTATACCCATTACAAAATCGGCTAATTCAGGGATAGCCAGCCGTCATTGAAACCGGATTGGCCGCATGGTTCCTTTTTTGCTAATTTCACAGCTACACTGGTTCCTTCTCAACCGCAAACTACGGCTGCAACCCACGAACCTCAAACTCATAGATTCGGGCTGCTGTATCGCCGCCCTGCGTCGGTTTCAGCACATTCAGTTTCACATAGCGGGCCGTGACCAGAGCAATCGCGTCCGATGTTTCGGCTGCGGCGTTTCCTTGCACGTTGACCACATCGGCCCAGGTCACACCGTCAGAACTGACTTGGATGGAATAGTCACTCGTATTAAAGCCGGACCACTCCCCACCACTCTCCGCATGTTTGATGACAAAACTACTAATCTGATGTTCTTCGCCAAGATCGACTTGTAGCCAATGCGCCTGATTACCCAGCGCGCACCACTTGCTGTTGCCCGTCACTTTACCGTCAATGGCCTTTTCTGCACCTTCCGCTGATCCACAGGCATGGTCAGCTGTCGCCTTTTTGCCCAGAGCGACATTTTGGATTCCAGAAGCAGCATTGCTGACGGTGATCAAAGCTTGCTTCGTTACCGTATCCTCTCCCGAGCTGTTGGTAGCTGTCAGCGTCACACTGTACGTGCCTTCCTTGTCATACGTTACCACTGGATTCTGCTCCGTACTGACAGCCGGACTGCCCTTCTCAAAAGTCCACGACCAGCCTTCCGTCACCTCGGAAGAGAGATCAGTGAAATGCACCTGCTGACCCGGTGCGATCAGCGTTGCATCAGCCTTGAACCCGGCTTCCGGCTTCGGATACGCGGGCCACTGGATGGTCACACTGGCAGCCTGGCCGCGCTCATAGTTTGTATTCACTGCCACGACTTTTAGTACAGTCGCCTGTTCTGCGTTGATTCTCTTCATCTCAGGCACATAGAACACGTTATTGGCGGTCGCACCCACCCAAGTCTCTTTACCGTCGGGCAGCACACGGTAAATCTCATACTGCTGAACTTCCTCATCCAGTGCTTTCCACTGTAATCTGGCATCACCGTAAATGCCCCCGCGGAAATCGGATTGGATGACATTCAATGCTTGAACTGCTTCAAGTGGCTTCACTGGATTAGCATTGTTCTGAATGGATATCTGACCAATATGGATGTCATAATCCGATATGATTTCCTTGCTGTCAAAATACAAAGACAATGCCACAATCCGCTTTCCTTTGTAAGGCGTCAGATTCAAGGTGTCCGTCGTCCAATCCTTTGCCTTTTTGTCTTTTACATCCAGAAAGACGAACTGGTCCGGATGATCTGCAAAAGCCAGGCCAACCTTCATGCTCGGCTTGTTCTGCGTTTTGTACGTGATCGACAGCTTGGTAGCTGGCTCAATCTTCAGATCGGTTTGATACAGCTTCAGATGGGTGGCATTTGCCGAACTTAGCGTACCCGCTACCTTGAGGGAACTGCCGCCATAGTAGGCATCCGACCAGTCGAGAGAAGGCTTCAGCGCCGTGCCCTTACTTTCTGCTAGCCAGCGCCATGTCGGAAGCACATCCTGTAAACTGCGGTTATTCCATCCGCTATCCCGTACCTGCTGGCCATGGACATAGAATTTCTCGCCACTGCCCGTATTGAAGCTGGTCGTGAACGGAAGCTGGTCCACCGGTGAAGATTCAACCACATGGTTCGCAATTCCTTTCCACGCCTTACTTGTCGCCGTATTGGCCGGGTTACCGTTCTGCCCTACCCAGAATTGATTCTCACGGGCAAAGAAATCGGACATGCTGTCGGCACTGTTGAACGACCAATCTGGCCGGTATATGCCCAGCGAGGTCACAGCAGGTTTGCCCTCAGGAAACAGCTGGTTCCATTTCAGACTGGTATCGTATCCGTTGGCTTCAACATCAATCCCTGCAAACAGTTCGAATGGCGATCTGCCCAGGCTCTTGGCCTTGGCCGCAGAACTGCCCAGATCATTCCACCAGAAGTTCAGGAACATGCTGTCTGATATCTTGCTGCCATTATCCTGCAGGAACATGGCATTCCGGTCCGTCAGGGCATTTTGCCAGGAAATATGGCCTTCCCTGGTCATGGAATCATACCAGATGATCTCCATACCCGCGGGCTTATGGTCCTGAAGATAACGGAGGAATGCTTTCAACAACTGTGCGTCTGCAGCTGTTCCACCCTCGGTTTCCTGATTGATAAACCAGCCGTCAAAACCATAATACTCGGCCACCTCAATCAGCTTATCGGCTGCCGGAAAGGAGCCATCGCTGTTCTGCTGAAGCATTTGCTTCACCCACTCATATTTGCCACCGTATACGGATGGCGGGAAGAACACTGTGCCCATGATTGGCACTCCATTCCGGTGTGCCGCATCAATCGTGTCGGCACTTGGCGGCACAATAATGCCTTCTCCCGCCGAGCCACCCCAATACACGAGCTTGTCAACATACTGCCAGTAAGAGAACGTATTTGCGGAAAATGTATCCGAGCCCTGCGACGGAACGCCGCTGGTTCCCTGATTCAGCGCAGACAAAGCCATGACTTTGGGATCTTTCGTTGCATTCGGATTAACTCCCTCTCCCGTGAAACGACTTTGGAGCGGAATGGTGCTCCGGTTGAAGGCCGCATCCGGGTCGGAAGCTGGATTCCATTGAAGCAATTGTTCAGGCAGCCAATAGGATGAATAAGGTTGCTTCGCCAAGGCCGCTGAGGAAAGAGCAGCGCATACCACGATTACAAATATAAGACTGGCACCAAGCTTTTTCATGCCATACCCTCCAATCCAGTTTTGGCAATTCAATCAGGTAAAAAGAAACGCCCATCAAAACCGGACAGACGTTTCCATGTCTTCTTTATTTTCAGGTTTATTTTGGATTGGCAGCTTTCCATTCATCGTATTGCTTTTGCGCTTCTGCAATCACTTTATCCAGACCTGCCGCTTTTAACTTCTCGATCGCTTTTGGCAGATGCTCATCCGGGTCTACTGCACCCGTCATAATGGATGGGTAGAATTCCTTCACGATGGCGGAGATGGAAGCCACTTCCGTCTTCACCGGGTCAGGATTGAAGTTGAAGCCAAAGCTCGGAGCAACCTTCGCGGAATTGTTGAATTCTTTGAATGCTTCCCACTTATCGGCTGGATCTTCCTTATGCATGTAGGTCAGGAACAGGTTACCCAGGGCAAAGCCAGGCATCTGGAATCCGTCCTTCATCGCTGGCAGATCCTCAATGACATTATCCGAAATCTTTTTGTAATGTGTACCTTCAATGCCATAGTTGATCAGGTTACGCAGATACGGATCGGTATTCAGCAAGTTCAGGAACATCATGGCCCGTTCCGGGTTCTTGGAGTTCGCCGAAATGGCATGCATAGCACCTGTTGCCGAGCCGGTGAAAATAACCGGATCCTGCATCGGTGTCGTCACGATATCATAGCCTGCGCTTCTAGACCATCCCAGTTCGGCGTAAGGCTGTGTCTGTTCACGATCAACGAACCATTTCCCCGTCTTGATGTTGTCGATGCCTTCCAATGTCGCTACATCCTTGCGCAGATAACCAGCCTGATAGTATTTGCGGATGGTTTTCAAGGAGCTCTTCAGCTCTTCGGATTCCAGCACATTAACGTATTTACCGGTGTCACCATTCATGTTGATACCAACCGGGAATTCGTCACCCAGCAGGAAGTCGAATGCCAGATAAGGCTTAAAGCCCTTCGGAACAGCCAGCGGAGTGATGTCCGCCGGTTCATTGTCCTTGATTTGCTTCAGGTAAGGCTCCAGATCCTCTAATGTACGAATCTTGGTGATGTCCATGTTGTATTTATCCACGTACTGCTTGTTGAAGCGCCATACCCATTGCGAAGCCAACTCTTTGTTGACTGGCACGGCATAGTTTTGACCACCGATCTGCGATCCTGTAAGGAATCGTGGATCAAGCTGTTCTTTAATGCCCTGACCGTACTTATCCAACAGGTCATTGATTGGCAGGAATGCACCTCTAGTAGCATTTGGCAGATAGTCATAAGCCCACGAAGAGGTGAAAGCGATATCATAATTTTCGCCCGAAGCGGTAATAACCGGCATCCGCTTGGAATAGTCGCCCCAGTCAATCATCGTGATGTCGACGGTTGTATTTATTTTCTCCATTAAGTATTTGTTCATTTCCTCCTGCACCATTGGCAGATCGCGCTGTGGACCACCAATCAGATATACCTTGAGCTCCACCGGGTCTTTATCGCCGGACTCTCCCCCGGATGCCGCATTCCCGCTAGTATCATTGGTATTACCGCCCCCGCAGCCTGCTAGCATCGTAGCAAAAGCAAGCATTAAGGCAGCCATGAGCAGTGCGATTTTTCTTGTCTTCATGTGTATCCCCCTTATTAATGTTATTGTTACTGCCTTTATGGGGCAGGCACAACCAGACTTATTCTTTGACCGAACCAATGGTCAGGCCCTGTATAAAATACTTTTGGAAAAACGGATACGCCAGCGCAACCGGCAGTGTAGCCAGAACAACCATCGCCATGCGGACGGTCTCCGTTGGCAATGTCGAGGCAATATCGTAGGATACGACCCGGCTGCTGTTTTGCACAACAAAATCCATATTGTTCTGTATTCGAATCAGTAATGTCTGGAGCGGAATCAAATTCGCATTGTCGATATAGAGCAGTGCATTGAACCAGTCATTCCAGAATCCTAATGTACTGAACAATCCGATGGTTGCTATACCTGGCAACGAGATCGGCAGTACGATGCGTGTATAAATACCGAATTCAGTAGCCCCGTCAATCTTGGCTGATTCAATGACAGCATCCGGCACGGTGGTCGTGAAAAATGTACGCATAACGATAATGTAAAAAGCATTCATGATTGACGGAAGAATCAGCGCCCATATCGAATCCCGCAAGTGCAGCACCTGCGTAACCACAATGTAACTGGGAACGAGACCGCCAGAGAACAGCATCGTGAAGAAAGCCAAAAAGCTGAAGAACCGACGCTGTGCAAAATTTTTACGCGAGATGGCATACGCATACGTGGTGACCAAATACAATGTCAGCGCGGTTCCAACAACCGTCACCGTTAAGGTAACCCCAAACGATTGGGCCATCTGCTGCCCGGATTCCATAAGGAATCGGTAGGCATCCAGCGTCCAGACTTCAGGGAATAACTTAAATCCATTGATCGCCAGCGTCTTCTCATCGGTAAATGAGATGATGATGATGAACAGAAATGGAAAGATACAAGATAAGGCAAACAGACCGATCGCTATATTAAAAATCACATTGGATAACGGCGAAATGGCATTCAGATCTCTTGGTTTCTTTCTGCTCCTCTTCGCAGGGGCAGATGCCCGCTTTATCGGTTCGCTTAAGTTACTCATGGATAGCACCCCCCTTGCCGCAGCCTAGAATACGGCATAATCCTTTTCAATTTTACGCACAGCATAGTTCGCCAGCAGGACCAGAATCAAACCAACGACCGATTGATACAATCCTGTCGCCGTACTCATCCCTGTATCGCCCATAATGGTCAAGCCGCGGTATACAAACGTGTCGATGACATTGGTGACCGGATACAGTGCACCGGAATCCCGCGGAACCTGATAGAACAGTCCAAAGTCGGAACGGAAGATGCCGCCGATCGCCAGAATGGTCAGAATGATCATCAGCGGTCGGAGCAGCGGCAGCGTAATGTACCGGATCTGTTTCCACTTGGTGGCGCCGTCGATCATCGCTGCC
The DNA here is from genome assembly GCF_001514495.1 of Paenibacillus pabuli NBRC 13638. Classification (GTDB taxonomy): domain Bacteria; phylum Bacillota; class Bacilli; order Paenibacillales; family Paenibacillaceae; genus Paenibacillus; species Paenibacillus pabuli. The sequence continues at coordinate 42,009 of NZ_BCNM01000013.1, forward strand.
TCATAATAAGAGCGGTCGATACCTGCGATTGCTGCCAGATAGACTACGCTGCCATAACCTGCACCTTTCCACAGGCCGAGCAGAATGAGAAAATACGGCCAATATCCTGTCTCACTGTACCAACTAACCGGATCTCCACCGAAATACATGATGATCTGGTTGAACACACCCTTTTCCACACTCAGAAACGAGAAGACGAAATAACTGATAATAACCCATGACAGGAAATAAGGCATGAACATTGCGGTCTGGTAAATCTTCGCCAGCCGTTTATTCAACAGCTCGTTCATGATGATCGCAAGCGTCACCGCGAGCACCAACCCGAGAAAAATCAGACCCAGGTTATACAGAATGGTATTACGTGTGATGATATAGGCGTCACTCGTTGAGAATAGAAACTCAAAGTTCTTGAACCCGACCCAATCACTTTTTAGAACGCTTTCAAGAAATCCGCCCGGATGGATCCGGAAGTCCTTAAAAGCAATAATGGTTCCGAACATTGGCAAATAGGCAAAAATGATAAACCACGCTGCTCCCGGCAGTACCAGCAGAAGAAACGCCTTGTTCTTCATCAGACTTTTGAAGATGCCCAGCACGGCTGTCCCTCCTTATAATCGCATTCATTATCACTTAGCTGCACCCAGTATTAATCCCCTATAACCAACACTGGCAGACCTAAGCCCTTTTGGTGCTTTGGATTCCTCGTTCACTCCTTCCTCCATTATGCAAGCGCTACCAATTTGGGGATAGTTGAAAAACCCAATAAATAGATGGATTAATTAAAGATCGTGCATAAATTCCATAGCAAAAAAAACACACCCGCACGGGGTGTGTCTTCATTCAGCCGGTAAACCCGGCTTATTTTTTCATGTAGATGGAGCGCAGCTCTGTGGGAGAAACACCAGCATATTTCTTGAACTGTCTGTAAAAATAAGTAGAGTCCCAATAGCCTACCTCGCCCGCTATTTCTGCTGTCTTTTTGTCCGAATATAACAGCAAATGAGTGGCGCGCTCAATTCGGTACTGGTTTACATAGTCAGAAAAAGTGGTGCCGACCTCTTGCTGAAATAATTGGCCGAGGTAGTTCGGATGGAGCTCCAGCCGCTGACTAAGCGTTTTTAGTGAAAGCTCATCTTGGTAGTGATTCTTCACCACCTCCAACACAGCCATGATATGCGGGCTGTACGTTTTCTCGGCGGTGTGATATGTATTCAGCGTACGATGAACCGTTTTTCTCACAAGCTGCTTCAGTTTGCTGAGCGTATGAATTCTGGACAGTGGTCCAAAGATTTCCCCATAGTCAGGTGTTTTCTCCAATTCCTTGGCAGCCAGCATAAGCTGGATGGCAGAATTAAAGAACGGTGTTCTCGGGAAGCAGCGTTCCTTACCCTCAACCATGAAGAATTCGTCGATGAACCGGTCCACTTCTGTACCTTCCCCATCCCGCAGCAGCTTGTGGAACTGCTCCATCGCTGGCCCAGGCTTCTCTTGATGTGGATTGGCGTCTTCTTCGCTCTCCACTTGCATGATAAAGGTTTCACAATCCATAAACAAATGGTTCTGAAGCCACAGCTTTACGGACTTGCAGCTCTTCGGAAAACCCAGATAGGTCGACTCGGATTGGCCGATGATCCCCCATACACGTGCACCCGTGTCCTCGGCAACCGCTTGCTTCATTCTGCTGAGTGCCTGAAGCTGCCATTCATCATGATTTTCCATACTGGCTGAAATGAACAGCAGCATGATGTCTCCTTCCTGATCGGGAAAGCAGATTACCCCGCAGCCATCCGGGAGGCCTTGGTTTCCGAGCAGCTCGCACTTCTCAGCGATTCCTGCAAGGTGTATCTGCGGATCATTCCCTTCGTCATCCCCTACAATCCGCAGAGAGGCTGCACAATAACTGGACTTGTTCATGGGAATCTCCAGCAGTTGTGCACGCTCCCGAAATTCTTTGGCGTCAATGGTCTCGTTCGCCCACCGCTGCAAAATATTGTTGCGCAGAATCCTCCAGCTCTGATCCATCTGAATCTGGCGCATTTCCTCCTGCTCCCAGTCGCGCTGCATATGCTTGATGGTTGCTTCCAATTCGTCCATATTGACTGGCTTGAGCAGGTAATTCTCTACCCCCAGCGAGATGCCTTCCCGCACATATTTAAATTCTTCGTATCCGCTCAAAATAATGAATTTGGTGTATGGACTGCGCTCTTTAATCTCCCGGATCAGCTCAAGTCCGGTCATTTGCGGCATCATGATATCCGTAATAATCAGATCGACAGGTCCCTCGTCCATCATTGCTAGCGCTTCCAACCCATTGCAAGCCGTACCCGCAATCTGCATATTATTCTGATCCCAATCAATGATGGCTTGCATTCCTTTTACAATCAGCGGCTCATCATCGACCAACATTACACTTCTCATCCCGCTTCCTCCCTTGTGAATGGAATACTGATCGTCACCTCACATCCTTCTCCCTCCACACTGTTCAGGTGCAGACCATAATCGCTGCCATAATTCAGACGTATGCGGTCGTGGACATTCTTAAGACCCAAAGATTGATCGGATGTCTCAGTAGTTTCATCGCCCGTGTGCAACGCGTTTTGCAGTTCAAGTAACCTCTCCGCGGAGATCCCCTTTCCGTTATCCTTTACACGAATACGGATTACACCATCTACTTCTGCGGCTGTGACGGAAATCCGGTTATCATCATCATTCGTGCGAAAACCATGCACAATGTAATTTTCAATGATTGGCTGGATCAACAACTTGACGATCATGCTCCCCGCCGCTGCATTCTCGATATGAGTCTCCACTTCCAACTTGTCCTCATACCTATACTGAACCAAAGCCAGATACATGCCGCACAGCTCTATTTCTTCCGCCAAGGTTACATGCGTCTGCTTTTTGATCAAATGCCGGAACATCGTAGCGAGAATATAGATCATTTGTCCAACATCCCTGGCTCCCAAGCTGATGGCTTTCATACGGATGCTTTCCAACGTATTGTACAGAAAATGGGGATTGATCTGGGCTTGCAAAGCCACGAGCTGCGCGTTCTTTTGCTTGATCTCCGACACATATACCGTCTCTATGTAAGACTCCAGCCGATCACACATATGGTTAAATCTCTGCGAAATCTGCTGCAATTCATCTTCACCCTCCATCTCGATTCGCTTACTCAGGTCCCCCTCCTGCCAGCGCCGCATGTAAAGGACGAGCCTGTGAATTTTTTTGGAATATCGGCGAATGATGGTGAACGTTATCGCAAAGCTAACAATGATGCACAGGATGACAATGCCGATAAGACTGAGACGAATGGCCTGAAGACTCTGTTTGATGTGTGACTCTGGAATAATGGCAGCCACGACCATGCCTGTATTCCCGATATTCAGCAGCTGCACCTTGGAGCGTTCCTCCAGATTCACCCAATCTTCCGGTAAATTCATCTGCCCCCAATAAGGGTAAACGGTATTATCATACTTGCCCTTCGAATCGAAAATCACCTGACCTTCCCCGGTCATCAGCATGATCCTGCTGTCTTTGCCGTCGAGCCTGTCGCGCAGCAGACCTTTGATGCGATCTGTATTTAGCTCAAACATAATTGCACCGTACTGTTTCAATGTCACGGAATCCTTGAGCACATTGGCGTAGCTGTACGGGGTAGGAGCATCATCCATTTTCCCTTCGAAAAGCGGCTCGCTGCCCATGTACTGCCACGGTGCACTGTGCAGCCGCTGGAACCAGTCTTTATGGCCTGCTGACAGCTTGGGTTGATAGTAAAAGTGCTGGGTCTCCCGATTGAGAACATAGAAGAAATCGTGATCCGTGCTGTATAACACGACATTTGCAATCGAGGCTTCATCCTTTAGCAGCAGACGCAATTGATAATCGAAATTTCCGCGCTCGGTACGGTAGCTGTATGCGTATTGATTCAAGCGCCAATTAAGAAAATCCTCGTATTCATGAGTCAGAAAATATTTCAGATCGTCGCCGATCATGGCGTCTGTATAAATCTGCTGCACGGCGTTATACAGCCGTTCATACTGCTGATTCAAGTTGATACTGACGATATCCAGTTCCTGTAGACTGGCATCCATCTGTTCCTGTACGACCCGTTGCTCATAGTAGCGGTAGGCCAAAACGGAGACGCTGATGAACAACAGAACCATAACCATGGAATAAAACAACAGAATTTTGTTGAACATTTTTTTCTTCAGGTAATTCCTATACATGGTTCGTATCCTGGACATTCGTGCCTGAACACCTCCTTTCAGACCCATTTCCAACCCAGTGTATCACCGTTTGGTTCGATTCGACAATCCACCTCAAAACACAGAATTTCGCCCTTTCTCCATTTATCCGATCCATTGAATGGTCCTCTTGAGGTATAGTATACAGTACAAGTTTCAAGCGGCTAGGCTCGTTCATAGGCCAAAAAAAACAATAAACGGTGAAAGAAGCTGATGGATTTGTTTATCTTCAATAAGTTTTTCAATGCACGTTAGGTATCCCTTTATCCTTGATGGGTAGCCACACCACACCGTCGTTCTCCTCGTAGTTGAGCATAGGTTTGTGTGGTTGAGGCTTTTTCATGCCCTAACATGCCTTGGATAAAATCTAATCCTACTCATCTCTAGTCACGAACTCCGATGGCTACGGTGGGCTTTAACGTAATGAATCCATCCATTGCGTTTAAGATACCCTACCAGATTTCGATGGTAATGTTCGGTTGCCTCAAGGATAACAACGGGCATTGTTACACGATAGGGGCTCGAAAACCCTTTGTATTACGCGGGCTTTCCGCTCTCGTTTTGAGAAAGATAAGGGCTTTACTGCGTGACACAGCATAGTAAAAACGGGGTACGGTTGGTCATGAATGACCACCGCGCCCCGTTCTTGATATTATTACACTGTTTTCTTTTTCGGACTAATTGCGTGTATATATTTAATTGTAAGTTTCCATAACACTTTCCCGAGCCAATACATCAACACACCAATCACAATAGAAATTGGCAAGAACTGCATTGGGCTTGGTGTAAATGCTCCCATTTCGATTGTTATTCCGGCAATATCATATCCCATAAGATACCCGGCAAATTTAACAATTCCGCCTATCAGCGTAATAATTCCACCAATCATGAAAGCAATGGAAAGCGTACTGATGAACGGCAAAAGTAACATACCGCTGACACCAGCAAAGCTGCTACAAAATGCAAATATTGCGCCGAATTTACGCCAACTAAATTTACTGTTCTTTGAAATGGCTTCACCTAAGTATGCTTTCGCTAGTTCTTTTGGGTTTCCTAACCGTTCGATGATTTGCTCAGCAGCTACTCCGTTATTTTGCAATTCAAGCATTAAACTTTTGATCTCTTTTACAATGTCAATACGCTCGGAATCTGGCATAGATTTCAAATACTTTTCAATTTTTTCAAGATAATCATTCATAATTTTATCCATAATCTAACTCTCCTTTAATTTCTGATATAGCTTTTAATAAATTATCCCATTCTAAGGACATCGCGTTTAAGTATTCGTCTCCTTTTTCTGTAAGGGTATAATATTTTCTCGGTGGCAAGCCCTCTGTACCTTCTTGCCAAGATGAAGAAATATATTCTTCTTTCAGTAATCTTCTAAGCAGTGGATAAATTGTATTTTCTTTTGCAGCAACAATAGGATATTGCTCTAACATACCTATGATTTCATACCCGTAATATGGCCGCTGCTTTATTAACAATAAAATACAAAAATCGAGTGTTCCTCGCTTAATTTGTGATTTCCAATCTTCTATATTCATATATTGTGCCTCCTGAATATATATCGTACAACACAGTACTATATTCATCAATAGTAAATTCACTGCCAACAACCGCCGTACGCAAGCGGAAACAGCGGGCAATGTTGCGCAATAGGAGCACAAAAGCCCCTTGTATTACAGGGGTTTTCCGGCAGCGTTTTGAGAGGAGCAAGGTTTAAAAAGTCGCCACCGTAATTCTAAAAAGCCCCAAATTTATTTTTAAAAGTAAGTTGGGGCTTATGAACCCTATAAAAACTATGACAAAATTTATCCGTATTTTCCGTTTTTCCTACTTGCTAAATTCAGCAAGTAAAATATTTTTAAAAGGATTAGGACTGTTATCTCTACCCAAACTGTTCAAACTGACAACCAACGTATGCTTGCCTCCAAGTGTACCTCCTGCAAAAGTAGAAAACCCTAGAATGCCACCTGTGTGCCCCCATACCGGGACACCGTTTGGAAGCTTAAATTCAGAGATTCCAAGACCATATCCATCGATTCCAGCTCTTCCTACAGGAACTGTAGTAAGCATTTGTTTTAGTTGCGGTTCCTTCAGTAATTTGCCACCGAGCAAGGAAGAGAAAAACTTATTTAAGTCGTCAGCAGTAGAAATCATATCTCCAGCCGAGCTACCTGCGCTTGGATTATAATAAGTAACGTCTTTTATCTCACTTGCTTCGTTTGGTTGGGAATATCCCCGAGCATGCTTGGTGCCTGGAATGACGCTTGAATTGCCAGGTAGGAATGTATCCGACAATTCAAGTGGTTCAATAATCCGATTTTCAATCTCTTCCGCATAACTGTTTCCCGTTACTTTTTCAATAAGAATACCCAGTAATACGTATCCCGTGTTTGAATAAGACCAACCCTTTCCTGGGACAAAGTCTGGGGGCAGAGAAATCCCCATCTTCACTAATTCATCAGCCGTATACGATTTTTTTGTATCCATAAAATCAGCGTCTTTAAACCTTGAGTATTCAGCAATACCACTTGTATGGTTCAATATCTGCCGGATGGTAATCTGTTTACCATTATATCCGTTTCCTTGAATGACACCAGGCAACCATTTTTCGATGGAGTCGTCTAGATTCAAGCGATTCTCTCCAGCTAATTGAAGTACAACCGTTGCGGTGAATGTCTTCGTCACGCTGCCAATGCGAAATCGAAAATTGGTTTCCATTGGTTTCTTGGTGCTCAGATTCGCTACCCCAGCGGCATAACCCCACGTTTTTCCACCCTCAGAAGTTTTAGCGAGTATCCCCGGGAATCCAAGTTGTAATGTATCCCGCATTGCTTGCTTGACGGAATTATGATCTTGTTGAGTGTTTCTGTGTAACGAACTGGATACATTTTGAGTAGGCTCTGCTTTTACAATTGAGGTTGGCGATGTGTATAGCAGGAAACTTCCAGTTATTAAAAAGGCCAGACTTGCAGATGTAATTTGACAACGTATTTTCATAAGTTATTCCTCTTCTCTAGTAATATTGTAAGTTTGTAATCATCTTCATAATTGTTGTTTTACAACGTCATTCTGTCCTAACAAGCGGTAATTCCTCTTTTTTTCGCATCCCAGAAATTAATTCTTTTCCTTAAAATACTCTGTTAACTGGTTTGTTTTTCATAAATTCGTAATATCTCTTCCGCCATTCACCCTTACCTCCTGCATATACATCGTACAACACAGTACCTCCACTATCAATAGTATATTATTTTTTTTTTACCAATGAGAGATATTTTGAACTAAATTCAGTATCAACGACCAACGAGCGTAAAGCAGAAACAGCGGGATGTTACGTAATAGGGGCGTATATTCCCTTATATAGTGCTGGTTTCCAGGTGCGTTATGAGAGGAGCATGCTTATATACCTTTCCCCTCAAAATCATCGTCCTGCTGCGTGACACATCCATAGTAAAAACGGGGTGCGATTGGTCTATGAATGACCGCCGCGCCCCGTTCTTTTTTTGTGCTTATCGTTCAGTTTCCCATAGTCGGTACACATTTTATCCTCTTGAAGCTTTTCGTATTCCGTTTGCAGGGCGTTGATGTACGGGAGCCTGCCACCGATCTGCGCCGTCTTTAAACTTTGATGGCTGCTTCATACAAAAAAATACTGCTTTCGTGCCCTGCACGGTAGCTGTCCTTATACTTTGCTCTGCAGTAGCCGATCACGTTGGTCGCCTGCCTCCTTGGGTTTTATTGAGCTATCGTATCCAGTTACTTCAACAAACTGTATTAAGAATTGTGATCAATAGTTCCTCTGAGTACATATGGTGCTAATGATTTACCAATTATTAATTCCTTTAACTCACTTGGTACATGTATGTATTCTTCTGCTCTTTGAGGTTCCATCCAAGCAACTTCCTCAATTTCTTCGAAAATGAGATAATTATTTCTCCACCAATTAGTTGAACAAAAGCCGCCCATCATGTGAAATGCTGCCTTCTTGTTTTGTATGAAAAATGGAGCAGCTGCCGCCTGCAAACTACTCCATGATGCGTTGAACTATCATTCCTCGACAAGAAAAGGCTTCAAATAGCCCCCGTCCTATCCAAGTCCCTCTGAAACAACGTCCTCAAAGACCAAGGATTCCCATTCTCTTTAGATTATTCCTGACAAGTCACGACGTAAATTTAGGATCAGCCGTATACCGAAGTAGAACCAAGTTCTTGTCCTCCAGCATTGGACAAGAAGCCATCCCTTCAAACCTTGTTTCTTCCTTCCCTTTATAATAAATGGCCGTTCGAATATTTTCCTCGGCGGCTTGACAAATAGCTTCATTCACTTCTTGGATCCACGACATTATCGCGCTCTCCCAGTATAAAATGTTGGATGCAATCTGCTAGTGGTTTCGCATGAGTTAGGACAAGCATATGATCGGCCCCTTGGATTTCGGCAAACTGAATCGCTGGGACACGCTTGAAGTGCTCGGCGATATTATACATGTCCGGCCATTCTATTGTTCCTTGTATGAATAAAGTACTTGCTGCAATTTTCTCTAACCGTTCAATCGCAGGCGGCTCTGGCCACAGGACCTCAAAGCATCTCCACTCGGTAAATACCCTTGCCATGTATTGAGCATGCATTTCACTCAGAAAACTCCCATGGGGGCCAGCCATCGTAGCCCGATAGATCGGCCCGGCTAAGGACAACTCCACAAGTTTAGAAATATCGGGAGCCGCCGCATTCACCGATGTCATATAATTGGTAAATTCCTGCGAATATACAAATCCCGTTAATGAGGGGGCAATCACCACAAGTTGATCAACCATGGAAGGATATGATAACGTAAAATCAGTCGCGACCTGCCCACCCATGGAATGGCCGACAAGTGTGACACGATCTAGCCCGAGGTGTTCGAGAAGATTGCGCAAATCCTCCACAAGCGAAGTCGGCTCTTGCATAACAGGCGAGCGACCGGTTCCCCGACCATCGAAGGTAATGATCTTGAAGGATTGCGCTAGTTCTGGCACCATATACCTCCACACCCTTGAGTCAACACCTCCAGAGTGGATCATGACTATTGGGGAACCATCCCCTTCAATTTCGTAAAAAAGTTCCACTTCTCATCCTCCTCAATATGGTAATAATATCCTGTATATCATTCTAATTATGATTGAACATACTGTCGATAATAAAAAAATATTCACTTGTTACCTATATGTCGCGACACAAAAACTATATCTGTGCGACGTTAATAGAAAAGACTCCGCATCACGAATCATAAGAGCATCACCGCAAGCCATATATGTTGCATTTCTGGACCCACAAGCTATGATAAAATGGCTTCCGCCGGAAGGGATGATAGGCCATATGGATGAATTCAATGGCGGGAAGGGGAGGCCTTCCGAATGATACTTACCTATCTCGATACCAATCATTCAACTGGAAAAACATCAGAAGACACGGACATCTTACAAGTACCCTTGTTTTATTTACTACCCATTTAACCATTCTGATTCTGCACTACATTTAAGCAAAGATTGGTATGTTATATTAGCAATATTTATATATTAACGCACAGGCAAGACAAACAGGAGTTTAGTGGAGGGGGTATAATGGAAACGTCGACTAGTGAAGGTTTGACCGAACAGTTAATAGACCATTTAAATGGGTTGGATTTTATAACCCGAATAGATGTAATTGGAAGTCGTGTTGAACAAACCTCAGACGCATACTCGGATGTAGATTTATTGCTAACAATTAAAGATATTACTCCGCATATCGCATTGTACGAAGTGACCGAAAGTGTAAAAGCGAAGTTCCAACCGGCGTGGTGTGATTTTGCAAACAGCCTGATGCCTGATAAATTTTTAGTATCTACATTTATTGGAGGAGACAATCCTTTTACATTTTATGATATCGGTATCCTAAACAGTGAAAAGAATTTGGTCTATGACAAAACAATGTTTGAAAATGATCAATGGAGTCATCTGATGAAGCTATGGGTGATGTGATGGACAAAGCGAACCTTTCCTACCATTCCGATTATAGAAAAGGTTTTTATCAATTATTATTAAAGCTGAAAGATAAGAAGACTATTAGGAGGAGTTATTTAAATATGCTTGAGGAGGTATTAGGAAACAGCTGATAACATTCAATCGAGCGGAGTTTCCGGCGGTGTGCAACTCAGCGTTTCCCCTCTTCGAGTGCGATTTCAATTAACCTGCCCGTTAGCTGAACAAAACAGCCGATCACAGTGATCGGCTACCTTATTGTTGTTATTGAGCTATCGTTCCCGTTAGCTTTATGGCTGAACAACATTTTTGTTATGGTCATAACAATTCATAGAGAGCACCCGCGAATTTCATTGGATCAGTGCGCTATGAACTCGCTTGCACTCTGTTGTAATATCATTTATTTCGCTGTCTCCAACGTATATCGATTGTGTGGAATCTCCAATCCCAGATTGCCCCGCAGTGTCTCATGCTCATACTCCGTACGGAACAGCCCACGTTCCTGCAAGACCGGCACAACCAGATCAACGAAGTCTGCGAGCCCGTTCGGCACAACTGTACGAATGTTGAAACCGTCCGCAGCTTCGCCTTCAAACCATTCCTGAATCTGATCAGCGATCTGATCCGGCGTACCGATGAATGATGTGCGAGGCGTCGATGCACGAAGTGCGACTTGACGAAGGCTCAGCCCCTGTTCTCGTGCCTGCTCCTTAATCTTGTCCGTTGTACTGCGAAAACTGTTGCTGCCCAGATCACCGATCTCAGGAAAAGGTTCATCCAGCGGGAACTGGGAAAAATCATAATGATCGAAGTAACGGCCCAAATAATTCAGTGCCTGGTCAATATCGACCAACCCCGCGATCTCTTGATATTTTTGCTCCGCTTCTTCCTCTGTTCTGCCCACAATGGGTCCAATGCCCGGGAAGATTAGAATATCTTCCGCTTTGCGCCCATACGCCACGGCTCTTGCCTTAACATCTCTGTAAAACTCTCTGGCTTCTTCCAACGTTTCATGTCCCGTGTATACGGCATCTGCCGATCTGGCTGCCAAATCCTTGCCCGATTCAGAAGAACCGGCTTGGAAGATGACCGGGTGTCCCTGCTTGGAACGTGCCACATTCAGCGGTCCCTGTACCGAGAAATGATTTCCTTTGTGATTCAGCGTATGTAGTTTGGATGGATCAAAGAAAACGCCCTTTTCTTTATCCCCGATAAACGCATCGTCCTCCCAGGAATCCCACAGGCCTTTGACCACATTCAGATGTTCTTCTGCAATTTCGTAGCGCAGCGCGTGGTTCGGATGTTCACCTTTGCCAAAATTCAGCGCCGAGCCTTCCAGTGGCGAAGTGACTACATTCCATCCCGCTCGTCCTCCACTAATATGGTCCAGGGAAGCAAATTGTCTCGCCACGGTGAACGGCTCACTATATGAGGTGGACAACGTCGCAACCAGCCCGATGTGTGAGGTTGCACCCGCGAGAACGGAGAGCAGGGTTAACGGTTCAAAACGATTCAGGAAATGCGGATTGGATTTCTCGTTAATAAAGAGGCCGTCCGCAATAAAGAGCAGATCAAACTTCCCTTCCTCCGCCTTAATCGCCTGCTTCTTGTAGAAATCCAGATTAACGCTGGCATTAATCGGAATATCCGGGTGTCGCCAAAAAGAGATGCTATTTCCCACTCCATTCAAGTTTGCTCCCAATCTCAATCGTCGTTGTGACATATTCATTCCTCCCTATGTTGTGGTGCTGACCCATCTCAGTCCGAGTATCCTATGTTATCTGAGAAATCATTTCATCATTTCTTTATGCTGTTTCCGCCTGCCTCTGCCGGTGCCATGCCCAAACCCGGTTTACTTGCCTGGTTCCTGTCGCTTACCCTGACTGTCCAGGCTGCTCCCAGAAGGACAATGCCTGTCAAGAGAAAAACAAAAGGAATCCCCGTCCATCCGCCCAAAAAACCGCCGAGTAACGGGCCAAGTACAATACCGAATTGATTCGCAGTCTGACTCAGACTGACAGCCCTCCCCCGAAAATCACGGTCAGTATATTTGATGATTAATGCATTCAAGGCCGGGTACACCGCAGCGAAGAACAGGCCATAGACAAATCGCAGACTTCCAAAATAAATGAGATTATACGCTGTCAGTTGCAGTAAACTGCCAATGCCGCCGCCCACCAGACCAATAAACAGCGTTTTCTCGTATCCGATCTTCCCGCCAATCCGTCCCCAGCGCGGCCCCATGATTACCGTTGCCACGCCAATGGCCGAGAAGACGACTCCTGCACTAAGTGCTGCACTACTGACGTCTCCACCAATCTGGACAACATACAGCGTCAGCACAGGTTCGATAATAAGTACGGAAGTCGAAACGAGCAAAATCAAACCATAGATCCGCATTAATCCCGGAGTAGAGGCTGCTTTTTTCAGATCACCCAGAATACTTGTGCGAACCACAGTGCGGGGAGCACGGGATTCTTTTACCCATATCACCATCACGGCCGAGAGCAGCGTAATCATTCCCGAGGCGATAAAACATCCGCGCAGCCCGATCCAATGGCTTAGTACACCACCCACAAGCGGTCCCAGAATTCCCCCGGCAGCCGTGGATGTGGAGATGACACCAAGCGCATAACCTACATGCTTCTCCGGTGTATTGGCGCCGACCAACGTAATGGATGCAGGATTGAACCCGGCCATGAGTCCCTGAAATATCCGCACAGCAATAAACGTGTAAGGATCATAAACGAAATAGTTAGCCAGGTGAGCAATAGCGAGCCCAACGCCCGAACGAACCAGCATCAGTTTGCTGCCGTATCTGTCAGCCAGCGATCCCCAGAAGGGCGCACAGAGTCCGCTAATCAGAAAGCTGATCGAGATCGAGACGCCGGACCAGACTTCCAGTCCGCTCTGAATACCGAGGTCATTTTGCAGAAACAGCGGAAAGAACGGAACAGACAAGGTGTAAGCCATATGATTGAAAAACAGACCCAACCACAGAATATACAGATTTCGCTTCCAATGCGGCATCTTGGCATTCTCCATACTATATAATTCCTATATAAAAAGTAGGTTATCATCCATATTAGGATACCGTCACTGGAAAGTATAATAGAAAAGTTCAATAGACCCATTCAAGAATTAAATGAATGGATCTGTTGGATGCTCTATTTTGACAGTAACGATTACTGCATTTGAACGGACATGAACACATCCACCTCATCTTCACGGTCCAAAACAAACCCAAATCGTTCATACAAACGCCGAGCCGGACTGCCCTGCAATACATTTAAAATGACACGCTTTCCCTGAACCTCATCCCGTTTCAGCAGCATGTCTAGCACCTGGGTGCCTATTTGTCGACCCTGATAATCGGGATGGATATAGAAATGTTCCAGGAGAATCTCCTCCGACTTGGGCTTCAACGCTACACACCCCACCAATACACCCTTGACCTCAATAATCCACGTATACTCAGGGTCAAATGTATTACGGAAACGTTCACGAACCTTCACCTCATCGTACCTTCCCAGCCTGTCTAGATCATCATACAGAACCAGAGCTCGCAACTCAGCGAGATGCTCCTGATCTGCCTGCTTGGATTGACGCATGGTTATTTGGATCATTGGAAAGACTCCTTTTCCAGATTAGTGTAATTGGATTTGAGCTGCCTACGTTGCATCGTCCGCATCCTCTTCTTCTATACACCTCTGAATAAATTCAAACAACCCCGCTGCTTCAACCGATCGATGTCCCCAATCATGCCAAAAGTACAACACCTGTCCCACGGTTCCAGAACTTGATGGGTCTGTGTCCAGACATAGATAATCTCCGCCACCATTGGCAGCAATCGGAATCCATTTGCAGTTCCACAGCACAGGCTTAATGGCATCATCTTCAATCTCGGGCTCGATCTCGTCCGGGTCGAATTCTTCCTGCAAAAATGCCCAGTTCTCCTTCACCTGATCCAGAGGAGACAATGTCAGGTTACGAACAAAGGAATGTACGCCAATATTCCAGGCCTGTCCGTTATGGACACGATACAGAGCCTTCATCTCTTCAGGCAATGTCACGCCAAGTTCGTTTTCTAGGGACCGGAAATCTTCATCGTTCGCACCAGGTTGAAGATTGAGCGCTACCTCAACATCGGCATTTGCGCCCATCCCTTTTGCAATAATACGCTGCCACAGCAGCGCTGCTTGCTCGATCATTCTACATCCTCCTTCTTGTGTGCTTTATTGGTTCTTCAACAGTACGATAACCGGCCTGAAAAATACAAGGGAGCTTGTGCTTATCTTCCTATACAGCTTGTTCAGCAAAGCAAAAAGCACTGCCCAACAGAAATCTTCCGTTATGGACAATGCCTGATACACGAGTGCTTTGTAAGGAGAGACCCTCTCGATCCGCGATACGGATTACATCTCTTTCAGAATACCTTTAACCAGTCCGATGAAGGTTGTTTTCACTTTTGCCGCAACTTCAATCACTTCATCATGACTTAACGGCTGGTCTAGAATACCACAGGCCATATTGGTCAGACAGGAAATGCCCAGTACCTTCATACCGCCATGAATGGCTACAATCGCCTCAGGTACCGTCGACATGCCCACTGCATCCGCGCCCATCGTACGAATCATGCGAATCTCTGCTGGAGTCTCATACGCCGGACCGCTCCACCAAGCATATACACCTTCCTGCAAACTAACATTCTGCTCCTCCGCAACCTGCCTAGCGATACTGCGCAACTCACGGTTGTATACCTGTGACACATCCGGGAAACGCACGCCCAGCTCGGCATTATTCGGCCCCATTAGCGGATTATTGCCTACCAGATTGATATGATCGGTAATCAGCATAAGCTGTCCGGGTTCGAAGCTGGTATTGATCGCTCCACAGGCATTGGTAATGATTAACTGCTCTACGCCCAGTGCTTTCATAATCCGTACCGGGAAAGTAACTTCATCCAGAGTAAATCCTTCATAATAATGAAGGCGTCCTTTCATGGCTACGACTGTCTTGCCCATCAGCTCTCCGATGACCAATTCGTTGGCATGACCAATAGCCTCGGATTGAGCAAAATAGGGAATGTCCGTATATGGAATGATGGTAGCATTCTCGATCTCGTCCGCGAGTGCTCCCAGCCCTGATCCCAGAATCATGCCCACGACAGGCTTTGCGTTAATCCGGTTTAATATGTAATCTCTGGCTTCCTGAATATGTGCGGACTGATGCATGAATATATTCCTCCTGATAAACTGAATTTGGATTTTATGTAGTTACTCTATACCAAGTGTAATGAACATTAGTGATCATGTAAATGGAAGCCTGACAAAGATGGGTTTTGCCTCTCTACCGAAGCCGGTTAAGGTTTGAGCCCGCACTGTAACACCTCGAAATATTCTCTCAATAATTCATTAAAATTTGGTTTCGGATCATATGAAAAGTTCCCCCTGCCTTCGTACTTGACTATTCTTCGTATTATCCATCCTTCAACTGTACACAAAAAACCGATCCTCTGTCGAGAATCGGTCCCATTCTTAAATACGGACAGGTATTTTTCATCGGCATGTAAAGATAAGCTGGCTTATTGCTGCTCCAGCGAATGCTGATTTTTGCTTTTCATAAAATCCATCCCCATGCTCAGCAGCAGCATCAGTGCAGCGAACATCATGGATTTGGCAATCGTTCTTTCGGGAAAAATAATATAGGCAGCTGCAAAATTGCCTGCGAAAACAAATAGGTAATTGCGGATGTGATCCATCTTCTCATCTCATTTCGGAATCAAATGTTGAACTCACTTTAACCTATATCTCTACCTTATCATATTTTTCCATATTAATCCATAACACAGCTTTTCTCACGATTTACCCAGAGCAAGAAATGTCACATACAACAAAAAAAATCGGCCACCTTGTGACCGATTTTCTTCTTATGATTTATACTCCACACTGCACTCTGCACTTCCTTGTGGATTACTCCTTCACACTACCCAGTTGCAAACCGTGGACGAAGTATTTTTGCAGAAACGGATAGACAATCAGTATTGGCAGAGCCGCTACGATCGTAATAGCTGCCCGGATGGACACTGGCGTAACCATGTTACGCGCCGCCCCAATATCTGCACCGTTGGCAACTGCCGCGCTGCTGTTGGAATTCATGGACGAAGACAGCAGCTTCATCAATTCGTATTGCAATGTGCTCAAATTTTGCTTGGAGGAAGCATACAGGAACGTATCGAACCATGAATTCCACTGCCCCACAGCGACGAACAGCGCCACAGTTGCCAGCACAGGCTGACACAGCGGCAGAATGATGGATATGAACGTTCTGAAATCGCCTGCCCCGTCAATTTTGGCCGATTCGATCAGCCCCTCGGGGAGCGTCTGAATATAGGTACGGATAACAATCATGTTAAACGCACTAATCAGGCCGGGAATAATGTAGACGAGAAAGTTGTTAAGCAAATGTAGATCCTTCATCAAGAAATAGGTCGGAATCAGACCTGCACTGAAATACATCGTGAGCACAACGACAATCGTAATTGGCTTGCGAAGTATATAGTCTTTACGGCTTAGCGTATAGGCCAGCATGGAAGTCAGGAACAGGCTGAGGATTGTTCCCAGCACCGTTCTCGCCACAGAGATTCCGAAAGCCTGGAAAATGGTTCCTCCGGCAAATACGGCTCTGTAGTTCTGATCCGTCCACTCCCGCGGCCACAGGTAGATGCCTCCTCGAATCGTGTCATTTCCCGCATTAAAAGATATGGCAAGTGTATTCAGAAATGGATACAGGGTCACGACCGCAATAAAGATCATCAGTGCGCCGTTTAATGTATGGAAGACAATCGGCTCAAGCCGAGACTTGTTCATTCCCATCGATGTGTCCTCCTCATATTAATCGGTCCTCACCGAAACGTTTGGAAATCGAGTTGGCTGCAAATATTAGCGTAATACTAACGACCGTTTTGAAAATACCTGCAGCAGTAGCAAGAGAATAGTTACCAATCTGCAATCCGTATTTCAATACAAAGATGTCAATGGTCTGAGACCAGTCAACGACAACCCCGTTACCCAGCAGGTACTGGACTTCAAATCCAGCCTCCAGAATCCAGCCCATGTTCATGATCAGTAGAATAATGACAATGGACTTGATTCCCGGCAGTGTCACATACAGCATTTTCTTATACCTGTTGGCTCCATCAATCTCAGCTGCTTCATAGAGCGAGGGATCGATCGATGTAATGGCGGCCAGATAAATAATGGCATTCCAGCCTACCTCTTTCCATACATGCGATGCACCGACAATTCCCCAGAAGTATTCCGGGACACTGAGCCACATGATGGGTTCCTGAATTAGTCCCAGCTTCATCAAAACCACGTTGACAATCCCGCCGTCTACGGATAATGAACTTGCCACAATCCCTGTTACGATGATCCATGACAAAAAGTGGGGTAAATACGAAATCGTTTGAACCGTCCGTTTATAGAACTTGTTTTTGATCTCATTAAGGAGAATCGCAAAAATAATAGCCGTTACAAATCCAAGTACCATGTTAATTACACTCATGGCAATCGTGTTGCGAAGCACGTTCAGAAACGCGTCGTCCGTAAGCAGAAATTTGAAGTGCTTAAGTCCGACCCATTCCTGCTGCGCGAAGCTCTTCGCCGGACTATAATTCTGAAAGGCCATCACCCAGCCCCATATTGGATAATACGAAAATACCAGAATGTACGCGACAATGGGCAGAGACATGAACATCAATTGCTTCTGACTTCGTAAACGCTTTAAAAAAGGCGTCTTGGCAACGATGGTTGGAGCGGATTGATCTTGTATGGCTCCTGGCGTGTTTGCCATCCTTCACTCCTCCTATTAACATACAGCGGCCGTTTGCATGGAAACCTTGGAAGGCTCCGAATGGAGTTTATTCACTCCATCCGTGCCTCCCAGGGGAACATCCACTGCCGCATTTTTTTATTTTTCTACAGTCCAGTTCTGAATCCGCCATTGCAGCTGCTCGTTAATCCGTTCTTCATAAGCCTTCACGTTAATTTTCTTGTAAGCGTCCACATATTCGTTCCAGATCGAATCGAATTCATTCGATTTCGACATGATTGCTCTAGGCAAGAACTTCAGGGAAGTATCGGTCATTTGTTTGTTCGCTACCGAAGCATCCGAACCTTCCTTCAGATCCACCTGCCACGCTGGATAGTACACTGGATTCTCAGGCGCAGGAGAGAAGAAGTCACTCCATGTTTTGTATCCATAAGCATCCAACAATTCTTTATCCTCTGGCTTCAAGCTGTCATAGAATTCTTCAGGCTGATTTGTTGCTCCGATCGCATTGCCATCTTCGAAGGTTCCTTCCATTTTCGGTGCCGCGCCGTAGAAGCCTTCCGCCTTGTTAGCCAGCTTCCATGCCGGATCTTCCTGCTGTGTACGCTGCTCTGGTGTACGATAGAATCTTCCTTCATCATTGACCATGTAATCTACGCCTTCTTCACCCCAGGACAGAAGCTTCTGATACTTCTCATCCATAAGCTTATCCAGGAACTTGATGATCGCTACCGGGTCCTCGGCGTCTTTACTGATACCAAAGCCGTTATTCAGGTTGATGACCGGTCGGTCAAGGTAGTGATCTTTGATACTTGTATCGTATACAAGCGGGAATCCTACGTATGTTTGACTGATTTTACCTTGGGCTACGAGCGGGTCCTCACCTTGCTGGAAATTCCAGTGCTGGTCGAACATGCCGACGACGCGTCCCGAAGAAATTTTAGCCAGATACTGATCATAGTTTTGAACAAAGGCTTCCTTATCCAGCAAACCTTCATTATAGAGATTATTCAGTTCTTTATAGTACTGTTTGGAGATATCCTTATCGGCAAATACGGTTGCGACGCCTTTGTCATCTACCACGACGCCGCCATCATTCGGATGACCTGTCAGATGCTCCGGTGGATTAAGCAACGGGAAGGTTCTCCAGTCGGAAGCAAGTGTGGTAAAGCCAATGGTTGGTTGACCATCTTCCGTAGTTGGATGCTTTGCAGTATAATCGCGAATTAGCTTCATATAATCATCCAGGGTCTTAGGTGTTGGATAGCCTGCCTCTTTCAGAACTGACTTCTGAATCCAGAAAGCAGGACCAGAGTAATAGTTGCTGATAAATTCTCCGGTGTACACGCCGTAGTTCGGCAACCAGTAGATATGTCCATCACTGGAATCTTTCATCCGTTCCCAGTCTTTTGCAAAATGCTTCTTCAGGTTAGGTGCATGCTGCTCAATCAGATCTTCCAGCGGAATAACCGCTCCGGCTGAGACAAGCTTCGTATCGGCTGTAATCAGATCCGGGAAATCTCCGCCAGCAATCATAACGCCCAGCTTTTGTTGCAGGTCTCCTACCAGGAACTCCATGTTCAATTTGACACCCAGTTCCTCCTCAATCTTTTTGTATATCCGGTTGTCTTGAGTAGGTGCCTGATTCGGTGTACCGATAAAAGCCGAGATGTTTAATACTTCTTTGCCGTCGGGTGTAGTCGTTTTGGCGCTGTCTCCGCTACATCCGGCCAATGCTAAACTAAAGGCCAGAACGAGTGAAACGGAACCCCAAAGTTTCTTTTTCTTCAATCCCCCCATGTATTGCCCCTCCTTGGAAGTGGTTTGCCTTACTGCTCTTATTATGAATAAATGTATGCGGTTTCAAAATAAACAGATTTAAGCTCCTCCCCCCCTTTTTTTCATAATATGGAAACGTAAGAGTCGAACAACAAAGCCATTGTTCCTTTACGTGACAGACTGCTGTCGGTATTCTGCCGGTTTCATCCCCAACCTCTTCTCAAATTGCTTCAGGAAATACTGATAACTCCTGTAACCCACCTCTTCTGCAATAGCACAGGAAGTCTGCTCTGTCTCCCGAAGCAGCTTCTTCGCTTCTTCCATTCGCAGATCATGCACAACATCCAATACACCCTTGCCATATTTGCGCGTGAACGACTGCCCTAGATGCACGGGATTGATATAAAATTGCTCGGCCAGCTCCCTGATCGTAAACGTCTCTTTATAATGACTGCGCAGATATTCGGCCACCATCGCCTGGGTTCCTCCAACCTGCTTTTGCCGAAGTTTCATCACAGCCGATTGACACTTCAGACAGAATTCCTCCAGCATGCTGGCCGACTCTTCAATGTTTCGATGTTGCCTTCGGCTCATCTGAAGTGCGGATTCCTGAATCAGCGTATTGGGTTCCCCCCCTAGCTCCTTACAAAGAGCTAAAGCTCGAAACAGGATTTGGGTCGAAAAAATGTCGATTAGTTCCGGTGCAGCCATGTCCTGCTTGAACCTGTTGAACGCCCTCCGAACAGAGACCGAGAGTTCCTCAGTCGAACCATTCTCCAACTGCTCCATAATATCGTCGGCCTCCATTAGTGTTCCAGGATCAAACAGCAGTGGCTGCTCCTCTATATCCTCGGCGAACATGACACTGCTCTCGCTGAAAAACAGGAAACGACCCGCCTCTACTGCTGAACTGTAGGATACGGGCAATTCATCCAGCTCATGGACGGGCAGACCTACTGCTATCTTCACTTCAGCAGAGTCCTCCTTCTGTACACTCGCAAGAGCCTCCTCGGCGAAAGCTCGAAGTGAGCTTGTCACCCCGGTTGCTTCGGAATGAGCTTCGCCCCATACGATACCACAGGTCGTCCGTCCACTATCGATCAGATAACAGCAGCTTTCTTTCTCTGCTATTTGCTGCAGGACAGAACGGGCATGACTTGAAGCTTCCCCTTCAAACATGATCTGTACGTATGTCCACTGATTCGCTCTTTCTGACATCTCGGAAATGAGCCATGTTTTCTCCTGACCATCAGTCAGTTCCGTCCCCATAACCAGCTCCGTTAAAATTCGTCTGATTTGATGTTCTTTCGCCTGTTCACGAATCCGTTCGAGCGTTTCCCTTTCCTGTAGTTCTTGTCTTAATCGCTCCAGCATATCATCAGCTTCCGGTCCAACAACCGGTTTGGTCAAATAATTGGATACTCCCAGACGGATTGCCTGTCTGGCATAATTAAAGTCGCTGTAACCGCTTGTAATGACAAATAACGTGGAATCATGTCCCCGACGACGTGCTTCTTCAATCAATTCCAACCCACTCATGACTGGCATCCGAATGTCCGTAACAACCAGATCAGGTTGCGCTGTGCAAATGACATCAATGGCTTCTTCACCATTGGCACATACGCCTCCGATCTCGAACCCGTGCTTTTGCCAATCAATCAATAATTGGAGCCCCTCGATGGCAAATGGCTCATCATCCACCAGCAATACTTTGTACATGTCTGCACCTCCTATTCTTTCAATTCAAGCCTGGCGTAAGGAATATGGTACCCTGCATCCGTTCCAGTCCCTGCTTCACTATTAATCGTAAAGTTCACATCCCCTGCATAAAAAAGCTCCAATCGCCGATAAACATTACGTAGTCCCACATGCCCTCCATCCAATGGCTGGTCGGAACGCATGTCTCTTAGCAGCTGAGTCAGCTTGCCTTCATCCATGCCAATGCCATTGTCAATTACACGAACATCCAAACCTGACTCGCTTAGTTTGGCCGTCACTTTAATCAGTCGCCCGGCTTTACGGGCCTGCAATCCATGCTTGCATGCGTTTTCGACCAGAGGCTGAATGCTCATCCGAGGTATACGCAAAGTCGTTGCTTCCGGATCAATATCGAAGGTATAGTCAAACAGCTCTCCGAAGCGAAATTTCTCAATTTGCAAATAAAGGGTAGTAAACTGGAGCTCTTCCTGAAGAGGAATCAGATTATCTGAACGGCTGAGCAGCTGTCTCATCAGCAAGGACAGGCTTTTAATAATCTCGATGACTTCCGTATATCCATTCTTCGTACTTACGACGAGCAGGGCATTGAGTGTATTAAACAAAAAGTGCGGATTCATCTGGCTTTGAAGCATGGATAATTCCGTTCTTACCCGATCCAGTTCCAGATCCTTTTGCCGGATTTCCAATTTGTACACGTCGTTGATCAACGAATGAATCATGCCAATCATCATGTTGAATGTACGAATCAGCCCTCCAATCTCATCCCGCCCCTCATGAATATCAATGAGATCAAACCGTTCGTTGCGCACCTTCTCCATATGTCTTGCCAGTTTTCGAACCCGGTAATGGTAGGACCGCAGAATGATGTAAATGAGCACGGAAGGCACAACGATACTGATAGCGAGCAGACCCAAAATGGAATTACGCGCTTCCTCCAACAGCTGGTCCAAATGTCTTGTATCTGCAACTCCAATCAGTTTCCAGCCTTTCAGATAGGCCAGGTTGCCGAGTGATTTCTCTATCATGTATTCAGATTTTGTGTTATCTCCAGTCATCGGCATATCGACCAATGCACCCGAGTTCCCTTCGGTTATGTCACCGCTGGAAACTACGGTACGATTCGTGCCGTCGACCAGACGAAGCTGGAGACTATCTGTCTCTCGATTCAGAATGCTGTACACGCGACTGACTTCGAGATCAATCTTGGAATATTTCGCGTAGTTGGCATACGAATCGTAGGTATCCATTTTGCCAATGACACTGATTCGTGTGCCCGGATTAAATCCGGACGTTTCGTTATAATCGACAACCATGATGCCGCCGCTGGTTTTCTCCAACTGTTTAAGGCCGGGAAGCGAAGTGGCCCCTTGATCCATTACGATGTAATGACTGCCCGTCTGAATCGTCTGGTTATCCGTATAGATTCGTACCTCCAAAATATTGGCAGACATATAACGAGTTAGTTTGTCGCGCAAAAATCCATGATACTCATTGTAATAATCCACAGGAGAACGGTAGGTCCGATCCAATGCTTCATACAACGAATCATCTGCTGCAATCATTCGGCTGAGTGCAACACTCTCATCGATCATGCCCAACAGCTCACCCGCTGCCCGCTCCATGGACTTGCGTAAATTTTCTTGTTCCCGAACCTTAATGTCGGCAGAGGTACGTTGGTAAAAGAAGAGATTAATCGTAATGACAGGAAGAAGGATGCTCAGCACATAAATCAGCAAAAATTTGGATCGCAGAGGTATGTCATTTACTTTATGGAACATCCAGATTTTTTTACGCACATGATCACCCTTACATTTTGTTTTTATACACGGATGGAAGTTCGCCTGTAAACGCTTTAAATTTGTGGGTGAAATACTCGGCATCATGATATCCCAGTTCGGATGCAATGTCCGAAATTTTCATATTGGTCCGTCGCAGCAGCCTGCGTGCCTCTTCAATACGTATCCGGTGCACATATTCGCTGAAACTAACCCCTGTTTCCCGCTTGAATTGTTGGCCCAGATAAGCCGAGTTCACGTGAATATGCTGTGCTACTTCCTGCAATGTGACTTTATTCCGATAATGCCGCTTCAAGTAATCAATGGCCTCGGTAACCAGGCCTCTTGAACCGGCGTCTGAAGATGGAGACAAAACATTGGCTATACGAATGAAGAGTTGTTTCAACGTACCTGATGACCACCCATCGGTTTCATGCCATCCTTTCTCACGAAGCAATACCATCGCCTCATCATTTCCACAATACTTTCCAAGCAGTTCACCATGAATGTACCGGACTACGTTTGGAACCCATCCAACGTCAGACTTACTCTTCTTATATAACATGTTATCTACGGCTGCGGCGATTTCGGTTATATCACCCGCTTCAATCCAGGCCAGGATTTGTTCGGAAAGGGTCGTCATATGCTCAAGATCATACTCCTCTATCTTCCCTAGATCTGCAGGACCGAAGAAACTCTCTTCCGCTGTAATGAGGCCAGCAACCTGTCTTTTCTCTTCTTTGCGTTTGTCCAGTGGTCCGATCAGTTCTAATAACACCTGATGTATTTCCTCAGTAACCAGGGGTTTCAACACGTACTCATCCACCCGGTAGCGTATCGCCTCTTGGGCATAAGCAAAATCCGAATACCCGCTGACAATAATAACTTTGGCGGTGTGCGCCAACTCTTCCCGCATGGTGCGAATCAGGCCCAATCCATCGAGAACAGGCATTTGGATATCGGTTACCACAAGATCCGGCTCCACAGTACCAATCAGGGCGAGCGCTTCTTCTCCATCCGTTGCCGTTCCGCAAAGCTCATAACCGCAGGCATGCCAGTCAATCATTGTCTTCCAGCCTTCCAGCATGAACGGTTCATCGTCTGCCACAATAACCTTGTACATGGATTCACCCGCCATTCCCTGTTTTTTTTTCTCAGTATGGCATCAAGTAGCAAAACCGACAATAAATTTATATTTTTTAGAGATTTGAACGACTCTGATCGACATGTCCTCTGCAAAAGACGGTCCTCCAGAGCGAGCATCCAAGACTCTCCAGCTTCACATCATGAACGATCCAAAAAGCCCTACTTGCAATCCACTCTAATGGGCAGCTGCAAGTAAGGCGTATGATATCCGATGGAACTACAGTTGCTACCCCTTTATGATTCTCCAGAACGATTCCTTCGGCTGTAGGTGCTGATCAAACACAAAAGGCCAGTTTTTACGTCCACGCACCGGGAAATGGTCCAGCCAAGTATAGTTGTCTGCCGCACCCCAGAATGTCACGGACGTAATCGAGGATTCATATTCACGGAACAGTTGGAAAATCTCTTCAAAACGTCGCTCCTGCAGCTCTGCCATTTCCGCAGTTGGAGCTGTCAGATCCGTTCGACGGTCATCAAATTGGAATACGGACAAATCCAGCTCCGTAATATGCAGCTGCACATTCAATGAAGCATAACGTTCAATGGCGAGCCGGATTTCTTCTATTGAAGGTCCATGGATATTCCAATGACCCTGCATGCCTATTCCATGAACGGGTGCCCCCTTCTCCAGTAAAGACCGGACCAAGTTGTAAATTTTCTCGCGTTTGATCGGATCGGTTTCATTGTAATCATTGTAGAAAAGCAGTGCCTCGGCATCTGCCTCATGAGCCATCTGAAACGCCTGTAGCAGGTAAACTTCACCCAACAGCTGAAGCCATGGAGTATCGCGCATTACAAGATCCGACTTGTCTTCAATCGCTTCGTTTACAACATCCCAGGCATAAATCTGTCCTTTATAACGGCCTACCACTGTGTCGATGTGCTCCTTCAGCCTGGACAAAAGCAGCTCTCTGGAAGCCGGAGCACCTGAAGCATTCTGGAATACCCATTCCGGCGTCTGATTATGCCAGACCAGTGTATGTCCGCGAACCCCTATTCCTTTCCCTACGGCAAAATCAACGATTTCATCCGCAGCCTCGAACGTATAACGCCCCTCTTCCGGTTGAAGCTCCTCGAATTTCATCTGGTTCTCTGCCGTAATGCTGTTATAATGTTTGGCGATAAACTCCCCTTCGGCATGCAGAAGTTTTGTATGTACGGCTGCACCTATTTTGAATTTATTATCAAAAGCAGCATGTAGAGACGGGATTTCTGTTGGCATATCTGCTTCCCCCTCACAGGTTTTTCCTAATGATACCGCTCAATGAATGCGCTTACTATGAACAAATTAAACCTTTTACCCCCTGATATTTTACTATTTTCATCCATTTCTATCCCAAGCATGACAAAACACCTCCGCAATCCGTCTCTGAAGACAACAGTGCAATGTACCTCGGAGGTGCTTTGTATGGATGATGAAAAGGAATGATTATGGAATGTGAAAATGTTAAAGCTTGTCCACCTGGAGCAATGTCACCGGCTTCACGGTACATGCTGAACTGACCTGTTCCTCAGACAAAATGTTCAGCTTGATCAGGCTTTTCAGCTTATGACTGTCCACTTTGGACAGCAGCCGCCAGATGTCGGGATCGGGAAGAGAAGCGTACAGCTTCTGATCATCATATTCTTTGCGGTGCTGAAGCACCGTTTTTACGGCGTATCCGCCAACTTGCAACTCATAGACGCCCTGCTTCTCACAATAACCGACAATCTCGTCCCGTAACACAGTTAAACGTTGTTCAATTTCTTTTTGCTGCTGCTTCAGTTCAAAATAGGTTTGCACCTTCTGTTCCATACCTATCACGCTCCTCTATACCATAGGTATGCAACGAAGGACAGTTTAAGACAACGCTACAGCAGTTCATCATTTAAATATGAATTATTGCCAATAATCTTTTTAATCCGCTGTATCACACCCGGGCCCATAGGTACATCAGCCACTCTCTTTAAAAGAATCCAGCGCAAACAAGCCATCGCTTCAAAAATCTCTGCATCGTCCGCTGTATATTCCGTCATACTCTTGAATTGAGCATTGTACATCTTACCGTTACGTTCCCCTGCATAGATCGTCATCAAAAAAATGGACCACGCCAGATCGTACCTCGGGTCGCCCAGCTGCCCATTCGTCCAATCAATAACGGTGTATTGGTCATCTGCCTCCAGGACATTTCCCAAGTTGTAATCACCATGGATCAACTTATCCTGCCTATATTCAATTTGTTGAAGCAGGCTTGTCAGGATCTGATGGATGTCCTCATGGATGTCGATCGAGGGAAAGAAGTATGGAATGAAATCATATTGGGGTATGAAGTCTGAATCCACGTTCTCCGTACCATTCACCTCATAACCATGGACTTGAATTAATAGTCGGGCCAAATGCTCCAGTTTGGTTTTGCTTAACTTGGCTATAGGCTCCCCATCATAACTCGTTAACAGAACCTGATTCTGGTCCACGTCCATTCCCCAACCGTATGGTTTGGAGACTTGTATTCCACTTTCGTAAAGTTCAGATAAAAGCTCATACTGGTTCTGAATGTTGGGTTTGGAGTCATTGTTCCATATCTTTAACACACAAGAATGATCGGCGCATTCTACTTTCACAACGTCCGCTTCCAGCCCTGGTGACAGGGGGAGCATCTGATATGGCTTTCCCAACAGGCAGCGAATCTCTTCGTCCAACTCGACCCAACGGATGCTTTCCAACGTTCTCATTTTGCCCGCCCCTTCTCTGTAAAATAGAACTTCGCATTGAAAACTGCATGGATATTTACAATAATTTATCAAAAACCTTCTGCCATTTTTTCTCTTCATATCCGATCGCTGTATAGAACCGATGTGCAGCTTCCCTTTTTCCGCTTGATCGCACCCTTATTTTGTTAAACCCGTTTTTCCGTGCCCATTGCTCACATTGATGCATAATCTCCCTACCAATTCCCATTCCTTGATAATTCTCATCCACAACTAAGCCACCAATCTCGGCAAAAGAGGCACTCTCCACGGAATGTCTTCCCTGCACGTGGCCCCATCCCACAACAAGGGAATCGATCTCAGCTACGCAAATATAATGATCGGTCATTGAGCTTAGTCGATTCAACCTTTCGCTGATCTCTTCTGTGGTACTGGTGTAACCCAGTTGATGGGATAAATGGCTCATCGTCTCGCCATCCGCAAGCCTAGCTTCTCTGCAATGAATCATAATGTCTCCTTTTCCCCCGGGTTGTCAGGAGCAATAAGTCCTTTCCCAATGAAATTGGCAGACACGGGCTTCTTGTCCAGTTCTCTGGACCATACCGATAATTGTCCCATATGGTGAATCTCATGAGCAATCACGTGACGCATCACTTCTCCCCACGACTCCTTGACTAGGGTATGATCCAATTCAGGATCGATATAGGGTCTCTTTTCCATGCTGGGACTCCAGGAAAGAACAAATGACTCCACATCCGGTCGCAGTTTGCGTTCGAACTGTCGTACAGCTTCCAGTGTTTTATAGTCTTCAAAGTTCTCCATACAATCCGGTTTGCCCTGCAATAATTGAAGCCAACTCCACTCTACATCTATGATATGAAAAAGCGTTTGCAATATATTGCCTACTCCGCCTGTTCGAGGCCGGAGCAGCTCTTCCAGCGATACATCCTCACACCACTGAAACCATTGATCACGCACGATCCAGTTATACCGAAAGAAAGATTCCATTTAGCCATTCTCCTTTTCTATATCATGTATTTTAAGTGTTTTAATCAGTTCCATATTGGCAAAAGTCTTGTCCGAATGTTCAAGATCTCCGTAGATCCCGCTAATCTGATCAAAACCTGATTTGGTCCAAAATCGTAGTGCAGGCCAATTTTTGAGTGCTACGTTGATTCTGATTTCCTTATAACCAAGCTCCGAGAATAATCGGGTTAACGCTTGAATCACTTCCTGTCCATAACCTTGTTTCTGGGTTTTGCTTTGGATATACAAAAATTCGAGATAAACAGAATCCTCCATGGGGAAACCATGATACAGGCTTAACAGGCCTATATTTTTGTTTTGCTGCCTCGTACAGATGGTCTGAATTCGGTAGTTCTCCAGTTTCCCCCCAGGAGGAAGATTCCCTTCTTCAAAGCACGTCCTCACATAATCCGGCTCATGATCTCGTCCGTCCCATTCCTGCACATAGTTACTCGTATCAACAATGGATTGGATATCGAAAATCTCAGATTCTTTCAAATCGGAAATGAAGAGTCGGTCTGAATTCCACTCTGCTGGGATCTGTTTCATGTCAGCACCTCCGATCTATTCGTGCTTTCTATCATAACCCATGATATGGTAAAAACAAAAGAGCCGCGATCATCGCAGCTCCCTACTCTTTTGGCGTCGTTATTCTCTTCTTTACATAGAGTAAAACGTGAATTCCAGCGTATATAAACAGGACATTAAACAGATAAAGAAGAGCATTCACATATACATTGGAAAGGAACCAGATCGTATCATCAGGTTTCTTATAGTGATAATCAGTGAAAAATCGTAAAGGAAAACCATACTCTGTTCGTAAAGGCCCTTCCGTATAGGCTGTTCCTGGAATAAAGATCACAGCTAACACAGCAAGCCAAGCTGAAAGATTAAATATTCTTTTATTAAACGTCAATTCATCTCATCCATTCATTACATTTTCGGTATCCACCACATTCGCAAACATGCTCAGGACCGAATTGTGATGTTCTATAATCTGATCAGCTTGAAGAATGTTGGAATTCCATGTGCTGTGAGCATCACGAACCAAGGTTACTGCATAGCCAAGGCTACTTGCCCTGCGACAAGTCGTATCCACGCATATCTCCGTCTGCATGCCAGTCAGAATAAGATCCGTCACTCCGTTTTCTTGCAATTTCAGATTAAGATCGGTTTCGTGAAACGAATCAGGTGTCTGCTTTTCAATAATAAGGTCACCAGTGATCGGCGCAATGGACGGATGAATCGCCCAACCTGCCGTTCCACGCTCAAGGGGACTCCCTGCTCCTTCACTGTGCTGAATGTAGATAACGGAGTGACCTTTTTGCCGAGCCTTGGAAATGACGTATTGTATTCTCTGAAGCAATATGTCCCCCTGATATACGGGATCTGATTCATCGAACATGGCTACCTGAACATCGATGACAAGAAGTGCAGAGTGGGTTGGCATCTTATATTCCTCCTGAAAAATAATATTAAATCAGCACTTGTTATGACTACTTCTTCCGTTTTCGCACCTTTAACAAACGTTCCAATCCCATATCAATCAACACAAATATTATAGCAGCTAGGACGCCAAATAAGGTCAAAACAATCGACTCTTTAAAATTTAAAATCTCTTCTCCCGCGCCCATGAGCAAATAATAGATATACATCCCTAGAACTCCAGCACATGCATAACCCAGTATCCTTGTAATGAGATACAAAACATGATGAACGAATTGGATTCGGCTCAACAGATAATCCAGCAATAACGATAATGGTAGCCCAATCAATGTGATCAGGGGAGTCGCATATACAAGATAAGCAATAATATAAAAATCAAAGCTGTAGGATTCATTCATGGATATGATACTTGCAACCAAGGTAAAACAAATGATCGTTAGAACAGTCGTCAGCAGCTTTCTTCCCATATTCATCCCACCACTCCCCCTGGTTAAAGATATAAAATGAAAGTTTTTAAACGTCAGATTTCCCCGGATGCCACCCGATTTCCTGAGACCATACATGAGCCTTCTCTAATATGCTCCACACCATCGGTCCTTTGCCTTCCACGTACTTTTGCCGCTGGTCCTGATATAATGCCATAAGTCTGTGCTTCTCTTCTGCGTATTTCGTTCGATCCTCTGGATGTTCCCTCAAATAATCTCTAAAAAGCAAGTTCATTTGCTCAGAGAAGCTCCCTGTTTGTCTTACGTGTATATGTGTTCTCCTGCTCCCGGGTACTTCACGAAAATATCGCTTGGTTTTATCCGGATTTTCTTCTCTGAATACGAATCCAACTGCTTCAATTTCGCGTTTATAGTTAGGCAGATCTTCGTAATTGAATACGGAAATTTGTATATCTATGATTGGCTTGGCATCCATTCCAACGATGGAAGTTGATCCGACATGATCGATCCGCACGGCCTTTTCTCCCAAAGCTTCTCTTAATGGCATCGCGGTTTCGAGGAACATGTGTCTCCAAGCAGGATTATATGCTGCAATTCTCCATTGATCTTCCATGTAGTCCTCCCTTCAATTTCATTACGTATAGTTTCTATCATCATTTCTCTGCATGATCTCTATAAACCAAGTGAGATGTTTCCTCTCCTGAAAGAAAACCTAATTTGGTATATAAATAGTCAGCCTTATTTCCTATAGTAACGAACAAACGAATGGTTGGAGAGAAACCGTCCAGATGAGAAATCGCCTTGTTTAACATATATCTTCCCAAACCCTGATTGCCATAGCCCGGTTTAACCGATATATCATACACAAGAGGCATATCCTCCCACATCGAAATCAAACAAAATCCAACGACCTCGTTCGTCTTTTTCTCTACTAAAACGGATGAAGCATTCAACAGCTCATCCTGACGGTTGTGTTCAAAATAATAACTCACGTCATTCCGATATGTATCCAGATTTCCTTCATCCATTCCTCCACGATATGATTCGTTCATGACTTGAACAATGCTTGGCAAATGCTCCAATTGGGGTTTAATAGGAATATAATCAGTATCGAGATCTTTTTCAATCTTCTCTGTTGGTCTAATCATACATTTCCTTGTGTTTAACACTTCGAAACCAGCCGACTTCAACACATCAATATGTTCAGCCAGAACATTGTAAGCATCTACCTTTGACTGATCCCCTGAATTTTGAATGGCATAATTCTTTAAGAAATGAACCATATCTACAGTCAACGTGGACGGAGGAATCATGAAAAAAGATCCGAGTTCACTGCTTGTCAAAGAAATCCCGCCCACTCGTTGAGTGTCTTGATAGATCCAATAGCAATCACTTGCGCTTAGCATCATTTCTTGAAGAGATCCCCAACTGGGCCTAAACCAGATATTCTTTCTATACGTTGCAAAGTACTTGGCATAGATAGTTTGATTCGCTGCGACTAACGAATATGAAGTATTATCACTCATTGCCTTCTCCCTCTCATTACAACTTAAACATCCTCAGTGGTTTATCCGAATATGATGTACTATGTATTCGATTCTCAGCATACAACTCATTCTTTGCTACGGCTATACAATATATAAACAAGTGCTGCTACACTTTTGTTTGAGAAATCACGAAATTTGACAAAAAAAGAGAAGGAACAACGTCCCTCCCCTTACCTTTTCAAATATATTCACATTTAAATTTAGAAAACTCAGCTACAGAACCTTCGCCACTCGCATAAAGACCAATGAGCACGCCAGTAAATCCACCGGCAACTTCGGACGAAAGGTATTTCGTTTGTGCCGTACCTAAGAGGATGTCCTGCCCATCTGCATGAATAAAGAAGCTGTAGCGCTCATGGCTTGCCTGTATAACTAATGTGGCTTGATGATTACTTCCCAGTTCCACTTCATTTTCGACCGATTTGATATCCCCAATATTCAAACGCTCAATTACCCTATACCTGCTCTGCTCTTTGCGAATGGCCAAGTCATAATGGTGCTGTTCATCCATATAGATGGTGATGCCTGCCTCACCATTCGTAAGACTAACCTCAACAGAGATGGTCGCGTCAAAGTCTTTTTGACGTATGCCAATGAATGTCGGGGATGCTGGAACATCCAGTGTCACTTCGGTTCCTTTTAACTTTATGTTGCCTTGCTCTAACAAGTAATTTTCTGTATTAGGATGACGAAGATAACACCAGTCCAGATTCCAATCCGTGTTCTCGAACGTATAGCTTTTCTTCTCTTGTTGAGTGACTTTGTCGGAAATACGATCGGTTTCAAAGCTCATAAGCGTCGTACCTTTATGCCCAGCCGTAAACCAGCCTTCCTCATCGAAGGTAACTGGCGTAAGGAATACTTCTCGGCCAAGATGATGATAGGTAAGCCATTGCCCACTCTGACGGAATCCCAAATGGAAGATCCACCAATTCCCTTCCTCGTCCTGAATCAGGTCGCCATGACCAACCCCCTGCAATTCGTAACCGCCCAGATTACGGTTGGTTAGAACAGGATTGTTGGCAAAGGGCTCGAAGGGACCGGAAGGAGAATCTCCCCGTGCATACGTGACCATATGACCGTATTCGGTTCCCCCTTCAGAGGCCATGAGGTAATAATATCCATTCATTTTATACAAATGTGGACTTTCCAGATAACGTCCGCCTGATCCTTGCCATACGGAACGACTCGGGGTCTTTTTGTCACCTGTTTCAATGTCAATTTCACACTGAACGATTCCGCCAATCCCTTCATCGTCGGTCCCGTTGCTCATAAAGAAGGCCTTACCATCTTCAAAATACAAATCGGGATCAATTCCCCCTTGATCCACAATAATCGGTTCTGACCACTCCCCGTATATATCGTCAGTCCATATGTAGAAATTCTGACGCGTGGTGTCGTTGGTTGTGGTCATATAGAATCGCCCGTTATGGTATCGAATTGTAGGGGCGAAAACTCCACCGGAGCTGCTTACGGTCTCTAGATGAATCTGGCTTTTTCGGGTTAAACAATGACCGATTTGTGTCCAGTTCAATAAATCTTTGCTTTCAAAAAGCGGGACGCCCGGAAAGTACTGAAAGGAACTGCACACCAGATAATAGGTGTCATCCACCTTGCAGATGCTCGGATCTGGATAGAATCCTTTAATGACCGGATTGTGATATTTCATTTGAGCCACCTCTTTTTCTATAATTCACATATTTGAGAATCCAACTTCATAAGCAGATAAAAAAATTAAACACTATCGCAATCATACTTTCAATGTATTAGAGTTAAAGAACGAAGGTAATTTTATTAAATGAATATATATATGATTTCAACGACTTGCTAGGAGATGGTTAAGGATGATCAAAGCGAATGGAGATCCAAAATTCATACCGTTATACGAAGCGCTGGCAAGCGAGGTTAGATGGAGGATCATGGATATGATTGCAGCTAGCGAAATGAATGTGAAGGATATTGCGGCTGCGTTAGAACTTAGTCCCTCCATCGTCACCATGCACATCCGAAAGCTTGAGCAAGCCGGACTGATTGATAGCCGGAGGATACGCCTGAATGGAGGGACGCACAAATTGTGTTTCCTCAAACAAAATAAAATCGAGATCGAACTGCCCTCCGCCAACCGGACAACAAAAGTGAGAGAGCAGACCATTTCAGTGGGTCACTATACTGCCTTTGAAGTCCATCCTACCTGCGGTCTTGGGACGCACGAGAAAGAAATCGGTGTATGGGATGACCCACGCTACTTTCTCGATCCAGAGCGGGTTCACGCTGCCATCCTCTGGTTCGGCAAGGGATATGTCGAATACAAAACGCCGAACTATATGCTTCCCGAGCGGACTGCTAGGGTTATTGAAATTTCAATGGAAATGGCTTCTGAAGCACCTGGTTTACGAGATCATTGGCCATCCGATATTCGATTTACGTTTAACGGTATTTCACTTGGTACCTGGACAAGCCCTGCTGATTTCGGAAGAGCAGCTCGAGGTAAATATACGCCAGAGTGGTGGCATCGCAATGTAAACCAGTATGGATTATTGAAGACGATTCGTGTGGATGAATCGGGTACGTATATGGATGGAGAGCGGATGTCGAATGTGACCATCAAGGATATCAACCTGAAGGAACCATTCTGGACGCTTCGTTTCACAGTTGACGAGGAGGGAGCTAACGTCGGAGGATTAACACTCTATGGTTCCGGGTTCGGCAATCATGACCAGGATATTGTCATACGCGTACAACATTAGTTTTTCTATATTCAACGCCATGAACATGAATCAGCACGTTCTGGGCTGCCAACCTTTCGAAAAAATCCAACATATCTCCAAAGGGATTTTCAAAATAGGCGATCAAATGTTCATAATTTGCAGTGGATTTCAAGAAGTTATAAAAAAAATAAGGGTCCATGTTTCCCACATCATCTTTGTTGCCGAGAGAAACCTCCAACGTTTGGCCTGTTTCTGCATTCTCGAACATACAATGCTCACCATGGACATCGAAATGCCAGTTTCCACTCAAATACTCTTCACCGTTGAATACTCCTTCATTGGAAAGCAAGTGGTACGCTCCATTGATGATCTCTTCATTTTCAGCCTGCCTGGTTTCCGATATCAATTTGTCGATCAATTCTTGTGCAATTCTTTTGTACGTGTCCATCGCTTCCAATAATTCATCTGTTGTTTCTTTGGTTAAAGCGAGCATCTCTAGCCTCATTCCTTCTTTTCACCTTTAATTGGTTCTTATATGCCTTACCATAGCCACATTTTCCAGTTCTTGTTCCAATAACAAATCCAACAATCCATCAGGAACTAGCTTTACATCATCCATTGTTGTTGAAAAATAAGTGATTGGTTTCCAAACTGCCTTATAACGGATAGAACCTTCTAATCCAACAAATTCTTCCTGATTGTATTGAGATTTATCTATAAATGATGCTTCATAGATAAAATCAATTTCATGACCTAATTCATCTTCTATTCCAAAAATATTTTCAATAACGGAAATTAATCGGGGCTCTTCGATCTCTTGATCCAACTCTTCTTTAAGCTCCCTGATCAGAGTTTTCTTACTGTTCTCACCGAACTCTATCGTTCCACCAATAGGTCTGTAGAAAGTTGTTGAAATATCCGGGAAGTTAATTTCCTGAACCAAAATGCGATCTTCTTTCCTCAAAATAGCTAGCGAGACAGAACGAATTTTCATTTTTTTCTCCTTAACCTATGTTTGTTTTTATCCCTTTGTACTAAATGTCTGAATGTACTTTCTGGTATCATCTCTGAATGTTTCCGTATAATGATCGTTTGTATAATCTTTTAACACCTTTCGCCAGAACGCTATTGCAGGAGTATTACTCTCCATCTGAGCGAGTGCCCAATCTGCTTTGTATAACTCAAATGTCTGAATCGCAGCAGCATAGCCAATCCCACTTCTTCTAAACTTCTTCAAGATCATAAAATCATAGATTACATGTGTAGGATCTGGATCGGTATCTAAATTTTCAAGAAGTACAATCACAAAGCCGGCTATAGTGCCAGAAATCTTGATAAAATACGGCCTCCACCTATTATCACCTTCCCAAATGAAGTCAATATTCACATCGTATTTGCCTTCTTGATTGATATCCTCGCTTGTAAATTCGCTGAAATCATAATGGTACAGTTGATACAGATTCGATAACATATTTTTCTCTGCCAATTTTACTGGAATAAGGTCTACTATCATAATGCCTCCCATAACTCTTTTATTTCTCACGTCTAAACATTGGTGCTCCAACGGATAGAGCTATTGACGGCTCGAACGCATTGCCTTTACATGTTTTAAACTGCCATCATTTAAGAACTCTTTATATTCTTCGGATTCAACAGCGTAGATCGCCACTTTTCCTTGTGAATTATGATGAATTCCCCAACCATAGCGTTTGCCCAAGGAAGAAGTGCGAAGACAGGGTTGTCCTTTGGAGAAAAACTTGGTTCTCTCTAGTGATCTATGTTCATCCGGAATATCATTGCGCTGCGCGAATACTTCAAACATGACATCCTCTTGCGTATATTGATAAGGATGGTTTGTTATCATTTCATACTGTATAACTGGAACAGTTTTGGCGCCATTTTTCGCTTTGGGGATCTCTGCCACTTTAACAGGACAATCTTCTGCAACTGCAATAAAGGTTTCATAATAGTTCATGTCTTTCATCTATATATCCTCCCATCCATTCAGAAAATTAAAGGATACGAATATACAATCAAGCTTGAGCTGTTTTATACATATTTCTTAAAAGCCTTGCTGGATTCCCCATCGTACCCTAACTTCGTATAAAAGCCATGTGCTTCATGCCTGGATGAACCGCTGGTGAGAAACACCTTTATACAATTTTTCTGTATGCATACATCCTCTATATACTTCATAAGGTCAGATCCATATCCCTTGCTCTGCACATGCTCCGTAATGATAACCCGCTCAACCACGCCAAACGGTCTATTTTCCACCAAGGCATCCAGACAAATATGTAAATGCGCAGTTCCAATAACCTGATCACCGACTTCGTAAACAAATAAGAAACTGTTGGGATTATGCCTTACTTCTTCAATCCGCTCCGCCAGTACCTTTGTATTCAGGTTGTTCGGTAATAATTCTTTGTACAACCTTTCAATAACCTCGACATCCCTTGCTTCGGCCTCTCTGATCATCAGGTTCCACTCCTCAACTTAAATAATAACTTAATATGATGTCACCATTGTCCTCGAATTCACCCGTCTCCTGAAACCCGGATTTCTTATACAAAGCGTTTGCCACCATGTTGTGCGGCACATGAGATACCCTGATTTGCTTGCAATCGGTTCTCTCTTTTAACTTATGAATCACTTCCTTGATCGCCAGTTTGGCGTATCCTTTCCCCTGGTATTTCTCATCAATCATGAATCGAAGTATCCAATAATATCCATCATTATATATCTCATTATCAAATAAAATAAAGCCTACCATGCGGTCCTCTGCAAAAATTCCATATGGCTTCGAGGTGATCTCCTTCGTCGCATGAATTAAGGAATCTGCATTACTTGCTACCAAGTTCAGTTGGTCTTCGCGCGGTTTAAGCTGCATACACTCTAATTCGTTTTCTGGAGTTATACGTTGTAGATTCACTTGCTTTTCATTCATATTCACATATCTCCCCTTGAATTAAATGACTAGATTTTTTTGATCAAAATAATCTCCAAAGGCTGCGTTTCCAGCAATAGAGAGCCTGCATCAACATACCCCAATTTTCTATAAAAGTGTTGTGCATGTTCATCTGACTGTGTAGAAGTCATTACAGCATCAAACCCTTTTTGCTTCATCAGATGCTCCCAGTGCTGTACGACGGCTCTGCCAATCCCTCCACTACGATAGGGCTCGTCGATCCAGATCATATTCATGAAAGGAATGTTATCCCAAAAATACCCGTACCTCATCCATCCAATTCTTGATTCTTGCTCCCATATCATCAGGATTTCGTTCTCTTTGATCTTTGTCTCCACAAGCGAAGGATGGATATGTCGATCTCGTTCAAGAATATAACTGTGATCGGTCTCATCAGCATGTATAATCTTCATTGTCATTGCTCCTCCCATTAAACTACGTCCATCATAACCCAAAATGTGGAATATGCAATAAGGTCCTCCTTTTTTTACCAACTCGATACAAACCGAATTTTCACTTGAACATGTGGTTTATGCACATTTTTATAAGTTGTAACCTTTCTTAAACAACACAAAAAACCACGAATATTCGTGGTTTCATATGTCGGTACCTTTTCCCTATGACCTACAGTGATCCACTCACCATATTCCCTTCAAACCATACCGCCTGGCGCGCAGATCTTCTGGCAACCGCCTCTGCCGAGCAGCTGGCTTCTACCAGTACAAAACTCGCCGTGTCCCCTACCTTTGGCCACACCTGTTGTCCCTCTGAATTCAGTGGGGTAATGCCGCTTGTGACAAATGCAAGAGACTGAGACAAGGACAATTCATCGTTATACCCGTACAATTCCGCAAAACGGCTCGCTTTCTCCAGTAGATCCCCATTGCCAAACGGAGACCAGTGATCCGTCAAACTGTCTGTCGCCAGCTTTACGTTCATCCCATGTTGATGAAGCATCGGAAGTGGCATCATCATCCTGCCGATCGGCACGGTCGAAGCGATGCTCATACCAAGGGAAGCCATTCGCTTAGCCATATCTTCCGCTTCCTGCTGCTCCGCACGGGCGAACCAGAACGCATGACTTACGGTAACTCTACCCTGAAGTCCCGCTTCTTCGGTCAGATCAGCCAATTGAAGCAATGTTTGTTTACCCGGTTCTCCAGAATCATGCAAATGAATATCAATGCCTGCCTGATACTGAACAGCCAGTTCCACCATTGCGTTTAACGATTTCTCGATATGCTCGTCCACGGTGTGAGGATCAAGTCCACCTACATGAGTGGCCCCTTCTCCCATGGCTTGACGCATGAGTTCAACCGAATTAGAGCGGAGAAGTCCATGCTGCGGGAAAGCGATGATTTCAGAGGATATTTTGCCCGAAAATGTCTCCAATGCCTGCTTCGTCGCTTCCAGCCGTTTCAACCCGCTGACCGGTTCAATATTGCAATGACTGCGTACATGGGTGGACCCATACCCCTGAATTAAGGTCAGAATGCTCTCCGCTTGACGCTTCGCATCGGGTAACAGCTTGGGCAGCAATATTTTCTCTTCTTCGATACGTTCGAAAATGCTGGAGATGCGCCGCACTGCTTTCCATGGTGCATCATAATACGTTTTATCCAGATGAATATGGGCTTCCTCGAACGAAGGCAGCAGCAGCAGTCCTTTACCATCAACCTGCGGCAAGTTGCTTGTTATTTTCGTATCCCCATCCACAATAGCTGCAATGACTCCATCTTCAATCCGCAGATGACCAAGGCTTGTCCGGGTGCCCGTTACCTGCCCATTTTCCAATACATAACTTTGCTCCAATGATACGTTGGTTAACCAATATTCCTGCTTCAACATGGTCACTCCCTCTTTCCACTCGGTCTATCTTGCATCGAGTACCGATTCATCTGTGGTCAATGGTACCATAGGACTTCATTCTGTAAAAATAGTTAAAACGTTGGTGTTCCATACGATTAACGTTTAGATATTACTGGACTTCCCCATTAGTATACGAAGTGTGATATATCCAAAAATTTGAATCACAAATATCATGGCCACAAATTCAACCAGAATGCTGTTGCCTGCACTTAAATCAGTCATGATATCCTTCAAAATCAGGCCAGGCTGTCTCAGCACATCCCAGCTATTCCACCGATTAAATCTCCCGATGTACACCCCTACACTGCTCAGGAGTAAAATAACGCCTACCACCAACATGCTGCTAAATCGGCTTAACCTCTTATTTAACAATCTGTGGATCTGGTGTATCGAGCAAATGGAGAGAACTAAACCCACTATGGCTACGACAAACGTTAGGGTGAGACTATACCAAAAATCAATATGAACCCAGAATTTGGATTCCCCTTGAGGATTAAAGTATCTGAATGCATGTAGAATTTCTGTAAAAAGATATGCCGAATTGGGCAGAAAGAAAAGCCAACCTCCACACATCACCCCAATGAATGCGATACTCAGCCTTGTTAGTTTCTTGTTGCTTACATATCTAATGGTTGATGAAATGATGAATGGAACCCAAGCCAAGAACATGTCCCACGTTAAATATTGATACATGTTCGTGTTGGTCTTGGTACGCAAGTAGACAGCAACAAGGAGACATCCTATGGTAGCAACAATTAGAACACTAATAAATTTTAAATTTTCAATTGAAGTTTTATGATTGTACAATTCTAATTCTTCCCCTCAATTCCGGACGATCCTATGGGTTCAGTACTGAACAACCGATCATCGATTCTTCACTTCTTCCATCCGCTTTGTCCGTTCCTTCGTATTCAAGCCTGTAGACTAACGTCCATCATAACCCAAAATGTGGAATATGCGAACAACTTATAATCACTAGAGCCAGTGGCAGGCACGTTAGCCCATTGTTATTCATTTTTTTAATCAACCACGCCCTATTGGCAAATTTCCACAGATCAAGCATCGCAGACACCTTATTCCTTGCTTTGCGTGTCTTTACGCATCAATCTACAAGTTTTAACCGGAATAAGACGGCTGAAGTTCGTTAGCTAGTAGAGAATGCAAAAACAGGCACTGGGGAGTGCCTGTACATATTAAGAAGAGATTCAAACACTTGGCTATCATCTCGCTTCTTTGTTTATAAACACGATATGAAAAATATCAGAATCAGAAATTAAACCGCGTATGCCCGCCATCCGTCACGCCTTCGATCTGTTCAATATCCAGCAGTCTTCGCTTCATCTCCAGCCCTCCGCGAAATCCGGTCAGCTTGCGGTTGGCTCCGATAATGCGGTGACATGGCAGCAGCACCGGAATGGGATTGGCCCCATTGGCCGCCCCTACAGCCCGCACCGCTGAAGGTCTTCCCACCGCAGCAGCAATATCGCCATAGGTTCTAGTCTCACCATAAGGAACATTCCCCAGTTCAGTCCATACCTGCTGTTGAAACGCCGTTCCAATTAGATCGAGCGGGATTTCATTGGTGAAGGCCATCTGGTCTCCGGCAAAATAGGATTGCAGCCAATCCATCATACCTGTCTGCTTCAACGCAGCTTCGTTCTCTTCAAGCTCCACTCCAGGCGCGATGCGGCCAATCCAGCTGCTCCAGTCTTCCAGCGTTTCATTGGGCATAATGACCCGGCATAATCCTTTTTCGGTGGCAAGCAGCGCCCATGGACGACCGTCCAGTTCCATGTTGGTCCACCATATGCTCTTTCTCATACGTCGATCACCCTTTCTGCGGTAACACACGAACCGGCTTCTTCGCTTTTCGTTTCATGCTGCGGATCATCTGCTTTGTCTCCGGATCCACACGATAGGACTCGGTTATTTTCTGAAGAGCCTTATTATACGTAAAGTCATCCAATGTATTGTCCTGCAGCAGATAACGCATAGTGACTTCTGGCTGTCTCACATAAGCGATGGAAATCGCCCATGCCACAGCCATTTTCACATAATACGCCTCGTGCCTGATGTTATCTAATGAAGCAAGAACTTCATCAATATACTTTTCTTCCATATAAAAGTTCAACAGCATCACAACGCCGAAGCGAATGTCATACTCCTGATTGGATACCAGATAGGGCTGCAAGAAATGCCACACCTGATCCAGATGGTTCTTCGTGTATTTCAAGCCGCCGCAGAAGCTGTCGCACACCGACCAGTTATCGATTTTGGGAACAAACCAGGCGATATGCTGCAGAAGTTCCTCCATATCTGCTTGAGCATGACCGATGACCATCGCTTGCAGCATCACTTCTTCAAAATAATCATCATCAGCGGTTTTCAGATAGGCTCGCCAATCCTCTTTGACGATCTGTTTCGCGATCTTGCGGATTGCAGGCAGTCGCACACCTAATAGATTCGTGATATTCGGAATGAGCGCAGCCGAGAATTTCTGATATTCCGGTTCGACCAGAGATAATAATTGTGTTCTTACAACCGATTCCACATGTCTCCTCCTCATCTGTTTTCGTCTATAAAGTATATCCCGACAATGGTAATTTGTAAGCCCATATCGAATGTTTTAGCAAGATTACAATATCCATTTCCTACTTGTTGCTGTTTAACTGTCATCTGATTTCGTTTAAGAATACGGAGTTGAACCGATCTAGAAAGGAGACTACATATGAACCGATCCCACCCCAAAAAAGATTTTTCGGTTGAAGAGATCACAGAACTCCTTGTTCAATCTGTGCAAACCCAGAACCTGCCCGAATTTTACAAATGGGCCAAGGAGCTGCATCCGTACGATCTTTCACTCGTATATAAAAAATTCCCCAAAGAAGAGACGAAGCGCTTCTTGCTTTTATTCAAACCGGGCGTCCTCGCCGACATG
The DNA here is from genome assembly GCF_001514495.1 of Paenibacillus pabuli NBRC 13638. Lineage (GTDB taxonomy): Bacteria > Bacillota > Bacilli > Paenibacillales > Paenibacillaceae > Paenibacillus > Paenibacillus pabuli. The sequence continues at coordinate 84,146 of NZ_BCNM01000013.1, forward strand.
GCAGAAGCACTTACGCTTCACGAACAGGTGCATCTGTTCGAACAGTTAGGGCCCGAACGTACCCTTGAAGTCATGCAGAAGATGAACAAAAGTGATCTGATTCGCTTTATGCATGATCTGCCCCTCAAACGCAGGGAAGAATTGCTGTCCAATATGAATCTGGATCATTCAGCGATTATCCGTTCTTTGCTGAATTTCCCGCCGGAAACGGCTGGGCGCATCATGACCGATCGTTACCGTACCCTGTTAGCACACGAAACGGCAAAAGAAGCATTGAGAGAAACGCAGGCTCCCTTGCACATTTCTGCAGTCCGTTACCTGTATGTCACCGATGATGAAGGCAAACTGGTTGGGGTTGTGAGCTATCGGACCCTAGCTCAGGCAGACGACAAGACCCCTGTGGAAGAGCTGATGACCCGTCGTGTCATCCATGCCACAGTGGATATGGATCAGGAAGAAGCCGCCCAGCTCTTGCAGCGGTATGAGTTTATGGCTCTGCCAGTTGTGGATGAGAACCGCAGATTATGCGGCGTCATTCAGATGGACGATGTCATTGACATTATTATGGATGAAGCAAGTGAAGACATCGCCAAGATGGGCGGCGGCGGCAAAGACATCGATTTTGATACCAAACCGCTGGTCGCCGTCAGACGACGACTCCCTTGGCTGATCCTGTTGTTATTCATCGGACTGATCTCGGGAAGTATCGTCGATTTTTTCGAGGACACACTGAATCAGGTTGTCGCCTTGGCCTTCTTCATGCCCATGATCGCCGGTATGACGGGGAATACAGGAACACAGTCCCTGGCTGTCGTCGTGCGTGGACTCATTGGACGCAAGCTGGACAAGTCCACGGTGCTTGCCCTAATTGGTCGGGAAATTAAGGTAGGTACGATGATTGGACTGGTCTGCGGCTTGATGATAACCGTCATCGCCTACTTCTGGCAAGGTGACTGGCTGCTCGGCGCCATTATTGGTGTATCCCTGTTCTTCACGCTCGTTATTGGTACACTTACAGGTACCTGTATTCCACTCTTGCTCAGCCGCTTCAATGTAGATCCGGCTGTCGCCTCCGGCCCGTTAATCACCACGCTGAATGATATCTTGTCCCTGTTTATCTATTTTGGCATTGCAACCCGCTTCCTGGGAGCATTGATGTAAATAACTGTTTTCCTCTACCGGGAAAACCATAAAAATACCATAAAACAAACAGACCAGATCCACCGGATCGGTCTGTTTGATGATTTGTACAAGACGTTCACTTGCAGGAGAATTCTGCCAAATGCTACGTCATTCTTTTGTTTTTATTATAGATATCGAAGGCTACCGCCAGCAACAGGACCAGACCCTTGATGCCTTGCTGCCAGTCTATCCCCAAACCGATCAGGGACATCCCGTTATTCAGGACCCCCATGACCAAACCACCGATGATCGCACCGAATACGGTCCCGATTCCTCCCGAAGCGGAAGCTCCGCCGATAAAGCAGGCTGCAATAGCATCCAGCTCAAAGTTCGTACCGGCTCTTGGGGTAGCCGCGTTCAATCGTGCTGCGAAGATCAGGCCGGAAATGGCCGCCATCACGCCCATGTTTACAAATACCCAGAACGTCACTTTTTTTGTTTTCACTCCGGACAGACCTGCAGCCTTCTCATTGCCTCCAAGTGCATATACATGGCGCCCCATTACGGTGCGGTTCATGATGAAGGAGTATACGACAATCAATACAAACAGCAGAATCAAAATATTCGGAATGCCTGCATAGCTAGCAAGCATAAAGGTGAACAGATTCGTCACTGCAGCCACGACCAGCAGCTTGAGCAGGAAGAGCCCCTGAGATACCACCTCGAAACCGTATTTACGCTGGGAGCGGCGCTCTCGCAGTTCATTTACGATATACCAGACAGTCAGAACAAGACCAACGATGATCGACACCAGACCGAGGCCTGAGAACTGAATATCGGGCACGAAGCCTGAGCTTATTTTCTGAAACCCGCCTGGAAAAGGAGAAATCGACTGCCCCTCCAGCACAATCATTGTCAAGCCTCGGAAGAGCAGCATTCCGGCCAGGGTTACGATAAATGCCGGAATCCGCACATACGCAATCCAAAAGCCCTGCCACGCCCCAATCAGCGCACCGACCACCAAAGCAGCAATGACCGCCAGCCAGGCCGGAAGCTGCCAATCGACCATCATGATCGCTGCAACCGCGCCTACAAAAGCAGCAATCGAACCTACTGACAGATCGATATGTCCGGTAATGATGACCAGCACCATTCCGATGGCCAGCACCAGAATGTAGCTGTTTTGCAGAATCAGATTTGTAATGTTAATCGGCTTGAGCAGCAGTCCGCCAGTCAGCACCTCGAACAACAGCATAATTACAACCAGTGCGATAATCATGCCATATTGCCGTATATTGTTTTTGAACAGTCTAGTTAACATTTCCATGCTTCCCGCCTCCTGACTTCGTCATATATCTCATCAACGTCTCCTGCGATGCTTCTTCCCGGCTGACTTGCCCCGTAATGCGCCCGGCATTCATCACGTAGATCCGGTCACACAGGCCCAGTACCTCCGGAAGTTCGGAAGAAATCACCAACACGCCTTTGCCCTCGGCGGCGAGCCGATGGATAATGGTATAGATTTCGAATTTGGCCCCGACATCGATCCCTCGTGTTGGTTCATCCAGAATGAGAATATCCGGACCGGCAAAAATCCACTTGCTCAGCACGACCTTCTGCTGGTTCCCTCCGCTCAAATTCCCGGTTTTCTGCAAAATGCTCGGTGCTTTGATATTCATGCTTTTTTTCATATCCTCGGCTACCAGCACTTCCTCCCGTTCGTTCACAACCGCATTTCTGGTCAGCTTGCCAAGACCCGTCAGCGAAATATTCCGCTTGATATCGTCCATGAGAATCAGACCGTATTCCTTGCGGTCCTCTGTCACATAAGCGAAGCCGTTCTGAATCGCCTCTGTCACACTGTTGTTCTGAATGGGTTTGCCATCCTTGATGAGTTGGCCCGTAATGCCGCGTCCATAAGATTTGCCAAATATGCTCATTGCAAGCTCTGTACGCCCGGCTCCCATCAGACCGGCAATACCTACAATTTCGCCTCGTCTGATGTTCATGTTGACCTGATCCAGCACCTTCCGATCAGCATAATGTTCGTGATACACGGTCCAGTCTTTCACTTCAAGGATCACTTCACCGATTTGCGCATGGCGCTCCGGATAGCGGCTGGTCAGATCGCGGCCAACCATGCCGCTGATAATCCGATCTTCCGTCACCATATCCTTTTTCATATCCAGCGTCTCAATGGTCTTGCCGTCCCGCAAAATCGTCACCGAATCGGACACCTTAGACACCTCGTTCAACTTGTGGGAAATCAGAATACAGGCGATGCCCTGCTTCTTGAATTCCAGCATCAACTGGAGCAAATTCTCACTGTCATGCTCGTTCAGTGCAGCAGTGGGCTCATCCAGAATGAGCAGGCGTACCTTTTTGGAGAGCGCTTTTGCAATCTCAACCAGCTGCTGCTTGCCCACACCGATGCTGGATACCAGACTGTTCGGATTTTCGCTCAGTCCCACTTTGGCGAGCAATTCCCGTGTACCGACAAACGTTTCTTTCCAATCGATGATCCCTTTGCTCGCACGCTCGTTGCCCAGATATATATTTTCCGCAATCGAAAGGTAGGGAATCAGCGCCAGCTCCTGGTGGATGATGACAATACCCAGATCCTCACTTTGTTTAATATCTTTGAACTCACACGGTTTGCCCTGAAACAAAATCTCTCCTTCATAGGTTCCATGAGGATATACGCCGCTAAGGACCTTCATCAGCGTTGATTTCCCTGCACCATTCTCACCGCAAAGTGCATGAATCTCGCCTTCTCTGACCTTGAGATTGACATTTTCCAGCGCTTTTACACCGGGGAAGGTTTTGGTGATACCCTTCATTTCCAGAATAATTCCAGCCATGAGATCTACTCCTTTCCATCGCTAGTTCAATCCAATTTCTTCTTTGGTATAATACTGGCTGCCTACAATATCCTTCTCCACATTAGTCCGATCCACGGAAATGGGATCAAGCAAATAGGCCGGAACAACCTTTATCCCGTTGTTATATGACTTTTCGTCATTCACTTCTGCTGATTTCCCCTGTAAAATGCTATTGGCCATCTCAACCGTCTTCTCTGCCAGCTTGCGGGTATCCTTGAATACGGTCTGCGTCTGTTCTCCGGCCACAATGGATTTGATCGAAGCCAGTTCGGCATCCTGACCTGTAATCACCGGCAGCGGCTTGTTCGCTGTGCCGTAACCAATACCTTTCAACGATGAAATGATCCCGATACTGATCCCATCATAAGGGGATAACACCGCATCCAGATTATCACCCGAGTAATAGGCACTGAGCAGATTATCCATACGCGATTGTGCCAGTGCGCCGTCCCAACGCAGCGTTGCAATCTGGGCCATCGTCGTCTGCTTGCTTCGAACAACCAGCTTGCCGGAATCGATATAGGGCTTGAGGATTGACATTGCACCATCAAAGAAGAAATAGGCGTTGTTGTCATCGGGAGAGCCGCCAAACAACTCTATGTTATACGGTCCTTTCCCTTCCTTAAGCCCCAGCTTTTGCTCGATGTAGGATGCCTGCAGCACTCCCACCTTGAAATTATCGAACGTCGCATAATAGGTTAAATACGGCGTATTACGGATAAGTCGATCGTATGAAATGACCTGTATGCCCTCGTCATGGGCTTTCTTGATCACATCTGTCAGCGTATTGCCGTCCACAGAAGCAATCACCATCACGTCTACACCCTTGGTGATCATGTTCTCAATCTGAGAAATCTGATTCTCCACCACGTCCTCCGCATACTGCAGATCCGTTTTGTACCCCTGCTCCTGAAAAAGGCGGACCATATTTTCCCCATCCCCAACCCAGCGTTCGGAGGATTTGGTAGGCATCGAAATGCCGACATACCCTTTTTCCTTACTGCCTGTTCCACTCTCGGCCAGATTGCAGGCTGATAGCATGAAGGTCATCACCAGAAGCCAGATGAGCAGTGCTCCTTTTTTCATAAGAACTTCCCCTTTCCTCAATCATGTGAACTTCAACGACTCATTAGGATAACGCTTACAATCTATCGCGTTTATGTAAGCGGTTATTTCTTTCTGAACCCATCGTAGCATGCCGAAACAAGAGAGGTCTTTGCTGCATTTGAACCTTTTTTATAAAATTTCAACTTTTGTAACGAGCGGAACATGGGACTGAGAACGAGCAGACTTGCTGTGCAGAAGATATGATGTGGACAGCAGCTAACAACAAAAAAAGGACCTGATCTGCTTGATACAGCAGAACAAATCCCTAAATGAATTTCCCTTGTTAAAACAAGCCTATTCTCCCTTGGATGACGTCACAATCCTCGTACCACCGCTTTTGCGGTACTGTGCAGGTGACATGCCCATCGTTTTTTTGAATGCGGTACTGAAATAATGCTGTGTATCGTAACCTACCTGCTCAGCAATTTGGTGCATAGGCAGTGCCGTAGAATCCAGCAGCTGTACTGCCTTCCGGATACGAGCAAGCGTAACAAGTGTCACGAAGGAATCATCCAACTCTTTTTTGAGCACCCGACTCAAATATACCGGAGATACTTGCAGACGGGATGCAAGCGTGTCCAGTGTCAGATTCCGATCCGCATATTCCGCTTGAATAAGCTGTCTTGCCCGGCGCACCAGCGGGGACAGCCGAACTTCGCCATATACCAATTCACGACACTCGCGATACGTATTCGGCGCTTCCTCTACGGTACCCGTATGCATCTCTATATGGGCGTGGACAGCGATGTTCAGGCATGAAATAACAGTCTGCTCAATGGAAGACTCCAGATCTTCCGATGCCGCTTGCCATAAACAGATGCCAATCAGTCCATTAGGGTCCCGGAACAGCACATACGGCAGATCCCCCAGTAATTCGGCAACGATATTTTCCGTGGCAAAAAGGAATAATTGACGATCATTCTCCCGCATAATGGTCTGACGCGCTTCTGCCGCGGGCCAGCGTACGATTCCAATCTGTACAGGCGGATCCGAAGGCAGACGCAAAAATGCAAGCTGCTCGATCAGCCCTTTTCCCCCTGTTTGCCCTTCCAGCCAATCCAGGCAAAAACGTTGACGAAGCAGCGGAATATTGCGTTCAATCTGATCTGCAGCCTGTCTTACATATGCTGTTCGCTTATGCTCTTCATCCATACGCTGACGCAGACGTGCAAGTGCAGCATACAGCTGCTCCGATTGTACAGGCTTCAAGATGTAATCCTCCACCCCTAGCCTCACAGCCTCCTGTGCATAAGCAAATTCATCATGCCCGGACACGATCAGACAGCGGCAGTTGGGGCAATGATCCTGAAGCCCGCGTATCAAGTCAATCCCGTTCAGAAAGGGCATGTTCATATCGACCAATACAATATCCACGCACAGATCTACAGCCAGTTCCAGCGCTTCCTCCCCGTCCTCGGCTTCTCCCGCAACCTCCATGCCCAGTGCAGTCCAGTCGATCGAATCCCGGATGCCCTCCCGAATAATGGGCTCATCATCAGCAATCAGAACCCGGTAATATCTCTGCAAAGCTTCTGTTTCTGTTGCAGGGGATGCTGTCATCCCTTCCGCGGAAGTCCATGTGGTTGATGCTGTAAAATGTTTCATTCGCTCCCCTCCCTCTCTTTACTCTCCAATAACTGCACCGCCGGAAGTTCATGCAGTAACGGGTGAACGATCGTCACGCATGTACCCTTTCCTTCCTTGCTATCCAGTACAATACCGTATTCTTCGCCAAACGTCAGGCGAAGACGGGCCTGTACATTCAACATTCCGTAGCTTTTCCCCGCTTTTCCGGGCAGTGATGCTGTTTCCACACTTTCCATAGGGGATGCCAGGAGCTGCTTCATCTCTGCCAGCCGCTCCCCGGACATGCCTGCTCCATCGTCCTGAATCAACAGCAGCAGTTTGCCCTGTTCTGTTTTGGCCTCCACCCGAATCTTGCCAGGCCCCCTTCTGCCCTTGATTCCGTGATAGATCGCGTTTTCTACCAGGGGCTGGAGCAGCAGTTTGAGCACAAACAACTCCCGTATATCATCGGGAACAATTAATTCATACTGCAAGCGATTACGGTACCGTGTCTGCTGGATTTGCAAATAACTGGTAATATGTTCAAGCTCGGCGTGCAGCGCAAGGAAATCATTCCCCTTGCTGAGACCAATGCGAAACAGTCGGGATAAGGCACCAACCATCTCGGATACATCATTCGCGCCTTCTTTGCGAGCCATCCAATGGATCGTATCCAGCGTATTGTATAAAAAATGAGGTTTAATATGCTCCTGCAAACTGCGCATCTCTGCCTCCCGCTTCTGCCGTTCCTTTAGTTCATTAAGGGATATGAGCTGCCGGATCTGTGCCAGCATGCGGTTAAAACTTCTGCCCAACATACCGATCTCATCCGCGCGGTCGCTCCAGCGGCCTGACATGAGATTTCCCGTCTCCGCCCTGCGCATGTAAGACATCAGCCGGAAAATTGGCTGCGCAATGGAGCGCGAAAACCACAGGGAGGTGCTCAGACCGAACAAACAGACCACGAATACAAAGCTCACTACATAAAACTGAATCTGGCGTACCTCTGTTATGGATTCCCTCGCGGGAAACACCCCTACCGTTCTCCACCCCGTGAACGTGGAGGATTGATACAGGAATAACAGCTCCTTCCCATCCGCTTCGGCGTTAAATGTCCCGCTGTCACCGGACTTGAACCAGTCTGCAGGAATCTGTTCCACCAGCGGATGCTCCGGCATATAGACGCTTCGTCCTTCTGCATCCGTCACCATCACATAGCCCGATTTTCCCAAGGTTACATTTCTGGCTGCCTGAGAGACAGATCGCAGCTTGAGGTCAATCATAATGACACCCAGTACACGACCTGACGCTTCATCGGTTATGGAACGCGCAACCGATACGATCTCATTATCCTTATACCGTACATGTGTCGTAATATTGCGTTCCCTTGGCTGACCCAGCACCGTAAAAATACCAGGATTCGCCGAAGCCCTCTTGTACCAGTCCTCCTGGGTCAGGCTTTGCTTCGCGCGGGGGTACATCTCATTGCTGATATAGTCACCGCTCCCATTAGCAAGAACAATTCCGGCAATCTCAGGATACAACGTCGTGAAGCCCTGCAGGGTTTGTTTGATTCCATACAGCTGATCTTGCTCCTTCACATTTGGTTCCTTAACCGATGTAGTAGACCCCGTATCGTTATCCGACGCCGTTTTTCCTTTCATAAAAGCGACGATGTCGGGATCAAACGCAATCAGGTACGTCATGTTTTGCAGGTTCTCCATCTTGCTGTCAAGCGCTTCATTTACTTTCCCAATGAGCTGCATCGTATGCCCTTCGACCTGTCGCTCCACAATCCGTTCCACGGTCCAGTTCACCAGCAACCCCAGTCCTACAGAAGGCACAATTGCAAATAACAAAAAGAGCAGCATCAGCTGATAACGGAGCGGCATATTGCGTAAGCGCAAGCGGTGCAGGTTCTTCCTCATCCTGCTGCTGATCGCTTCCCTGCTCCGGGTGCTCCCCTGCCGATTGTGTTTATTTGGCATAATAATCATCCACATTCGCGCTTGTCACCACGGAGATTCCGGTATCCACCGTTACCGGCAGCGGTGCATTCTCACCGGAAGTCGATGGTGCAGGTACGGTTAGCTGATGATGCAGATGGAATAAATATTGAAGCGACCAGTACCCCATATTCCAGGTACCCTGCGCAATTGTAGCCGAAATCGTGCCGCTCTTAATCATATCCAGCGTGGCCTTGTTTGTATCAAAAGATATAATGTGGAGCGAACGTCCATCCTTGGCATTCTGGACAGCTTCACCCGCACCTGCCCCTCCGGTTGCCTCAGTCACAAAAATACCCGCCAGCTTCGGGTGTGCCTTCATCAGTCTAAGCGTCTCGTCTCTGGATACCAGCGCATCCCCGTGTCCATCCGCCACTTCCACCACCTTCATGGATGGATAACGCTGCTCAATCGTATCGCGGAAGCCCTTGGTTCGCTCCTCATGATTCTGCTGCCCAGGCAGCGTCAGCACGGCGACTTCCCCTTCACGGGCCATCAGCTCGGCCATTTTGTCAGCTGCCGTCACACCTGCCTTGTAATTGTCCGTCCCGAGAAAAGAATATGCCCGGCTTGCGGGTGCATCCGCATCAAACAATACGACAGGAATGTCCGCATCGATGGCCTTGTTGATTGCGGGAATCAGCGATTGCGGATCGATCGCAGATATGGCAATTCCCGCTGGTTTACGTGCAATGGCCTGTTCGATCACCGTTGTCTGTTCCTTCGGATCGTACCGGGTAGCTCCACGGTACTCCACGGTTACGCCAAGCGCATCCCCTGCATCCTCGAAGCCTTTCAAAGGGCTCTTCCAATATTCCAGCCCGGACTGGAATGTGATCATCATGTACGTTTCGCCAATATCCCCGCGCAGTCCCCTGTCTTCCCAGGAGCCATTCACCTGGCTGGAGTATTCGAACCGGAGCACATACAACGCAAATGCCGAGATTAGCAAAATATAAACCAGCAGCATTTTTTTCATTCCGTTCACTTCCTCATATGATCTGTCAGCTCAATCTGCTTAAATTGTAAACGCAATCATATAAAAAGGAAACCGTCTTCATCTCCCGATTATTCTTTGTTACCCTGTCCTTGGTCATTTTGCTGCAATAATGTACTATAAGCCTATGCCTCCCCGGAGTATGATCAGGTAACTACAACTCGGGGAGGCACTATGAATCTTACATCCTTTTTTATCTATTGTATTGTCGTTACCTTTACACCTGGCCCCAGCAATATTGTGATTCTCACTTCCGTCGGGCAGGTTGGTCCCCGGAAAACGATGGAATATGTGTGGGGGGCCACAGTTGCATTTGGCTTGTTACTTGCCGCTTCTGCTCTTCTTAATCACGCTCTAGCTGAGGTATTGCCTGGCATTCTCCATGTGATGCAGATTGTGGGTAGTGTCTATATGTTATATCTGGCTTATCAAGTCTATAAAATGGGTTCCACCGAGACAGCATCTAAACACGTTACGGGCTTTTTGAACGGTCTAATCATGCAGTTTGTAAACCCAAAAGTAGTTCTGTTCACGTTCACTGTTATTCCAAGCTATGTGCTGCCTTACTACGATAGCACCATGTCCACATTTCTGTTCGTGGTGATCATTACCATCATTGGATTTCTGGCCTATTCCAGTTGGGTCGTTTTTGGCTCCGTCTTCAGAACATTACTTAATCGTCATCAAAAAGCACTTAGTATCCTTATGGCACTTTTTTTGTTATACTCAGCCATTATGGTGTCGGGAATCATCTAACGCTTGGGAGGTGTACAGCGTGGAATTGTTCAATTATAAAAAAACACAAGATGTCCTGGCGCTATCTGCTAGCTTTACGGATTTTGCGTATAAAAAGCATTGCCATGAAGAATATGCAGTTGGAGTAACCCTGCGCGGCATTCAGCAATACCATCTGGATGGACACTATCAGGCCTCCCATAGAAATGGTGTGATGCTGTTCAACCGCGAACAGTCCCATGATGGAAGTTCCTATGACAAAGCGGGCATAGATTATGTGATGCTGTATCTGAAACCGGAGCTGGTCGAAGAGATTATGGGAAAGAAGGAATTGCGCTTCTCCACCCCGATCGTCTATGATCCCCAGCTCGCACGAAGCATTCTGCTGCTGAACGATGCTGTTCAGAGCGGTCAAGATGAAGCGAAATGCAGTGAACTGCTCTTCGACTTGATACAATTGCTCTCTCAATCGGAAATGGACACCAAGCTTTGGCGACCTCAGGACAGTCTGGTCCGAAAAGCCAAAGAAATGATGTTTTGCAGCATCGAAGATGTGCTGAAATTGGACGACCTGAGTGCGGAATTCAACATGTCCAAATTTCAATTTATCCGTGAGTTTAAATCACATGCCGGCATATCCCCTTACCAGTTTTTCCTCAATTGCAAGGTGGAGCGTGCCAGACAGTCCATTGAAACGTATAAAGACATATACTCTGCTGTAGCCGAATGTGGTTTTGTCGACCTGACTCATCTGAACAGACACTTTAAACGGGTATTCGGTATCACAGCTTATGAATACATGCTGCAACTAAACTGATTGAATCGGTACGATTGGGCTGAGCCTATGCAAATAATCCCCGCATGGAACGAGAGTATAACTCTACGTCATGCGGGGATTTGATTTTCTTCAATCATGTACGTTCATGTACGTCTCTTTCTTCTCCAGATCCAGCCACTTACCAAAACAAGCATTAAAATAAGTCCACCATAGATCATGAGATAAAATGACCAACTTCGTCCTTGATCGGTTTCCCCAAAATCATCCTGGGTCACTACTTTTCCTGCACCCAGCAGCTTCAACGCGTCTCCAGCTTGATCAACGGAAACATTGCCACTGCAAAGATTCGTATGCAGCTTATCGTCCATTTTATCCTGATAAGCAAAGATCAGATAGGATTGGTTCTTCTCCAATTGAATCCCACAAGATTCCGACCCCGCATCATTTCCCAGGACAGTCATTCGTTTAGAAGAAACGCCCTTCCATGCGGTATCCACTTCAAAGGTATACGCTCTCAATCGCTCAGTGCTAAATAGCTGCACCCCACCCCTTTTTACTACTTTACCTGTAAAAACCGATGTGGACGTCTTCAGTTTTTCTTGAGCGTTCGATTCTACACAGCTGCAAGCATAAGCTTTCTCCCCAGGAAATACCGTGTAACCCATTCCAACCAACAATAAAATCAATGCAAACCATACTAAGCGCTTCATCCTTTCACCTCCGGCTCGGATTGCAACCCCCACCTTGTAACTGTTCATATTTTGTTTGAAGCTATATTTATTGTAAAATTATAGCATAATACAAATATCGTATGGACCATCATCAGAAATCAGACACCATGGAGGATGCCAACACTTGATGCAAAATTGGAAAAAGAATATCTCCATTCCGCTGCTCACCGCAGCGTTATGTCTTATTGCTTTTGTAAGCATCGTCCTGTCGATCAGTGACAATCAGATCCATACTTTTGACGATACCCTGATTGGCTGGATTCAAGGCATGGAGTCACCCGGAATGACGCGTTTCATGCAATTCTTCACCTGGATTGGCAGCGAGGTGCCTGTTATTGTTATCACGATCCTTGCCATGCTGGTGCTGTATATCTATCTGAGACACAAACGTGAACTGCTCTTTCTGGTTTGCGTCATTGCGGGCTCGACCTTGCTGAATGCAGCGCTCAAGCTGATATTCAAACGTGCCAGACCTACGATTAACCGGATTATTGAAGTGAGCGGTTACAGCTTCCCAAGCGGACATTCCATGGCAGCGTTCAGCTTATATGGCGGACTTGCCTTCCTCATCTGGAAGCATGTACCCACAGCAGCTGAACGTGTACTGATGATTATCGTGAGTGCGGTATTCATACTGACGATTGGCATGAGCCGCATTTACCTAGGCGTGCATTATCCCAGTGATGTGGTTGGCGGATACTTTCTGAGCGGATGCTGGCTTTCTGCATGCATATGGTTCTATCAGCGACATCTGGAGCGGATCTCCCTATTACAGCCCAAGCCTCTGGCTTAGGCTTTTTTTTATTTACATGCAAAAACCCGCCTATTCCCATCAAAGGGAACACACGGGCATTGAATCTTGCATGGTACATGTATGACATAAAGAGTTTTACATCAATATAAACTCCTTTTACAGTGGCAACTTAGAGCTCTTCGCCATTCGATTCAATGACTTTTTTGTACCAGTAGAAACTCTTCTTCGGTGTTCTGCTCAGATCACCATTGCCATCATTATCCTTGTTCACATGAATGAAGCCGTAGCGCTTCTTCATCTCGCCCGTGGATGCACTGACCAGGTCGATACAGCCCCACATCGTGTAAGCAATAAGTTCCACACCGTCGGCGACAGCTTCTTTCATTTGTTCAATGTGGCCTTTCAAATAATCAATGCGATAGTCATCCTGAATGGAGCCATCTTCCTCCACCACATCCACTGCACCTAACCCGTTCTCCACGACCATCAATGGAATCTGGTAACGGTCATACAGGTGGTTCAGCGTGTAACGCAATCCTTTTGGATCGATCTGCCAGCCCCAGTCGGAAGCTTCCAGATACGGATTTTTGATGCCGCCCAGCAGATTTCCCTCTGCTCTATCCAACGACTCATCCGCACTCTCAACCAAGGACATGTAATAGCTGAAAGAGTAGAAGTCCACGCAGCCTTCACGCAGAGTCTGTGCATCTTCCGGCTGCATCTCGATCTGGATACCCTGTTCTGCAAAGAAACGCTTGGCGAATCCAGGGTATGCTCCACGAACCTGTACGTCCCCACAGATCATGTTGGACAGTTGGTCCTTCTTCTGCGCGAGCAAAATATCATCAGGGTTGCATGTATTCGGATAGGTTGTCATGAAAGCGACCATACAGCCGATTTGGAAGTCAGGATTGATTTCATGTCCCAGTTTCACCGCTTTTGCACTTGCAACAAATTGGTGATGAAGCGCCTGAAAGCGGGTCTGTGGATCATCAACGCCATCGATCAGTGTCTCTTTACCCTCAAACAGGATACCTGCAGCCATATAGGCCCCCATTGGCATCGTCAGACAGTTGATCTCGTTGAAGGTCAGCCAGTATTTTACCTGGTCTCTGTATCTGGTGAAGAGGGTTGTACAATATCGGATATAACAATCAATGACTTCCCGGGAAGCCCAGCCGTTATATTTCTCGGTCAGACCGAATGGCGTCTCGTAGTGAGAAATGGTCACGAGCGGCTCAATGTTGTACTTTTTCAACTCTGCAAAGACGTTGTCATAGAACTGCAATCCCTCTTCGTTCGGCTCCAGATCATCACCGTTCGGGTAGATTCTGGACCAGTTGATGGACATACGGAACATTTTGAAGCCCATTTCAGCCATCAGGGCAATATCCTCTTTGTAATGACCGTAAAAATCAACCGCTTCATGACTCGGATAATACGTGCCCTCTTCCAGTACAGGTGTAATCCTCCGCGGTGTTGTATGCGTTCCACCTGTCATCATATCGGAAGTACTTGGGCCTTTGCCACCCTTGTCCCATCCACCTTCAAACTGATTGGCAGCCGTTGCGCCACCCCAGAAAAATCCGTCTTTCATCGACATCATCAATTCCTCCTTCATGAACTTCGTGTCACTGTACATACAGTGTACCACCCATACCCTGACACCTATTGTCATGGTATAATATCGGCATGGAAAATAACCGATTATTCAGAATGCTACTGCTGTTATTGGAGAAAAAGAAAGCTACTGCCCCCGAGCTCGCGCGTTTGTTCGAGATATCCGTGCGCACGGTGTACCGTGATATCGACAGACTGAGTGCAGCGGGTATTCCCGTATATACGACAACCGGAAAGCATGGCGGCATCCATCTGATGGACAACTTTGTGATGGACAAATCCCTGTTGTCCGAAGATGATCAGAATGAAATTTTGCTTGGATTATATAGCGTCAGTGCCATCCCTCACCTCAACACGGCCCATATGCTCAAACGTTTAACCGCCCTGTTTGATCACAAGCTGGATTGGATCGAGTTTGATTTTTCTCCATGGGGCAGCATTCCACTGCAGGAGAGGGAGCTGTTCAATCAGGTCAAGCAGGCGATCTTCACCCATCAATGGATTACGTTTCACTATGTTAATTCCGATGGAGAGAAGAGTGTCCCCACTGTTGAGCCTCTCAAACTTTTATTTAAGAACAGCACTTGGTATTTCAAGGGGTACATCCAAGGCGAGCACAACCGTAACGAATTTCAGACGTTTAAGATGAAACGTATCACCCAGTTGAAATTTCTGCCGAGGATCAACGGGAACAACATGAACTTCGGATCACCTGAAAAAGAGACTCACGTCCCGATCAACCAAACCGCTTTTGAACTATTGTTCTCCAGCTCTATTGCGTATAGGGTATATGATTTTTTTGAACCTTCCCGCATTGAAAAAGAGCCTGACGGCAAGCTGCGCGTCGCCCTTGAACTGAATGAGGGAGAATGGCTGTACTCATTCCTCATGTCGTTTGGATCAGACCTGACCGTAGTCAAGCCTGCGCATATTGGACAGGAACTGCTCAGACGACATATCAAAGCGGTAGAACATTTGCAGCAGGTCGTTAATAACGGGGTGGAAAATGAATGATATAATGAAGCTCTGAATATCTTTTGATTCTTTGACTTTCCTATCCGACCATTTCCTGAAGGAGGTTTGTCCATGCAAGACATTAGACGTAACAATGTGGAACGATTCAAAGGTTTTGGTGCACTGTATGACGAGAACCGGCCAGCTGCGCCCACTGAAGTTGTGGATATTCTGACGAATTATTTGGGCAGCAAACCTCGCATGGTTGCAGATGTCGGCTGTGGTACCGGGCTATCCTCGTGGATCTGGCTGGATCAGGCAGAACGTATTATTGGCGTGGAACCCAGCGACGACATGAGAGCTGTCGCGGAGTCCAAGTGGGCGGCAGCAGGCAAGCCGGACCATCTTCGCTTCGTATCCGGACTGTCCCACGAGTTGGGACTGCCCGACGGCAGTGTGGACATCATAACCTGCTCACAGTCATTCCACTGGATGGAGCCTGAATCTACACTGCACGAGTTCGCGCGTGTACTTCGTCCGGGAGGCATTTTTGCCGCCTACGACTGTGACTGGCCACCAGTGGTCGATTGGCAGCTGGAACAAGCCTATCTTCGGCTGAATACGGAGGCAGATCATCGGGCGGCCAGCCTGGCTTCCCAGGAAAACCAGGCACATAAATGGAATAAAGACGGACATCTACAGCAGATTCAGCAATCCGGCTTATTCCGTTATTCGCGTGAAATTGTGTTTCACCACCGGGAAACATTCGACGCGGACCGATACGTCAATTTGGCCCTGAGTCAAGGAGGATTGCAAACGGCAGTTAAGCTTGGAGCCACTGATCTGCTCGAATTAGCAGACGAGTTCAGACAGCTGGCTGCCCGCATATTTTCCGGTGAATCAAGACAAGTTCTGTTTTCTTATCGGATGCGCCTTGGCATTGTCTGATTTTAAACTAAGCTCATTACTATTCTCCCCAACAGCATAATACACCAAAAGAACCTGCACCTTCACTTGATTCATGAAGTTGCAGGCTTCTTTATTTCCAACAGGATCAGGATGAAAACAGGTCACTTAAGTGTCCCTCTTGTACATTCAGTGCCAGCACCAATTTCGTTGGGTCCTGCTTCGAGTAGATCACGTTAATGATATGACCTTGCTGAACCTGAGGCAGGGAAGATGGCAAGATTTCTTTTTGCGTCGTCACAGTAAAGGTTTCTCCATTCGACTTCGTAATGCTGAGCTTGAGCTGAAGCTTGATTTTACGATGGCTTCCACTTCCAAGCGGAGTAACATCCAAAATCTTGGCCATTGCTTTTTCGCCTGTTCGGGCAATCTCCATCATCTCAGGGGCCACACCCTGCTGAATCATTTTCTCATCCAGCAATTGCTGCATATCCTCCTGGGACAGTCGCCCTTTCAGATCAAGTCCCACCTTTCGCTCATCCTTGACGGAGACGACTAACGGAACGAAGCTGCCAGGCTGGAATTGTGCCATGGACGTTAACGGAATGACCGTTCTTAACTCGGTATCGTACTTCTCCCGACCTTTGTACGAAACGGTCAACCCTAATCTCACTTCAGGCTGTTCATTAATGTACGTACCCGTCTGCTGGATACTCTTAATGACGCCAACCGCTGGTAATCCTGACCTCACCCGCCCGACGCCGAAGATATTAACCAATATGGAGGGAATAAAGATCAGCCCGAATCCGGCAAAAATGGCTGGTGTATACCACCACGCCTGCACAATGGTAAATGGATCATTCCACAACTGCTCTGCCAGAAATGGGTAGAACCCTACCCCAAATACAGTCAACACACCTATCAGTCTCAAGAAACCTACCATATGCCCACCCTCTCTCGTCATCTCTATTAATCGTTGTTAATTGCATTTACCGAATGATTGCCTACCCTCTTGCAGTTCGAATCTCTTCTAGACGGACACCAGTCCCATGTAGATCAACTCTGTCGGATTCGCTGGATTTTGGCCCAATCCCACCCGATCTCCCACACGTGGAATCTGCATCTTGGACACCAGGGTTTCCAGTGTGCGCTGATACTGATTGCCGTTCGTCTCGGTCACATCCAGAACAAGCACCACAATCGGATCAAAATTGATCAATTTACCTGTATCGGTAATCGTGAGTACTGTGGCAGTTGCCGTTAATGGAAGAGCACCGCTTGCTGCCAGCTGCGCCTGCTTCGCTGAATCCAGACTCTGATTGATCGCTTCCCTGTGTTCCTTCGATACAAAGCCTTTCATCATCATGCCGGTAAGTCCTTTATTCATCATTTTATCCGCCTTGGCAAGCGCATCTTCCTGCTTGTTCTTTTTACCAAACCATCCCATAATGAACACCTCGTTTTTTGTTATTTGGTTATAGTTAAATTATAAGCAGGACGGCTTGTCCATGAATACCCTTCTGACCGCATACAAAAGAAACGAAAAATCCAGCAAATGAATCACAGCATAATCGTCTCTTTTGGATCTTATGGCGTTGATTCCGCAAAAAAAGAGCCGTAAAACGGCTCTTGAATGAATGATCAGCAGTTATATTTTGTGTCCAATGAGCTGGAACGGTCAAAATTGTTTCCTGAAAAGGGGGATTACAGACCGTTTTTTCGTTTATTTTCTACGTAACAGGTAGACCAGCTTCCGATAATACATGGCGGCTTCCTTATATTTCCGCTGATCCTCGGACACTACGGCCATTCCCTCATATAACGTTTCAAGCCGCATGATATGCTGCATGGACTCAAAGTAAGGCAAACATGCCAGGGCACGCTCCATGAACACCTCACGATCCCCATGTGCCAAAGCCAGATGGCTCTGGTAGAAGATTGCACTCATCTGCTGATCCGGAGTCGTCGCACATTGAAGCAGTTGATCCACGCTTTGCGCCAGTACACCCCAGTTCTTACGTGCCAGAGCCACTTCACAACGATACACACGGACTAACGGCTTCATGGCCTGCTGGGTTTCTTCCGGTTCCTGCTGCAGCAGGGATTCGAATCGTTCAATCTCCGACTGCGCCTGATCCAGCTCGCCCGTCATGGTTAACATGACAATCCGGTTGTTCGTAATAGCTGTGACCAGATCACCCTGATTGCCTGCATACACCAGATTCGCTTCGGCCATCGTCAATGCCGAGAGCGCCTCCTGTACCAGTCCCATCGCAAAGCAATATCCACTGTACGCCACATATAACCCGGACAACCGATGAAACAGGCGCTGATCATAGACATGGCGCATCGTAAGATCGAATACCTGCTTGGCCTCTTCATACCGCTTGACATGGATGTAGGCTTCCATCTTGATATTTTGTACTGACAGCCAGAATTCACTTCCAGGGAGCGCCAACTCACTGAGCCTGGTTGCGTGTGTTAACACATCCACATAAGCAAGCTTGGAACGATAGTATTGCACCTTGTAATATAATAACGCCTTCGCTAACGGACGTGGCAAGTCAATATCGTCAGGACGACCGTATTTCTCCAGATAAAAATTCAAGTAGGATGTATGTATATATTCATAAGCCGCTGCATCATTTAATTGTTGATAATAGACTGCCTTCATCAAGGCCGTGCTCAGCTCTACCGTCAGTGCATCATCCCGGTCTTCCAGTGCATGGACCGTTTCTTCAGAGATCACCGATGCCGGAACTGACATTTGTTCGAATATGGCTTCAGCCCGTTCCAATGTCTCATCGTCCTGCGCTGAAGCATTCACCAGATAGGCTGGGTTAACGCCCAGACGCTCAGCAATAGCTTCAGCCAAGTCTTCAGGGAGTGGATAACGATCGGCCAAAATATTGGCCAGGTGAGCCTGCGTGACCAGACCTTCCACAAGGTCTTTACGGGAGATTTGTTTTCTTTTGCTCAGAAATTCAATCCGTTCCTTCAGCATGGCTCGTAATCCTTTCGTCTCAAACCTTAGAATCAACTATATAATAGCATCCCGGAAGAGAAGCTGGAATACCTGTCTTCTGGTCATATCGATCGAAACGGTTTCCGTTTCGGAGGCAATTGTTTTACAATAAGGAGGTATGTACAAGAGCATGATCCATTAATGATGACATGAGTTGACTATGAAAGGATGCAAATGAATGATTATTAAACCAAGAACACGTGGTTTTATTTGTACGACTTCCCATCCTGTAGGCTGCGCTGCACAAGTGCAGGAACAGATCGATTATGTGAAATCCCAGCCAAAGCTGGATGGACCGCGCAACGTACTCGTTATCGGGGCATCTACGGGATATGGACTCGCTTCGCGCGTTGTATCCGCATTTGGTGCCGGAGCCAACACCATCGGCATTTACCGTCCAAGCAGCTCCACAGAGAAACGTACGGCCTCGGCAGGCTGGTACAATTCCGCTGCATTTGAGAAAGCTGCGGAAGAAGCAGGACTGAAATCGTACAGCATCACAGGTGATGCCTTTGCCAATGAAACAAGAGAAAAGGCCGTTGAGCTGATTCGCAGTGAACTCGGTCAGGTGGATCTGGTTGTCTACAGCGTAGCGTCGGCACGCCGTACCGAGCCAAACACGGGTGAAGTATTCAACTCGGTGCTCAAACCGATTGGACAATCATACACGAACAAAACAGTCAATTTCCATACGGGAGAAGTGACTTCCGTTACGATTGATCCGGCATCCGATGAAGAAATCGATCAGACCGTGGCTGTGATGGGCGGAGATGATTGGGAATTGTGGATGGATGCCTTGCAGCAAGGTGGCGTACTCGCCGACAATGCAACAACCATTGCCTTTTCTTATATCGGTCCTGAACTTACGCATGCGATCTATCGTGATGGTTCCATCGGTCAGGCCAAAAACCATCTGGAAGCGACAGCACACAAGCTGAATGATCGTCTGAGTGCAAAGGGTGGACGTGCTTACCTAACCGTAGCCAAAGCGCTCGTAACCCAATCAAGCTCCGCAATTCCAGTGGTGCCGCTGTATATCTCTGCATTGTACAAAGTCATGAAGGAAAAAGGCTTGCATGAGGGCTGCGTTGAGCAGCTACAACGCTTGTTCGCTGATCGCCTGTATGCAGGCGGAGAAGTGCCAACCGATGAAGCCGGCCGCATTCGTATTGATGATTGGGAGATGAGAGCGGACGTTCAGGAGGAAGTGGCGAAGCTCTGGAACGAGTTGAACACGGAAAACATCTACGAACTGTCCGATCTGGAAGGGTATCGCAAAGAGTTCTTCCAGCTGTTTGGCTTTGAAACCGATGGCGTGGATTATGAAGCAGACGTTGATCCAAATGTTGAAGTACCGCATCTGCGTTAATTGAAACGGATATTACCCTGCGTGGACTGGAGAAAAATAAGGTTTGCGTCTCATGGTGTAATAGCTTAATTAGAGGGGGAGCCAGCATGGCTCCCTTTTTAGTTTCATTTTACAAGGCTGGTGTACCCTCTCCTCTCCTCTCCTCTTCTTTTCTTTTCTTTTCTTCCCCCCTTCTTGTTCACCACTCCTTGAATCAGATCGACTTGAGCAGCTTTTTCAGCCCTTTTGGAACCGTGTTCTCTACTGTGATGGAGCGTGCTCCATGCATTGTTGCAAAGAACTGGAGACCCTCTCGAAAATCCGTGATCCATTCCTCCACAGGTGGACAAGTCTCTTCCATTGATAACAATCGAACTGTCAGCACACCCGTTTTGCGATCCAGCCGCGGGTCCATGCGGCCAATCAGCCGATCGCCGTGAAGAATGGGCATCGCGTAATATCCGTAGGTTCGTTTCACTTCTGGTGTGTATATCTCCCACTTATAATGGAAATCAAATAAATCCACAATCCGTTCCCGTCTCCATAGCAGGTTGTCCAGCGGTGGCAGAAATCGTACCGGACCTGATGGATCATAATGCGGTTCTTCCCTTTCCATCGCAAGCAGCAACTCTTCATCTTCTGCGCGGATGTAATAAGGCGTCGTAACGTCCTCGACCTCCAGGGAGATCATTCGCCCATCTGCGACACGTGCAGCCATATCGGTCCGACGCTCAGCAGCCGTGGATTTCATCCAACCCAACCGCGGATCCCGAGCGTCTACAACCCGATATGCGTGAATATACTTGTCCATCAGCGCTTGCCTCTGAGCCATGAGATCGATCTCTGTTGTTAGGGATTGGCTCTGCTCCAGCAGTCCAGATTCCGTAATATGAAAATAACGCTCATTCCCCTGCCTTGCCACAACACGAATGGCAGCCGAATCCAGCAGCAAGTTCAACGCTAGTGTGGTGTCCTTCGTTTTCGGTACATCGGCACTGTCCCAATATCCACTTACCCGTTCGACGGAACGAAAAGCTCTGGAGGGTAACGGTCCCTCTTCTTCCAAACGCTTCAGCACGTGCTGGGCAGTCTTCTCCAGCCTTTGAAGGGAAGGAGCCAGACGATCCCGTAACCGTGCACGGACAGGTTCGAACAGAGCATAGTCTTCGATCGGAATCACACATGCGGCATTGGCAAAATATTCGAACACTTTATGATCACTAAGCAAGGTATGTAAATATTCGGAGGTATAGCCTGGATCACGAGCGCCCAGCACCAAATGCTGATTTCCGGTTACGGCAGCGACAGGATCGATCTGCACACAACCAAGGGAGTGGATCAGCTGCATGACCTGTTCGGGTCCCGAAGGCAAAAAAGTCGCGGGCCAACGTCCCAATAAAGATTGCGTGTGCAGCAAAAAACGCCGAACAATTCTTTTATTCATGCGCAGTGCTGTTGTCATATGTAGATCTTCCCTTCATTGAGATAAGAGGATATGTAGCGACAGCAATAGCAATAGCAATAGCAATAGCAATAGCGATCCAAATCCAATTCAACAGATATATTGATTTTAACAGTTCAAGAGGCCGCATTCCAACCAAAGGAAGAGCTCTATTGTAATGATGCTACCCAGCCATCCGCACCCCAGACACCAAATAAAAAGAAGCACCACCATCCTGGGTATGCTTCTTGTGTTTGACCTTTTGCAATTTTTCCTGTTTCGTAGGCATGAGTCGAACATGCTGGGATAACGCGCCATAATCTCTATTTACTCTTCGACTTTGCTCAGGGCACCATTGTCCCGACCGCTCTGCTTTGCGCAATGCTTTTTGCGTTTGTGTACGTGCCATGGTAATGAACACACTCCCTTGATTGGTATGCACTCAATATATCATGTGAAGCCAGACAAGTGAAGGTGATTAACGTGGAACTCTTTTCCGCCGCGATTGCCACGTTTCCACAGGTTCATGGTCATCTTCCTCGATCAATTCCAGTGCTTCTTCCATTCTTCTGGACTTAAACAGCATGATCAGGTCCATCAGATCTTCCCGATCCAGCAGCTTCACCCCGTTGACCGCCGCCAGCGTTCGGCATGCTTCCGTATATCGGGCTGAGGTTAGCACGATGGATCGATCTGCCTCGTAATAGCGCATGGACGTGTAAATCTCCTGCACTGCACTTAGTCCTACCGGATGATTCGCTCCGTAACGCTTGGCCTGAATGACATTCCGTCTGCCTGCTCTATCAACAAACACAAGGTCCGCACCAAAATCACGGCTGCTTGTAGTCTTATGTACTTCGGCATAACCGAGCTGTTGGAATAAGTGATACAGGTACAGTTCAAATTCCGATCCATCCTGCATTTTATCAATATCCTTTATCGTAATCTTACGCGGATTCGCTTCACTTCGTATACGCTGCCCCCGGCGAATCACACGGCGAATGATCCAAGCGAGGAGCAGTAAAAGGACAATCACGCCTATACCCACAGTAGTCATATTTTCATTCCAGTTCATGTCTGTTCTCCTTGTCATTCCTCTAATCTGTCAGGCTCTAGCCTGATTAGTCTACTTCACCGGACTAAATATAGCAGACTTCCCCCGTAACAGGAAGAAGATGAATTCCCTGTAACCGTTAAAATTCGCAAAACAACAACAATTATATATGCTAATGATAAAAGGTTACAGACACTCCGGTTGAATTTCATAGGTATGAAATGGTAGAATTCAACAATCGGTTCTATTTTGAATCGAAAGAAAGGTGGTTTATAACTTGCATACATCAAACAAACGAAAGTCCAAAACATGGGCTGCCCTCATTCTCAGCGGCGTGCTCCTCTTCAGCCTGCATACACCAAGCTACGCAGCAGACTCTAATGCTCCGCTGCCCAAGGCTGCCTGGACCTCATCTTCCCTGGCACTCAAGGAAGTGAACACGGAGAAGGACGTCATCATCAAGGAATTGAATGCCGTACCTTCCAAAAATCTGGTGTACGTTCATTCTTCACAGCCCGTCATCAAAACAAGCAGCAATACCAAGCTCGATTGGCAGCTGGATTCGCTCCAGGCGCTGGATGCCACGACTGGACAATTGAAGTGGAACGTTATTTTCCATGAGAAAAGCGGCCCTTATACGACGTACTCCAATTCCCTGTATTCCAGCTACGGCACAGCCTATGTATATATGGAATATTCCGACGGAACCAAGAAAGTATACTCGTACAACACATCCGGCAAAACCAATTGGGTCAAAACCGTAAATCAATCATCCTCCATCTACCTGCTGGATAACGATACATTATTGGTAGCCTCAAGCCCAGGTGTTCAATCGAATGGCTCCGTGCGTACCGCCATTTCGCTATATGACAAAAAGGGCAAACTGATCACGGAAAAGACCATTAACGGTGCTGTACTCAAAGCAGGCAGTAATCGAATCGTAGTAGACGCCAGCAAACAAACCAAAGTCGGCAACTATTGGCAGGCAGCGGCCAATCCCAAAGTGGAAATCTATGATCGTACGCTGAATCGTCTTTCCTTCTATCAGTTCCCAAGCAATGCCAACACCCTCGGAGACGGTGGCGGTGAATCACTGGCTATTTTGGACGATGGTTCCGTGATCATGCGTGCCAATTTTGCGAACACAGGAAACAAACTAATGGGCTTTGGCACCGATGGCAAGATGGCGTGGGGCCGTACGATTGCCGGTGATGCCTTTGTTCAAACCGCTGGCAGCGGATATACCGTGTTTACAGGTCAGAAGCTGGAGCTGTACACCATGAAAGGCAAAGTCACAGAACGCACGTTCAAAGATCAGCAGGAAGCGTTGATGATCGTTGAGCGTACACAGGATGAGAACTATAAACTGAATTTTGCCCAAACGGGTTATATCCTTGATCCACAAACCTTGGATACGATACATGAATATGCATTCGCTTCCTCTCCTGGAATGCTTGATGGTTATTCAACGTACAGCACTCATATCATCTATCAGATTAATGACGATGCTTTATCCAAGTATGTATTGAAGACAGCCTCAGCTAAATAGGAGGAAATGGAGCGCTCTGGTTGACCGGCTTACGGTTAACAGGGCGCTCTTTTTTTGCACAACATTATAGTCCCTCTCTTTTTTTACCCTCTCTGCGTAAAATGTTATAATCGTATCGTTAACCGTTGTTAACTTTTCGACCCTATTCTTGATTGGCTAAAGGAGCGTTCCCTCCATGATTATTCAATTCATTCGATACAGATAACTTGGGGCATAACATTAACCTCTTTTTTTAAAAAGTACGATAGAGGTTTATTTGTTATGCCCTTTTCTTCAGTTATCCATATCTGAATGAATGGGGTGCTATTCCATGTCAATCCATCGCAGAGAACGCAGTGCTGCGCTTATTCATCCATACATCCATATGCTTAAGTGTCCCATTTGTCATCGTACAATGACAATGATTAGTCCGGATAATATTCAATGTAGTTCCAGGCATACCTTTGACTTGGCAAGACAAGGCTATATTAATTTCATGACACGCTTTTTCAAGGGCAACTATGACAAACGTTTATTTACGGCCAAAAGGAATATTTTGGCTCAATCTGCGATCTATACGCCTCTGACCGAAATCATTCGCAATCGGATTGAAGGTTACTCCAATAGCAGCAGTCAGCCCGTGCATATTCTGGATGCAGGTGCAGGAGAGGGGACCCTGTTACAGCAGATTACACAGCATACTCCAGCTGTAGGCTGGGGGATCGACATCGCCAAAGAAGGGATTGCCATGGCGTCCTCTACCTACAACCAGCAAATCTGGTTTGTAGGTGATCTGGCTTACAGTCCCTTTGCCGAGGGACAGCTGGATGTGATCCTGAATATCCTCTCCCCTTCGAACTATGAAGAGTTCAGGCGGATTATGAAGCCCGATGGCTGGATCATCAAAGTGATTCCCCGTGAGCGATATTTAACGGAACTGAGAGAGCTTTTGTTCCGGGATCGACATCACCATACAGACAACAGGGAGCATGTATTGAGGCGGTTCGGAATGCATCATCATCTCATAGACCTCATTCCACTGACATACACCTTGCCCATAACGGAAGTCGTGGTGAATTCAATTATTCATATGACGCCCCTCGCTTGGCATGGAACGGAATCAGCCATAGCCAGCGTTCAAGCGTCCTTGTCTCAGATCACCATTGATTTGGAAATACTTGTGGGGAAACGCAGATAAACACTGTAGCCTTGAGGTAACAAACATTCTCCTATTCATTAAACAAATCCAATAAAGCCGGGATCGTTCCTGTTGGAACTTGTCCCGGCTTTTCCATGTGATCTGACGACACCTTACTGAAATATTACAATGAATTAGTTCCAGTTTTCTTCAATGAATTCATCCCGTCCGGATAATGCCCGGTCTTCTTTATAATGCTTCTGATTCTTTTTGTGGTAATTCTGGTGGTAGTCTTCTGCTGGATAGAATACAGCAGCGTCCCGAATCTCGGTAACTATGGGCTGCACGAATCGTCCGCTGGCTGCAAGTTCCTGTTTGGACTGCTCAGCCAATTCACGCTGCCGCTCATTGTGCACAAAAATAGCGGTTCTATATTGAGTACCACGGTCCTGGAATTGCCCTCCGTCATCGGTTGGGTCAATCTGAGGCCAGTACAGCTCGAGCAGTCGTTCGTACGGGAATATCTCTGGATCAAATGTAATTTCGACAACCTCAACATGACCGGTTTTCCCGGTTTTGACCTGCTCATATGTTGGATGATCGATGTGACCGCCGGTATACCCGGATACAATACCATGAATGCCTGGCTGCTCTTCAAACGGTGTAACCATACACCAGAAGCATCCCCCGGCAAATGTTGCTTTTTCCATCCCACTCATCCCTTCTTGTATATAAACAAATTATAAAACAACAAGAGGTTGATTGAAAGCCATCAGCATGGCTCTCAATCAACCTCTTCATCACAAACTTGTATGGCTGATAACTGAATTCAAGAGATCTTGAATTGGTGGTTACCCGCGACTACGACCCATCGAACGGAAGATCAAGCTCACAATCGCTACCAATACGATGGCACCGATTAATGCCGGTACAATGTGGAATCCACCCATTTCAGGACCCATGTCTCCCAGAACGACTCCGCCTAACCAACCGCCGATAAATCCGGCGATGATGTTCCCGATTACGCCGCCCGGAATGTCACGACCAACGATTAAACCTGCCAACCAACCAATGATACCACCGATAATTAATGACCATAACCAACCCATATCATTCACCTCTTAATTAAAGTTTTTGTTGTTGTCTGTCTACTATTAACCGCTACAGAAGCATTTAAACAATTGGCATGAAAATTGTTGTATATTACCTTTTGTTCATATGCTCATCCTTCTGTCTTACAGCATGTAACAAGACACTGAAAACAGTTTGCGTCACTTTCCGGCATCTTACACAGTCCAGGACTGCGATATGTACCTCCCGAAAGTCATTGTATGTTGGATCAGACAGCCTTAGTATACCCATTTGAGGTAATAATATTTTAACGCTATGTTCAATTAATAAAATCCTGCGCGACCTTTACCTGGCTGTGTCAGCCAGTTATGTTTATGACTCTTGTCCAGCTCTCCTCGCATCGACTGAATGATATGCACAATATCGGTCTGTCCATTCTGATGCCACTCCAGCGCTGCGCTGACATACAGTTCTCCGAGCTGCGCAAGAGAGAAGGTATCCGTCAAACGCGCGGCTTCAAGCGTTCCCTCTTCCCCCGCAAACGTTTTGAAACCGCGCTGGTGCAAATATTGCAGACGCAATGCTTCGTCCGGCAGCGGTATTTCATAAGCCCGATCAAACCTTCCGGCACGGTTCATGAGGCCCGGATCTATTTTCTCCGGATAATTCGTTGTGCCAATCAGGAAGATCCCTTCTTTGGACGTTGCCCCATCCAGTGTATTCAGGAAAAAGGAACGCACTTCATCCGGCATGGAATCAATATCCTCAATGATCAACACCATCGGTGCCAAACGTTTGGCTGCCTCAAACACTTCGCGCACCGATTCACTATTCGTATATTCGGTAATTTGCCAATATGCAGCAGGTCCCGGAATGCTTCCCGCAATGGATTTCACAAGGGTTGTCTTGCCGTTCCCGGGATGTCCATAGAGCAGAATCCCCCGCTTATACGGAATATCATAATCTCGGTAAAAGGAACGATCCGCCTCGAAAAACTGATCCAACGAGCGGAAAATATCCTGTTTAATTTGCGGGGAAAGCACAACCTCATCTCTTCCCACAGCCCGGGTAATGGATTCGACATGACGGTCACTGCCATTGCGTGCATCCGTGTATACCGTAACTTTTTTCATATTTTGCTGCCGTTCCCGCTCTCTTACACTGCCCAGAAAATCCTTCAATTCCTCTTCTCCGGTAGCAAAAACAAAATCCTCTTGGTAAATCCCGTTCTCCCGGAAAAACGGAATGCGCACGAGTGCCACGCCCCACTGGGGATAGGCAAATACATTGTTGCGAATCGAATCATGCACACCATACGTAGGTGCATCTCCATCATCTTCATAGTGCAATGTCCGCAGCTCAAGATCTTCGAAAATCCGGGCTACCAATTCCACTTCAGCACTGTTGCTTTGCAAATCTTCTTTGAGCAGATCCCAGTATTCACTGTTCGGATCATCGCTGGCATAAAGTTCATAACGAACACCATAACGATTGCCGAGCGCTTCAATGATGCCTCGAATCAAACGAGCATATATGGCATAGCCTTCGTTTCGAATTTGACTGTCTTGTTGCTCCTCATAGGAATAGATGACTTGATTATGGTTTGTTTTTTCTTTCTCTACGGTCATTATTTCGCTCCCTTTACAGCGGCAAGTGGTTTACATTTGGCTACAACTTGAGCCAGACCTGCGCCGGTAACACTATCAATAATTTCATCGACATTTTTATACGCTTGCGGGGATTCATCAATAATGGATTCCAGTGAACGCTGATTCACTACGATCTCATCTGCTGTACCCACACCCAGCGCCGAGGCAAAATCCTCTACGGTAACCAATCGCTTCGTGGCTGTACGTGAACGTATGCGTCCTGCTCCGTGACAGATCGAATAATAGTTATCGGCTCCTTCGGGCTGGCCTACCATGATATACGAAGCGGTACCCATTGAACCAGGAATAAGAGCAGGATGACCTGTCGCCAGGTATGGCTTGGGATTATCTGGATGCCCTGCAGGCAATGCCCGTGTAGCCCCTTTGCGATGCACAAAGACCGAGTCCTGATCTGCGTGTGATTCCTCCCATGCATAATTGTGCATCAGATCATATAGGGCACGGAATTCGCATTTCGGACCAAACACATCCCGAAACGCTTCACGAATGGCATAAGCAATCAGATGGCGGTTCACCACGGCATAATTCAATGCAGAATACATCATATTGACATAATGGCGACCTTCCGCATGTTCAAGCGGAGCAAAAACCAGTCTTGGGTCGGAGGTTCCCAGCCCATTACGCTGCATTACTTTAGCTATGGCCGAGGAACTGGTTTGGCTTACATATCCGCCCCAGGCCCGGGAACCAGAATGGATCATAACAACAATCTGTCCATCGTAAAGACCCCAAGCTTCTGCAATTTCCCGATTTTCCTCGGCAATCTCAATCGCTTGAATCTCGGCAAAATGGTTGCCTCCACCCAAGGTTCCCAGCTGGCGATGAGCACGATGCCACGTCATATCCGGTACATGGTTTAACACTTCCTCATCATAGCTAAATTTGCTGCTTTCTACATGGGTGATGGAGGTCGATTTTTTTGGTGTATAACTGTCCGGAATATATTTTTTGGGTAAGCCATGCAACCCCTTGCGTACAATATGCTCCAGGCGGATATCCGAGAAATGACCACGCTGATTCGCCTCCATCGGCAGCACTTTCTCAATGGCCTTTACGAGTTTACGGCGCAGCTTAACATCTTTCAGGTCGTCCTTATGCAAATTGGTCATATGCACCCGCATGCCACAGCCGATGTCACTGCCGACGATGGATGGAGATACATAGCCACTCTTGGCATCCCATACCGCCGTCGTTCCGATGCAGGTACCTACACCGACATGCACGTCAGGCGTGTAACTCATGTAGGAAATACCGGGAATTTGCAAATTATTATTCGCCATCTCGAACACCTTGTAATCCAATGAAGAGAATAGCTGTTGTGCCGCATATACCGTTAAGTCCCCAGCAGGCAGTTTAACTTCATGTCGGTAGCCACCTATGGGTTCGTTTTGACTTGTAAATAAATTAGGTTGTGTATTCATAAATGTGTATTATTCCTTCCTGTACGTTCAGCTGATTCGGTTCATTTCAAACATTGAACCTAACGTTCTTCCGAAATTTATATTCATATCCATGTTCAGTACAACAAAAAAAGAAGTCACAGACAGTTCGCCCGTGACTTCTTCATGACAATAAGGGAAAACAAAAGCAGCATGAGCATGCCGCGTCTGTTCTCCATTGCTATATAAGCCGAGAGTAGCATATCGATTAATAACGCTCCAACCATAAACGATATGCATCTTCCCCTATGTCGCCCGTATGAGGCCAAAGAGACGATGAACTGGATATACAGTTGTGTCTGTGCTTCGTAGTGTCTTTGTGAATTTCAAATCATAACCAGCCATCATATCTCTCGGCCTCCCTTCATCAATATTATGTTTATATTAAGCGGACTTGTTTCAGTGTGTCAACCCTTTTCTTGGAAATACTCCAGCGTGTATGCTCATTCGTTTTCGGTTGTATGCCACATAAAAGAATTAAAAAACAGGGCCTGTAAGGAACAGACCCTGCCTACTTGAGCATATCATGATGTTAGATATCACTTCGTAATTCACTATTTCCCAGCTTGTTTTTCCAATTCTCCTACAGGGTTCTCCTCTTCTTTTTCAGGAACTTTGGAGGACAGGAACCAACCGCATACGGCTATGGTAATCAATACGATATAGAAACCGAATTTCCAAATTTTATTTTCCGGGAAATGCTCATCCAGAACACCCAGTGAGGGGTGTGCAAGTGTAATAACAGCCAATTTAACCCCGACCCAACCTACAATAACGAAGGCAGCAACTTCAAGCCCTGGACGGGAATGGAGCAGTTTCACGAAGAACGAAGCTGCAAAACGCATAATGACCAGACCAATGAATCCTCCGAGGAAGATGACGATAAACTGTCCACCATCAAGTCCGCCAATAGGAGGCAATCCACTAGGAGGCAAAGCCACAGCAAGTGCAACAGCTGCTAAAATGGAGTCCACAGCGAATGCGATATCTGCCACTTCCACCTTAAATACAGTCATCCAAAAACCGGATTGTCTTTTTGGTTTTTTGGTTGTGGAATCAGCCGCTTCATCTGTTTTGTTTCGGCTTCCCAACACCTTTTTGACAATGTGGTTAATAGAGATATATAACAGGTACAGGGCACCAATCGCTTGAACTTGCCACACGTCCACCAGGAACGAGATCAGGAACAGTGAACCCAATCGGAAAATGAAAGCCCCCATCAAACCATAAAACAGCGCTTTTTTGCGTTTATCATCAGGTAAGTGCTTAACCATTATGGCAAGAACTAGTGCATTATCCGCTGCAAGTAACCCCTCCAGGACTACTAAGACGACAAGTACCCACCCATACTCCAATAATAATGATAACTCCAAAATTGACTCCCCCTTAGTATCCTTATGATGTACAAAAAAAAGGACCTTTACCATCGCTGGTAAGGTCCTTTATATTCACGAAAAGAGACCTTTACCCAGCATGAAAACTTGGTAAAGGTCTCGCTAACAACAAAATTGCTGCCAATAAAGCCGGGGATGTAATCCCGAACTGACGACTTTACTGTGAAAGCTACTCCCCTTTAACATCAGGAATATGTAGTTTTTAGTTGAAACGGGTTCAATAACCTGTTCTCATCATATTCATAACGATATGCAAAGTCAAGCTTTATTTGAATGTTTACGATCCAGTTTGCGAAAGACGAACCAATCATAGACGAAATTCCCCAGCGGGATAAACGAGACAAAAAATATAGCAATCGGACGGCGTAAACGCCACTTTTGCGTAGTATAAAGACTAACCATAAATAACAAATACATCAGAAATAAAAAACCGTAAATATTGCCAAACCATACGACCGCTTGAGGCATAATCCCCGCATCTCGTAATGGAAAAGCAACAAACAACAACAGCACATATGAAAGCCCCTGCAACCACAACATCAGTCGAAAACGCCCAAGTGGTGAATGTAACATCATTTTCCTCCTGCTTCTCATACACATGACAAATGACTTGCAACCTGTTCAGTATATCACAAAAAGGCAGTTCTCCCACGCTAACAGAGGTAGCATTTTATCCCTTCCATATGTTTTCCATTCAGACTCGTCGTTCTATTCAAAGATTTTAGTTCACGCCGATATTTCACAGGAGCCAAATCCACTCCAAACACATAGGATATATGACGAAGATTGTTACGAATGTGGGACAAGGAGGAGCCTGTTAATGAAAATAGCTATGGTAGCGCCTGAAAAACTGCCTGTGCCAGGTAACGGCTCAGTTGAAATCTGTATTCTGGGTATTGCTCGCGAACTTGCACTCCGTCATCAGGTGACGATCATCAGCCGTCAGATGCCAGACCTTGCTATGACAGAGCGAATCGATGGTATTACGATCAGACGCGTGCCTGCAACCAGCCCTGCCGAGTACACCAAGTCAGTCATCCGTTTGCTGAAAATTCACCCCTTCGATCTGATCCAGGTAGATAACAGACCTTATAGCATGGCTGCCGTTAAACGCGCTTTTCCCCACTTGCCTGTGGTCCTCTATCTTCACTCGTTAACCTTTGCACAACCCGGGTCTGCCAGATTAGCGCTGTTAAAACAAGCCAATTGGATTGGCATCAATAGTCAATCCCTGAAACAAAGGCTTGGTCGCAGATTTCCTTCCCTGAAAAGACGTATGGGTGTCATACCACTGGGCGTGGACCTGGGCCGCTTCTTGCCTGCAAATAAAGGAGAACAGCAGCTTCTGCAGAAACAATTCGGTATTTCGGGGCCATTCTCCATCCTTTATGTGGGCAGATTGATTCCCGGGAAGGGCGTGGATGTGCTGATTCGCGCAGTATCCCTTCTTCAGCGACATATACCCGTACAATTGATCGTTGTTGGCAGAGGACCTCAAGCATACGTCCGCAAACTTCGACAGCTTGCCAAAAAATTAAAGGTTGATACATCCTTTCGGGGCCAGGTCGCCCATGAACACATCGACGTTTTGTACCGGGCAGCCGATTGCCTGGTTTGTCCTTCACAGAAACATGAGGCCTTTGGCCTGGTTAATGTGGAAGCTATGGCTTCCGGACTACCCGTCATCGCTTCGGACAATGGAGGCATTCGTGAGATCATTACATCCGGAAGTAATGGATATCTGGTGAAACCGTATAACGATCCCCAAAGTTTCGCTTTCTACCTGTATAAACTGGCAGACAATCCTTCGCTCGCACGTTCTCTTGGAGAAGCGGGTCGTGTCCGTGCAGTTGAATATTTCAGTTGGGCCCGAACGGCCATCCAGCTTGAAGCGGCCTATACAAGGCTCATCCGCGATTAAATGTTGGTACATTTCGTGCATTTCGTACTTTTCGTCAGGCTTTTTCGCGTGACTGCCAATCTGAAATAAAGCGATCCATATGCGGAACAGGGACATACATCATTTCAATTAGCTCTACAATAATCATATCTTTCATGGCAAATTTCACTTTAGCGCAGGTCTGTTGGCGGAAAGCATCATAGATTGCTGAACCAGTCCAGCAGCCGTGTGGAGTAAGGTTTGGATGATTAACAATATATCCAACTGTCCCGATCGGAGGGACGACTACCTTAATCGCTTGACGGTCCAGCCGATTGTCGGGGTCTTTGACCAGAAACAGGGTATCACCTACATGTAAAGCTTCTACGCCATGATAATGTTCCATTCCATACATGGCTGCAAATAATTTGGTACTCATCACAAAAGCTCCTTTTACACATTTTTTCGAAATTTAGAAGGGGGCCGAAATTATTGATCCTCCTCATAGTGCTTCATCCACTCTATGAGTTGTTTACGAATTTCTTTCCGATATTCTCGGGGCTCAAGAACTTCCGCTTCGGGGCCAAATTGATATAACCATTTCAGAAATTCATGACTACTGTTCAGCGTAACTTCAAATAACAATCCACCATCTGCCATATCCGTCATTCGTGGACGAACAAACATCTCTTCTTCTTTTATGTAGGGGACCACTTTCTCTGTGAATCTTACTTTGAAATGAATAAGCTTATCCCCACGATCGATGGACCACGTGTTTTTCATGAACTGCGTTATATTGAAATCACCCTTAACAAAATGCGTATGGGTTGGTGTAACGTCCAGAAAGCGACTGACCCTAAACAAGTGGACTTTCTGCAGCAAGTGGCAATAACCAATTAAATAGAAACGCTGATCACGCGGAATGAGGTAATAGGGATCTATGTCCCTGACCGTTATTTCATTATTCATAAGTGTATGATACTCGGTTCGAATCGTTTGCTGGTCCAGAATGGCTTCAATAACTGGAATTAGCAGATTCGGATATCTTCCTTCTTCTCGATAGGCAGGAGTCCCCATACGAATAATACCCGCAATATTCTCTACAATGTCACTATTTCTCGTTTTTAATTTGGTATGAGCTGACATTACCTTATCAAAAGCTGAATCAAATTCAGCCGGAAGTTGTGAGGTATCCACTACGGATGGGAGCATAGAGAAGACCATCGCTTCCTGTTCTGTAAAGTCCAGAGGATACATGGCAAATTCGCCAATGAACCGATACCCTTTGCCATAACCCTCGTTCATAATAGGGGCAACCCTGTCCAAGATTCGGAGATCGCGATAAATCGTGCGCACAGTTGTACCGCATTTCACAGCCAATTCTTTGGCGGAAATTCCGGGATTCGCTTGTATAGCTTGAAGTATACGCAGCAGACGAATTAATTTCTCTGTCATGTAGTTTCTCCCCTTCGATATTTTATCGGCAAGGAAAACTAGTTCCTTTAGTACAGTACTAAATCTTTAGTCCCAAACTCATTTTCGCAATTTCACCTTATGTGTATAGTTCAATCGCACTTATTCGGCTTATTAAATATACATTCTCTTACTTGCTTGCGTAAAATATTAACCTCATGTCCTTATACCTACGTCTGAAAGCCTATGTAAATTTCAAATAAATAATAAAAAAAGCCTTGTCTCTTTGACCAGAGACAAGACTTTTTCGTTTGTTTAATGGTGCAGTTGCACTAATTCGTTCAACACATGGACCATATGATCACACAGATCAGGGATATCTCCCATCTGTTCTTCATTGACGCTTCGGTCAAAATGGACTTCAGCTGTGACATCGTACGTTGCTGGCTGTTCTTCAAATATATAATGAATGTGGTGCACCCTTCGTTGTTCCGGCCAGCTCTGCTGCAATACAGAGCTACGGCTCCTTAATAATCATGTTAAACCGCAGCCACAAACGACAACCCGCCTGCCCAACCGGTATCTCCAGAATCTCAGTTGCCAGTTCCTCTAGCGAGGTGCTCAGTACTACTTCACCTGTGACTTCTGGGCAATCTCTTAGGCAAAATTGCAACATGAACTCTCTCGACATGCCAGCCATCTCCAACCGATCCTTCCGATCCGTTATGGAAATGAGTTCATCCAGATTATCTAGATCATACAAGTGATTTTCAAAGCCTACTTTCAAATTGTCGTATATCGTTGGATCAAACATCAGCGAACCTGCTTTCTTGTGCAAATTGTACCTATAGCTATCATAACGAATAATACCGCTATGCAGCAATCTGTCATAACTCAAAACCACAATACATTCCATCGCATTGTCTTGGCTTCACGTAAGGAACATAAAAAGCCCGGTCGCCATGACCGGGCTTTCGTAAAAGTACAGAATATTGGACATTCTGATCCTCTATTCTTCTTTGGCTGTTTCTTCTTCTGGTGCCGGTACAGCTTCATCAGCAGAAGCCGTAGGCTCCTCCTCAGCTGCTTGTGGCGGCATCACGGAAGCGATGATGGAATCAGCTGACGTCACCAGAGTCAGGCCTTTATCCAGCTTGATATCTGCCGCCGTCAAGCGATCACCAATTTCCAATCCGCTAACATCCACCTCAATGGAGGTAGGCAGATCAGCTGGAAGCCCTTCGACCTCCAATTGCGTTTCCTGCGTCTGGAACACACCGCCTGCTTTGGAACCAGCTGCGGTACCTTGGAAGTCGATCGATACACTTACACTGATCGGCTTGTTCTTGGAAATTTGCAGGAAGTCTACATGCAATAGACGTCCGTTACGTTCTTGCTGATCCTTGATTAGAACCGGAACCGTTTTGCCACCCTCCACTTGGAGATTGAACATCTCGGAGCGGCCTGTACGTGCTACTTTCAGCATTTCCTTTTCATCCACATGTATCGCGGCGCCTTCCAGTCCCGGGCCATAAACGACAGCCGGAACGCGTCCGCCTTGTCTTAACAGGCGCAATGCTGCACCTTTCTTTTCAGTTCTTGGGGTTGCCGTAAGTTGAGCCATTTTTCCGTTGGATTTCATGATTGAACATCCTCCTTCAAGGGATCCTTACTTCATTTTTGTTAGAAGCTTAAGCTTCTCTTTTCGACCAGAATGGCCTTTGAATGCTGTGGCCGAATCTGGGGCCATATCTATATTTACCCCAATGATAGACCAATTCAAACACTGGCTTGTATCATTTTTTTATTTCCCCGGGCAAATGTATCATTTTTTTGAACAAAAAGGCAGCCGGAATACCTTCCGGCCACCTATAAATTATATACCTCTTAACCTCTGTATAAAGCTATTACCTAGCCAAATTTAAGCACTGTTACGATCTTCCTCTTCCTCGCTGTCGCGAATAACTTGCATCTGATCCGATCCACTATGAACGACAATCTGCACATCTCCGTCTTCAGGAATGATGTCTACATATCGATCGCCACAGGTATCCTTGGCCTCCCACTCGTTCAGCCGAATAATGAAGCCCAGATGTTGCAATCCTGGAGCCACGCGAAAGCGGGCTTCTGCTCCATGGCCCACTCGCTCCAGCGGAAAAGCTCCATCCTCCATGCCTGTGCCCCATACCCAGACATCCCATCCCTCATAACGCTGATCTTCCCGTTCATATCGGAGTGTGACAATACGCGAAATCGGTTTGTGGATCTTGATATACAGTGATGCCTGAATTCCACCAGCCTCCGCGATAATCTGAGTCGCCCCTGCTGCCAAAGCACGAACAATTCCTGCTGTACTCACAGCAGCACGATCTGGGTGAGTCGAGCTCCACCGTATATTCATGCCTTGCAAAGGCTGGCCGAATTGATCCAGAACCAGGGCGCGGAATCGACTGACACGTGTTGTGTACATCACAGATTCCCCAACGATCTCAATTCGTTCCGGATGGAGGTGGTCGACCTGCAGTGTACACTCTGTGGTGATCGTGCCGCATTGGACGCTAATGGTCGCTTCCCCGGTCTCCCCCGTGTGAATGGTTCCATCGGACTGAATCTCGATAACGTGCGGTTCCGAAGATCTCCAGGTCACAGAGGCGTTCTCCATCACATTACCGAAGCTGTCTTTTACCAATGCTCGCAACCCGGCAACCTCTCCGGAATTATATACTAGACGAGGCGCATGGATCTCAATTACAGCGGGCTCAGCACTCACAGCATACTCTGTGTCGTACAGTACCATCAAAGACCACCGTTCAACCAAAACAGCGCCCGTCACGGTCTCAATGAGGTCCGTACCCGCCTGATGATCATTCACCACGACATGCCAATTCCCTTCCGGCAGACTCACCTGCTGTTGCTGTCCTGTTCCGTTATAGATCACCACGATCTGATTCCAGGTATCCTGATTCGCTCCGTCCTTCAGGATAAATGCAATTACATTTCCTTCTGCACGCATGATGCGAAGATGATTCCGCACCTGCTCGGCGTTAATCATCCGAAAAGCAGGATGTGTGCGGCGCAGATGAATCAGGCCGCGATAATAGTCAAAAACAGGTCTGAAGCGAGCTTTGTTAGCCCAAGTGATCGTATTCACGGCGTCCCCGCTGCGATAGCTGTTGTGATCCCCGGCTTTGGATCTCAGCATCTCATCCCCTGCATGGAGGAATGGAATTCCCTGAGAGGTAAGCAAAATCCCTGTGGAGAGCAAGGAACGACGGACCATCTCATGATCAAGCACATCATCTGCATCAACATATCGATAGGGATCTGCTGCTTTTACCGCAGATTCGGCACTTCCGCCCTCTAGCGGCTGCCCGTCTCTCCATACGGGGAAGCCAAGAGCATGTCTGAGATTCATTGTTGTCGCGATTTTGTCCCAGAGATTTAGATTATCATGGGCTGTTACATAATTGACGGATTCCAGAGGAGAAGATGTAAAATCATCCAGCGCTCCGGCTACACCCATCGCAATCTCGTACTCCTTACCGCCTGCTCCGGTAACAAACCCTTTGCCAAAACCATCACTATCCCCTTTGA
Source organism: Paenibacillus pabuli NBRC 13638 (assembly GCF_001514495.1). GTDB lineage: Bacteria > Bacillota > Bacilli > Paenibacillales > Paenibacillaceae > Paenibacillus > Paenibacillus pabuli. The sequence goes on from NZ_BCNM01000013.1 coordinate 122,298, forward strand.
TGGCACTGCGGAAATGATCATTAAAAACGGCAAATCCCTGGCCGCGCTGTGTTCCTTTTAACGTTTTCCGCTCCAGTGGTGAGTCTCCGCCTGTCCATGGTTCTCCGTAGATCATAAAAGCCGGATCAATCTGTTCCCGCAACTCGCGGGTTAGTTCATTCATCGTGTCCGTATCGATTAGACCCATCAGGTCGAAGCGAAATCCGTCCACATGGTATTCCTCTGCCCAGTACAAGAGGGAGTCCAGAATATATTTTCGCACCATCGGCCGTTCTGTAGCCAGTTCATTGCCTACACCCGAACCATTGCTCAGTGTGCCATCCTCGCGATAACGATAATAGTAACCTGGTACAATCCGTTCAAAAGGACCCTCATCTACGCCATACGTATGGTTGTAGACCACATCCAGCACGACGCGAATGCCTTGTCGGTGAAGAGATTGAACCAATGCCTTGAACTCTCTGATTCGGACCGCAGGATCACGCGGATCAGTCGCATAGGAGCCTTCCGGCACATTATAATGCTGCGGGTCATACCCCCAGTTGTATGGGACTCTGGCATTCAAGCCAACGTCCGTTGTTGTCGCCAATTCATCAACCGTCTGATAATCCGCTATGGGCAGAAGATGAACATGGGTGATGCCGAGTTCGACAAGATGGTCTACACCAATGCGGTTACCACCTCTGTCCGTCAGTCCCGAAGCGGTAAATGCTAAATATTTACCCTTATATGGAATTTCGGCATGGGGGTCGGAAGAGAAGTCACGCACATGCAATTCATATAGAACAGCATCTGCCGGACGCAGAAATACAGGCTTCACATCTTCTTCCCAATCCACTGGATGGGTTGTATTGGGATCGATTATAGCCATACGCTGTCCATTGGCCGATACTGCACGAGCATAAGGGTCTGGTGCCACTTCAACTTGCTGATCATCATGCATAATGTGATACATATAATAATGTCCTGCCCAATCCCCTTCAAGCTGTATACTCCATATTCCATCCGGGTCACGGGTCATCGACCTTTTCTGTCCGTCATCATGTTCGGTCACTTTCCCACTTGAATCGTAGCGGCCTTCGTTCTCAAAAATGAGTATGGATACCTGCTGTGCTGTAGGTGCCCACAGCTTGAATGTGCTTGCAGCACGAGTATATGATAAGCCAAGATCGTTGCCTTCATAACGAAAAGATGTCCATTCCGGCATCGTTCCCACCGCCTTTATATCCATTGATTTCGTGTTGTCCCGATGTTACGGAGCGAGACGTCATTTGTCAACACGGGGTTGTCTGTACTCAACATATCGGTTGAACAGAGGCTTTCAATTAGCATTTTAAATATACAATGCACATACTCATAGCAATCGCTTTCAAGATACAGCATATGTAAACAAGCGCCATAGATTGACAGCATTTGTACTGTCCTGATGAAAAAAAGATGCAGAACAGAAGAACACCCCTCGCTCCACAAGGGAGGAGGGGTTGAACAAAAAGAATCTCGTTACTCTACCAACTCATGTTAAGTTGGCAAGGTTCCCTATTATCTGTTCAGGCTTTAGTGCTGTACAAGTGATACAACTGTACAAGTGGTACGAATGATCATTCACCCGTGTACATAACCGTCATGGATAACGGGGGAACGCTGATCTGACTGTCATTGATCGTACGCAGCGTCTGTGTTCCTGCTTTTCCCTGCTCTACAACCACATTCCATGCACCACCGGAGGACACAGAGATTGTAACCGCCTCTTTGGCAGCATTGTAGATGATGACCAGCCGCTCCCATGAATCTCCGACAGCCTTGCCGGCCAATTCATAGGCCAACATCCCTTTTCCTTTTTCAAGCCATCGAACATGCTGCTCAATCTCTTCCCGGGTGCGAAGGCGAAAAGCAGGATGCTCGCGCCGGAGACGAATCAGACCACGATAATAATCGTATACAGGCTTAAACTGCTGCTTTTGCTCCCACCGAATGGCATTGACTGAATCCCCACTCTCATGACTGTTGGCATCGCCGTATTTGCTTCGCAGAAATTCATCTCCAGCCGCAAGCAATGGAACCCCATGGGAAGTCAATACGATGCCATTAGCAAGCAGACAGCGCCGGACCGTTTCGTTCTCCAGTATTCGATCCGGGTCAACGTGCAAATACGGCTTCGCCTGCTGTACAGCCTCTTCCACGTTGGCGCTGCCTTTCACACGACCATCCTCGCTATATGTGATAAATCCCAGCGTATCGTGCAATCCTTGTGTCTGGGCGACTTTGTCCCACAGGTTGAGATTATCATGTACGGTGACATAATTAATCGTTTCCGATGGGCCAGCCGTAAAATCGGTAATGGCTCCCCGTACGCCTGTCCATATCTCATCTTCCTTTCCCTCCGCTCCTGTAGCAAATCCGGTGCCCGTTCCATCGCTATCGCCTTTGATCGTTCCACGGAAGTTATCGTTAAATACAGCAAATCCGGCTTCACGCTGATCTCCCTTAAGTGTCATCTGATCCCCAAGTGGTGATTCCAGCGCTCCCCAGGGTTCACCGTACAAGAGGATGGAAGGAGAAACCTCGGCATGCAGTTCTGCTGCCAGCTCTTTCATCGTTGCCGTGTCAATCAGACCCATCAGGTCAAAACGAAACCCGTCCACATGGTATTCCTCTGCCCAGTACCGTACGGAGTCGATGATAAACTTGCGCACCATTGGGCGCTCCGTAGCCACTTCATTGCCTGTACCTGATCCATTGCTGTACGTGCCATCTGGATTCTGACGATAGTAATACCCTGGAACAAGTTTCTCAAATGAGCTCCCGGCGGTGTCATACGTATGATTGTACACCACATCCATGATGACTCCGATCCCCTTCTCATGAAGGGCGAGCACCATCGATTTGAACTCTCGAATTCTGGTCTCCGGCTCATCTGCACGTGAAGCATAGGAACCTTCTGGAACGTTGTAGTGGAGCGGATCATATCCCCAGTTATAACGTGAGCAATCGGAGGTCCCGTCATCTGCCTTCGATTCGTCCACTGTCGCAAAATCAAATACCGGAAGCAGATGTACATGCGTGATTCCCAGCTCAACCAAATGGTCGATCCCCAGCGTATTCCCGTATGAATCGCGCAGACCTGTCTCGGTAAAAGCCAAATATTTTCCTTTATGCCTCATGCCGGATGACTCATGGATCGAGAAATCGCGCACATGCAGCTCATATAAGACAGCATCTACCGGGCTCTCCAGTTCTGGACGAATATCCTCATTCCACCCCTTCGGGTGGGACTGTTCCAGCCTGACGATGACACCCATTTCTCCATTCATGGTCACTGCCCGTGCATAAGGATCAACTGCAATCTCCTGCCGTCCGTCATCAAAGGTGACCCTGTACATATAACGATAACTGTTCCATTCGCCTTCTAGCTTCAGGAACCAGATGCCCTGATCCTGCCTGTTCATAGGTATTTCTTGCTGTACCTCCTGATTCTTCGGTTCACTGGGAGTTCCCCCTGTTGAAGGTGGGTAGATCAGTACATCCACCTGCTTTGCGGCAGGCGTCCACACTTTGAAACTACAGGCTTGTGGTTCCATCGTGACACCCAGATCTCTTCCTTGGTATGTATCCTCCAAATCCCATGCTGCAGGCTTGTGATGGTCGTGAATCATGATGTGTACTCCCCTCTCGATGAGCAATATAATGGATGCGGAACGAATGCTCCTTACTTTTTATACCCCTTCTGTCCCCTAACCATAATCCCGGGGTGAAAAAGACCATAAAAAAACAAGCCATGCTTTACGTCGTTCTACGTAAAACACAGCTTGCTCCATTGTGCCCCTATCACTTTCCGTTCAGCTCCGCATACGATGCTTCCAATTCAGTGATGAGCTGGTCGCCACCCGATTTTCTCCAGTTTGCCACTTCCTGCTCCCAGCCGGCATCATCGATTTTGCCCATAATGTACTTGGTCTGCGCATCCCAGATCATCTGGTCCAGCTCCTGGCCTCGCTCGGTATAGATGGCAGAGGACAGGGTTAGCGCCGGATTTGGAATAGCATACTGCTCATTTTCACGCGCCATCTTCGTCCCCTTCATTCCAATCGGTACATCGACAAGCTCAGACACGTTATATCCTTCAACGCTTAGCAGATTGTCACGATAAGGCTTCACTTCACGCTGATATCCGTCGAAGTCCTTGAACTCGGTTTTGCCATCCGAAGTCTTCGTATAATGCACATCTTCGAGACCACGCAGCTGAAGCGTACTCAGCGGTTCGTCCATCAGTTGGTCCAGGAACGTCAGCACCTGTTTTAACTGTTCTTCGTCCGGTACGGAAGCTTTGGGAATGACGAGCATACCATAGTTCCCTGGTTCCCCGGCGATTCGAATGCCATCAGGTCCCTGGAATGGGGCCACATCAATCTCGCCATCAGCCACGTTTGGCGTCAGACGCTGCTGGAATGACTTTCCGTTCTGAGCAACACCGTTCAGCTTCATGGCTACGAGACCGGAGTCGATTTTTTTGTCCGCATCAGAAGGGTCCAGTGCCGGAAAATCACTGTTGATCAGCCCCTCACTGAACAGACGCTTGAACAGCTTCATCGTGTCCACATATTCTGTGGTCAGAAATTCAGGGGTAAGTTTGCCTGCATCGTCCATACCCCACTTGTTCACCCCTCCAATGCTTACAGCGATCCGTGTCAGCGGAGAGGATACACCTTCGTTGTACTTTTTGAACAGCACCGTTCCATACGTATCCTCTTTGCCATTACCATCAGGATCATCCTTGCGAACGGAGCGCATCACTTCATACCAGTCATCCAGCGTTTTCGGTACTTCCAGCTTCAGCTTGTCGAACCAGTCCTTTCGGTACACCATGGCTGTACGCCCGATGTCGCGGAAGTTGGGTACCCCGTATATCTTGCCTTCAATTTTGATATTGTCAAAATAAGCCTCGGATTGGGCAGACAAGTTTTTATAATCCTTCAGATAAGGTCCAATTTCCCAGAACAGCCCCGTTTTGGCTGCATTAAATGTTGTGGGCACATAATTCACGCGCATAATGGTTGGCATCTCGCCCGAAGCTACCATGACGTTCACTTTATCATCAAAAGCAGACTGCGGAATCCACTGTACACTGACATCCGTATTCGTATATTCCTCAATCTTTTGTTCAATCCCGTTCTCCTTGGCTGGCACATCACCAACCTGCATCAACGAAATCGAAATGGGAAGTTTGCCTTCCCCTGCCGCAGGCGCTTTTTCTCCCCCACACCCTGCAAGCAGTCCGGCGGACATTGCACCAACCACGACCAATCCGCCTAAACGGGACATCCGACCTTTTGGACTCATGAACCATCTCTCCTTTGGATAACCAAATTGTTCAGGGCGCATACCATGAATGCGCTCTCATAAATGTCTGAAGAAGGGAACTAGCGTATCGCCAGTTCCATCTCCACTCCTGCCAAAATAAATGGAGCTACCGATTTCGGATCATTAATCCGAATGGATTCAGTCACATAGTACTCGTATGACCCGTCTCGATACGGACTGCCACCCAGGCCTGCACCGCCGTTACATTGCGTCAGAGACAGTACGCCCTCCCGATCTGTTTGCAGCAGATGCTGCAGGAGACCCTGGTATCCCTTTTCTGCAATCGCCTTGAATTTGCCGCTCAGGTAACCCTTACGTACCCCCTTCGCCAGTGCATACACAAACATTGAGGTCCCCGAAGCCTCCAGATAGTTGCGTTCACGCCCGGGCTGATCGAGCAAATGAGGCCATAGCCCGGTTTGCTGATCCTGTACATGTACAAGCGCATTCGCTACACGTTCGAAAATCCCCACGATCTGACCCCGCTGCTCATGATCTACAGGCAGATGATCCAGTGTATCCACCACCGCCATCACATACCAGCCCATCGCTCGGCTCCATACATGCGGAGAGCATCCGGTTTCTCCCGAGCTCCAGCGCTGTTCCCTGCTTTCGTCCCAGGCATGGTACAACAGACCACTGCGTGAATCGCGTGTACGCTTCTCTACCAGCAGCAGCTGCAATGCCGCTGCGTCGAACCACTTCTCTTCGCCTGTTACCGCACCATACTGTGTAAGGAACGGAGTCGCCATGTACAACCCATCCAGCCACATCTGGAATGGGTAGATCTTCTTGTGCCAGAATCCGCCTTCACTCGTACGAGGCTGCCCCTTAAGCTGGATCATGAGCAAATCCGCGGCTTGACGATACTTCTCTTCCCCGGTTTTATCCAGCAACAGGAACAGCGATTTCCCCTGATTAATCTGATCCAGATTATATTCCTCGACTGCATAGGAGCGAATTGAGCCATCTTCTTGAATGAAGTTATCCATCAGTTCACGAATGTAATCGAAATATTTCTGTTCTCCGGTATGAGTGTGCAGCTCTTCCAGCGCTTTCAGCAGACAACCATTTTCATAATGCCAAGTAGGATACAACTCATGATTGCGATAACTTTCCATGAATTGTTCGGCCATCCGTACCGGTGTAAATTGTAAGGTTTCTTTCATGGAGTTCCTCCGCTTCCGGCTTTTTATTGAGCCTGTTTTTTGTAGTCTTCAGCATATTCCTCACGAATTTTGGTACCACCCGCATTAGCCCAATTCTCGATTTCCTGTTTCCAGCCATTTTCATCGATTTTGCCCATAATATATTTGGTCTGTGCATCCGCAATCATCTGATCCAGATCTGCTCCGCGATCGCCATAAGTAGGCGAGTATAATGTCAGCGCAGGGTTCGGCACAGCATGTTCCGCCAGCTCTTTGGCAAGATCCGTACCTTTCTCGCCGAGCTCAGTATCCTTCAGCTTCGGAACATTGTAGCCTTCAACATAAGGCAGGTTATCACGATAAGGCTTCACTTCACGCTGAAACGCATCGAAGTCGCTCATCTCCACCTGATCTTCGCCAGCTTTCTTGTAATGTTTGTCTTCAATGCCACGCATCAGCAGAGTCGCCATCTCAGGGTCCATTAATTTATCCAAGAAAGACAGGAGGTTCTTCAGCTCTTCTTCTGACTTTACCGTTGCTTTCGGAAATGCCAGAATACCGGAGTTACCCGTCTGTCCTGCCACACGATCTCCATTCACTCCCAGCAAACCTGCGATGTCTACTACGCCATCCGGGTCATTCTTGGACAGACGCTCTTGTTGGCTCTTTCCGTTCTGGGCAACACCGATACGCATGCCGACAACACCTGTATCATATTTCTTCTCCGCTTCTGTGGAGTCAAATACGGCAAAGTCCTGATTCAGCAGTTTCTCGCTATACAAACGTTTCAGCAAATCCAGTACCTGCATGTATTCCGGTGTCATGAATTCAGGCGTAAAGCTGCCGTCATCCTCTACCTTCCACTTGTTTGGTGCACCAAAACTTACGCCAAGACGCGTCGTGAAGGAGTATTGATCCTCATTATATTTTTTGAAAAGCATCAATCCGAACGTATTATCCTGACCATCTCCATCCGGATCGGAGGTCGACAGCGTTTTGATCGTTTCATACCATTCATCCGGCGTCGTCGGTACCTGAAGGTTCAGCTTTTCGAACCAGTCTTTACGGTAAATGACTGTCGCGCGAGCAATATCAGAGAACACCGGAACCCCGTAGATTTTGCCTTCCACCTTGATATTGTTAAAGAAACGCTCGTTCTGAGCCGACAGATTTTTATAATCCTTCAACAAAGGTCCAACTTCCCAAAATACATCATTACGCATGGCACTGGTCACGGTTGGGTTATACTGAACTTTCACAATTTTGGGCATATCGCTTGATGCAATCATGACATTAATTTTGTCATTGTAGGCCGAAGCCGGAATCCACTGAATGTCCAGTTTGGTGTTTGTGTACGCCTCAATCTTCTGCTGAACCTCATTGCCTTTGCTCGGCACATCTCCTACCTGTGCAATGGCGATGGACACATTCTGAACACCGCCCTCGGCAGCCTGACCTTCATCCGATCCGCATCCTGCCAGTAAGCCTGTTATCAGTGCAAGTGAGCTCAGGACAGCTACGGCTTTCTTTTTTGTTGCTTTCATCCAACGAAAACCTCCCTTTTATATGCAATGATGACCATTCTAAGATCCAAAACATGTGCAAACTAACCTTTTACCGAACCCAGCATCACTCCTTTGGCGAAGTGCTTTTGCAGGAACGGATACACGAGCATGATTGGAATAGTGGAGAACACGATTACGGCCATGCGAATGGTGAGCGGCTGAATCTCGGTCTCTTCGATACTGGTATCCCCGATCCGGCTCTGAGCCAGGATGACTATTTCCCGTAACCACACCTGTACGGGCCACTTTTCACTATCGTTGATATAAATGACTGCATTGAAGAAGCTGTTCCAGTGAGCCACCGCGTAAAAGAGAGAGAAGGTTGCCATTGCCGGCATCGACAAGGGCAGAACAATTCGGAACAATACGCCCACATCGTTACAACCATCTATTTTGGCGGCATCCTCCAGTTCGTCCGGTATGGCCTGGAAGAAGTTCTTAAGTACGATCAGGTTAAACGCGCTGATTGCGGTAGGCAGCATCAGGGACCATAACGTATCGGTTAGATGCAGGGATTTGACGACAAAGTAGGTTGGAATCATCCCGCCGCTGAACAGCATCGTGAACAGTACCCCCAGCAAGATGGGCTGACGTCCACGCAAATATCTTCTTGAGAGCGGATACGCCATGAGCGACGTGAACAACAAGTTAAGCAGTGTTCCAACTACGGTAATATAGATCGATACACCCAGGCTGCGAATCAAGGTGTCTGTTGAGAAAATGTAGCGGTAAGCGGCAAGTGAGAATTCTTTTGGGAAAAGAATGAATCCTCCCTTGGCCACTTCATGAGGGCTGGTAAACGATACCGCCAGTATATAAATGAACGGGATGACGGTTACGATTCCGATCAACAGCAGCAAGCCATGATTGACAATATCAAAGATTCGGTTGCCCCACGTTTTATCCTGTTGCATTTTAAGGTTCACTCCTGTCTGGTGAAGAACGTCCGCTGCCACGCGTTAGTAGACGCCTTCCTCCCCGAATTTTTTGGCCATCGTATTGGCACCCAGTACAAGCGCCAGCCCGACGACTGATTTGAACAAACCGACAGCAGCACTATAACTGTACTGTGCCTGTGTGAGACCTTTCGTGTAGACATAGGTATCAAATACCTCACCCACATCCCGATTGGTCGGCGTCAGCATCAGGAAGATCTGTTCAAAGCCTGTATCCAGGAAGTTGCCCAGACGCAGAATGAGCAAAATAATGATCGTGCTACGGATAGCAGGCAGCGTGATGTGCCAGGTCTGACGCCAGCGATTGGCGCCATCCATCCGCGCAGCTTCATAGAGCTGTGTGTCTACGCCGGATAGGGCTGCAAGGAAAATAATGGTTCCCCAGCCCACCTCTTTCCAGATGGATTGTCCGACAATCATCGTTCGGAACCAGCCAGGCTCAAGCAGGAAAGCCACTTTTTGTCCCGTCAGGTTATAGAGCAATTCATTAATGGCACCGCCTTCAGTTGTGAACAGCATGTAGAACACACCCACAACAACCACCCAGGAAACAAAGTGCGGAACATATACCAGCGTCTGTACAAAGCGTTTGAACCGTTCACGGCGAACTTCATTCATCATGAGCGCCAGCACAATGGGCAGCGGGAAGAAGAACACCATGTTATAGATGGCCAGTAAAAATGTATTCCGGAATAAGGTCCAGAACTGCGGTTCTCCGAAGAAACGCTGGAAGTGCTTGAACCCTACCCAGTCACTGCCCAGAATGCCCTTGTACGGCGTATAATCCTGAAAAGCCATCGTAATGCCATACATCGGTATGTATTTGAAGATAACAAAGTAAAGCACACCCGGTATCAACATAATGTAGAGCCACCGGTTTTTGATGATGTCCCTCCACAGCACGTTTTTGTCACTGCGGGTAGCGGGCCGTGTCCGAGCCGCCGTTTCGGCTTTCATAGTGTCTTCCTCCCCACTTTGGAAACGATTACAAAATATCACTTCCTGAATTCATGTCTTCATTGTGGAGGATAAACGGGTAACTGGCTATCGTCTCGTTTTAGCTTCTTAATTTTCCTTAAGCAGCAAGGGTTTAGAGCATTTTTGAATGGGGACAATCTCCTTCGATGAACCGTATTTAACCCCGATATTCCCGTCTTAACTCTGCTCCATTGATGCAACGTAGCGCCATCTGGAACATAGAAAAACCTGCCTGCCATAACAGGCAGAGCAGGCCTTTCGTTTAACGCTGCTGTTCCCGATATTTTCCGGGAGTCGTTCCTGTAATTTTACGAAATGTGCGGATAAAAGCGGTAGGGTTCGTGTAATTGAGTTTCTCGGCAATCTCCGATATTTTCAGGTTGGTCGTCTGCAGCCAAGTCTTGGCTTTTTCCATACGGTATTCGGCAAGGTATTCGGTAAAGTTCACTCCGGCCTCCTTCTTGAACACACGGCTCAGATAGACCGGATGAAAATTCAGTTCTTCTGCGCAGGCTTCCAGCGATAACTCGCGATCATATCGCTCCTCGATCAGACGTATCATGCGCCGGGCAATATTCAAATACTGTGATTCCTCCTGCTCGCGCCAGAATCGAATGACAGGTTGAAATAAACATTTGCGGAACCAATTCGTCATCTCATCCAGTGTAGACAACTTCAGCAGTCGTGCCATGGAGGCCTTTTCGCCCAATACTTCAGCGACATCCCCTCCCTGCTCCTGAACGAGCTGGTACACACGAGATAACAGTTGAACCATAATTACGGGGTACTCGCTGAAGTGCAGCTTCTTGTCTGCGAGCAGACCCAGATATTGCGTAAAGTACGCATTGGTTTTCTCCTCGTCTCCTTGCTTGAGCGCAGAAGCCAACTGATCTTCAATCATCCTGAGCTGTGTATATAAGGCTGCCTCCGTCTGACCTCGCGGTTGAATATCCTCATAATGCAAAATAATGCGGCTGCCCAGACTTACCCTGCCCTGAAGGGCCTCCCGGCTCTCCTGGTAAGCTCTTGGTGAATCTCCTATCTTGGCATAGGAGCGGCTAATGCCGATACTTACAGGCAGATTGAGATAGGTTACAACCCGTTCACGGATCAACTCGGCCTGGGTATGCATCCATTCTTTGACCTGTACTTCATCAACCAGCGCTGACGCAAGTACCGTAACCTGGGCATCATCAAGCATAACAGGGGCAAAACGAATCTCCGATGACAGCAGTTCACCCACCATATTGTTTAATGCAAACAACAGCAGGTCCCGGTCCTGCTCCTCATATCTTGTCCCTTCAAGCGTATCGATCTGAAGTGTCAGCACGCCCAGCCTGGCCCATGATGTAGGAAAATCGTACAGGTCACCCTGATACCTGAAGTCTTCTTCCGATATTTTGCCTGTAAGCAGTTTGGTCATAAAAAACTCCTGTAAATGAATATGCTGGCCCTTCATCTGTTCCCTCATTGTTTTCTCCGAACTAAACAGGGTAGACAATCTCTCTTCGATGTAGATAAATTCATCCTGGCGTCTTCCCGACGGAGCCAGTGGTGAATCCAGTCCCTTGGTAAACTGGAGCAGTCTGGATATCGGAGAATACATCCGGCGACTGCCGTAGATGGCGACCAGTCCCGTCATACATAACATGATTAGTGTGGCTACACCCGTAACCAATGCAATTTTTTGCGACTGAGCGGTAATCTGCCCCAGGGACACCACGGATACATATAACCAGCCGTTGAGCGGCGACTTTCTGTAACTCACCGCAACCTGACTTCCCTCCACCTCAGCGTTGAAGAATCCTTCCGCTAGACCTGTCGACTCCACTTTTTCATTAATTTCCTGGTTGAGCGTATCGTATTTCCCGTCTTGCTCCATGTCATTGAGAAAATACTTCTGATCCCGATCGAGTACATACATATCTCCCGAATTCGGATTTCGACTTAGAAATGTGCTAAGCTCCGCATCAGCCAGATCGATCACGAGCAGACCTTTAGGTTTCACATTCGTAGGCACCATCGGAATTTTGAACACCATGCTCACCACATTGTCTGATGAGATAAGGGTAGGTGCGGGTTCCTGTGCTGCTTCGCTCATCCCTGCAGACACCGGCACACTTTCTTTGGCTGAGCTCCTATTTTGAGTGACCCAGAATAAGCTGTTTGTATATTTTAAATAGGAGCCAATGCGGTCCCGAATACTGAAATCATCCACTTTCCCAAATGACCGCATGGAAACGACCCAATCTTCATCCAGATTGACAAGATAGGCCTGATCGATATTCGTAACCGCTTGCAGATTGTTGAAACCGGATGTCAGATCTCTTATTTCCTGAAATTCGCTACTATCCAGCGGTTTCTTCATCGCTTGTAATACCAGTGGAGAATTCACATATTGGATGGACGACAATTGCAGGCTGCGCAATACTTGTTCCACCCGCATTTGGGTCTGATGCAAAATCTGCAGATTACTCTCACGCACCTTCTGTTCAATATCACGCGAAGCAATGGAATACGAGACCGAACCAATCACAATTACCGGAAGGGCTCCAAGGATCATGGTAAAACAAAGCAGACGCAGCAAGTATTTAGGCAAAAAGAGCATCCCCCTTTGTATGTATTTTGCATTTATTTAAGCGAGAACGCTTTCGGAATAGACTTCCGGTGTAATGCAAAAAGGTTGTATAATATCGCTTTCATTGGATTAATTTACTATTGTTATTTTAAAACCCATTGTTATTCAAGTCCACTATTTATTCTTGAAGGTTGACTTCAAGGTAATTTCCAGTTTATATTGGTTGCATATTCCTCAATCAAAGGAGAGATTTTGATGTCGGTGAGCGTTCTTAACTAACCAAGTTTCATATTCAGGAGTTTGGCCTTCGATTCACTTGTGCCTTATGGCATACGTGTATTTCATGATGCGCCATAACCCTGTACTTAGTTAAGAACAGCGGATATCATAAATCGCCTCCGGGATTGTACGTGTCCGGGTCTATTTCCGCGCTGTGTTCAGCGTGGATTTTTTTGTATAGACCTGTAATGGGCCCTGCTTTCCCCTACGTTAAGGGCGGAGAATGAACGTTTGTTCATTCTCCGCCCTTTTTGCGTTTTCAGGAATATGCTTCATTGCTTAACCCGTACTTCCATCTTATTTTCCAAGGAGAGATCAAGCATGAATGAAAACACGTTAAACAGTCTAGGTTACCCCCAAATCCAAAAAAATCTTGCAGCCTGTGCGATAACCTATTTAGGCAAACGTTATGCAAGAGACATGAAACCGATGGTTGACGCCCATCTGATTCAAATGCGTCTGGAAGAGACGGCTGAAGCAGCAGCTTTGATTCGCTTTGGTGCCAGCGTACCCATTCCTTCGCTGGAAGGGATGGAAACCATTATGGATCTGCTGGGCACCGGTTATCTATTCAGTGAGCGTGACTTCAGCCACCTCGCCCAATTTCTGCGCAGCTGCGCACAGCTTATGAAGTACATGGAAGGGAAATCCGAAGCCGCTCCCACGGTCAGCCGTTATGCTTCATCGATGATGGGAATGGATTCCCTGTTAAGCGAAATTGAACGCTGCATCCACAGTGGACGCATACAGGATCAGGCCAGCAAAGAATTGGTTCGAATCCGCAAAAAAATGACAGTGAATGAAGAACGCATGAAGCGCAAGCTGGACTCTTTGGTAAGTAAACACCGCTCCATCATGCAGGAGAATGTCATTAGCCAGCGCGGCGGAAGAACCGTGCTCCCTATTAAGAAGGAATTCCGGAAGCACGTTAAAGGCAGTGTGCTGGATGAATCGGGAAGCGGTCAAACGGTATATATTGAGCCGGCTGAACTAGTAGGATTGCAGATGGAACTGGCCTCGCTGCAAGCCGAGGAATCACGGGAGGAAATGAAAATTCTGGGGGACTTAACCTCACTTGCAGAGTCCTATAGCCGCGAGATCGCACTAAATACAGAAACGATAGGGATTCTGGACTTCCTGTTTGCCAAAGCGAAATATGCAGCGACGATGGATGGTCGTATGGTATGTGTTAATGCTGACGGACGGGTTCGGATACAGAATGCCCGCCATCCGTTTATGGGTGCATCCATGGTTCCCCTTGATTTTGCAATCGGTCAAACGTATTCCTCCCTCATCATTACAGGGCCGAATACGGGCGGCAAAACCGTAGCCCTCAAAACCTTGGGTCTGCTCACCCTGATGATGCAATCCGGATTGCTGGTGCCCGTCGCTGAAGGTGGCGAGATGGCTGTGTATCATGAAGTCGCCGTTGATATCGGTGATGGACAGAGCCTGGAGCAGGCACTCAGTACCTTCTCTGCTCATATCCGCAATATGATCGGCATCCTGGAGCAAGCCAATTCAGCAACGCTTGTGCTTATCGATGAGATGGCTTCAGGCACAGACCCGGGTGAGGGTGTGGGTCTCTCCATCGCCATGCTGGAGGAGCTGCATCACCGCGGAGCTACAGTGGTTGCCACAACCCATTTTGGCGAAATTAAACACTTTGCGGCAGCTACGCCGGGTTTTGAGAATGCCCGGATGGAATTCGATACGGTCACGCTCCAGCCTCTCTATCGACTGCGGATTGGTGAAGCCGGGGAGAGCTACGCCTATTCCATCGCACTGAAACTGGGAATGCCACAGCGCATTATTGAACGCTCCAAAGTCGTTTCAGATCAGGGTGTCTCGCGGCATGTGTCTCCCAACCTCACTCCATCCGTGCCCATTGTGAACTCTACGCCATCACAAAAAAGCAGCACGACAGAGCAAGAGCACATGAATAAAACAAAAAACAGGTTGGGACCTATCAACTCGTCTATACAAACTGGCACAAGAAAACTGTCCGAGCAACCTGCAGCATCGGAATCCTCTGCCCCTGCCAAAGCATTCCGTAAAGGAGATCGTGTGTATGCTGCCTATCTAAACCAGTCAGGGATCGTCTGTGATCTGGAGGACAGTCGTGGAAACATCGGAGTTATGCTGCGAGGACGTAAAGTCAAAATTCACAAAAAACGCCTGACCCTGCATATATCCGCACAGGAACTTTATCCAGGCGACGACTATGACCTCGACATTGTACTGGAGACCAAGGAAAATCGGAAGAAACGCAAACTGATGAGCCGTAAACATGTGGAAGGATTGATGATTGAATTACCACCTGAAGAATAACTACAACATTGGTATAATGGGTTGAGTTGGAATAGCGTATTTAGTCTATCGATCGTTAGTGGTTGATTTATCACAAGGGGGAAGAAGGCTCGTATGTCTGTTGAGCAAAATACCAACAAGATGACTCCTGATGTTCTTGTATGTCCATTATGCGGAGAAGCCAATGGCTGTTCCTACGCCGCAGGCCGTCCTCATTCGGAGTGCTGGTGCAACCAGGCCGTGTTCCCCGAAGGGGTGTTTGACCCCATTCCAGCAGAACTGCGCAGGAAGTCCTGTATATGTAAGTCATGTTTGGATACGTATAAAAAGAAGACAGAACAAGAAGAAGAGCCCCACAGTTAACCCTGTGAGGCTCTTCTTCTATCGACATTGCATTGTATTGAAGTGAAGATCAGTTACTTCTGCATTTGATGATAGTGCTCTACAGCCTGTTTCAGTACAGGATGGTTCTCGTCCATGGACGTATACTGGCTGAGTGCTGCTTCAATCCCTTTTTGCTGGATCGTAGTCAGAAGTTCCACCGCTTCCGGGTCTTCGGAAACGTCAAACTTGCAGGCAGCTGCCATACCCATCGCCAAATGTGTCGTCTCCGTTCCATACTCGTAAGCCTGGAGAGCCGGGCGAACCAGACGGTCGTTCGGGGACAGTTTCCGCAACGGCGAACGTCCTACACGAGTTACCTCATCCGTCAGATGCGGGTTAACGAACCGTTCCAATATTTTGGCGATGTACAGCTGGTGATCATCCGCATTGAATCCAAAACGCTTCACCAAAACTGCTCCGGTTTCCTGCAAGGCCCCATATACAATGGATTTGACTTTTTCATCGGCAATGGCCTTCTGAATGGTATCATACCCGTTCACATATCCAATATAGGCTGCAATGCAGTGTCCCGTGTTTACGGTAAACAGCTTGCGCTCGATATAAGGCTCCAAATCATCAACATACATTACACCCTCAATCGGCTTGAACGCAGGAGCCATTTGTGAACGGTCAACAACCCATTCATAGAAAGGCTCTACCTGTACATGCAAGGGATCTTCATGATGCTGAATCGGAACAATCCGATCTACGGCTGAATCCGGGAAATACACATACTGATCCGCAAGCAGGCGAGTACGCTCATCAAGCAGACCATATACATGTTCTTTCAACTGAGTGCTGGCTCCAATTGCATTTTCACAGGCAATAATGTGAAGGGGCTGGAAGACATTGCCCGTTCCCAGTCTGGACGTAAGTCCTTTGGCAATACCGGGAGCAATATGTTTCAAAATGCCCACACCCACTGCGGTTGTGATCAGTTCAGCTTCTGCAACGTTCTGGGCAACGGTATCCAGATTGGTTCCATCGATCGCACTCACACCCGTAACTGTCTCCAGATCCTTGGCCTCGTTAGCCAGCTCAACCGTGTACTCTCCTCGCTGCTCTAGAGCCGTAACCAACTCCTGGTTAACGTCCGAGAAAACGACATTGTAGCCTGCACGGGACAGAATCAAACCGATAAAGCCACGTCCAATGTTACCTGCTCCAAAATGAAGGGCCTTCATAGTTCCATTTCACTTTCCAAAATAGTAATGACTTCTTCAGCGGTTTGAGCATGACGCAAAGCTTCCATGTTCTCTTCCTCGGCGCAGATGACTGCGATGCTGGTCAGAATCTCCATATGTTCTCCGCCCTGAGCGGCGATCCCAATCACCATATACGCTTTCTCTTCCCCAAAATCAACGCCCTGCGGGAACTGAATAACCGATATGCCTGTGGACAGGATAAATGATTTGGATTCCTTCGTACCGTGTGGAATCGCAAGTCCGTTGCCGACATATGTGGAAACAATTTCTTCACGTTCCAGCATTTTGTCAATGTATTCAGCAGTGATATGCCCCGCATCCTTCAAAATTTGTCCTGCCATACGAATCGCTTCGTATTTGTCCTGAGCCGTTGCATTCATGATGACTTTATCTTTCGTTAACATACTCATGTTTGTATACCTCCAATTTCTGTTTTGCTGCGGTAAAATCCCGCAAGCTCTTGGGATAAGTAATGAATAAGATCATCCCGGTTCCCTTTTTCAAGTAATGTAATCATTTCTTCCTGCAGCAATAGTGCACTGATCTCACTTAGTACCTCCAAGCTTTCCTTGGACAGCTCCCTGGGCCCAAGCATCAAGAGCACGTGACTGACACCTGCCGGGTCATCCGGCGTGCACAGAAGCGGCTCTGACAACTGGAAGAGCGTGATCGAAGGCCTGTAGATGCCATCACTGCGTGTATGGAACAGCGCGAGGGATGTCCCCGGAATTTTCTGGCTTCCAATCGCTTCACGCTCCTCCAGCAGCCTGGCGATCTCTTCTGGATTATTCAACACACCGGATTGATGCAAAACATTGCACATGGCGTAGGCCGTTTCCAAAAATCCAAACTCCTGATTATCCAGCGGGAACACCTGAAACTTGCCGATAATCTGTACAATTTCAATCAGAGTGGCTTCCAGTCCAACTGGATCGGAAATCCGTCCTGTTGTCCTTGAATCTGCTTTAGATGGGGGACTATGTTCCCGCTGAAGCGTCGTTGTCCTGATGAAGTGCCTTAAACGTTCACTTTCTTCAGCCGTTAGCAGTGGGCTTACCTTGTAGTATTGATGTTTATCCATTGGCAGATCCACAGTAGAAAGAACCAGATCATAATCCGTCTT
This sequence comes from Paenibacillus pabuli NBRC 13638, assembly GCF_001514495.1. Lineage (GTDB taxonomy): Bacteria > Bacillota > Bacilli > Paenibacillales > Paenibacillaceae > Paenibacillus > Paenibacillus pabuli. The sequence continues at coordinate 140,182 of NZ_BCNM01000013.1, forward strand.
CGGTATACGTGCGGCTTCATACCAGGACACGCTGTCCACAATCCGAATTTCGGGAATTTCCTTGGACAGACGGCTCGATAACATCCGTGAAGATCCGATCCCGCTGGTACAGACGACGACAGCCCTGATTTCACGTTTCAACACCCGCAGCCGTTCAATGGAAGCACCGAAGTGCATCACTAGAAATCCAATCTCCTCATCCGGCACATCCGTATTGGGCCAAGCAAAATGGACCGCTTCCTTTACATCCTCAAACAGTGATTCATAATCCTTGCGGATCTGCTGAAGCAGCGGATTACGGATTAGCTGCCGCCCCTTCATTCGTTCCAGCACCGGCTCCATATGGGCAATCAGACCTTCACGGAGCAGACGATCCTCATGGAACGAATAATGAGTTTTCTGCTGCATCCGATCTGTGAGGGAACGAACCATGTCGAGTAAGACCAGATCGTCTACGGGCAGCAGACGCGAGGAATGAATCGATTGCTCGATTTCAATCAGCAGCCTGTGAAAATAAGCCTGCTCTTCGCTCACAAACGCCATCCCAAGCTGGGCAGATAGAACACTGCACAAACGGGAAGCTAAATATTCCGGCACCTTCCGCTCGTCTTGCAGAGGCATTCCGACGTCTTTTTTGTCTTGTTGAGTACTCCGCCCTATGCCAAAGCCTTTGCGAATCCGCACAACCGCTACAGACAATTGGATCAGCAGCTTCATGTATTGGCGCTCCGGTATATTTTCCAACCACTCAATATCCGGCTGCCATAACGCGTTTTCGACCGTAAGTACATCCTCATGCCCTATCATTTCCAGAAGTTTGCTGCTTACTTTGGAAACTCCCTGCTCCGCCTGTCTACCGAACAAATCGGATTCATCCAGATATTCAAGAGCGAGCGCAGAGATAGCCATGCGATGAGCCAGCTCGCTTCCATTGATCTTGACCCCATATCCACGTCTGCGAACCAGCTTCAATCCCGCCAGCTGAATGCGTGGCTCCAGATCGTCCAGATCATTGCTTGCCGTAGACACGGTTACCTTCAGATCTGAGGCCAATGCAAGCAGCTTCACAGGCTCGGATTCATCAAGCAAAATACAAAGCATGAAGAGTTTACGCTCTTCAGGCGTAAACTCCACATATTCGTTAAGCTCAAGTTGTTGACGCAATACGGCCAAATCATCGGAACCGGGATCAATTCGAACCCCGGTTCCCGATTTTTTTTCCAATCTCATGCCAAGGGGCTCAAGCCATTGTTCAATCATCTGCAACTCTCGATGTACGGTACGAGTGCTTACTTTGACCGCAACAGCTATATCGCCAGCAGTTACCTCATGAGGATGCTCCAGCAGGAACTCCACGATCTCACGCTGTCTCCTTGTAATATTACTCATCAGGAGTCGGATTTGAGGCGCTCCACCAGTGCCTCATATTCAGGACTCTTCAGGAAGTTATCGATGGAAATATGCTCTGCATTTGGAGCCACGGATTTGGCCCGGTCTGTCAATGTTTTCTGTGTGATGACGATGTCGGCATCTTGTGGAATCTCACTGATCGCCGTGTTGGTTACAGCGACATCCACACCGGCTGCCTTCATTTTCTTCCGCAGAATCGAGGCACCCATGGCACTCGAACCCATACCTGCATCACAGGAGAATACAATTTTATTGATATCCGTTTTTACTGCCGAAGAAGCAATATCGGCTGCACGGTCAGCTTCACGATTGTCTTTATCAACGGTGAGGTTGCCCGTTTTGCCCTGATTTTTCATATCTTTCATGCGGTTGGAAGCACTGTCCAGATCTTCGTCGTCCTTCTGTTTACCCGTTTTGAGCAGTATGGATGCTACGAGGAACGAGATGATCGCAGCTACGGCTACTCCTGCAAACATGCCAAGGTATCCACCCCTAGGTGTTAACAACGAGTAAGCAATTATACTTCCCGGTGACGGTGCTGATACCAAACCAGCTCCAGTTAGCATAAAGGTCAATGTACCCGCTACACCACCAGCCATCGCAGCCAGAATCAGTATCGGTCTCATCAGAATGTAAGGGAAATAAATCTCGTGAATCCCGCCAAAGAAATGGATGATTACAGCACCTGGAGCAGAAGATTTGGCTGATCCGCGACCGAAGAAGCAGTATGCCAGCAAAATGCCGAGTCCAGGTCCTGGATTGGATTCGAGCATAAATAATACGGATTGACCCAATTCTCTTGCTTGATCCGTAGCAATTGGTGTCAGAATACCATGGTTGATCGCATTGTTCAGGAATAATACTTTTCCTGGCTCAATGATCAGATTGACCAGCGGGAGAAGACCGGCATTCATCAAAACTTCTACCCCGGCCGATAACACCTTGCTAATCGCTTCAACGAAAGGCCCGATCCCTTTAAGGGCCAGAAGGGCCAGAATCCCACCAATAATACCGGCAGAGAAGTTGTTAACCAGCATCTCAAACCCGGATTTGATTTTGCCATCGACAGCCTTGTCAAATTTCTTAATAACCCAGGCTCCCAATGGTCCGGCAATCATAGCGCCAAGAAACATGGGAATGTCACTGCCGACAATAACCCCGATGGTCATAATCGCACCGACTACACCACCACGTTGGCCGTGCACCATGGTACCGCCTGTGTAACCGATCAGCAAAGGCAGCAAATATTTGATCATTGGATCAACCAGCAACGCAAAATCTGCGTTAGGGAACCATCCTTTTGGAATGAACAATGCCGTAATTAGACCCCAGGCGATAAATGCACCCATGTTCGGCATAACCATACCGCTCAGGAAACGTCCAAACTTCTGAACGCCCACCCGTATTCCTCCGCTCTTTTCGGACTTTGCGTCCACTGAACTCATATCGAAAACCTCCTCAACATATTAAACCTTCATCCCACTGAATTTCTGAAAACGATGATCCAGACGAACAAAGTACAAATCTGAAATAAATCTTCATTTCACAACCATATCGTAAATGAAAACGGTATCTTCTACAACGAAATGAAAACCTACTTCCGTCATGAACGTTGATGACAAGATTTAAATTTGAAGGATAGTCTAATTGGCTTAACCTTGTAGAGGCAATGAAAAGTTATATCTCTTTCACGTATCATACCCACGAAGAACCGCTTTTTAATGACAAATAAAATGTAAATATATGCTATATCGTTGCTGCGTTAATAACAGCAAAAAAGGCGCAGTTCCTCATCTTGGTTCAGATGAAGCAATTGCGCCTTAACTATGGTTCAAATGATCAGTATCCCTACTCAGATATATATCAATTGATTTATTTTTTTGAAATTAAATAGACAATCGGATCAAGCTCTGACTGAGCTCCTCAGCCTGGAATTCGCAAAAATATTATTCCGTATGTTTGCGATACGCATCCGCATTCATCAGTGTGGATAGTGCTGCTGTCAGGTCGCCTTCAACTCGAATCTCAATCATCCAGCCTTCCTCATACGGAGAGTTGTTGACCAGCTCCGGGGAATCCTGCAATGCATCATTTACAGCAATAATCGTCCCGCTAACAGGTGAAAACAAATCCGAAACCGTCTTGACGGATTCAATCGTTCCAATGCTGTCTTCCGCTTTTACATCCGATTCAAGGTCAGGCAGTTCCACAAACACAATGTCACCCAGCTGATGCTGCGCGAACTCGGTAATACCAATTCGTACGGTATCCTCCCCTACGGTTTGCACCCATTCGTGCTCTTCACTGTACAGGAAATCACTTTTCAATTCGCTCATCGATATCCGCCTCGCTTTTCATTAATGAGTGCATGCGTTTCTTTGACCTTAACCTTTTTCCCAGAACATAGCGTATGATATTTTAGATTCAAATGTCAAGATACCTTACAATTTATTTAATATTCTTCCTTATATGCCTGTAACTCCAATGGACTCTCCCTACATATAATGGTGAATATTTGAAAAGTAAGCGCACCCTTTATAAATATACGAACATTATAAAATTAATTTAAAATATCATTCGTGTTTTTTATCAATTTCAATGATATCGTTCTTGACATCAATAGTCGATTCAGGCTTTAATGAGAGTAGTAAATGTTTATATTGGTGTATGCACTACCCGCGGATGAATGTAAAGGGAGAGATTACCCTTGACACCCGAATCAGGGTGACATGCGGTAACGCCGAAGGAGTAAACCACCGACAAGCGGAGGTGAATCTCTCAGGCAAAAGGACTTTTACGGGACGCAACTCTGGAGAGCATCTATTCGCCCTGTGCGGGCGTTATGATCACCCAAGGGGAAACCTGCTGCATCAGGCGGCGGGGTAACTCTCAGGTACCAAGGACAGAGCCTTAGAATACAGCGTGCTTCTGGCATGCCGGTTCTTTGGCCTGTCCTTTTCTTTTTTCCCAAAAAAACGAAAACAGGTTATAGAGCGGCGCTGCCTATAGCGTCCTTCCCATACTTTTATAATCAAATATGATGCCAGATTCATTGATCCACGGTTATACACTCGGCCGGTTGACGGCCTATGACGAGGTGATTGGATGTCCGATTTGCTTAGAACCCCACTCTTTCCACTCTATCAGCAATATGAAGGCGTACGATGCATTGATTTTGGCGGCTGGGAGCTCCCGGTACAATTCAGCGGAATTCAGAAAGAGCATGAAGCGGTGCGAGAACGTGCCGGATTATTTGACGTATCCCACATGGGTGAATTCACCGTACAAGGTGAACAGGCGGAAGCTTTTTTACAGCACATGACCACCAATGATGTAACAACAATCGTTCCTGGTCAGGCCCAATATACGTTAATGTGTTATCCGGATGGCGGCGTGGTCGATGATCTGCTGATCTATAAACTGAAAGAGCAGCATTATATGCTGGTGGTTAACGCCTCCAACATCGACAAGGACTGGGCATGGCTGCAACAGCACATGACGCCAGGCGTAACCATGACCAATGATTCGGAGCATACGGCGCTGCTCGCCCTGCAAGGTCCGCTGGCAGTGGACATTCTCGGAACAGTGACAGACACCGATGTATCTTCGATTGAGCCTTTCCGTTTTGTGCAGAATGCGAAGGTATGTGGTGTTACATTGCTGTTATCCCGCACCGGATATACCGGCGAAGACGGCTTTGAGCTCTACGTTCCTGCGGAACAGGCCGCTGCAGTCTGGAACGGATTGATGCAGGCCGGAGAAGGTCACGGACTCGTTCCGGCAGGACTGGGTGCCCGGGATACGCTGCGCTTTGAAGCCAAGCTTCCCCTCTATGGGCAGGAGTTGTCGGCAACCATCTCGCCGCTGGAGGCTGGTGTTGGCATGTTTGTGAAGCTGGATGCCGGGCCGTTTATCGGACATGAAGCCTTGTCGCAGCAAAAAAAGGATGGACCTGCTCGCAAGCTGGTTGGCATCGAAGTGCTGGAGCGCGGCATTCCACGCCCTCATTATCCGATTTACGCTGAAGGCGTACAGATTGGTGAAGTGACCACAGGCACCCAATCGCCTACACTCAAACGCAATCTGGGGCTGGCCTTGATTGACAGCCAATATGCTGCACTGGGTACCCCGCTGGAGATTGAAATTCGCGGCAAGAAACTGAAATCCGAGGTCGTGAAGACCCCTTTTCATAAACGGACACGCGCACCAAAGACACCTACTCAAGGAGCTGATCAAGCATGAGCAAGCATCGCTACATTCCCATGACCGAGCAGGATCAAAGTGCAATGCTGGCAACCATCGGCGTGGAAACGATTGAGGATCTGTTCCATGACATACCACAGGAAATTCGCTATCAGGGTGAACTGCCTGTTTCCTCCAAACTGGATGAATATGCACTGACACGTCATATGTCGAAGCAAGCGGCAGCCAATGCCAACTTCGAGACACACGCCAGTTTCCTGGGCGCAGGCATTTATGATCACCACGTTCCTTCCGTCATTAATCATGTCATCTCCCGTTCCGAGTTCTATACAGCTTATACACCTTATCAACCCGAGATCAGCCAAGGAGAATTACAGGCGATTTTCGAGTTTCAATCCTACATCTGTGAGTTAACAGGCATGGCTGTAGCCAATGCCAGCATGTACGATGGTGCGACTGCATTTGCGGAAGCAGGCAATCTGGCCGCTGCGGCAACCCGCCGCAAACAGCTGATTGTGTCACGTACCGTGCATCCCGAGTCCCGTCAGGTATTGCAAGCTTATGCTCATGGCCTCAATCTGGAAATTGTCGAGATTGGATATCAAAACGGTGTAACAGACTGGGATGCCCTGCAAGCCGCCGTGTCCGATGACACCGCAGCCGTCATGGTCCAGAGCCCGAATTTCTTCGGCGCCGTGGAAAATGTAAAACAGGCCGCAGACCTTGCGCATGCGCACAAGAGCCTGCTCGTGGTCAGCGCCAACCCGCTATCGCTGGGTCTGCTGGAAGCCCCAGGCAAGCTGGGTGCTGACATCGTCGTTGGTGACGCACAGCCCCTTGGCATCGCCGCTTCACTCGGCGGCCCAACATGCGGATATTTCGCCGTATCCCAGGCTCATATGCGCCGGATTCCTGGCCGAATTGTAGGCCAGACCACGGATCGCAATGGCAAGAGAGGTTTTGTACTCACGCTGCAAGCACGGGAACAGCATATTCGCCGGGAAAAGGCGACGTCCAACATCTGTTCCAACCAGGCTCTGCTTGCGCTGAGCGCCTCTGTCTATATGTCCATTATGGGTAAACAAGGCATGATTGACGTCGCTGATTTAAATTTGCAAAAGAGCCATTATGCCCTTAACACACTTACCGCAATTCCAGGCGTCTCTCTGACATTTACTGCACCTACATTCAATGAGTTTGTCATCCAGATGCCTGAAGGAACAAATATGGAACCACTACAGCTGAAATTGCTCGATGCGGGTTTCATTGGTGGCTATGAACTCGGACGTGATTATCCAGAGCTCGCCGGACATATGCTGATTGCGGTTACTGAACGACGCAGCAAGGAAGAGATCGACGAATTCGCACGTGTATTGGAGGGATCGCTGTGACTCAGGAAACGACAACAAAGACAACAAAGACAACGACGACAACTTCAGCAACAGGCCACTCGGAAACAGTAAACTCAGTCTCCACTTCGGGCCAAACTGAAACAGTTACGAACATCTCTGCCCAAGCTGCCTCTCCAGCACCGGTGCAATCATTGATTTTTGAACTCAGCAGTCCTGGTCGGGTCGCGTATTCCTTGCCAGAATGTGACGTTCCCCGGCAAGCTGTCGATTCGCTGATTCCCCGGGAAATGCTGCGGTCGGAAGCAGCAGCGTTGCCTGAGGTTTTTGAAGTTGATGTCATTCGCCACTACACTGCCTTGTCTCGTCGTAATTTCGGGGTAGATAACGGATTCTATCCGCTCGGCTCTTGTACGATGAAATATAATCCGAAGATTAATGAGGATGTCGCCCGTTATAACGGATTCGCGAAAATCCATCCATATCAGCATGAATCCAGTATTCAGGGTGCACTTGAACTGCTCTACACGTTGCAAAATGACCTTGCAGGCTTGACGGGCATGGATGCTGTTACGCTGCAACCTGCTGCTGGTGCACATGGCGAATGGACCGGGCTCATGATGATCCGTGCCTACCATGAAGGTCGTGGTGAACAGCGTACAAAAGTCATCGTTCCTGACTCTTCTCATGGGACCAACCCGGCAAGTGCAACCGTAGCAGGTTTCGAAACGGTAACGATACCATCCCGCGCAGACGGTCTGGTAGATCTGGACGCACTTCGCGCAGCAGTTGGTTCGGATACCGCAGCGCTGATGCTGACCAACCCGAACACACTCGGACTTTTTGAAAAAGACATTCAGGAGATTGCCTCCATCGTGCACCAGGCAGGCGGCCTGCTGTACTACGATGGAGCCAACTCCAATGCCATTATGGGCATCACCCGGCCTGGCGATATGGGCTTCGACGTGGTGCATCTGAACTTGCATAAAACAATGAGTACTCCCCACGGCGGAGGTGGACCTGGTGCCGGCCCGGTTGGCGTGAAGAGCCGCTTGATTCCATTTCTGCCGAAACCGATGGTCATCAAAAATGATGAGGGCATATATGCGTTGGATCGCGAAGGCGATCAATCCATTGGCCGGGTTAAAGCGTATTACGGCAACTTCGGTATTCTGGTGCGTGCCTATGCCTACATTCGTACCTATGGACCTGAAGGCTTGCGCCGGGTATCTGAATGTGCGGTACTTAACGCCAACTACATGATGGCCCGTCTCGCACCTTACTACGAGATTCCGTATCCTGGCGTGTGCAAACATGAATTTGTGATGTCTGGCCGGGGATTGAAGCAGTATGGTGTACGCACACTGGACGTCGCCAAACGTTTGCTTGATTTTGGATATCACCCGCCAACCGTATACTTCCCGCTGAACGTGGAGGAATGCATCATGATTGAGCCGACGGAAACCGAGAGCAAAGAAACACTTGATGGGTTCATCGATACGATGATTCGCATTGCCAAGGAAGCAGAAGAGACACCTGAACTGGTACTCAATGCTCCTTATGGCACACCGGTTACCCGTCTGGATGAAACTACAGCAGCCCGTAAGCCTGTTCTGAACTGTGCTTGCAGTTAAAACCTGACTATCACCGAATCGTCATTTTCAATAACAGTTTTACTCCTTTTTTGAACCCATACAGTCGATCATAAAGACAGAGCAGCAGACGTATAAAGTGTGTCTACTGCTCTGTCTTCTTTTATTGGTCCCGTCCGTCCGTCTGTTGTTTGCTCCTGCGCCAACTTTCCACCAAGTGAAGGTCTATTCCTTGATCTTCAATGCGATTCTCCCAAATAAGAACATCTATTCAAAAGCAAAAAAGCCGACATCTGCTGTAACAACAGATGTCGGCAACATGGCTGCACGACTGCAGCTTTTTTTATCGGAAAAAGAAACCCTTAAAATCGGGTGGAAACCCCATAAAATTACATTACGCTTGAATGCTTTGAACCAATTCAACGACTTGCTCAGCTGTTTGCATATCCAGTGCTTTGGCAGCGAGCTCTTGCATATCTGCACGAGACAGCTTGGTGATCTGACTGCGAGCTGGCAGAATGGATGTTGCGCTCATGCTGAACTCATCCAGTCCGAGACCGAGCAGCAATGGAATTGCTGTTGCGTCTCCGGCCATCTCTCCGCACATGCCAGCCCATTTCCCTTCACGATGCGCTGCATCGATGACCATTTTAACCAAACGCAAAATGGCAGGGTTGTAAGGTTGGTACAGATAGGAGACACGCTCGTTCATACGGTCAGCAGCCATCGTGTATTGAATCAGATCGTTCGTTCCGATACTGAAGAAATCAACTTCCTTGGCAAACTGATCCGCCAGAACTGCAGTCGAAGGAATTTCGACCATGATTCCCAGCTGGATGCTGTCTGATACCGCGATACCTTCAGCTACCAGTTTTTCCTTCTCTTCGAGCAGGACTGCCTTCGCTTCACGGAATTCGCCCAGTGTTGCAATCATTGGGAACATGACGCGCAGGTTACCATGTACACTCGCACGCAGCAAGGCACGCAATTGTGTACGGAAAATATCCTGACGGTCCAGACACAGACGAATAGCACGGAAGCCTAGGAATGGATTCATTTCTTTTGGCAGATCCAGATATGGAAGCTCTTTGTCTCCACCAATGTCCAGCGTACGAACAACAACAGGTTTGCCTTCCATTTTTTCCAGTACCGCTTTGTAAGCATTATACTGAATGTCCTCGGAAGGAAGCTTGTCTCTGCCCATGTACAGGAACTCGGTACGGTACAGACCTACAGCCTCGCCGCCGTTCTCCAGAACACCTGTAACATCATTAGGCGTGCCAATATTGGCAGCCAGTTCTACATGGACGTTGTCCACCGTTACCGTTGGCTCGTCACGCAGTTTTCTCCACTCTGCACGTTGTGCATCATACTGTTCCTGTTTGGCACGGTATTCAGCAATAACGTCATCTGTAGGATTAACCAGCACATGTCCATCCAGACCGTCAACGATAATCATATCGCCTTGTTTCGCTTGAGCCAGAATGTCCTTGGTTCCAACGACAGCCGGGATTTCAAGCGAACGAGCCATGATTGCCGAGTGAGAAGTACGTCCACCAATATTGGTTGCAAAACCTTTTACGTATTGACGGTTCAGTTGAGCCGTGTCGGAAGGCGTCAGATCCTCCGCAAGCACGATCACTTCTTCACTGATCTCAGCTGGACTCATGAATTCGATACCAAGCAAGTGATTTAGCACACGTTTGGTAACGTCACGCATATCCGCAGCACGTTCCTGCAGGTAAGCACTCTTCATGTTTTCGAACATTTCGATAAATTGCGTTGCAGTTTCGTTCAATGCGAATTCCGCATTAACCATATCATCGGCAATTTTCGCTTTTACCGGATCAATCAGTTCCGGGTCATTCAGGATGAGCAAATGCGAAGCAAAAATCTCAGCTTTTTTCTCGCCAAGCTCTTGTAAAGTACGCTCTTTGATCGCCTCGAGCTCAGCCTGGGACTTGCCCAGAGCCGAGTCGAGTTTCGCGATCTCTGCGTCAACGTCGTTGATTTGGCGTTTTTCTACAGAGTAATCGGGATGCTCCAAGATAAACGCCTTGGCGATAGCAATACCCGCCGAAGCCGCGATCCCGGAGACATTAAGCATTAATTTCGCCCAACCCTTCGTTAACCATAACATCAGTCAAAGCTTGAAGAGCTTCAGCTTCTCCTTCGCCTTCAACGATGATGTTGATGGTGTCGCCTTGTTCCAAACCAAGGGAGAGAACACCCAGGATGGATTTCAATGTTACTTTTTTACCGTTAGCTTCTGCAAAGGATTCTGCACCTTTAAATTTGTTTGCTGTATTAACCAGGGCTGTCGCCGGACGTGCGTGGATACCATCTTCGTCTGTAATTCTGAATGTTTGTTGCATTACAATCATCTCACTTTCAGTAGTTTGGTTTAGGCATTGCATATATTTACACTTGCTTGCCATTATGATTACACTTCTTATTTTATCTCAATAATTGGCTGATCGCCAACTTTGAGCACACCACTCTTCTTGAGGGTGACGGTTGAACCTTCTGGCAGGTTGGTGAAGATGACTGGTGAAATGATCGAAGGAGCGTTAGCTTTGACATACTCCAGATCCACTTCCATTATTGGCTGTCCAGCCGATACCAGATCGCCTTCCTGTACAAGCACGTTAAAGCCTTGACCTTTCAGCTTCACCGTGTTGACACCTATATGAACAAGCACTTCCTTGCCACCGTCAGACATAATGCCCACGGCATGTTTACTTGGAAATACATTAAACACTTTACCATACACAGGGGATGTTATTGTGCCATCATGTGGCAGAATTGCGAATCCGTCACCTGTCATTTTCTCGGCAAACACCGGGTCAGGAACGTTTGTGATATCCATCAATTCCCCATTTACTGGCATGACGATATCTTCAGCAATAATGCGCTCACCTTCTGCTCCCTGTGCTTTCTCCTCTTCAGGAGTTGGTTTTACATCGGCAGCTGGTGTCGGTGCCGGTGTTCGCCCTGCAATGATATCCTGCATCTGCGATTTGATTGTATCTGAACGTGTACCGAAGATGGCCTGAACATTATTACCCACTTCCAGTACGCCAGATGCACCCAATTGTTTCAAACGATCTTTATTTACATTGGATTTCTCATTCACTTCAATCCGCAAACGAGTAATACATGCATCCAGATGTTTGATATTCTCCTGTCCACCAAAAGCGGCCAGGATATTGTGAGGCAGATCATCTGTCGATCCTGAACTTCCACCAGATACTGTCTCAGGTGTAGCCTCTTCACGTCCTGGTGTTTTGAGATTGAATTTGCGAATAATGAACCGGAAACCGAAGTAATAGATCACCGCAAGAATTAAACCTACGATAATCACGTCCCACCAAGGTGTACGATTCGGAATGATCCCGAAGATCAGGAAGTCAATGAATCCACCGGAGAACGTCATCCCGATTTTGACGCCAAGAATTTGCATCGTCATGAAAGACAAACCTGCAAAGATACAGTGTACTGCAAACAAAATTGGTGCCACAAACAGGAACGAGAACTCCAGCGGCTCTGTAATCCCTGTCAGGAACGAGGTTAGCGCTGCTGAACCCATGATCCCAGCAACATATTTTTTGTGCTCCGGTCTTGCTTCATGGTACATCGCAAGCGCCGCTGCTGGCAAACCGAACATCATGAACGGGAATTTACCGACTTGGAATGTTCCCGCTGTGAGAGCAACGCCATCACGCAGCTGGCTGAAGAAGATCTTCTGGTCACCGCGAATAACATCTCCGGCCTTATTCACATACTCACCAAATTCAAACCAGAATGGGGAGTAGAAAATGTGATGCAAACCGAATGGAATCAGTGACCGTTCCACAACTCCGAAAATGAACGCCGATAACGTCGGACTTGTATCTACCATAAAGTGAGATATAGCATTCAGTCCATTTTGAATCGGAGGCCAGATGATCACCAGAAGTAACCCGATTAAGAGGGAAACGACTGAAGTGATAATCGGGACAAAGCGTTTACCTGCAAAGAAACCGAGGTAAGACGGCAGTTCGATTTTGAAAAATCGATTGTAACATAGCGCGGCGGCAATACCTATGATAATACCTCCGAACACGCCTGTACTCAATGTAGGGATACCCAGAATGCTGGCATAACCAGGTACATTGCCGATCATGGCAGGAGTAACACCTACCGCAGATCCTAATGTAACATTCATAACCAGGTAACCGATGATGGCCGCAAGACCTGCTACGCCTTCGCCTCCGGCCAGGCCTACTGCAACGCCGACGGCAAACAGCAATGCCAGATTATCAAATACAATCTGACCTGCGTTCATCATGATCGTGGCAATTGAATTTACCCAAGGGGTATCCAGTGCCGTTACATATTGCAAAAAGTCTGGATTAACAAGCATGTTGCCAATTCCGAGCAACAAACCTGCGGCTGGTAGAATCGCGACCGGCAACATAAGCGCCTTACCTACTCTTTGCAATACACCAAAAAGCTTTTTAAACATCGCTTCGTATTCACCCTTTCGTCTAAGATTATATGTTGTGATGCAAGCAAGGGGAAAAACAAAAAAGGCATGAATTAATAAAGTGAACTGTGCCAACCTTCGGGTATAGCATACCCTGTATAAGGTAAGAACAATCACACTCTAATAACTCATGCCTGATCGAATCAGTAACACGTCGCTTATGTTTATTCAGTTGCTTGATTACGGAAACCATTGTAGCACCACTTCAAATTCTGTGCAAGCCTTTACACAAAAAATCTTAAATTGAAATTCCACCTGTGGAAATATTTCACTTGTTGTCTTCTTCTTTCCTTTGATTCAGACGCTGCAAATGAATCGTCAGATACCCCACCTCGGCAGGATATACCGGAAGATTCAGTCTCTTCTCCATGACTTTCGTCAATTTCCATGCAAGCGAGTACATTTCAGGGTATTCCAGCTTCAACAGAGAATCCAATTTATGAAGTTCTTCGACTTTGTCTCCCCGACGTACACGCTCAAGGGCAAATCGAAGATGGGTCAACAGACGGGAGTAATCGAGAGATTCCGTTTCAAATGAATAGTCGAGCTGGTCAGAAACCAGATTCACCAAATCGGTGATTAATTGAGAGTGTTCACGCACTTGAGATATATTCTGATTGGTCATCGCACTATAAATATGGAGTGCGATAAAGCCAATCTCGTCCAATCCCAAATCCACACCCAATTTCTCCTTAATCAGTCGAACAGCGTACTCTCCCATCCGATATTCGTCTGGATATATCTCACGGGTCTCATATAAAAAAGGATTCTGTATGACAATTCCCTGTTCCTTGCGCTTTAAAGCAAAAGAAATATGATCAGTCAAAGCAATATGAATATGTTCGTTGAGCGGAACGTCCGTGCGCTCTGCAATATACGTAATGACTTCGTTAATAATCTCGATCAACGCCTCATCCACCTGTGGAAGAAGCTGTTTGTACTGCTCCTGCTCCTGCTGATTTCTCAAAATGAACATCTTTTCCACAGCCATCAGTGGAATAAGGTCATTGGTTTTCCGGTTGAAGCCGATACCTTTACCAATCACGACGACTTCCCCATGCTCAGGATGCTGTGCAATAATTACATTATTATTTAGCGCTTTGTTTACATGCAGGCTGCTCAATGTTTGCACCTCTTTTTTTCACACCATCATAGGCATGATTCACTCACACCCTAGTAAAAACGAAAAGACATCCGGAGCAGGCAAATCGCGCCGGACGTCTCGCTTAAAAAGTAACAAAAATTCGCCTTAAGGTCAATAGAGCATGAGTGCATGGTGAGACGATCTCTTACTCGTCAACGCCAGCTCTTTCCACAATCTTATCGATTATGGACGGGGTGGTTACAGGTTCACTTTGCTGAACGGCAACAGGGACTGTTGTTTTGGGCTTGGTCAGACCCTTAATCAATTGCTCCACATCAATGCCGGAGACGCTTTTGAGCATCTCTGGAGCCGTTGCCATGAGTTCGGTAACGTAGTTGCTTACACGGGCCGCGCCCTCACCCTTACCTGTGTCCACAACGGTCAACTTATCAATTGCGGAGATCGGTTCCGCAATTTTACCAGCAAGTTCAGGCAGCATTTTGACGATGATATCGAGTACGGCAGCTTCGCCAAACTTTTGGAACGCCTCGGCCAGTTTTTCCTTCGCTTCTGCTTCCGCCAGACCCCGCAAACGAATAACCTCTGCATCCGCTGTACCTTTGGCACGCTCTGCATCCGCCATGGCCTGACCTTCGAGACGCTTCTGCTCGGCAGTAGCCTTCGCATGCGTTTCGATGGAATATTGCACTGCTTCCGCTTCACGCATTCTTTTTGTTCTATCAGCTTCGGCTGCCTGCTCAACAGCATAACGATCCGCTTCTGCCTTTTTCTTCACTTCAGCATCATATTGCTTCTCACGTACAATAATTTCTTTCTCTTGCAGATCAATCTCACGTTCCTTACGAACGAGTTCCACCTTCATCTCTTCTTCCACCACGGTTTGTCTCGCACGTGCTTCGTGGATATGGTACGCCTGATCCGCTTCCGCTTTGGCTGTATCCTGATCCCGCTTAAACGTCGCTACTTTCAGTTCCTTCTCTTTTGCTGCTTCAGCGATATTCGTATCACGCAGCAGCTCGGCTTTTTGCCCCTGCTCTTCCGCATTGGCCTTCTGAATACGTGCATCCCGCATCGCTTCCGCTTCCGCAATCTCAGCATCACGCTTGACGGCCGCTATTCTCGGTTTACCGAGGGCATCCAGATAGCCTTGTTTGTCACGAACATCTTTGATGGTAAACGAGACAATCTGCAGTCCCATTTTTTTCAGATCTCTGGCTGCTACACCTTGAACCTCTTGTGCGAAGCGATCGCGGTTACGATATACTTCTTCTACCGTCATTGTTCCGAGGATGGCCCGCAAATGCCCCTCCAGAACTTCCTGCGCTTCGCCTCGCAACGATTCCACAGGCTTACCGATAAATTGTTCGGCTGCGGTAGCGACGTCTTCTATAGAGCTTCCGACCTTGATAATGGCGACCCCATCGGCAATAACCGGTACACCCTGTTCCGTGTATACTTCCGGTGTAGAGACGTCCAGCTTATGAGACAACAGTGAGATGAACTCCGATTGCTGGAACACGGGCAGAATAAATGCGCCGCCTCCACGAACAATTTTAATTTTTCGTCCTGAGTCATCATCGGAAATGTTTTTGCTTCCAAGGAATGAACCCGTCACGATCATCGCTTCATCCGGCCCAACCGTTTTGTACCTTGCCCAGAAAGCTAAACCCAGAATCAGAATAACACCTACCACAACTGCAGGAATCAACAATACATCCCAATCCAAATTCAAATCCATTCCACATCTCTCCCCTTATTCATTCATGAGTGTTTACACTGCTAACGGTTAAACTACCTTAAACATCTTTAAGTACATCTTCATCCCATTCCGACACACGCAGCACACCCTCTGTTACATCCACCACTACAACACGCGCTCCCACCGCAATGGGACGATGTTCAAAGCTGGATGCCGTGTGAACGGTATTACCGGAAGCAATTTTGATCATGACTTCACCAAACCCTTTTTCCGGCACCGGAATGGTGATCTCACCAATTTTCCCAGACAGCTCTTTCATTGAAAAGGCAATGGAGACATCACTGTTACGCATCGGTTTGATATAAGCAAAGAATACCAGCATGGCTGCAGCTATACCTATAAGCAGGGATAGTATCAGTGCCGACATGGCAGTCATAGAGCTGTAACGTGTCAGCATAATGCCAGCCCCGCCAAACGTTGTAATGGAACCGGCAAGCACAACGGGTTTGAAAAAATCAAGGCCCGGCAATTCAAAGGCCCCATCCAGCAAACCGTCAATCAAGTCACCTAGCACAAGGCTGACGACCGCAAATATTGCACCTCCGATTAGACACCCCCAATAGATGGACTCCATATCCCGTTCCTCCTCTCTTCTGCCGCAATTCCATACTCACTGGGCATTCCTCATGTAAATAAATACGTAGCAAATGCCAAAATGTTTCAAAATCTTTCCTCTAATGTATTCTCAGCCCGATAATGGTTATTTTCAATATATTCTTCACTTATTGCTTCGTTTTTCTTTATCTTGTGCGATTATGCCACGCAAAAAAAAACCGCAGGTTTCCCGGAAAGGAAACCTGCGGTTCCAAGACATGATAAGTCTCAATGTACTTGATGTTAGAGCGAAGCTTTATAGATGGATACGACATCTTCGCGTTGCAGTTTTTTGAAGTTACCAAACGGTCCGAACAGCATCGCTTTGTCTGCCATGACGTCGATTTGGCTGTCATCGATATCGTAGTCAGCCAAACGGTTAGGTGCCCCAATGGATGTCCAGAACCGGCTCAACGCTTCAATGCCTTCCTCTGCGATCTGTTTGTCCGATTTACCTTCTGGGTTCACTTCGAACACATTGATCGCCAGACGTTTGAAACGATCCACATTTACGTCCAGGTTATGTTTCATCCAGTGCGGGAACAGGATCGCCAGTCCTCCACCGTGTGGAATGTCGTACACAGCGGATACCGCGTGCTCGATGTTGTGTGTCGCCCAGTCCCCAGCAAGACCCATGTTCAGTACACCATTCAATGCCATTGTTCCGCAGTACAGAATCGTTTCACGCAGTTCATAGTTCTCGAGATCTTCGACCAGACGAGGTGCTGCATCCATGACGGTACGCAAAATTGTCTCACAGAACCCGAGTTGAACCGGTGTGTTGGCATCCAAGTGGAAGTAATGCTCCAATACATGGGACATCATATCCACCATACCGTATACCGTTTGGTCCAGAGGAACGGTATATGTATTTACCGGATCAAGAATGGAGAACGCAGGGAACGAATACGCGCTACCCCAGCCCAATTTCTCCTGAGTGTCCTGGTTCGTGATCACCGAACCCGAGTTCATTTCCGAACCCGTTGCAGCCATCGTCAAAACGGTACCGAGTGGAAGAGCGTCTTGTGCAACGGCTTTGCGCTGAGCAAAGTCCCACATGTCGCCATCATATTTGGCACCCACAGCAATCGCTTTGGAACAGTCCAGCACACTGCCACCGCCTACAGCGAGGATGAGGTCAATGTTGTTCGTTTTGCAGAGGTCTACGCCTTTATGCACAGTCGAAAGACGCGGGTTCGGTTCAACACCCGCCAGTTCCGTAACTTCAGCTCCGGCTTCCTTGAGCAAGCCGATCACCTGATCGTACAAACCGCTGCGTTTGATACTGCCGCCGCCATATACAAGCAGAACCCGTTTGCCGTATTTCGGTACTTCGGTTTTCAGTGCTTCCAGCTGACCTTTACCGAATATCAATCGGGTTGGATTGTAAAATTGAAATGATCTCATATCTATGTCGCCTCCAATGGAGTTTAGAATTTTTTAGTGCAGCTCCAATTATAGTACCCCGATTATATAAAAACAAATCGATAGCCACTCACTTTATATCAACCCGTTGATTTGCAAGTGGGCACGGAACATTTCGCTGGTGGAAGGCTGGTTTTCCTTATCGACCCTACGGTCTACGAACCGTTTCCATTTCACAGGTCAACACAAACGAAAACACCAGCCCAAGTAACGGGCTGGTGTTTGCTGTGTTACATGTTTATTCCGTATATCCCATGCTGCTTACAAAACGACGGAAAGCTTGGCGTCCTGCCTCATCATATTTATATACGCCTGCATGCTCCAGAATCTCGGCAAATTTCAAGCCGACTTCTTGCTGCACAAGCGCAACAGCTTGCTCCTTGTTGAGGTTGGGACCGAAACGTTCGATCATTTCCACAGCCCAGCCCAGATGTTTGTTCAATACATGTTCGGAAGCTTTGGCCGCCTCGGCAAGCTTGGTATCTCCAGCGAGAATATCCGCGATGCCGTCGAGTTCTTCTTTCAATCGACCTGGCAGAATTGCAAGACCCATCACTTCGATGAGTCCAATATTCTCTTTCTTCAGATGATGCATTTCACGGTGCGGGTGGAAAATCCCTTCGGGATGCTCATCATTCGTGCGATTGTTCCGGAGCACAAGGTCCATCTCATATCCACCATCCGCACTGCGACGAACGATTGGAGTAACCGTGTTATGCGGAACCTGTTCTCCATCAACCTCACTGAACGCCTCGATCTCCACTGTAGAATCGCTGTATATCTTCCACGCTTCATAAACGGCATTCCCCGCTTCGAGCAACTCGGCCGGATCATGTGATGCCAGGCGTAATACGGACATTGGCCATTTCACAAGACTGAGCGTAAGTCCCGGTGAATCAACGTGGCGGAATACCGCCTCCGGCTTCGCATTTTGAATGGCAAAGGTATGACGTCCACCCTGGAAATGGTCATGAGTCAGGATGGAGCCACCAACGATCGGCAGATCGGCATTGGAGCCAATAAAGTAATGCGGATACTCCCCGACGAAGGCCAGGAGCCTGCGCAGGGTGTCCTTGGTCAATTTCATTGGCACATGATCGTGATGGAAAATAATACAGTGCTCGTTGTAGTACACATACGGCGAGTATTGGAAGAACCACGGCTCGCCGTTCAATTCCAATGGAATGACACGCAGGTTTTGACGAGCCGGATGGTTGACCCGACCGGCATAGCCCACATTTTCACGACAGAGTTGGCATTTCGGATACACCGGAGGTGGAAGCAGTTTCGCCATCGCGATTTCTTTCGGACTTTTCTCCGGCTTGGACAGGTTAATCGTAATCTCCATATCGCCATAAGCAGTATCCTGTGTCCAGTACACATTCTTGGAAATACGGTCCATCCGAATGTAGTTGGATTGAATCGAAAGCTCATAAAATTGAGACGTAGCCGCCTCGATGCCTTCGGTCTGCTCCGTATAGCGGAATGCGCGCACCACCTCGGATGGACGGGCCATCAATTGCCCCATAATTTTCGCATCAAGCAAATCACGGTACGTATCGGTATTTTCAGGGATAAGACCAATTTCAAAGCCATAATCAATCAGGGTATCCAGCAACGTTTGGGGTCCGTCCAATACCGTCTCATTCAATACTCCTGCATAAGGCTCGGAGAATCCGAACTGTTCCAGCAGCAGATTACGGCTGTAATCCCGATCTGCTTCTTCAATCAGTTTGTTGTGCAAGGCAAATGCTACCAGACGTTCAATGGCATGCAGTGCTTCCTGCTGCTCCGGTGTCCGCTCTGTGGCACCTGCTGCAATATGAGTCTGTGACATATCGATGTTCGCCTCCTAGTTTTTTCCGTAGCCGTCAGGGTGAGACTGATGCCAGCTCCATGCGCTTTGAATAACATCTTCGAGATTCGTCCACTTCGGGTTCCAGCCCAGTACGGATCTTGCTTTGGCAGACGATGCCACCAGTACAGCTGGATCACCTGCACGACGTGGTTCCTGTACAACCGGGATATCGAGTCCGGTTACTTTCTTCGCTGTCTCGATTACCTGTTTGACAGAGAAGCCTTGACCGTTACCCAGATTGAACACGTTGCTGTTCTCGCCTTTGCGGAGATAATCCACGGCCCGCAAATGTGCATCCGCCAGATCACTTACGTGGATATAATCACGTACACAGGTTCCATCTTCCGTCGCATAGTCGTCACCGAACACAGCGATGTGAGGACGTTGTTTCAACGCCGTTTGCAGCACAAGTGGAATGAGGTGGCTCTCTGGCTGGTGATCTTCACCAATTTTACCCCTATCATGCGCTCCGGCTGCATTGAAGTAACGCAGGGACACGTATTTGATCTCTTGTACTTTATCGAACCACGACATCATGCGCTCCATCATCAGCTTCGTTTCACCGTAAACGTTCGTAGGCTCTGTACGATCACTCTCTTCAATGGGCACTTTCTCCGGCTCGCCATAGGTGGCAGCAGTTGAGGAGAAGACAATGCGACGTACATTCGCTGCATTCATCGCTTCCAGCAGGCACAGTGTGCCAAACACGTTATTGTCATAGTATTTCACCGGATCTTTCATGCTCTCGCCGACTAGTGAGTTGGCAGCAAAGTGAATGACTGCATCAATGGAGTTCTCCGCGAAAAGCTTGGCCAGCAGCTCCTTATCACGCAGGTCCCCTTCATACAATTTTCCGCCCAGCAGAGCTTCACGATGCCCTGTCTGTAAGTTATCCAGTACGACAACCTCTTCGCCCCGCTCCAACAGAGCCGCTACCGTATGAGAACCAATATATCCTGCTCCACCTGTCACCAAAATTGCCATCTTACTTCGCCTCCTTCAATTCTTTAACGCCGTCGCCTACTCCGCATACATAAAACTCGCCTTTGAGATTGGTACGTGCTTCATATGCCGCTCCCACTTCGCTTACAAAACGCTCCACATCGTCCTCGTGAACAAGGGATACCGTACATCCGCCAAATCCTGCTCCGGTCATGCGTGCACCAAGTGTTCCCGGAATTCGCTGTGCTTCCTCTACCATCACGTCCAGCTCTTCGCAGCTCACTTCATACAGATACCGAAGGGATTCGTGAGAAGCGTTCATCAGCTTGCCGAAGGTTTCCAGATCGTTAGCACGCAATGCATCCACCGATGCAAGTACACGTGCATTCTCTTCGACTACGTGCTGAGCACGCTGTCTTACCTTTTCATCCTTGATGTGATCTTGAAGTGTGATGAACTGTTCAGGTTTAAGTTGCGCCAGATAGTTCAGCGCAGGCAGTTGTTCTTTTAAAATGGCAAGTGCCTGCTCACATTGGGAACGACGCTCGTTGTAGGCCGAGTCCACCAAACCGCGCCGTTTGTTCGTATTGCCAATGACCAGCTTGTAGGCGCCGGTACGGAATGGAACTTTTTCATATTCAAGGGTGTCACACATCAATAGAATTGCATGATCCTCTGCACCATTCGCTACAGCAAACTGATCCATGATGCCGCAGTTGACACCAACGAACTCGTTCTCCGCCTTCTGGGACAGAAGCGCCAGCTGAACCGTATCAATATCCGTTACGCCTTCCAACGACTGGATGGCAAATCCGGTGAGAACCTCCAGCGATGCAGAAGAGGAAAGTCCTGCGCCGTTTGGAATCTCCCCGTGGTAGAGGAAGTCGTAACCTTTGGTTACCTTCACGCCTTTGCCTTGCAGCTCTACCATGACGCCGACAGGATAATCTGTCCATTCCCCTGTTTTCTCTTTGCCAATGGAGGACGTATCGAGCGATCCTTCATAAGACATATTGGTGGAAGCCAACTGCAACTTGTTGTCCTCACGCTCACGAATAATCAAAGTGGTACCGAATTCAAGTGCTGCCGGAAGCACGTATCCACCGTTATAGTCGATATGCTCACCGATCAGATTTACCCGCCCAGGGGCATGGAACACACGGATATCCGCTCCACTCTCTCCGTACTTGTCAATAAACTTTTGTTTCAATTCATTGATGTTCATTGCTGCTGCACCCCATCTCATGGTTGTTAGTTTTCTTAATGTTATTATACAAGAAAGCGGTCCCCCTTGAAATGAAGCCATGTGTGTTACATATGGATAAATGTGACCTTTCGACGTATAATGAATGGAACATCAAGGAAGGAAAGGAATGTCATCATGACTGAACAACGTATGGAAGGTATAACAGAACATCCGATAAAACATCATCCGGAAACCTCTGGCAAAAGTGGAGCACTCAGCTACTCGGTTGCCTCCAATCCCGTTTATTATGAAAAAGGGGCTTTGCATGTCCTCTTTGCAGGCGCAAGCCAGACCCTTCCCGGTCACGCCCTTGGACCGAAGCTATATGATTATTATCTGTTGCACTATGTTGAAAAAGGAGCCGGTACGTTCCGCACCGAACTGCATTCCTACGAATTGTCCGCAGGAGATTGTTTCCTCATTCAACCGGGCCAGCTCGTAAGCTACCAATCCCATGCCCGTCACCCTTGGCAATACCGCTGGATGGCCTTTACCGGCACTCAAGCTGCTCAGCATACGGAAGAAGCTGGATTTCGGCCAGAAAAATCCGTATTTCATGCCGGTCCATCCTGCGGAATTTCGGATTGGTTATCCGTGATGCAGACGGCTTTTGCCGAGCGGAAAGAGAGTTCTCATTTTACATCACTGGGTACGTTATATATGATTCTAGCCGAGGCACAAAATCACCTTTCTCAAGGTCAAACCTTAATACCGGGTGAATCTTCAATACGACGAACTGTGAAACAGATGATTCAATACATGTCTACCCAATATGCCTACCCTGTCTCGATCGAGCAAATGTCAGCCAGCCTTGGCTATAACCGTGCGTATCTGTCCCGCATTTTCAAACAGGAAACCGGGCTTTCCCCTGTCACCTACCTGCTTAAACTGCGGATCGATAAATCACGCCAGCTGCTGCGGGAACGTCCTGATCTGTCCATTGAACAGGTATCCGCCTCTGTCGGACTTCTGGATGCACTGTATTTCTCGAAGCAGTTCAAACGATTTCACGGCGAAGCTCCCAGTCTGTACCGGGAGAACATTCTTGCCAGACCGCAAATACAAGGGACACACAAAGCCCCCTAAACAATTGATGATCCCCATACCGAAAAAGGGAAGCTCTCTTTCCTTCATATAGATTTAGAACTTTGCATATACGTTTCAGTTTGCTGATTCAAAGACACGCACGCTTATGATTTATGCAATTGTTCTGAAAAGAAACGATAAAAAAGGCACATCCCGCCAATATGGCTAAGATGCACCTTTGTAACTTTATTTATTTGTTATTTATCCACAGGTTCCGGACTCAATATCGATTCGATCCGTTCCAGTTCCTCTGTGGAGAACTCCAGCTGGCTGAGTGCAGCCACATTCTCTTCAATCTGGGCAGAACGACTTGCACCGATCAGCGCAGAAGTTACCCGGCCATTACGAAGTACCCAAGCGAGAGCAAACTGGGCCAGACTCTGGCCGCGTGCCGCCGCAATCTGGTTGAGTGCACGAACTTTGCGCAGCGTCTCTGGCGAGATGTTGTTCTCATTCAGAAAGACAGAAGGTCCCTTGGCTCGTGAATCTTCTGGAATGCCGTTCAGGTACTTATTGGTCAGAACACCCTGCGCCAATGGGCAGAATGCGATGCTTCCTGTTCCATACTCATCAAGCACGTCCTGTAACCCATCTTCAATCCAGCGATCCAGCATCGAATATTTCGGCTGATGAATCAGCAAAGGTGTCCCCAGTCCTTTGAGAATTTCCGCTGCCTGCTTCGTCTGCTCAGCAGGATAGTTGGAAATCCCCACATATAGGGCTTTACCGGAACGAACAATATGATCCAGTGCCATCATCGTTTCTTCGAGAGGTGTTTCCGGATCATAACGATGGGAGTAAAAGATGTCCACATACTCAAGGCCCATGCGCTTCAGACTCTGATTTAGACTGGATACGAGGTATTTGCGGGAGCCCCATTCACCATAGGGTCCGGGCCACATATAGTAACCGGCTTTGGTGGAGATGATGAGTTCATCCCGGTATGGCTTCAGATCCTGTGCCAGTACCTGACCGAATAACTGCTCTGCTGAGCCTGCCGGTGGGCCATAATTGTTGGCAAGGTCAAAATGCGTAATGCCCAGATCAAACGAACGGGTAATCATGCTTCGGCCGTTCTCCGCGTTATTAATACCGCCAAAATTATGCCATAATCCGAGTGAAATCGCTGGCAGTTTCAATCCTGAACGCCCAACACGGTTATATTTCATTGTTTCATAGCGTGCTTCGCTGGCTACGTAGACCATCATGAATCCCTTCTTTCCCCAGGTTCCGCCTCTTGTACCCGGTCCGTATGCCGGAGAATGCGGTTATTCAGACAAACGTTCACTTCCATATTAATCAAGAAGCTGGTCCACCCTGTTCATTACCTCACCGATCGGGTCTGTAATCAGCAAATCAGCCTGCCGGTCGTAGGCCGTAGGCGTAGCATTAAGCAAGACCGTATGTTTTCCCTGAAAATACGTAATCAATTGTGCAGCAGGGTACACGGTAAGTGAAGTTCCTCCGACTAACAACAAATCTGCTGCAGACAGAGCGTCCACCGAACGATATAATATCGTCTGGTCCAGCTCCTCTTCATATAACACGACATCCGGCTTGATCACGCCACCGCATGCAGTGCAACGAGGAACCTTCTCTTTTGCCGTAATAATATCATTTAACGCATAGAACCTTTTGCAATCCATACAAGCGTTGCGATGGATCGAACCATGTAGCTCCAGAACATTGCTGCTGCCAGCCTTCTGGTGCAGCCCGTCGATATTCTGGGTGATGACCGCCTGAAGTCTTCCTTCCTGCTCCAATCTGGCGAGCAATTGGTGGCAGCCGTTAGGGACCGCATCGGGATGAAGCATTTTACCTCGATAAAAATCATAAAAAATATCAGCATGCTGGTCAAAAAAATGTCTGCTGAGCAGCTCTTCCGGCGGGTAGGGTGAATGCTGTTCAGTCTGGTACAAGCCAGCTGCAGAGCGGAAGTCGGGAATCCCGCTTTCCGTTGAAGTTCCGGCCCCTCCAAAAAAAACAATGTTGGAACTTTCCTGAATCCAGGCAGCCAGTTGTTCCGCTCCGTTCATCCTCTCTCCTCCTTTTGCGAGATCAACCCTGTGAAAAACGTTCAGAGGTGATCTTCAGCTCATGATAATTCTGAATGATAACATCGGCGTCATGTAAGTAGTCACTTCCCTCGACTAGTGGACAGAAACCAATTCGATAGGACACCCCAGCGTTTCGTCCCATCTGCATATCCCCATTGCTGTCACCGATCACGACAGCCTGCTTAGGATGAATATGTAACTCACTGCAAGCCAGAACTGCAGCCTCTCCATCCGGTTTTCCCCGGCTTACCCGGTCACTGCCTACGATGGATGTAAAATAAGATCGGATTCCCATCCAATCCATATGCTCTTCCGCAGCAATCGTGCTGTCCGAAGTAACAACTGCCAGAGGAATACATGCCTCCTGACAGCTCTGCAAAAAGGCAATAAGTCCGGGCATCGGTTCAGCCCTTTTTCGCTGTCTCACCTCATGCATGGCTGCACTGGAAAGATGGCGGATCGTAGTGATGGCTTCGTTCCATGGCATTCCCGCTGCGTACAACTGTCCAGCAAGCAGCCCGTTGCTCTCGTCTACTGTGGCAATGGCCAGCGGTCCCTGTAGATCATATCCGATAAGATGGCCTTCACGATCGCGAACGGTGCCCAGAACTTGCTCACGCTCCACCGTGAACGAGGCGCCGAGCTCTGTCAGCTTTGATTCCAACTGATTCAGCAAAGACTCTGCCCACGGGCCCCACAGCTGGAGGAAATCGAGCAGCGTGCCATCCTTATCAAACAGAATCCCTCCGCACGGTACCTGCTTACCACGAATGTGAAGCATGGTCATTCATATCCCCCCAGTTGCCCGATCCGTTATAGATAGGTGCCCTATAGCGTTAATGGGCCTTTACTTGATCGTGTTGAGCCAGCCTTGAATCGTCTTCACTGTCTGGGAAAGCTGCTGCTCCCCACTGACTCCAGCTTCGCCATCTCCACTCTGGAGACCATAATCACCAAATTGGGAGTGATTCCCGCCCTCAATGGTGTAATACACCGTATCTTCCGGCAGGTACGCACGGCCACTCTGGTACTTCGTTGCATTCACAACTTCATCATTGGTCCCCAGAATGGACAAGGCTGGAATTCCTAATGACTTCACACTGCCTTTTTCATCCGGATAGGATGCGAGGAAAAAGATGCCCTGAAGTGCATCCGGGTGGGCTGCGGCATAACGTGCAGCCATTGATCCACCAAGTGAATGACCTCCCATAACAAATGGTTCATCCGGATAGGCTTTAAAAATATCATCTGCCAGATTCTGCTTCAACACCGCGAGGTTAACCGGCATTTTAGCAATAATGGTATGGTGCCCGGCTGCTGCCAGTTCATGAGCAAGTGGTGCATAACTTTCAGGCTTAACCAGTCCGCCTGGATAGAATATAACACTTGGCCCCGCAGGTTTGTCTGGCACAAAGTCAATCCAATTTTCCTTCTCATCCACAGTCACCGGATTGGCTGTCTCCATGGCCGCCTGAGCCATCTCCTGTGGTCCGTAAGGGGTGAACAGCTTCCAGGCAACAAATCCACATCCAATGACAATGAGCGCCAGAAGAACGAGCAGGAATTTTCCGATGCCCCTCTTCTTGCGCCCTGTATTATATCGATTTCTCAACTTTCATCACCTTTCTACGCTTCCGCAGGTGCCACGGCTCGCAGAACGGGAGCCTTCATTCCTGAGGCTCCCCTTCTCACAACTTCATCGCTATTCGGCCTTGGCCTTGCGGTAAGCATCCATATATTGTTCCGCTTTGCGGCGGACACAGCTCAAGTCCCCCGTCTTCACAGCTTCCGTTGTCAGATCAGATCCGATACCTACAGCAACGGCGCCTCCTTTGATCCAGTCACCCAGATTGGACAGGGATACTCCACCCGTAGGCATAAAATTCGCTTGCGGCATAGGCCCCTTCATCGTTTTAATAATGGAAGGATCGTAGAGATTACCCGGGAAGAGCTTCACAATATCCACGCCAAGTTCCAGTGCTCGCTGCACATCCGCAATAGTCATCACGCCTGGCAATATCGGAATGCGGTACAGGTTGCAGATTTGCACCGTATCCGGATTCAGAGAAGGACCTACAACAAACTCGGCGCCAGACATGATCGCAGCCCGGGCTGTTTGAGGTTCAAGCACGGTTCCTGCCCCGATAATGGCAAATTTCTCTGGATCTTGTGTGTTCCAATGGTATACACGGCTTAATTTCTCAATGGCTTTGAGGGCACTTGGCACCGTCATGGTGATCTCAATGACCTTGATGCCGCCCGCAATGGCTTGTTCGGCCATGGCAATCACCTGGTCAGCGGAATCTGCACGCAGAACCGCAACGACCCCATTATCCGTTATTTTTTGCAGCAGCTGAAGCTTCTTCATTTCATTCTCTCCCTTGTCAATGTGGTTGTGTATTACAAGCCTTACATTAATGAACGAAGATGAGACATATATGATATCAGCAGCGACTAGCGCTCAACATGTGCTACATTGTTCAGCTTGGCCTCGACCTGCTTCCACGTCGGGAGCGCCTCCCAATCACCAACAGCCTGTATAACCATGGAACCGGTCAAATTTCCGAGCCGGGTCGCCTCCTGAGGAGAATACCCTTTGATAAGGCCGGATAAAAAGCCCGCACAGAATCCATCTCCTGCCCCCACCGTATCCAGGACATGATCCGCCTTGAAATACGGAACTTCCGTTAGGGTACCATTCACCAATACGTAGGTCAAATCAGGGCCACCTTTCACGATACAGACCGCATTCATGGCGGATAAACGCTCTAACACTTTTTGATCATTATCTTCGTTATACAGAAGTTTCATCTCATCCAGTCCCGGCAAGAAATAGTCTGCCTGCTCAGCCAGACGCAGCAGGACAGAACGTGCTTCCTCAGCAGACCACAGTTTAAGACGCAGATTGGGATCAAAACTCACTTTCACACCAGCCTGCCTGGCTATATGTATAGCAGCTTCAACCGTAGCAAGTCCCGATGCGCTGATCGCCGCGGTAATGCCTGTAACGTGGAGGATTTGAGCACCTGCAATATAATCCGCGTCCAGGTCTTCAGGCGTCATCGCACTTGCAGCAGATAACTTCCTATAATAATGTACCGAGGCTTTCCCGGAAGCGTTCTCACGAATCATCAGACCGGTCGGCTCCTTGTCGCTTATCCTTGCTCGTGATACATCTACACCTTCACCACGAATAGCCTTCATGATCATGTTTCCCATCGGATCATTACCCAGGCGCCCAAACCAGCCGCTGGTATGCCCAAGCCGGGCTACACCAATTGCCAGATTACTCTCCGCGCCACCAAATGACTTGTCTAATGTCGCCGCATATTCAAGACCTCTTGTATCCTTTGCTGTCAGCAAACCCATGCTTTCACCAAACGTAACGATTTCAGGGCTTCGGCGGGTATTCGTCGACATGACTTCTTCCCTCCTTATATTTACAAATTCTCATCTTCTTTAACCATTGTCATCCTCTATGCAACCGTTGTCAATCCCGGAGCGTTCATTTTGTTGTCACAGTTTTGAGAAAGGATAGCGCTTTCCTATGTGAAATATATCACAATGAGTGAGTCACATCCATATTACCCTTATTACAGATACAAACGACTCTTGCCAAGGGGTCAACAAGGGGGTTACAACATGACCAAACCGACAACCATTAGGGAAGATCAGGATTCATTTTTTTACAACCTGCGTTTTATGCTTATTGTCTGCGTACTTGTTGGTAATGCGCTGGAACCGCTTATTACACGTTTTGCAGGAGCGGAAGCTCTGTTCCTGTGGATATATACATTTCACATGCCGCTGTTTGTGTGGGTAACTGGTTACTTTGCCAGACACTCCCTTCAGGGTACAACCGGGCGCAATGTGCTTAAACAAATTGCCATGCAATATGTTCTTTTTCAAACCTTGTATGCATTAATGGATTATACGGTGTTTCACACACCCCATATGCGTTTGTCTTTTTTTGCTCCCTACTTGTTATTGTGGTTTTTGGCCAGCCATTTCTGCTGGAGACTGCTGCTCCGTCTTACGTTATCTTGGAAGCCATTGTATCGTTTGATTGCGTCTGTCCTGCTTGGTATCATCGCCGGGTATTTGCCGATCGACGGATTCTGGCTTAGTTTTAGCCGAACCTTTGTTTTCCTGCCTTTCTTTATGATTGGTTATGACTACGGAGGATCGATTCGCTCCCGATTGCAATCAGGCTTGGCCCGCAGCGTGGCAGCTTCATTATCCGCTGGACTTCTGATTTGGATTGCTCTCGGGGGGCTGGAAATTTCGGCTGGCTGGCTGATGGGCAGTATGACTTATGCAGAGCTTGGTCGTCATGAGTGGTATGCCGGAATCTACCGACTGGGGATCTACGCACTGGAAATCGGTTCAAGTGCATTATTTCTGGCCTGGGTTCCTTGCTTGACATCCAAATTGACAGATCTGGGACGACGCACCCTTTATGTTTTCCTGCTCCATGGATTTCTCATTCGTCTTACGATCTGGTCGGGAGTCTACAATTATATGGAAACCAGTTTATACATTCCGATCATTGTATCCATTGCGTTAATGTTTGCTATAGTACTCGCTCATCCAGCGATCCGCCATGCCTTCCGGCCTCTCATTGAACCAGACATCTCCCGCTTTCACTTTAATCGCCAAAGGGGGTTGAAACGTTCAGCATCCTGATTCAGATAAGCTGAGGCCCTCTCTTTCCCATCAAAACCGACTTGTTTCAGGCTGGAAATGTTGTGGTAAGTAGCATTACGCGTTACAACAAACAACTTATGATATAAGGAGTGATTTGTAATGGCACGTCCACAAACGTCTGAACGCAAAATGAGTCGCGAGGAAGCAGGCAGATTGGGTGGCAGGGCTACATCCAAAAATCATGATCGAAGCTTCTACCAGATGATAGGAAAAAAAGGTGGAGAAGCTACTTCAGATGCGCATGACTCCCATTTCTATAAGGAAATTGGACGCAAGGGCGGAGAAGCCACCTCTGAAACGCATAATAAGGAATTCTATCGAGAGATCGGACGTAAAGGCGGTAGCAGTTAGTATGTCTTGACTCTCAATGATGTAACAGTAGAATGGGTGCGTTAAACCCGGGGCTTCGTTCCACTAATGGAATGAAGCTTCTTTCTATTGATTGTAGAAATATGACGGCGGTTGTGATAGACTCTATAGAAAAACCGGGTTGTTCACGGGTTTAAAGCACCAAAGAACTTCACAAACTACGGGAAGCTCGAAGCCGGCAATGTCGGTCTATTTTTTAGAGTACGGATGAAAATAAACGACAGATGCACTGCCATTTATATTTCCATTCATGTTGCTCAATATTATATATTTGGGGGGAAATACACCATGTCAGCCAAGAAGATGCGTTCCGATATGATCAAAAAAGGTTTTGACCGTGCACCGCACCGCAGTTTGCTCCGCGCAGCGGGCGTTAAAGAAGAGGACTTTGGCAAACCGTTTATTGCCGTATGTAACTCATACATTGATATCGTGCCAGGCCATGTCCATCTTCAGGAATTCGGTAAAATTGTAAAGGAAGCTATTCGTGAAGCCGGCGGCGTTCCATTTGAATTCAACACCATCGGAGTAGACGACGGAATTGCTATGGGACACATCGGTATGCGTTACTCGCTGCCGAGCCGCGACATTATCGCGGATTCTGTGGAAACGGTTGTATCTGCACACTGGTTCGACGGCATGGTATGTATCCCGAACTGCGATAAAATCACGCCCGGAATGATGATGGGTGCACTCCGCGTGAACATCCCTACCGTGTTTGTCAGCGGCGGACCGATGAAAGCAGGTCGTGACAGCAATGGTAAAGCGCTGTCCCTGACTTCTGTATTTGAAGGTGTCGGTGCCTACCAAGCAGGTAAAATCGATGATAAGAGCCTGCTTGAGCTTGAACAATTCGGTTGCCCAACATGTGGCTCCTGCTCCGGTATGTTCACAGCAAACTCCATGAACTGTCTTGCTGAAGCGATGGGACTGGCTATGCCAGGTAACGGAACGATCCTCGCCGTTGCTCCTGAGCGTCGTGATTTTGTTAAACAATCCGCGACACAATTGATGGAACTTATTAAAATGGATCTGAAACCACGTGATATCGTTACTGTAGAAGCGATCGATAACGCGTTTGCACTGGATATGGCGATGGGTGGATCTACGAATACAGTACTGCACACGCTGGCACTGGCTCATGAAGCGGGCATCGAGTATCCAATCGAGCGCATCAATGAAGTAGCTAACCGCGTTCCGCATCTGGCGAAACTTGCACCTGCTTCCGATCTTCACATCGAAGACGTTCACAATGCAGGCGGCGTAAGCGCAGTGCTGAACGAATTGCTCAAGAAACCAGGCGCGATCCATGGGGATTGTATCACCGTAACAGGTAAAACTATTCGTGAGAACGTTGAGGGTCAAGAGATCCAGGATACCAACGTCATCCACCACCTGGATAACCCGCATTCGGAAAAAGGCGGTCTGGCTGTATTGTTCGGTAACCTTGCACCACAAGGCGCCATCATCAAGGTGGGTGCAGTTGATGCTTCGGTTGGTGGATATCACAAAGGTCCTGCCATCTGCTTTGACTCCCAGGAGCAAGCGCTCGAAGGCATTGCTAACGGCAAAGTAAAAGAAGGACATGTTGTTGTTATCCGTTATGAAGGACCAAAAGGCGGACCAGGTATGCCTGAGATGTTGGCTCCTACATCTCAGATCGTAGGTATGGGTCTGGGTGCCAAAGTCGGTCTGATCACCGATGGACGTTTCTCGGGTGCATCCCGCGGAATCAGTATCGGACATATTTCTCCGGAAGCAGCTGAAGGTGGTCCAATCGCCTTTGTTGAAGAAGGAGACATCATCGAGCTGGATCTGAACAACCGTATCATCGAATTGCACATCAGTGACGAAGAGTTCGAACGTCGTCGTGCTGGCTGGAAAGGTTTTGAACCAAAAGTAAAAACCGGTTACCTGGCCCGTTATTCCAAGCTGGTGACTAATGCAAGCAATGGCGGCGTACTGAAAATTTAATTCAAGGGCATACTATCCGGAATTTTAAGGGGTATGCTAACAATAAAGGGTTGCTCTTCGCCAATGACGGCTGAAGGGCAACCCCTTTTTTTTAGTTTCGTTCAGGTACGAGATCGTGTTCGGGAACCAGCAGCTCCTCGGGGGACTGCTCTATCGTCTCCACCGTCGCTGCTACCAGTGCATGCTGTCCGTAACGTTCAAGCAACACGTCCATGGGCATGGCAATCATTTTGGGAACCAATTGTTCGGAACGCTGCTTTAGACGTTTTGTCCCCGCTGGGTGAATTACACTCAGCAGAAGTTTCAGGTACACCTTAGATGCAGAGCTGAACGGCCCAGGAGCCAGTTCCTTTACCGTAAATCCGAACTTCTCCGGTCCGCGGTTAATCATGCTAACACCATACAGGGCCTTGGCTGATCTCAGTTCAGGGTCGAGTACGACCTTACTTGCCAAATCAGGCAATTGCTGTTCCATGGCCCGAATCATGCGAATAGCCAGATGCATACTGGATCGTGAAGTCATTCCCAGATCAAATAATTTTTTATTATCAAAATGAAGTTCAATTACTGGATCTCCGTTCTGAATCACATGACCATTATTCATTTCGACCAATGCTCCGTGATACACACGCGAGCGGAAATGAAGCATCGGATCATCTGGTGAAGCTGTTTGCAAATGGTACACCCAATGAAATAACTTTTCCCAGCCCAGCCATAAAGCGACTACCATTCGCTTCCAAAGTGACAAATGGGTCTGTGGCTGACTTGCGCTCTTAGGTTCGCTCACCGTAACGCCTCCCATCAACGTATCGACGCGCACACTGTGTAATCCCTGCCTGTCTGCTTCCTTCAATACGACTTCCAGCGCCTGAAGCATCTGCTCCGGCGCGTGTACATCAGCGCCGAGGGTAGTCCCTCGATCATGCAGTAACATGACCTCTCCGCCCCTTAGCTCCTTCAGCATTCGTTCAGTCAATTTCTCAGCACCGACACTGCTCCTCCAGTCCTCAAACATGGAAGACCACAGTACAATACGACGTTCTTTTTTACTAAAAAAATCAAACAGATTCATAATCCCCCACGGTGGACGATAATAACAAGTTCTTACCCCTGTAACCTCTTGTATAAGCTGCCCCGTCCGTTGGATCTGATCTTTCACCGTGCGTGGGCGCATTAACCAATTGGTTTTGTGAATATAATTATGAATTCCAATAAGATGACCTTCCTCATGTATGCGCTGAATGAGCTCGGGATGGCGGGCTGCGTGTTCCCCGACTACAAAGAACGTGGCCTTCGCTTCATGCTGACGGAGCAAATCCAGTAACCTGGGCGTGTATTCCGGATCTGGACCATCATCAAAGGTTAAGGAAAACTCCGTCTCACTTCTCCCTCGTCTGAACACACGAAAACCGAAAAGTCTGCTAACCAAACTTGGAATAAAGGCGTAAAAAGATGAAATGTACAATAACCACAGTAATATACTCTGAAGTAAATTTGTCATGCTACAAACTCCCCGCTTCTCTTGCTGAATTACCGTACCAAAGAGCACTAACCAAAATAAACCGCCTTTAATTTTATCACAATTCAAACTTTTCTTGAATCCTCTTTTCCCAAAAACTTAGCTATCGTGTACAATAAATGCATCCTAATCTTTATTGGATTTATGCAAACTGCTCACCTTAACGACGTATAAAGGAGCCCTGCCCATGCTGCCGCTTTACAAAAAATACGGGCGCACCGTCTTTGACATTGCGCTGCTCGTGTTAACTGTGTATTTCATCATGTACGGTTTCAGTCGATTATATCAATTGGCTGCACCAGTTTTTCTCTCATTTATAGTGTATTGGATGATCGAACCTCTGGCAAGATTTCTGCATCGCAAAGGATTGCCCAAAACCTTAGGGGCCGCCATTTCTGTTTTGTTGTTTCTAGCAACGATCGTTGCTGCTTTTTTTGGATTGGGACTAATCATCGTATCCCAGATATCTAACTTGCAGGATAATTTCCCTTATTATATTGAAATGGTCCAACGTGAATTCACCAATCTGGTTTATTTCATTCAGGATAAGTCGGATGCTTTGCCTGACGGAATTACCGACAAGGTTAATGACTATTTTGCAACTTTAACCGGATTTCTCTCCAAATGGGTAACCAGCGGTGCGCAAATCGTCATCGGTTTTCTGAGTTCATTTTCTTCATTTATTACCAACTTCGGGATTGCTATTATTCTCGCGTTCTTTCTTAGTATCGAAATTGAGTCCTGGCGCAAATTTGCCCGGGCCAAAACGCCAAAAACGTTGAAGCTGGCTCTTGAATTTATGCGTAATCACGTGTTCAAGACGATCCGCTCCTATTTAAAAGCCCAGATGATTATGATGCTAATTACATTTGTATTGATTTATGCAGGCTTGCTGATTCTGGGAACCTCTAATTCCTTCACCATCGCAGCAATCTGTGCTGTTTTTGATCTCGTGCCTTTGCTGGGTGTTCCTGTCATATTCATTCCATGGATTGTGTATCTGTTCATTGTGGGGAATAGCACTCTTGCGATTGGCTTAATCGTAGTACTTGCCGTAACCATGCTGACACGCCAACTCCTGGAACCGAAAATCTCGGGTAACTCGATCGGAGTATCATCCGCATACTTGATGCTTTCCTTTATGTTGATCTCACTCTCCGTCTTTGGTCTGGCTGGCGTAGTGCTGTCTCCGGTGCTGCTGATCCTGCTCAAGGAACTGCTGCAGCAAGGATACCTCCAGCAGTGGATTCACCTGCCAAAAGATGAATTTGAATCCTCCCCGTTAGTTATGGACACACCGGTTAGTACAACCTCTAGAAGGAATGCCGAGGCTCCGGTGCAGGAAGCTGTTCCTGATGAAAATCACGAGGATTCAGCCAAATAATCCATCACTTTCCTGAACATTTCGGTTGCTTGATGACGGCTGTTCGGAGCAACGTTTTGGACAAGGACAGCTACAGCATATTTCGGTTGATGCGTTGGTCCATACCCGATGAACCATTGATGATTCCGTTTCTCTCCGCGCTGCTGCACCTGTGCAGTACCTGACTTCCCTGCTACTTGCCATCGTGCATGTTGCAGGGATTTTCCTGTTCCCTCACTCACGACCTTCCTCATCCAGGACAACAGCTGATGTGCTGTTGCAGGAGAGATCTGTCCTGCTGCCGAGGGTGAGTCATGCTGCGGGATTTCCAGCATCGTATCACCGTCGGCATATCGGATACGCTGAACGAGACGCGGAGCACTTACCTTACCCTCATGAAGGAGTGTAACGATCAAGTTGGCCGCTTGCAACGGGGTCACCAACACGTCCCGCTGACCGATAGCTGTCTGTACCTTTGCACCTTCATTCTGAGGTGAGACTGAAGGAAGCCTTACTCGTCCTGCCTCTTCATGGTCGAAATGCTGTAATACCGACATTCCGGCGACCTGCTTCCCCTCCCAACCTACAGGACGCCCTAGCCCGAGTGCATCCGCCATACGCTCCAGCTGCTCCATACTGAGCCGGCGGGCCGTTTCAGCAAATACAATATTGCAGGACTCGGCAAATCCCTGCTCCAGATTTAATTCCCCATGCCCATGTTCCTTCCAGCAGGACAGGCCATATTTCCCCCACTCGCCACCGCAATGGAAGGTCTCCCCTTTGGATACTGCTTGATATTCCAGCGCTGCTGCGGCTGTAACAATTTTGAATATGGAGCCTGGTACTGCCCCTTTTACAGCACGATTCGCCCAAGCCGTTTGGTTGGGGTCCACATGCTGCGGATTGTAGAACGGAAGTGAGACCATAGCCCGTACATCGGCATTGGCCGCATCCAGTACAACGATTGCTCCTTCTTTCATATCGGAGTTTTGCACAATGTGCTCGATTCCCTGTTGAATCTTTGCGTCAATTGTCGTCTGTGCACGCAAGGGATAGTGTGTATTGGATGGTGCAATCACGCGGGGCTGGATCGTCGCAATAACCTCTCCTGAACCTGTAACCATACGTGATACCAGGGTAGGTCCTATACCCTTCAACAAAGGTTCCAATGTTCTCTCCAGCCCAGCTGCTCCTGATTTCATGGCAAAAGGCTGCTTCACCTCATCCTTATGACCTGCCTGCGTATTCAGAGACCCCGGCCGTTCAGCAAGATAACCTAACCATTGCATGCCGGTATCACCCTGTCCATAACGTGTCATCATGGGGTATATACTCGCTCCGTCTACCTGCAATTCACGCAGCCTGGCAACCTGAGAATCGGTCAACGTGACGGGCTGGCGTGCACCCGCTGTCCAGAAATGGGGTGTATCTCCCTGGTTCCATTCCTCTTGTAACAATTTCACATTTGTATGTAATAGTGCTGCCATTTTTTTAACTTCAGAATCCGCCCTTGTGGAGGGATATGAGTGACTCGATTGATTGGTATGTGGGAAAAAAACCAGCCCCCATTCCAGCTTGCCCGTTAAGGGCTGACCTTTGTAATCGGTAAATTGTCCCCGCCCAGTATCCAGTACAACCCCTCGTTCCCGCTGTAATACGGACATTTCACGGACGGTACGTTGGAAGCCTGGCATCGTACGGTTAACCTGAACGATCTGAACCCAAGCCAAACGAATCATAAGCAAAGTAAATATACCTGTCAGAAGAATACAAGCAATATAAAGCCGCCGTTTCAGTTGCAGATGCATAAGAACTCACCCTTCAACGTTTTGGCATAGTATTCTTCATTCAAGCTGGGATTATCCGGTAATGACAAGAAAACCTGTCCCATAAGGGGCAGGTTTCTCAATGGATCAGATTTGTGTGGTTTAGACCGTAAAGCGAGACAACGTATCTTTCAATTCCGTTGACACATTCTCCAGTTTTGCAGACAAGTTTACCAGTTGATTACTGATATTTTGCTGCTCACTGCTCAAAGAAGCAACTTCCTGGGATGTTGCTGAAGATTCTTCAGCTACTGCACTGACATTGCTCATCGCTTCGGACAACGTTCCTTGAGATTTATTCAAATCTTCGATTGAACCTGTGACCATGCTCAGGCTTTCTACAAATGCACCCATTTGCTGTTGTACTGAAGCGAATATGACGTTGGTATCTTTCACCGCATCCATCTGTTCTTTGAACAACGGATACGCTGCAGACAATTGATCAACCGTCTCATTCATCTCGGTCATGATCTTGTCCGTAATATCTCCGACCATATCAATGGATTGTCTGGATTGTTCAGCCAGCTGACGAACCTCATTCGCCACCACCATAAATCCACGGCCTGCTGCACCGGCACGAGCTGCTTCAATCGTTGCATTCAATGACAAAATGTTGGTCTGTTTTGTAATATTCTGCATGACATCAAGCACTTTCAGAACGGATGACGTACTCTCTTTCAGTGAATCAACTTTATTGACGAGGGCACCGATCATCTCTTCTGTCTTCTGCGTTTTGGTCATCAACTGATTCAGATGATGTGTTCCAGTCTGACTGGATTTCTCGACATGACGGGCTGAATCGCCCATCTGTTCGTTGGCAGTGACGACACTCTCCATCTGACGGGAGATATTGTCGGTCAATTCATTTCCACGTTCAGCCTCGGTTGCCAGACTGCTTGCACCGCCGGCAATTTCTTCTGTAGCCACGGCAATCTCGGAAGCAGAGACAGCTGTTTTCTTGGAAGCACTGCTAAGTTCAGAAGCAGTATCAAGTACTTCTTGCGCAGAACGGTTGGTTTGCTCAACCAGCTTCGTAATCTGTTCCATCATGAGATTGAATGCAGCTGATAATTGACCAATCTCGTCCTTGGATGTATAAGCTGTGCGCACTTTAAGATTTCCTTTAGCACCTTCCTGCATCAGATCTTTCAGGCTACCCAATGGACGTGCAATCATGCGTACCATCCAAATACCGATCAGTACTGCAATAGCGGCATCCACGAGTGCCATCCACAATGTCAGGGTCAGAATGCCTTTGGCATCTTTCACCAACATGGAAGTTGGAATCATTCCGATCAATTTCCATTCGGACGTATCCATAGTGCTGTATACTACCAGCATATCCGTTGAATCTCCATCCACAGTGTATTCTGTATTGGCACTGCCGGATTTTTCTGTTAACTCTTTGATAAATGCCAAGTCTGTGTCTTTTCCTGTATTATCAGCAATCGTTGATGCTACAACTTTATTGTCCGGAGCGATCAGTTGAAGTACTGATCCTTCTCCCAAATCAAGAGATTTCAATTGCTGCTCCAGAACTTCCAGCTTCAGTTCAATGATTAATACATAAGACTGGGTTGTCCCTTGCAAGTTTTTCATCGAACGGGCGATGCGGAACGTTGGTGTGCCACCATCTTCTTTGGCTTCAGTTGGAAGCCAGCGATATCCGCCTGATTGAATTAGCTCATCATACCAGGCCTCCTTACGAATATCGCCCATAGATGAACTGCTGCTTCCTGTACCCATAGTAGATCTTGTTTCGTCCGTGGGCACAAGATAAATCGCTTCCATAGATTTATTCGTAAATGCAATGTTAGACAATTGCTTATTGATCGAACTTGAATTGATAAACGTATCATAGGCCGATAAATTTGTATCAGACATCTTTTGCAGCAAAGACTGCATCTCTGGATCAAAGAAAATTTGTGTTGATGTATCTACAAACCGCTCCAGGATAATGTCCATTTTTTGCTTCGTTTGTTCAATCGTTTCCTGATTCGCTCGGGAAGCATTTTTCTCAATCGTACTTTTCGCTTTAGAATAGGATAATAGGCCTAAACTAACGACAAAAATCATAATGCCCGCAAAAAAGATCAAAAACAGTTTAACGCCTACCGATTTAATCGGGTTAGCCTTCTTAATTTGCTCTAACGTTGTTCCCCCGACATTCTTCCAGTTTCGATTTTTCCAATCGTTTTTGGTCTTGTTCCACCCCAACTTCAGCTTCCCTGAGTCCAATTTAAAGGACTTTCTGCCTGGAGTATCCCCTGTCTTACGTTTCTCTACTTTTTCTTTCTTTACTTTTTGAACCTTCTCGGGCTGTACCTTCTCAGGTTTTATCATTTCTTCCCCACTGTCTTTCTGCTTCTTTTGAACCAATCCCATTCACCTGCCAGTAATTTACTTGTTGGATTTTCTTTCTCTCCCCTATAAATATGTAGTATTCGACAGCTTTCTCCTTTCCCCTCTCAACTTTCCAAAATTTATTACAACTTTTTTCCTATTTTTCTATAAAAAAAAGACCCCCATATACCGATATACGGAGATCAAAATTCGATACTTTATAACATTATTTTGTTTATTCTTAACACTATTTTGTTGAAAACTAGGTATTAAAGCCTACTTCTTTTTTCTCATCATATCGAAATAGGAAACCGGTTGATCCACCTTCATTTTGATACGCTGTAGCGGGTGACGGGCTGCATCGAGTACGTTGCCTTCTTCATCCTGCAATTCCCCAACCACCTGTTTGAAAAAGTGGCCTCCGGGACCGAAAAATTCGATCTCCTGTCCTGGTTTGAAATGATTGCGTTGCTGAATGGTTGCCATTCCTGTAACTGCATCATAGTCCATAACCAATCCGGCAAAGTCGTAAGGTACCGCTTTTTCCTCCGGTTCATAGATATGATCCTCATGATCCGGTGTATCATAGAAAAATCCGGTATTTAGTGGGCGATTCGCTGCCTTGTTCATTTCCTCTACCCACTCAGGCTTCAATTCATAGTTCTCCGGATCAGCCATATAAGAATCAATCGCCTGACGATACACATTAACCACGGTAGCCACATAGTGGATCGACTTCATGCGTCCTTCGATTTTAAAACTGTCCACCCCCACATCAATTAGCTCCGGGATATGACCAATCATGCACAGATCCTTGGAACCCATCGAAAAGGAATTGTCCTGCTCCTCGAACAGAGGCAGCTGATTCTCTCCCAATTTGAATGGTGCAGGTGCCTGCATTTGCATTCCTTCTTCGCTGACCCAGACGTTATCTTCCCGGGCATCTTCAAACAGATCATACTTCCAGCGGCAGGATTGGCAGCACCCTCCCCGGTTGGAATCACGGTCGGTAAAGTGGTTGGACAACACACAGCGTCCCGAAAATGACGAACACATGGCTCCATGAATAAAAGCTTCGATCTCGATGTCCACGTTAGCCTTGATCTCTTCAATCTCTTCAAAGCTTGTCTCCCGTCCGAGAACCACCCGCGGAAGACCTTCATCCTTCCAGAACTTCACAGCTTGCCAGTTCAGGGTCGATTGTTGCGTACTCAAATGCACTTCCAAACCCGGGACAGCGCGCTGAGCCACTTCTATAATTGCCGGATCGGCTACGATAATAGCTGCGATTCCTGCATCATACAAGCTCTGGAGATAGGCTTGAATCCCCTCGATATCTTCATTATGAGCATAGATATTGGTTGCCACAAATACCTTGGCACCATACTTTTTGGCAAATTCCACACCTTCACGCATTTCTTCAAAGCTAAAGTTATCCGCATTGGAACGTAGTCCATATGCCTGTCCACCGATATACACTGCATCTGCACCATAATGGATTGCAAATTTAAGTTTTTCCAGATTGCCTGCCGGAGCAAGTAACTCCGGTTTGTCCAGACGGTTACGTTTACCCGAGAACTTCCGCTGTACCGCCACTGTTTCCATGTCGTTCACCTCGTTTATTAATACACCTGTTCTTTATAGAAAAATCCAAATGACAACTCCCGTTCAGGGTCCTGCAATTGGCGAACCTCATCCAGCCATTCTTCACAAAATGCATAAGCATCGGCATCAGCTGCATAACTGTCCAGAGATGTACGGTATGCACGTACAACAGCTTCGTTATACGCAAGCGGTTTTAATATGCCTTCAATTTTGAAGCTGTGTACCCCGGCCTCCATCAACAGATGAAGATCCTCGAGAATACAGATATCCTCCGAACTCATGATATGAGTTCCGTTCACATCTTCATAGATCGGAAACTTCTCATCCCGGCGTTCAGCCTCAATCAGAAATAAACCACGCTCTTTACCCAAGTTTCCTTCTACCGGACGCCCCTGATGGGCCATATAACTTTGTACCAAACTCCGTTTGGAATGATAAATGTTCGTCATCCCATGCACCTGCACCTGAGCTTCCACCTTTAGAAATGGAACCATCTCTGTCAGCTCGTCCATATTCAGCTCCCGAGCAAGCACAACACGACTCGCGCCTTTGGTTCCCCAGTAGTTGGCTGTTGCATAGTTGGTTGATGTCATCTCAGCGTTCCAGTGCAGCTGAATATGCGGAGCATACTCCTTAATAGCGGCGAGCACTGATGGGTCGTTGAACTCCACCCCATGAACACCGATTTTACCCAGTGCCTGAACATATTCCGGCAACTCTTTTAGCAGCTCGTTGGACATCAGATTGTTCATGGATACATAGACGCGAGCCTGATGCTTGGCTGCTATGGCAACCACCTCGGCTGTCTCTTCCATACTGAAGCTACCAGGAAGACGCATGCCGAAGCGATCATCCCCAATTAACAAAGCGTCTGCTCCTGCCTGCAGCAGCGCTTCCGCTTCTTTCACATTTGCCGCCGTAACGAGCAGTTCATGTTTCGTACTCATATACATCCCCTCCGCTTATTGCGCAGCCTTACTTTTGGCTATATTTTGCTGATGTTCCTTATACGTTTTGGCAAACAGATGTCCGAATGTACCATCTTTTTTGGTCACATAGAACAGATAATCTGAAGCTTCAGGTTCCAGTGCAGCCTCAATGGATGCCAGACTTGGACTTGCAATCGGCCCCGGTGGCAGGCCTTTGTTCAGATACGTATTATAGGGACTTTGCACCTTCAGGTCCTTGAACAGCAATCTGGCCTTGGGCTTATCCAACAAGTACTGGACTGTCGCATCAATCTCCAGTTTCATGTCCTGGTTGATCCGATTATAGATCACGCCAGCAACCAGCGCGCGTTCCTGATCCACCACAACTTCTCTCTCCACAAGCGATGCAATGGTTAACACTTCGTGCAAAGACAGATTTCTCTCCTTGAGTTTGGCCGCCAGATCAGGAATAGAATCAACCTTCGTCTGGAATTCCTCAAGCATTCGCTGCATGACCTCTTGAGTCGAACTTCCCTCTTTCAATTCATACGTCTCAGGGAACAGGTATCCTTCCAGCACATATCGCAGTTCTTCATCCACCGGAATGTCCTTCATCATGTCGATATCAAAAGCAGTTGGATCATTCGCAAGCTTAATAAATTCATCCCGATTCACAATTCCGTCAGCAGACAGTTTGTCCGCCATTTGCAGTACCGTGTATCCCTCAGGGATGGTAAACTTCACCATCGATTCCGGCACAACTTCACCGTTATTCAACTTATTAATCAGCTCATCGTATGTCACGCCTGGATTCAAGGAATATGTACCTGCCATAAAATTTGATCCTTGTTTCTTCCATTTCAGATATCCCTTAAACGCTAACCCACTTCGAATCAACCCTTCTTGCTCCAGCTGGTCCGCAATTTTGGAAGTGCCTGATCCGCTCTTGATCTCGAACACAACCGGTTCGGTGGATGCTTGTACCGGACGCATCATGCTCCAGACATATACCCCTGCTCCTCCGGCAGCAATCACAATGACTAGCAGAAGGACTACAATCGCTTTCCCTTTCAAAAAAGACACAACTCCTTTACACAACCAAAAAGAGCGGACTTCTCCGCCCTTCCGGTTTCTTCAATTTGAAGCTGATCAATCTTCGTCAATGGGTAGTGTACACTCGTCATACAATTCCGAAATGTTCTCCCACTCATCATCATCGTCAATCGTAACTAATTCCGGCATGATCTGGCCTTCACTTCCCGGCAAAACCCGCAGAAGTTCAACTTCGTCATACGGACGGAGTGAACTGCGGAGCACCGCATACTGCTGACCTTTCACTTCAAACTCGGCCAGTAAGTCATACGGATGTGATTTACCGTTCTCTTCTTCCAGCTCAACATGAGCACCAAAAGCCAGACGCAGCGAATCTGTCCATTTCAAGTCTTCGCGGCTATATTCTGTCATTTTAGTTCGCTTCCTCTTCATCTTCTGCAAGAAATGTATTAAACGTCTCCTCGACGATATCCCATTCGGCATCATCTTGGATGACGAAAAGTTTAATGTCATCGCCCTCTTCTTCATAACGGAATGCATAGACATCCGTCTCTCCATCTTCGGGTTCAACTGGAGCAACCATCATGTACTTGGCCTCCGAACCGTCCACTTCGAATTTCATGATGACTTCAAATTCCTCTTCATTACCCTCGTCATCCGCAATGTAAATAATCTCCGATTCTTCTTCCATACCCAGTTGATCTTCAGTCATTGTTGATCCCCCTCACCTTTTACTATTGGCATCCAAATAATTTTGCAAAATCAAGCTTGCG
Source organism: Paenibacillus pabuli NBRC 13638 (assembly GCF_001514495.1). GTDB lineage: Bacteria > Bacillota > Bacilli > Paenibacillales > Paenibacillaceae > Paenibacillus > Paenibacillus pabuli. The sequence continues at coordinate 183,797 of NZ_BCNM01000013.1, forward strand.
GCCATTTTGTCCACAACCTGCTTGCGTTTTTTGCGACTGACATCCGCTTCGAGCAGTGTTCGTTCAGCTGCAATGGTTGTCAGTCGTTCATCCCAAAGGTGAACAGGTAAATTCAGTTCGCCCCGCAGGCGTTCGGCAAAAGCGATGCAGATTTCACCACGCGGTCCTACGGTGCCGTTCATGTTTTTGGGAAGTCCGACCACAATCTCGCTGATCTCATGCTCACGCACAAGCTCCGCGATCCGAGCGAACTCACCTTCATCCCGGCGGCGTTCAAGTACTTCCAATCCCTGGGCAGTCCAACCGAAGGCGTCACTAGCGGCAACTCCGATTCTTCGGTCCCCATAGTCCAAACCTAATATTTTCATCCATGCTCTCCCATCCTCAAGCCTGCTCAGGTCGATTAATATTCGCCTTCTCAAGCTTCAGGCTGTCTTCTGTCGGTTCATTTCCCGCTGCCTGCATGGCTGCATCACAGCGGAAGCGATGTACATTACCGGTGATTGGCCAGATAAGAACGAACAAGCTCTTCAATCAGCTCATCGCGCTCTTTTTTACGGACCAGACTGCGTGCATTGTTGTGACGAGGGATATATGCGGGGTCTCCAGAAATCAGATACCCGACAATCTGGTTAATAGGATTATACTCCTTATCCACCAGTGCATCATATACCGTAAGAAGAATCTCTTTGGATGATGCTTCCTGCTCGTCGGCTTTCACATTAAATTTAACCGTCTTATCCATGGAGTCCATTGATGGCACCTCGCTCCTGCATGAACATGGGGACCATGTCCTGCCGAATTGATTTCTGCTTATATAATAACATATTCTGACTGCCACAAGTAAACAAAGGATAAGCCAATTGTGTTTTTTGCTTGTCCTTTACTGGCTTCCGCTTGCTGCATCATTCGATTCCACTCGCTCTTGGGTACAAAAATTGGACGGGAAGAAGCATCCCGATCCAATCTCCGTATAAACGAATAGAACCTTTTCGAACTACATTTTGGCTTTTAACCGCAACTCGTTCGATTTATGCAGTATGCTCACTAACCAGTGAAACCGCCAATTTCAGTGCTTCATCCAGCTTGGTCGCGTCCTTGCCTCCGGCTTGCGCCATATCAGGACGTCCGCCACCGCCACCGCCGCATACTGCCGCAACTTCCTTAACGATTTTTCCTGCATGCAGCCCTTGTTTCACCTGTTCAGCAGGTACAGCCACTACAAAATTCACTTTGCCATCGGCTGGAGCACCCAATACGAGTACAGCATGAGGCAATTTCACTTTTAATTCATCAGCTACTGTACGCAGGGCATCCATGTTCGGAGCATCAACACGTGCGGCAAGCAATTGTGTATTTCCTGCTTGTACCACTTGATCTGTCAATGCGCCTGCTTCCATGGCACTCAGCTTGCTTTGCAGTGATTCAGTCTCTCTGGCTGCTTCCTTCAATTGCTGATTCAGACCTTCGATGCGTTTAGGCACGTCAGCCACATTCGCTTTGAGCAGAGATGCTGATTGTTTCAGCAATTCAAGTTGACTTTCTACATACAGATACGCGCCACGGCCAGTAACAGCCTCGATCCGGCGTACGCCGGAGCCAATTCCGCTTTCGCTCACCAGCTTGAAGATACCGATCTCTGATGTATTGTTTACGTGACAGCCGCCACAAAGTTCCAAACTATAGTCTCCAACTTGAACCACACGTACGATATCGCCGTATTTTTCACCGAATAAGGCCATTGCGCCCATTTCTTTGGCTTCATCAATAGCTTTCAGTTCAATATTCACATTCAGACGATTCCAGATCTGTTCGTTTACCTGACGCTCGATCTCTGTTAGTTCTTCAGGCGTAATGCTGCCGAAGTGCGAGAAGTCAAAGCGCAGACGTTGAGGCTCTACAAGTGATCCTGCCTGATTGACGTGCGTTCCTAGCACATCCTTGAGCGCTTTGTGCAGCAAATGGGTAGCGGTATGGTTTTTGATAATATCGCCACGTTTGGATGCATCCACTTCAGCATTAATCACTTCACCCACACGCAGCTCTCCGGACTCTACCGTCACCAGATGCACGTGTTGCCCCAGCGGAGCCTTGAACAGACCTTGTACTTTTGCCGTTACCCCAGCTCCTCGCAGCAAGCCCTGGTCACTCACTTGTCCGCCACTTTCCGCATAGAACGGAGTCTTGTCCAAAATGACCTGGCAGGTCTGACCTTCGCTTACGGAGTCTACCAGCGCATCGCCGGCAACAATGGCTACCACTTTCGCTTCCGTCAACAGGTCATTATAACCAACAAACTCGCTTTTAACCTCCAGATCGGCAAGTGGTCCACCTTGAACCTTCATGCTTTCGCTTTCCTGACGGCCAGCACGTGCACGATCACGCTGCTCTTGCATGGAAGCATCGAATCCTTCACGATCTACGGTCAAGCCATGCTCTGCAGCGTAATCTTCGGTCAGGTCAAATGGGAAACCGTATGTGTCATACAGTTTGAACGCTTCCGGACCACTGATTACCGTGCGACCTTCGGATTTGGCTCCAGCACTGATGTCTGCCAGAATAGCCAGTCCGTCGCTAAGTGTTTCGTGGAAGCGCTCCTCTTCCGTTTTGATCACTTTGGCGATAAATTCTTGCTTGTCCACCACCTCTGGGTAATACACTCCCATCACTTCACCAACGGTTGTTGTCAGTTCATACAGGAATGGACGGTCGAGTCCCAGTACTTTTCCGTAACGTACTGCACGACGGAGCAGGCGGCGAATCACATATCCGCGTCCTTCATTGCTTGGCAGAACGCCATCACCTACAGCAAAGGCTACCGTACGAATATGGTCGGCAATCACTTTCAGTGCAACGTCAATCTCTACGCTGTCATTATATTTCACACCGGCAAGAGCCGCTGTTCTTTGAATCATCGGTTGGAACAGATCGGTATCAAAGTTGGAATCCACATTTTGCAGAATGGATGCAAAGCGCTCCAATCCTGCGCCAGTATCAATATTTTTGTTTGGAAGCGGTGTGTAGCTGCCGTCCTTGTTATGATTGAACTGGGAGAACACCAAATTCCATACTTCCAGGTAACGTTCGTTTTCTCCACCTGGATACATCTCTGGATCATTCATGTCATTGCCATAAGCTTCGCCGCGGTCATAGAAGATTTCGGTACAAGGTCCACAAGGGCCTTCGCCAATATCCCAGAAGTTCTCATCCAGTTTGATGATACGCTCAGCAGGCAGTCCCACTTTTTCGTTCCACAGTTTGAAAGCCTCTTCGTCTTCTGGATATACCGTCACCGAGAGACGTTCCGGATCGAAACCGATCCATTCTTTGCTTGTGAGAAATTCCCATGCCCAGGTAATGGTCTCTTCCTTGAAGTAATCTCCGATGGAGAAGTTGCCGAGCATTTCGAAGAACGTGTGGTGACGGCGAGTTTTACCGACATTTTCAATATCGTTTGTACGAATACATTTTTGGGAGTTTGCCAGACGCGGATTCTCTGGTTTCTCCCGACCGTCAAAATACGGTTTCAACGGGGCCATGCCCGCATTAATCCACAGAAGGGATGGATCATTATGAGGTACGAGCGATGCGCTTGGCTCAATTTTGTGACCTTTACTTGCAAAAAACTCGATCCATTTAGACCGGATTTCACTGGCTTTCATACGTAGTGCCCCCAATTAATTATAATAGTCCGGTGCATATTGCCCCGGGGTTGATAACAAAGTAAAAACAAACACAAAAAACGCCCCTGAATAGTCAGGGACGATTATAATCGCGGTACCACCCTGGTTACTGCTGCTCATCCCTTGCTGCGCGGATAAACAAACAATCTCCTCGTTGATGCGAAATAACGGTCGCTCCCGGCAGGGTTGTCCTGCACTCCGAAATCAGCTTTCCGCCGCTTCCACTTTCAAGACTCTTCCAGCCATCGGGCTCAGATTACATCTGATCCGAAGAAGTCTATTCTCTGAGGAAAGGAACCCTCGGCGTACTTCATTTCATCATCGATTTTTCATTCTAAACATACCCCTCCATTATATCGATATGCCTGTAGGGTGTCAACGCAACCTCGCGGATTGCAGCACTGCATCATTCAGTCGGTTCTTCGTTTGATGTAATACGCAAAAAAGTGCTGCACAATAACTTTCAGAACAGCAAAGACCGGCACCGCCAGGATCAGACCCACAATGCCCGCCAGTTCACCTCCCACAAGCAGCGCGAAGATAATCGACAATGGATGCAAATGCAGTGTCCGCCCCACCACTTGTGGGGAGATGACGTTACTCTCCAGCACTTGGCAGAGTGTGTTCACAATGACAACAAAAAGCACCATTTTAAACGATACTGTCGAAGCCATAATCACTGCAGGAGCAGCTCCAAGAAACGGGCCCAGATAGGGAACGATGTTAAACACGGCGACAATGCTGGCAAGCAGCAGTGCATAAGGCATATCAATGACGATGTAACCAATGTAGGCAAAGATGCCCACAATCACACAGACAATAAATTGTCCGCGAATATAGTTTCCCAAGGCTGTATCAATCTCTTTCATTACGGAGACAATGGCTTTGCGCCGTGAGCGAGGAAGATAAGCCACAATCGTACGCTCGAACACCTCAAAATCTTTTAACATATAAAAAATGAGAAATGGCACGATAAATACGTTGAACAGGACATTAATGGTTGTCCCGATATTATCCATCAGCGTCGTTATCCCCTGGGTAAGCCGATCCTCCATCTGAAAAAACCAGCTGTTCATGCCTGTGCGCACACTTGGCGGCATTAATTTGTGATCCATATTGTTCATCAAACTCTGGGCACGCATCGACAGCTCAGGCATATGCTCGTTCAGTTCCTCCAGCTGTTCAATCAACACCGGAATGACATTCATCAGGATGACCCCGATACAAGTGAGAAAGAAAGCATAGATTAACAGCACAGCGATAGTCCGAGGGACTTTACGCCCTCCCAGCATGCTTACAATTGGATTGAGCACATAGGATATGATGAGAGCCACGATAAAAGGGGCCAATACGGTTTTCAAAAATCCATATATATGAAGCAGCAATGGCCGCAGCAGCCAGATAAAATACAGGATAATCAATCCGAGTAGCAGCCAGATGGCATAACGGAACAGCTTGTTCTTGGTTAATTGCTCCACTTGTATCTCTCCCTTTTGGACTGGCTCTGAAAGTCAGTATATGTAAGGAAGAGAATATTTATTAACGATTTAAAAAAGCGCCCCCTTCATCATGAAGGAGACGCATCTTGTGATCCGAGATCGCATATATTCATACAAGTCCCTTGAACCACTATGTAACCGCAGCTATATACATCAGCCATCTTTTCATGACAGCATTCCATAACAGATTTTGTCATGAAACCGCATATAGAAGAAGTTATGCCGCTTACTAAGAAGAAGCATGAAGATGTGGAAAGTCTTGCGGCAGCTCTTCCCCGAAGAACAGATCATCAAGGGAACTAAGCGTGCCGTCTTCCTCCACTTGGTACACGGACATTTTCTCACCGTTCACTGTTAGTTCGATAAAGCATCCCCAGCAATAAAACTGGTGAGAACCGATTTTCCCAATATCTTTGGAACTACAATTTGGACATTTCATATTCATTCACCTATCCATTAACAGAATGAATGGCATTTTCCAAGCGTTGTTCACTCAGCGGCGGCACCATAATGGCACTTTCTCCGATGGACATATCACTTGTACATGGCAGCCATTTGCGGCCCTCAATCAAATCGGACACAAAACCGTCCGTAATTTCAATCCCTATTATTGTATTTCCCAACTCCTGGTCAAAATAAACATCCGAGACACGTCCGAGCAGCAAACCTTCTTCGGTGAGCACGGACATCTCCTTCAATTTAGTCTGGCCGAGGAGGTACGTGTGTTTTATGTCGTCGGCTCCCGTCTTGCGGACAGCCTGTTGATTACGGATCATGACGGCATCTTCGCCGTAGGCAACGATATCTTGCCACTGCACGATTTTGACATGACTGGTAAACAGGCCTTTGTTTTCAAGTTCAATGCCTTCAATTTTCCAATCGTCATTCACAATGAAATCCTGGATTTTACCGACCTGCTTCCCATCCTCAACGTCAAAAACGGCAAGTCCGATCATTTCCTGAAGCTTCATCGCAGGGTCCCCCTCATCTTCTTATCATTAAATAGTCGCGGCGCTATTGCTAGGTATGCCCAAAGTTGATGAGTGGCAATCAGGCGCCGTCCATCAAAACCGCTTCTATCCAACCGATGAAATGGAACTGCTTCCCTCCTTCTGTTCCATGTGCAAAGAGCCCCTTAGGGTCTATTACGCAGTCGTCCAAGAATGGTTCCAATTTTTTCGGCGGTTATCATGATTTCTTCCGTAGTATTACCCAACCCCCAGCTAAAACGAATCGCCGAATGTAAAAATGTCTCAGGCAGATCCATCGCTTTCAGCACATGGGATACTTCAAGGGAACCGGAAGTACATGCCGAACCGCTCGCAACAGCGATACCTTCCATATCCAGGTTCATGAGCATCGTCTCAGTGGACACTTCCGGAAAGCTGATGTTCAGGATATTGGGCAGCGTATATTGTGGATGTCCGTTGACGTGGAAACAGTTCGCTCCTACCTGCTTCTCCAGTTGTTCCAGCAGCAATGATCGTAAAGCCAGATCATGTTCACGACGCGCCCCGAATTGCTCTCCTGATATTTTCAATGCCTCCGCAAACCCCGCGATGCCCGCGATGTTCTCGGTACCTGCCCGGCGTTGTCGTTCCTGAAGGCCACCGTGTGATCTGGCTTCCAGTACGATTCCGCGCCGCACATAGAGTGCACCCACACCTTGAGGCCCATTAATTTTATGAGCAGAGAAACTGATCAGATCCACAGGCAGTTCCTTGCAGGAAATGCCCTGGGTGCCTAGAGCCTGAACAGCATCGGTATGGAACAAAATATCATGCTGACGGGCAAGCTCACCCACCTCGCGTATAGGCTGAATCGTGCCCACTTCGTTGTTGGCATACATCATGGTAATCAGTACTGTATCTGGCCGAATGGCATCTTCCAGCTCTTCCAGACGTATTCTTCCGTATTCATCTACAGGCAAATAAGTTACGTCATAGCCTTGTCTCTCCAGCTCCTGGCAAGTATGCAGTACCGCATGATGTTCAATGGCCGTTGTAATGACGTGCCGTCCCCGTTCTTTTCTCGCTGAAACTGCGCCAAATATCGCCAGATTGTCACTCTCCGTGCCGCCTCCGGTGAATACGAGTTCATCAGGGAAACAACCCAAAGACGCCGCAATGACATCCCTTGCTCCGCTGACGGTCCGTTTGGCTTCCCGCCCGAAGGCATGGATACTCGATGCATTGCCATATTGCCCTGTCATAACCTTCATCATCGCTTCCGCGACTTGTGGGTGCATAGGTGTCGATGCGGCGTGGTCCAAATATATTCTTTTCATTGATTTCACCCCGTTATATGTTGGAATTCTATCTTTTCATGATGTGTAAATTGGAAATCAAAACGGATGCTCAATTGTCGCATCTTCGTGTATAATGTTATATATCCATTTCCAAAAGGAGAGATAGACATGAGCGATCCCGTTCTCAGTCAGATTCTGAATCAGCTTCAACAAATGGACAAGCGTTTCGACAACATTGATGGCCGTCTTGAAAAGATCGAAGACAGGCTTGACACTATGGATGGCAGACTCGATACCATGGATGGCAGACTCAATACCATGGACGGCAGGCTCAACGTCATCGAGGAACAAACCAAAAATATTCCACTACTGCAACAGGCCGTTCTGGAGACACTGGAAATTTCCAAACGTCTCGAAACTTCACAATTTTCTTATGAACGTAAAGTAACTACTGAATTGAACATTCATCAGCACAGCATTGATATTTTGAACCGTCGTCAATTGCGTATAGAAGCAGATATAGAAACACTCAAACATCGTTAGAATCTTGAACTTCTGACTACATCGTTCCCGTTCTCAACCTCGAAAACTGTGTATTCTTAAGTTCATTATTACATACGCCTATTCATTTCAGGTTATCGTTTAGAAGTGGAAGAATTACAAAGTAGCTTGTTGCATGGCTAAAGCCCCCAATATGGGGGCTTTAGTGTGTCATCTGTGATGCTCATCATCAACGATGTTAAATATAGAACATGTAGGAGTCTTTTTGCTCCTGATCCTGGAATGTAATCAGATCCTTCAGCGTTGTTGAATCCAGTACTTCTGCAATGCTGTCACGGATGCGCAGCCACAAGTCACGCTTCGCTGGATCATCTTCCTCCGTGAAATCCACTGGAGAGATTGGACCTTCCAGTACACGAATGACATCCCCAGCAGTTACGGTAGCAGGATCCCCTGCCAGGATGTAGCCCCCGTAGGCGCCCCGAATACTTTTAACCAGTCCTGCATTACGCAGGGGAGCAATCAATTGCTCTAGATAATGTTCCGAGAGCTGGTTGCGCTCGGCAATACTTTTCAAAGATGTAGGGCCTTCGCCTATTCTGGCTGCCAGCTCCATCATGATTGTGAGGCCATAACGGCCTTTTGTCGATATTTTCAAAGGAGGCACCTCTTTCCATTTTCAAAAAAACAAGTTGTAAAATATTAAATAACAGGATGTGGTCCAAGACTGCTTTCCAGAAATCCGCCACAGCGGGATATGAAAAATACAGACCAAGTCCTACTAATCCTCCGTATTCCGATCATAACCCTCAGCTAATGTTAACATATCTGCATGCTTTATGGAAAAGAAAGATTGACGATATTCCAAAAATGTACGCCTGGAGTGGACACTATCCAAAGTTGGCCGGGTGTATCGTAACTTGAGTCCGGTTATGCTAGAATAAGAAACGAAACACATTTATATATAGAAATGGTGATAACGATGTCCAAAACAATTGAAAATACACGGGTCGTCGTTGGCATGTCCGGAGGTGTCGATTCTTCCGTCACGGCACTGCTGCTGAAGGAGCAGGGTTACGATGTCATCGGCATTTTCATGAAAAACTGGGATGACACAGACGAGTTCGGCCACTGTACCGCTGAAGAGGATTCAGAGGACGTACGCCGGGTTTGCGAACAGATCGGCATTCCATACTACACTGTCAACTTCGAGAAAGAGTACTTTGATAAAGTATTTACCTATTTCCTTGATGAATATAAGTCCGGTCGGACTCCAAATCCGGATGTCATGTGTAATCGCGAAATCAAATTCGGCGAATTCCTGAACAAGGCACTGGATCTCGGCGCTGACTATGTGGCTACAGGCCACTATGCCCGCCTCATTGAAGAAGATGGAACGTTCAAGCTGCTGCGCGGTGTGGACAGTAACAAAGACCAAACATACTTCCTCAATGCACTGAATCAGAACCAGCTGTCCAAAGCCATGTTTCCGATTGGTCACCTTCCGAAACCGGAAGTGCGCAAGATTGCAGAAGCAGCTGGCCTCTACACCGCGAAGAAAAAGGACAGCACAGGTGTCTGCTTCATCGGCGAGCGCAACTTCAAAGAGTTCCTGAGCAACTACCTACCTGCCAAAGGTGGAGACATGGTTGACATTGCGACCGGTGAAGTCAAAGGCCGTCATGACGGTCTGATGTACTACACACTTGGACAACGTCAAGGGCTTGGCATTGGCGGTTCCGGTAATGGTGAACCTTGGTTCGTGGCTGACAAGGATCTGGAGAAAAATCAACTGCTTGTCGTTCAAGGCGATGCACATGCCAGTCTGTACTCCACCGGTCTGACTGCAACAGGTGTAAACTGGATCGCAGGTGCAGCACACATGCCTAATGTGCCATTCCGTTGTACCGCAAAATTCCGCTATCGCCAGCCGGATCAGGGTGTAACCCTGACATGGCAGGAAGATGGCAGTGTAGATGTACAGTTTGACCAACAGCAAAAAGCGATTACGCCTGGTCAAGCCGTTGTGTTTTATGATGGAGATGTATGTCTCGGCGGCGGAACGATCGATCAGGTTCAAAAAGTGCCTGTGCCGGCGCTGCAATAGATTCAATAACAGAAATGAATCCATCCCCATATGGATTTTGCACAATACCCTGTATTCCTATAACAAAAGCCATCTTTCATGTATACCATGACGGATGGCTTTTTTCCTTCTTTTCCCTGCAAAAAAAATAATTATTTTCACTTATGCAGCCAGCCACACCCCTGCAAAAGAGGCTGCAACCCCCATCAGTACCGAACTGGTGACGTATATAACTGCTCTTAAGTAACGTTCCTGCCCCATCAAACCAATGGTTTCATATCCAAACGTAGAGAATGTGGTATACGCTCCGCAAAATCCAGTACCCCCTATCACCCAGAATACGTCCGGGATTGAAGCTGACTGATGCCAGCCATAGAGCAATCCAAGTAACAGAGAACCACTGATATTAATGACCCACGTCCCCCAGGGGAAGGCCGCTCCTAGCGAACCGGATATCCATCGCCCCAGACTGTAGCGAAGCACCGCACCCAACATTCCTACAAGACCTATCCAGATAATCAAGGTGCAGCACCGTCCTGCATCGGTTTATTCAGCATTCGCTGTCCAACCTTAATCCCCAATGCACACAGCAGCAGCCCTGCAAGTAAACTCACAACGAGGTATATAGCAGCCTTACCCCACATCCCTCCTCCAGATAAACGGACCATATCCAGAGTAAAGGTGGAGAATGTGGTAAGTGCACCAGTAAACCCCGTACCAATCGCAAGGCGAAGTTGAGGCGTTATTTTGCCTGGAACAGCTATGGTGAAGAACCAACCCAAAAACAGGCTCCCGATCGCATTGATCAGCAGCACTGCCCAAGGGAAGCCATCATTAGCAGCTGGCATCGATAACTGTACCCCATATCGGCATAACGTACCCAAAAGTCCACCGATTCCAATACAGAATATTTCTTTCATCGTTCAAGCATCTCCCGGGTCATCGATCTTACAGCTCTCTGCGCCGCTGCTGATTTAGACGAATCTTGGATTCATTGCCTTGTTCCGTTGCTTCATAGAAAATGCGGCGTGAGAGCTGTTTCGGTAAATATTCCTGCTTCACGTAATGGCCCGGATAATTGTGCGGGTATTGGTAGCCTTCATGTCCCAGCTTCACTGCACCGGAATAATGGGTATCTCTCAAATGAAGAGGGACCTCAGCCGATTTCACCTCATCAATGGCATTCATCGCTTTCGAGATCGCAGTGTACACCGCATTGGACTTCGGACTTTCAACAGCAAACAGGATTGCTTGAGCAATGTTCAGCTTGGCTTCAGGCCAGCCATTATTGCGATAAGCATCCAGTGCCCCAATGGCTTGGGTCATCGCCTGCGGATTCGCAAGCCCAATATCTTCACTGCTGGCCGCAATCAGACGACGGATAAACGTCATCGGGTCCATGCCTAGCCTCTCTACCGCATACAAAAACCAGAACAGTGCCGCATCACTGGAACCCCGGATGCTTTTATGAAATGCCGACAATACATCATATTGCGTCGATTCATCTGCCTTTACAATCGGACGACGGATAGATTCTTCAGCTACACCGAGTGTAATGTGAATCGAGCCATCCTTCTCTGGCGGTGTAGTCAGTGCAGCAAGTTCCAAGGCGTTCAGCGCACGCCGAATATCGCCATTCGCCATCGTCGCAATATGCTCCAATGCCTCGTCGTCTGCCTGCAGATCCATGAAACCCAAACCTTTATCTGCATCCGTCAGTGCCCGGCGCATCGCAATCAGCGAATGCTCTTTGTTCAAAGACTCCAGTTGAAACAGCGTGGAACGGCTCATCAGGGCCCCATTCACATAATGAAAGGGGTTCTCTGTCGTAGCGCCGATAAAAATAATCGTGCCCTTCTCTACGGCGGGCAGCAGCGCATCCTGACGCGAACTATTAAAGCGGTGCACCTCATCAAGGAACAAAATGGTTTTTGTTCCGTACAACTGTTTGTTCGTTTGCGCCTGCTCGATGACTTCACGTACATCTTTGACGGAAGCATCCACCGCATTCAGACGGACGAACTGCCCTTGGGTATGCTGGGAAATGATATGTGCCAGGGTCGTCTTGCCGCATCCCGGAGGACCATATAACAATATGGACGAAATCTGATCAGCCTCAATAGCGCGCCGAAGCAATTTTCCCGCTCCTATAATGTGCTCTTGCCCAATATATTCATCAAGCCGCTCTGGCCGCATACGGTCAGCAAGCAGTCTTGCCTGAGGTTCTGAATCTTGCTGAAACGAAAATAAATCCATTGCTCATCACTTCCTTAACGGATTGCCTTAACTTGTTCCTTCATCATCCTGATTAATTGCTGTTCTCTATCATATCATACTCCCGCGGCAGCATACCCATAAATGCGCCAAGCGCACTGCTGACAAAGGCATCCTTGCGAGTAATAAAACGAGTCATCATACGATTCATGCCGACCGGGAGTGTGTGCTTGCGCAGTAATCCATTTTCGATCTGATGCCGAATGACAATCTCGGGTAACAGCGAAATTCCCATGCCGGACGTGACACCGCTAATAATCGCTTCTAGGGTTCCAAATTCCATTATGACCGGACGGCTTACCCCGCTGACCGATAACCACTCCTCCAAAATCTGACGATAGGAACATCCCATGCTGTAGACCAGTATGGGTTTGCTTGTGAGTTCTTCATCCATAGGACCCATTCCGGAGGAGACAATGTATAGTTCCTCGTCGAATACGGGAGTAGAAGCAAGATCAGGGTGATCACATGAACAGCCTATAAAAGCCCCTTCCAATTCATACCCAATCACCTGGTCCATAAGCATTTGGGAATTGCCTGTAGTCAAAGATAAGGAGACCGCCGGGTGTTGTTTATAATATTTTGCAAAAAGCTCAGGTAAGCGTACCGCTGCGGCAGTCTGTGTGGAGCCAATGCGTAGTGACCCAGTAGGTTCAATGGTAGAACTCAACGCTTTACCAGCCTCATCGAGCAGGCCTACAATTTTATCCGCGTACGTTAGCAGCATCTCACCTGCTGGCGATAAAGTCATTCCCCGATTATGACGGATAAACAATCGTGTTCCTACCTCAGCTTCCAGATGTCTGATCCTTGCTGTGACATTGGACTGAACGTAACCGAGGCGCACCGCAGCCCGGGTCAGATTCCCTTCCTGTGCAACACATTGAAATATTCTTAAATCCCCGCTCTCCATTGTAAACCTCCCAACTAGGACTGTATCCATTCAGATATCATTTGAAATGATGGCTAATCCATTAACAATCATTATACAGTACAGCTGCTGCGAGCTACAATCGGGGTAGATCAGAACATAGCCAAACACAGTAGCTTCCTATTCGCTGAGTTTATTGAAGGAGTGTTAATAATGATGAACTGGATGAACACCGTGGCTTTGGTAACCGGAGGCGGTACGGGTATAGGTCGAGCTACCAGTATACTGCTCGCTAATTATGGAGCTACCGTTGCCGTTAATTACTCTCGTTCCCAGGATGAAGCTGAAGAAACTGTGCAGCATATTTTGGATGCGGGAGGTTATGCTTTTGCAGTTCGGGCTAATGTGGGTTCCGATGTCGAGGTTCGCCAGATGATTGCCGCTATTACTGAAAAAGTCGGACCTGTAACTGCACTTGTAAATAACGCCAGCATTACGCATCATATCCCGATGAAGGATCTGGAATCTGTTACGGATGAAATATGGAATGAGCTATATGACGTCAATGTAAAAGGCATGTTTTACTGCGCACGAGCAGCCGCAAAAGGAATGCAGCAGGCAGGCCAAGGAGCAATCGTTAACCTCGGCAGTATTGCTGGCAGCACAGGATCAGGGTCCTCCCTTCCTTATGCAGTTTCCAAAGCAGCAGTGCACGGCTTAACCAAGTCTTTGGCACATGCGCTATCTCCCGATATCCGGGTTAACGCCATCATTCCGGGTGCGGTCGCGACCCGTTGGTGGGCAGGAAAGGAAGAACAGATGCATCGTCTGGGCGGTGAGTTATTGTTGCAGCGAATAGCAACTAGCGAAGACATCGCACATATGATATGCGCCGCACTGGATCAGCCGTCCATGACCGGACAACTGATTACAGTAGATAGCGGTCAGACGTTATGAGCATGTCGAGAAGTCAAAGGGAGGAAGCCTGATGAAGCCTTTAAAATATACGTTCCTGATCATCGTCACCACGCTCATCATGGGAACCTCTTTTCCCGTAGGCAAAATCGGTATGATGTATGCACCTCCCTTTTTATTAATGGGACTTCGCTATATATTAGCTGGAGCATTACTTGCCTGGATCATCAGAAAACGCCCCATGCCTGTGGGCTGGAAACAGTGGATGCAAATCGCCGTAATCGGTCTGTTCCAGTCGGCGGGAGTGATGGGCTGTGCCTACTACAGCATGAACTGGATCAGTTCGGGGGAATCTGCCATTATTACGTTTACCAACCCCTTGCTTGTCATCATCCTGAGTGCTGCTCTATATGGTGTTTCCTATCGTTTTAGCCAATGGACCGGCGTGATTCTCGGATTTGTCGGAGTGGCATTGACCTTTGGTTTCCATCTGAGCTTGAGTCCTGGGACGTGGATTGGGTTTGGCGGCGCTGTCTGCTTTGCTGTATCCACGCTGCTCATTAAGCGCTGGGGAGCTGCTCATGATACGTTTGTGCTCACCGCTTACCAGATGCTCGCTGGTGGCACGGTACTGCTTATACTGAGCCTCTTTACAGAGCAACCTCATTTTATCGTCAATACCACGTCCATCGTTGTCCTGGTATGGCTGACGATTTTCTGTTCCATCATTCAGTTCACACTTTGGTTTTATTTGCTGCAAAACACAGATCCCGCTAAAACCAGTTCCTTTCTTTTTCTGGCGCCGCTGTTTGGACTGCTGTCGAGCTTCGTCTTGTTGAAAGAGCATGTCGGCTGGATCGTCGGTGCTGGGGGGATAATGATCTGTCTGGGCATTTTCCTGGTTAACCGTCATCCCGCAAGTCATAACTCAGCTTTGGATAAAGCAGGTGTCACCACACACCGATCTGCATCTTAATCCGGCAGACCGAGCAGCATCCAACCGCAACCAAAACTGCAAATACATCGGGTTAGGAATTCACAACAGACCGCACAAAAAAAGCATGGCACTAACTTTATAAGCGCCATGCTTTTCTCATATTGAAGCTATGTTCCACAAACAAGTGTTCACTCTGCCTCGCTGTCAGGCCAACCCTGAATGGCAACGGACTCGCCCTCCGAATTGTGAGTTGCAGCAGCATAGCCCGGCAATGGGCCGTCGTGGAATAACCACAGTTCGTGCAATGCACGTGTACAGCCAACGTACAGCAGTTTCGCATCACCCGCATTGCCCAAATAATGCTTCTCATCGGCATCCGCTACAATAACTGCATCAAACTCCAGTCCTTTTGACAAATAGACAGGTAAAACGGAGTGTCCGCCGGTGTACTGTTTTTTGCCGCCATCAATCAAGTTCAGATCCCAGCCTGCCGCCTGGAGTTCATGATGAAGCTCCTTTGCCTCATGGAGGGTACGGGTCAGAATGGAGACTGTGCGGTAGTCTTTAACCGTTAACAGCTTCAGAGCCTGTTCAAGGCTGGCTGTGCGCCCTTCACTACTGTATGCCAACGTCCGTACAGGATCACCACTCCGGAATACCGGAATCGCCGTAATCCCGCTCTTGACGCCCCGCTCCAGAATCGTATTGGCATAATCGATAATTTCCATCGTCGAGCGATAACTCCGGGTCAATGCAAAGTATGCATTCTGTTCTTCGGGGAACAGTGCACTCATCTCTTCCCACGCATGAACACCACGGTACTCATGAATACCTTGGGACAGATCCCCTAATATAGTGAAGGAATGACCTTTGACGAACTGATCCAATAATGCCACATGAAAAGGAGAAAAATCCTGCGCTTCATCAATAACGACGTGATCGAATCGCTCGGGGCCCTCAATATCATGAACCAAGGTATGAATGTACACCAATGCAGGCAAATCCTCTTCACGGATGATATCCTGCTTCAGATCTGCTGCCGTCTGCTTCATTACCAATTTGGGAATAAGCCCGGTGAGCGAGGCAGGTACCGAACCGCCTTTAACAACCTTGAACAGCTGTTTGTACAGCGTAAGCGGTTCATATTGAGGCCATTTTTTGGCGTAAGCCTTCTCACGGGTTGCTGCTTTCTTTTTACGCTCTTTGCGAACGGCTTCAGGGGAAGGTTTCTTGAGTTCCATCTCAATCCAGCGGTGAATACGCGCCATCACCCGCTCTTTGCGTTTCGCCAGCGGATAATGTTTGTATTCTTCCCCGAACCAATTCTCAATCTCGGCTTTGCTGAGCACGGCACCATCCCATGGACTGAAGTCCATATCAGGCACGGATTCCTCTTCCATCCCCGACAGCCACTCCCGGATCAGTTCCATGAAGCGGATCGAGCCTTTGTAACGCCCAGGCACATCATCATTGAGTTCAGGACGTGCATCCGGCTTTTCAAACCAGGTGTTCAATGTCTCCGACGGGTCTGCCAAAGGCAGGTCGAGCCCCAGCAGGTTCATCGCCCAATCCGGGAATGTACGCTGCTGAATATCCCCCACACCGAGCTCCGGGAGTACATCCGATATGTAATCCAGGAACATGTGGTTGGGTGCGAAAATAACCATTTTCTCCGCTGATACCTGCTCCTTGTACTGATACAGTAAGAAGGCAAGGCGATGCAGTGCGACGGTTGTTTTACCCGAACCGGCCACACCCTGAATGATCAATGCGGTGTTTCTCGCCGCACGAATGATCTGATCCTGCTCCGCCTGAATGGTGGATACGATATCACGAAGCTTATTATCCTTGTTCTCTCCCAATCGATACACGAGGAATTCATCTGATACGGCTGGCTGGTCGCTGTCCCGATTGTACGTGTCTGCCACACGTTCCAATATACGCTGCCGAATGACAACGTTTCGTTTCAGATAAACCAGTCCTTCAATGAGTCCCTCCGGGGCTTCATACGTTGCGGAGGCTTCCCCTCCGGTAAATGAGTAAAACAGGCTTGCGACAGGAGCACGCCAATCGATGACGAGCGGATGCTCTCCCACCTCTTCGCGGTCTACGCCGATTTTACCAATATACAGCGGTTTCCGTGCACCACTGCCCTGTTCTTCGAAATCCAAGCGTCCGAAATAGGGTTGCTGCGCGCTCTTGGACAAGGCGGTGCGGCGCTCTTCGCGTCCCGCTTCCAGCACTTGCTCTGTGAAGTCGTGGCCGGTATACACCGGAGTATTCTGCAGCCGTTCCAGCTGACGATCCACTTCCTCCATCGTTCGCTCTAACCTGTACTCTTCTTCTTGATAGGCACTTTGAAAGCTGTCTGACATGTTTCAGTTACCTCCTAAGAATATGTTTTGCTCTGCATAGTCAATCACTGACGACACAAAAGGATACCCACTATATCATATTGATGTACAAAAAGCTACAGTAACCCGGATAGCCAAATGAAAGAAACCGCTGTTCCTGTTCGCAAAGAACAGATGAACAACGGTCATCCTTTTACATCATTCCAGTCCAGAATCCGACTTCCCTTCCTGTGCCACAAATTGCTTCTGAGCCAGCTCACGGTACACCGGATGTGTACTGATCAGCTCCGCATGAGTTCCGGTTCCTGTCACATGGCCCTGTTCCAGAACAACAATCTGATCGGAATCGACGACAGTGGACAATCGGTGGGCAATGACAACCGTTGTTCGGCCTTCCATCAGGTTAGTCAAAGCCTGCTGCACTTCAAATTCCGAAGTACTGTCCAGACTGGAGGTTGCTTCATCCAACATCAAAATATCCGGGCTGCGTAGCAATGCACGCGCAATGGCAATCCGCTGACGCTGCCCCCCAGACAGCTTAATTCCCCGTTCGCCCACTTCCGTATCATAGCCTTGAGGCAACTTGTCGATAAAGTCGGCAGAATAGGCCATCTCAGCAGCTCGACGGATCTCATCCTTCGTGACTTCACGGTCCAATCCGTACGTGATATTGTCTTTGATCGTGCCCGCCATAAGCGGACTTTCCTGAGATACATACCCGATTTTGCTTCGCCAGGAGGCTAATGAATAATCGGTTATAGCTTGTCCACCATACGTTATACTGCCCGACCCAGGAAGATAGAACTGCTCCAACAGAGAAAACAACGTTGATTTCCCGCTGCCACTCGGACCGACAATCGCCGTCACTTTTCGTGCCGGAACGGTCAGATTAATGCCGTGCAGCACTTCTTCCCCTGTGACATAGGAAAAATGCAGGTTGTTGAATGCAATTGTCTCATTGCCCTTTGGAGCAGACGTTGTACTGTGACGTGGTTCTTCCTCATGTGCAAGGATAGCCTGAATGCGTTCGGTTGCACCGACAACTTTTTGCAAACGGGAATACAGTGTCGTAAATTGCCCCATCGGCATAATCACCTGAAACAACAGCAGAATGAAGGCTACCAGTTCCCCTGGAGATAGCAATCCGGAGGCCACCCGCATGCCACCAACACCTAGAATTACAACCAGTACAGCCGTCATGACAAACGTAAAGAGTGGACCAATCAATGCCAGAATCCGAGCTTCCTGTAGTCCAAA
The DNA here is from genome assembly GCF_001514495.1 of Paenibacillus pabuli NBRC 13638. Lineage (GTDB taxonomy): Bacteria > Bacillota > Bacilli > Paenibacillales > Paenibacillaceae > Paenibacillus > Paenibacillus pabuli. The sequence continues at coordinate 202,422 of NZ_BCNM01000013.1, forward strand.
AGCAAACATCTTCCCTATACGGGAATCTCCCGCATCCGCTTCCCGTTTCTCTGTGCCATACGCTTTTACCAATCGAATCTCGCCAATCACTTGGCTGAGCACGGATGTAAGGCCTGCCATTTCGTCCTGCTGCTTTTTGGAGATTTTGTACATTTTACGTCCGACAGGCAGCAGGATCAGCAGCGTTAACGGCACCAGACTCAGGATAATGAGTGACATAACCCAATCCAGATAGAAAAGTAGCGCCACGCCGCCTACAACCGCAACGATGTTGGATACAAAAGAAACGAGATAATCCGCAATTAACGTCATAATCTGACTCGTATCATTTGTAATTCGACTCATCGTATCCCCCGTACGATTTCGGTCGAAATAGGGCATCGGCAGGGACAACACCTTGTTCCATAGCTTTGTTCGCAGTGTTGCAACCACCCGCTGACCTGCATAGTTCAACATATAGATGCTGATGCCTGAAGCGATGGCCTGAATAACAAATGCCCCCAGCAGCAGAAAAATAACGGACTTGTTCAGCGCGGACATCGTAAGCCCGTCTATGAGGCCTTTGGTCATCAGGGGCACAATTAGACCCGCTGTCGTCTGAATAAGTGTCAAGATTAAGGCTATAACCAGAATAAGCTTCGGTGGATCTGTGGCAGCAATCAGCTTCACAAAATCCTTAAATCCCTTTTTCCCTACTTTTGATTCAGCTTGACCCGCTTGCTCTTGTCGCTGCTCTTCCATTTCAGTTCCCCCGTTCTACCCTTGTTCACCAGAGATCATACGTATGAACTTACATGACGTTGCCTTTTGTTTTTTCACAAAACTCCATGCAATACAAAATTGGCTAAAAACAAGATGGCAATGCCGTACATGACCTTGGGCACCTGCTTGCCCTGACCTGCCGCCAGCTTCGCTGCAGGATACGCAATGAATCCAAATGCCATACCGTCCACGATGCTATAGGTAAATGGAATCATGACCATAATCAGAAAAGCCGGGAAAGCCTCCGTAAAATTACTGAAATCCATATCTTTTACACTCTGGACCATCAAGCCGCCAATAATGATCAAAATAGGAGCAATCGCGCTGTCTGGTATGTAGCCGAGCAGCGGGATAAAGAAGAACGTGGCTCCGAACAGCACTGCGGTAACCAATGGAGTCAATCCTGTACGCCCACCTGCGGCTATGCCCGCTGTTGTCTCAGCCGCAGCAACAGGAGGGCTACTTCCGAATACACCTGCGAGTACGGTACTGATGGATAGTGCACGCAAGCTTCCCTTGAACCGCTGGGGACGACCAATGAGATGAGTCTGAGCCGTAATTAGCCCGATATTTTCAAATACAACAATTAGCAATAACAGGAATACTGCGATCCAGAACGCCAAATCGGCCAGCTTCACCAAAGACAACTCTGCAAACAAGCCCCCATACTGACGCAATGCTTCTATGGCTGACACGGGTTCACCTGGATTCACGGCACCGAGTACATATGCAAGGCCTGTCCCTGCGAGAATGCTGATCAGGAGCCCGCCCTGTACATTGCGTATAAATAAAACCAAGGCGATCACAAGAGTGACACAGGCAGTGATCACTCCAGGATCATTAAAATGTCCGATAGCCACAAATGTGGTCTGGTGTGCAATGACGATTCCGCTTTTTTGCAAACCGATGAACGTCAGAAACAGACCAATTCCCACCGTAATACCATGCTGCAGGTTTTTCGGAATAGCCTCGCTAATCATTCTATATAACGATGTAAAGGCGACGACCGCAAACAGCACACCTGTGACGGATACAACCGCCAAGGCTTCCTGCCAGCTCAATTTCATCGAATGTACGAGTGTGTAAGTGAAAAATGCATTGATGCCCATGCCAGGTACAACGATAATCGGCGACTTACCGCCAAATGCCATCAGTAAACAACCTGCAATGGACGTCAGCAGTGTGCCCACCATAGCAGCCTGTAACGGCATTCCTGCATCGGCCAGAATTGTTGCATTGACCATCACAATATACACCACGGCAAAATAGGAAATGGCCCCCGCCACAATTTCCTTCTTCCACTGGTCTCCCGGCTCCATGCCAAGACGTCTGGTCATCCATCCTTGTTTCATCCGTTCCGTTCCCCTCTCTCAGACGCTGCCGTTTCTCTATGTATTTATCATCATTTCGCGCAGCACCACATATCATACACGGTTTTGGGATTGAAGTACATCACGTAACCCTGACATTTGTTACGGTTTTGGGCCTATTTTTATGGCGGCTTTGATCTACTTTTTTTGCACTCTACCCACATGTGATGATCATGAAAAAAAGCATAGATACCTTGTCGGTACCTACGCTTTTCTATTCACAGCAGATTACTGCTGCTTATTCTCTGCAATTTCGATCAGTTCTTTGACAGCCACACTGACCATGATCAGTCCGGCTACCGGAGGAACAAAGGCGTTACTCGCTGGCGGCTGTTTGGCCTTGCGAATTTCCGGCGCATTCTCAGGAACGATTTTCTGCGTTACATCTGCGCGCGGTTTCAACGGTTCTTCGGTGGAGAAGACCACTTTCACACCTTTTTTGATACCTTCTTTCCGCAGTTTGGTGCGGACCACCCGAGCAATTGGGTCCATGGTCGTTTTCGAAATATCCGCAACCTGGAATTTCGTCGGGTCCATTTTGTTCGCCGCACCCATGCTGGAAATGACCGGAATTTTCCGTTTCAGGCATTCCTTGATGAGATGGATTTTGTAAATAATCGTGTCGGAAGCATCCAGCACATAATCCAGCTCATACTTGAACAATTCCTCATACGTTTCTTCCGTATAAAACATATTCAGTGCAATTGCGTCGCACTCCGGATTGATGAGCTTCACCCGCTCCACCATCAGATCTGCTTTTTTCTGACCCACGGTCGTGGTCAAAGCATGAATCTGACGATTGATGTTGGTGATGTCCACTACGTCTTTATCAATCAGAATGATACGGCCAACACCGCTGCGTGCGAGAGCTTCCACGGCAATACCGCCCACACCGCCGATGCCGAGCACAGCTACTGTACTATTTCTCAAAGCGTTCAGACCTTCAGGTCCGATAGCCAGTTCTGTTCTTGAAAATTGATGGAGCATTGAGAATCGATGCCTCCTTTATTTCTTTTCCGCCACCGGTTTACGGGCTACGCGGATGTGAAGTTGTTCCAATTGGGAGTTATCCACTTCAGAAGGTGCATTCATGAGCAGATCCGTTGCACTTGCCGTTTTCGGGAAGGCAATCGTTTCACGCAGATTCGTGCGGCCTGCCAGCAGCATCACCAGACGGTCGAGACCAAAGGCGATTCCGCCGTGTGGTGGCGTTCCGTATTCGAATGCTTCGAGCAGGTATCCGAATTTCTCATTAGCTACTTCCTGAGAGAGTCCCAGAGCAGTGAACATTTTCTCCTGCACATCACGTTTGTAGATACGCATCGAACCGCCACCTACTTCATAACCGTTCAGAACAAGGTCATAGGCCTGAGCACGAATGGCACCCGGATCTGTGTCAAACAGATGTACATCTTCGTCTTTAGGACGTGTGAACGGATGATGTTCTGCTACATAACGTTTTGCATCTTCATCGTACCCGAGTAATGGGAAGTCCACAACCCATGCAAATTTGAATTTGCTGTCATCGATCAGGCCCAGTTGACGACCGATTTTCAGACGCAATGCGCCTAGAACGTCAGCAACCACTTTTTTGGTGTCAGCAGAGAAGAGCAGCAGGTCGCCTTCTTCTGCACCCGTACGTTCTTTGACTGCTTCGATCTCTTCTGGAGTAAAGAACTTCACGATTGGGCCTTTGAACTCGCCATCTTTGACTTGAATCCATGCCAAACCTTTTGCACCGTAACGCGCTGCGAATGGTCCGAGGTCATCAATCTCTTTACGGCTCCATGTGCCACAGCCTTTGGCGTTCAGCACTTTTACTTCTCCACCTTTTTCGATGACAGAAGCAAAGACTTTCACACCGCTGTTCGCTACGATATCGTTCATTTCCACCAGTTCCATGCCAAAACGCAAATCCGGTTTGTCTGAACCGTATTTACCCATTGCATCTGCATACGTAATCCGTTGGAAAGGCAGTTCCAGCTCAATGCCCTTCGTTTCACGAAGCAATTTGGCCATCAGGTCTTCCATCATTGGCAGCAGGTCATCCTGCTGAAGGAAGGAAGTCTCGATGTCGACCTGGGTGAATTCCGGTTGACGGTCCGCACGCAAATCTTCATCACGGAAACAACGTGCGATCTGGTAGTAACGCTCCAGTCCACCGACCATCAACAATTGTTTGTAAATTTGCGGGGATTGCGGCAGGGCGAAGAATTCACCTTCATGCACACGGCTTGGTACGAGATAATCACGCGCACCTTCCGGGGAGCTCTTCGTCAGGATTGGTGTTTCCACTTCAACGAATTCTTCTCCATCCAAATAATCGCGGAACACTTTGGATGCTTTGGAACGCAATTTCAATGTTTCAAACATTTCCGGACGACGCAGGTCCAGGTAACGATATTTCAAACGAAGGGACTCGTCGACTTCCACACCATCTTCAATGAAGAATGGAGGTGTTTTTGCCGCATTCAGTACTTCAATCTCGGTAATTTGGACTTCGATTTCGCCTGTAGGCAAGTTTTTGTTTACGGTCTCTTCGTCACGTTTAACCACTTTACCCGTTACTGCGATAACATACTCGCTCCGCACTCTGTCAGCGATTTGCAATGCTTCGCCAGAGTATGCCGGGTTGAAAACAACTTGTACAATTCCGCTGCGGTCACGCAGATCGATAAACAGTACGCCCCCCAGGTCACGGCGGGTCTGTACCCAGCCGTTCAGTGTTACGGTTTCACCGATGTGTGCGGTTGTTAATGCGCCGCAATGATGACTTCTTTTCATAACCAAACTCCTCATTATGTGAATTTCCGTTCTGTATGGGCGGGTAGAACCCGCTTTTCAACAGCGCGGTTGTGTGAAGATGCTTTTATCGAAAAGGCTTGCGCTTACTGGAGTCTGCAACATTCCTAGATACAATATGAATTGCTTGCAGCCCCCTGCAACGCTGCCCAATCATTCCATTGTTGAATCAACTTGTTTTACTTCGGGCTGTTTCTGTTTTGCTCTTATTTAACTCCCTGAATGGTTGTAATCAGCTCTTCCAGTTTCACGGTTTGCTGTTCACCTGTGTCCATCGCTTTAAGCGCAATCTCTCCGCGTTCCAACTCATCGTCGCCAAGAATTGCTGTGTAGCGGGCTTTATATCGATCCGCCGACTTCATTTGAGCTTTCATCTTGCGACCCAGATAGTCACGTTCACCGGACAGACCGGATTGACGAAGTTTAAACAACTGACGGTTGACTTCACGATCGGCTGCTTCGCCGAGGGCAACAAAGTACACATCAAGCGGAGCGAGGGCACTTACATCAATGTTTTGGTGCTCCAGAATCAGCTGAATGCGTTCCAGACCTATACCGAAACCAATGCCAGGTTGATCCGGTCCACCAATGTCCCCAACGAGGCCGTTATATCTGCCGCCGCCACCCACCGTATCAATGGCACCAATACCCTGAGCTTTCAGTTCAAATGCCGTCATCGTGTAATAATCAAGTCCACGCACCAATCTTGTGTTCACTGTGTAATCTACGTCAAAATCCTTCAGAAGACTTTGAACTTTCGCAAAGTGATCCGTTGCTTCCTCGTCCAGGCTATCCAGAATAGATGGTGCACCGACAAACTTGTCCTGATCCACCTTGCAGTCCAGCACGCGAAGCGGATTGCGTTCCATGCGGTTTTGGCAATCCTTGCACAGGGTGTCTTTCATCGGTCTGAGGAAACCAAGTAATTCTTCACGATAAGCCGCACGACTCGCGGCATTACCAACCGAGTTTACTTCGACAGTGACATCTTTCAGCCCCAGCTCGACACAGAACTGATAACCGAGTGCAATAACTTCTGCATCGATCGCCGGATCCACTGCTCCGAATGCCTCAACGCCGAACTGGTGGAACTGACGCTGACGTCCTGCCTGCGGACGTTCATAGCGAAACATCGGGCCTACATAATAAAGTTTTGTTACATCTGGCTCCCCGTAGAGCTTATTTTCTACAAAAGCGCGTACAACGCCAGCGGTTCCTTCCGGACGGAGTGTCATGCTGCGATCTCCCTTGTCCTTGAACGTGTACATCTCTTTCTCAACGATGTCTGTTGTTTCTCCTACACCTCGCTCAAACAATGTTGTCTGTTCGAAGATTGGTGTACGAATTTCACGATAATTAAACCGACGACACAGGTCTCTTATTTTCTCCTCTACAAACTGCCACTTCTCCACAACCCCAGGCAGCAAATCCTGTGTTCCCGTTGGTTTCTGAAAAGCCATCTTTCATCCCTCCAGCATCTATTTTTTCTCTATATAACAAAAAAATCCCTCGCCCTGTCGCTGTATATACAGCAAACAAGGGACGAGGGATTGTGTTTACACATTCACCCGTGGTACCACCCACATTCCGGAACCCCTGATACTTAAGCCGTTCAGGTTATCATGTGATGATCTAAGGTTGCTCCAGGCAATCCGATCAAACAGATTATTCCGCTCTACGTATAACGCACGTCCTGCGCAGGCCGGCTAATGGCTATCAGATGATTAGTCTGATGTGTTCGCCGTCTGTTCTCGGGGAAGTCATTCATCCGCTCATCAAGAGAATCCTTACAGCCTGGGGATTCCTCTCTGTTCATGTGGGTACGGAGTACTTGGTCCCGTCATCAAATCAGTAATATATTCAAAAAACGACTTGTATTGACTAGAGTCAACGTATTATTTTCTGATTGTAATGAACCGCAGTACTAAAGTCAAGGGATAACATGAAAGATTGAATAAAAAAGTGAAGCGCTGTTCCATCCAGCGCCTCATTTTTAATATGATTAAATTCAGGGTTTGATTGGCAAGGTGTAGTAACCAAAAGCTTTATCAAGCAGGGCGCTAGCTTCTTGGCGACTCAACGTTTGTGTGGACCGGAAATCAACATTCCGATTCGAATTAATCTTCGTATCCGGGTCTACAATACCTTGAGAAACAAGCGCAGTGATCGCATCAACCGCCCATGAATCCGTTTTGCCGATCAGTTTAACATTCGTTCCAGGCGCTGCATGCTTAAGATTTTGAATCATAACTGCCGCCATTTGTCTTGTAATCAAGGACTTAGGGTGATAATGGGGAATTCCCGCTATCATCCGTTTCTTATTTTCACGGAATTCATCCGGAAACGTATGCATACCATGGGCGCGCAGCAATACGTCCGCAAATTCTCCCTGTGTCATCTTTCCTTTAGGATCAAAGCGATTACCTGATTTGGCTCCCATAATGTCTAAGCTGTTTAGATTATCAATATACGATTTATATACACTGCCATTGGGCACATCGGAGAATCCTGTTTTCATCTTTACTTTTTGGGCATGGGCAACGAAATCCATTCCTTGGGGATTCGTATAATAGAAATAGGTGATATCACCGGATTTATCTTTCTTGAATGCCATTTTATTACCGGCTTCATCTTCAAATAGAAGCGGATGAACCATTCTCAGCGTATGCTTGCCGGTAGTTCCCGTTTCCATCAACAAATTCCCATCCGCATATGAAATTTTAGTCCTTACTCCATATAAACGCGTGTTTCTGTATAATCCAACGTAGGCTTGGGCGGTTTGTTTGCTTATTTTTGAATAGGTGGATGGCTGTGTTTTTACAGTCTTAGGAAAATAGTGATTCATAAATGCCTCGTACACACCTAAACTCATCATTGAATCGTTATTATAAGACAAGTAAAAGGCAGTTTTCTTCTCTGGCAAGATGGCAATTAACGAGGAATGACCCGGAACATTTCCTCCCTTGAGTATTACATGCTGACCATTCATGACATTGTTGAAATACCCTTCGAATCCAACGGTTGTGATAGGAATTGTAGGATCAGCGTAAAATTGATAGGTTTGCATCAAATCGACGCTTTGTTTGCTGACGATTTCTTTGCCTTCGAATTCTCCTTTGTTTAAGTGCATAATCAAGTACTTAGCCATGTCTTCACCTGTTGAATTCATACTTCCCTCAGGCTTCACGGAAGGCGCAGTTCCCATTGTCGGCTGAAGCTCACCGCTCGGTCCATAGTGTGCAGCCATATTGGATAGTACCTCAGGAGTTAATCTAACACTGGTCTTGTTCATTCCTAATGGTTTGAATATATTTTTCTCCATATATTGAGAATAAGGCATGCCGCTCACGTTCTCTACTGCATATCCCGCCAACATAAAACCAAAATTGTCATACGTATAAACTTCTCCCGGAGGTCTTACCACAGTTGGCATGTTCTTATTGAGATACCCCTTCATTGAAATGTCCTTATTCAAATACTCCACCGAATAATCAGTGACGATATCTGGCAAGTCTACCCCGCTGGTATAGGTAAGCAGATCAAACATCGTCAGCGGTTTTCCGGTTTTGTTCGGTACCTTCATTCCACCGAGATATTCTTGGATGTCATGCTTAAGATCAATTTTTCCTTGATCGACAAGCTGCATAGCTGCCAATGCTGTAAAAGACTTGGTAACAGATCCAATTTGGAAAACAGTATCTTTATCAACGGGTATCTTCTTTTCTCTATCTGCATAACCGTACCCTTTACTTAAAAGCACTTTCCCGTCCTTAACGACTACAAAATTGGAGCCAACGGTATTGAATTCCTTCATCTTATCCGCAAATACAGCGTTAGCGAACGCCTCTACTTCCTTTGAATCTTTTGGCCCTTCCAAGCTGACTTTCTCTATTGATTTCTGATCTGATGCAGCTACACCATTAGCAGCTGTACATGCTGTTACGATACTCGCAGATAATAGTAGAACTGCAAGACTGGCATTGCGAATTGCTTTTCTCATGGTTCCTGTCTCCCTTTATCATATTTGCCTATGACCACTAGGCCTAACCGAGTATTGCAAATTTCCTGTCATACGAACAAGTTGCATTTCGTCACCACCTTCTCTGGGTTCACTAATCATGTCACATGACATTTTCACACTGGATGAAGTGACACGAGAATCGGTATGATACGTCTATTACATTGAAGGGACGATGGAACATTCATGAATAAAACGATCCGTTGCTTTTTCCAAAATGGGTACTTCCTATTGCTCACTTTTGCTACAGGATTATTTTACTTTTGCTTTTACTTGGTTACTCTGACATTAGGCATTGGCCTTTCTTTTACAGTCGCAGGCATTCCCCTCCTTACACAAGTATTGCGAACCACGCTAACCTTCGTGCAATACGAACGTATACAAACGAAGATCTACACCGATATCACCACTCAGCCTTACGAACGGAGTAGAAGAACAGAGCAACCTCTATGGGTGCAAGCTAAAGAGGAACTTATGGATATACGTAACTGGGTCGCGATCTGTTGGTTGATGTTGAAGTTATGGATTGGTATTTTCTGTCTCCTATGTGCTGCTTTGCTCTGCCTGATGCCTCTTTTGTTAATGCTAACTCCGCTGTTCTTTCCTATCTTTGAAATCCACTTTTTCGGGATACAGATAGATACCTTCATGAAATCACTATTTATTATGGTTATCGGGGTTGTTTTTGCTTTTATTAGTTCCTGGCTATTAAAGGTTTTGGTTCGTTTCATCGGTGGCTACACGCGTCATATGACAAAAAGGTTAAACCGATAGTTTCTGTGGTACAATTTATATTTGTCCAAAGCTTATTGCAGAAATTATCGCTTAATCGAGATTACATCAATATTGTAAATAAAAAGATATAGAAGATTAGTAAGGGGTGAGGCACTTGTTTGAAACGGTAAAACAATGGTTCTGGTATGAGTGGATCATGTTCATATTTCGGCTTATTTTAAGTATTTCTCTCATGTTCACAACCGTACAGTTTCATGCTCAGATCTCCCTGCCGCTTTGGGCTTTGATTTTTTGGCAGGTTTTCGCTTTTTCCGTTCCCTGGCTTTGTTTACAGCTCAGCTATAAATATTATCTGCTTACAGAAATTATTTTTTCGGGCGGACTATGCTTGTATTTAACATCTTTTTTTCCGGAAGCTTATCTCGCGTTTCTGACCTATGCTTTTCTGATTGCGGTGAATAGCGCTCGTAAATCCTATCGTTGGACAGGGCCCGTAACGATCCTGCTCTTGCCGATTTTGATTAATGTGTTATCCCATCAGAGCAATTATTGGGTCATGATGATCCATATCGGACTCGCTTATGCCATTGGGTTTGCCTTTCATTTGCTGGTGGTCAATCATCGACAGAGTGAACTCATCCGGGAACAGAATACGGTTCTACAACAGTATTTTTCCCAAATTGAACGTATCACGCTAGCCGAAGAACGTGACCGGCTGTCCAAGGATCTCCACGATACTGTCGGACATTCCTATACTTCTATCATCATGGGGTTAGAAACATTGCGTCCTGAACTTTCTACAGAGGCAGGGAAACAGAAGGTCAGTTCTTTGTTGAATCTAGCCCGCAGAAGTCTAAAAGAAATCAGAGGATACTTGCATCAGGTAGAGTCCCCGCAGGAGATCCAGCCGATGCTTCAATCATTGCAGCAATTAGTTGAAGATTTTCAAGCACAAGCAAAAGTAAACGTTCATTTCCGAACTTTTGGAGAGGAATACCCATTACCCAAAATGGCCAAGATGGCCTTCTATCGTTGTTTGCAGGAATCGTTAACTAACGCCGTACGGCATGGGGAGTCCACGGAAATCACCGCTACCCTAAAATTTGAGCACCGTCAAGCTAGACTGGAGATACAGGACAACGGTAAAGGAATGGAAGAATGGCAGGATGGCTTTGGCTTGAACGCGATGAAAGAACGCGCCATGAATCTGCAAGGGCAAGTGTCTGTTTATTCCGAGCCTGGGGAAGGAACGCTCGTGACTTGCACATTGCCAAGACAAGTGGAATTATCGGATGAGGTTATTCGCTTACTGATCGTGGATGACCAAGCTTTCATTCGGGAAAGCCTACGGACCATTCTGGAGGGGCACAAGGATCTGAACGTGGTCGGATTGTCTGAGGATGGCTTACAAGCCATTGAGAGATGTGAGCAGGATCAGCCCCAGGTGATACTCTTGGATTTGGACATGCCCAATATGGATGGAATTTCAGCAACCAAAATCATTAAACAAAAATGGCCGCACATTCGAATTCTGATTCTAACCACGTTTCAGGATACGGAACAGGCCCTTGAAGTTCTGCGAAGCGGAGCAGATGGCTACTTATTGAAATCTATTGAACCGCGTGAACTTGCTGAAACGATTCGTCTTGTCCATCGTGGGGGCACACTGATTAATCAGGAAATGTCCCATAAATTGTTTGATAAGCTCGAAATGGACAACACTGGAACCGGAGTGTTGAAACCAACAACAACGGAGAATCTCGGCCTGACTACAAGGGAAATGGAAATATTACAGCTGGTTTGCAAAGGTCTACGCTATAAAAGCATCGCCGCCAAATTATATTTATCTGATGGCACAGTGAGGAATTATGCCTCCGCAGTCTATATGAAATTGGGCGTTCGAAACCGTGAAGAAGCTGTACAGAAGGCAATGGAAGCTGGATTCATCAAATGAATTCCAACTTCCATTGCCTTCTTATACCTCTATTGTTTCAGCATCCACTTCAGCAGATCCGGCACACTCGCCCATAGACGGGAGTGCATAATGACATATTCAATCGCTTCGTCGGAATCGCCCATTCCGACAAAATCAGGAAGGTTATGCGGCAGCCGCTTCAAACCCAGCAGGTAATCAGGCACATGGTTGTTCACACCCCGGGCCGCACGATACAGCATTTTGAGCCGGGAGGTGATTCCGTTCTTCTTATACTCCAAAATGATCTGGTCATAGGCAAAGGCGGCTGCGGCGTCATTTTTCCCATAATTCTCCAGCAGTTGCTCTGCCTGCTTCAATTGGTTGCTATACAAATACACAGCAGCGAGCAGGTAACGCGCTCCGGTATTGTCTTCCGTATTTAACTCCAAAATATGCTCCAGGATTTGTGCCGCTTCTTTGGCATCTCCGCCAAACCAGCAGGATTCAGCGTAGCTTTTGCATATCCGGATATATGGACGGGTCTCATGAAGCCCCCAGAAGTCCCCCTTGTTCTTCTCAAAAAACAGTTCGCCCAGTTCGCGTTCGCCAGCAGCGATTCCGGCCTTGAGGTAAGCTCGTGCATCAGTCTCATTGTCCGATTCCTCAGCCAGGATAAGATACGCATCAGAGCTGTCAGAATACATCTCCAGCGCCGTTTCCGCCAGATGTACTCTGCGTTTGGAAGAACCGGCTTCCATCGCCTTTTGCAGCAGAGCCTGCGCTTTGTCCTTCGATGTGCCTGGGCTATTCACAATCATCAGCTCGTCCGTTTCGCCGCCCATGCCGTATTCTTCGATGTAATTGAACATCTCCTTAACCTTTCGGGAGATCGTTGCTGTCGTTACCTCATATTTAACGGCCAGCTCAGCCTTCGAAACATTGAAGCCGTATTCCTCGGACAGCACATACTCGATTGCGGCACAGAACGAACCTGTCTTCTTCACAGTAGGACGGGTCTGCCGGGAATAGCCATTCCATAGCACCAGAGCTTCCAAAATCAGCTCCCGCTCGTATTGGTTCCTCATGTCCTCAATAAGCTGCAGGGCCAGCTGTTCGTGAGCCGGGTGCTCCCATTTCAGTTCGTGCGCCACCATCTTTTTCAGCTTGGTCAAGGTCAGTTTGCTCTCAGGCTGAATCGTGGCTTCCTGAACAGGCTGCTCCGTTGATATTAGCCGCAGTACGGATTCTACCGCAGAGGGCTCCTTGCCCAGACAGCATTTCTTATATTTTTTTCCACTTCCGCATGGACATAAATCATTTCTTCCAACCTTACTCAAAACTAATTCCCCCTTAAATCTATCACTAGCCATTCGCATAAGAACACTGTTGCTTTAGCATTATAGGTGTCGTTTCTCAAACGAGGCATTCTCTATATAACTGACAATTTTCATCGATCAAGCAAAACGGCTGCCCGTTCTTATAAGGGCGGGGCCGTTTCAGCGAGTATCTGTTCATCTGGAATATGACGGATCACTCTGGCGATGAATTCCTTACACTCTCTATCATAGGATTGGATTCGCCTGAGCCCAATCGCTGGAAGCTTGATTTACCGTCCAATGTAGCCCCACTATGAAAACAAATCGCTTTAAAAATTCAAATCCATTTCTCTATTCTAACAAAAATTTAAATACGGGGTAAACTTCACCTAAAACAAATAAATTCTCATCTCAAAAAAAAACCTGCACACGGTGTGCAGGCTCAAAGGATATATAAAAAAAGGGGGTCATGTGTGTTATTATAAACGCCCTATGTTAAAGGCTTATGTAACTAATATTACAGTAATATTACAAAAATGATAGCGCTTTATAATTGGTTGTTTTATCTATTATAAAAGCCCCTGCAGATTGTCTCCGACATTGGAGTCAGGCACTGCAAGGGCTTCATTTCTACATATTAATTCAATTCTTCCACATAAGCTTGGTTGGAACGAAGTTTATGAACGATCTCCTCATAATCCTCATCCCTTACTTTGGCAGACAAAACATAATGCAGATCGTCATAGTCAGTCGAGGACACATCTGCAGCATTCAACAGATCGCCATCCTCATTCACATTATCTCGGGAACCTCGCTCGGCATCGCGATCCACATTGCTGACGACCGGAATTACATTTTCACTGGCGGGAACCCCAGGTGCAGCACCCACACCCATGGCTCCATTGGTTCCTACGCCACCCGCTGTGTTGTATGGCACCAGAGGTACCATAATCCGTCTGTCTCTGCCAACCGCACTGTCCAGTTGCCCTACTTCCAAATGCTCTGTACGGAACGTCTGAAGGGAAGTTCTCGCTCCCTCTGCCTCGTCCTCGGTCCGAAAATACGCCTGAATATGTTTTGTCATGTCAAACCCTCCTTTATCGGATTAAATGCATGGTGTAACGAAAACATAGAAGCTTTGAGCTCCAACCTAATTTTATTTACGTACGCACCGCTCCAAGTGATTAAATGACTTTTAACAACTCGCGGACAAATGCCGGTTCATCGGCAGGCGTACGGGAGGTAATATAATTGCCATCTACTACTGCTTCATGATCCTTGAATTCTGCCCCTGCGTTCACCATATCATCCTTGAGCGGTGGATAGGATGTAATCGTACGGCCTTTCAACAGATTCGCACTTGCCAGAATTTGCGGGCCGTGGCAGATCGCAGCGATTGGTTTCTTCGCACTGTTGATCTCCGTTACGAATTTCAGAATATTTGCGTCCGTACGCAAATTTTCAGGAGAAGATCCACCCGGAATGACAACTGCGTCATAATCCGAAGCCGAGACCTCAGCGATTGCTTTGTCCGAAGTATAGGAGGCTTTACCACCTTTACCCTTCAGCGTTTCTCCTGCTTTCAAGCCGATAATTTCTACGTCGTGTCCGGCTTTTTTAACCTCATCATATGGAACCTGCATTTCCGAGTCTTCAAAATCATTCGCCAATAAAAAAGCAACTTTACTCATAACGTATGTTCTCCTTTCCGTGTTCGAAATTTCTTGAAATCGGGTATTCGCAGAAATACATGGTGTACTTTTCTTGTTCATTGCCCGTAATAAATACTGAACCTGGCACGCCATCGTGCCTCGTTCTGTTATTACCCTAACCAGAGCCGTTTATAACATGACGAACCTGTATTATTTTGACTTTGATCAAACCATCCAATTCAGGAACAATTAAGTTTCAGAATAAAAAAAGCCCTGATTCGATGATCGAATCAAGACTTTTCATTCATTCCAATTGGTCAGCACTCAGTCACGCGGAAGACGGCTCTGCTCCCCTTTGTTTGAAGCCTGAAGGGCCCAGATGGTAGTTGCGCACTCTGTAGCAGCACGGGCAAGCTTCAGGGACTCATACAGGTTTCCAGGCAGAAGCAAAGGTTCTATTTGGGAACGTGTTTCCTTGACGGATTGGCGCATAATGGGTGGGATACTCCTTTGATCATCTTATGTTAATGAACCGAATTATCCCTCATTATGGCCTGTTCCCCAACCAATTATGCATGCGTTTCTTGACGAATAGGGCTTTCGAGCATTAAAGTCACAGGTCCCCAATTCGTGAAAGTCACATCCATCATCGCTCCGAAACGCCCGGTTTCAACCTGAATGCCTTTATCCCGTAACAGTTGATTAAACGTTAAATATAACAATTCTGCTGCTTCAGGTCTGGCTGCCGCTGCAAAGCTCGGCCGTTTCCCTTTGCGGCAATCGCCGTACAATGTAAATTGTGAGACTGATAATACAGCTCCACCTACATCCATCAGACTAAGATTCATCTTTTCCTGTTCATCCTCGAAGATTCGAAGTCCAGCGATCTTGTCGGCCAGATATATGGCGTCTTTCTCCGTATCCTCATGTGTAATCCCCACGAGTAACATCAAACCGGATTCGATTCTCCCTGTCAGTTCATTTCCCACGGTAACTTGAGCCTCTTTACAACGTTGTACCAGTACTCTCATCCTACAGGCTCCTTACTGCATGATCCGATGCACCGAATAGACATCTTTCACCCGTTTGATCCGTTCTACAACCGAATGCAGATGCTCTGTGTTGCGAATCAGAATGGTGACGTGCACCAATGCTAATTTATTTTTATCTGTGCGTCCGGTGACGGCAGATATATTGGTTTTACTTTCGGAAACAGCTTGAAGCACTTCGTTGAGCAAGCCATTGCGATCGTGGCCCGTAATCTCAATATCCACACTGTAGTTGGCTTCAATATTCTCTTCCCACTCCACTTCGATGACGCGAGCAGCTTCTTCCCCATCTGTACTGGACGGAATATTTGGACAGTCACTGCGATGCACGGAAACCCCACGTCCTCGTGTAACATACCCAATAATAGCATCCCCAGGTACTGGGTTACAGCAGCGAGCAAATCGAACAAGCAAATTGTCTATACCTTTGACACGGATGCCATTGGTCGGACGGTTCTTGCGTTCAGGCGCGGGCTTCAGTTCACGCATCTCGGAATTCAGTTCAAGCAAGCTGGATTCTTCCTGCTCCTTGCGTAGTTTCTCCGTTGCTTTGGTCACGATCTGAGCAGCTGTAATGCCACCGAATCCGACAGCTGCGAGCATATCCTCAATATCATTGAAAGCATACTTTTTGGCAGCTTCCTGCAACTTATCGTCCGTCATCCAGGCAGAAGGATCAAGTCCCATCCGCTTGAGTTCACGTTCGCAACTTTCGCGTCCTTTTTCAACGTTTTCTTCCCGCCGTTCCTTCTTGAACCATTGCTTGATCTTCGCTCGTGCGTGAGAGGATTTTGCAATTTTAAGCCAGTCCTGACTCGGTCCGTAAGAATGTTTGGACGTCAAAATTTCAATGATATCGCCCGTCTTGAGATGATAATCGAGCGGAACGATACGACCATTCACTTTGGCACCAATGGTCCGATTGCCTACTTCTGTATGGATTCTATATGCAAAATCCAATGGTACGGAGCCAGTAGGCAATTCAATAACTTCACCTTTTGGTGTGAAAACAAACACCAGATCTGAGAAGAAATCCATTTTAAGGGATTCTACAAATTCAGACGCATCCTGGGCTTCATTTTGAAGCTCAAGAATCTCGCGGAAAAACGTAATTTTATCTTCAAAATGGTTCCCATTGGCGGCGCCTTCCTTATAGGCCCAGTGGGCAGCAATCCCGAACTCAGCAGTGCGGTGCATATCCCATGTCCGGATCTGAACTTCAGTCGGTTCACCATTGGGACCCACGACTGTAGTATGCAGAGACTGATACATATTCGCCTTCGGCATCGCGATGTAGTCCTTGAAACGTCCAGGCATCGGTTTCCATAACGTGTGTATAATGCCGAGAGTCGCATAACAATCCTTAATGTTATCCACAATAATACGAATCGCAAGCAGATCATAAATCTCGTTAAACTGTTTGTTTTTCGTTGTCATTTTTTTGAACACGCTGTAGATGTGCTTGGGACGACCCGACAGATCTGCCTGTATTCCCATCTCATCCAGCTTGCTCGTAATACCGTCCATAACCGTATCAATATATTGCTCACGTTCCGCACGCTTTTTGTGCATCAGGTTTGCAATTCGGTAATACTGCTGCGGATTCAAATAACGGAGGGCGATGTCCTCCATTTCCCATTTGATCGCAGAGATACCCAAACGGTTTGCAATCGGACAGAAAATCTCCAACGTTTCATATGAAATCCGGCGCTGGCTTTCTTCCGACTGAAACTTGAGTGTCCGCATATTATGCAGACGGTCAGCCAATTTGATCACGATGACACGGATGTCCTGCGCCATGGCGATGAACATTTTGCGGTAGTTCTCGTTCTGCTGTTCTTCCTTGGAGCGGAACTGAATACGTTCCAGCTTCGTCAAGCCGTCAACAAGCATGGCACACGTATTGCCGAAATGATTGCGGATTTCTTCAAGTGAAACCGTAGTATCTTCTACTACATCATGAAGAAGCGCTGCAATTATGGAGATGGTGTCCATCTGCATGTTTACAACAATATCGGCAACCGCAAGCGGATGCAGAATATACGGTTCTCCCGATTTTCGCGTCTGTCCATGGTGGGCCTGATCAGCAAATTCGTAAGCTTCACGTATGCGCACCAGATCGGGTTCTTTGATATATGCCCCGGCCTTCTCGAGTAATTGCTCTATGCCCATTCTGATCTGTTCCGTGTCCTTTCTATACAAAATGGAACCCGTGACATGATATCAACACAGGTTCCCCGTAAAAGTAATTTCCTATAATTATGACGCTTCGCCCGTTTCCCGTCAACTACTGACGAATAAGAGCATATATCCATTTATCTTAAACGTTATGTATCATTTCTGAAAGATGCTGCCCCATATACGACACGGGGTGGGAATTGTCCTCATGTACTACGCATTATTGCCGTTATTTACCGTTTTACCCTGCTCAACAGAAAAATGTTATTGCTTAATTATGAGAAACTCTGTACTATATTGAAGATTTGTGTTTCGGAAAAAGGAGATGAATATGCTTTGGAACGTGAAATTCAGGTAAATCAAAAAATGCCGCTTGGCTCAGGCTCACTGCTGAGTCTCCAGCATTTATTCGCCATGTTTGGCAGCACGGTACTCGTGCCGAACCTGTTCGGTGTCGACCCAAGTATGATCCTGCTTATGAACGGCATTGGAACATTGTTGTACATACTTATGTGTAAAGGAAAGATTCCTGCTTATCTTGGCTCAAGTTTTGCTTTTATCGCACCTGTTTCTTCCGTGCTACTCGAACACCCTAACAACGGATACTCCATGGCACTTGGAGCGTTCATCATAACAGGAGTTGTTTTCTGCATTGTAGCTCTTATTATCAAGTATGCGGGGACAGGCTGGATTAACGTGGTTTTCCCTCCAGCGGTTATGGGTGCCATCGTTGCACTGATTGGCCTGGAGCTTGTACCGGTGGCAGCAGGAATGGCTGGTCTGATCAATTCAAGCCCTGCTGAGAACCCCAACTGGATACCTCAAGCCAAACCGATTATTTTAGCCATGGTTACTCTTGGTATCACTGTTATTGGTGCAGTAACCTTCCGTGGGTTCCCCAAGATCATTCACATTCTAATCGGGATTGTATCCGGTTACGTGCTTGGATACTTTATGGGTGAAGTAAATACCGGGAATATAGCGAACGCTGACTTTATCTCGCTGCCTACCGTAACAACGCCGTCATTTGACTGGTCTGTCATCTTTACCATTTTACCTGTCGCCCTTGTTGTCATTGTTGAGCACATCGGACATCTGCTAGTAACGAGCAGCATTGTGGGCAAGGATCTGTCCAAGGACCCGGGTCTGCATCGCTCCCTGCTCGGAAACGGCGTTTCAACCATTCTTTCCGGTTTTGTAGGGTCAACACCGAATACAACTTATGGTGAAAATATTGGTGTTATGGCTCTGACCCGGGTTTACTCGACGTATGTTATTGGCGGCGCAGCCGTCATTGCGGTTGTGCTTTCGTTTTCCGGTACGTTCTCGGCCCTTATAGCTAACATTCCCGTTCCGGTTATGGGCGGTGTATCCCTGCTTCTGTTCGGAGTTATTGCGGCATCCGGTTTGCGTATTCTGGTCGAACAGAAAGTGGATTTTGCCAAACCAACCAACCTGCTGCTAACTACCCTTGTACTTGTCATCGGGCTCAGTGGTACTGAGATCACGTTTTACGGTGTTCATCTCAAGGGAATGGCTCTGGCAACCATCGTCGGAATCTTGCTAAGCTTGTTATTTAAATTGTTTGAAGTACTTGGCTGGTCGAATGATCAAACGGAGAAACAGCCTTTAACCGAGAAAACTCCAGATTGATTTCTAGTTTCAATTGCCTGAACGAACCGTTTTTATTCTTCTTCGCATATACAATGGATATAGCGTACCATGCAAAAAGCCTGCTCTCTAACCTTTACGGGTTGAGAACAGGCTTTTTTTGAAAATAGTTAATGCTGTATATTATTTCCCGGGAAAAGGGATAATCCAGTTCACATGATTTCACAGCAACACATGCCGAAATCCTAGTAATTCATCAATGTAAATACATCAATTCCAGGCAATTTCGCACGTCCATTCAAATCGGACAGCTCAATCAGGAATGCTGCACCTGCAATCTTGCCACCCAATTGTTCAATCAGGTTAATGGAGGTAGCAATAGTTCCGCCTGTCGCCAGCAGATCATCCGCAATCAGGACATTTTGTCCTTTTTCGATCGCATCTGTATGCATAGCAAGCGTATCTTTGCCATATTCAAGATCATAACCGACTTCGATCGTCTCTCCAGGCAATTTTCCGCTTTTACGAATCGGAGCAAAACCGACACCCAGAGCGTACGCCAGAGGAGCGCCCACAACGAATCCACGTGCTTCAGGTCCAGCAATAACGTCAATTTTGAGATCCGAAACCATTACTTTCAGCTCATTGATCGCCTTGCGGTACATTTCTCCATCCTTCAACAATGTCGTAATGTCTTTGAAGCTGATTCCCGGTTGTGGAAAGTCAGGAATGACACGAATATACTCTTTAAAATCCAAAATAATCTCCTCCTAAAATAAATAGCACAACTTCTATCTAAGATACGCCCTTCATCCGGGATATCATCCATTGAGTCAGCTGAGGGGTGGGTGCATCCAGCATCACCTGCTCTGTCTCGGCCATACTTTCCAGTGCCTGATAGTGACGCGAAGCGGTTAGCTCACGCTTGGGCGGGTTATCCACAAACGCTATCTTCCCATTGTCTCTGGTAATGAACGATAACTCTTCAAAAACATTCAGCATCATGGTTATCATGCGTGTCGAGCATCCACACTGACGACTGAGCAAAGGAGTAATCTCTTGTTCATCCACCGGCTCAGCTCTCCATTTAGACACCAGCATATAAATACGCTTAAAAAGTTCTCTGGAAGGCATCTGAAGGCGATCTCGGTGGTTGCCTGATCCGTGCAGCAGGATGATATTCTCGGCTCCGCTAAATAAGGACAGCATGGCATCAAGTTGTTCCGGGGTTTCCGGCGTATCAAACACAAATAACGTCCGGATCTGTTCCTGTCCATAATGCTGCGCAGCAGCATTACACGGAAACAACCCGACCTTTCTATCATATACCCAAAGGCCCGGTTCATACAATGAATTTCCCTCGGAAACATTCGTTTCTTTGCGGACGATGGCACCGATAGAGCCTGACTTGTATCGTAAATGTACATCAAGCGCACTCAGGAACTGTTTCATCGCGTTCAGCGGCTCCGTATTGCCTCGCAGATCGAACACTTGCGCCTGCGGGACGTGGATGTCCTGCAGCATCAATTGTGGCTTTCTCATTCCATTCCACTCATTAATGGACAATTCCCCCATCACATCTATGATGGACCCTGGCGGCAAAAACTCAGCCAATGCTCCCTTGCCAAAAGCGACTGTCTCCAGCTGCTGTCCGTCCTGTTCCAAAACCAGTTTCAGATGACGTTTCTCACGTCCCATCGTCCGTGTTTCTTTTACAGTTACATGGCGAAATACAAAGCGAGGGGAAGGATTGCTCATGCCAAACGGTTGCAACCTGTCGATTTCTTGAATGACCTGTAACGGCACATCACTGATTCTGCATTCATCATCAGCAAGACGATGGGGAACAAAATCTTCTTCCTTCAATACATTTGCAGCAAACTCGTTCAGTCCTGCTTCGAGCTCTTTAAGTTGATCACGATGAAGACTCATGCCTGCTGCAGCTGGGTGACCCCCATAATGGTCCATCATGTGTTTACAAGCCGTTAATGCCTCATAGATATCCAGTCCTTCTATAGAGCGTGCTGAGCCTTTACAAGCGCCGCTCTCCGGATCGATGCCCAGGATTAGCGTTGGCCGATAGTATCGTTCAAGTAACTTGGAAGCTACAATACCTACAACTCCGACATTCCAACCTTCTCCCGCCAAAACGATGACATCCGGGACGGCCCCTGAGTTAAGCTCCATTTTCTGCTCCAACTGGGCTGTCGCTTCCAAAAGTATGCCCTCAACAACCTGTTGCCTTTCACGATTCAGCAAGTCCAGTTGGCCTGCCAGAGTATGTGCCTCATCCAGATCCTCGGTTGTAAGCAGCGACACTGCCCTTCCAGCGTGATCCAGACGTCCGCTGGCGTTAATGCGCGGAGCCATGGCAAAGGCAATATTGATTGAAGTAACCTGACTTTGATCCACGCCACTAATTTCAAGCAGAGCACTTACACCAGGCAGACGTGTGCCTCGCATGGACTCAACACCATAACTGACGATAACCCGATTCTCACCTTCCAAAGGCATCAAATCGGCAACCGTACCGATCGCGGCAATCTCCATCCATTCTCCAGGCACTTCTCCAATTAATGCCTGAGCCAGCTTTAAAGCTACACCCGCACCAGCCAATCCTTTAAAAGGATAAGGACAGTCCGGAAGCTTGGGATTAATGAGCGTATAGGCCTCAGGCAAAACTTCAGGTGGTTCATGATGATCCGTCACAATGACTTCCATTCCCAGTGTTGCCGCATAGGCGATCTGCTCTACGGCACTGATTCCGGTATCTACCGTGATAATCAGCGTGACCCCCTGTTGATGGGCCCAATCCAGCGCATGATTGTGCAGACCGTATCCCTCATTGGAACGATGGGGAATATAAATGTCGTAGGATGCGCCAAGATGGCGCATTAAATGAATCATCAGCGATGTACTGGATACTCCGTCCGCGTCGTAGTCCCCATATATTAAAATATGTTCTTCCCGCTCAATGGCCTGCTGGATTCGGGGCACAGCTTCTTTCATGCCTAGAAGCAGATAAGGATCATGCATCTGATTCAGATCAGGATGCAGAAATTGCTCAGCCTCTGATTCATTATGAACCCCCCGACTGACCAGTAAACGTCCAACAAGTGATGAAACGGAAAGCGCCTGCGAGAGTCCCGCAGCCGCCTCCAAATCGATATTCGGTGTGTTCCACCGGTATTGCGAATAAAGCAATGATAACGCTCCTTTCCTGATCTACTGGACCAAGCTTCATTACTGAATTAATGTCGCTTCAGGATCTGGCAGTTCATGATTGGATTTATAAGGATATCCGGGATCATAAGGTATGGCTTGAATCTGTACTTCTTTGACA
Organism: Paenibacillus pabuli NBRC 13638; assembly: GCF_001514495.1. Lineage (GTDB taxonomy): Bacteria > Bacillota > Bacilli > Paenibacillales > Paenibacillaceae > Paenibacillus > Paenibacillus pabuli. Next base: position 225,173 of record NZ_BCNM01000013.1, read on the forward strand.
TGACTGAACCGGGTCAGGAGCAGTGTCTTCGCCCGATTTGCAATTTCCTGTGCCTCAAGCACGGAAATTCTGGGGTTCACACTAATGACCAGTTCAATCGTTACATCATGTTCTTGTTCACGAGCAACCAGATGTTCAATCGTAATGATGCCATATACACGCTGCACCGTCTCTTTGAAATCATGTGCCTCTTCTTGTTCCAGTTCCTGAACGAGTGAACCATACACCGTATCCACAATCATTCTATACCCTTTGTGAAGCACAAAACAGGAAGCAATCAAGGCAGCGGCAGGGTCCATGTATCGAAGAATGCTCCACCCCGTGGTCTCCCCTGCCATGGAACCTATAATGCCGACCAATACAACAAGTGAACAGTAAAGCGACCGCCGATGCTGCTGGGCATAAGCCAGAGCCTGCGATTGATTTCGTTTACGGAAATACCGATACTGGTATTGAAAGATCGCTTCCTTGACAGCTAACGCTGCAAAAGCCACCACTAGTGCATGAGTGTACTTCTCCAGCGATTCGGGTTCATCTCCAGACAGACTAGTCAGAGCGGAGATAGCAATTTGCAAGCCACCCATAAGAATGAGCACAGACAATAATACCGAAATCCCAGGTCTCGCGATACGTGAATGTTCCTTTGACCGCTCCCTACGAGCCTTGCTTTTCGTTTGTACAGACTTCGAGGGAAAGAGACCGGACAATGAAGAAGCAGCTTCTGAGGCTGAGTACAGGCCGTCTGCAAGCAGCGATTTGCTGTTTGCCATATAACCGAATCCAGCCTTAATTACTGCAAGTGTCATATTCCCGGCGATCCCGCTCCACGTGGCAGCGTGAGCAGAAGGGATACGTTCTCTGGTCATGGATATGCCCCCTTTATTACTCACCTAAAGTTGCAAAACCGCGCCTGGCAGACGCGGCTTTACTATAACATATTTAGTTGGATGCTTTGACAGCTGCTTTAGGTTTCTCTGTTTGTTTACCTTTGAGCGCCAGCCACAATGGAGCGGCGATGTAGATCGAAGAATATGCACCGAACAACGTTCCGATGACCATGGCAAGTGAGAACATGCGAATGGATTCCCCACCAAAAATAAACAAGCAGAGCGAAGCGACAAATACGGTGAACGTCGTATTCAGGGAACGTGTCATCGTTTGCGCCAAACTGCGGTTGACTACTTCACGCAAGTCGGCTTTCGTAGTCTTTTTGGCAAAACGCAAATTCTCACGAATCCGGTCAAAGATAACGATTGTATCATTGATCGAGAATCCGACAATCGTTAGTACAGCCGTAATGAAGGTCAAATTAACTTCCAAACGGAAGATGGAGAATACACTAATGACTACAAACGCATCATGGAAAAGCGCAATTACAGCAGCCAATCCAAACCGCCATTCAAATCGGATGGCTACATAGATCATAATCCCGACACTTGCGATAAGAACCGCGTATATGGCATTGCGTTCAAGCTCTTTAGCCATCTCCGGGTCAACCGTATTGACTTCATAAGAAGCGGTTGAATCCAGTTTGGTGAACTCTTGCTTAAACTTACTTTCCTGAGTTTCATCCAAAACATTCGAAAACCGAACGTTCACCCGATCAGCACCAGGAGTAATATGAACATCGTTTGCGTCAACGCCAAGCTCCGTCACAATCGGCTTGATTTGCTCCGTCGTGATTGCTTTGGATACAGTAATATCCACATTTGAACCTGAGCGGAAATCAACTGCATAATTTAACCCCAGAGCTAGAATACTTATAATCCCGGCGATGGTCAAAATAATAGAAAAAATATAGGCAATTTTACTGCCCTTAACATAATCAAAATTCCAATTAAAGCGCACGAATTTCACTCTCCTTCACTCCGAAGTACTTAGGCTTCTTCAATACGTTAGCCCGCACAAGCAGGGTCAACAGGAAGCGGGAGAAGAAAATGTTCGTGATAATACTGGTCACGATGTCAAAAATCAGCACGAGTGCAAAACCTTTAACTGCACCAGTACCCAAGAAGAACATAACTGCGGCAGCAATAATGGTCGTAATGTTGGAGTCAATAATGGTACGGAATGAACTTTTACCACCAGCCCTAACTGAAGACAGAATCGACTTGCCGCTGCGCATTTCTTCCTTGATCCGTTCATACGTAATGATGTTAGCATCCACGGCCATTCCAATACCCAGGATAAATGCCGCAATCCCCGGAAGGGTAAGCACGAATTCTCCCATATAGAAGATCGCAAGTACCAGCCACGTATGTGTAATCAGGGCGAAGCTCGCAATAATCCCCGGAATACGATACAAACCAATCATGAACACCAGGATAATTACGGAACCAATTAATCCCGCTTTAATCGTCTGATCCAGAGAAAGCTTACCGAGCGTTGCACCAACGCTTTGAGAGTATTTCTCTGTCAGTTTCAGTGGCAACGCACCCAAATTAATGGTATCCCGAAGCTGATTGGCTTCCTCACGTGAATAGTTACCTGTAATTTGTGCGGAACCATCGCTCAGCTGCTGCTGCACGGTTGGAGCTGACAGCAATTGATCATCCAGATAGATGGCCAAAGGTTGTCCAATCAAACGTTTGGTGACTTCAGCAAACTTGGCTTTGTCTTTAACCTGGATATCGATCATCGGCTCGTTGAGTTGGTTGAATACCACTTTGGCACCATTCTCAACAAACTCATTTCCCCGAAGCTCGATTTTGGTGTATTCGCCTTCTTTGTCATTCTTCGCCTTACTGCGGAAGGTCATGACAGCAGGTTCTTTCATTTTGGCTCTAACCTCAGCCTCGTCAGTAACCCCTGCCAACTTCAAGCGGATCCGGTTCGTTCCTTCAGTTGTTACTTCCGGCTCACTTGTTCCGAGCGCATTGGCACGGCTCTCCAGACTTTTGGCTGTTTGCACCAAAGATGCTTTGGTGACTTGTTGTCCTTGTTCCAGCGGCTCTGCTTCATATAAGATCTCGTAGCCTCCCTTTAAATCAAGGCCCAAGCGTATATTTTTGAGCAGCCCTGGACTTGTGCCCAACATTACTCCTGCGGTCACAAGCACGACCAAAATGAAACTGACGATTCTTTTCATGCCGTTCCTAGATCCCCTTTCGTTCTCAATATTCCTATTATAGCGATGCCGTAAAAAGCAGTCAATTTCCAACAAAAAAGATCCCTTTCGCTAGAAAGAGGACCCCCGGTATGCAGACACGGTCATAAAGTTCATAAAGCTTGTTGCTTTCAGCGACAATATGTCGTTCACCAGCTGGTGAAGCGGTGGAATGCCCTGCTTTTCATATTTATGACTAACGCAATTCCAGACATCTTTGCTGGTGACATATTCGTAACCGACAAGCCTTAATTCCTCTGCCTTGCTGCGGCAGAGCATCTCTATAGACTGTTCCAACTCCACATCATTCATATCTTCCAACGGGGAGCCTCCCTTCGTACATCCAAGCCTTTATGCGGCATCAATATTACATCATTCGACTTTACCCGATCATATTCCTTCTTGTGGATGATGGATCTTTTTGTTAATTGTGTCCAAGTTGTCATGAGAAGATAAAGGACTGGCATAGGATGAAGAACGACGGCTTTGTCCCGTTTATGAAAACCTGTACTTTTCAACCGGGAAAGAGGGGTATTCTTGAAGAAACAGACATTTATCCAGGGAGCCATGATCCTGCTCGCGGCAGGTATTATCAATCGGATTCTGGGCTTCATCCCGCGCATTGCGCTGCCACGGGTTATCGGTGCAGAAGGTGTTGGCATCTACCAACTGAGCTACCCCTTTTTCATCGTGCTCGTCACATTAATTACAGGCGGTATCCCACTAGCCGTAGCCAAGCTAGTTGCTGAGGCGGATACAGGTGCCAACCGCTATTCACCCCAGCGAATTTTGCAAATCAGCTTGAGCTTTACACTAACTCTTGGTGTTGTGTTTATGTTTTTGTGTATCATCTTCGCTCCTTGGGTCACTCGTTATGTTCTGACAGATGAGAGAGTATATCATACGTTTGTCAGCATGAGCCCCATGATTGCCATCATCGCCGTATCTGCTGTCTACAGAGGTTATTTCCAGGGGAAGCAGAACATGATGCCTACTGCCATTTCATCCATCGTTGAAACCATCATTCGTATCGTCTGTGTGATCTGGTTTGCGTGGCTCCTTTTGCCCCAGGGTATTGCCCAAGCTGCCGCAGGCGCCATGCTCGGAGCGCTTGTCGGCGAATTCTTCGGCATGCTCGTATTATTGTGGAACTATGCTAGACAGAAAAAGGAATCAGGACCTGATTTACTTCATTCCACTCGCACTTCTCACATGGAATCCAAGTCTAAGGTGATTAAACAGTCAACCGGATCACAGCCTGGACTACTACGTCGCTTACTCGCCATTTCGGTTCCGGTTACTGCTGGGAGATTGGTCGGTTCTCTGTCCTATTTGGCTGAAACAATTGTTACCGCCCAGAGTCTCGCTCTTGCCGGTATCTCCAAAGGACTCGCTACAGCTCAATATGGTGCGTTACAAGGCATGATTATTCCACTGCTGTTATTACCTGGTGCATTGACGTCCTCTTTAGCCACATCACTTGTGCCTTCCTTGTCAGAAGCTTCCGCTCAAGGTGATCGTGCCCTGATTCATAAACGAATGCACCAGGCCTTGCGGCTGGCACTCGTAACAGGTGCTCCATTTTCTGTATTTATGTATGTGCTTGCCGAACCGATGTGTCTCATGCTGTACAATGATGCATCGATCGGAAGCATGCTCAAGCTCATGGCTCCTTTTGCTTTGTTTATCTATATCCAGGCTCCGCTTCAAGCGGCTCTTCAGGCACTCGATCGTCCGGGAAAGGCACTGCTCAATACGTTTATTGGTGCTGTTATCAAAATTACGTTAATTTTAATGCTAGCATCCCGGCCGGAATATGGCATTTTTGGAGCGGTCATTGCCATTTGCGTGAACTCAACGGTAGTTACTCTGCTCCATGCAAGAAGTGTGCGCAGCCTGCTTCAGTTCCGTTTCAAAATCATGGATTGGGTCAAAACAGCGACGGGTATGCTCATCATGGGTGGTGCGACTCTTGTGATTTACGAGCAAACTGCGACTTTGCTTCCGTTTTGGCTACGAATGATCCTCGCTCCTTTGGTTGGTTTGATCGTTTATTTCATCGTTATGGGCTGGACTAAAATGATTGATTTTCACGATCTTTCCCGTGTTCCCATTATCGGTTCCTGGTTTAAGCGCCGTTCCCGTAAATAAAATTTACTTTTCATCTTTCAAACTTACGTATACTTTCCCGTTATGGTCGATGGAACATAAAAACACATCTTTGAAATCCAGAATTCCCTTCCCCTGCATCTGATTTTTAAGCCAAAATCTTGTTTTCTGAATGAGCTCAAGGTTCTGGTCCTGCACTTTACCATCCATGATCAGAGGCAGGGGCAGCCCTTCATACTTAATATTTTGGAAGCCATCGACCTTTTCTTTTCTTGCTTTTTGTATGCTATTCGTAGATCCATCCTTGCCAGAGGCATTATTGCCATTGGAGGAGGACTGATTTTTGGGGAAAACGGTTAACTTGCCTGTCGTCTCCAAAATGGCAAACTCCACTTCACCAATGCTATCAATATTTTGTTCCCGTAATTGAAGCAGAAGATCATCCAGGTTGTACCGCTGCTTGCGCATCTCATCCCGATGTAATGTTCCCTTGGATATCAACACGGTTGGTTTCCCATCAATTATTAGCCGTAATTTACGGCTCTTGAGACTGAGAAAAGCCATAACAATCTGCACGATAAGTACCGTCAACATGGGCACAATGCCATGGAATAGTGGTTTATCAATATCCTCAATTACAAAAGCGGCAATCTCTGCAAGCATAATGGAAACCACCAGATCAAACATGGACAGCTTCCCAATTTCTCGTTTGCCCATCAGTCTGATTGCACCGTAAACGATAAAATACATCAGTATGGTTCGAAAGACATGTGCACTGATATCTTCAAAATTCACAACAGGGTTCCTCCTTCAAATCCGAGTTTTATACAGGTACCTGCAGCGTAATCCCTATTTTGGCCTGAAGCTTACAGGCTCATGCAAATTTAAACTGTTCATTTAATGGAAAATTCAGTTCATAAGTCGGAAGGCTTGACCATACACTGTATTAATTTCAAACTTGTACAAGGGGGTTGCTTCATGCAGTTGATTCGCCGAATGGTTTCATTTCGAATGACTAACCCGACTCTTTCCGGCCTCTGTCATGCTTTTGTGTGGATGTTGCTGGGCGCACTGATTCTATCCTTCTTTCTCTGGATGACTGGAATGCGGGAACAGGATCTTTCTCTGTATACGTACGTCGTTCATGGCTTGTCCTTGCTGGTCGGTGGATTTATATCCGGTAAAAGGTCAGGTGAGAAAGGCTGGTATCATGGGGGCATTACGGGAGTGATCTACGGGCTGATTGTGTTACTGATTGGATTTCTGGCACTCGATGCTTCATTCAATTGGAAAGATAGTCTGCAGCTTGCAAGTGCATTTCTAATCTCTGCGCTCGGGGGCATTTTTGGAGTCAACACACGGAGATCATAGAGGGAGTACCGAGGTACCATTCGTCATAAAAATAAAAAGAGAACCGGGCCTCCAAAAGAGATCCGGTTCTCTGAACAATAAGAATACGCTGAAAACGTACTCTTAGCTCATAGCCTTACAGGCTTTAACACATCTATAATTTATTCAGCCGTTTCACGCGCAACTGCACTGCTAATCGCATTGCGATCAAATGTAAGTTTGGTTACATCGTTAACACGCAATACAACCACGTCATCCGTGATTTCAGCAATGGTTCCGTGAAGGCCACCGATTGTAACAATTTTATCGCCTTTTTTCAACTGGCCGAGCATGGCGTTACGTTGTTTCTGCTTTTTATTCTGTGGACGAATCATCAAGAAGTAAAAAATCGCAACCATAAGTACCAGAGGTACGATCAGAGACACAATTCCTCCGCCCGCATTGGCCGTTGTAGCTGTTAATCCTTGGAACATTCAAACTCCCCCTTATCGACTATACATACAAATAACCTTCTTACTTCGGTTCTGCAAAAACCTGATCAGAAACCTTTGTCATTGTCGTGAAGACCATATTGATCGAAAAATTCATCCCGGAAATCAAGCAGACGATCTTCCATTATGGCTTTGCGCACATTGCGCATCAAATTCTGCAAGAAATGAAGATTGTGAATGGTTGTCAAACGCAAGCCAAACGTTTCATCCGCCTTGATTAAATGACGCAGATAAGCTCTGGAATAGTTACGACAAGTGTAGCAATCACATTCAGGGTCCAGTGGCCCAAAATCGGTTGCAAACTTGGCATTACGAACTACCAGTCGTCCCTGGCTGGTCATCGTAGTTCCGTTACGGGCAATTCGGGTAGGCAGAACACAATCGAACATGTCCACTCCGCGAATCGATCCCTCAATCAATGCATCGGGTGAACCTACACCCATCAAATAGCGTGGTTTATTGGACGGCAACAAAGGAACTGTATAATCCAATACGCCATACATCAAATGTTTCGGTTCTCCAACACTCAGTCCACCAATAGCATACCCCGGGAAATCCATGGAAGTCAAATCTGCCGCGCTCTGACGGCGAAGATCTTCATGCATGCCTCCCTGTACAATGGCAAACAGCCCTTGATCATTCGGACGAGCATGACTTTCCAGACAACGTTCTGCCCAGCGGCTCGTTCTTTCAAGTGATTTTTTCACATATTCGTACTCAGCCGGATAAGGTGGACACTCATCAAACGCCATCATGATATCGGAACCCAGTGCATTCTGAATCTCCATTGCAACTTCAGGTGAAAGGAACTTTTTGTCCCCGTTGAGATGGGAGCGGAAGTTAACACCCTCTTCTGTAATTTTGCGCATCTCACTGAGAGAAAACACTTGAAACCCGCCGCTATCGGTCAAAATCGGGCGATCCCAGTTCATGAATTTGTGCAATCCGCCAGCCTGACGAATAATTTCATGGCCCGGTCTCAGAAATAGATGATACGTATTGCTCAGAATGATCTGAGCATCCATCTCTTTCAGTTCTTCGGGACTCATTGTTTTCACCGTCGCCTGTGTTCCTACGGGCATGAAGGTTGGTGTCTCAATAATACCGTGAGGTGTATGTACACGTCCCAGACGAGCTCCGGATTGTTTGCAGGTTTTGATATGTTCATACGTAATTGCTGCCATTGGTTTTAATCATCCTCTAGAAATTAATCGTATTGCCTTATTAATAAATCAACATAGCATCGCCAAAACTAAAGAAACGGTACTGCTCTTTAATCGCTTCCTCATATGCCTGCATAATATGCTCTCTACCCGCCAGCGCACTGACCAGCATAACCAACGTGGATTTCGGGAGATGAAAATTCGTAAGCATTCCATCGATCACTTTGAATGTATATCCCGGGTAAATAAAGATCTTGGTCCAGCCACTGCTTTCTTGCAACTGCCCATTCTCAAACTTGCTACCTACCGTTTCCAGTGTTCGACAACTCGTTGTCCCTACCGCAAATATACGATTGCCACGTTTTTTCGTTTCATTAATCAGATCCGCCGTCTCTTTAGACAAGGAATAATATTCCTCATGCATGACATGCTCCTCCACAACATCCACTGACATTGGCCGGAAAGTTCCGAGTCCAACATGGAGGGTGATGAAGGCGACATTCACGCCTTTGTCCCGAATTCGATCCAGCAGTTCATCGGTAAAATGTAGTCCTGCTGTTGGCGCGGCTGCCGATCCTTCGTGTTTCGCATAGACGGTTTGGTACCTCTCCCGGTCATCCAGTGTCTCTTTGATATACGGAGGCAACGGCATTTCTCCCAGACGATCCAGAATCTCCTGAAAGATGCCATCATAGGAGAACGTAAGCATACGAGCCCCCATTTCGCCTTCTTCATCAATGACTGCTTTGAGCTCGTCGCCAAAAACGATGACCGAACCGGCCTTCAATTTCTTGCCTGGTTTAACCAGCGCTTCCCAACGATCGCCTTCCACGTTTTTGAGCAAAAGCACCTCTGCCTTTGCTCCGGTATCCTCTTTGGTCCCAAACAACCTGGCTGGAAGAACACGAGTATCGTTTAACACCAGTGTATCTCCAGGCTGAAGAAATTCAATAATATCAGGAAACGTGTGGTGTTTAACCTCACCGCTTTCCTTGTTTAAGGTCAGTAACCGGGACGCCGTGCGTTCAAGCAATGGTGTCTGTGCAATGAGTTGCTCCGGCAATTCAAAATCATATAAGTTCACATTCATCTTGGATTCATTCCTTAACAATAGTCGCATTTTGATAATAGTGTTTCAATATTGCCTGGTAATCATACCCTTCATCAGCCATGCCTTTGGCTCCCCATTGGGACAAACCCAATCCGTGGCCGTTGCCCTGACCAATAAACATGAAGGTTTGGCCCTGCGTTACAGCTCTCGCTTGACCATCACCGCTCATCACTACAAGAGCATTACTGGATGAAGTTCCTGTACCGGAAGCAGATAGTACAGCTGCCCCTTGTGAGCCGGTTTTGCTTGCCGTCTTGCCGTCAGCGCCTAATACAGTATAACTTCCGGTCCCTGCAATATCAAATAAAGTGCTCGGTAATCCACCTAAAGCAGAGCGGTATGTATCTGCATATTTTACCGTCATGGGCTGGCCGTTGGCAGTAACTTCAAGTGCTCTTCCTGATGGCCCGCGCTTGGTGACTTCGAGCGTTGAGATGGAGGATGGAACAGTAGAAGTCGTTTTACCCTGCAGGGTTTTAACCAACTGGGCTGACGTGAACGGTCCTCTTACCCAAGCATAATCGTTGGACTGCGGCACTCTGGCCAGAACAACAGCCTCGTTGCCTGGATTCATTTTCGCTATCGGCTCAACATTTGACTGAATTAACGGAATGGGACGCACATTGGTATTTTGGGCAGTAACCGTCACTTTGGCCAGCCCTGCATCTGTTTTGGTCGTCAGTTCCTTTATATTATCTTCACGGATGTACCCGCTGACTCCAGAGCTCAGCAGTACATGGTACCATGTATGTAAGCCTGCTTGAGCCGACGTGTCCCCGGGACTGTCTACATTACTGAACACACCCGCGCCTCCGTTCCATACTTCGGATGGATGTGCAGTCTTTCCCCCCGCATTGGAAGAGAATACAGCTTCCACAATTTTACCACCGCTCTTGATAACTTCTCCAGAGGTGGCGTCAACTGCACTGGAGACTTTATCATTTTCTGAACCCATTCCGTTGTATGCCTGACTCAGCGTTGTATCCACAACATTGGCAATTTTGAAACGGTCTCCCTGTTGAAGCGCATAAGAGCGTGCAGCGACAGCCTGTACTTTCAGCGCCTCTGTTGGCCACGATGAATAAACTTCTGCACCGACAACAGAGTATAAATATTGCTCCAGTGGAACTACATTAACCAAAGCCAAATCGCCGCTTACAATGCTAATTTCCATGTCACCGCGATACGTCCGCCCGGAACGCTCCACCACTTTGATTCCGCTGCCGTCTCCTTGCACAAAGACTTTAGCTTCACTGCCGGCAATAGTGTAATGCGGGGCTGTTTTTAAGGTGTCTGTACTTAAGCCTGCATCCTGGCGGATTATAAGTGCGGCACTATTACTATTTACCGGAGATAGGCTTACTCCCGGAACGCTGGCTTCCACATTTTTCTTCAGTGCTGCCAGCTCTGCATCACTTGTAGCTTCTCCAATCCATACCGTATACCCCTGAGTACCGCCACTCAGCTGCAGTACTGTATAAGAGCTAAACCCCGCTCCAGCTATGGAAGACAGTGCTGCCTCAGCCTCTTGAAGCGAACTGTAGGTTCCTGTAGAGAGACGTTTGCTGCCGGTCACTGCGGGCTGCTGGCCACCCAGCACAGCTGCTGTTACCTTCTGTACACGTGCTACCGCTTGTCCAGCCAAGGCTTCTGTAGCATAATTCCCCGTGTACAGCTGGTAAGTCGCTTTCCCACTCAGAGACGATGTAAATAACAATGGCTTGTCACTGGTTGCCTGCAACAATTTTGCAGCTGCTGCCGCCGTTTTGAAATCGCCTGTTTCCAACACTTTTACGCGGAATCCATCCACAGTGAAACGAATTTGTCCTGCTGGAAGAGTTATACTTGCTCCGCTTTCCGAACCAATATTCCATGTTCCACCCGACTCAAGCGTAATCAGTGGTGTAGTCGCTTTATACGTACTCCCCAGGTTCGCAAACATGGCTACCCGGATCATCTGCCCGTTGCCCTCAGCGGCATAAACAGGCACTTGCAGGCATCCTACGGTCAACAGAGCTGCGGCCAATACCTTCAAACGCCGACTCCACTTCTTCGTTTGCATTACTTTCCCCACGATCAGACTCCTCTCCATATTGCTCCCAAGTTTTATTTAAGATATCCGATTGATATAAAATTTTAAATTACTTCCCATCTCTCGGTGGAACCGGCAGTCCCAAATGATGATAGGCCATATCCGTTACAATTCTGCCTCTTGGTGTGCGTTGAAGCATGCCAATCTGCAGCAGATAAGGCTCGTAGACATCCTCAATGGTCTGGCTCTCCTCACCAATTGTAGCGGCAATCGTATCCAATCCCACCGGGCCTCCCCGGAAACTATTAATCATTGATTTGAGCATTTTGTGATCAATTTCGTCCAATCCACGTGGATCAATCTGAAGGCGTTGCAGTGCTTCTTCCGCGAGTGCCTGTGTGATGATGCCATCTCCCCGTACCTGGGCAAAGTCACGCACCCTTTTCAGGAGTCGATTGGCTATCCTCGGCGTCCCACGGGAGCGCAATGCGATTTCTTCGGCTGCATTACCAATAATCTCCACCCCTAAAATCTCTGAGGCTCGTGAGACGATATAGGCCAGCTCATCCACCGTGTAGAACTCCAGCCGACTAATAACGCCAAACCGGTCTCTAAGAGGGGCAGACAGCAAGCCTGCACGCGTTGTAGCGCCAATCAGAGTAAACGATGGCAGATCAAGACGTACGGAACGGGCACTTGGACCTTTACCGATCATGATATCCAACGCAAAGTCCTCCATCGCCGGGTACATCACTTCTTCTACCGTACGATGAAGACGGTGAATCTCGTCAATAAACAGGACATCCCCCTCTTGCAAGTTTGTGAGCAACGCGGCCAGATCACCTGGGCGTTCTATTGCTGGTCCCGATGTCGTCCGTAGGTTAACGCCCAATTCGTTGGCTATGATGTTAGCAAGTGTTGTTTTCCCCAGTCCAGGTGGACCATATAACAGCACATGATCGAGCGCCTCATTACGCATTTTGGCGGCCTCAATGTATATTTTCAAATTTTCCTTGACCTGGTTCTGCCCAATATATTCATTCAGATACCGGGGACGAAGGCTCAGCTCAACCGCTTGGTCCTCCATCATCAGGTTCGCGGAAATAATCCGGTCATCCATGTTCATCCCTACCTTTTTTGTGCGGGTTACTGCTTGATTCGATATGCAAAATTAGTTATCCCGTAAACAGCATTTGCAGTGCCCGTTTCATCAACACATCGACAGAATCGGCCGAGGTAACATCCTTCTTCAGCTTGAGCCATACCTTATCCAGTTCACTGTCTGTATAACCCAACGCCTTGAGACCTTCACGTGCTTCGTCCCAGGCAGAGCCGCTTCCTGCTTCTTCTGAAGGTGGAGCGAACAAACCTGTTGCATATGTTGCAGCCCCGAATCCATCCAGTTTGTCCTTGAGATCCAGGATCATACGTTGTGCTGTTTTCTTGCCAATTCCCGGCAGCTTGGTCAGAAACGTCAGATTCTCTTGATAAATTGCTGTCACGACATGGTCCGGCGTACCGCCAGCGAGTATCCCCAGAGCTACTTTAGGTCCAATACCTGATACCTCGATCAGCTTGCGAAATAACTTCTGTTCCTCCCGAGTAGCAAAACCAAACAGCAACATCGCATCTTCACGTACATGATGATGGGTATACACCATAATTTCGCCTTCTTGCTTCGCGAATGCATATGGATTCGGACAGAACACACGATAACCGACACCATGAACATCAAGTACAATATATTCATTCTCCAGATGTACAAACTGTCCTCTTAAAAAATCAATCATTTTCGCAATACCTCATTCAACTTGGAATTTAATGTATAAGAGTGGGCATGGCACACAGCTACAGCCAAAGCATCCGCTACGTCATCCGGCTTCGGAATGACCTGCAGACGCAGAAACATTTTGACCATCTCCTGAACTTGCCGCTTCTCGGCTTTGCCATATCCCACGATCGCCTGTTTAATCTGCATCGGCGTATACTCGGCAATAGGCAGTCCCTTCTGAGCTGCAGCCAGTACCATAACCCCTCTCGCCTGACTGACAGACATTGCTGTTGTTACGTTACGATTGAAAAAAAGTTTTTCCAGCGCTACCGCGTCCGGTTTATATTTATCGATCAGCTGTACCATGCCCTCATATACATGAAGCAGTCTTTCCTCTTCAGGGGTATGAGCTTCCGTCTGAATACAGCCATATTGTACAGGCGTCACTTTACTGCCGATTTTATCCACAAAACCAAAACCAACAATCGCTATCCCCGGGTCAATTCCCAAAAAACGCAAAACCATCTCTCCCTTACAAAAGCGAACATATGTATCGTTCATTTCATTATAACAAAAGATAGACCCTGCGGCAGGAAAAACTTTGTCCGGATCATTTACTCGCCTTTATTTGTGACTAAACTACAATCGCTATCTTCAATTTTCAAACATTTCGGTCAAACAACGACAAAAAGGACATCTTCCGATGTCCACTTGGTTTCATCTTCGTATGAATACAACGTGTCACTCACTATGCTGTACCCAGCTTCTTCTCATCTCATGATGCAATAGAATGAATAAGTGCAGGTCGTCAGCCTTTTCTTATTCATCCGCCATTGCGTACTTCTTTACCGGCTTCGTCCACGGCATAATCACTGAACGTGGATATCACGCTGTCATATTCATCCTTATCCTGGATACGGATACCCTGCTGCAGCTGCTCCAACACACCCTCAGGCAGTGAAGTCTCCAACGAGCCTACATCCATCTGAAAAAAAGTACGAATAACTTTCTCTTCTCCAGGTCGGCCTTCGTAAAGATTGAGATTACCGACCGCATCTATACTGATATATGCCTGCTCTTTACATATTGGAGAAAGATCATCAACATGCTGCTTAATGTGCAATACTTCTGGTGATTTAACCTCCGCTTCCCATTCGGGATGTTGAATGAGTAATATTTTCAACTGGGGGACAGCCATCTTGCCTAATTGTTCCGTTTCCACTCCGCAGATGTATTGTGTCTCCATAACAACGCTTGTTAAATGGTCCGGATCAGGTCCAAGTTGCTCCACCAAGGTCTGAACTTCTTCTTCAGATCTTGGTTCCATTGCTGCAGGTCCCATTGTGGATACAGCCTCGCTGAAATTGGTTGTTAGTAAACGCTCGATTGCAGAAGAAATAGGCAAACCACTGTAAGTTAGTATAGCTACGGCAATCAATGCTGCTGTCATCCATACGGTTCGTTTCCACCGGCGCCAGCGTCTCTTGAATTGTTTTTTGAAGTTAAACGTGTTCACATGAACCCCTTCTATCACTTTTTAAACCTATTGTGACCGAAAGGTCTGGGCTTTATGCAGCTATAACATGAATGAGATAGCATTCCCCTACGTTTTGACTGCAATCGCGATAGAGGCTTTACTACTTGTATCATTACTCATCATCGTTCCCCACGAATTGCAAAATAGAGCTAAAATAAACGCAAAAACGGATTATCTATAATAGATAATCCGTTTTTTTGAGATCGGGATGACACGATTTGAACATGCGACCCCCTGGTCCCAAACCAGGTGCTCTACCAAGCTGAGCTACATCCCGTTATTTT
>NZ_BCNM01000014.1 GCF_001514495.1 Paenibacillus pabuli NBRC 13638
TTTTTTTGTACTGTCTACTTGACAGGGGTATGACCAAATTAGCGACTTTTAAAGGGTTTATCATATCTTCTTATCCCTCTACACTAAAGGGTGACAATAATCGGACCATTTTTAGTAAGGATAATCGT
The DNA here is from genome assembly GCF_001514495.1 of Paenibacillus pabuli NBRC 13638. Classification (GTDB taxonomy): domain Bacteria; phylum Bacillota; class Bacilli; order Paenibacillales; family Paenibacillaceae; genus Paenibacillus; species Paenibacillus pabuli. The sequence continues at coordinate 129 of NZ_BCNM01000014.1, forward strand.
ATGTTCTATTTGAGCTACATAGCTGTTTTGGGTAGCAAAGGTCCAGTTGTCCTCTTTTTGGAATACTTCTTCTTCCAAGGTTGAAATAAATGGTTCGAATGCGATAACCATGCCTTCCTTCAATAACTCATCATCCGATGTATCATTATAATTATAAATGTGGTCAGGTGCTTCGTGAATTGCACGTCCAACACCATGTCCTGTAAGGTTTTTAATAACCGTTAATTCATGCTGTTTCGCCGTCAGGAATACCGCTTTTCCGATTCCGCTTTTTTTGGAGCCGGGTTTTGCTTTTTTAAGACCTGCTTCAAACGCTTGTTTGGCTACTTTGCATATTTTTGTTAACACTTCTGCTCCTTCGCCAACGACAAATGAAATTCCTGTATCTGCGAAATAGCTGTTTTTCGAGCCAGAAACATCTATATTTACCAAATCCCCTTCTTGAATCACCCGACTCCCGGGAATACCATGTGCCACTTCTTCATTAACACTAATACAAGTATAGCCAGGGAAATCATACTCACTTTTTGGAGCTGAAACTGCGCCTTCTTTCTCAAAAAGCGCTCCGGCTATATCATCAAGTTCTTTAGTCGTTATGCCAGGGACGGTCCTTTGTACCAATTCATCTCTAATAGATGCAACAATTTTGCCAATTTCCTTTAAACCATTAAAATCTTCTTCTGTTTTTGCAATCATTTTTTCTAACCTCACTATCTTTTATCATCAATAAAGACTGGTTTAATCCACTTTTCGATTTAGATGTTCCTTATTCTTTTCAATACAAAAACATCCCATTAGAATATCATATCCAAAGGGGGTAAGCTTCGCAACTTTTTTATAAAAGTCGGGGCATCAAATGAAATAACCTAGCGGTTTGTGTTCTCCCAAAAAGGGGTCAAATTGAACGATAATACCCCAATGACTTCTTCAAACATCGTTTCGAATGAGCGATCTTGAGGGTTCCGGCTCCACTGCAATGCCGATCCGAATATCCCCCAACTGATAACAAGTGCCATAGCTTCTAATTTTTCTTGCGAAAATCCCTGTATTTGCGCTTCATTTATTCGTTTAACCAGGAGTTGATGAAGATCCTGATGCATGGCATTTTCAAACATAGCTTCAAACTGCTTGTCTCCTGGTGTACTGCATTGTTGAAACTGCAAAAGAAAACCGTATATGCTCTGCATAAGGATTCGCAGATTTCCCGCATTGCATTTTGCTTCTTCCGGGAGTCTATCCCTTATCATCATTTGGAACTTTTCCGTCATCCAATATTCTAAAAAGTCATATTTATCCTGAAAATGCGCATAAAATGTTGTCCGATTTACGGTTGCTTGATTCGTGATATCGTGCACAGAAATGGAATAGACGTTTCTCTTTTTCCCAATCAAATCGTTAAAAGCCTGCACGAACAATTGACGGGTTCTTTTAACACGCGGATCCTGAGGATTAACTGACATTCTACTCCCTCTTTCTCTTGAACTCCACTAACAGACAAAAAAACAAAAATGTTGGGTACACAACAAAAACAGCCTTTTGCAGGTTGTTTGCACAACTCAATCCTTTTATCTTTTGATTATGCGACTTTTCAACACACGTATAGCATTATGATTGCACAAAAAAAATCGCATAACAAGAAACTCTTTATTGAATTTTTTCAAAACGGAAAGGATGAGTGTAGAAATGATTGTTGTTACAGGAGCGAATGGAAAATTAGGTCGGAAGGTCGTAGAGGAACTTCTCAAGCGTGTCCCTGCAGGAGATATTGGTGTAAGTGTCCGTGATGTGAACACCGCGCAGGATCTAAAAGAACGTGGAGTTCGTGTTCGACAAGGACATTTCGATAATTCCGAAAGTCTTCTTCATGCCTTTGAAGGAGCATCTCAAGTTCTCATTATCTCGTCCCACTCCTTGGGAGAAGTGGCTATTCGTCAGCATCAAACCGCAATTGACTCGGCAAAGAAAGCCGGTGTTCGTCGACTTCTGTACACGAGCCAAATGTTTTCACCTTCAACATCGCATTTTCCTCCCATGGACGTTCATGCGGCTACAGAAGAGATGCTAAAAGCTTCAGGAGTAGCTTTCACTGCGCTGCGAAATGGCTTCTATGCTGCATCGGCGATGATGTGGATGGGTGATGCCTTGAAAACAGGACAATTGATTACTCCAGAAGATGGCCCTGTTGCGTGGACTACCCATTCCGACTTGGCTGAAGCGACAGCGGTAATCCTGACAGAACAGAGATATGACGGTATTACTCCTCACCTTACGGCTTCCGAAGCGATCGACATGGATAAAATCGCATCGATTGCTTCCAGAGTCTTAGAACGACCGATTCGGCGAATTGTCGTGTCGGATGATGAATATCGGAACCACTTGACGTCCCGTGGCCTACCGGAAGCGATGGTGGGCATGCTTACGGGTATGTTTCAGGCAAGTCGACTGGGCGATTTCTCACAAACCCATTCCGCTTTGGAAAACCTGATTGGCAGATCCCCAGTGAATTTTACAAGTTTTTTAAAAGACTCCATTGAACAATAACACCAGGACACTAAAAAAGAAAAGCCCCTTACATCAAAGGGGCTGAAACATCAGTCATGCCTCTTCCTCTTCGGCCTGACTCGGCGGAGCCATCAGACCTTTGACGGCACCCATAAACGGATGAATGGACTTAATCATGCCGTAGCCCATTTTCACAACCGGCATAAATTGCTGGATCATGCCAAATAGCCGCATGCCGCCGCCAAGCATACCGCCAGCCGAAGCTGCACCGCCAAGTCCGCCAAACAGCGAACCCATCATGGGCAGAAAGGACGAAACCTGCGCGCGCGGCACGGAGCGCGACCGAGTAGTTGACTTGTGCGTGCCATTCACCCGTTTCCGGTTCTGGGAACGACCACCCTTGCTGCGTGAAGCAGCCTTTCGGTTGGAACCATGGGAACTGACCCCTGTTTTCACCGTTTGCGATACCTTTCCTCCCCCGGTAAGCACCATGCCTCCGTTATTCACATCTGTGATGTAACCGATATACGTTTCACCACTATGAAGAGTCACGTAGACGGGCCGGGCCTTATACCGCTTTGCCTTTAGGCGTATTTCGTTGGTTTTAGCCATTGAATTTCACCTCGCTCCACTGATCTACTTCAGTTTACGCGATAACTGGACTGCTTGCCTGTGCGAATGGGACATCCGTAAGGGATTACTATGGGTGAGTTCATCAAAAAAATCTAGTTTCCATGAGCAAGGATGTTGATAAGTTTACCAAACGGATCACGGACAAAGAATCGACGAACCCCCCAAGGCTCATCCGCAGGACCATATTCTATCGTGTATCCAGCACGACTCATGCGTTCAAACACCTCATCGACATCATCAACTTCAATCGAAAGATCAGGTGTAGGCGTATTGGAGCCGCCTTGTGAAGCAAAACTTATTTGAACGTTCTCCTCCCCAAGCAAGCCATATGTTTCAATCCAACCATGATCCATTAATAAATCAAGTTCAAGCATGTCCTGGTAAAAGCTTTTTGCTGCCGGAATATTCTCCGTATTAATATTGGTAACAATTCGTTTTACCCGCATGTTCAGCCCCCCCGATTTAAATAGTATATTTCCCCAATTCGAAGACACACCTTTATTTTACATGATCTTCGAGTATCCGGTTATTCAATACAGTTACAATATGAATTGATTTTACCAGGCGTAAACGCCCTTCTCATCTAAAAATTCGCCATTATGATGTTTGCCATCTGTTGCATAGCCCACGATAATCGCAGCGGCGGCTTCTTTCGATTTACCGCCTTCCGCATTACCGTTAAGATCGGTTGTGGTGAATCCAGGCGTTACCGCAAACACTTGAGCCTTGCTGCCTTTGAGTTCATATGCCATCGAAACGGTCATGGCATTGTTGGCCGTTTTGGATGAGTTATAATCGAATGCATTTAAAGCAAATCCAGCATTTTGCATATGATCCAGAGAAGCCATGTCGGTTGATACATTGACGATAGTGCCTTCGTTGTCTTTAATTAACGGGAACAAACGCTGGTTCAGACGGAAAGTTCCAAAGAAGTTAACTTCGAAAGCGTTTCTCAGATCCTCCTCGTTGGTATCGGTAAAAGAACGAGAGAATGCACCAGGCATGCCAGCATTGTTAATCAGAAGTGTTAAATTCGAATAATTCCGGGTAATCGTAGCAACTGCCTGTTCTATGGTTTTCAGATCACCCATGTCAATTTGTACAAATTCGATGTCCAGGCCCATGGAAGTTAACTCGGAAACAGCTGCTTCGCCCCGTTCGACGCTGCGTGCGCCAAGTATGACTTTCCAGCCGGCTTGCCCTAACTGCTTCACGATTTCCAATCCGATTCCTTTATTTGCTCCCGTTACAAAAGCGGTCATTTTCATGCGAATCCTTCTTTCTCTAATTTGATTTTCCATTAACAATGTATAAGTTACTATGCTACACTTAGTGTAGGTCAACCATAAATTTCGATAAAAGAGGGTTAACATGTTAACGATTGGAGAAGTGGCAAAGAAAGTCGAGATTACGATCGGAGCGATCCGCTTTTACGAAAGAAAAGGATTGCTGAAACCTGCTGCGCGAAGCGAGCAGAATAACCGTCTTTATTCGGATGATGATCTGAACTGGCTGGTATTTATCAAATGTCTTCGTGAAACCGGTATGAGTATAGAGGACATCAAAAAGTATTATGACAAAGTAAATGAAGGCACTTCCACCCTGCCTGAACGAACCAAACTGATTCAAGAACAAAGGCAAAAGCTGTTGGCAGATATTGAGGAGAAAAAAGCGCAGCTCGTTCATTTGGATGAAAAATTGGAGCGTTATTATCGTGGGGAAAATTATTAATATAAACCTTCCGAGTTTGTGGACCGTTCTCATACAACGTTCATGTATTTTCATCAAAAAAAGCGCTCCCTATAAAGGAGCGCTTTAGCTTTTTCAAAACCTTCCACAATCAAAATACTCCAACAGCAGAGGGGTAATTCCTGGAGAGTCCAAGACATTCGCAAAAAGACGCGACCCTCCCAAATGCTTCTCATCACTCTGGCGTACTGTTTACATCCCCGTTTAAATCTTTGCCTTCTCCTCCTCTGCCATCGACCGGATGTAGAAAGCACCCAGTACCGAGCAAAGAAGGAATGAGAAGAACGCGATCGCCGCGGCTTGTTCACGCTCCTGGAAGACGCTGAACACCTGCTGCATGGAGACACCCAGCATCTGCGGAGAGTTGGCTCCGATTAGGTAGGGCGCGGTGAACGAGCCAATGACTCCCATGAAGACAAAAGTCAGGGCGACAAGAAATGTCTTATAAGACAGCGGGAAAATAAACCGTGTAAACAGTGTCAGTTTGCCAACACCCACGTCCTTTGCGCTCTCAATGATCGACGAAGGAATGCCCGACAACGCGGAACTGAGCAGCATCGTCGTAAATGGAATGTTGAACCATAGGTTCGCGATGATGATTCCTTTTTCGTCAAAAATGATGCGCGGTAGCGTGATTCCTACCACCTCAAGCATACGGGCAAGCCAGCCGTGGTTGCCAAGCAGGTTGATCAGGCCGTAGGTGGCAATGACGCCAGGGATGAACAGCGGGATCATGTATGTTTTACGAATCAGATTGACTATTGGCCCCTGGTTGAAGCGCATATAAATCGCCAGCGTGTAGCTGACCAATATCACCGCAACACACGTAATGGCGGTCACCCGAAGCGTAAATACGATATTGTTGCGCATCCCCTTATCCGTGAACAGATACATATAGCGGCTCAGATCGTATCCACCCGAACCGTTGCTCAGGCTCATGACAAAGGATTGGATGATCGGGATAATGACGACGATCAACAGGATGGCGAAGGAGGGGAGCACCATCGCCAGACCCGTAATTGACTGTCTGGTTTCCTTACTCATTGCGCGGCAACGTCGCTCTGCCAGCGTTTGTTAATCTCTGTACCCAGATCCCCGATGTTGAATGTGCGGAAGCCTTTGGCTACACCGTCGAACTTATTCTGCATATCCTGAGACATGTTGGAGAGCTCAATGCCCGGGAAGCCGTTCATTTTGTCGACAATGACTTCCTGCGCTTCGGGGGACAGGACGAAATTCAGGAATTCGTTGATCGCTTCCTTCTTGTCCGACTCCTGGTTGACCATCAGGTAAGTCGGTCCGCCGTTGAAGCCCGGCGTAATCTGCTGCATCTTGATCGTATCCGGCAGCAGGCCTTCGTTCAGCTGCTGCAGCACCATGTCCGACCAAGCCGGAATTAAGGATACTTCGCCGTTCATCAGCAAATCAAGCGTGCCCTGGTTTTTCTTCGGATAGATGCCCTTTCCGTAGACATACGGTCCAAGCTCTTTGATGGTGCTGAAGCCGCTATCCCACTTCTCCATGATTGCCGGATCGGAGTTATGAATGTCTTCTTCCGGCAGATCCTTATAGACAATCGTCTGAACGAACGAGCTTCCGGAACCGCCCGTAGACGGGTCGTTATAGGCGAACTGCTCGGGGTTGGCTTTGATCCACTTCAGCAGCTCGTCCAGTGTAGTTGGCGGATTAGAGATTTTGCTACTGTCATAGGCCAGAACCACGGCAGACGAACGATACGGAATCGCGAAGTTATCCACATCCTTCATCGTGTCTGCGTTGACTTTGCTCAGGTTCGGAACGTCTTTCTCATTCAGTTGCGCCCAGATACCATCCTTCGTACCCTGCGCGACGGAGGTGATGCCGTCCTCGTACAGGTCGATCCCTCCTGAGCCCTTGCCCGCCTTCTTAGCGGCCACGATCCGGTCGTAGGTCGGCTCAGCGCCGGTACCGGATGGGATGTAGACCAGATTCACGTCGATCTCCGGATGCTGCTTCTCAAACATCGGCTCCAGGGAATCCCATAGGTCCTTGACGTTTTGCGAGCCAGTAAAATAGAAGTTAAAAGATACCGGATCGCCTGATGCCGCAGCATTCCCCCCGGTGGAGCTGCTTGTATTCTCGCTTCCGTTTCCACACCCGGCCAGCAGTGACATGGACAATCCCACAACAGTCAACAATGATACAAATGGCTTCTTCAAACGCATAACATTCATCCTCCGCATATCATTCATCCTCCTCAGTTCGATTCATCAACCGGAAATCCAGTCATTTTCGCTATCGAGATACCGACGTCTTTTCCTACCTGCAGCTGCTCCACGAATTCCTTATTCAGAAAAGCACGTATGATGCCGAATTCCAGCAGTTCCACGGTAACTTCCGCGTAATGTCCCAGAATCATCACCTGCTTGACCTTGCCTGCCAAAATACCTTCACCCATCGTAGTACCGCTCACCTGAACGTCTTCTGGCCGAACCGCCGCCGTCACCTGGCCGCTTAAGCCCTTCTCGTTCGGCAGGCGGAGATTTCCAATGTGTATACTCTCCCCTTCCGCCACCCCCTTCAGGAAATTCATTTTTCCGATAAAACCGGCGACATATAATGAAGCTGGCTCATCGTAAATCTTCTGCGGCTGAGCAATCTGCTCGATGTGCCCGTGATTCATGACAATAATACGATCAGATAACGACAGTGCTTCTTCCTGATCATGCGTGACGAAGACCATCGTGAGTCCGGTCTTCATTTGGATCTCACGCAGCTCCTCACGCATTTCGTGCCGCAGCTTGGCGTCCAGCGCCGAGAAAGGCTCGTCCAACAGCAGTACCGCCGGGTTGAGCAGCAGGGACCGAGCCAGCGCAACCCGCTGCTGCTGTCCGCCTGAAAGCTCGGCCGGATACTTCTTCCCGAAGCCCGACAGCCGGACCAGCTTGAGCGCATCCTCGACCGCCGTGCGGATCTCCGCCTTCGGCATTTTGCGAATCTTCAGGCCGAACGCCAGATTGTCGTATACCGACATATGCGACCACAGATTATAACTCTGGAACACCATTGAGGTCGGCCGTTTCTCCGGTGGAAGTTGAATGACACTCTTACCCTCGATCAAGATGTCACCGGAGTCCGGTTCGAGAAAACCGCCGATGCTCCGTAGCACGGTGGTTTTCCCGCACCCCGAAGGACCCAGAAGGGTGACCAGCTCGCCTTTTTCGATATCGATGTTGATGCCGCTGACCCCGTCACCGGTTTTGTAGCGCTTGGCTAACTCTCGTACAGACAACTGCATGCTTCTGCCTCCCTTTGCCCCGGTATGTAAACCGAAACATTTCTATTTCATTTGAAAACCACTCGCCAGCACATCCGCGCTTACCAGCCGCTGGGCTGCCACCAGCAGGATGATGGTCGGCAGCGTCAGGATGATTGAGAATACAGCCCCGGCGCTGCTCGGAAAGTCGGAAATAATGGAGTACATGACGATTGGCATCGTTTTGTAATCAGGAATGCCGACCAGGAACGTCCCCTGCGCTTCGTCGAGCGAATTGAGGAACGTGAAGATCGAAGCGACCAGGATGCCCGGCATCGCCATTGGCAGTGTGATGCTGCGGAACACTTTGAACGGGCTCGCCCCGACGTCCCGCGCCGATTCCTCCTGCGCTCGATGCACGTTACGGAAAGCGGAGGTTGGAATCCAGGTCATGAACATCAACACGTTGATCATATGGATCAGCACAACGCCAAGCAGCGTATTCATTAGTCCGATCCGGTAGAAAAGGACCGCGATGGAGACGTATAAGCCCATTTTCGGAAAGGCGTGCGTCAGCAGGAACGAAAACAGGAACATCCGCTTCAGCGGAAACTGGAGTCTTGCGAAGGCGTACGCTGCTGGAATGCAGACCACGATGGACAGCAGGGTCACCAGGGTGGCAATGAGGAACGACAGCGAGATCGACGAGACGATATCGTCCTTCGCCAGCACGAACTCCCACCATTTGAAGCCCCATACCTGGGGCAGAATGTCCGGATAATTCCATTTTTCGCTAAAGGCAAGCACAAGCAGGTTGACCAACGGACCCGCAAAAAAAACAGCGAACACGGTCAGCAGCACAAATTCAATAATTCTTCTCGGGCCTACATGTTTCCAGTACCACAACATGTCCCATCCTCCTTTCCATTTGTCGATTGACGAACGATCACTACGCTTTCGTATTCGATCAGGCGCGGCACGCTCCCCTCGCCGCTGATCAGACGATCCAGAATGGATACCGCGTCTCGGCCGATTCCAGATGCATCCACGCTGACGGTAGTCAGTGACGGGTGATACATATCGGCCACTTCAGTATTGTCATAACCCATAACAGACACTTCCTGCGGAATGCGGACGCCGCGCTCCAGCAGCACTTTCATGGCGCCCAGTGCGAGCATGTCATTGGTGCTGAACAGGGCGCTGTATCGCCCCTCCCGTAATGCCGCATAATGCTCCTCCATCAGCTTCCGGCCAGAATCGAAGCTGGATTCCGATGACTCGACGATGGTAAATCCGTCCCGGCCGGAACAAATACCGAGGGATTCCAGACGTTTGCGGAAGCCTCCCAGTCGCAGCGAGTGACTCCGATGCTCTCCCGGTCCGGCGATAATGAAGAATTTGCGATGTCCGCATGCGTACAGATGCTCTGCAGCCCGTTCTCCGCCAGCTTCGTCGTTACTCACAAGATGCACCACGTCCGGATCTTCCGTTGACCCGTTCACCATCAGGTACGGAATATTGAAGTTTTTGACGTAGTCGATGACGTTTTTCTGCAGCCGGCTAACCAGAATGAGTCCATCGACCCGCTGCTCCAGCATATAATCGGTGGAGCGTAGTGACATCTCCCGGTCGGTTTTCAGGAAGATCGAGTAGCCCAGTGCTTCAGCGGCCATCAGAATTTCGTCGATGATTCTGCCATACAGCGTGTGGGACACGATCGGCAGCCTGTCGCGAAAAACGATTACTCCGATGTTGTGCGTCCGCTTGGCGACCATTGCCCGGGCGACGGCGCTCGGCTTGTAGCGAAGCTGCTCGACCGCCTTGAGCACGCGTTCCCGAACTTCGGGACTCGCGTAGCCGTTTCCGGAGATGACCCGAGAAGCAGTCGATTTCGATACGCCAGCGAGCTGTGCCAGCTCCCGCAAACTATGATTCAGCTTATTGTCCAATCCCTATTCTCCTCTGCATACTCCATTTCTCCCCGGACGGCGATCAGCTTCCCCGGATCGCGGGTTGTTATCGAATTGACGCCCCACTGCGCAAGTCGCCGCATGTCATCCGCCTCCCTAACCGTCCAGACGTATAGATCCAAACCATACCGCCGTACGGCTTCCACTAGTTCCGGCCGCACCACCTGATACGGCACGTTAAGCCCGAAGCAGTCGGCTTCGCGGCCTTCTGCACATGCCTGGAACATTGCCTCGTCGTAGCGCAGACTTTCGAAGCTCTGAATGTTCACATTAAGCAGCCTGCGGATGTGCGGAGCGTACCGACCAGCTTTGACCGCCATCCCGTATTCGCAGCCACTGAGGAACACCATCTCCGCCATACCCATCCGTTCAACCAGGACGGATACGGGCTCCAGAGCGCTGTCTGTTTTGATATCGAGATTCATGATTTTACCGGCTTGGCGGATCTGCTCAAGCACATCCTGAAGGGTCGGAATTGGTGCCGACATGCTGCCGTTCAACTCCTTCAGCGTCATTTCTGCAAGGCTGCTGCGGCTGCCGTCCGCCAAAGCAATATCGTCGTCGTGTGCGAGCACCGGTACGCCGTCCCGAGTCAACTGAATATCGTCTTCGTAAATATCCGCGCCAAGTGTCAGGGCCGCCTGTAGCGACTCGAAAGAATGATCGGGATGACCCATGCAACCGGTATGGGCCGTGATCAGCGGGAATTTGTTCATCGCGGGTACCCTCCTTCTTCGAAATAGATCGCGTTGGTAAAGGCGACACGTACATAAGCGCCCCGTACGGTTCCCCACAGCTCGGAGCGAATCCACCTGCGGGGAATATCAGGAGCGGACTGCGTTAGTTGGACTTCGAACTGCATCATCTGTCCGTCCGATGAAGAGGGGACTTCCAAGCTTATTTCCTCGCCCAGATTGGAGCACAGCTTCAATCTGCAGATCTGCTTCGGCAGCGACCATAGTCCGGCGCGGACCGAAAAGTCCAGCGTCAAGTTCACCAAGATCGGCTGGGCTGCGGCTTCCGGCCTCTCGACTACTGATGGAACCGTGGAGCCGATTGGATAGTCTGCATCATCAGCGTTCAGCTTCAAGGTCAATAGAGGACCTATCGTTACGGATGCGCGCCCTTCCCGCAGCGCCTGAATCAGTGTTTCTTCATGGATCGACAGGGCTGCCGCATCCCCGTTCTCTGCCACTGCGTCGTCCTCAATGCCCAGATACGTAACCGAGATTGGCTCGTCCGTCTCGCCCTGCGCGTGCCAGTCCCTGCCTGAAGTGGCTGCTATCCGATACCCTTCGTTCAGCTTGTCTGTCCACAGATCAAATGCCCGCCGATTGTTCGTCTGTATGGAAGGGAACGTGCCGGACCAGACTTCGATATAATCGACGGCGGACCAATTTCCGATCTCGTATTCCCAGAAGCAACCGGTACAGGCCGGACTGCCGATGCGGTACGGATGGGCAAGCCCGGCGATTCCGCCGAGCCGATGCACGGCCTCAATACCTTCATCGATCCTATCCCGATCTACTTGACGCCAGTCGGCAAAAGCGCTCAAGCCTATCGTCACCATATGACCATAAAAGGTCGTCCACTCCATACCGCGAATAATTCGCAGTCCGTATATCCGCTCGATTTCTTCTTTGCCGATCAGGGCGGACATCGTGTTGTGATCGGTCAGCGCGATGGCGTCGAAGCCCAGATTGGCCGCTCCTGCCGCCAGCTCCTCCAGCGTTTGGCTGCCGTCGCTGTGCAGCGTATGCGTATGCAGTTCGCAGGCGAGCCATTTCATATCGCGTCCTCCTCCGTCGTCCAGATTTGCAGGTGGTAATCACAGGTATCCGTCACGATGCTATGCAGGCTGAGTGTGACGCTCCAAGATCCGGGAACCAGCTCGCCCGCCATCAGGCCGGGTGAAGCTTCTCGCTCTGATACGAACAGCTCCTGCAACTCGTCTTGTCGGTGGCACGCTCCGCGGTATCCCCGAGCGTCGTCCAGGGAGAGTGTCATCAAATTTTTCAGGGGAAGATGCCGGCCCGCGTTCTCCATTGCGTATTCCCGATTTTCCGGCAAGATATATAGGTCGTAACTATTCTTGAGTAGCTGTATCGCCTTCTCCCGATTCTCAAGCGTCTTCGGCGCATATTGTAATCGCAGGTTCAGCTTCCCACAGCCCTCGTCCAACTCAAAAGGAATGCGGATATGCGTCTTGGAATCCTCCGGAGATGCATAGCCTTGTAGATCCAGCAGCTTCATTGCATCGCACCACCTTTCATTTTTCCGTTATCTTGATGATTTACGTTATGCACTTTTTGCTGAATGTGGGACCGTTCCCACATCTATTCCTTATGTTACGGGTGAAAAATCAGGCGCGTATCTGCATCGTGTTAATATTCTGTAAATGCAAAAAAGACCGTACTTCTATTAAAAGAAGTAGGCCATCTTATCTTTTTATCGCTAGATTGTTTTCGCACTGGCATATATTTTTTGATTTTTGCTGATCCCCCTGTTGTCTTACCACCGTTCGTAACCCCAGCCACACATTCATTAGATCATGTAAAATAGCTACTCGATCTACGTCAGACTTGTTGAGTTATACCGCTCATTTCCAAGTAAAGAATCGAACTGAATGTTTAAAGGTTGCTGAACGGAAACGTACCAACGTACCTGATTCGTAAGATCCACGAGGGTGAGAAAGTGCCCGTGACCCGCACCAGTATCAATACCTAATTTTCCATCGCCTGACCATATCTGCCACGGAGGGATGTGAAACCGGAACGTTGACGTATGACCAAAAATAATAGTATACCTTGAGTCCATTGGACTTTCCAAAAATGGTTGTCGAATTTCGGTCAGATCTTCAGGCGTCTGAAAGCCCAAAGGAACACCTGGTCGTATTCCGGCATGCACAAACAAGTATGATTCACTTATAAAGAAAAGTGGCAGGCGATCCAGAAAGTTCCGATAAAATTGAATTTTATCCGGACTAACTGAATCCGAATTTTGCATACATTTCAACCACTTACGTTCATTGTTACCTTGTAATGCAATCGCTCCTTGTTGGGTTAGTGCATCTACCAACTGCAGAGTTCCCCAGGAGTCGGGACCTTTATTTACATAATCCCCAAGCAAAACCAATTGGTCACGATATGCGCGATATCCCGCAGCATTCAAAAGCTCTTTTAGAAGATGTCCATATCCATGGATATCGGACACAGCAAGAAGTCTACCCATTTTCCGGTTCTGTTCCTCCTCGGTAAATCATAGTTTGCTCTGAACGAAACTGCAGCCAACGCACAGATCCGGGTTCAATATATTCTGTGTTGAAAGCATGAACACTTTGATTATCCTTGGTTTGCATAATGATCCTCCAATGAATGCCCTCAAAAATGGATTGTTTTACCCAAACTTGAACTTGATTAAAAGCACCATCCTCCGGCTCGCTACCAACTGTTATATGTTGTGGGTGAACCATAACAACTGCTCGTTGACCGGCCATTCCATGGTTCATGATTTGCCCGGAAATGCACTGACCTTCTGCCAAAACTACCGATTTATGTATGGTATAGCTTCCGGAAAGTTTATTGTGATAACCCATAAGCTGGGCAACCCAAGGGGTTGCTGGGCGATTGAATAGCTGATGGGGTTCAGCGAACTGATCGATTCCACCGTCTCTCAGAACCATGATTCGATCCGCCAGCGTAAAAGCCTCAAGCATGTCATGAGTAACATACAGCACGGTTGTTTCAAGATCAGACAAAAGGGAAGCCAGCTCGCTGCGCATTTCGGTGCGCAGCTTCACATCCAGATTAGACAACGGCTCATCCATCAGCAGGATGGAGGGTTCTGTTGCAAGCGCGCGCGCCATCCCGATTCGCTGCTGCTGTCCACCTGAGCATTGGGATGGCAATCGATCCAGCAAACCTTCCAATTGCAGCATGGTTTGGAGGTGATCAAGCCTTTGTTTTCGCATAGTTGATTCCGTTTTGGATCGTTTCATGCCATATTCAATGTTTTGGCGAACTGTCATATGCGGCCATAATGCGTAATCCTGAAACACCATATTGACCGGCCGTTTCTCTGGAGGCGTAAAATCCTTCAAGCTATCCACACATTTGCCATCCATTTCGATTACTCCCCCATCTACTCTCAGTAACCCGGCGACGAGTTGTAGCAAAGTGGACTTTCCACATCCCGAAGGACCGAGAATGCAGATTCTTTCGCCATGGTTCAATGCAAAAGATAAGGGGCGAAGAACGTCCTGTTTGTCAAAGGACTTGTGAATTCCCTCAAGTTTAAGAATCGAATTCATATGATGAACCTCCATGTGTTATTCGTTGGGTTTCTGCTGGAATAGTCATCTCCGTACGCTTGCTTCGGCGATTGTCACTCCATCGAAACATGGATTCCCCTGCAAACTGAATCAGGAGGATGAGAAGAAGTAACGTCATTCCACTTAAAACTGTAGCTGCTGTTGCGTATCCATATCGGCCAAATTCAAAGGCTTGGTCAATTACGATTGGCATGAGAACATAATTTGCTGGCTGCAACATGGAAGCTAAAGCCAAATCGAACACACTTGTTCCAAAAGCAGCCAGCATCGCAAGGAGCAATGATCTGCGCACCAACGGCAGTACGATATGTACCATTCGACCAACCGTTCCGGCTCCTTGTACAGCTGCTGCATTTAATACGGATGGCGAGATGGTTCCGAACGATCCCAATTGAACGCGAACGGCATAAGGAATTGCTCCCGCTATAACTGCAATGACAAGCAAGGCAGGTGTGCCATATAGATGCAGGTTCATGTATTCAAGCCATTTTTGATTCCAGACGAAGATATAACCTATGCCCATAACAATTCCCGGCACGGCCAGAGATACGATAGAAAATAATTGAAGTCCACCCTTCATCTTCGATTCGGTAAACGTAAGCACGTACGCGACTATGAAACCGATGATAATACTGAGAACTGCTGCAAGTGCAGCTATGGCAAGCGAATGGACCATACCTTCTATAAAATTGAGCCGGGTATGATCTGCTGCAGCTTTGGAAAAGAGTGAAAGATAATGATCCATTGTCAAGTTTTGAAGCGTGAAGCCTTCGCCTATCCTTTTCATGATGGACACACACAAGCTGCTTCCTATAGGAATGCCAATACTTATTGCTATCGAAACCATTGTAATCGCATTAATTAAATAGCTTTTATGGGGCTTCCTTTTCACGCTTTTGGTTGCCTTAGCACTCAGAAAATCAAATCTGGATTTGCGCAGACTCATCACAAGAATGAACATCGCCAGGCTTAATAAAACTACTAAATAGAAAGCAAGCACGCCGGCCATATCAAATCGGACCGGTGATTGATAGATCGCTGAATAAATTGAATAGGTTAGCGTTGGAAAACGATACACTGTCGACAGTGCCGCCGGCAGCCCAAAATCCCCTACTGTATCAATAAATACAAGCGTAGCTCCAGCGATGATCGATGGTACCGCAAGTGGAAGCTCTACAGTACGCCATACCGTCCAAGGACCTGCACCGTTCATGCGAGCAGCATGTCCATAATGACTAACACTCCATTCTGCTGAAGCAAGCACCGCTAGATATGCCAAGGGGAACTTGCTCAAAGCCATAATGACCATTAGCCCGACGGGTTGAAATAAGAACGATGTTAACCATTCCATGCCAAGTAAACGACTTGCAATTCCATCGGCCCCGCCGAAAAGCACCCAGCCTTGTGCCAGCATGAAAGAGGGTGTAATGAGTAAAAGCCATACTCCTGCATCCAATAGACGTCCTGTTGCATACTGCCAACGTGCTCTCATCATGGCAAGGCAAGTACCGAACACAGTTCCTAATAGGGCAGTTCCAAGGCCTAGCCATAACGAATTTAATAATGATTGGCGCCATAACGGACGTTGAAAAATCTCGCCAAGTAATCCGAACCCCTGAAAATGTATGTTTCCAAAAAATATGCCAGGCAAAAAGGCATTTAACAGAACAGCCAGCAACGGGAGAAAGATGACGATGAATAAAAGAATTGCAATGCCCAATCCCCAACGAGTACCTGAATTTTTCATAGATAATTCCTTATTTTACGTTTTGGTCTGCAAACCATGTTTTAATTTCCACTTCGTGCTCCGCAGCCCAGACGGCTGGTGGAATCATGAATGTTGGGTTCAACTCACGGTCTTTCCGAGGTACTACGCCCTGTACAAGTGGTGTGAAGAAGCTGTCGGAAGAGTCCAGAGAGGCCAGCATTTGTTGGGTTTCGGGTTTGAGCATAAATTCAATAAAGGCTTTTGCCGCAGCCGGGTTTTTGGTATGTTTACTGATCGCAGCGACTCTTAGGCTTCCTGGGGCCCCTTCTTCCGGCCAAATAATATCCACTGGTTCTCCGGATAGCTTGAGGTCATAAGCATTGCTTTCCTGCAGGGCGGCAATATCAATTTCTCCCGAAACCAGAGCACTTCCTAAAGGTCCGTTTTTGGGATATACTCGTAAGCCCTTATCCATCATTTGACTATACTTTTGCTCTGCATCGGAAATTCCCCAGTGGTGGAACAGGGAAGAAACGAGCGGATATGCAGGCGCTGCAACCGCTGGATCAGCCTGGCCTGCATTGCCGTCATACTTGAAGAAGTCATCCCATGACTTGGGTGCCTGTTCTTTGGTAAGACGATTAGTGTTATATGCAATGACAGCCGAAGCATGAATAGTGATAGGCGTATAAGCGTGGTCTTCAGGAATGAGCGATGCTCCATAATCGCTTAGGTTTCCGATGTTATCCGGTACCCAATCCGTCATGAGGAATCCTCGATCTGCAAGATTTCGAATGGAACCGTGACCATCCATCATAACTACGTCCCATTGGGGGTTGCCCTGTTCCGCTTCAATCTTGGCCAGCGCCTCTCCTCCACCATAATGGACCGCTTCAATTTTGAAGCCAGTCTGCTTAGCAAACTCAGGAGCTACAATATCCACAAAATCATTGCCATATAAATAAATAGTCTCCCCCGTATCTTCATTGGAAGAGCTGGCATTCTCCCCTTTGGATGATGTTGTTGATGTTTCGGATCCCCCTGGAGTTGTGTTGCTGCCCGTGACGTTTACCCCGCCACATCCTGCCACGATCAATACAAGTAATAGACTGATTCCACTCAAACGTTTTCTCCAACTAAAATTCATGTTTATCCCCCTAGATAATATTTTTAAAGCCTTTAATCATCATAATGGGGATCTTGAAGATTCATATTATGCTAGAGTTAAACTTATTTTAAATATTATTAATGAATTATATAATAAGATAGATATTATCTATGTTCGGACAAGAGGAGGCCCTGCATATGAACTTGCAGCAGTTAAAAGTGTTTGTACATGTTGTGGAAATGCAGAAATTATATTTGGTTGCGGACAAACTTAATATTACGCAGCCTACAGTGACGTTCCATCTAAACAAGCTTCAGGATGATGCCGGCGTTGCTTTGTTCCATACAAAAACCTATCATGTCATCAAATTGACTGAAGCTGGAAAATCACTGTATCATTACGCTGCACAAATGGTTGCATTAAACGAGGAGATGCTTCGCACGCTTGAAGAACAGAGGGGAACAGCTTCCAGGCGTTTGAGGATTGGAAGTACACATACCCCTGCTACATATATCCTTCCTGAGTTGTTGTCCAAAATCAGACAAGAACATCAACTTTTTTTGAGTATCGATGTTAAGCCTGCAGCCCAAATCTTGGATAAGATTAAGCATTATGACCTGGATGTCGGAGTCATTTCGCTTGCGGAGCCAGATGATACTGATTTTATCTATGAGCCATTAATGAAAGATGATCTGGTGATTATCTATCATCCAGATCATTTCCTTGCTGCTCGAACAAACATCACCTCGAAAGATTTAGCAGGGCTCCCCATCATTGCTCATGAAAGAGGCTCTACTAGTCGCCAGCTTATCGATCAATGGGCTGCCAACAATGATATTCAATTTACAGAGGTGATGGAATCGTCAGGTTCAGAAGCATTGAAATCAATGGTACGTCTTAACATGGGCATAGGGATGGTGTCCCAAGCTTCAATCCTTCAAGAACTTGTCAAGGGAGAATTGAAATCCTGCTCCATTCCTGATTGGAACCCTGTAAGGACCATATATGCTGTTCGCCACCGTAACAAGCTTCTTACACCTTCGCTGAATCTCTTTTGGCGTATGCTGATTGAGAATTTCAACTCACGAATAAAATAATAAACATAACACTCTTTTCCTGGATAAAGTCGTTCTTTATTCCACGACCCATCTCAACTCGGGACAAGAACTTGACGCTCACCGGTCTGTGCTGCTTTTTCCACTGCATCAAATAACTGATGCAGTTTGAACGCATCCGCAAACCCTGGTGTTAAGGATGTTCCATTCTGGATATCTTCGGCAAACTTGCGGTAAGCCTGAGCCATATTCAGAATAAATCCTGAATTCCAACATAACCGAGTGGCCATTCGCAATATATCGGTTTAACCGTTTCATTTGAAGTGATGCTTCTCCTTACTCCCCTAGTCCCATATAACAACCATATCTTACTTTTAAGTTCGTATGGAACTTTAAGGTGCGTACTTCTCATCTTTCTTGTTCTGAGTCACAATAATGAACAGAAGAAGAGAGGAGAAATACCCAATGAAACCCGAACAATCTGTTACCCAATATACTGCCCTTGTCATCGGTGCTGCCGGAGTCATCGGAAGCAATCTGATTGATTATCTCATGACACTTCCCGAATGGGATATCATTGGGGTATCTCGCCGCGGAGGGAAAGATGCTCCAGGTTTACGTTATATTTCGGCCGATTTACTGAACGAAGCGGATACTCAAGCGAAACTGGGCGATTTAACGACGGTTACTCATATTTTCTATGCTGCTTATCAGGATCGCCCGACTTGGGCCGAATTGGTAGAACCGAACCTGGCGATGCTCGTCCATGTGGTCAATGCAATTGAACCAATCGCCCCCAACCTTCAACATATCAGTTTGATGCAGGGTTATAAGGTGTACGGTGCACATCTAGGCCCCTTCAAAACACCTGCAAAGGAAACAGATGCACATCATATGCCGCCTGAATTCAATGTGGACCAGCAGCGGTTTCTTGAGGATCGCGAGCCAGCAAGCAGCTGGACCTGGTCAGCCCTGCGCCCTTCTGTTGTATGCGGATTTGCTCTTGGTAATCCAATGAACCTTGCTATGGTAATCGGAATGTATGCTTCTATCTCGAAAGAGCTTGGTTTGCCGCTTCGCTTCCCCGGCAAACCGGGAGCTTACCATTCCTTGCTCGAAATGACCGATGCATCGCTGCTCGCTCGGGCGACCGTCTGGGCAGCAACTAGTCCGCGCTGTGCCAATCAGGCGTTTAACATTACCAACGGCGATCTGTTTCGCTGGAATGAACTCTGGCCCAAAATCGCTGCGTTTTTCGAATTGGAAACAGCTCCTCCGCTAACCCTTTCGCTTGCAACCGTAATGGCTGATAAAGAAGTCCTGTGGAATTCGATGATCGAGAAGTACGGTCTAATGAATAATTCCTATGAATCTGTCTCTTCATGGGCATTCGGTGACTTTGTCTTCTCATGGGATTACGATTTCTTCGCAGATGGTTCCAAAGCCCGCCGCTTCGGCTTTCACGAATTCGTTGACACCGAAACGATGTTTATGGATATATTTGAAAATTTAAGAGAACGCAAGATCATTCCGTAATAAAAATATGATGGTGAACAGGCCGATTCCTGCTGTCAGGAATCGGCTAGGACTATGTTTTCATTCATTAGAGGTTGGCGGCTTGAACAGAATTTCCCCTCGATCACCATAAACCTTTTCCACATGCATATCGCCCCATCTGCACATGAGATGAAGAATCTCTTTCAAACTCCACCCATATTCCGTTAATTCATACTCTACCTTTGGCGGAATTTGGTGATGTGAGATGCGTAAGATGATGCCTTCCTCTATTAATTCATTGAGCTGCTGCGTCAACATCTTCTGTGTAATGGCGGGAATCAGCTTCAACAATTCACCATTACGTTTCTTTCCAAAAGTAAGATGGAATAGAATAACGGGCTTCCACTTGCCGCCAATGACTTCAAGAAGAGCCTCGACCGCAGTATTATATACTTTGATGGGTTCCTGCATGCCACATTCCTCTCCCTTTACGATAACGATATATTCTGAACATAATCCAGGATTGAAAAATGTCAACGATGTTCTTCCACACCAATAACTTCCCTGGCTGCTTCTATGAAAGATAAGATGATTGGCGAGATCCATTTGTCTTTGTGCCACAACATCTGTGTATGCACATGCAAGTCCGGTATTTCCCACGGAAGCGCAACAAGCTCGCCTCGTGCAACTTCAGCTTTTACTGTCATTTCAGGAAGAAAGGCGATGCCGATTCCCGTTATGGCACACTGTTTAATCGCCTCAGCATTTTGAAACTCCAAATACGTAATGCTATCCATCCCTTCTTTCTCGAATCCCCGGTCAAACATGGTGCGGTACGTACAACCCTTTTCATTTGTCAGGAACACTTCGCTATGAAAATCCTCCAGTTGCAGCACACTTTGCTTCGTGAGCGGATGGTCCGGAGCAGCGTATAGGCGAAACGTTTCTTCAACCAACGGTTCCACGGTCAGGCCACCTGATCGAATGGATTCATCCAGCATAAAGACGACATCCGCAGTGCCCTCAAAGAGCGTTTGCTTAAGTTGTTGATTGGGAACGGAACGAAAGATGAGACGCACTCCCGGATGACGCGAACGAAACAGTTGAAAGACAACAGGAAGCCGATAAGCGCATAGAACCTCGTTGGCACTAATGGTCAGAGTACCGCTTAGATTTTCATCGTCAAGCACCAGGCTTCGAGCTTCGTCCAACTGGTTAAGAATGCCCTGGATATGCGTTAAAAATCGTGTACCCGCAGTTGTAAGCGCGAGTTGTTTACCGAGACGGTCAAAAAGACGAACACCAAGCTCATCCTCCAATGCTTTGATTTGCATCGTGACGTTCGAGGGAACATAATTCAGCACTTCCGCAGCCCGCGTAAAATTTAATGTGGTTGCAACGGTGCGAAATGTTTTCAGTTGCCGTAATTCCATCCTGCAGTCACCCTTTTACTTTCAATTTTATTGAATATTGCGTTGAATTCTATTCACTTTTACTGAGAGTACCACAGGTCTATACTGACAACAAGAAATCACATGACACTGATGTGGTTTTCATTTGAAAGGAGAGAAACCAGATGGATTATGAAATTTTTAATTTGGGTGATGTGACATTGCAATCCGGAGTAACGTTACCTAACGCTTTTCTTGCTTATAAAACGTATGGAACATTGAATGAAAAGAAGGATAATGTCATCATCTATCCGACCGCATTTGGAGATCAGCATGTTCAGAATGAATGGTTGATTGGCGACGGCGTAGCATTAGACACGCAAAGATACTTCATTATCGTTCCGAATCTGCTGGGTAACGGATTATCTTCGTCTCCCAGCAACACGCCGCCTCCATTTGACCGAACTCGCTTTCCGCAGGTCACAATCTATGACAATGTTACATTTCAACATCGGTTGGTCACCGAAAAATTCGGCATTCAGAAGATTGCACTTGTCGTGGGATGGTCCATGGGAGGCATTCAAGCATTTCAATGGGGAGCAAGCTATCCAGACATGGTGGAAAGAATCGCGCCCATCGCCGGCATGGCGAAGACTTGGCCTCATACGTTTGTTGTCCTGAACGGGGTAATCGCTCCCCTCCTGGCTGCCTCCCACTTCGATGCTAACCAACAAGAGAATTTGACTTCTGTCGACTTGCGCGCTGTAGGCCGTGTCTATGCGGGATGGGGTTTGTCACAGGCGTTTTACAGAGAGGAACTGTATCGCGGGTTCGGATATGACTCATTGGCGGATTTCGTATCTGGGTTCTGGGAAGAGGCGTTTATGCAAATGGACCCTCACAATGTGTTGGCGATGTTATGGACAGGCCAATTCGCAGATATTAGTGCTAACCCGCTGTATAACGGAAATTTCGATGAGGCCCTTCAAAGTATTACAGCGCGTGCATGTATCATGCCCGGGGCCACAGATCTCTTTTGCACGGCGGCCGATAATGAATACGAGGTTCAGCGGATGCCTAATGCCGTATTTTCTCCAATTGACTCGATCTGGGGACACTTTGCCGGTCGCGGTATGAACAGCGTCGATAACCAGTATATTGAGGATAGCCTGAGGGAATTGTTGGCGTATAGTGTGGACGAATAAATGTTCATTAACATCCAAATGCAGAAGTTTGGCACAACGAACCGGCCCCCTTAACAGCAATAGGTTTAATTGAGCAAGTTGCTTATATTTCATATAATGAAATTAACTTCTATTGTTATGTACCATAGTCACAGAATGACTTACGACTCTGACCAGTAAGCCTATTTTTTATCAGGAGGACATCTATGAACATTCCCAGAGGTACCTATGGCTTTCGGTTCGCCGAAGATAAGGAGCTCCAGCTATGCGTTTTATTTGCAGCCGGATGTGATTCGATAACCGATCCTACGTATCGCTGGGATGGACTGGAACGTACGGATGGCCCGCTGCTGTTATTCCAGTATACGATCTCCGGTGAAGGTGTTTTTGAGTCGAAAGACCAGATTCACCATGTCACTACAGGACAAGCTTTCTTGGCCGAAATTCCAGGCCCGCATCGCTATTATTATGACTCGGAATCGAAAGAGCCGTGGGAGTTCCTGTTCCTGCTATTCCGGCCCGAACTGGTGCTGCCCCATTGGCAAAAGTTCTCTCGTGAAGCGGGGGAAGTTCCTTATCTCCCCATCGATTGTACACCAATCCGGCTGTTGCGGATGATTGTGACGGATGCAGCAGCAGGCAGGATCACCGATCCTCTAATCGCCTCGTCTTGCGTCTATCAGTTCATGACAGAACTGGTCAGATTACAAAAGACAACGCTACGGAACAGGGAAAGCTGGTCGTATAACATACAACGTGCAGCCGAATTTATAGAGCATAACTATTCCAGGATGATCAGTATGGATCAACTTTCTGAGCATGTTTCCCTATCAAAGTATCACCTTATCCGTCGATTCTCCTCCAGCACGGGCTTGACACCAGGAGCTTATCTGACCCGCGTACGCACTGAAAAGGCTATGGAACTGCTTCGCGGGACGCCCCTTAGCGTTGAAGCCATTGCCGAACGAGTCGGTTACTCCAGCGGAAGTTATTTTATCAAGGCATTCCGCGGTTTGACCGGACTTACGCCGGGGGAATTCCGCAGTGGAGGAGAAAGTCTGACTTATCGCAAGTTGTTCTTCGACTAACCGCAATATTATGCTATTCTGCCTTCAAGATTACTATGGATCATTAATAAACTCCTATACTATGATGAAATTAGCAAGAGCAATAATTAATCAGTAAAGGAGTATTACTATGAATCATACACTTGCAGCATCAACGCCACCGCTTGGCTGGAACAGTTGGGATTGCTATGGCGCGGCCGTAACCGAAGACGAAATCCGTGGCAACGCGGAATATATGGCAGAACATCTCAAAGAATTTGGCTGGAGCTATATTACTGTCGATATTCAATGGTATGAACCTCATGCAAATTCTTCGCAATACCGTCCATTTGTTCCGCTGGTCATGGATGAATATTCCCGTCTTATGCCTGCGGAGAACCGTTTTCCTTCTGCCGCTGGAGGACAAGGGTTTAAACCATTAGCGGATTATGTTCATAGTCTTGGGTTACAATTTGGCATTCATATCATGCGCGGCATTCCGCGACAAGCGGTACACGCCGCTACCCCGATCCTGGGCTCAGTCGCAACTGCTCGTGATATTGCCCATACGAACTCGATCTGTCCATGGAACACGGATATGTACGGTGTGGATTCATCTAAAGAAGGAGCACAGGCTTATTACGATTCCCTCTTTGAACTGTATGCTCAATGGGGCGTTGATCTGGTGAAGGTAGACGATATTGCCGCTTCCAGACTATACGGCACTCATCACCCGGAGATTGAAATGATCTCCAAAGCCATTGAGCGCTCCGGCAGGCCAATGATACTGAGTCTGTCCCCAGGGCCAGCGCCGGTAGAATCCTCGGAGTTTTTCGCTGAACATGCCAACATGTGGCGTGTCACCGACGACTTCTGGGACCTTTGGCCATTGTTACTGGATATGTTTGACCGCTGCCGGACATGGCAGGGTGTCCCCCGGAAAGGTTGTTGGCCGGATTGTGATATGCTGCCTTTGGGACACATCGGTATCCGTTCTGTGGATGGCGGAGGAGCGGATCGTTGGACCCGATTTACGCCTGATGAACAGTTGACTATGATGTCACTGTGGAGTATTTTCCGTTCCCCGCTCATCTTTGGTGGTGAACTGCGAGACAACGATGACTGGACGCTGTCGCTGTTAACCAACCGTGAAGTTCTGCGCATGCACCGAGAGAGTTTTGGAGCCAGAGAAGCTGTTCGTCGAGGAGATCTTATAGTATGGACAGCTCAACATGCTGAAGGGTCCACTTACGCTGCTGTATTCAACATTGGGGATAGCGATCTTCCACTGGATATGAACATAGAGGAAATTGGAATCTGCGGTATAACCGAAGGTACTGAACTGTGGAGCGGAGCGCCGGCCGAGTTCAAGGAGAAATGGTTACATGTGACTGTACCGCCGCATGGTGTGCGCCTCTATGAGTTTGTCTAAACGTACAATGCTTCAAGAGATCTGTTCTATCAGGACAGATCTCTTGCCTTATTTCCGCTAACCATCCGAATGAATCAGTACGTGTGAATCGTGGGACTGCTCTTGCTATGTAAGACAAAAAAGCCGCTAGAATAGCGACTTTCATTGCTCTGTGTTCATTTGTAGTGATGAAATATCCGGGTACTCCAGTGTTCTCTACTACATTTAATTGTTCAAGGACACTCTGGCTTTTTCTTTCACACATTCAACGGCGATGTCATAAACGCCCATGGTGCTTCACTTAATCGGTACGATACCTTGATCCGTTTTCACTGGGAGCATGCCGCGTGCTTCCCGTTTCCCAAGAAGCACGTTAATTCCGGCTGAAGTATTTGGCTCCTGCTTCCCATACACGGCAAGCCCCGAGCGCACGTTCTGAAGATGGAGCATCTCGTAAGGATTACCAAGCGATAACAGCGTGTATCGCTGGTTACGTCTGTTCATCTCATTGATCAGGGTTTGATAGTCGGACCATCCGAACTGACTGGCCACATTACGGAATTGATAGGAAGCCAGGATCACGTAATCTGCATGAGACATCGCCTGGAGCGTTTCATTCATCTTTCCTGGACGCATAACGGAAATCTCCGTTTTTACCGACTCGCTCTTTGCGGCTTGTACCAGTTGCTTCTCAAGCTGGTTCGCCTGTTCTTCTTCGGCTGCAACAATAACAACCCGGTCTCCTTGCTGAATTGGATCTGGTTTTGCACCTTCGCGGCTTACCAATAAGGTGACTGCTCGCTCTGCAATGTTCTGTTCAACCATGCGATGGGCCTCCGACCCGATCACATCCTTCAGCTTGGATAACTTGCTTGCAAGCGATTCGTTGCGTTCAAACAAACCATATTTTGATTTCATTTCCAAAATTCGCTTGACGGACGCGTGGATGGTTTCCTCCGGTATAGTCCCTTTTTTAACCGCGTTCACAAGGGTTTGATGGGCAGCTGCCGAATCTTGCGGCATGAGGATGATGTCCACACCAGCAGACACCGCGCGTTCCACCGCTCTATTTCCCCCAAAATGCTCCGCTATCGCGTTCATGGTGAAGGCATCCGAAATAATGATACCGTCGTATCCCATCTCTTCCCGGAGGAGCCCCGTCAATACCTTTTTGGATAACGTGGCAGGGATCGGCACACTCGTTCCGTCATGGAGTGAAGTAACCTGTTCGTTGTCTACAGCAGGGAAAGCAATATGCGCGGTCATGATCATATCTACCCCACTATTGATCGCAGCTTGAAAAGGTTTCAGTTCCACCGCATCAAGCCGCTCTCGGTTATGTTTTAGCACCGGCATTCCAAGATGGGAATCCACCGTCGTATCGCCATGCCCCGGGAAATGCTTGACTGCTGCGATCATCCCCGATTGCCGTAGGCCTTTGATCGTTGCAAGACCCAGACGCGTCACCACATCGGCATCCGAGCCAAACGACCGTATGCCGATAATCGGATTGTCTGGATTGCTGTTAATATCAAGCACTGGTGCAAAATTAATCTGCAGCCCAAGTGCCTTCAGCTCCACCCCTGTCAGCCGTCCAGCCGCTTCAGCCAGCGCTGCATCTCCAGTTGCCCCAAGCGCCATTTGACCTGGCAGATTCGTCCCGCCCGGGATTCGTTGAATAACGCCACCTTCTTGATCGATGCCAAGAAACAAAGGAATGTCGCCTGCTTCCAATTGCAGATCATGCGTTAGCGTTGTAACCTGTCTAGCGTCTACAATATTTTTATCAAAAAGAATAAATCCGCCCAAATCTTGGTTATGAATACTGTGCTTCAGTCCATCATTAATGGTCGTTGTCACTTTACCGTTCCATTGCCTGATGTCAGGCATGAGCATCTGACCGACTTGCTCGCTTATGGTCATATATGAAATGAGCTGATCCCAATCGTGTGCCTGAATGGCTGCTGCACGTTCGAAACGAATTACTCGCGCCATAAATACGGCAAATTCCGCTCGTGTGACAGGTTGAGCCGGACGATAGGTACCATCCGAATAACCGCCTACCAACCCGTTTGAGCTCATGATCCGAATAGGCGCTGCCGCCCAATGCTTGTCCGTATCAGTCAAACTTACGGGATGTCTTCCTTCCACGAGTGAATACGCGCGTGTGAGGAAGGCCGCAGTCTCTGCACGATTAATCGGTGCATCCGGCTGGAAGGTTCCGTTAGGAAACCCACTGGCAAGTCCATGCTTTGCCGCAATGGCGATTTCGCGATAAAACGGATGGGTTGTCGGAACATCCGAATATGTCGTTCCTTTCACTGAGCGCTGAAGCTCTTGCGGATAAAGCTCACGCACCATGAACGTTACGGCTTGTGCCCGGGTTACAAGCCCCTCGGGCTTAAATATCCCTTTGCCGTAGCCAGCCACAGTTCCCCGTTTGGCCATATATGAAATACCGTCTTCTGCCCACTTTGAATGCTGCAGATCAACAAATCGCTCTTCCGCAGCTGCATTTCCTGCCCCTAAGAGGATCGCACCAAGAATGGCACCAATCATTGTCATCCGTTTTAGATGCATCTGCTTCACTCCTGTTGATGTTCTGTGTTCGATCATTAGACGCTTCCAAGCCACATTTTGTTTCCCTATATGTAGTCAAGTGAACTGCAAGTAAAAAAAGAATGGGTTCGAAGTAAAATAAGTGCATGATCCTCTTTTTTCATCTCTGCCCCAGTGATTCGAAAGTAAAAAAACTTACTGCTGCTCGTCAATAACCTTTATATCACCTGTTCCCTTTCTCGTTTACAATATTTTAAGCAAGTCACCATTAACTATCGCGAAAAAGGGGGAGCAATATGAAAAAGAAAACGAAAACCTTGATGTTGTCTTTATGTATGTCGACCTTATTACTCGCAGCCTGTGCAAATGGAAGTAGTAACGAGCAAAGTTCGACCAATACAGATTCGGATGCCAACGAGGGTGGAACAACAACCATTCACACGGTAACGTCTGAATACTCTTCTGCGAAATATCCAAAGGGCGATGATATCACAAACAATGTGTGGATTAAGCGATACAAGGAGAAGTTTAATATCGATGTCAAAACAGATTGGGTCAGTGATGAGTACGATACCAAACTGAATTTGGCTATAGCATCCAGCGATCTTCCCGATGTGTTCAGGGTCAATCCTTCACAATTGAGGCAGTTGGTCGAAGCGGATATGGTGATGGACCTTACCGATGTCTTTGAGCAAAACGCTTCAGAGCGTCTCAAAGGCTACATGGAAGCAGATGCGGACAGTTACGAGTCTGGAAAGAAAGACGGTAAGCTGTATGGTATACCGCAGATGCACTGGGGATTAATTGACCAACCAGACTTCATCTGGATTCGGAACGATTGGAAAGAAGAACTGGATCTCCAGGATCCGAAATCTGTGGAGGACATCAAGAACATTGCATTGAAATTTATGGAAAAGCACGGCGGTTATGGTATTGCTGTAGATCAATCGTTGGATTACCTGAACCTGCTCGCCATTGCATGGAATGCACATCCGGATATGTGGATGGAGGATAACAGTGGAAAACTGGTGTACGGCTCTGTCCAGCCTGAGATGAAGAATGCGCTGGCTGAGTGGGCGGAATGGTACAAGCGAGGCATCATTGATCCGGAGTTTGCCATCAAGGACTTTAATGCGATGAACGCTGATATCGTAGCCGGCAAAGTAGGCATGCAGCCTTATTACCAGTGGTGGGGTTATAATCCGGGTGTCGATACGGTATCCAATCTGGGTAAGGACGCGATCTTTTATCCGTATATCATCCCTGACGTCGATGGAAAGGAAGCGAAACAATCCATCTTCTTCGCCAACAACAACTACATTGTCATGAAAAAGGGATTCAAGAACCCTCAAGAAGTAATCAAGATTTTGAATGACTACGCTTATATCGTGGATGAAGGCAATGGCAAGGAATCCGCTGAAACACTGTCTGCCTTGCTGGACAACGATATTGCTCATGTTGTCGGAGCGTTCCGTGTACTTAATCCGAACTCCGATTACGAGCAGTTTGAGGCTGTGTCCACAGCCCTTCAATCCAAGGATACCAGTGGACTCACCACTTCGGGAATGTGGCAAAAATATAACAATAGTGTTGAGTTCATGAAGAATGCAACACCAGGAGCAGTCGGTGATTATTTGCAACAAGGGGCTCCCAAAAATGCATATGGTCTCGCCAAAAAAGTGCTCGACAGTGAGAACTATATGAAGACGGCTCTATGGGGGGTTACACCAGAGATCCTGTCGAGCTACGGCACAACGTTGGATGATATCCTGACAGAAGGCTTCACCAAGATCATTATGGGTAGCGAAAGTATCGATTATTTCGATGTTGTCGTCCAGAATTGGCGAGCAGCCGGGGGCGATGACGCAACACAGGCAGTCAATGAAGCATACGGGAAATAATAATGCCATGCCATTGCCAGGAGGGGGACGAGAAGGCTCTCGCCCCTTTTTGAAGATCATAGAATTTATACGTTTTCAGCGGAGCTGAAGGATTCGATCATCGCAAGAAAAGCAACCGCTAAACCACGAATGGTTCATCATCGATCGTGCGTCGATCAGAATGGAGGAATATGAATGCTGAGAAAATGGAAGCAGCAGAGTCCCTATCATCTAATGTTGATCCCAAGCCTGGTCTTAGTCTTCATCTTCAGTTATATCCCTTTTTACGGTCTTATTATTGCATTCCAAAAATACAATCCGGGGCTCGGCTTCAACTCGCCATGGGTAGGTTGGGATAATTTTACGCATGTATTTAATCAGCCGAACTTCGTAAGAACCATCTGGAACACCCTGTACATGTCTGTCTTCAAGATCATCGGCGGCATTATCGTGCCCGTTATTTTCGCATTATTGCTTAATGAAGTGCTGATTAGCGGAGTCAAGCGCACATTTCAAACTCTGGTATATATTCCGAATTTTCTCTCTTGGGTCATTATGGCCGGTATCATGCTGGATATACTTAGCTCCGATGGCATCATCAACACATTTCTGGGCGTATTCGGGATTGCGCCGATCTCTTTTCTTGGCACACCATCCATATTCCCATGGACGATGATCGTAAGTGATATCTGGAAGGGGTTCGGCTTTGGTACGGTTGTTTACTTAGCAGCCCTAACCAGCATCGATCCGGGTCTCTACGAGGCCGCGGTGATCGATGGAGCCAAACGGTGGAAACAGACCATCTACATTACTTTGCCCCTGCTTATGCCGACGATTGTCTTAATGACGGTGTTGTCACTGGGTAACGTCCTGAACGCAGGTTTTGACCAAATTTATAACCTGTACTCCCCTGTCGTGTATCAGACCGGTGATATTATTGACACCTATGTATACCGTCTGGGAATTCAGCAGGCACAGTATTCGATTGGAACCGCTGTTGGATTATTCAAATCCATCATTTCCAGTGTGCTGGTCGCCGTATCGTATATTCTGGCCTACAGGGTAGCGGGCTATCGAATCTTCTAAAGGAGGGAATATCCATATGATCCATGATAAAAGTATAGGTAGGCGTGTGTTTCATATCATGAATTACACGATATTGCTCCTGATCTCCCTACTTTGCATCCTGCCGTTTATCAATCTCTTGGCCGTTTCATTCAGTAGCAGTGCGGCTGTATCTGCTGGCAGTGTTACGTTCTGGCCTATCGAATTCACGACAAAAGCCTATGAATTTGCATTAACTGGAGGGTCATTTTTTTCCTCTCTGTGGGTTGCCATCCAACGTACCGTTCTCGGAACGTTTGTCAATCTTGTTTTGATCGTGCTGACCGCCTATCCACTTTCCAAATCGAAACAAAAATTGATGGGGCGCAATATCTATATGGGGTTTTTCATTGTCACCATGTTATTTAGTGGAGGATTAATCCCAACCTATCTGGTGGTTGTCAAAATGGGACTGATTGATTCGATTTGGTCTCTGATCCTGCCCGGAGCTCTCCCCGTATTCAGTATGATTATTCTGATGAATTTCATTAGGGGGTTGCCTGAGGAAATTGAAGAATCAGCCATCATCGACGGTGCCGGGCCGGTACAGGTATTACTTCGAATTTTACTTCCGCTCCTCAAGCCCGCTCTCGCTACTGTCGGCTTATTTAGTATCGTCGCCCATTGGAATTCGTGGTTCGATGGCATTATCTATATGAACAATCCAGCGAATTACCCATTACAAAGCTACCTGCAAACTCTTTTGCAGAGCTTTGAGCAAATCATGCTGAAATCCGGCTCCGATTATACGCAACTGCTATCCATGATGAATGCCAGAACTGGACGGGCCGCTCAAATGTTCTTGGGTGCCATTCCAATTTTGCTTGTGTATCCGTTCCTCCAGAAGTACTTCACCAAGGGTTTGGTGCTCGGCAGCGTTAAAGGGTAAAGCCAAAGGCTTGCAGAACTGACTGCAAGCCTTTGTTGTGTATTCAGCCTCTGTTTACCTCAAGAATAATCTACTTATTTTCTAATATGGCAGGCAGCAGAATGGTAAAAATCGTACCTGCTCCAATTTGACTTGATACCTGTATGCCATAGGACTTGCCAAAATGAAGTTGAATACGTCTCTGCACATTATGCAGGCCGATTCCCGTAGTTCCGGAACTTGCTTCGCGTTTTTTCTCCATAACGTTCTGAATCGTATCATAATCCATACCGACTCCATTATCAGCGACTTCAATCATAATGTCACAGCCTTTTGGTTGAATGCGAATGGTAATGACCCCGTCATCTTCGAGTTCGGCCAGACCATGAAAAATGGCATTTTCCACGATGGGCTGCAGGATCATTTTGGGCATATGGTAATCCATCAGTTTTTCCTCAATTTCATATCTCATCTGAATACAATCATAGTACCTGACGTTCTGAATGGTCACGTAATTGGCTATATTTTCGATCTCCTCACGGATCGTTACGAGGGTTCCATCGGATCTGGTCGCATAGCGGAGCATGGAGATGAGTGCATCTGTCATTTCCACGATTTTGTCAGCTTGCTGCATGGATGCAATCCATTTCACCGACCCAAGGGTGTTATACAGGAAATGAGGTTTGATTTGGTCATGGAGCGCACGCATCTCGGCTTTGGCTTTCTCTATTTCTTCCTGCTGCATCCGCTCGACCATACGCTTCAATTCATGCGACATCTTGTTAAATCGAATGGATAAATGTCCAATCTCGTCTCGCGAGCGTATATGTTCGACTTGTTCAAACTGCCCCTTCTCGACCAAGGCGATGTTACGCAGCAGTTTCTTAATGGGGGTTGTAATGACATGGGATAGAAAGATGGATATGATGGCAGCAAAAAGAAACATGACCATGGCCAGCGTCACCAGATTGCGGCCCAATATTTTGCCATCAGCAGTCAGCTCATCCAAAGGCATATATAAGTATGTTGTCCACTTTTGCTGACTTAGGGGACTGGTCACCACGACATTCATAGTTTCGGATGGGCGAACGTTGTCCCGGAATAGTGTTCCAATCAACCGCTCATTCACGTTATATACAATCTTGTCATTCTCATCGATGATCATGAACCTGGAGCGCAGCCCTTCCTGTAAGTTACGATTAACGATTTCGATGAATTTGATATCAATGCTGACAACGATCACCCCAAGCAGTTTCCCGCTAGCGACATCATGAATTTTGCGAGCGTGCGAGACGGCCAGAATTTTATTCTCCAATTGCTCATCCATCCGGGTTGTCAACGTAATGGTTCGATCTTGATCATGCATGAATTTTTTAAACCACAACTCGTTGGCCACTTTGAAGTTAGGGTCAATGGGTTGGTGAGGACTGACGAACAGATCTTTTCCCCCGTTCAAATTGTAAAGGTAGATGGAAAATACGCGATCCTTCATCATGATATAGTTCATCAAAATGTTGTAGGCTGCAATCTCATGCTGCTCATCCCCATCTCGCAGGAAATCCTGGATGGGAAAGCTTCCTTCATGAGTTGCAGACAGATTGTTGCTTAGCCCGTTACTGGCCAGCAGCGAGATTTTCTCAATCTCTTTTAGAAACTCATCAATGCGAATATTGGTCTGTTTGGCCAGATCGCCTAGCAGCTTCGTGTAATTCTGTGCCAACAACCGCTCAGAGGAGTAATACGAATTGATTGTCATCACCAATACCGGAAGGATAATGACTGTTATACAAATGATCATGATTTTGTACTGGATTCGAAAGAGTTGGAAACGCCTCATAAGATGCACCTCTATTCACGGATTACATCGACCCCTGCTGCAGTTCCCGATATTCCTCGGGAGTATACCCTACAGATTTCTTAAAAATCTTACTGAAATACGTGTAATTGTGGTAACCTACTTTCTCTGCAATTTCATAGACCTTCCATTTCCTGCTGAACAGATAAGCCTTCGCATGTTCGATCCGAACTCGGGTCAAGTATGAGATAAAGTTCTCTCCCTTCTCCTGCTTGAACAATCGGCTGAGATACGATGGATTGACATTAATTTGGTTAGCTATACTTTGCAATGAAATATCCTCGGCATAATACTTGTCGATCAACTCAATGGCAAGATCTGTGTAGTTACGTTCCTGCATGATCTCGGAATCGGCTTTAAAGTAATACACAATATGAGCCAGCATATCCTGGTGAATATCCTCCCAATACTCTCCCTTCAGAACGATTTCATAAGGGGATCTCTCCGTAAAAGAAGGCTTGCCTCTCTCTGCAGCCCGCGATAAATGGGAGTGAATGATTTCCATTACCATAATATACTGCTTACGGATACTGCTCTCATCCGCTTGCAGCGTCTCCAGACTACATCGTATTCCTGCAAGGAAATCCTCTGCCTTTTTGTAGTCTTTACTTACCCACAATTTTAGAAAGTCTCGTTCTTGCTGGGAGCTCAGCATTCCATTCACTTCTTTGCGAACTGGAGCTCGAATCACGTCCTCGTAATACAGCAACTGGTTGCTGCCTGTGAAGAAACCCTGCCTTAAGGCGAATTCCGCTTCCTGGCACGCCTTTCTAATGCAATGGAAACCGAAAACGATTGTACTTACACCCGCTGTAAGCGATAAATTCATAAAGTCCTTTATGGAAGATAGAAGCTTAGTACATCGTTTGTTTATATCGGTGTGTACTGATCCATTCTCAGGACAGACGTTGATCATAATCCAATATTCAGACGAACTTTCAACAAAAATCTCCTTCTCCCATTTGGACGGAATAATCTCTTCCATAATATTAAGAATGGAGAATCGGAGTAGTTTCTCTCCCTTCTCCACATATTTCCTCTTAGCATCCTCGTAATAGTTCACGATGAATTTGATGACGACCATCTGATCCGATCTGATGCGTAAATGCAATTCTTCAGCTTTGGTAACAATCTCCTTTTCATTTATGAATCCGCTTACAACATCTTGAAAGAAGCTATCCTTCAGATGTCTCATACTCTTTGAATAATCGTATGCCATAGAAGGGATATTTGTCGGGTTAACCTGTTCGCTCTGCAATTTCTGTTCCATGGCGGCCAGGAGATCGATCAGGGAGGTTTCCGTAATCTCGCTTTTAATCAAGTAGTCTGCGGCACCCAATTTTAATGCCTCTTTCACATAATGAAATTCGTCAAAATTACTAAGAATGACATACTTACAGGATTTCAATACACTCGAAGCTTCTTGTATAAGCTGTAACCCATCCATGATCGGCATTTTGATATCCGTAATGATTAGATCGGGATCCACTTCAAGCGCAAGATCCAACGCCTCTTTTCCGTTTCCTGCTTCACCAACGACTTGGAAATTGTACTCTTCCCAACTCAGCATGGAACGAATTCCAACCCGCATGAGTAATTCATCATCTACGATCATCAGTTTGTACATGAGTTCCTCCAATGTTCTTTAGTTATATCCTTTTCGCCAATATACCTTTTAATGACATTCTTATCCACCAATGCTGGACAGAAACATGTAATTGCAGAAACGGAAATTCAGTTCATCAGCATCATTATATTAAACAAACTCAAAGAGACTTGTCCACTTGTTGGCAAGTCTCTTTGAGTTGAGTGTAATCCTTGGTCTTCACGATGTAATCTTTAGATTTTCTTTAGAAATATCCTCCTTATTTCCTTCGTTTTTTTCATTATGATTTCTACATCGACATAAGGAGGTGAAGAAATGGTCAGTAATACGATCTTGGAGCTACTTCATCAGCATGGTTATCTGATTTTTTATTTTGCCTTCTCCTTGGGGCCATTTGGAATACCCATTCCGAATGAAATTACGATAATCAGCGGTGCCATATTGAGCCACATGGGTGTTATCCATTCCTGGATCACATACTTCTGTATTTTATCAGGTCTATTGACGGCTATGACCGTTGCTTATTTTGCAGGGAAGTTGTTTGGGCCAAAGATACAACACAGACTTCAACATAATAAACATTTCATCAAGGCCGAACTGATTCTGAATACTCGTGGCAATTGGGCGATGTGTATAGCTTTGTTCATTCCAATCGTACGATATGCTCTCCCTTTGGTCATCGGGCTAAGCGGTGTACACTTCAGAAAATTTGCTCTAATTTCTTATTCCAGTGCTTTGTTTTGGACCATCACGTACTTTATAGCGGGCACCTACTTTGGCAACTCCATTCTATCTGCACTTCATTCATTTCAATTCTAAATTCGTTTGCTAACATACTGGAGGAAAATCAATTGAATTTCAATGAAACCATTATATTTCTAAAAGGCTTTCTTCACAGTCCCAAAAATGTAGGTAGTGTCATTCCCAGTTCTCGATTTCTGGCGAAGAAAATGACTGATCAGGTGCCATGGTTAGAGGTAAAAGCAGTAGCAGAGCTCGGATCAGGTACAGCGGCTATCACCCGCTTTATTCTTAACCAGGCATATGATACAACTAAAGTGTTATTGTTTGAGATGGATGAGACCATGCGAACTAATCTGCAGGCAGCATACCCAAACTTCTCCTGTTATCCGAATGCGACTCACTTAGTAGCTTCTATGAAGCAAGAGGGTATTCAGCAATTGGATTGTATTTTCAGCGGGTTGCCTTTTTTTAATTTTGAGCCTGAATTGAGAAATCACTTAATCAACCAAATCCATAAGGCACTCAAACCCGGAGGTTTATTCATTGCATTTCAATATTCACTTCAAATGAAAAAGAAACTTTCCAAACACTTTATTATTGAAAAAATAGAATTCGAGCCTTTGAATCTCCCACCTGCGTTTGTTTATGTCTGTCGCAAGAAGGAAACAATTTAAACAGTCTTTTATAACATCAATAAAGGAGCGTCATTAATGAATACCGTACTCGTTGTCGATGATGATCCCGAAATTAGGGATGTCATTCATGTCTATTTACGTAATGAAGGATATCATGTCATTGAAGCGGCCGATGGAGAAGAAGCACTGAATATTATCAAAACCACATCGGTTCATCTTGTGATTCTGGATGTGATGATGCCCAAATTGGACGGAATTAAAGCCTGTTTTAAAATAAGAGAAATATCGACCACTCCCATTATCATGCTATCCGCCAAGGAAGAAGACATTGATAAAATTACGGGTCTGACGACCGGGGCGGATGATTACATGATCAAGCCATTTAATCCGCTCGAATTACTCGCTCGTGTAAAAGCTCAGCTCCGGCGTCAAACACTAATGGGAAACGCAGATTTCAACTCACTTATCCTTATTAAAGACCTGATAATTGATAAGAGTAAACATTCTGTAAAGTTAAAGGAAGCTGAGATTCCGTTAACACCTCTGGAATTTTCTATTCTCGCTTTGCTAGCCAGCCATCCGGGACAGGTTTTTAGTTCTGAGAAGATTTATGAGGCTGTATGGAAGGAACCCTACGGGTATTCGGATAATACCGTAATGGTTCATATTCGCAATTTGCGAGAGAAACTTAAAGAGAATCCAAGAGATCCTCATTATATTAAAACCGTATGGGGAGTTGGATACAAAATTGACTAAACTTTTACCACAAACCAAACCCGACAAAAGGATACAGATCCATATTCTGAATCGAATGGTAGTCAGTTTAATCATCTCAATAGTTGGTTCCGTCATTATCAATAATGGTCTGGTTGTGAGTATTACAAAAATCAGTGAACGGATAGAACAGCCTTGGCTTCTCAACATTTTTCCTTATGTGCTGACACCCACCTTTATCGTGATCTTCACCTTTACTTTTTTGGTGTCCACGCGAAAAATTGTAAGAGACCTGATGACATTGGAGAAAGGACTTCAATACATATCTGAGGGTAATCTGGACTATCGGGTACCTGTTGATCGGCAAGATGAACTGGGACGAGTTGCGTCCAACATCAATCACATGACCGAACAGTTACAACAGCAGATTGTTAAAGAACGTGAATTGGAGAAATCCAAAATGGATATGATCACAGGCATTTCACATGATTTGCGAACACCTCTCACCAGCATTATCGGATACATTGAGCTTCTAAGAACAGACTCCTTTCAAGACAAAGCGGAATATACAAGGTTCGTGGAGAACACCTATAACAAAGCGACGCATTTAAAAAAGTTGCTGGATGATTTATTTGAGTATACCCGACTCACTTCAGTTGACACCCAATTGAATCTAAAAAAGATTGATCTATATCAACTTTTGGATCAATTGTTATTCGAATTTCAACCTCTGGCCCAGGAAAATGGTATTCACATGAAGAAAGATATCGGCGATGCCCCCATCATCGCCTACATCGACAGTGATAAAATTGCGCGAGCTATCGATAATCTTTTGATGAATGCCCTAAAATATTCGGTTAAGCCAGGAATGATCGATATTCGAATGAGGATACATCATGATCAAATTACTATTGAAGTCGAAAATAAAGGAACCCCACTGACGAATGAGCAGAAGGAAAGGTTGTTTGACCGATTTTATAAAGTTGACTATTCAAGAAACAGTGAAGGTATTCAATCAGGGTCTGGCTTAGGGCTATCCATTGCAAAGAATATTGCGGAATTACATCAAGGCACTTTAACTCTCCATCATATTCATGACATCTTTATATTTCAGCTGCGTTTTCCTGCGAATTTTGGATGAAAAAAACCGCCAGCGAAAGCTGGCGGAATTGGCAAGCTACATATTAAACTAAGAAAGCTTTGGAGATGATGACCAACAAAATAAAGAGAACCAGAATTGCACCGATGGATGTGAAACCGCCGTATCCTCCACCAAGTCCTCCTACATTTCCATTTCCATATCCTACTTCACTCATGCGTCTTCCCCCTCTTTTGTGGTATGCGTTAGATTATTCAGCTTTGTTGATTTTGACAAGGCTGTGAACAAAAAGGGGCAGTCATGGATGAAGCCCATAAGTACGGTTTGAGTATGGCCAAATCCGAGATCGATCCGCGATTCGAATACGTAAGCTTCACTTTTATAGCCGCTAGTTGTTTTTTAAATAGTTAAGCAGCAATTTACTTTAGGTGGATTTTGAAGATATCTCCGGCTTCACCACCAAAAACGATAAAACCACCTTCTGGAAGCTGCGTCGATTGTTGATTGGTCGCTACGGAAAAGTGAACTACTTCACCTTTATCGTTATATACGGCATACCCTCCACTCTCTGGAGAATCAACTGTTAACAATTTGTTCGCCGAGCGGGAGTCGATAGCATACCACCGGGCTTGCCCGTTTGACGGAATGGTGGTAACTCCTGTTTTTCCGCCAAAGATTGGAGTAATGGCATCCTCAGCGATGTACTCCTGCCCACTCTGAATCAAAACTTCAGCGCCATTCTTTGTATAGAGTTGCAAGTCAAATGCGTCTCTTCCATTCATAACTGGAATCTCAACAATATTCTCTGCATTGTCCGGATCAACCACTCGCGTGCCGTTCGCGTAACCATTCTCCGCATCTACGGACAGGTTCTTGATCAACATCGATGGAAGCAGATAGAAGATCGACGTTATTTTTTCATCCAGCGCGTAATATTTCGAGCCGTTGCGAGCCGCCCATTTCTCTTTCGTTGCTGTGTCCAGCTCGTTAGGTTTCAGTTTCTCATAATCATAGGTGTTCATCACCGTTTGGCCTAATCCCGGTAACGTTATAGTCGCCTGAATTTTAACATACACCTTCTCGTTACGTTCTTTCTCGAAACTGACCTTCACACTTCCATCGGGACTCGTAAATTGTCCTTCACCTGTGTACACATAGTTCTGCTCCGGGATAAGTCCTCCCTGCAACGCAGGCAGTTTGATGTCGCCATTTTTAATGTCAATATCCAGCGTTGTGCCTACCGTACCGTAGAGACCCGAATACGAATTCAACTCTGCCGGCATCCTTACTTTGACGGGTGTAGAGAATGTCTGATCGGGCTGTATCTCCTTAATAATCCCTTGATCCTCAAGAACCTCGAGCAGAACTTTACTGGCAAACATCTGGTTATAGATAGATGACCCGCCAGAAGAAAGAACGGCCATTGAAATATCATGTTCAGGTATAGTGATCAATGATGCATGATACAACATGGTGTCTCCACCTTTGGCAAGCGCTGTAATACCATAATCGCTAAACGGTGCAAGGTCAACGGCATCCCATCCCAGACCGTAATTGAAGACATTTCTTTCTTCGGATACCCATATTCCTTGACGGTATTCATGATTTTGCATGGACTCTGCCGAGGATTCGGACAGAATATCCGGCCTGTTCCCCATCAATACTTCTGCAAATTGGCTTAATTCTTCTGCAGTCGAGTAGATTCCACCTGTACCGATGATATTGGCATTTTCGACAGGCAGTTTCGTTTCAATCGTAGGCCAATATATTTCAGATAATCGTTTTCTATCAAAAGAATCTAGTGGTGTCTTGGTTGCTTCCAACTGTAACGGATCGCTGATGAACTTGGCGATATATTCGCTGTAGCTTAGCCCACTCACCCGTTCAACCAATATTTCAAGCAACTGGAAGCCGTCATTGCAATAAACGGAATAGGCTCCCGGCTTAGATTTAAGCTGTTCAGACTTAAGTTTGAGCAATAATTCATCATGATTGCGGGTATCATTATCGTCAAACAACATGCTGTTTCCATAATGTGTACCGTAGAGTCCAGAAGAATGATTCATCAGCATGCGCGGGGTGATCTGGGTATAGCGGGTATCCGCCATCTCAAAGTCTTTAATATACGTCGTAAGAGGCTGATCCAGATCTACTTTACCGGAATCGACCAGCATCATGGTGGCAGCCGTGACATACATTTTGCTTACGGAGCCTATTCCGAACATGCTCTCTTTATCCACTGACATCTGAGATGCCTTATCGTGGAGTCCAACACTATCCGACAAAATGAACTTCCCTTCATCCATGATGGCATATTGCAGACTTGTGACACCATAATTCTGTACCATCTCTGTGGCGATTCTGTTGGCCTGAGCCTCAATCGTTGAGCCCTTGTCCGCCTCTGCGAGGACGCTTGTCATTGGAGTGACCACAAGCACCGCAGTACATAGCATACTGATTAGTTTCTTCATTAATAATTTCCTCCCTTATGATGCTGTTCGTATGATTGCATTCATCATATCCGGGAAGAAACATTAAAAACGAAGACGAACCCTGAATGGAAAAAAACAATCCCCGAACGGTATGTTCAGAGATTGTTCATGTCAAACGGAAGCACGACCATGTTATTGAATGTTCGATGATGATTCTCAATACTCATATGCCCACCATACTTTTCGCACATTCTCGATATATTGGTTAGGCCGATCCCATGATACTCCGGATTGGGCTTCTCACTCTTGAAGTGAGTCACTTTTTGCTCCACATGATTCACAATCTGAATAACGAGTGCAGAAGCCGTGGAGTGAATCGCAACTAGGATATACCTGTCTTCGGCATGTTTGACTTTCTTGGAAGCCTCGATGGCATTATCGAGCATATTTCCGAGTACAACGCACATATCATAACGGTCAATATGGATATGTTGTGAATGGAGCCCAATACGGGTGTCGATTTTGATCCCGTTTGCCTGCCCCACAGCAATGGTATTCGTAACAAGGGCGTCGATAACGAGATTGCCAGAGTTTACCCGTTGGTATGCTCCTTCGATCTTGTTCAACGTAAGTCTAATATGATCACCTGCCGCATCAAGCTTGTTTTGCTTGATACATTCATCAATGTACAGGAACTGCTGATTAATATCATGGATGATGCTTTTCACGTTTTTGAAACTGTGCACCGTCTTCTCATAGTTGGCATCCTGGTAGTCCATCTGAAGCTGCAACTGGGCATTTTCATGCGCGAGCTGAACCTTTTCTACCATATTATCGAATACATAGACAATGAACACATTGAGAAAAAGGGAGCCTAGCACGGAAACGACATAATATATATTTTTCTCACTATATATCGAGGCTACATTGATCTGATATATCGTAATGGTGGGTACGATCAGAAACAAGAAATAATAGCGATAATGCACAGCGAAACTCCTGCGTTTGGCAATAAGGCGGACAATCTGAATGACTATGAACATGATACTGCAACCAAGCAGCATCACCTTGGAGAGCAACCAATGATTTTCCCCATTGAAATGATCCCATGTGCTGTAATCCGTGGAGTCCAGAGCACCTATAATATATACGGCAATGAAATTCACCGTTGTGATCAGGACCGCATACAGGACGGTGAAGATAAGTTTAATTTTAAACTCCACCTCATA
This sequence comes from Paenibacillus pabuli NBRC 13638, assembly GCF_001514495.1. Lineage (GTDB taxonomy): Bacteria > Bacillota > Bacilli > Paenibacillales > Paenibacillaceae > Paenibacillus > Paenibacillus pabuli. The sequence goes on from NZ_BCNM01000014.1 coordinate 41,673, forward strand.
GGATTGTGCCAGACTGAAGATGAATAGCAAAGCAACGACGGACGAAACGACAGGTGGAAATGAAGATGCCAAATAGAAATAACCCAGTACGACAAACAGGACGAAATAGATTGCTCTATGCCGCTTGTGCCTGGACTTACCAAGCACAGAATCGAAATAGAAATTGACCTGGAATGCCATAAGCAAGGTAACAGCGAGGACGGATAAGATCATATACGCATCCATATCAATGCACCCTCATGATCATGTATTTGGTATAGGCATCCTTGACTTCCTTGACTTTGGAACGGCCTATAGGTAATTCGGTACCATTTAGCATGACGACCTGGGCCCCGGCGAACTTCTGGACATGCATCAGGTTGATGATAATGGAGCGATGGATTTGCAAGAAACCATGATCTTTCAAGGCGGCAGCATAACCGGATAGGATGCCTTTGCTTTCATATGAGTTTTCCTGAGTCACAAATTTTAATTTGTTCTTGACCGTCAAACTCTTGATGACCTCAATCCAGAGAATATCATCGTATTTCAGCAGCAATTCTTCATAGTCTGACTTAATCAGTACATACTTTTTGTCCAACGCTTTAAAATATTGGCACAGCTTAATCATTTTCTCCTCGAAGATATGCGGCAGGATTGGTTTGATCATATATTGAAAAGTAACCACATCAAAGCTCTCCACCATATACTCGGGGTAGCTTGTCAGAAACATGATTTGCACATCCAGATACTTCATATTCCTGATTTCTTTAGCTGTCTGGATTCCGTTCATTCCGCTCATCTCCACATCCATGATAAGGATATGAAAAGTGTCCCCAACGTTTTTATAATGTGAGACGAGCTGCTCTCCGGATGCAAATAATGTAATTTGAAAATCAATATTCGTTTTTAGAGATAAGGAGATAAGCATCGTTTTTACAAGCTCTCTTTGGTTCTCCTCGTCATCACAGATTGCAACATTGAACATGTTTGAACATCCGCCTTTCATCGACATCGACGCTGAATTTCACTCTCAAATATACAATTTTATCACAGGTTTAAGGGCAAAATTGAGATGAAACGCATGATTCAAACCCTAAAATGCACAAAAACCGCTAACCTTTTCAGATTAACGGTTTAATAGTTATGGATGGATACCGATGGCAATTCCTACATCGCTTATTCCATATCCATGATGCGTCATATGAACAGGGGGCATCGTCATAATGGCAACCATGACAATCTGAGTAAGAATCATGACCGTTGCGGCAATGATGATGCCACGCATATGGACACTCGTTATCATATTCTTCGCTTGTTCGACAAAGCCTACGCCTACCAACCGCGGTTGGACATGCGCTCTTCTGGAGCCAATTTAGAAATTTCAATGCCTTTCATAGGGGCGCCCAAGTTTTTGGATACTTCGGCAATCAGTTTGTAATCCGTGTAATGTGTTGTAGCTTCAACGATGGCACGAGCAAATTTCTCAGGGTTATCGGATTTGAAAATACCTGATCCTACAAACACACCGTCTGCTCCCAGATGCATCATTAGTGCTGCGTCAGCCGGAGTAGCTACACCGCCTGCTGCAAAGTTAACGACAGGAAGTTTTCCGTTTTCATGAACTTCGCGCAATAGTTCATAAGCTACACCCAGATTTTTTGCTTCAGCGTATAACTCGTCCTTGGACATGTTTTTCACTTTGCGGATCTGGCTGTTAATCAGACGCATATGACGAACTGCCTCAACAATGTTGCCCGTTCCAGGCTCACCTTTTGTACGAATCATCGATGCACCTTCACCAATACGGCGAAGAGCCTCTCCCAAATCTTTGGCGCCACATACAAATGGTACAGTGAATTCATGTTTATCGATATGGAATACTTCGTCCGCAGGCGTAAGAACTTCACTTTCATCAAGATAGTCCACACCTAGGGATTCTAGTACTTTGGCTTCTATGTAATGACCGATACGCGCCTTGGCCATAACCGGAATAGACACAACCTTCATAACCTCTTCCACGATGGTTGGATCTGCCATGCGGGCTACACCGCCGGCTGCGCGAATATCGGAGGGTACCCGTTCAAGAGCCATAACAGCTGTTGCCCCAGCCGCTTCAGCGATTTTAGCTTGCTCTGCATTCATGACGTCCATGATGACGCCACCTTTTTGCATCTCAGCCATTCCTCTTTTTACACGATCTGTACCTGTTTGCATGATTGTATTCCTCCTAATTTAACTTGTGGATGGTTTTCAAAAAAAGGCATCGTTCCAAACTATGATTTAGTATAAAATGATATTGGACAACTAAAAAGATCCAATATTTTCGGTTTTTATTGTACCACTTTCAAAATAACTTCTAACTTCTGGAGGGCATATGCAATTTCATGTAGCTTACAGTTCATATTTGAACCGAAAATATACCAAGATGAAGGCTCTCTACCATGCGATTCGTGATGCGATTCATGAAGGTAATCTGGTGTATGGCGAGAAGTTACCATCGACAAGAGAGTTAGCTGCGATGTATCACATTTCCCGAGGAACAGTAAATCAGGTATATGATACGTTAACCGCTCAAGGTTACATTCATTCAGAGCATGGAAGAGGAACCTTTGTTGCTTATCAGTTGGATTTAAGCAATGATTCCTCCACAGAGAAAGCTTGTACCCATCACTTATCAGCCTGGGGGAATCGTATTCAACAGTTTGAACAGCACACGACTCAAAGACATGCACAAACAAATGATTCCAGAATAGAGAGTGACGCAGTTATCGACTTTAGCAAATACCAGCCTGATTTATCCAAATTTCCTTACGATGAATGGAACAATCGACTGTATGCAGAGATCCGGCATCGGGAGCATCACATGAAAACAACCTCTGCTTATGTTAGTTCAACAGGGGAGCCAAAATTGAGAGAAGCTATTGCTGCTTACCTTCGGCGGATGCGGGGGATTCAAGTCGATGCGGATCATATTGCAGTTACTGCAGGCTCTATGCAAGCTATAGCTCTACTCACTCAATTACTTGCAGATCCCGGGGATCATGTCGTGACGGAAAGTCCTTGTTATGTCGGGATTTCTCAAGCTATTTTGGCTGCGGGTGCAAAGTTGATTGAAGCCAATCTCGATGGTCAGGGAGTTGTACCCCAAAACTGGGAAGCACGTATGTTGTTTGTCACGCCGTCACGACAATTTCCTACCGGCGAAATGCTTAGCCTTGAACGCAGACAAACATTGCTGGACTGGGCACATCGTCATGATGCTATGATTGTGGAGGACGATTACGACAGTGAATTCCGATATCGCGGAATGCATGTTGAACCGCTAAAAACATTGGATAAAGCGGGACGCGTAATCTATCTGGGCAGCTTCACCAAAACTTTGCCTTTAGAAGTACGGCTTGGTTATGTCGTTCTTCCCCCTACTTTGGCAGATACCTTCAGAAAGGCACAGGCATTATACGAGCCAAGACCCGTTAATCTGATCGAGCAGCGGGCATTAGCTGCATTTATGACAAGCGGCCAATATGAGCGTCATCTGCGTAGAATGAATCGTCTATACAGTCGTAAATTTCATTTGTTACTCAAACTTTTGAACCAGCAGCTCTCTGCATGGTTTGATTGGGTGGAGAATGAAGCGGGTCTGCACGTGTTTGGCTGGTGGCGAGGTGATGCGTCCACGTATGAAATCTTTCGGGCATCGGCTAGGTCAGAAGGCGTAGTATATTCCGAAGTCAGCAGTTCAACGTCTGACGGTATGAAGTATGGTATCTATTTATCATTTGCACATTTGTCAGATGTTCAATTGCAGGAAGGCGTAGCCAAATTAAAAAATGCCGTTACAGCTCCATTGTGAGGTAATTCGTCTCTCCCTTCTCTCTCGTCTTCCAAAACGGAACACCAAAAATCCCCTCTTTTGTGCAGGAAGAGTTCACAATTATGGAATCTCTATCGACCTGTCCATCCTGAGGGGATTTTTTGGCTAATGCGAAGGCTCTGGTTGATGCTTCGCAATGTTCATTCAATTATTTGTTGAAAGTTACTTTCTCCGAACCAGCTTCAAGAATGATCGACGTATCCCGCGGCTTGGTTTCCGCGATCTTGCGACCACCTCTATACGAGTAGAGTACACCGGCCTGTTTGCGAACAGCCTCGTATTCGTTCTCTGCTTCAAGAACGATGAAGTTGGCAGGCTTCCCTTCTTCAATACCGTATACATCCTCAATATGCAACGTTCTTGCGCTGTTTTTTGTAATGAGATCGATCGAATTTACGATTTGATCATAACCCAGCAACTGTGAAGCATGAATACCCATGTGCAGTACTTGGAGCATGTTGCCCGTTCCTAGCGGATACCATGGATCGAAAATGTCATCATGACCGAAGCACACGTTAAGACCAGCTTCCTGCAGCTCTTTGACGCGAGTCAGACCTCTTCTTTTTGGATACGTGTCGAAGCGTCCTTGCAGGTGAATGTTGACCAACGGATTGGAGACGAAATTGAGGTCAGCCATCTTCAGCAATCTGAACAATTTGTACGTATATGCGTCATTGTAAGACCCCATCGCCGTCGTGTGACTTGCTGTTGTGCGAGAGCCCAGTCCACGTTCGTAGGCTTCCTTGGCAACGACTTCCACGAAGCGGGATTGCTCGTCATCGATCTCGTCGCAATGGATGTCGATCAGACGGTCATATTTTTCGGCAAGGTCAAAGGCAACCTTCATCGAATCGACGCCGTATTCTCTTGTGAATTCAAAGTGCGGAATACCGCCGACTACATCAACGCCCATTTTGAGTGACTCTTCCAGCAGTTCTGCACCGTTCGGATAGGAATGAATGCCTTCTTGCGGGAAAGCCACAAGCTGAATATCGATGTATGGTGCCATTTCTTCTTTTACTTCAAGCATCGCTTTGACTGCCGTCAAACTTGGATCTGTAACATCCACATGTGTCCGTACATGCTGGATGCCCTGTGCCATTTGCCATTTCAGTGCTGTTTTGGAACGGGTTTTAACATCTTCATGTGTCAGGAACGCTTTGCGTTCCGACCAACGTTGGATACCTTCAAACAGCGTTCCGCTCAAATTCCATTCCGGCTCGCCAGCCGTTAACGTTGTATCCAGATGGATATGAGGCTCAATGAACGGCGGCAGTACAAGTGAACCGTTCACGTCAAGTACTTCCTCATTTGCAGTTACTGGCAGCTCCTGCGTAATTTGTTCGAACTTTCCGTCGTTCACGACGATATTCCATAGCCCTTCTTTACCCCGCAATTTTGCGTTCTGTATAATCATTTATTTTCCCCTTTTCTTTGTTGGATTCTTTGGTTGGAACGATTAGCATCAACACAATGTAGGCCACCGCCGTACCGATCAGTGCATTTAATGGCGTTACCCCTGGAGCCAGCTGGGCGAACGCAACGCCGACGGCCCAAGCCACCAACGCTACCCAGTTTACCGTCTTGAAATTCATGTCGGCAAACGGTTTATAGTTTCTGCGCTTCACGAAGAAGTAGTCCGCGATGATGATCGCTCCAATAGACGGTACCGCCGCGCCCAGCACGTTCAGGAAACTGACGAAATTGTTGTACATCCACATGGCGAATACGGTACCCACGATGCCATTTACGATGACGAAGAATTTTTTGGAGATTTTGGTAATGTTAGCAAAACCAAGACCCGATGCGTACAGTGCATTATCATTTGTCGTCCAGATATTCAGGCCCAGAACGATGATTGCCGGGATGATCAATCCTTGCAGGAACATGACCTCCGAGATATCGGCCAGGTTATAGGCCATCGCACCAACTGCACCGAAGAGAAACATGAGTGAGTTACCCAGGAAGAATGCAATCACTGTTGCGGTAACTGCCTGTTTCGATGTCCGGGAAAACCGCGCAAAATCGGGTGTCAGCGTTCCGCCGCTTATGAATGATCCAATACAGATCGTTAATGCTGCCGCTGCGGTAAGTGTCTGTGTCGGCATGTAATCAAGCAACCCTTGCAGACCACCTAGTGAACCTGCACCTTCGAACATGGAGTAACCACCGAGAATGGCAATCGCAGGAACCGCGATATAACCGAGAATGACGAGTGACTTCATGCCGAAGATAGCTGATGCTGTCATGGCAAGTCCAAACACGATGATCAACAGGTATACGTTCCAGTCCATGGCTTTGGCGACCGGAATCGCGAACATGGCCACACCTACACCGAACCATCCGACCTGTGTGAAGCCGAGCAGGAACGAAGGCAGGTACGAACCTTTATCACCGAACGCATATTTTGCGAGCAAATGCGTGGACAATCCTGTTTTGGCGGCGATATGTGCTAGTGCTCCCGTATAGATGCCGAGCACCAGATTGCCCGCAAGTACGATGCCAATGAACTCCATGAACGTCAAGCTGACGCCCAATGTCCCTCCTGCCAGCATGCTTGCAGAGAAGAAAGTGAAACCCAGCATGACGGATAACGTCTTCCAAAAGTGGTTTCTTTGCGCTTTCGGCACGGCTTGCCATGAAAACTCTTGATCTTGTTTGCTCATCAGAATACCTCCAGCTTAAAGTGTATCTGATACCAAAAAAAAGCAGAAAAAAGAGGCTACTCGTCAAGTTATACACTGACAAGTAGCCTCTTTTTGCATCATAACCCGCGCGAAGACACAGAGCATCCTATTACGGAATATGCCCTGATTCTCGCGTGATTATGAAATCCGCTGCCCTTGCCAGCCTCTCTGGACTGAATTAAAGGTACCAGTATTCAATTACATTCTATTATTTTGGAAAAACCTGCAGTTGTCAATGTCATTATTATCCAACGGTTATTAATCTCTTATACAGCAAGCTATTTTGATCACTCACGGACATTCCGATGACAGCACACCTGCCGATTGAAAAAAATATAACGAAGCTTATTAATGCCTCTATTGACATTTGTACAAATAAATTCACTGCGTTTTATTCATTGTAAGCCAATTAGGAAACACCTATTCATATGGGGAGCAAACTTCCTTCTTCTATCCGTCCTTGCAGCATGCAGCCGTTCGGAAACCCCTTCTCCACCTTTTTACGATATGTGTTCAACAGCTTCTGGTAGTACTCTTTCGTATTCCTTATATAAGACATAACGATTTACACCTCTGGAGAAGTTAAGTGCTTCATGTGCATGCTGGATGGCGGTATCGCGGTTTTCTGCTTTGAGTTCAATTCCCGCGAGCAGTGTTGATCTCATCCACTGTTTTTTAATGGATTGAAGTCTTTCCCGCGCCTCATCACTTTGCCCGTCCTCCAAGAGTAGAATGGTTTCATAATATGTACGGTAGTCCGATAAGCGCATGTTCTGCACAGCTTCGTGAACGGCCACCATGTCCTTGCGATAAAATCCATAAGCCGCACTATATGTTGCCTGCGTCACTTTCTGCGTATACTTACCTCTGATCTGTTCCATAGTGAGCTCAGCCTCGTCATCGAGTCTGTTCGCAAATACGTAATAAATGTAAACCCCAGGTGTTTTTTGCTGTTTGCGTAAGAAACTCTCCACACGGTCTATACGTGTTTCCAACGACAAAGGATAATAAAAGCGCAGCATAAACATGATAAGAGAGGCTACAAGCACAACCCCTAATGTCAAAATTAGAGAATAGTCATTCCAGGTCATAAACAATACAAATACAAACACCGCTAAATAAAACATAAATTCCCACCAAGAGTGCCTCATGTATCTCCTTTCGAATAGAAAAATAATAAGCAAGTCTATATTATATCAAAATCAATTCCCCTTTTTGTATAATGTTAGGAAATAAAATTATGAACAATACGCTATCCCGTCTTAAAATCAAGCCCAGTAAAACATCCATAAAAATAGGCCAACCAGAAAATTTCTGGCTGACCTAATAATACGAAAAAGTCGCTATACTAGCGACTTTCAGTTGAAATAGTTGAATTTATTATTGTGCACTTAATAGTTCTTCAAAAGCTTTTATGTTCGTGTCAAAATCAGGAACGGTTTGAGTTTCTTCAGCAGATTTAACCAGTTTTACAACTAAATCATTATAAGGTGTCGCAATTCCGGTACCTTCTGCTCTACTTGAAACAACCCCATTAATATAATCAATCTCCGTTTTGCGGTTCTTCTCCAGATCTTGAAGCATGCTTGCTTTGAGCAGTCTGGAGGGCTCCATCACGTAACGTAATGTTTTCACCCGTTCAGGGATATCTTCTTTGCTGTTCAGTTCGAGTGAAGCGATGTCGAATCCATTCATTTTAACCAAGGTAACCCCATTGGCGCGAGCAACTTTAATCGTCTCGTCCGCAATATGAGCTGCACTCACAATGCCGGCTTCTTGATCAAGAATGTCCCCATATTCCCCATTCAAAGCAGCTGATAAACCACTAAATGCATTGTTGATCAGCAATTTGGACCATTTGGTTCCAACCAGGTTATCGGAAATATGTGTTCCACCTACAAGGTCCAACACCGATTTCACGCGCTGAATTCGTTCGGTGATTTCACCATTTAATTCACCAATCTGAAAAGCATACTGCTTAAATTGAGTGTACTCGATGGTCAGGCTCGACACACCAGGTTCAATGAGCGTAGCGCCAAATTCAACGGAGCCAGCAATGACACGTTTTTCACCCACAATGGAAGCCACTTTTTCTTCCGGAATCCCGTTCTGCAAAGAACACACCATACTGTCTTCTTTCAAGAATGGAAGTAATTCCTGAAGAATGGAATCGTTGTAGAGTTGTTTGGTTAAAAGTAAAACGAGGTCATATTGTCCTGATTTTTGATCAGGAGTAATTGCTTTTACTTTGGCCTGAAACTCTGTGGTACCCGTCACTTTAGCACCCGCTTGATTCAAAGCATCTACATGTTCCTGATATGCATCAATTAACTCAACGTCCAGTCCGCCATCCGCAAGGTATGCGCCTACGATGGTTCCCAAAGATCCTGCTCCTACAATTGCAATTCTCATTATATTTTTCCTCCTTATTTCTCTTCCAGGTAGTTGTATACAGGTTGTGCAGCGTTTAAGGTTAAGTTGGTAAGAATATGAGAAGCGGACACAACTTCCAACACAGGCAGATCTGCAAGAGGTGCCAACGCATGTTCGAACAGTTGAAGCCGGGCAGGTCCTGTCCAAGCCTCCTTCACTTCGATGTCCGTAATTTGAGTACGGATCAGATCACATATTCTTAAATTCCCGGTATAGTCGGTAGCAATCTTAATCATAAAATTAGGTCGGCATATTTCACGTTTGGCGAACTCTTTATCCATCTCCACATGTTTATATCCCATCGTTGCCGTGGCTACACGCAGCGTTCCATAATCAAGTGTGCCGACAAGTGTATCTGAATCGGTATACAGCTTGGGCGCACCCAGCTTTTTCGGATAGGCGGTGAGCTCTCGACCACTCGCAATCGCGGGGAAATTGTCTACGTACATCGAATGCACATAATCGCCTTCCTCCCCATTAAATTGAACAGGGATAACTTGTCCAGCTTCTGTATAAGCACCCAGTCCAGAAACATCCGGCATCCACATCACTTCGAATTTAACCAAAGGTTCAGTAATTTCCAGAGGCTCTGGTACGGCTGCCCGTAACGCTTTTTCATCGGTCCGGTAAATAATATTCAAATATTCACGATTCACGAATTTGTACGGTGGCATTGGATATGCAGGAGCTGTTAGGGGTGTATTCAGATTTTTAGCTATGTTATTCACATCGATTTTCATCAAAGACACCTACCTTATGTTTTGTTTCTATATAAGTTGAACTCAAGATCATTCACACTGACACTACGATGACAGAACAACCTTCCAATCGCTGTTATCCCCAGATCTTTCGATTCCCCTTCTAAAGGGGAAAATCCGGTGATAGGTTATGCTTCCGATGTAGCTTTCTTTCAGAAAGCTTTTAGGCGAACGCTTTGCTTTTTCAGGTTTTTTCTTTCCTCTCCGTTATTGTGTAAATAATTAGTTCAACTTATATAGTCAGGTTTTTGGTATTTAAAATTTGATCTGTATCTCATAAAAAAATTCTACATCAATATTTAAATTTAATATAATACATAATAAGTACTATATATATTTATCAGAATAAATAAGGAGTGCGAATGGATGGAATTGCTTCAGCTCAAATACTTTCAAACCGTTGCCTATACTGAACATATCTCCAAGGCAGCTGCCCAATTGAATATCGCTCAACCTTCCCTAAGCTTAACGATTAAAAGACTTGAGGATGAACTGGGTACCCCCTTATTCCACAGGAGAGGAAGAAACATTCAATTGAATTCCTCAGGTGAGATTTTATTGAAGCATGTAAACCGGATTTTTATTGAAATTGAAAATGCAGAGATGGAGATTAAAGCGGAGGAACAGCAAATATCCAATACGATCAGGATCTCGATTACGAATACCCGATTTCTCACTGGTCTCATTAGTGACTATATCAACGGTTCCCCTGAAACCAAGCTTCATCAGGGTATTGGGACCCGCAGTGAAATTATTACAGGTTTGAAGAAAGGTGACATGCATCTGGGCATTACGGGGCATCCGATTCAGGATGAGGAGATTGAGAGTGTTGTTCTTGTTGAGGAGGACATTGTTCTTGTTGTGCCCACGGATCATGCATACGGCGGAGAAACAAGCATTTCATTAAGTGTTGTTGCAAATGAGCCCTTTATTTCCCTTGCCGATAATAAGGAGTACAGCCGCTTTACAACCATGCTCTGTGAAAAAGCAGGTTTCCTCCCCAATCATGCATTTGAGGTCGATTCTCATACCCTGCTTGAAATTATCAGCCTTAATCAAGGTGTTGCATTAATTCCGATCTCCGTATGTAGAGCACTGGGGTTACGTTTTGTAAAAATTGCTGATGATTCAGCTATATATCCCATTAGCCTATCCTGGGTCAAACAAAAACGGTTATCTCCTGCTGTTGGAGAATTTCGTGATTTTATTACTTCGTACTATGAAGACAATACTAGCTTGTTTAAAGTGAAGTAGGAATGTCTTGGTAAATGGTAAAAAGCAAAGACCACGTTAGCCCCTTTAAAGGAGACGACGTGGTCTTTATCATTATCTATTCTTAGCTATACTGCAGTCTGTCCTTGTACCAAATGTCCGGAATCATCTTACGCTCCAGTTCCAACAATTCATGGATGATCTTGTCCGCGTCACTGATGGAACTCACGAGCGGGTCGGTGAGCATCGCCCTTCTCAGCTTCTCGTAGCTCTGTTCCAGAACAGCTTCAACCGTAAGCTCATGCGTATCCAGTACAAGTTCTTGCATACCTCTAATTCCACGTGGCATCTCGCCTACATGGAGTGGCTTCACTCCATCTATATCTACATCGCACAGTAGTTCCAGGAACGAATCCGCATTCATATTGCTTACCGCGCCTTGATTGAGCGTATTGATGAAGAACTTTTTGCCCAAGTTCCCCACCATATTCTCAATGATGTCGGTCGCATGATCTGGTCCGAAGGTGCTCATGTAATCGGCAATCGGGATGTTCCCTGCAAGAAAGTCATCCACCTGACGCCACATTTCGTCGTGACGCTCATATCTGTCCTCTGTCTCCCAGATCGATAATGGAGGAATCGTGTCCGCAGTTTTGCCAAGACCCTGCCAATACCGAACGTATTCCTTCGTATGCGCCGTACAAGTGGGAATGATTCCGAAAATATCATATAGTTCATAGGTAATTGCATCGTTAAAAAGAGCTTTTGCGCCGCGATCACCGCCGTTATTCTCATCACCTGCCAGTTTACGCATGGCTTCTGCAATTGTGGGCATCACATTTTTTTCTTCATACTCAGCTTTGAGCAGCCAAGTGAAATGATTAACGCCAGCGATGCGGAAATCAAATTTCTGGTCTATTTCTGCGGTGAACTGGCTTGTATTTTCGATGATCCTGGCTCGTACGGCGTAATAGGCTTTCTTATGCGGCATATGATGACTATCGCACAGCGCAAACGATTTAAGCTTCGGAGCATAGCGATGTAATGCGATGCCATGAACGGTAGACGGGTTAATATAATTGATCACCCAAGCATCCGGACACAACTCCTCAATGTCTTTAGCACATTCCATAATAACCGGCAGTTCACGCATCGCACGAAAGATCCCACCCGGGCCAATCGTATCGCCAGAACACATGCGAATCCCATACTTTAGAGAAATCTGGCAGTCGATGCCCCGATATTTAACCGATTCTTCCGCAAAGCTGAGCACAACGAAGTCGGCTCCCGGTAGTACCTGTCTTCGGTCCACTGAACCCTCAATCTTTAGGGATACGTTGTTCTCCTTGGCGACCATTTCCGCTAGTGTTACCATTTTTGAGAGCCGTTCCTCGTCCGTATCCACCAAAGCCAGCGTTCCCTGATTCAAATATGGGGAGTGTACCATCTGCCAGATGGACTGACGACCAAAAAACAGGCTGCCTGCCCCAATAACGACTACCTTTGGATGCGGTGTACTTGTAGCATTCATCAATAACCCCTCCTCGTAACGATATAAGTTCATTATAGATAAGTGGGCTGGAATCGGAATGTGTGATAGTTTTCAAAACATGTCATATAGTACGATGATTAACAAGTCATAAATCCTTTGTTATGATAGTAGAAAGTAAGGGATGTCATAAAGTCGAGAGGGTTGGATTGAGTTAGATGCATAAAGGAACTGTAAATATGACTGTAATCGACGAACTTTCGGAGTATATCACACTTCGCATGAGCTCTTATTTGGAACAAACGCACGACAGCACTTGGACGGAGCACAAGTCTCATTCCGATTATGATCTGTGGTTCATTACAGCAGGCTCCGTCCAGATTACCATCGATGGAATCGAGCATAAGGCAGAACCGGGTGACGTGGTGTTTTTTTATCCGGATATGCCCTACACTGCTTCCACGACTGGAGATCTGTGCCGATTCATATACATGCACTTTGATTTCAGCATCGCTGAGCAAAAGCGAATTCTCGGCGAGTTTCAGCTCCCGGGCATCGTACCTGGCAATCTGATTCAAGAGGAATCAACGCTGTTCACTTCGTCCTATCGAATGTTCAAGCAGAGTAGCGGTGCTTCCGGAAGTCCACTTTACTTGAAAGCCTCTCTGCTTCTCGTCATCGCTAAAATTTTGGAATTACACGGGCAAGGCTTGTATCACGGTGAGTTTAGGAAAGATCGAAAACCGAGGAAAACCGAAGGAAGTCTGGAGGTTCTGCAGAACGTATTCCCTTACGTGGATGCGAATCTGCATCGTGCCATCCGAGTTAACGAGCTTGCGGCCATTGCCGGCGTCTCTGAGAAATATTTTATTTCTTTGTTCAAAAAAATTCTAGGCATTACACCTGGGCAGTACATCAATCAAATCAAAATGAACCGGGCACGTGACTATCTGTACGAGAAAAAATATACGGTTCAGCAAATTGCCGCATTTTTGGGCTATCCCGATCCCTTTACCTTCTCCAAAGCGTTTAAAAAATTTTACAATGTGTCTCCTTCCAAATTTGAATAGAGTGTCGTAGCTTGATAAAGATTCCTTCAACCATTGATGTGAATCACTGACCTTCCCCCCACTTCGAATGCCCTACATGGTTAAAACGTTCTTCCCCAGATGCATTTTCTATGAACACTTGACTGTTATCGAAGCATCTAAGATAATTACAGTTTCACTAAAAAATTCCTTACATGAAGATCATGCATTTGGAAGAGGGGCGATCGTTATGAATTGGTTAAATGAACTCTATACAATAAACAAGCGGCAATCAAAAAAAGAAATCGAACGTTCTTTGGTTAACGCCATCTTCCGAATTTATGACCGGTTCCCCCGAATCGGACTTAGAGAGCGTATTGGGCAGCAAGAAATGTCTCTCGATATAGCCGATGCTTATATCCATGGGCATAACGCCATGATTGAAGCTGGCGTCGGAATCGGCAAGTCTTTTGGGTATCTAATACCGAGCCTGCTCATGAATCAAATGTCGCAGAAACCGGTCATTATAGCTACATCCTCCATTCAGCTTTCGGAACAGATACATAAAGATTTAAGGGTCATTGGTAGCCGATTGGGCTTCACAACGGTTCGCTCCGTCGTGGGGAAAGGCATGGGCCAGTATGCCTGCCGAAGCAGGGCGGCGGAATGGATCAGGCCTGATGATCCGAACTCCTCCCTGTCAGCCCTTGCCCAGCGCATATTAGATTTTGAAATTGATGAAAGAGCGGATATTAAAGCTGGAATTAGTGATGCTGAATGGTCCAATGTTTCCGTGAATGATTGCAAATTTGAACGTTGCCATCATAAGAATTCATGTTTGTTTTACGATATGAGAGCTAAATTAAATGCAAAGGCTCATGAGATTGATTTTATTATTGTGAACCAGGACCTGCTTATACGGGATTTGATGAAGAAAAAAGAAGGAACCAAAAGCATCATCTCGGAACAGCCTGCACTGATCGTCATTGATGAAGCGCATAATCTGGAGGCAAAAGTTCGAGATGCCAGGACGCTTGAATTCACTTATCAGGGTATCTGCCGCATTCTGGATACCACGGTGCAGCTTCTCATGAAGCAGTCCGGGGACCGGAGTCTCTTTTCACAAACCAAGCTGATAAAAAGATGCGCTCAGCGTATCTTCCAACAGATAAATTCGGATTTGCTCCACCATGCCAAGCAGGATAGCGACCGTATAAAAGTGTCGGAGATCAAAGGAATACCGTTAAACCAAGTCTCTAACGATTTGAAAGATCTCAGTCTGCGCCTTTCCATCTTGACCTCCCGCCACGAGCGAGAGATTGATGACGCTTTTGAAGCCATCAACGGGCTCATTACCCTCATCCATGTCTTGGCTGAAACAGAGGACAACTATCTCTTATGGGCAAGCAGCCCCCAGGGAGTAGCCACGATCAGCATCTGTCCCAAAGATATAAGCCAATTTCTGAGATACGCGTTATTTAATGGCAAGGTACCTGTAATCCTAACGTCGGCAACGCTGTGCCAAGGCGGGGATACGCTGGAGGAACAATACTCTTATTTGACACAGTCTCTCGGTTATAAGGGTGATTTCATGGATCGCAAATCCTCCCCTTTTGATTACACCAACCACACCATGATGTATATCTCGAGCAAAGTTCCATATTACCACCATGATCAGCGCGAAAACTATCTTGAAGCTGCTTACAAAGAAATGGTTCAACTCTGCAATTTAACTCAAGGAAGAACTATCGTCCTTTTTTCAGCAAAGGAAGATATGAAGTACATTCACAAGAAGTTGATTTCAAGGACTAGTGAGTATACATGGGCAG
The DNA here is from genome assembly GCF_001514495.1 of Paenibacillus pabuli NBRC 13638. GTDB lineage: Bacteria > Bacillota > Bacilli > Paenibacillales > Paenibacillaceae > Paenibacillus > Paenibacillus pabuli. The sequence continues at coordinate 56,965 of NZ_BCNM01000014.1, forward strand.
TTCATGTTCAAAAAGAGGGATCCTCCCAGGACGGGGTCATCGCCGAATTCAGGAAAAGCAAAGGGGTACTCCTTAGTACCGGTGTATTCTGGGAAGGCGTGAATATTGAGGGTCCTGACCTGTCGCAGGTCATTATTTTCCGTCTGCCCTTCCCTGTTCCTTCCGATCCTATTTATGAATATAAGGCATCTGTAACGAAGAATCCGTTCATGGAGGTGTTTGTACCGGATATGCTTCTCCGGTTACGACAAGGAACTGGACGCTTGATTCGCAGTGAAACGGACCTTGGCATACTCAGCATACTGGACTCTCGTCTTAGCACAGCGGCAACAAAGACTTACCGGGAACAGGTGCTGGAAACGTTGCCGTTCAAAGAAGTGACTGAGGATTTTTCGGTTTTGGAGAAATTTGTCCAACAAAAAGGGATACGACGTATGGTTTGAAAATGGAAATGGGACAACCCTGCTGTTCGATTGTGATGTGATAGAATATGAACCCGTCTGGAAATATATGATAGAATATAATCCAGAGCTATGAATCCCAAAGGAGGCATTTACATGGTTGAAAGACCAAATACAGAGGAGTATGCAGCTTTTTATGAAAAGTACATTAGTCTTATTCCCGAAGGGAAGATCATTGAACGGATGGAGCAACAGGCTCACATCGTACAAACGTTGCTTTCTTCATTGACTGAGGAGCAAGCAAACCATCGTTACGCCGAAGGCAAATGGAGCGTGAAGGAGGTCATCGGCCACCTTTTGGATAACGAACGCATCATGAGCAGCCGATTGCTTCGCATTGCCAGAGGCGACAAAGCGAATCATCCTGGCTACGATCAAGACGTGCTTATGCAGGGCCAACCCTTTAATGCGTATACCGTTGCCGATTTGAACGAAGAATATGCAGTTGCACGCCGCTCTACCATTCTTATGCTCCGCCACCTCACGCCAGAAGCTTGGCTCTGCAGAGGAATCGTCAGTGATAACCCTGCGTCGGCTCGATCGATCGCCTATATTATGGCTGGACATGAGCTCCACCATTTGTTGGTGCTTCGCGATCGATATTCGCTGGATGTGAAATTATAAAATTCACCCGACTGCTGTTTTGAATTGCATTCCCGTTTTGCTAGCAGAAAGACTTTGAACCTACCTTCATTCACTGTAGGATCAAAGTCTTTTCTTATCAGCCGATTTATCGTTCAAAATGAATCAAATGTGAATCCTCTCCTAAAGATAACGAGGAATAATGCATCAGAACGGGAATGTCCCCATTGAATTCAATGGGCAGTACCACATAGCTGGATTGAAAGTAATCCGATCCGTTCCAGCGATCCGAAAAGTACAGATACTCTTTCTCTGATCGCTTCAGCACAAATGCTGGCTGCGTACGATACGTCGTTTCATCACCGAAATCGCTGAGCATCCCCCATGGACCATCCATCGTATCAGCCATCGCGTACTTCCCTTGATTGGGTTCCCAACCCGTGCAAAAGGAGCTCAGCATATAGTACTTCCCGTTTCGTTTGAAGACGGCTGGCGCCTCTCGATATTCCCCCTGCCACAACTTCCCAACAAGACTTTCGACATTAAGGTAATCTTCCTGAAGGCGATAGATGTGAAGATCCGCATTGTCTCGGGCAGCTGAAATAAAGTATGCCGTACCGTCATCATCCTGAAAGAGTGTGCAGTCACGAGACATATACCCATACGGATTAAAGCTGCCATGATAAACGAAATGGTCATCCGGGAAATCAGATGTGGCAATGGCGCATGCAGCATCATTGTAATGTTCCCCATTCTCATAATGAACCCAGAGAACAAACTTCTTCGTGATTGAGTTGAAAAGAACTTTAGGCCGTTCGAGATTCACCTTTCCGCCTTTATCGCTCATTAATTTCACATTCGTCCGAACTCGAATGGGTGTAGCTGGCGTAGAGGTTGTCAGGATATGATTTCGAAACTCCCAGTTGAATAGATCTTTGGAACGGTAACAACTGACATAAATGTTGTCTCTCCGGTCTTCACCATACCAGTAGTAATAATCGTCATGGAATATCATATGTCCGCCATGAGCATGGATCGGCTGACCGCTTGAATCCTTCCAGATGGAGCCATTAGTTAATCTATCATTCACACTGTTACCTCTCTTCTATTTATCATTTCACGTTTAAGAACATCATTAATTTGTGTCAGCTCCAAAAACCTTCACTTCCCATAGCCTTGGGGTGTACCAATTGTTGGGGTTGTTATGAAGTGTCCCATTTAGCATATTAATTCGTACATATCTGGCAGCAGTGCTCGATAGAGTATCTGAGGTGAAACCGTAAGATGTATTATTGGTTCGATCCAATGCCACGGTCCAGTTTACATTATCTGTACTGGTCTCGATTTTGTATTTGTAAAAGCCTTCGGAGCCTTTTTGCATCCACCAGGAGATTTGCACATTATTTAACTGTTGAACGGAGCCGAGGTCTACCTTCCACCAATGTGGCCAGGAACTGCCTGTGCCGATCCATTCGGTTTGATAGTTACCATCATTAGAATAACTTGCCGGGTTCGTTCCGGTAGCCGTTTGGGCTGTTGCAGGTTTGCCTTGCGACAGCAGTTTTCCATTCTGAACGGGAACGACAACATCATCGTTTGTGTTGTACAGGACTTGATCAAAATAATCATAAAATGCGTAACCATCGGAGAACCAAACGGGAAGCAAACGTTCCTCCGTTGTTCCATTTTGCGTGCCTGCCCAGCCGAACATCCAGCGATACGCAACCATAACCACGTTGTTACCCGTATCTGGCTTCACCCGCATGACGGAACCCGACTGCGCCGAGAAGGTTGACGTGTTGCCAATCGTCCGTAATTCAGACCAATCTCCGTCTATGCTTGTTGCTGAAGAATACAAGGGTATGCTCGGATACCAGCCTGCCGCTTGGGAAGAGAACAAATAATAAATGCCATCTTTTTTGATCATCTTGGGCAGTTCCCTGTGTTGATTTTGATAAATAACAGAAACTTGATGATCCACATCCAGCCAATCGGAGGTCAACTTGTACAAAATCGTGTCCGAATTATTATTGGCCGTAGAGATCAGATACGCCGAATCATCATCATCTTTGAAAATGGAGATATCCCGGGATTGGTTCCCTTCCGGCCGAAAGCTTTTGTGAAACGTAAAGTCTTCTCCAGGCGTGGCCGAAGCCACGGATACTCTGGCAAGTGTGTAGTCTGTACTGTTTTCATAGTGAGCCCAAAAAACAAATTTGTTTGTAGGCGCATGGTATAGGATATTAATCCCCTCAAACTTAGAATTCGCCAGATCGGGATGATCCGTGTAGGAAAGAACCACTTTATCGTTACCGTAGGTGATATCATCCGTTGACGTCTGTTGAATCATTTCGCCAAAACCGCCTGATGACTTTTGCACGAAATTGAATCTATAGTAGGTGTCCCCAACTTTGAGTTCATTCGGGAGCATGAGAGTAGATTGTGTTGTGTTATCAAAAGTTGTGAGGTTTTCTGGAAGGATGTAAGGGGTATATTCGGGTGAGACAGTAGAGGTAATTAAGGAAGTTCCGCCATATGCCTTCACCTGATACTTGTAAGTGCTACCTATATTCAGGCCATAATCATCCGTCGTTGTACCGGTTAAACTCTGCAATAAAGTATAGGGCGCATTGTTCTCGGATCTGTACAACTCGTATGTTGTGGCTCCCGACACAGGTGCCCAATGGATTTTGGCATTGGATACTTCGGATTCGTTCTTCAGCACAAACAGTGTTGCAGCAATATGGGTCTCTTCACCAGCGGCAGCGTGAACAGTTTGAGCTGAGGACGTTAAATGAAGTGTTAACAACATCAATGCAATGACGATTGCAATCCATGATTTACCTTTGACCATTGTCTCATCATCTCCTTTTTTAGAAGACCAACCTTCCTGTTGCCGGAAGGCTGATCCAGGTGGAAATTGACTTTTATTTCAAATTCATCAGTGTCATTACATCTGTCTCGCTGGCTTGGTTGTACCATTCGTTCACTTCTTCGATAACGGTGTCTCCGCCTTTTTCGTGCCACTGTTTGACAAAGGTATCAAATGCCTCAAGTGGCTCATTGCCATATATGATTTTGGTGAAAGTCTCTTGTTCCATGGTGGTCAACTGTTCCCACACATTTTGCATCGTCGGCGTTGGTGGACCGTTAAACTCATTTGGCAGCAAAACATCCCTGTTTTCATACGAAATCCGGTATCCGTCCTGGGTCGTTTGATCCTTTGAAGCGCTCTGAATGAGGACGCCTGTGTCAGCTTCGACACCGTTCGCCAGATCGTAGTACGATTTGCCGGGACCGTCAACACTCGGCGTGTTTTTGGTGAATGCCATTTTCCCAACGCCTTGCACAGCCTCTAATGGCGTATTGAATTTCGTTGGATCGAAAGTGACTTCGTCGTTGACGATATCGTAATCGTATCCCTGAGCGTAGCCGTATTTGAAATCTCCCGTGCTGAACGCCGCGTCGTACATTTTATCGTAGTATAGGAAGAATGCTTCCATATTCTGAAAGTCCTTGTTAAACATGAAGACGCCATCGTTCAACTGTGCGGACTGATAGGTCTTATCGCCGTTCACACCTTGAATGGTCGGATAAGCACTAATTTTCGCACCATCCACATTCTTCTCCACGTCTTTCACACTGTCATAAAGCCAAGGACGACCAATGATGATGCCTGCTTTCCCCTCCGTAAAATCGGACAGTGCGTCCCAGGCCCCTTGGGTGGCCAATTCTTTGTTCAAATACCCTTTTGCATACCAATCGCGTAACTTGGCCAGTGCCTCTTTGTTGCCATCTGCCACAGATCCATAGGTGAGTTTGCCGTTGTCGTTATGCCATTGCCTTGGAAGATGCTTGCCCGTGTATGCGCTGAAAATCATGACCGGATCGCTGACCCAGCCCGTATTGTAGGAATCCTTACCCGAAAATGTAAAACCATATGTGTCTTTCTTGCCGTTCCCGTCCGGGTCCTCATTGGTGAACGCCGCGATGACTTGCTCAAACTCTTCAATCGTTGTTGGCGCTTTCAAATTCAATTTGTCCAACCAGTCCTGGCGGATCAGCATGACTTCGCCTTCCGTCAGATTGGGCGCGATCGCCATCCCGTACACCTTGCCTTCCCTAACCACTGGATTGAAGGTCGTTGGGTATTGTTTGTATATGTCTTTAATCCGGTCAGGCATGTAGGTTGAGATGTCTTCTGTAATCTCCTTAACCTGTCCCGAATCGATCAGATCATTGACCAGCATGGTGTCATAGACGGGCAGAACATCTGGTAATTTCTCCGAACCCGTCAGTGCCAGCCGCAGCTTGGTATTATATTGTGAAGCATCACCTCCCAGCAGGGTGGTCTGGATTTTGATCCCTAGTTCTTGTTCGCCCCAACGGGTCAATACATTGTCGTTCAGCGACTCACCATTGATGTATTTTCCAGCATTCTCATCCTGTTGTTTGGCGATCGTGATCGTAAACGGCGGATCATATTTTCCATCCTTGAGCACCGATGCCGGTGCGGTCTCGGAAGCGCTTTCCCCTTTGGTGCAACCTGCCATAAGAGCAGCCGACAGCATAATCATACTTACCATTTTCCATAAATCAGTTCTTTTCTTCATGGAAACATGCCCCCTTCACTCAAGCTCAATTTGTTTTCTATATAAGTTCAACTAATTGCATATTTACACTGGCACTCCGATGACAGAACAGCCTTCCGATCGCTGTTATTCCCAGAATTTTTTTGATTCACTTTTTCAAAGGTGAAATTCTGGTAATAAAGGCGAACGCTCCGCTTCTTCAGGCTTTTTCTGTCCTCTCCGTTATCGTGTAAATTTTAGTTGAACTTATAGTAATCCAATTTCGTCATCCTAACTATTCTTTGACGGCTCCTAATACAATCCCCTTCACGAAATAACGTTGTAAAAAAGGATAGACCAAAATGATCGGCAGCGTGCTGACAAAAATTTGAGCTGCTTTGATGCTTTGTTCGGACATTGCGGCAACCTCGGATTGGCTCATCGCCATATTTTGCATATTGCTCTGCACGACAACGGTCTGCAGGAACGAAGCCAGCGGATACTTACTCGCATCCGACATGTACAAAATTCCGTCAAACCAGGAATTCCAGTGCCCCACCATAATGAACAAGGATACGGTTGCTATGCCGGGCAGAGATAATGGCAAATATATTTTGCTGAGGATTACGAAAAAGGACGCTCCGTCAATGAATGCTGCTTCTTCCAAGGCTTTTGGAATTGTTTTGAAGAAATTAACGAGAAGAATCAGATTATACGCACCGAAAGCTCCCGGAAGCACAAGTGCCCAAATGGTGTCCTTCAATCCAAGGGCTGTGATCAAAATGTAAGAAGGGATCAATCCTCCTGAGAAGAGCATGGTGAATATAAAAAACCACATGAGCATGTTGCGGCCCCGGAATTCCTTGGACAGGGCATAACCTGCACAGATAAGGATGAACATGCTGATGCACGTACCCAGAACCGTTCGAATGATGGATGTCAGCATGGCACCGTTGAAATTGGAATTGTTAAACGTTTTGATATAGGCATCCACATTGAACCCGACCGGCCAAAATGACACCATATTACCGCTAATGGCCGCTTTGCTGCTGAGCGATTGCGCCAATAGATGAAGCAGTGGTAGGAAACACGCCAGCCCCGCCAGTATCATGAACGCGTAATTAAAATAGGAGAATACTCGATAGCCCGTCGTTTTATGGTACATGATCCATCTCCCTCCTTGTTAGAATATTTTGTAATTGGCGTATTTATAGGCCAGCCTGTAAGAGACAACGATCAAGATCAAACTGATCCCCGATTTGAACAATCCTACTGCTGTCCCGAAGCCGTATTGCCCGTTTAACAAGGATGAACGGTAGACATAGGTGTCAATGATATCTCCTGTACTATAGACAAGCGGATTGTACAGGTTGAAGACCTGATCAAAGCCCGCATCCAGAATATTACCTAGACTCAGCGTAGAAATGACGATGATCATGGGCAACATGCTAGGCAAGGTGACGTATCGAATTTGCTGTCGGCGTGTGGCACCATCGATCTCAGCTGCTTCGTAATAGGAAGGATTAATTCCCGCAATGGTCGCCAGATAGACAATCATGCCGAAGCCGAAACTCTTCCAAACGTCGCTGATCACAACTGTGAATCGAAACAGATCAGGATCACCCAAGAAGTAAATGGGATCGCTGCCGAAAACCCTTGTTAAGATATGGTTGATTCCTCCGTCTAATCCGAGAATGTCGATCATTAACCCCGCGACCGTGACCCAGGACAAGAAATGCGGCAGATACACCAGAGTCTGTACACTTTTCTTAATGCCCATATTTCGGACTTCACTCAGCAGAATAGCCATGACGATCGGAACGATAATACCGACGATAATTTTGGAAATGGCAATGATCAGCGTATTGATTATCGCTTGTGTGGCTTCTTTGTACTGGAAAATTCGTTCGAAATTATCTAACCCGATCCACCGTGAACCTGTGATGCCCAGCCATGGTTTGTAGTCCTGAAATGCCATAAGCAAACCTACCATCGGGCCATAAGAAAAGATGCAGACAAACATAAATGCGGGAATACACAGTACGTACAAAGGCCAGCTTTTCTTGATTTCCTTTTTGAATGAAGTCCGCTGGGAAAGCTTTGTTTTTGTTTTTTTAGCGGATCTGACGGGCACAATCTCGTTAATGTTGCATACCTCCTCTATGTTGGCTCTTTGAAAGTAATCCTCGCAGTTAAGCTTAACAAAAGCGCTTTCACTCCAAAATGCCAAAATTTCAAGATCATCACCTCATCCTGAATCATTTTAAAACCGCTTTCATTTATCGTTGTTGCTGCCCTTCCGCTTTTCGAAGGTTTGGCTTATATTAAAGTTAATAAGATATGGAGTTTAAACTTCTACGTCTTGCGATATGAAAGGAAATGCATATGATTCGAAAAATGTATATGAAGCGATTCATCTATTTCTTTGTTTTTTTTCTGCTGCTGACGTTGAGTTTGTTTTTCGTGATGAACCGCTTGAGCTCTAAGACACTTGAAGAGAATCTGATCAGTGCTTCCAAAAATCAGCTTGATTATGTGATAGGCATTCTGGACGGGATTATGTACGAGGCAAATATGTACGGGGTTCAGTATGCGGCTGACAGTGATGTCCGGTTTTATCAGAGGCACGTTAATGAACTGAGCAATTACGATTCCCAAATGAAGAAAAACGATATTGTTGATCGTTTGCGGCAAACGCTCCTTTCCAGTCGATCCATTGAATCCATCGGCATTTACTGGAAGTCTGAAGGAACCTTTCTATCCACCAACAATACACCGGAAGCGAGACTTCCGTTCAAGGATGTTCATCAACGGGGATGGCAAATCGTCGGTAACAGTTTGTATTACTTTGCCCTCTATCCTTATATCCAAAAATCTGGGGAAAATGAACCGACTCAGTACGTCGTTGGTGTAAAGCTGAATACGGATTATTTGAAAAGCCTGTTGAAAAAGGCTGTGAATAATGATAGCTCGAACGCTTTTTTTTGGTTTAACCCCCAGCAGTTATGGAGTGAGAAAGAAGTCGACAACGATCTTTTGAAAGCGGTTACCGGATTTCTTTCACCCCAGCCAGAAGTAACTTCCAAATATGATTATCATACCAATTCGGACGATTACTATGTTCTTTCCCGATATATTGAATCGATTGACGCCTACCTGATTACATATACACGGACGAATGATTTTCTGCAACCGCTTGACCGCAACCGTAAAGTTTTCTTTGCCAGCATTTTAGCCATTTTCACGCTTGGTCTGGTTGTGATCTTTACGTTTTACCGGAACTATTACCGTAATATCCGTTTGTTGGAGAGAAAGTTCTCACAGGTTGAGCAAGGCAATCACAACACGCGTATTACCGAAAATACCGGGAAAGAGTTTTACAGTCTGTTCAGAAGTTTTAACCACATGGTTACCGAAATCCAGGATCTGTTCGTATCCTTGAAGACTGAAACGGACCTAAGACGAAGTGCGGAACTTCAACAACTCCAAGCTCAGATTAATCCTCATTTTTTGTACAACAGTTTGTTTTTCATCATGTCGGTAGCCCAGTTTTCACCTGATTCTGTCATGCGCATGAGCAAGCATCTAGCTGAATATTATCGTTATTTAACCAAATTGGACCGGCATGAGGTCACGCTGGAAGGCGAACTCCAATTTGCGGAACATTTCCTGATTATTATGGCTCTCAGTAAAAAAATGGAGTACAGTATTGACCTGCCCTCAGAACTGGCCTCCCTTCCTCTCATGCCACTGATGATCCAGCCAGTGGTTGAGAATGCCATCCAACATGGAATTGAAGGACAACAAGGTGCCCATCGGGTGTCAATTGATGTACAACAGGCAGTTTCTGCGATAACGATCAAGGTATCCGATGATGGAAAAGGTCTTTCACTGGACGATATCCGCAGTCTTGAGGCTCGGCTTGAGAGCGATACCCCGCCTGAAGGAACAAGCGGCCTAGGGCTCTGGAATGTAAATCGACGTCTGAAAAATACGTACGGCGAACTTAGCGGGCTACATTTTTCCACTAATGATTGGGGCGGCTTGTCCGTCCTGCTGCTCATCAGCATTCCCGAGGTGAAAGGAGAAAACGAATGCGATTATTAATTGTGGATGACGGACATTATGTCGTTGAGTATATGAAGCACTTGCTCGATTGGAACACCTTCGGAATTGATCAGATTGAGACGTTGACCAATTCGATTGAAGCCCGAGACATATTGACTCAAAGCCACATCGATATTCTGATCACTGACATCCGGATGCCTGAGGTTTCGGGTATTGACCTGCTGCAACATATCCACCAACATAGCTTGCCAACCAAAGTCATCATCCTTTCCGGCTACTCCGAGTTCGAATATGCGCAGCAAGGAATCCGTCTAGGTGCGCTCGACTATCTGCTCAAACCTGTAGACAAAGATGATGTGGAGAAAGCCATATCTAAAGCCATCAAGACTATTACAAAGTCACGGCCTGCTCAACCTATCGAATGGGAGAAATTCGATGGACAGGGGTATCTGCTTTCGCTTCTTGGTCAAAATGAAACGTTAAGAAAGGAATATGATGCTCATACTAAATTTTTAGGGAAACGTCGTTTTTGTTTCGTTAAGCTGGAGGATTTCGCACAAGAACATGAGGACGGCATAAAACAAGCTGTCGGAGACAAATTGGATCGTCTCGTTTGGACTGCGGGAACGCGACTGGTCGGTCTTGTTCCGGAAGAAACTGCTGGGGAACTGACCATCAAACTGGAGCAATCGGTCGTGTCTCCTCCATTTTTGTTGACTGATCGAAACGTAACCCGACAAATATTCTACAAGTTCTTCCTTAATGAGGACGTACACTCAGAAGACTTCATTGGCATATTCACCCCTTCTCCATCATGTGGTGATTGGGAGTCTGCTGGAAACATCAGCAAAAGTTATGACCGAATTCGTTTCAGAAAGCAAAAAACGATCTTTCTCATGGAGACCATCCTTTATGTATATTTAACGGATAAGAATCGGGATGCACCTGAAATCGCGGATTGGATATTCAATGGGCTAAGAAACCCTGATGAACTTTGGTCGAACCTCACCGATGCGGTCAGCCGGATCAGGAACAATAAGCAGATGTCCATTCAAACCATCGTAGACAAAGTGCAAACGTATATCGAAGAACATCTATCACATGGCCTTAGCCTGGATGAGCTGGGAAAAGTCGCACATCTTCATCCTGTTTACCTCTCCAAGCTTTTTAAACAGGAGACGGGAGAAAATGTGTCAAACTATATTTCCAGGAAACGGTTGGATAAAGCTTCCCGACTGCTGCAGGATTCCGAACTCCGTGTAGCCGATATAGCGCAAATGGTCGGTTACAAAAAAAACCAATATTTTATCCAGTTGTTCAAAGTGGAATACGGGGTTACACCCTACCAGTACCGCAGAAATATGATTCACAAATAAACTCAGTATTTACATATACTTTATGCACACTCATTCTTCAACTTATAATCGGCAACCAAGTAAATATGTTTAGCTCATTATCGAATCGGTAATCATGATGAGTTCTTGTCTTTCAACTAGGGATTTAGACTTGTACGGTTAAAACCAAAAAAAGCCGCTCAAAAAGCGACTTTCAATGGAACAATTGCACTTTTGCTTACGTTAATAGTCGTTCTTAATTACAAAAAATGAGCCCCGAATGGTTCCGGCTAGTTTGGATTTTTGTCTTGCAAACTTAAACTTTCCTTCTAGCTCCTTCGGTACCTCCATTCCCTCGGAAAGTTTAAAGCCAACGGCCCGCTTCTTGGCGTCATCAACCGTATACATGACATTGAGACCAAGCCCATCTTCATAAAAGACGTAGGTAAATTGAATATTGTCCACTTGAAAACGCGATGTTTCGAGAGGCTTGGCCGCAAACTCAATATCACGTTCTTCTTTCAGAATTCGCTTCACATAATCCAGGTTCTCCTGGCTTTCGTCAGCGGGTATAACCTCAAATTCATGCTTGTATTTATTCATAAAATAACGGGCTTCATTCGCACGTAAACCAGCTAGCGCTGCTGCTACCGGTGAAGACTCTAGACCAACGGTAGACACATGTTTAAAATCAACGATATATGACATGTCTATCTCTCCTTCTCTTTATTTCCTAACAACCGGAATCCACATTTCTCCAAATACCACACCGTCTTTCTGTCCCATTTCAACTGTTGCATTCGGTCCCCCAACATAGGCATAATTCTTTTCTACTGGCAGGACTTGACCAAAGGCAACGCCAGTGAGCTTATTGCTTAACTCATCAGCCGTTTCTCCTTCACCCTTGACAACCAAGTATTCTCCCTTAGGAAATTGGATCACTCTGGTTGCTTCTGGCAGAGAAGCTTCCGTCATGACGCCAGCGTAATGCATCATCTTGTTGTTCACCGCCTCGTTCACGGCAAACATGTAGTCATTGGTGGCTAATGCTTTTAAAGTGTCAAGTCTTCCATCTTGTTTCACGGCCGACCAAAAATCTGCCTTTTCTTTGTTGATGCCAGCATAGTCTGTGTAATCGCTCTGAAGTTCAGTTCCAATTCCCAAAACGATAAAGCTGTCTTTTTCCTCAAAATTATAATTACTCATCCATAACACCGTCCTCTTTAAATTTATCAATTGATTTGTCTTTTCACTTGATGGGTTTATAATAACCTTAAATCATGTCAAAATATGATACTGTTTAGGGGGCCCCATGAAAAAAGTTGAACGGATTAATGTGATCATGCGGTATATCAATAACCGTGGCCACTTTACCATCTCTGAAATCATGCGAGAATTTAACATTTCCCGTTCGACAGCTATTCGGGACATCCGAGAAATTGAAGGCATGGGCATGCCCCTTGTCGCTGAAGTTGGAAGGGATGGGGGTTATTTTGTGATGAACAACTCTGTCCTGCCCACTGTCCGCTTCACCGATAATGAGATCAAAGCTCTCTTTATTGCTTTTATGGCCACAAGAAATCAACAACTCCCTTATCTCAAGAGTCGTCAGTCTTTAGCTGAAAAATTATTGGGCCTCATCTCGGAGAATCAGCAGGATGACCTTGTTCTTCTAAATCAAATATTGCTTTTTGAAGGGACCAACCCCCACAATCCTGACTTACTTGATCTGTCAGACCTGCCCCACCCTATGTTAGAAAAACTGATCCAGATTCTACTTGTAGAGAGCTATTTGTTGGTTACCGTCAAAAAAGAGAAAGAACTAAAGTCTTATTCCATATATCTTCTGCACCTATATCATGAAAAAGGCCTTTGGTTGATTGAAGGGTTTGACTTAGAGGAAGAAAAAAGGCTAATTGTACCTGTCGACAATCTAACCCATGTTGAACCGTACCCAACAAAAAAAAGGATAAGCAAGAAGAAGATCTTAGAGAGACTAACTCAGCAGGAAGAAGCAATTAACCTTGTGCTGGAGCTTGGTCCCAAGGCAATTGCACAATTTAAAAAGTACCATCCTTTAAAGTTTTCCCTTTCTTATACGAATCCTTACCAAACTACAGCGATTATAAAGATGTTTATCAATGTTCATCATTCAGAAGAATTAACGGATATAACGAACTGGCTGCTTTTTCTGGGCGATGATATCAAGTTCAAAGAAGTGCCAGATGAAATCCTGGAAAGGATACAAAGGAGATTAAGCTTATACATCTAATTATGTCCTACATGTATACCCTGAAGAACCTACTCAGGAATAATAAGCTTCTCTATTGGAAAAGTCATAAAATGACTTTTCTTTTTTTTCGCAATGATTCTTAGCTCAATGAAATTTCCGGTTATGAAAAAGCCCATTTTTTCAACCAAGGTATTTTATTTGAAACATTACCTTGACAGTCATAGTAGTATGACGTATTATACAATTGCGAGGTGATTACATGAGCCAGAACAAACTTACATCCGACCTACTGCGTGGCCATACCGATACGATGATATTACGGCTCTTATCCGAAGCTGACAGATATGGGTACGAGATCGTCAAAATGATTGCCGAACGTTCAGACGGTGAGTACGAATTAAAAGAAGCGACAATGTACTCCAGCGTCCGGCGACTTGAAGCAGAGGGCGATATCGAGTGGTATTGGGGTGATGAATCTCAAGGTGGACGTCGTAAATATTTCAGGATAACCGAAAAGGGTAAGGCGACGTATGTCAGCAACAAAGACAACTGGGCGTACGCCAAGCGCGTTCTTGAAAACCTATTATAAGGAGTGTTGAGGTTATGAATGAGAAATTAACCCACTATTTGAACGGCGTTTTCGCACCGTATGACGGGGTGAAAAGCGTCACCGAATTAAAAGCAGACCTGCACTCCGATTTGCAGGAGCGGTTCCGTGATCTCAAATCCGAGGGCAAGGATGATGAAACTGCTTTTGAAATGACCATTGAGAGCATTGGCGATATAGAGCAAACGGTACAGGAGGTCGCTAACCTCTCCCGCTCGCTGGAGCGGCAGGTGGTGACCAACTTTAGCGCAAGTAACCTGCCAACGAGCGACTTTGCAGGCGTGATCGCGCATAAAGGACAATTTAAGTCCAGCGCGTTGCGAGGCTCTAATTTCACCGCCGCGGACTTGACTGGCAGCTCGTTTTCCAGCAGCGATGTCCGAGATGCCAATTTTGACGGTGCTAATCTGACTGACTGCACCCTATCCACTCTCGACCTGGCAAATGTAAGCTTCAATCAATCCATTCTTGTACGTACACACTTCAGCAAATCGGGATTGGACGGAGCCAAATTCACAGGTGTACGACTGACCGACGTCACGTTCTCCTTGACCGATCTTCGAAAAACAATTTTCAAAAATTGTATCTTTGACGGCGTGGAGTTCAAATCATCCGATCTGGGAGGACAGTGTTTTGACGGGCAAACCTTCATCGGCGTCAAGTTTGACAAGGCGGCATTGAACGAAGTTTCGTTTAAGAACGCTACACTCAAAAACGTATCATTTCCAACGTCTTCATGGTCAAGAAAATATTACCGTGCAATTAAAACCGTCTGCTTTGACGGTGCGATGATGGATAAACTGACTTATGCCGCCCTTAAAGGCATGGATGCCAATCTGTCAAAAGTTACGGTTATATAAGGAGGGGATTATATGCAAAACAAGTCCATTCAAGTGATTGGCCTGCAAAAATCCTATAAGCAGCTTCAAGTCCTTAAGGGTGTGGATTTCGAGGTCGAAAGAGGTAGCATCTTCGCCCTGCTCGGTTCCAACGGTGCGGGCAAAACAACGGTTGTCAAAATCCTCACCACGTTGCTCCAAAAAGACAGCGGAACCGCCACCGTAAATGGATTCGATGTTGCAACAAAACCTGACCATGTGCGGCAGGCTATCAGTCTGACCGGGCAATTTGCCGCTGTGGACGAAATATTGACCGGAAGAGAAAACCTGATCATGATTGCCAAACTGCGATACCTCCAAAATCCACGTCAAGTTGCGGAAGATTTGCTTAAACGCTTCGACTTGATAGACGCCGCCGACCGCAGAGTATCAACGTATTCGGGTGGTATGCGCCGCAGGCTCGACATCGCTTTGAGCCTTGTGGGAAAACCGCAGATCATTTTCCTCGATGAGCCAACCACCGGCCTTGACCCCGAGGCACGTATCGAGGTTTGGAAGATTGTAAAGGAGCTTTCGAACAGCGGTACGACGGTATTCCTGACCACGCAGTATCTAGAGGAAGCTGAGCAGCTTGCGGATCGAATTGCCATTCTGCATGAGGGCAAGATTATCGCCAGCGGCACCCTCTCGGATCTTAAAAAGATGATCCCGTCCGCAAAGGTGGAGTATGTGGAAAAGCAGCCGACATTGGAAGATATATTTCTCGCAATCATCGGTAAAAAGGAGGCCATGTAAATGGAAACAGAAACGGTAAAAAAACACTTTTTCAGCGATATGAGCGTTATGCTTGGACGTTCCATGCGTCATATTTCCCGCAGTATGGACACCATCGTTACAGTTACCATTATGCCCATCGCATTTATGCTGTTGTTCGTCTACGTGTTTGGCGGCGCCATTCAAACCGGAACAGAGAACTACGTAAATTATCTTTTGCCAGGCATACTGTTGATTGCCATTGCCAGTGGTATATCCTATACAGCTTACCGACTGTTTATCGATGTACAGCGGGGCATATTCGAGCGATTTCACTCCATGCCAATTTCGCGTTCTACCTTACTATGGGGGCATGTGCTGACATCAATGGTCTCTAACGCTATATCGGTTGTCGTCATTATCCTGGTTGCATTGATCATGGGTTTTCGTTCATCAGCGGGTATACTGTCATGGCTTGGCGTAGCTGGCATACTCGCGCTGTTTACGCTCGCATTAACCTGGGTCGCAGCTATTGCTGGACTGTCTGCCAAAACCGTGGATGGCGCAAGTGCCTTCTCCTACCCGATTATATTCCTCCCTTTTATCAGCTCTGCATTTGTGCCCACCGAATCGATGCCTTCCGTCGTTCGCGCCTTTGCTGAAAACCAACCGGTAACCTCGATCGTCGAAGCTATTCGTGCACTCCTGTTAGGTCAGCCCGTAGGCAATGATATATGGGTCGCACTTGCATGGTGTATCGGTATTTTGTTTATAGCTTATTTTTTCGCAATGAAAGTATATCAAAAACGGGTGTGAGAACAGAGTAATTCTCTGCATTACACCTCCCTTAGACTACTCACTATAATGTGTTAAATGTTTAATTAAGCTTAAGTCTTTAATGTTTATCCTCCTTAGTTCTATTCCATCTGCTACGAACTTTTATTCTGTGCTTTCGATATAATTAGGTTAATAAAAACAACAAGCGAGTTACGCTTTAACGCGCAGCTCGCTTGTTCATGATAAGTATTATACAATCTATCTGTTCACCACACATTCAGAACGTAATAAAAAGCGAACAAAGCACATGCGCGCCCTGTCCACTTTTCTTGATGGATGTATTCCTATACTGGCTTCACCTTACTCGCTCAGGTTGTTCCAGAACGCCCGGAATGCGCCTTTCTCCATCTCGAAGAATACGGGCACATTACCATAACGCACAAGACCTTCACCGAACAGGACCAATTGCACCTTCGTCTTGTCTTCCAGCGTCAGGTAGATCATTTTGCGATCTTGTTGGCCGTAGAGATGCTCTTCCAGTTCCGGACTAGTTGCTACGGGTTTGGCGGCATATAGTGCCGAGATGAAGCTGTCCAGCGAGCCGTCTGCTGCCAGCGGCTGAAGCTGCTGCAAGCCGTTGTTCCAACTGGCGAAGGTTTCCCACTGCGCTGAAGCGACCTTGCCTTCGAGATGAAGCTTGCCGATCAGGTCGGATCCGCTGGTGATGGTGATGCCGTTGTTCTGGTCAAACAGTTGGGCATATACCTGGCCATCGATTTCGGTGTAGGACATGATTCGGAAGTTGGTGTCGTAGCCGTTCACTGCATAGATGTCCGCTTCGCCGATGTTGGAGGCCAGCTCCGTATATTGTTCCTGGCTGCTTAGCTCATGAATACCACCTTTCGTGGTACCGAGCTTCTCGCCGCGCAGGGCAAGCGCATCCGCACCGTCAATCGTGGTAGGAGACTGTGTATAAACGTTGCCCTGATAAACAACCAGTTGAAGCATATTGGCCATCGCGCCATTGCCCTTTGCATCCGGCAGCTCCGTCTTCGGAATTACCACCGGGTCGAACGACGCGCCCGGCGTCCCCTGTGCCATTTGTGTCACTGGTGTGGCCGGTCCCTTCACTTGCTGCCATACGCTTGGCGCTGCCAGTCCGATGCTGGCGGCGATGACGACGCTTGCTGCAATATAAAGAGGTTTATGCTGACGTTTTGGCTTCTGCTGTTGCGTGTTCAAGGTCTGCTCTATCCGTTTTTTCATTTGCTCATTTGTTTTCATATGATTCACCGCTTTCTTGTAATTTCGTTTGAATTGTTCTTCGTTCATTGGGGTTCTTCTCCTTCCAGCTCCAGTTTTAACAGCTGTCTTCCACGCTTCAATCGCATCTTCACAGCAGATTCGCTGATCTGCAAAATCTCGCTGATTGCTCGAACCGGATAATCTTCGTAATAGTACAGATGAACCACCGATCTATACTTGACGGGCAGTGACAGTACAAGTTCGATTAGCGCCTGATCTTCGGGATCGTCTGTCGTAAAGGGATCTGCTCCTTCCATCTTGACCTCCCGTTTGCGCCAGCCTCTGCCTAATAAGGATTTGCAATGATTGGTGATGACCCGGATCAGCCATGCTTTCTGATGCTCTGCATCGTTGAACGTAGGGGCTTTTTCTATAAGTTTGATGAACGTATCCTGAGTGGCTTCCTCCGCGTCCTCCCGTCTGCCGAGGTGTACCATGGCAATCCGGAACAGCGTATCCGCGTAAGTCTCATAGACTTTCATCACATGATCGCCCGACTGGGGCACTGATCGCTGCATGATTGTGATGCCCTCCTTTGTACCTCAAACACTCTTAAGGACGGCATTCGGTCACATTTTGTTAAAAAAATTTAATGTTAGAATATTCATCTATCCGCCATTTAGGATAAAAGCTTGTACGAAAAACAAAAAAAGCCGCTAAAATAGCGACTTTCGATGGGATTATATTTGTTGCCCTCCACTAAAATAAATCAATGATCCAGTTGTGTAGACGTTAGACGTTGTTGCCTATTGACTAATATATATTTGGATGCTGTAAGTAGAATAAATTCATCAGGATTGCATGTTTCGTCTAAAGCAGCTGTGATTCACATTTGCACATCACTAATTACCAGGTAGTTGGATGCCGCGCCAGCCGTTTACATCGCATTGTCCATATTCATTATCACCCACAGCCACCATTGTGCCATCTGATTTAAGACCGAGCGTATGAGCACAACCCGCAGCTACCGCCACAATATCATGCCAGCCACTTACATCGCATTGCCCATGTTTATTTCCACCTACAGCCACCACTGTACCGTTCGAAACAAGACCGATGGTATGATAACTGCCTGCCGCGATCGCCACCATTTCGCTCCAGCCATCTACATCGCATTGGCCATGCTTGTTTCCACCCACAGCCATCACCGTACCGTCCGATTTAAGCCCGACGGTATGCAGGTAACCGGCAGCTACCGCCACGATCTTGCGCCAACTCTTCACCATGCATTGACCATACCGATTATTACCTACACTTTCCGCGGTGCCGTCCGATGTAAGCCCAATGGTGTGCCAGTCACCCGCAGCTACTGCCACCATATCACGCCAGCCGTTTACATTGCATTGGCCTTCAACATTCCGACCTACAGCCACCACTGTTCCATCTGATTTTAGCCCGATACTACAACGCCACCCCGCAGCAACCGCTATCATATCGTGCCAGTTGTTTACATTGCATTGGTCATGCTTGTTCCAGCCCACAGCCGCCACTGTACCGTTCGAAACAAGACCAATGCTATGAGCATTCCCCGTGTTCGTTGCCATATGTACATTTCCGGCAGCAACCTCCACGATCTCCTGCCAGCCGCTTACATCACATTGGCCATATTTATTATCACCCACAGCCATCACTGTTCCGTCCGATGCAAGAGCTAAGGTGTGACGTGGACCCGCCGCTATGGTATGTTTGGGCCATCTTTTCGTGATGTCATTCTCCTCCCATCGTTTCAAATCATTCATTTTTTCCAAAATGAAGTAAAATATCATCTACAGATTGTTCTGGTGACTGCTCCGAATTGTCCAGCCAAAACCCGACTTTAGGTGTTTCCTTTAAAAACGCCGAGTACAAATATTCCACCGTAAAACCAGTGTACCCGACTTTTCCTCTACGTTGCTCACGTTCGGCGATCACCTCTACATTGGGACACAGCACAACTACCTGAACCGGGTAATCCTTTAATTGCTCTATCATATAGGATAATTCCGCTCCATAATAATTGTCCTGTAAAACAACTGAAAAACCATTATCGTAATAGGTTTTTGCAGCATTTACGGCTAATCGATAACGCATATATAATTGACGGACTGCTTCTTCGGATGGTTCTGCGGACATGTCTTCGCGTCCGGAAACAATCATGCGACGAAAAACATCGCCACGCAGATGAACACATTTGCCCAGTTTGGAAGCCAGCAACTCGGATATCGTTGATTTCCCAGAAGCCATAACTCCTGTGATTAAATACATCGTTTCTCTCATGGTGAACCCTCCTTGCTCCTATTCAACTATAATGTATACCGTATTCAATATGGTTTTTTAACTCATAACAACTCATAACCCACTGATTTTTGCAAAACAATTATACTTTCCTGAAGAAACGATTGGTTTTTTTCCACACCTCTGTTTTTACACCAAACAACCGCACTGAAAGCATCGTAAAAATTATAGAATGGCAGCACGATATCCAGGTTTAAGATAGGGCGAATCGTTCGATAACCTTCGATATACGGGGACTTTGTTTTCGGGTTCACTTCCCAAATATATCTATTCATTTTAGTGAAATCAATTTCAGAAGAGCCACCGCGTGCACTCTCAAAATCAATAATACCAGTAACCTTGTCGCTGTTCACTAATATATTACCAGGTCTAAAATCCATATGAACAAAACATGGTCCGTCCGGATCGGGTAAAGCAGAGAAAACACCATCAAAGTGAAGAATACATCTTTCATACAATTCTGGATCAAGCAGTTCTTTGCAAGGCTCTTTCCAGTTTTCAAAATTATTTTTAATATGGAGTCTCCAATTATTTTGGTCAAGCAACTTAAATCCATTGAGCCCATGGTAACCGTATCCTGGAGCTTTTACTTCATGGAGCATTGCATGATACATGCCAATCTGAAAAGAAAGCTTCTCATCGATATCTTTTGTACAAGGCACACCTTGAATTGCCGAAAGAAGCAAGGCCCCAGTTGTACTTTCATCTCCATGCCAAATGTCCAATACCTTGGGAACAGGTATTACGTCCTTCAATGTTTCAAGCACTTGAAATTCACGGATCAGTTTATCCTTGTTAAAAGGGATTTTTACATAGACATTTTCTCCACTCATAAGAGTAAGTTTGTATACAGCTGAACTGAATGAATCTGGCACATCTTCTATATTCAAAACGTTTAACTTTAGCTTTTCTATCACATTTAAAATGGAACACATAAAAGAGTACCTCCTGTATTGTTAACAAGCGATCATTGCGATTGGTTCCCGAATCCTTTTCTCGCACCTACCTGAATTTGATGTCAACGACTTTTCCACGTTCTTGGAAACCTATATTCTGATACACCTTATTCGAATCCGGGTTCTTTAAGTCGGCATATAACATCGGTTCTAACCCTTCAGATTCAAGGACCGAACATATTTCAGCCACAAGGGCACTGGCATATCCCCTCTTACGGAAGAGAGATGGCGTGTATACTGCGTTAATTCGTGCATGTCTAGGCGAACGATGTGCAATGTTAGCCATTGAAACAGGAAGACGATCTACATACCAGAGATATACATTCCCTGCCTTGACCATTTCCTCTGCTGTTGAAATCTGACTAGCCGGATCAACGATGACCCCGTAAGCCCCTTCTGAGAATCCTGCCAAGAACGCTGCTACGATCTCCACATGATGTCTCGTCGCTTGATGCATTGTCCCGCGTACGTTATGTGGTTTTTTTACTTCTGAACAAGAGTAAGATTCCATGATCATATGAGGAAAATATGGAACATCATTGGTCTCGGAATACATCTGTGCAAAGTGTTCTACCATCGTTGGATCACCAGATACACCTGGCACTGCCGTTCCGTTGAGTAATTCTACGAGTTCTTGGAAAACGTTGTGCCTTCTATCTTCTTCGAGTTCTTTGGAGACCCACAACCAAGCGTTCTGGCCTTCCGATTGGGCAAAGATCATTTGTTCATCCGTTGTTTTTAGGCATTTAGAGTTTCTTGACTCACATATGCGATGAAGGAGATTGTATTGAACTTCATCCGCTAAAAACATTGTCTGACTAAGTACTTGATCATTCATATCCCATTTTTGCAACATTTCGGTTCCTCCTCGGTTGATCCTATAAACATCAAAAAGACCCCGTCCCATGAGGGACGGAGTCATCTCCGCGTTACCACCCTGATTGGTGTATGAATGAATACACCCACTCGCCATCGTCCAACAACGATGCTTCTTTGTAACGGCAGAATCCCGGGCCCGTCTACTATAAGTTCGGGGGCCTGCTCAGAGGCGATTTTTGATAAGGATATCCGCTGCCTCGCACCAACCGGCAGTTCTCTGAACGGCGTTTCCGAATCGACTTGTCCTCTTCATCGCATTTCAATGAAATTAATTAAATTCACTATATTGGATTAAGGAATATTTTGTCAACCATTATGAACAGCGGTTTAAAGAAACAACGATTTACTAGGAAGTGAGCAAGTTCCCCTTTTATTATCCGCATGGTCAGTATACTTCTATTCGTTTATTTGACTCTAGTAACCACGAATGGTTCGTTCAACGCCTGCAAAGCGGCGGCCATATCAGCAGACGAGAGTCTGTCGCCGGCCGAAATATGATATTGGAACTCATAGAATCCACCCAAGGTCGCTTTGAAATTGGTTTCCCAATAATTCGTCATCAGCCAGGCATAGGCTTCCGGTTGAGCGTCAGGTGCTTGCTGGGTGTGGACCTTTCTGGTCCCGTAATCCAGTGTTCCCCATTGCACGAGAGGTGTGTCCGGAACAGCAAGCAGCAGGCTGCGGTCGTTATCCTGCCAGGCAATGCCCGACTGCAAAGCGGAATAATCCAGGCAAGTTCCCGGAATCTGATCCTTCCAGGGGCGAACGAGCCCTCCCGGCTTGTCGGCAAACAGGGTCACCGGCCCAGTGCCTCCCGGGGTGAACGGCAGAGCCAGATAAACGTTCTCCGGATTCCAAACGCTCTCTTTATGGAACCGAACCGAGATGTCCAGCCGATTTTGACAGGCATAGATCCGCAGGAACAATGCAAAATAGGAGATACCCTTTAGCTGATAACCAAGCTCAACGGTAGCGTATAGCGGTCCATTATCTACGGTGCGGACAGAGATGAGCTGACCAACCGAACGCTCCACGTTCAGCCCTTTACGGTTGCGTCCCATTTTGGAACGAATGCTCCACACCTGGGAAGCATCCGCAGGGTTCGCCGGATTCGTCACCTCATAAATTGGTGTGAACGCCCCATACAGATCATCCGCTTTCAGCAGTTCACGTCCTGTCTCCTTATCGATCCACGAGACGATGCCGCGATCTTTCGACCAAGTCAGATGTACAAAAGGTGACTCCAACCCGTTCTGGCAAACGGAGATCGGCGCTTTCCTTCCACCCGGTGTTAAGGAATACATATCCTCCATATCGTACACCTGGTCAGAGCCGATCAGCTTCGAATTGGAGATTGAAGTTAAGGAAGAATGACTCTGCTGAGCTGCCAGGTGTGGGCGCAGGATCAGTATACAACTCTCCATACCCTGGAGCTTAAGCTCCACAATAATGGTCTGCGGGTGGCTTGACTGCTGGATCAGCACCTGTCCCGTGTCCTCCCGGATCACCTCCACTCCGTTCAACAACTCATCCGGTTCCCATCCATCAAGCTTCAACTGAACCAACTCGGTTACCTCCCGCTCCGAGAGGTTCGTGACCTTGAAGCAATAAGGACGCCCCGGGTACAAGGTGGCGGCATGATCGGCTAGCAGCGCTTGATCCAGCGCGCGGTAAGCAAGCCTGCTTGCCTCTGCAGCGTGAGCTGTCTTGCGAACCTCGAGCATCTGTACATTTTTGTGCCACGGTTCATAAACAGAGGAATGATAACCCCAAGTGTGTTCGGCATAAAGAGTAAGCGCCTGTTCTACAGCCTCGATTTCCTGAAGACTGACACTTTTTTGTTCAGGGTCAAGTTTTTCCACCTTGCGAAGCGTCCGCTGTGCGTCTCGGTAAATCTGGGTGTGCATCGGTGTGGAGCTTACACCATCCGACCACCAGTCCGGCCAATCCCCCTTATGTACGGGTAGACCATCCGTCCCTTCCTCCTTCAACCGGGCAAAAAAGCCACTCAACGTACTCATCTCCACGGAAATCCCCCAGCCGTTTTGACGGTTCCACGCCTCAATCCATTCCATGATTGCGCTATTGGGAGATCCGTTGTCTGTGGGTAGTCCGGACAGCATCATCGGCACGAAATCATATGGATACTGCTCTGCCTCAAGCTGGGCCAAGTACCGATGGATGCGAATATGGGCGATTTGATCATGAATGTCTGCAGATTCCACAAGTCTGTGGCCGAATTCATCACGAATCATGTATTTGCCAAGCGCACCGGGGCAGAAGCCAAGCTCGTTGCCAAGCATGTAGTGGTCTCCATTCCAGACCAGCAGACGTTCCCCACTTGGGGCCTCCCACCAGAAAGGGGACTGCTTGCGGCCCAGCGCATACATGCCGTGATGGGTATGGATACAGCTGAATAAATGCCGGATTCCGTTATCCAGCAGGCTGTCGGCATATCCCCAGCTGTATCCGTTGATATCCGCCGTCATCGCACTGTCTATTGGGTGACCGATAGATCCGGCATAGGTCTGAGCCTTGCTGTGTATTTTGTTCAGCAACTGTAGATCAGGCAGCTCAGTCATATTCAAATACGTGCCGGACAGCTCGATATCTCCGCGTCGCACGGCTTCGGCAAATGCACCTTTTTCCTCGTCTCCGGCCTGCTTCAGGAATTGTTCCACGGCCCAAAAGGTCTCACAGGTCCAACGGAACCCTTTCCACTTGGGGTTTACGCCGGTATGGGCATCATTAACAATACGCAGCGCCTGACGGATAAAATCGATATGATATTGTTCAATCTTTTCCTGACGGTCGGTATAACCAAGGTCGGTATGGGAATGGTGAATGACGTAAATTTTCCATTTCCGTTCAAGCGTCGGGATCGCGGCCTCTTTGATTTGTTGTTCGAGTGTCATCGTTATTTTCTCCTTTGGTCGTGGAATAGGTACCTTTTACGAGCTCGAAAATCCCGTGGAACACATGCTCCTGCATTGGTTTCTCAACATGCAGAGAAATCTTCGCGGGCAAAAGCGCTTCCAAAAGTGTGCCGCCAAATAAATCTTGGGTGTCGGCAATCTGTCCACCCAGAATCAGACATGAGGGGCGGAACGCTGCCACGTACGGGTGCAGCATTTCCCCAAGCCGCTGGCCGTAAAGCTGCCATACACGGATAGCGGAGGAATTTCCCTGTCTGGCCGCTATGGCCAGATGGTAAACGTCCTCTCCCTCCCTTCGAGCATCATGGCTGTCTGCCAAGGCCAAAATCCCTCGGCTTCCGAAGAGATCATCCACAGTGCCTCCCTTGTATTGCTCGGCATACAACATGCCTGAGTCAGGAATTCCCCATTTTCCGCTGACAATAGATCGGTTCTCAACAAAAGCGGAGCCGAGGCCCGTTCCCAATGTAAGGCAAAGCAATCTTTCCTGAGGAAAAAGCCTGCTGACCCCCAGAGCAAACAAGGCTGCATCATTGTCAAAACGAATATCTGCGGCTGCAAGCCGGGTCATCCATGTAGGAGAGTTCCGTTCTGCCGCAAGCGCCGTTAATTCACTCCGCAGCAGTGTTTTTAAATTGACTTCATATAGCTGCTCGTATTTATTCAATCCCTGGATATGGGAAATCCCTGTTTCGTATTCAAAAGGGCCGGGGAAAGCAAAGCCGATGTGAAAGTTGGGAAAGCTGGCCCGGGTTCCTTTAACAGAACTTAGCTGCTGCACGTAGTCGATGTATGCAGCAGCAAGCTCCTGAATCACGTCGACTAGGTTGGAGGCGATTTCATTCGCGCCACTGTCGGAGCGCGATGACCTTTTGACATAAAGTTGTGGCAGAAGATTCCCATCACTCAATACGACGGCACCCTTCAAAAAGGTCCCACCGGCATCAATGGCGATCGTGACATCAGGGTTCATAAGTGCTCACCAGATTTCCAGTGATGCGGAAGCAATGGGATGTTCCAGTCTGGCGAAACCTGTGCCCGGATCAGGGTGCATGATCGGTCACCCAGCGACTCCAGGCGGAAACCTCCGACGGAGGCAGGAACAATATAGGCCTCTGCGTAGCCCCATTCCACGGCGGCTGCCTCATCATCAAGCGGAGTGAGCCTCACCCGGTCGCCTTCTACGAGATTGAACATAACTAACTCTCCTGCGGTATTATCGATCCACTCTCCGTCCAGTTTTAATCTTTTGATCTGAAACAGCAGATCTTCCCGTTCACCCAGCAGCTCTTCCCTGCTGTCTCCCTGTACCCGACCTTCTTTTGGGACCGCTATCAAATGCTTCTGAACATAATCCGTGTCAAACTGTTCCTGCATGTTGGCTCGGGCATGATCGCCGTTGATCGGCCGTGGACGCCCGTCTCTGTCGAGGCGCAAATGGTCGTAAATTTTGAAGGTAAACCACCAGGTTGTCGAAGAAATCTCCAGCACCAGATTGTTTTTACCCGAAAAGTGTACGGCTCCCGGCGGGATCAGAAACAGATCGCCCTTATTTGCATCCCATATGTTCACATATTCTGCGATCTTCAACGGTTCTCCCGAGGTGTGGGCAGATTCGACCGCTTTAAGCAATTTCTCCCCGGTTGTTCCCTCCGTGAAGCCTAACCCCACAAAAGGTTTGGCGCCTTCCTTCTGCTCCATAATGTAATAGGATTCCTGCTGCGTCATCGTTTCGTTGAAGGTCTGCTCGATGTAAGCCTGCTGGGGATGGACCTGCAAAGACAGATGATCTCCGTCCATCGTATCGAGATAATCAAACCGGATCGGAAAATAATCGCCAAACAGCCGGACATTGCGCTCGCCCATGATTGCCTCAGGATGAGCGGACAGAAGCAGTGGGAAGGGAAGCTCCACTATAAAATCTCCATAACCGATTAATAGCGTGTTCTCTGGTGCGACAGGTTCAAACCCCCATGCGCAGTTATTCCAATCCCGGGGCAGGTCGCACAGTTCTTTCAAATACTGTCCGCCCCAAATTCCCGGTGCAAAAAACGGCTTTACTCGAAAAGGCTGCCGGGCTACCGTAGCCAAAAGTCGGCGCAGCATGGGAACCGTGACCAAAACGGGACTTTCCCGATTGTTCGTATCCACGTAGTAGTCAAAATCGTACAAGTGGCGTGTCCGATATTCCTCCCAGACGGGCCACTCCAGAAACAAGGCCTGTTTGTAGGTTTCGACCGGATCCCGGCAAGGACCTAACCCCAGGGAACCCATCCCCTGCTGATGCAAGTTCTGCTGAACCTCTCTGGATAAGTCGATAAAAAGAGAGACGTTCACCACACCCGATGCTGCAGAAAGGAAACCGGAGCCAGACCCAAAGGTCACAACGATGGGGCCTAACGGATCGGCTATCGGCGCTTGGGCATCTGCATTTTCAGCAGAATGATAAAGCCGTAGTTGTTGCTCCACATCACTGAGCCACTCTTCCTGTGCATGTTGCCGGAAATAATCATCAACGCTGACGCCCGAGGCCACAACACCAAAAGCACGGTTATCCGTCAGATACGGGTGAAACTGCTGAAGCAAATCCGCTGCAGGTTTCAAATAATAAGTGCTATCTACCTCAATTAAAGGCCTGTTTTCCCGGTGACAGCGCGAACGGACCTTTTCCAGACATTCGCTGAATGCGACACCGTGCGTACCGTCAAGGACCATGTAAAAGGGAAACAACTCACTCTCACTCTGTACACATTCGGGCCACATTTGATCAAGCCATTCTTCATACCCATTCCAGATCCCCGGTTCGTTCTCTTGGTCGGGCTGAGGCCGAATGAAATTAACTGGGTTGGCCTGAAAGGTCAAAGGGGATATTCGCGGCATGTTTAAACCTCCAACTCTATATCGATTTATGTTCATCATTGTATAGGGAGTTGGAGGTGCTGTCTTTAAACGATCAAGCTGTGTTTTTGTACAATCAGGACATTTGGGGTGGGTACTGCATTTTGCCAGAACGGCCTTCGGCAAACTGAATACGGCGGAATTTGGCCGGGGAAACGCCAAGCTCGCGGGTGAAGATCCGGGTAAAATAGTGCACGGATTGGAATCCGCACTGGATGGCGATATCTTTAATTGGTGTCTGTTCATTTAACAGGAGCCAAGCGGCTTGCTGAACGCGTCGTTCCTGAATATAGTGGACGAAGGACTGCCCCAGATTTTCCTGAAACAACCGTGTCAGGTGGCGGGACGAAATGTGGAGGTGCCTTGACACCGTCATAAGCGTAAGCTCATTGATCAAATTATCATCAATGTACCGTTTAGCCTGATGGAACAACGTATTCATTTCCACGGGTTGCTCTCCCGTACCGGCCGAGTTTGTTCGAGCTGGAGTGTGCAAATCCGCTATGGATAAGAGCAGAGAAGCCGAAATTTGTTTTACAGCAAGAGGAAGATCAGCTCCGGGAAAGTCAAAAGAAGCGATAAGCGCTTGCCATAAATGGCCCGTCGGCGTAAGTTCCGCATCCTGGGCTACGCTTTGCCCAAGCTCGGCAAGACGACGGAAGGATTCGGTATAATAGACATCTGTGTGAGCTTCATCCAGCTCAAAAGCAACATAACAAAGCGTAAGACCCGTCTGGCTGCGGATTTGATGCCAAGCACCAGGAAGAGATAGAAAAGCCGTTCCTTTATTTAATACATAATGCTGGTTTTGTTCTATGTAGCTTCCTTCCCCTTCTACCACATAACAGGCTTCAAAAAAGGAATGCCGATGGAAGGCATTATCGAAATGATCGGGCATGAATCCCCAATACAAAATGGACAATGAAAGCCCTGCCTGATCTACTTTTGTAATATAACGATTGCATATGTGATTGGCCCTACGGAACCTGGCTTCGATGGTCATGATGTTCTCTCCCCTCAAGCTCTTATGATACGTTTGGATACCATTAAACCGAAACAACCTTAGTCCGGTTGCGTACCGAAATAAGGTTGCTTAAGTCTAATTTTTAACAGTCTACTTGACATATGACATAGAAGGCGGTTACAGGGAAAACAGAAAGCCCCTTATATACTTCTATGGATCACACTTTTGGTCTCTGCTGCCTCAAAAATGGTCTCAATCAGCACCAGTACTCTGTGAACTTCATCATGCTTAACTGCAAGTTCAGATTTCCCTTCGATTGCAGAGACAAAATTCTCATAAAAACTTTGCGGTTTCAAATCCGGCTTCTCAATCGCAAACTTTAGCGTGGACTCTTCGGACGGCGGCGCCATCGTCTTGGTCAATCCCTGCCCCGCTTTGATGGGTTTCGGCTCCACATGAGCAACATCCGGATTCCGGGTGATGATCTCTCCGCTCAAATCCCAGTCCCTAATGATTGCCGTTCCTTCCGTTCCTTTGATGTACCATCTCGGTAACTTCACATAGTTGGTTGTTCCCACCTCAATAAGTGCCGTCAAGCCATCTTTAAACGTAATATAACTGGTAAATCCATCATCCACTTCAGTTCCCAAAATATAACTTAGCGTAGATGTCACGCTTTCAATTTGGCTGTCCGTAATCAGAAGCAGTTGGTCCAGCAAATGCACGCCCCAATCCAACAACATACCTCCACCGTAATCCTTCAGTTGACGCCAATCACCAGGAATACCATTGGCTCCCTGTACCCGGGATTCCAAATGGAACAGTTCTCCCAGGGTCTTCTTGTCGATTACGTCTTTGGCAATCCGGAAATCTTCATCCCAGCGACGATTTTGATGCACTGTAAACAAGCGCTTCTCATGGTTCGCTACTTTGACGATATCTTTAAAATCCTCGCTGGTTATCGTCACCGGTTTTTCGCAAATGACATGTTTACCAGCCTGAAGGGCCTGGATTGCTATATCTTTATGAACATCGTTAGGTGTAGCAATCAAAACCACATCTACAAGCTCATCTGCCAAAACGGCATCCAGGCTTGCGTAAGTTTTAAAGCCGGCTTCCTTTCCCAATTCCATCCGATATTCAACGGTATCGTATACACCAATTACGGAAATCTGTGGTACAGGTTCAATCAACTGGACATGGTAACTGCCCATCCCCCCATAACCAACGATTGCTACATTATAGTTTCGATTGTCCATTTTCATCGTCCTTCCCTTTCTGACTAGGCCCACCACATATCGTGAGGCTGTTCGCGAATCAAGATAGATTGCAGGTTGGTAACAGCACGATTGAATCCTTCTTCAGTTGACATCAACGGATCTTCATGTTCAATGCTTATAACATAGTCATATCCGTAAACCCGCAAAGCACTGATAATGTCGGACCATTCTGACAGGCTATGTCCACAGCCTACGGAGCGGAACGTCCAGGAGCGATTTTGCACATCCCCATAAGGCTGCATATCCAGCAACCCGTACATGTTAATGTTATCCTGATCCAGATAAGTGTCTTTGGCATGAAAATGATGGATCGCGCCGGCTTTGCCCAATATTTTAATCGCACCTACCGGATCGATACCTTGCCACCATAAGTGGCTAGGGTCCAGATTTACGCCAATTGCATCGTTAGTCTCTTCTCGTAATTTCAAAATCGTATATGGTGTATGGCACAAAAATCCGCCATGCAGTTCGATCCCTATTTTTACATTATGCTCTTCGGCCAACTTACCGATTTCCTTCCAATAGGGGATAAGCTTATTTTCCCACTGCCATTGCTTAATATCGCTGTATACAGTTGGCCATGGAATAACAGGCCAGTTTGGAGCTTTCGCATCATCACTGTCTCCGGCAGTACCAGAGAATGTATTAACGACGGGGACTCCCATAAGAGAAGCCAGCTTGATTGATTTACGTAAAATGTCGTCGCCTTCCCGAGCCTCCTCAGGATCTGGAGAAATCGGATTGTTGTGGCAACTAAAAGCGCTGATGATCAAACCGCGTCGCTCAAACTTCTCTAGATAAGCCTTTCGTTTCTCTTCGCTTGCAAGCAACTCATCTGTAGGACAATGCGCATTTCCCGGGTTGCCTCCGGAACCAATCTCAACGGCATCCAAACCGGCAGCTGCTAACTTATCCAGCATGTCATCTAACGACAAATTAGAAAATAACGGATCAAACACGCCCAGTTTCATCGTAACATTCCTCTCTTTTCGCAACTATGATTAGTTATGGTTGTGACATATGTAAAAAAGTTGAGCAGTTACAATGGGAATTACCACATTTTCAATCCCAAAATCGATTTTGCCTTCCCGTCACGTTTTATGATGATGTAAAACATGCAAAAATCTCTAACCCTCAACTTGTTTGACACCCTTATCATACAAGTCTGATTAAAGACTATCTTCCTATTTTCTTGCTGTTTTATTCTCGGATATTGTCATGCGATACTTTAAAGGCGATGTTCCGGTCGCTTCCTTAAAGAAGTGATGAAACGTCTTTACACTACTGAAACCTGCCTCCTCAGCTACTTCAGTAATCGAATAGTTTTCATTGAGCAAAATCCATTTCGCTTTATTAATTCGATATTCATTTAAAAAAGTTACAAAGGTCATTCCCGTATTTTTCTTGAAAAACTTCGTGAAATAATAAGGACTAAACCCTATATAGTCAGCAACGTCCTTGAGGGTAATTGATTCTTGATAATGGTTTTCTACATATTCGAAGATTCGTTCCAGCTTCATAAGCATTTCCTTGGTCGGAGTCAAGGTATTCTCTGAACTTTGATGCCGATGCTGCTCACTACTCCTCGGAATATCTCTAAGAATAAAAGCCAACATTTCGTAAAGCTTGGCCTTGATCATATAAGCATAGCCTTCTTTACGCTCGATATCTTCTGTGCTTATGCTTTGAAGAAGCGGAATCAGCTTGGTTACCGTTTCATGAGGCCAGTTCCAGCTTGATTGCTCTATTTCTGTAAAGATGTCTCGCAGCGACCGGTCATCGTAAATTAGTGAGGATACATCCTGGAAAAGAATTAGATCAAATTGAATAACGATTCGTTCGCTATCCGGGGATGACAAAAAAAAGTGGACGTCCCCGCCATTAATGATTTGTACCTCTCCCTGCTTCAGGCGCATCACTTTATCATTCATCCCCAAATCCAAGCTTCCTTGAGTCACATATATGATTTCAATCTCCTTATGCCAGTGAGGATAACAAAGCACATCCCCTTTGTGAATAAAGCTCCGAAACGGAAGACGTTTGTCAAGTTCCGGGATTTCTAGATATAAACTCATTTCCATACCTCCCCCCATTAATCCATTGCATTATACTTTTCCTGCTCCTGTATCACCTGCTCAATCCCCAACAGAATCAATTTCAATCCAAAATCAAATGCCCCATCTGTCCCCATCATCTCAAACAGCCCGCTACTGTACATTCTCCGGAACACTCCCGCTTCCGTCTCGCTCATAGAGTCCAAAAGAGGCATCATCTCCCCGCTGGAAAGCCCCCCCTTGTCCTTAGAAATAACGGAGACTGTCCGTTGATGCTGATATCCGTCCAGAACGAAGTAAAAAACATAGTTCACAAGGGTAAGAACCGCTTGCAATTTCTGCTCTTCCTCCAGTGAAGTCGATTCCATGCAGAGCAGCATCCGGTTGGTGAAACGAATCATGTCCGGCTCGTGTGGCAG
Organism: Paenibacillus pabuli NBRC 13638; assembly: GCF_001514495.1. Taxonomy (GTDB): domain Bacteria; phylum Bacillota; class Bacilli; order Paenibacillales; family Paenibacillaceae; genus Paenibacillus; species Paenibacillus pabuli. The sequence goes on from NZ_BCNM01000014.1 coordinate 89,155, forward strand.
CGTGAGCATCATGAGCTGCGTGGAACAGGGATACTGATGGAGCACTCCTCGTATCGTTACCGCAAGTCCCGACATTTGCTCTTTCCAGTCCCCTTCCGAGTGGAACTCTTCCAAAATTATTTTTGATATTTGGTTGGCCAAATGCTGGTAAAGATGCTGCTTGCTTTTAAAGTACCAATACAAAGAGGGAGCTTGAATACCGAGCCGATCGGCCAACCGTCTCATGCTGAATTTTTCAATACCTTCCTCCCCCAGAAGCTCCCACGAGGCTTCCAAGATCATATCTTCTGAAATCTGAGGCTGTTGTTTTTTCATCCTTATCCGCCCTTTTATCTAACAGTGTAAGTTTATGCTTTACAGGTTTATAGGTTCATGATACCATCTAACACTGTAAGGTACAAACTAACACTGTTAGATTGGGAGTTGGAACGATCTTTCGAATTCCACCATTCCCATTCATTTCATGACTAAAATAAACGAAGAAAGTAGTGATCCACATGGATGCAGAAAACCTCCATTATTTTGAAAAAGCGCCGATCGGAAAAGCCGTAGCTCACTTCGCTGTACCAATGATGCTAGGCACGTCAATGAGTGTCATTTATTCCATATTGAATGCTTATTTCCTTGGTACACTGGGCAATACGGCCATGTTAACCGCACTTGCACTGACCTTGCCGCTATTCGCGGTCATTATGGCGCTAGGGAACTTGATTGGCATGGGGAGCGGTACATTCATCTCCCGTTTGTTAGGAGAAAAAAGATGGGATGATCTGAAGCATGTGTCTTCATTCGCCTTTTACAGCAGTTTGGTTCTCGGTCTGATCGTGATGGTCGTTGGTCTCCCATTCATCGATTCGATCGTTCATGGTCTGGGGGCAACGCCAGAATCCTTCAGATTTACGAAGGAGTATGTTTCGGTGATGCTCATTGGTTCACCATTTATCATATTATTCTTCACACTGGAGAATATTGTGCGCTCGGAGGGTGCAGCAATCACGTCGATGATCGGTATGGTGCTCAGTGTTGTTGTCAATATTATTCTCGATGCACTTGTGATCTTCATCTTCCATTGGGGCGTAATCGGCGTTGCGTCTGCAACGGTCATTTCCAACCTGGTCGCGAGTGTATTTTACGCCTTCCATATAGGATATAAGAGCCCATTCTTAACCGTCTCCGTAAAATGGTTCAAGGCTTCCAAGGATATTTTGACCAATGTATTTAAAATTGGAGTTCCCGTCTTTGTTATGAGCATCTTCTTGGGTGCAATGTCACTCATCTTTAACCATTTTCTTGTCGAATATGGGGATCAGGCCATTGCGGGCTATGGAATTTCATCACGTTTATTGCAATTTCCTGAATTTATTCTGATGGGTTTGTGCGAGGGAGTCGTGCCGTTGATTGCCTTCTCTTTTACAGCGAATAAATTACGCATGAAGCAAACGATTGGTTTCACGATCAAAGCGATTGTGTTGTTAGCAGTTGTGTTCGGTGTTATCGTCTATCTGATATCCGACCACTTAATTGGTTTGTTTACAAGTGACCCGCTATTAATTGAAATGGGCAGCTACATTCTGCATGTCACATTTTTATCCTTGTTCGTTACAGGAATGACCTCTTTGTTTATGGGGATCTTCCAAGCCACAGCGCAAGGTACCGCTGCGTTTATTATGTCAGTCATTCAAGGAATTACGCTAATTCCTGTGCTCTATATCGCCAACCGAATGAATGGCTTCCACGGGGTGGTTTGGTCGCTGGTTATTGCCGATGTTGTTGCGTTCCTTGTAGGGGCGATCATGCTGTATGTTCTGCGGAATAAATTGCAGCCGGAACTGGATCATTTCGTACAGTAAAAAACATCGTACAGCTTCCCACTAAACTAAGATGTGCTAATCGAAATAAGCAAACCGTTCCCATGTCTAGGAACGGTTTGCTTATGTTGTGTTTTTTATTCAATTACGCTGCAATCGGCCAGGACATCCGGTTTATAGCGCATGCTGTCCGATTCTGTGATGGGGCGGATGACTCTGCAGGGAACACCCGCTGCAAAAGAGCCCTCAGGGATATCTTGGGTCACTACGCTTCCCGCGCCAATGACACACCCGTCGCCGATCGTAACACCTCCGCACACCGTAACGTTAGCGGATAACCAAACATCATTTCCGATCGTGACAGGTTTGGCGTAGCAGAGAGTCTTGGCTTCACCGTTTGAGTCCAACATTTGTCGACGTTCTGAAGCAATAAAAGGATGAATCGGTGTAACAATGGTAACGTTAGGCCCAAAACTGACGTGATCACCGATCGTAACTCTGGCATCATCCTGGACGGTCAGATTGTAGTTTGCGAAAAAATGGTTACCGATTTCTGTGTGAATGCCATAATGAAAGAAAATGGGACCTTGGATAAAACAATGGTTACCTTTTCTGCCCAAGATCTGCAAAAGTAATGCTTCGCGTTCCTCCGTTTGATCCTCAAAGGTACGACTGTATTGACTACTAAGATTGTGTGAGCGCAGCTTGATGGCCTTAAGGTCAGAATGACCGGGACTAAATAAAATCCCCTCAAAAATTCGTTCTTCTTCAGTCATGTGATCAACTCCCGTTATGGATACTTCGATACATCAAAACCCACACTTCATATACTACCTTTATAATGGTTTTTTATAAACTATTTATTTATGAATGCATTTTCGAATACTTTTTTGTCAGTGGATGATCATAGTCTTCTTCAAGGGTCGGATATAATCGGAGTACAATCCATTCATATGGGTATATTGGATAATAAAGTAATGTTTTTTAGTGGAGGTGAAGTGAAGATGGCGATTAGAACTGAGGGCAAACATTTAAACTCAAAGGTAATGAGTCGCTTCGTATATTCTAACCGAAATCTTTGGTCTGGGATTCTATTCGGAATTGGTTTAGTTGCCTTTATAGATGAGACCTTTTTCCATCAACTGCTGCGTTGGCATCATTTTTATGACAAGTCCACCACAGATGTTGGTCTGATTTCAGATGGTCTGTTTCACGCTTTTAGCTGGTTTGCGACAATCGGAGGATTGTTTATGTATGCCGATCTTCGAAGACGAAACGCTATTTGGCTTCCGAGATGGTGGGGAGGGCTTTTTCTGGGAGCGGGTAGCTTCCAATTATATGATGGGCTCATTCAACACAAACTAATGGGGATCCATCAGATTCGTTATGTGGAAAATGTCATTTTCTACGACTTGGTCTGGAACATCTTGGCTGCTCTAATGATCCTGATTGGGCTCAGTCTTATTTATCGCACAAGAAGCAGCCCATCATCCGAAAAGGCTCACTCATATGAACATTGATACTCACATTCATCATAACCATGGAACCGAGCTGCAACATATTACATCGATAGTACCTCAACTGATTCTAGCACTACCTTTTGTAGTCGCGTTTGGTATGTATATCTTTGCTGCAGTCCGTTCCAGTCGTAAGAAACCTTGGCCATTATACCGGACTGTTTTCTGGTCAATTGGCGTTCTTTTTGCAGTTATGTCCGTGGCTGGCCCCCTTGCAAATCTTGCCCATACTGATTTTATTGCGCACATGGTCAGTCATTTATTTTTAGGTATGCTAGCACCATTGCTTATGGTATTGGCCGCACCCATGACTCTTCTGCTGAAATCGCTAAGTATACCGTTAGCCCGGCGTCTTACACGTATTCTGAGAAGTTGGACGTCCCGGATATTGACTCACCCTATTATCACATCACTCCTTAATATAGGAGGACTTTGGATAATATACACTACAAACTTGTACTCTCTCATGCACGAGAATACCCTTTTGCATCTCATCATTCATTTCCATATATTCGCAGCAGGCTATCTGTTCACAGTGTCCATAATTTACATTGACCCAATAACCCACCGATTCTCCTTTTTGTACCGCTCAATTGTACTCATTATTTCCTTAGCAGGTCATGGCGTTTTATCAAAGATAATCTATGCCTACCCGCCTAATGGTGTACCTTTGGATCAAGCCAAGCTCGGAGGCATGCTCATGTACTATGGTGGAGATGCCGTTGATATGGTGATTATCTTCATATTATGTTTGCATTGGTTTAGAGCAACTCGGCCTCGAGCAAGCCTAACTATGAGCTAGTGATGGTATTAATATTTCATCCCTTACGTCACCAATTTCGGCTGTACTGGATATAAGCTCCAACTTCGGTTCGCTTCAGATGTTGAAGCCGCCCCCGTACTTGTCAGTCATTCAAGGAATTACTTTGATTCCTGTGCTTTATATCGCTAATCGGATGAATGGCTTCCACAGGGTGATCAAAACGCAAAGCTCCAGGCGACTTCCTTTTTCCTCATGTCTTCACACTCCTTTTCCTAGTATCCCTTTATCGTTTCCCTTGTACCCTTAAAGTAAAAAACGCTAAAATAGCCACATTATATTAGTGCTTTTTCGATATTCGCTTTTACGTTCCTGTGGCACAAAAAAATGCCTTTTGAGTAAAATTGCACAATGAGCAAAATTAGGTTAGGATAAGTTTTGGAAGTATGTAGTTAGTGCAGAAAATTGTAGTGTCTCGTAAATAAGGTAGAAAGGAGTCGTGTGCACCACAATGAAGTCAACAACTCACTTTTGCATCCCCTCAGAAACAGCCCTGTTGGAGGTGTACGCATAAGCGGAAAATGATGACCAAACCAACCTTACGGCATTTAAAAAAAGAAGCGACAGAGCAATCACTAGCTATTGCGGCATTTGAACTTGCACTTGAACATGGATTGGACGGCTTTGTTGTTGAGGATATCGTGCAAAAAGCAGGTTATTCCAGAAGAACTTTCGCAAACTATTTCACATGTAAGGAAGAAGCAATAGCGATGGGAGCTACATCTGTTCATAGCACTACTGAATTCGAGAATTTGCTCACCAAAATCCCCCCAAATGCCTCCTTGCTTGACGTTCTGTATCAACTAATCAAGATGCAGCTAACAGCGAACCTCATAGGAAGATTGCGTGAACTTTTGTTGCTTTCCCAAAAATATCCGGTCTTGGAACCGCATTTCCTCGGGGTAGTGCACCAGATGCAGACGAAAGCTCAAGAAACATTGTTAGACCTGTCAAACGGAAATGATGACGAGGTATATACTTATCTATTAATTAATGCGGTATACGGAACAATTCTCCCTTTAATTGATGGAAGACTTAATGTGTTGCTGCCGGGTCAAAACATGAATGATCACCAAAGAGCTGGGGCTGTGACATTCGACGCGTTTCTAGAAACCATGTTTGTTTATTTGCGCAAAGGATTCTAATGCGCAACAATCGATATTCACCTTAGAAGGAGTGTAAAATAGAGAGATGTCTACATTATTATACAAACTGGGAAAGACTGCTTTTCGCAAACCGGGGTATTTCATCATAGGCTGGGTGTTAATATTGGGGATCGTCATTTCGATGATCAGCATGAATGGTATTCATATCAGTTCCGAAATGAAGATTGAAGGTACTGAATCGCAAAAAGTTCTGGACCAGTTAGCAAAAGAACTTCCCGCGGCCTCTGGTGGTCAAGGAAGCGTAGTATTCAAGGCCCCTGATAACGAGCGTTTGGATACGCCTGAACGCTTGGCTGCAATGATGAAGGGTGTTAATGAAGTATACGGGTTGAACGATGTGATTAACCCTGCCGATTATGCAGCTGAGGCAAGCAGTTCCGGTGCAGCCGCTGACATGGCTCAAGCTGCCAATATGCAGCAATCAGCATTAGCCTCTCCTCCACCCTATGGACCTCTGATCGTGGAGGGTGTTCCTGTTCCTGGTGTCCTAATTTCTTCTGACGGCAACATTGCACTGTTCCAATTTCAGTTTACCATCGAGCAATCTGCAATTACTCAAGATGTATTTGATTCCGTAATCCATTCCGTTATGACTGTAGAGAATGGAACCAACATTACCGTGCTCCCTGGCGAAACACTCAAAACGGTATCCATCGGTGTAGGCTCGGCAGAGATTATTGGACTAATCATTGCTGTAATTGTTTTGCTGATAACACTCGGCTCCGTCGTTGCAGCAGGTCTTCCCCTTGTTACTGCGCTTCTCGGTGTTGGCATCGGCGTAGGCGGAGCCTTCTCCATCTCCAAATTTATAGAAATGCCCAGTGTTACTTCAGTCTTGGCTCTGATGGTTGGACTGGCTGTGGGGATCGATTACGCTCTATTCATTGTCAATCGCCAACGCCGGATGATTATTGATCAACGCTTGAGCGCACAAGAGGCTGCCGCAAGAGCGATTGGCACATCCGGCAGCGCCGTATTTTTTGCCGGTTTGACTGTTATTATTGCACTCTGCGGTATGCTTGTCATCGGACTCACGTTCTTATCCACGATGGCGTTGGTCGCTGCTGCTACCGTTCTCATCAACGTATTCGTTGCTCTAACCCTGTTGCCGGCTCTGCTTGGATTGGTAGGTGAACGCATCTGTTCACCTAAAGCCCGCGAGAAAAGCGTGAAACATTCTAAAGAGGGAAGTCACGGAGTCGCTGATAGATGGGTTAAATTCGTTATCAAGTATCGTTGGGTCACAATTATCGCCATCATTGTTGTACTAGGTGTAGCAGCAACGCCAATAACCAAAATGGAAATGGGCATCCCGGGAGCATCCTCAGCCAATCTGGATACGACGGCAAGACAAAGTTATGATGCCATATCCGAAGGCTTTGGCGAAGGGTTTAACGGCCCGCTTATTCTCGTCGCAGAACCTAATCATTCTTCTGCTCACATTACTCCGGAACTCCTAGGCAATCTCGTCAAGGACCTTCAAAGCCAAAAAAATATTGCACAGGTTACCCCGCTGGGCATGACGGAGGATCTGGCTATTTTCAGTCTCATTCCGAAAACGGGTCCTAACGATAAAATCACGAAAGATCTGGTGAACGATTTACGATCTACGGAATCGAACATTGCACAGAAGAATGACGTTAAGCTTGGTGTTACGGGACTCACTGCCGTTAACATTGATATGTCATCCAAATTGGCACAGGTATTCCCGATTTATGTGGGGATTATTATCCTGCTGTCGCTTATCATTCTGCTGCTTGTATTCCGTTCGATTATCGTTCCAATTAAAGCAACGATTGGCTTTCTGCTCAGCATCCTGGCTACATTTGGGATCACTACAGCTGTATTTCAATGGGGCTGGCTGCATTCCCTCTTCGGCTTCGATACAGGTGGTCCGCTGCTAAGCTTTATGCCAATCATCGTGACCGGTATCCTGTATGGGCTGGCGATGGACTATCAAGTATTCCTTGTTAGTTCTATGCGGGAATCCTACGTCCATGGTCACAGAGGGGTCGATTCCGTTATTCATGGGTACAACCAGGTAAGTCGCGTTGTTGTAGCCGCTGCGGTGATCATGGTCTCTGTATTTGCAGGATTTATATTTACGGATGACGTCATGATCAAACAGATTGGTTTCACATTAGCTGTAGGAATTATGATCGATGCTTTCATCATTCGCATGGGATTGGTTCCTGCCATTATGGCTCTTTTCGGTGACAAATCCTGGGCACTTCCGAAATGGCTGGACCGCATTCTGCCGAACCTTGATGTCGAAGGTGAGAAGCTGATTGCTACGCTCAATGCCAAAGAAAATGAACCTTCCAAGTTATGATGCAACGTGTTATATGATTTGACTTGGTTTGGATATTAAAATAAGAACCAGCAGCCAGTAATTGGCTGCTGGTTCTTATTTTCTATCTATATGATTAACTCAAACGTAAACTCTTCCAACTCTTCTTCCGCTTCTTGCATTAAATCTAATAAACGATCTGCGTATTCTCCAAGAGACTTCCTGCTTGCATCAAAATCAATCCATTGAATGGTAAGTGGCATGGAGACGAAGCCAGTCAAGCAATCCCATAATGCATCCAAATTTCGGCCGTAAGAGGCGCCTAATTCAAGTCTGGCCTGAAGAACGTCATGTAATTCTTCTTTGCCATGAATGTCCTTTCCGTAAATGACAATAGTTTTCATACGATCTCCCCTTCCCTATTCCATTTGTTCAAACGTACGGTAATGATCGGTTGTTTTATAGATCAAGCCATCATTGGAGTACAGGATTCGATCGCTTCCTCGCGTTCCTCCTGAATAATTAATGTCTGCTTCGTACCAAGTCCTGCCCTTTTTCTTGGGTAACAACCCTTCGCGATTTTGAAATACATCACCGCCTATACTTTGGCCTGGGGCCACGTTTTCCAAATTTCCTTTGCTTGGCTCCCAGCCCAGTTCTCTGGCCTCTTTCTTGGTTATGTAATTTTCTGGAAGTTCATGGTGCTCCGAAATATACATAGCTACTTCATCAAATTGCGTTAGAGGTGAATTAGCATGAGATGAACCATTAAATGAAGCCGTTTCGAGTGAACATCCCGTAAACAAGATGGTCGCTAGAATAATAAGCAAAGCACTTAAACATTTTTTGAAATACATGGTTTACAATCAATCTCCTTCTGAGCTTTTAGCATCTTACCCATCATAACAAAAAAGCCGCTAAAATAGCGACTCCATGGACCTAATGTTGTCTCCAAACGTCCGAACATCCCACAAAAAAAGGGGTCGGGGCAGAATATATTCCCCAACCCAACCCGCTATTCCCGCCTTCTCACGGCTCATTCCCCCATGCAAGCTGGTCGTTTATATACCCGGTGACTTGTTCATTGTTTACAAACTGACTGGCGGATGCCTTAAACGAATAATCGTTAGCCTGGTTGTAGTTGGACCAGTTATTTTTGGAGAACCGTGCTTGAATTTCTGCGCTTTGTCCGGGATTAAGCATTCCGGCGGAACTTGTAAATCCAACTTCCAAATAATAATCCGCTCCGGCAACTGGAGTTGCCAATTTAACGAATTTGCTGGTTACATTTGCACTCCCAATACTGGCCCAGTCAGACCAGAAACTCTGCGCTTCTTCCCCGTCAATCGTATAGTAATACCTGAGTTTTACATCACTCAACTGAATGGGCGCATCCCCACTGTTCATTACTTTGAAGTGGGGTGAGATTCCGTTGGTGGATGAACTTGTATTGCCGTTAAAGGCTTGGATCGTCAAGTCCCCTGAAGGTACAGAAACACTGCTGTCCACTGCATTCACTGTAAGAACAGCGTTATTTCCTCCGTTGAAATGAAAGGTTATCGCATGCTGCCCCAACGAAAGCGTGGAAAGATAGGATTTCCCCAGAACGACACCAGAGTTGGATGCCGTATAATCCTGGCCCAACACAAGCGTATAATTTCCATTTGTTATGCTCGTAAGCTGTTTTCCATTTAAGGTAAGGGATACGGAAATATCCTGTGCTAGATTCACTGCTTTATCAAACGTCGCATTCGCGGGCGAAATGACAGCGTTTGCGCCTGGTATTGAATCGACGATTTTAACTTTTAATACAGGATCTTGGCCTTGATTAATATCAAAGACGATCGAATGATCACCAGCTGGCAGCCCGGCCAAAAATTCTTTTTTCAGCAGCAGCGTATTTCCGTTTAAGATATAATCTTGAGACGCAGTTAATGCATTGGTGCCGACCCGGAGAGCGTTTAATGTATTTCCGTTTAAATTCAGGGAAATGGTTATGTCACTTGGACTGGGTGCATTTTTGTCAAATTCAACGGTTGCAGGTGTGATGGATGTGCTTGGATTAGGAGGGTTTACCTTTAAATTGGGCAGCTCATCCAGTGTGATAACATAATCGCTTTGATAAAGTGTTGTTAGAGTGGCAGGATCATTAAATGCAGAACTCATAAGATGTTCGCCATACCATGGACAGAAGTAGAGCCATCCCGATTTTTCCTCTGTCAGATTCTGTACGCTTGGGATCGTATCGTTCTCCGTCATGGCAACCATTTTCGTACCGTTCGTTAAATCAACCAGCTGATAAAAAATCGAAGTAATGGCATCCTCATTAGGTACGCCAGACAAACCGTCATTGCGGTTGTAGATCGTATTGTATTTATCATAGCCAACAATGTCTACCTGATCGTCGCCAGGATACCATGCAGGAGAAGTGTTATACACATAGCTGTTGTACGTCCAGATCAAGTTATGCAAACCGTATGTCTCTGTAAGTTCGGTATAGAGCAGATCCCAGAGCTGCTTATATACGTCTGCACCTGCTGAAGCCCACCAGAACCACGCACCTTCCCCATTCAAGCCGCCATTGCCCTCAGCCTCATGATAGGGACGGAAAATAACCGGCACATTGTTATCTTGCAGAATCAGCAACTGTTCCGCTAGATCTTCAATCGTCATCATGACGTATTGATATTCTTTTGTACCCGGAATCACAGCGTTGGCTGTATTAAAATTAGTTTCTGTGGGCTTGTAGGTGGCTTCCTTCCAATCCACATGCTCCCCAAGCTGATAGGTGGTGAAATTTCGGGGTACATTGATGTGCCATGATGCTGTAGCAATTCCGTCCCGGTTATTCACCCAATCGATCATCCGATCCGTTGTGCCATCCTCCCACCCGTAAAGCGGATTATAGTTCATAAAATCAAAGCCGCGAATGGCGGGATACTTTCCAGTTAAATTATTAATCCAATCAAACTCCAACTCCGTATTGCCGTCATTCCCGCCTCCGTAAATTTCCTGCTGACCGGAGATGATATGGTTTCCATACACCTCTGTTAAATAATTCATAAGTAGTTGCGTCTCAGGTGTGGCCTCGGAATCGGTGAGCACCGGCTGGACATCCAAGGGATCTAGAACAGCATGATCCACAGTGAAGGTGTCGAAATAAGCAAATCCCCAGCCAGCCTTCAGCTCAATGGTATTGCTTCCTTGATTCAGCTTATGAAAGCCAAAATTAAAATCATTCCATGTAGTCGTGTAAGGCAGCATATACGAACCTTTGGTTACACCATTAACGGATAAATATTGAAGTCTGCCGTCAGCGCTTAACTCCTGCATATAACGGGTGGAGATCGCATACATGCCGGTTTCCGGGACAGTTACTGTGAATGTAATGGTGCCGGAATTTTGCATCCAGACAAATCCACTCCCGGAGAATCCGGGCTTGGGCTGACCGTAAATTTCAGTCACTACTTGAAGGTCGGAGGAAAGTAAAGCGTTTTCGCTTTCAATCGTAAAAAGCGGGGGTACTGCATGAATAGGCGTTGTCACCAATCCGAGCAGCAGAATGAATGCCATCATCAATGCGCTTGCCTTTTTGAACAAATTTTTCATTTTCATTATCCTCTCCAACTGAAATATGAGAAAGAATTTCAATCTGTCCATTCATGGTTGCGCTTTCATCCTAAACATAGCATATGTATCAAGTTTTGCAAATATATGGGCTGAAAAATAGTTGCAGTCCTTCAGTAAATAAAAAAAGCCGCTATTTGGCGGCATTCCCATGGGGGCTGTTCTCGTTAAGTTCTTCGAATACAGAATTAAGGCCTAATCAAGGTATGGCATTGCTCCCCATATCGGTCTGTAGAACATTGGGTCTGAATTATGTACGAATCGCAGATATTGATCCTACCTATCCCGTGGGGCTATTAGCTGTCCGTGACATTAGTTCGAAAGACTGCCGGCAAATTTCTCCGGCAGTCTTTCGCTTAAAACGTAGTATGTTTCTCTTCATATTCGCTTGATAGTTCTTTAAGCGATTTGATTTTACCATGGGGATGCTGTTCTTGCTTTCGTGACTTCCAAGCAGCTTCCTGCCTTTTCTTCTGGCGAGCCATAAAAGATCTCCTCCTCTGGTAAAAATAGAGTGTATACTACTTTACTATGATGCCATTTACAATTATTTTCATTCAAGATATTCAATTTAGTTAACAGACATCATTCTCAACCTCTTATTGGGCAGTGTATCCTCCATCAACGATCAGGCTATTACCCGTCATATAGGATGAATCGTCACTAGCCAGGAACAGAACGGCTTTGGCCATTTCTTCTGCTTGACCGAGCCGTTTCATTGGTGTTGCCGAAGATAGAGCCTGCTTGCTCTCTTCTGGAATAATCGGTGTATCGATGAAGCCTGGGCAAAGTGCATTCACCCGAATATTTTTCTCAGCATACTCCAGGGCGAGCGAACGAGTCAGATTCACAACGCCGCCTTTTGCTGCATTGTAGGCTGCAGAACCCGGTGAACCAACCCACCCGTACATGGAAGCCGTGTTAACGATAGTCCCACCACCAATTTTGAGCATTTCACGAATGGATTCACGTGCGACCAAGAATACGCCGTCCAGATCTACGTTGACCGTATTGCGCCATTCGGCATAGTCCAGCTCATGCGAAGGATGAACACGTCCAATTCCTGCATTGTTAAATACGATATCCACTTTCCCGAATGCTTCAACGGTTTGTTTGAAAATCTCAGCAACCTCTTGTTCACTCGTGATGTTCGCTTTGATAAAGATGGCATCCGCTTTAAGCGCTTTCAGTTCTTGCTCAAACGCCTTGCCTTTTTCTTCATTCAGGTCCACCAAGACCACTTTGGCTCCCTCGGATACGAATAAGCGTGCTGTCGCTGCGCCGATTCCGGATGCGCCTCCTGTAATAACTGCTACTTTGTCTTGAAGTTTGCCCATGATAGAATCCTCCAGTATACTATTTTGAATAGCACCTATTCGCATATGTGCTATATGACGTTTACAAATATAATTGTATGCTTAAAATTATAACAATCCAATCATTAAGATATGTAGATGTGTCTACCCTGTAGACACATCGTGGAACAATGTCTATTTTTGTATAGGAGTCTACTATGTATGAATGATGAACAAATTATAACATCTCAACAGCGCCATCGAACCAGGGAGCACCTTAAAACGGCTCTGATCCAGCTTATTAAGAAAAAAGGCTTCAATGCTGTATCTGTCAAAGATATCGTTGATCTGGCGGGTTATAATCGCAGTACATTTTACTTACACTACCAAGATAAATTTGTGCTTGCCGAAGATTTGTTGAATGAGAAGCTTGAAGGTATTAGGATTGCCGTAGGCATGCCATATTCGCACGGTCAAAAGATATACAGCATTAAACTCAATTCGGAATCCTTTCAAATCGTGGATTATATCTATGAACACCGAGACTTCTTTGAACTGATTCGATATGATGACACGTTACCAGGACTGCATACAGGTTTTCCGCAGACCATCCTGAAAATTTATGAGGAACAGTTTATCTTCGAAACCATCAACAACTCTCCGGTTAATATGGAGTATTTCAAGTACTATACAGCATATGGTTTCTTTGGGTTATTGAACAATTGGATATTAAGCGGATTTCGTGAGTCACGCGAGGCGTTTATCTATAATGTGATCGAACTGTCAAAAACCCACATTCACTCTTTTTATTATGTGGGAAATAAGTTGGATTGATTACCGTATCGTATTCAAAATTTGGAAAGGTACCAAGTTCATGTCCTCGATCCTGGAAAAGAACTTGATACCTTAAATCAAAAAACTGCTGAATCAGAAGCTTCTTTCTGATTGATTTGAAACTTTCAGTAGATTAATGCAATTCTCCGATGATTGGATAGATGGGGCTTCTCAGATTGAAATTGTAGTTGTGGTCTACAATCCCTACGACTTCGTTGTGATCATACAGATCTAACATGAAGCCTGCCATTTCTTTGGCAGTGTGATACTTAGGCATGTTCGCCTTGTAGTCAAATTCTTCAGCATCCATTGATTTTTTGACGAATTCCGTTTCCGTTATCGCGGGAGCTAAGACCTTTGCTTTTAGCTTTGCATTTTTTATTTCCAGTTCTTTTGCAAGCCCTTCCGTGAAGGCACTAACATAGTATTTGGAAGCAGAATAAGCAACACTTCCAACAGCGATGGCGTATCCAAGTGCGGATGCAACATTAATTAACTGAGTACCCTCTACGTCTGCATAATCGCGTACATATAATGTGGAAAGGATCGTTAGAGATTCAATGTTCACACGTAACATCGTTTCAACTTTTCCCAAATTCTGTTCTGCTATAAAAGAACCTTCACCGAGCCCTGCATTATTTATCCAGGTTTCGATATGATATTCCTTAAGCGTGTTATAGAGTGTATATGCCTGACTTGTATCCGATAGATCACTTGTTAGTACGATAACATGTACAGCAGGATTAATACCCTGAATTGCTGATTTGAGCTCTTCTAATTTGTCCAATCTTCTAGCGACCAGGATTACGTTTTTGCCTCGTGAGGCAAATGCCAATGCCGTCTCATATCCAATCCCTGAACTTGCCCCAGTAATAACGGTATACTTCATTCTATTCTCTCCTTCATGACATACAGATTAGTGTAGATCAGACTCCAAACATTTGAGAACGATCGTTCTTTATAGGGTAAAAAAAACAGTTAGATCTAACTTGCTATTTAGCATAGCATTTCTAGAATGAACAGTAAAGAATTTTTTTTCAGGTTATGAACTGAGCTTGGAACGCGGTCTTGTACGTTTAACCAGATATGAGATACAAGCTCTTCAGAAAGACAAAAGGCCAAGAGCCTGTATCACTAAAACAAACTGTCCACAATGGATGAGACACCCTTTGTCTGTCATCTGTCATATCTTAATTCCGCGTTAATCTAAAATGGATAGTGTCACATGAATAATATTGTTCAATTTTTGCTGATCTGCTGTGGTCTTAACCAATGTTCGTAGTCCGATCCATGCATTCATTAAATAATGAGAAGTAACTACAGGGTCTAAATCAGTCTTGATTTCACCCGTTTGTTGACCTGCCAAAAGAAGGTTGTTCAAGAACTCCTCGGTTCGCAAATAACTTTCATTAACTAAGGATGCAACTTCAGGGTCGAGTACGCCAAGTTCCACGCCAGAATTCACAAGAAAACACCCTAAAGGTTCTCCTTCATTTCTTACTGTAGACTCAAACAAAGCTTGAATAATCTCTTTGACCGGCTTTTGTGTATGAACCAAAAAGCTCATTTTGTTCGTCTGCTTTATTTCATATCGTTCAAGTGCTTTCATAAATAGAGCATGTTTATCCCCAAACGTATCATAGATGCTTCTCCGGTGAATGCCCATATATTCTACCAGGTCTTGCATTGAAGTTTTCTCATATCCTTGTGTCCAGAACAGATGTATTGCTTTATCTAATACTTCATTAACTTCAAATTCTTTTGATCTTGCCATCGTCATCACCTCGAATAATCATTATACATTTAAGCGAACGATTGGGAAACTGCTTCTCCCAGAGGCAATAGAGCTGGTTTTCAGAAATCACAGAAAATGCTTGCCGCTTAGCTGACAACTCTTTGAAACTAGCTACATATGATATATCAAAATAATAGATTGGAGGAATTGCTATGGTTCGTACGCTTGACGCCCGTACTTCTCTAGGGTCTAACGGTACTACTCCGCTTAATATCCCTCTTACTCCAAACACACCTACCTTGGTGGGGATACTTGGACTGAACATTGTCAATCCAGGGTTAGTTATTCGCACTCAGTTCAACGGAACTTATCGAATTTCGGTAGCAAATTTGTCTTCCCAACCGTCTTCCGTTCGGTTCGAAATTTTCAGAGGTTCCACTTATACAGGTACGCCAATTTATGTCGTTTCCGAACCTGTATATCCATCTGTGGGAAGCATACTGGCAAGCTTCCAGGGTTCTGATTACAATGTGCCTCCCCCTCCTACCGGGCAGCTTATCTATTCTTGTTTTGTGACATTTGTTCCGGTATCCCCATTAGAACAAGCCAGCCGTGTTGGGCCAGAATGCTTCAATGCGGTTGCATACAGCGACGACTAACTTAGTCTGTATGAAAAGGAAGGAAGGAGGAATATCCCATGGTTAAAACGTTAGATGCACGAACTTCCCAAGGCTCCAACGGGCAGCAAGTGTTAAATCCCAGCTTCACGAATGGCGTCCCTCTATTGTTTGCCCAAGTTGGATTGCAAGTCAGTAACCCGGGCATGTGGATCCGGACTCTCTTTTCAGGGATCGTCGAAGTTACGGCAAGTCAGTTGCCTGTTAACGGAAATCTGGTGATAGAAGTGTACCGCGGATTGGGCAGTTCGCAGCAGCTTGTTTATGCGACGGGCACAATTGTGTTGGCCAACCCGTTTTTTAGTCCTTGCGTATTAAGCTTTACCGGTTCGGATTTCAACGTGCCACCACCTGGTAATGGACAGATTGTCTACTCAGCGTACGCCATATTCTCCTATAATCCAATTTATAATGTGAGTAACGTACGTTTAGGTCCTGAGAGTTTCAATGCAACCGTTTATTCAGATGATTAAGTCATATGTTTGAATTATATTATGAGAATAAATTAACCATCTCAATTTATTGAGATGGTTGTTTGAATTTTTGAAATTTTGGTGCTGCTTACCGGTGGCAGCGAAATTTTTGATTCGTTCTCCAATCTGGTCACGGACTCTCTGGAAAACTGTCCATATCTCTTCATCTGCCCATTGTGCTTTGGCAGGATCACCGAATCCCCAATGTTCAATGCTTCACTTGTTGAGGTGTAACGGGACATTTTAGCTTTTCGGCTGCCTCCTGCATTGCTATTCTATAATACGTTGGGCTTCATCCATAACTTGGTGAATAATACTGCTAACCTCTTGATTCGCTTTCAGCATTCTTGTACCCTGCCCTGCCCATAGAGCCATGTAATCAGGATTGTTCAAGCGAGAGGACGCATTTCTGATGTCGCGCGTTAGCGTATTCTGGGTAGGGAAAGGAAGGGGCTTGATGTGATTATCGTCCCAACGTCGAATAAACGCGTTGGTTATTCCTCTTGCGGGCCTACCAGAGAAGGCATTTGTAACAACCGTGCTCTCCTCTGTGCTTTCGAGTAATGCCTTTTTATAAGCCGGATGCACTCCTGATTCTGCTGCCGTCAGAAAACGAGTGCCCATTTGAATTCCTTGAGCTCCCAACGAAAGCGCAGCTACAAGCCCTCTGCCATCCATAATGCCGCCAGCTGCAATCACGGGAATTTTAACCCGGTCGACGATTTGGGGAACAAGAGCCATCGTCCCAATATTAGCCCCCATCGGACGTGAGGATACATCAAATGTACCTCGATGCCCTCCTGCTTCCGTTCCTTGAGCAACAATTACATCACACCCTCGTTGCTCGGCTTGAACGGCCTCATCAACTGTTGTGGCTGTATTCACTATTTGTATGCCTGCTCGTTTGGCTTTTTCCATTAACTTCTCTGAGATCAACCCGAATGTTGTACTAATAATGGGTACCTTCTCATCCAGTAGAATCTTAAATTGTTCTTCAAAATAGTCAGGGGTTTGTATATCGTTCACAACCGGATGAGATATTCCTAATGAAGTTCGTATTCCATTCAAACTTTCATTGACCTGATTAAAATTGCTGTATTGATCTGCACCCATAACAGAAAAAATATTAATAGAGAAGGGTTCCTGAGTAAGCTTTCTGATCCCCTGAATGGCTTCCTTGATGTCCAACGGGCTCATGTAGGCTGCACCTAAAGTTCCCAGGCCTCCAGCGTTAGAAACAGCGGATACCATAGGAACCATATGGGGGATCCCCGCCATTCCCGCTAAAACTATAGGATAACGAATGTTAAAAACGTTACACAGATTGGTTTTTAATTGAATAGCCATATGTATTGAACCTCCTTATCATGTTGTTCCTCAACAAGCTCCAAGGGTTGTTATTTAGTTTTTCACAAGATCATCCATGGCCTGAACAGCCAGTTCAAATGCTTTCACTCTTCTTGCGATAAGCGTTTTTTGAGGGCTGCCCGTTTTTGACTTACCATCCATGTTCTCCAGTATCGGGAATAAACCAGTCAAAACATGGCGAGCTTCTGTTAAATCTGCCTCACTATAATGATGAGGTTTTAGATTCCAAGCCGTTTCCAGCATGGCTAAACCGATGTACAATGCTTTGAGGCGTTTATTTAACAGAGTCGTGTTACTTCCTTTCCCAGTCATATTTGCCAGGGCGTTTTCCGATTTGCGAATTACCGATTGGAAGGCTTGGAATGATTCCATTTTAACTTCAGTAGATACATTCTCCATGTATTGCAGACCTCTCTTTATATCTGGGATTGTTATTCCGCTCATTCATTCGTTCTCTTACATATTATGTCTCAACGTCCACAATGTAAAGTTACGTTCATCACTGTTGCCGACTCCGAAACGATTGAATACAAAGCAAAAATCCCGCTCTGATACTTGGTCCAGAGCGGGATGTACAAGCATATTTAGTTACTGGCGTTTTCTTTGGTTACCAGCTTCAATTCAGCCGGAATGGATTTCTCTACCTGCTTGCCATTCAGCACATCCATAGCTGCTTGCACCGCCAGCTGGCCAATCAGTACAGGCTGTTGAGCGACTGTGGCCGTCAACTTCCCGTCCTGTATGGATTTGATCGCATCATCGTTGCCGTCAAATCCGATTACAGGGATGTCTTTGCCGGAGCTTTGGATCGCTTCAATTGCACCCAGTGCCATCTCGTCGTTATGAGCAAATACCGCCTGCACGTCAGGATTGCCCTGCAGCAGATTCTCCATCACATTCAACCCTTTGGAGCGATCGAAATCGGCAGACTGCTTGGCAACCACATCAAGTTTTTGGTCGGCAACCTCGTGGAAACCTTTTCCTCGCTCTCTTGTTGCGGAAGCTCCAGGTACACCCTCAAGTTCAATCACTTTCGCTCCCTCGCCAAGGTGTTCTACGAAATATTCTGCTGCCATCTGTCCACCCTTGACGTTATCGGATGCAACCAACGCTGCCACGTCCCCTTTGTCTGCCGAACGGTCCAGTGTAACCACAGGAATGCCTACGCTATTGGCAGACTGAACGGCCGTGGAGATTGCCGCGGAATCCGCAGGGTTAATCAGAAGGGCATCCACGCCTTGTTGTATAAGGTCGTCCACATCATTGGTTTGTTTGGCCGAATCATTTTGCGCATCAACCACGATGACCTGAATTCCTTGTTTTTTGGCTTCTGCAACTACCCCGTCTTTGAGGGATACAAAGAAGGGATTATTTAACGTGGAAACCGACAGGCCGATTTTTTTCTGTCCATTGCTTCCGGCAGAGTCGGGCTTGGCCCAGCCCGGAGGCTCCAGGGAGCACCCCGCCAGAACGATCATCATTACACTTACAAGCAATATGGTTAGTTTTTTCATGTTCGCTTCTCTCCTTAAGCCGTTTTCTTGCGGTCCAGCAGGACAGCGATAGCAATAACGACGCCTTTCACAACCATTTGGTAAAATGAGTTCACGCCGAGCAGGTTCAAACCATTGTTCAACACGCCGATAATCAGGACCCCGATCAGTGTACCGACAATTCGTCCTCTACCGCCCGAAAGGCTTGTTCCACCCAGAACAACAGCAGCAATGGCGTCCAGTTCATATGAAGTACCTGCCGTAGGCTGTGCAGAATTCAGACGGGAAGTCAGAATCGCGCCTGCCAATGCTGACAACATACCAACCAGAGAGTAAATCATGATTTTCACACGATGCACTTTAATGCCCGAGATAATGGAAGCCTTCTCGTTGCCACCAAGCGCATACGTTTTGCGGCCGAAGGCTGTTTTGTGCAAAATCGTCCAGAGAATTACAAAAGTAATTAACATGGTAATGGCCGGCACAGGAATGCCAAGCATATAACCGCGCCCAAACAGCTGGAACATCAGGCTGTCGCCCAGTCCCGTAATTGGGTTACCGTTTGTATACACGAGTGTCAATCCCCGGAATACGGTCATCGTCGCCAATGTAGCTATAAACGGAGCCATTTTTCCTTTTGTAATCATCAGTCCATTTACCATACCCATGACACCACCGAGTGCGACCCCAATAATGATTGAGAGAATGGGATCCAGGCCGGACAACATCATATTGGCTACAAAGGCGCTCGATAAAGCCAGAATGGAGCCTACTGACAAGTCGATCCCGCCAGTCAAAATAACAAACGTCATGCCAAAGGCAATCAGTGCATTAATCGAAACCTGTCGTAATAGATTTAAAATGTTAAGCGGTTCTAAAAAGCTTGGATTTAATGCGGATACGATAATGATGAGTATGATCAGCCCTAATAACGGGCCCAATTTTTGTGTCAGATTCGTTAAACGGAAGCCGCTTTTGGCGGGTTGGTTTTCCTGCAAAGTTGTCATATTACTGTCCCCCTGTAGCCAATGTCATAATGTTTTCCTGTGTTGCCTCTTCCCTTGCCAGTTCACCACTAATGCGTCCCTCATGCACAACTGCGATTCGATCGCTCATGCCGAGCACTTCAGGCAGCTCGGAAGATACCATAATGATTGCGACTCCGCGGTCCGTCAGCTCGTTCATCAACTGGTAAATCTCTCGTTTAGCTCCAACATCCACGCCACGAGTTGGCTCATCCAGAATGAGCACGCTTGGTCCGATACCGACCCATTTGGCGATCACGACCTTCTGCTGATTGCCTCCTGACAAGTTTCGTACCGCCGTCTCGGAGGATTGTGTCTTGATTTGCAAACGTTTGATGAGTGTATCGACGAATTCCTGTTCTTTCTGAGTTGAAATGAAACCTTTGTTTGAGAAGCTGAACAGATTCGGTAAAGCCATGTTCTCACGTATGGAGAAATCTAATACCAAACCTTCATCCTTCCGGTCTTCGGTAATAAATCCAATTCCATGTCTAACTGCGTCTGCCGGCTTCCGAATGTGAACATTTTTGCCTCGAATCATAATGTCTCCACTATCCAGTGTGTCCAAACCGAAGAGCGCCCGCATGATTTCTGTACGTCCCGAGCCCATTAGCCCTGAGAAGCCGAGAATTTCGCCTGCTCTCACGGTGAAGCTGACATTCTCGAACAATCCGGTGCTGCTTGCGTCACGCACTTCTAGAACCACTTCACCGTATGAAGGATTCCGTGCAGGATACCGCTCCGTAAGCTCCCGACCGACCATCTTCCGTACCACTTCATCAAAGCTGGTCTCCGGGATCGACTTGGTATCCACCGTTTTTCCGTCACGCATCACCGTAATCCGGTCGCAGATTGTAAAAATCTCCTCCATCCGATGCGAAATGTACACGATGGACACCCCGTTTTTCTGGAGTGAAGCGATCACACCAAACAGCTTCTGGATCTCACGCTCTGTAAGAGCCGCCGTTGGTTCATCCATAATGATGACTTTCGCATTGGTCATTAGTGCTTTGGCAATCTCAATCATTTGCTGTTGACCGACAGAGCATTCCCCGGCAGGACGGTCCAGCGGGATGTTCACCGAAAGTTTGGCTAACTGCTCAGTGGCAAGCGCTTTCATTTGTCGTGTGTTCAGTAATCCCAAAGACGAAGTTAATTCCTTACCTATAAAGAGATTGTCAAGCACCGTCATTTCCGGCCAAATGTTCAACTCCTGATGGATAAACGCAATACCCATCTTCTCGGCTTCCTTTGGACTGGAAAAATAGGTTTCTGTGCCGTCAATGGAGATGGTTCCCTGATCCCGCGCATGAAGACCGATCAAAATGTTCATTAACGTGGATTTTCCTGCCCCGTTCTCCCCCATCAAGGCGTGAACCTCGCCTTCTTTCAAATCGAAATCCACTCCGCTCAGCACTTGGTTGGTGCCAAACGCTTTGTATATGCCTTGCATCTGAATATGCATAATGTCGTCCTCCTTTTAACCGAAAATGACGCCTGATTGTAATATGCAATTGGCATACGGTGTGGCTTCGCCCGTGCGAATAACCACTTTGGCCTGTCGGGTCAACGCCTTGAATTGCTCATGACTGAGAGATACGTCGGTAGCGTCATCCCCGAATTTCTCGGTAACGAATTGCAAAGCTGCAGGATTTCCTGCCTTGATTTCGGCCGCCAGAATCACTCTTTCCACCACCATATCTTCCGCAATCAGTTCCACGATTTCTTGAAAACTCGGTGTTCCCAACTTCAGGGCCACATCAATTTTGGGTACGCCTTCCGGAATCGGAAGACCGGCATCTGCGATGACAATCGTGTCCGTATGGCCCAGATCGGACAGCACCTTGGAAATATGACTGTTCAGCATTCCCTGTTTCTTCATTTCAGACTTTCCTCCACTTCATTCCGCATCGGCATGCCACCTTGCGCTCCGAATTTGGTCACGGATAGCGATGCAGCCCGGTTGGCAAATCTAATGCTGTCCTGCAGCGGCTTACCTTCCGCCAAAGCGACCGCAAATGCGGCATTAAACGTATCACCCGCTCCGGTTGTATCCACTGGTTCAACCTTGTAAGCAGGGACAACGATTTCCTGCTCCCCGTCAAAGTATCGAACTCCGTTGCTGCCCTCTGTAATAAACAACTTGTTTGGATATTTCCGCAGCGCTTCTGCTGGAGTTATGCCCTGAAACAATATCTCGGCTTCATGCTCGTTCGGTGTAATATAAGCGGCTTTTTCGATGACTGTATCCGGCACTTTTCTTGCCGGGGCTGGATTCAACAACAGAGGAGTTCCACTTTGGTCACAAATCTCGCTGACACGAACAACGGTTTCCTCTGGAGTTTCCTGTTGAATGAGCACGATATCGGCACTTTGGATTACTTCTACCAATCCATTGATATAGTCAGGTGTTAGTTCGCGATTGGCCGCCTCAACGACTACAATGCTATTATCACCTTCTGCCAGCACGATATGAGCCGTGCCGCTTTCCATATGTGTAACCGGTTTCACATTCTGCGTATTTACACCATTTGCTTTGAAATTATTCAAAATGGCCGTACCGAAAGCATCATCGCCTACCCGGCCAATCATCGCAACTTCGGCACCCAGCCTTGCAGCAGCAACGGCCTGGTTAGCTCCTTTGCCGCCCGGAACTGTTTTGAAGCTATCACCAAGGACGGTTTCACCCGCCCCTGGCCGTCTTGAGGAAGTGACAACCAGATCCATGGAGCTGCTGCCAATAACACAAATTTTAGCCATTCGAAATCACCTTTCTTGTTGTGCCCCGTTCAATGAAACTGACAGGCAATTGTATGTGTTTATTTTCGATTGGAGCTTGTTCTACAAGTTTAATAAGCAATCCGGCGGCTTCTCTTCCCATCTCATATGCGGGTTGGTGAATGGTCGACAAGGCAGGCGACAGCAAGCTGCACATTGGAATATCGTCGAAGCCGATAATTTGCATATCCTCCGGAACTTTTATTCCGATTCGCAATGCTTCGTGCAGTACTGCCATGGCCGCAATGTCATTACTGGCAATGACCCCGTCGGTATCGCCGTACTTGCTGAATAGCTCTTCCGCCCATAACCCAACATCGTTAAAGGAAAAGGATGTCGTTTGAATTACGCGGTAATCAAGACCAGCCTGACGTATGCTCTCGATCGCGCCTTCAAAACGGTCCTGCGCCGGTTTGATATGTGCAGGTCCCTTCATGACCGTAATTCGGCGACTTCCGCGTTTGATGATCTCCCTTGCAGCCAGGCGGCCGCCCTCTCTGCCGTCCGCATATACGGAGGGACTGTCCAGCGGCGTCCTGTCAAGAAACACCACTGGGATCTTCAGGCTTTCATATATTGAAGAATGAGGGTAGTTCGTTGAAGAGATTACGCCCACTACATTATTCTGGATAAAAGTCTGGATGTAATCCCGTTCCTTCTGTTCATCCTCATCACTATTTCCGAAAATCAGTCTGAAATCCTGCTCCTGCATCCGGTCCTCTACCCCACGTGCAAGCTGCGGAAAGTAAGGGTTTGCAATATCGGGCAGCAGCAGGCCGATCAGTTTGGACTTGCGCTTGTATAAAGAGCGGGCCACTTCATTCGGTGAGAAGTTAAGCTGCTTGACCGCTTCTTCCACTTTCTTTCGAGTGTCTGCATGAACATAACCTCGTTCATTTATGACCCGTGATACGGTGGCTACTGAAACGCCAGCCAGATTAGCTACATCTTTTATTGTTGTCATGAACGTTCACCCCTAATGTGTAACCGGTTACAGATATGAAAATATCATATTTATTTCTGTTTGGCAATCATTTTATTGCTGGTAAAATATCCAAGTCGGTCAGAAAAAGGCCTAAAGTACTTGCTGGTCAACAAATGACTGACCGTTCGAGATTTATATGGCGGTAGATTTTAATTTTATTTTGCACTATCTAAAGTCTATGACCGTTTAAACCACAGGCCAATACATTTTCCTTATTTAATTCCTATAACTAAACTATCTAGCGACTTCTTGACATGTGAATAGATTATCGATATAGTATGAATCAATTCACACTTCATATTAAGGAGTAATCTATGCCAAAAAATTCGTTCTTTCGTTTAGATGAAGCAAGGCGCGAGGAAATATCTAATAGCGCTATGCAACTTTTTGTTGATCATCTTTACGAGGATATAACTATGAAGATGGTTTTGGACAGTTTGTCCATGCACCCTGGAACATTTTATCGGTATTTTGAAGACAAAGATGACCTTTATTGTCTCTTAGTACGTAATGTCACACAGAAAAGAGCTAAGTATTTTAATAACAGTAATGAAGATTCCCTTTACCGGTTTTTCCTTACTACCTTATTTGGTAACGTTAATGGCACTGAGACCGAGCCGCTGAATGAGTTGGAAATCAAACTCACTAAAACATTTTTAAACATTCCTGAGAACACTTTGCTTAAAGTATATCTGAATGTGCTAAAGGGCGAGTCATTCCCCTTAATCAAGGACATTTTACGCCGAATGAGGGTTGATGGATTTCTCCGACCTGATCTTGACGACGACCTGATTTCTTTTATGTTTGAGTCAATGCAGTTTAATTTAGTCATGTTTTTTAGGGAATTCGATATTAAGGACTCTACGCTGCAACATAAGCTTAGCAAGTACTTTGCTGACTTTATGAGTCATGGGCTGCTTGAAGATCATAAATATTCTGAAATGGTTAGCGATGTCAAGAAAGCCAAGGAGTAGATATATGATTCAATTAATTAAGGGGGAACAAGAAAATGAAAACTTATGACGCATTTCCAGAACCAATTGGCGGCTATACTGTCGGTCGAACCCAGATGGATTTGGAGTACACGGCATCCGATCACTCAAAAAGAGAACTGACAGCGTTTGTGTATTATCCGTCCGACAGTAGCGAAGGTAAGACTACATCAACGTACATGTTTCCTGAAGTCTACGAGATGCTTAATGAGCAGCCGCTTGTCACTGAGGATATTTTCTCAATAGATATCAAGACCCGGTGTTACGATGATCTTGCTCTCTCCGGGAAGGAAAAGCGCTATCCGGTGTTATTCTATGTTTGCGGCGGGGGCGGTTCTCCGGAATGGGGCACAGTGATCTGTACAGATTTGGCAAGCATGGGATATGTTGTGGTAAGCATTGGCCATCCGAATAGCACGATGTATAAGCGTAAAGATGGGCGGCTGTTTAATGTATCCAAGGATTTTTCGGATGTCCTTATAGCGTTCTCTGAAGATCCGGAGATGCTGGCGCTGGTTGGTAAGATGGAGATGCGTCCTGACGATGAAACTGCTATTGCAATGTGCCGTAACGTGCTTGCACTGCCGGTACTTGCCAAGTTAACAGAGTATAGTGAATTACAGGCAGAAGATGTGAGGTATGTAGCCGATTATCTTTACCAGCTGGACTCTGGAGAACTGAATTCCATCTTTAAGGACCGATTGCTGCTTGACAGCGGCATGGGCATAGTCGGACATTCTTATGGAGGGCTTACGACGGCGATGGTTTGCCGGGACGACGAGCGGTTCGCCTGCGGGGTTGGACTGGATAGCGGTGCGTTTGGCCTTCAGGACAGCGACCTTAAGAAACCCTTCTTGCTGCTGTTTAATGAACCTAACTATAATATGAATGCGATAATTGGCGCTAACAATAGCATGGAAACCTATTATTTCTCTGTTGATCGTGTTGCGCATTTAGATTACTGCGACATCGTGTTTACCAGTGTTAATGAGAAACTCAGAGGCGAACGGGATGCTATGGAGATGCGAAATCTTGTTACAGACTATACGAGGAACTTTTTTGATCATTACATACGGCAGAAGGCTGCAAGTGTGGAAAGTCTGGCATACGATGGCGTGGACTTGATCAAGAAGACCCGCAACAAGTGACATAACCTCAGAGATTGCTGATAAACGCATGTCAAAGAGCTAGCCCTACAGACACAGAGCCGATAACCCTATTACGCGGTTATCGGCTCTCTCATATTTCAGGCATTGTTTTCTAATTGAGATAAATTGACAAGATGACTCCATATCATACTTAACTGAGTCATTTGTTGTTCACTAACAGAGCACGAACGAGTATCCGACTGTACCGCAGACTAACGTACAACGTTAATTATGTGTCCTATAAAAGCACTTTGAAGAATATGCTATTACAGTATGGAAAGGAGGACAACCTTATTTATATACTGTTAGGATACGTTATTCTGGGTCTATCACTCTCTGCTCCTATTGGACCCATCAATGCCGCACAATTGGACAAGGGTGTTCGAGGTGGATTTATGCCTGCCTGGTTTGTCGGACTGGGAGCGATTGCAGCCGATATCATCTACATGCTGCTTGTTTATTTTGGCATTGTTCACCTGCTTGAACTTCCTTTTGTCAAGGTATTCCTGTGGATGTTTGGTTGTTTTGTACTGATCTATACGGGTGTGGATAGTATTAAAAATGCAGGAAACCTGGCTC
The DNA here is from genome assembly GCF_001514495.1 of Paenibacillus pabuli NBRC 13638. GTDB lineage: Bacteria > Bacillota > Bacilli > Paenibacillales > Paenibacillaceae > Paenibacillus > Paenibacillus pabuli. The sequence continues at coordinate 115,765 of NZ_BCNM01000014.1, forward strand.
CTTCTCAGATGAGAGGAGATGATTCTCAACTATCCAAGTCATTCCTTCAAGGATTCCTAATGTCTCTATTTAACCCCCTTTCCATCATGTTCTGGCTTGGAATTTACGGCTCTGTTCTGGCTAAAGCTGTGAATGATTCTCCTATGAACCAATTGTTGATCTATAGCGGTGCAATCATTTTTGGCGTAGTCTTATGGGATCTATTCATGGCGACTGCAGTGAGTTTTTTTCGCAAATATCTCACTCGCTTCGTACTCAAAGGAATCGCTTTAGTTTCGGGACTCTCTTTAGTGGGTTTCGGATGTTATTTTGGAGTCAAAGCCGTCCAATTTCTTTTCTTTATTTAAGTTTACTTTTTTTGCGCAGTCGAATACCTGTGATGTGATAACCCGACAGATCCTGTGCGACGTGTTCATCCTCATCCTCTTCTTCCGTCAGGCTGTTGGATGTTTTTGTCGTGGACTTTTTCTTGCGAATCCGCTGTAGAATGACATCACTAATAGCAATCAGAGAGACAAGCAGTAAGCTTATATAGAATCCTGGTCTGCTGAGTGTGTGAAAGAGCGTCCCTGTTACCGCAGCAACAATTAGCAATAATCCGGTCCATCGCTTTACGTTATCGAACTTTCCTGGTTTCAGCAGTCTGCCGGAGGATAGCAAAATAAACGACCAGTTATACAACAGCATCAACCCAGCTGCAGTCGTAATATATTCATATACTTTTCCTGGAAGTAATAATGACATAATAATGGTACCAATTAACCCACAACCGATGAGGGAAAGGGCAAATAATGGGAACTTTTTCTTCCATTTTCGAGAAAATAACTTCGGAGCGTCTCCCTCCTGAGCGAGTGTAATGATCATTGAAGTTACAGCATATAGAGAAGCCGTCATCGTCGAAAATCCAGCCACAATCAGTACACCATTGAACAAATGGGGTACAAACGCCAAATGATCACTACTTAGGGCCAGTACAAATGGACTCTCTTTGGGATTGAATGCCTTCAAAGGGACCATGATCAGTGCCAGCCCAATGGAAACCACATATACGGTTGACAGTGCAATGAGCATAACTTTTCCAGCCTTCGGGGCATCCTCCGGTTTTTGAAGCCGATAGGACATGATTCCAAGCACTTCAATCCCTCCATAGGCATAGAACGCAAAAAGAAAAGCCGACCATAGGCCGATCCCGCCCTTTGGAAAAATAGTCGCAGTGTCCATTGGTACTTTATGTTCGTACTTCGTTCCCCCGATCCACCCTGCCAGAAGTGCAATAGCAATAACCAAAAACATGATGATTGCTGCAATTTTAATGATCGCCAGCACATTTTCCACCCGGTCAAACCCTTTGTTACCAAAGAACACGATGCAAAGTCCTACAATACCGAATCCCGCAGCAAAGATCCATAATGGGACCGATGGAAACCAAAAGCGAGAAAAGATGGACAACGCTGTTAACTGACTTCCCATTATTAGTAGCTCGGAGAACCAGTACATCCAACCGCTGGCAAACCCCGCCCAACTTCCAAACGCCTTCTTCGCATAGGAACGAAAGGACCCCTGTTCCGGATGATCGGAAGTCATTCTCGCCAAAGCATCAAAAACTACATATGTACCCAAAGCAGCAAAGACATAGACTAATAATACCGCCGGGCCTCCAATGGAGATTGCCAGGCTGGAACCCAGGAAGTATCCGGTGCCAATCGTGCCGGCTACACCCAGCAGACTTAATTGCCACCATTTCAGTTTCTTTTCTTCGGTTGAAGTTGTTGATGCTTTACTCATGTTGTCATTCCTTTTCTGTATCATTTTAAGTTACTTATGGTAGCCTTCCCAATTCAGTGTTAAACATGTTGATTTCATAGAAATTGGATGTTTGTATATTTGTTTTGAGCTCATTGCATACTACAACAGGTAAATCCAACACATACAGGAGGTTCATTACACATGAATCAATTCTCTCAGACTCAACAAATCACTCAACTTGCTCAGCAGCTCACGCAGCAAATATTTCTACGGGCCAATCGTTCGGAACTTATTCGAATCAGCATCGCCCGCAATAACTGCATGATAAGCACCAAAAAGGAACCCGTTAAAAAGGGTTCCTTTTTTAGTTTTTAAATTAGTAGTTATAGGAATAGATTAAGGCCTTAACAGACACCTTTATTCCTTTTACCTCTACTGGCTAAGCATTGAGATCATGCATACCTGGACTATGTTCATTCGGGAGTTCAGGCATATAAGGAACCGGGTACCCCTGTGGTGGATCAATTACTTGCAGCTCGCCTCCATTACGACTAGGGGTTTGCCCACTGAATATTTCAGCAATTCGTGTGTTATCCAGTCGGAAGTTGAACTGTGCATTATGGAAGCCCATATCCACGTATTTTCTGCACTCCGGATACTTATGAATATCATAATTCGGTATAGGGAATATTTTCCCCCAATTCACGCCAAGCGTCTCTAACGCTTTAGCGAATGCATTTTGATGGGCATTATCACGAACAATGAGGAAACCCAATGTTTCACGGAACGCTTTGTTGGTACTCATCTCATATATCCGCGACTTTTGTAAGACACCTGTAGATTCCAACACAATATTATCAAGCAGATTGCTTATCAAATTCCCGTGATCATACACATAGTTTCCAAGCCACGGATTGCCCGCAGCATCTACAGGCAATGAACTTTGAGCCCCCATAATGTAATGGTGCGGATTAGCATGTTTAATTGCTTCATCCAGTGGTGCACCGTCCACACCTGCGTTACCTGCACCTTCTGCCCCGGCCCCCGTCAACAATTGATTAATCGTTTGCTGAACCAGCTCAATATGGCTTAATTCCTCAAGAAATACCCCACGGATCAGATCTTTATATTGCGTAGCATTACCTCGAAAATTACTGCTTTGAAAAAAAAACTGCATCATGGTTCGCATTTCACCGAATTGACCTCCAAGGGTCTCTTGCAGCACTTTGGCTGCTGCTGGATCCGGCTTGTCCGGAACGATCATATTAATCAGATCTTCACGATAAAAAAACATGGTTGTCCTCCATTCAAGTAATATTATAATCTAGTTTCTACGATCATCCTGATTTTATGTAATTGCTTGCCTAACAATCTTTGGTTAGCTCACAAATTCCTTATTGCGCTGATGTCCATTCATTTTTTGAAGGAACTCATATGGACTGTCACCATTTTGCCCTTGGGTTATATCCTATAGGTAAAGGAGGACTGTTCATGTCGTTGTTGTTTTCATCTTCTGATCTGGAGAATGAAGAAGTTCATCTTGAGATTTGGAAGAGAGATGCCTATCGTTTATTTTCTGCCAAAATGAGTAATCGAGAAGCCCGGTTCCCCTGCATACCGGCTACACAAGCCTTTGCTCTGGGTCACCTCCGATATGGTTTTGTTGCTTCCCCTGGGAGCGAATCCGCTGGCCGTACATTATCGAATATCATCACGGAATATGGCCAATCTTCGCGTTCCAATGGTCAATATTCATCGTTGGTTGTCTTTTTCGAAAAAGAGCAGGAGACACTCGATGTCCTACGCTATGAAGAACTTTTCTGGAGTTTATTAAGTCAGATAAGAAGTTTGGATGACAAATCTTGGCCTGAAGATATTCCTGAAGATCCGGAGCAACCCATGTGGGAATTCTGTTTCAGTGACGAACGTTATTTCGTCTATTGTGGTACGCCTGCCCATACTTCACGTCAGAGTCGATATTTCCCTTACTTCATGTTGGCGATGACACCACGTTGGGTACTCGACATATGGAATGCACAACCTCAAAAAGCAGCAGCCATCGCACCAAAAATTCGTGAACGATTAGCCGCGTACGATACCGTCCCTGCCCATCCTGAACTTAAACAATACGGGGCTCAGGGAAATCTGGAATATAAACAGTATTTTTTACGAGATGATGATACCTCTCTTTCTGCCTGTCCGTTTCTGCGTTCACTTCAGCAGGATAAAATAAAGGATTAGTACGGCGGGATTCTAAATAAACTCTCCTCCGAATAAGCTGTATATCACCAGTTTATAGGAGGAGCGCAATCCATTTGATTTTCGGAGAAATACATATTGGACAAGCCCAAATGAATGCACAATTTCATCCCATATATGAAAGGGAAATGACTATGGAAATCTATATTAAATTCATACTAATCGGTCTCGCCATCGCTATGCCTGTAGGAGCGATCACAGTTGAAATGACCAAACAGGGATTGAGAAACGGATTCACTCATGGTTGGGCTGTTGGTCTGGGTGGAATGACCGTGGATGCAAGTTTGATTCTGGCCATGTATTTCGGGTTTGCCTCCTTGTTATCGCTTCCTTACATTCAAATTCCATTATGGCTGGCAGGTGCTGCTTTTTTGGCTTATCTGGGTTATGATTCGATTCGAAATGCAGACCTGAATATAACGGCAGCAGATGATAAGATCAAAAAATCATTTTGGAGAACATACCGCAACGGGTTACTGGTTGCCATCTCCCCGGGGAATCTAATCTTCTGGATATCCGTATTCGGAGTCGTGTTGTCTGATTCATATCATTCAGCAGGTAAATTAAGTTTTGTCATTGCTGCATTGGGCGTATTGTGCGGCATTCTCCTACATGATCTGGGCCTGCTCACTATCGTTTCTGTTACCCGAAAAATGATGAGTCAGAGAATGATCCAGATTGTTTCCGCCTTGGCAGGTGTGCTTTTAATCGGCTTTTCCTTTTACTTTTTGTATAAATTCGTTCTGGCGATATGGCAATACTTTCAGTAGGTAGAAGATCTACATCAAAGGTACCTCCCCCGTTATATCCACTCCAAAATATACTCCACAATAGATACTCCACCACGGCTGTTCCTTTCATATATGGAGCAGCTGTTTCGCCTTTTTGAAAAAAATAGGTTGACTTTTAACCGTATAAGAGATAGTTCGTTTTAACATGGTGGGTGAAGGAACGTTGATATCAGCAGGGAGTATCTAAGGAGAAGAATTGGTTTTCTGTTGTGAATTTTTCATATGTTGAAATAATATAATAAGGTAGGTTGAAGGATTTTTCTTCCAAATTCGCTGAAATACTGACTAACATTGGTTTTACAAAAATTTATATTAAATAATCCATTTTCCTGATTTATGTAGGAAGGATTTCAGTGAAATATAAATCGTATTAACTATTATGAAATTTTCATATGTTGAAAATATAAGGTTGTTGGCAATATAAAAGCCGCCATATGGCGGCTTCGGCAAATGGTCTCTATTTTTCCAATCTCATGGGCTCAGGTTCTGCCCGTCCAATCGGCTCCGGCAATTTCTTTCCAGCGTGTTCTTATCTCATCATATACATGCTGAGGAAGTGGTCCGCGAGCTACGAGATCAGCATTCTGCTGCCAGCGGTTCGGCTTCGCCGTACCTACAATTGCGGTGTCCACGCCTTCAGTACTTAGAGTAAAACGCAGTGCTGTTTCCACCGCTTCCTGAGCATCATCACTCAGAAAACCGTAATTCAATTCAATTAAGCGCTTCCAATAGACATAAGGATATGCTTCCTCCGGAAGCGTATCATATGTCCACGCAGCATTGGCAATCGGTCTCTTGGCGATTACACCCATGTTTCTCTTTCTCGCCTCGGGCAGCGTAAGTTCGATGGCCTCCTGATCCGCGATGTTTAATGAAGTCTCCAGACTGTCGAAGAGCCCGGTCTGAATCGCATATAGCGCATCTGTTGAATCTCCGCTGTATCCAATAAATCTTGTTTTACCGGCTTGCTTAGCACGCTGGAGCACGTCAATCACAGCGCCTTGTCGAAGTACTTCTTCCGAGCAGCTGTGCAAGTGAATGACATCGACATAGTCTGCTTTCAACCGTTTAAGACTTCGATCAATGGTCCGCTCCAGAACTTTGGCATCCCAGTCGGGGCCCTCTATCCCAGCGGCGTGTCCACATTTGGTAAACAAATAATAATCATCTCGACGGTGTGACAACACCTCACCGATCAATTCTTCGCTGTCGCCGTAGCACTCCGCGGTATCAATCACATTTAATCCTGCATCCAGTGCACTATTCAGCAGTGTCTCCACTTCCGTTTTGGATACATCTCTGCCAATTTCTGCCCCGCCAAACCCAAGTGTACTTACTTTCATGTCCGTGTTTCCGTAATTACGCAGTTCCATGGATTCATTCCTCCGAGCTTCGTAAATTTAGGTGCAGAATGGTGATTAATGAAAGGATGTATAAAAGTACTGTTTCGTCTTCCGTATGTTATTACCCTGTACTTGGACATTACACCCATTTTTCCTATCTTGATTTGGGTAAACTTCTTATTGGTCTCTTGCAGTATTGTCCCAAGTCGTCCATAAGTCAATCAGGTTACAAAATACTGACTGGGATTACCTAGCTCCGGGTGGAACTTTTCCCGAAAACGGCCTCCCGTGTATTCCCCAATAATTTTACGCCAGAATGCCTGTGCAATCACGTTATTCCGAACCTGGGTCACTTTCCATCTTCCCGGAAAACGTTGGAACAATTCATAAGCGGCCCAAGTCCCCACCCCGCTACGTCGATATTTCTGCATGACAAAAAACTCGGTTAAATAATAGTCATTATCCTTGCTGCCTGGTTCACAACGTTCGACCAATGCAAACCCTGCCGGTGACCCGTCACTCGTAATGAGAAAAGGAAACTTGGTACCTTCCCCCGTCCAAAATGCGTCAAGTCCAGGGTATTCTGGAAAAATCCCGTTGTTGTCCACGTCAATATTAAGATACTTCGTAAAATCATACAGATAAAATTGCATCAAATGACGAATCACCTGACTTCGTTCCCGGGGAACCAGCTCTATTTTCATACTCATCCCGGTTCACCTCCTCTGCTCTACATATAATTTATACTTTAATACCTGGAGTCCGCAGGAGCAAGGAAACATCGACCTTCATAACGTGGTTCTGTGAACAGCTGTGACGATATAAATATGGTACACTGAGTTATAGCATATCTTCAAACATATATTACCATGGGGGTGCCGAACTTGACCAATGTGCAAAAAGAGATCGACCGACGCAAGCTGGATGACAAACTTCCTTCCATGCCCTGGTTCGTTCAGCAATTCATTGACTATAAATTACCGGATTTATCACCGTCTACCTTGCTTGAATATATAAGGGATTATGAAGCCTTTTTTGGCTGGATGCGAGCAGAAGGTCTGTCCCAGGCTGGTTCCAATAAAGAGGTTACACTGACTGAACTGGAAGTGCTTCGAATGGAATCAGTGACATCATACCGTTTGTTTCTGGCTACCAAGCGTGAAGGAGCGAATTCCAGAATCACGGTCTCCCGCAAGCTTTCATCCCTGCGTTCGCTGTTTCATTATTTAAGTCAGATTGCTGAAGATGAAGATTTCTATCCTCTGCTGAAACGAAACATCATGGCGAAGATTGAAATTAAACGTACCCATAAGCCAAAAGATACCGCAGCGAAGTTAAAAGGAAAGCTCTTGGAAGATGAAGAGCTGTTGGAATTTATCGGGTACATCCTTGAAGGATACGCTGTGGATATGGAGAAAAACAAACAGGCACTATATTCGCATGAGTTAAACAAAGAAAGGGATGCATGTATTGCAAGCCTCATTCTGAATTCGGGTTTGCGTGTATCGGAAGTTGTGAACCTGAACGTGGATGATCTCGATTTGAACAATAAGCTGTTGTATGTATATCGCAAGGGCAATAATGATGAGACCTTCAAAACACCCGTTTATTTCAGAGAGCAAGCCAAGGACGAGCTTGCAACCTATATCAATCTGCGCCAATCACGTTACCGTACACCCAAGCGGGAAAAAGGGTTGTTCATCGCTCTTCGCAACGGGGATTCCGAAGGAAGCCGGATGACCAAACGAGCGATACAGGCGATGATTATGAAGTACGCCAAACGATTTGGCAAACCGTATCTAACTGTTCATAAACTGCGTCACTCCTTTGCGACCGATTATTATCTGCAGAATGATATTTATAAAACCAAAGAGCAGCTCGGACACGCTTCTACAGAAACGACCGAAATTTACGCTCACCTTACTGACAAAACCATGTCAGAAGCTATTGAACGCCGCACGGATGATGGCATGTAGCCTTTTTTCCAGTTCAGAATCTTCAAGGTATCCAAAAAATACGACCTAGCGATCCCTACAGGAATATTCCGGAAAGGATCGCTATTGGTCTATTCGTACTTCTCATATCATGAAAACAACCAAACGTTTTATCCAACTCAATTATTTAGTTTACATAATATTTTTTGCGTAAAATTAAACATGCCCCTCCACGTTACCCTCTAACGATACAAGCCACTTCGCGATCTGTTCAGTCTCATCAACAGAATGCCATACAAGTTCTTCTTCCGCTGCCTGCAATAACTTGTTTTTTTCAACCGGCAACCATGAGATAATGCCAATTACCCCATGCAACGTCTCGCTCAAAGCAAAGTCTTTCTCTTCACGAACTAGAAGCAGCTTGGAAAAAGTCGCTTGTTTGTACCCTTCAATGAGAATCCAGTCATAGTCGTCCGATAGATAACTCAACATTTCATCCAATGCAGTCGGTTGCTGTTTCATGATTGCCGTACGATTATCCGACATTACAACAACAGCAGCAGCCCCTGCATGTGTAAAGCTATAAGAATCCGTTCCTGCATGATCCATCTCAAAATGGTCATGTCCATCATGTTTAATTACGGCTACGTTTCGTCCAATGGATGTCAGATACCGGGTAAGCGCAGCCGTCAATGTGCTCTTGCCCGTGTTTTTGTATCCGACAATCTGAACAATGTATGGTGCTGTATTGCGTATCTTAGTCATGTATGACCTACCTTACTTGTCCTGTGGGAAGTCTGAGAATGCGTACCTGTTCGCCCGCAGGAATACCTTTTTTCTCAGGTGGAACAACAATCAGACAATCACTATCCTTAATTGTAATCATGACACTGGATTCGTCTATACGGGAAGCAGCAGGTTTGGCATACACCATTCCATTGCGTATCTCGGTCCGTCCACGTACATATCGGGTAAAATTGTTCACCTTCGTATATGCTTCATCCAAGATGGCCGTCCATTCTTCCAGATATGGATGTGTATCCGCCTGCATGGAGCGAATCGCTGGCCGAACAAACAATTCAAATCCGACAAAGCACGCCCCGGGATTGCCAGAAAGGGCAAAGAGTAACTTATTATGGATTACAGCAGCCGTTGTCACACTGCCAGGACGCATGGTTACCTTATTAAACAGCATCTCCATATTCCCTTCCCGAACCAGATCACCCATAATATCATAATCCCCAACCGATACTCCGCCTGTTGTAACCACCATATCATTATGTTCAACCGCTTCCGTCAGCTTCGCACGAGCAGTGTCAACGTCATCTGCAATCGAACCGTACATCACCGGCTCCCCGCCTGCTTCAACGACCAGAGAGCGCAGCATATAACTGTTGCTGTTTCGAATTCGCCCCGGTTGTAACGGTTCGTCCACTTCCAGCAATTCAGTACCCGTTGCAAAAATGGCCACCTTAGGACGTCTATATACAGGCACTTGAGCAAAACCGAATGTTGCCAGCACAGACTGCTCGCCCGCCTGAATGATGGTCCCTGCTTCAAGCAGCACTTGGCCTTCTTGTACTTCCAATCCTATTGGCGTAATGTTGGTTCCCGGTTCAATACGTCGCTTCAGTGCAATCCATTGTTCGCCATGCTCTTCTTTGCTTTCCGTCATTTCCATCATGACAACCGCGTCTGCACCTTCCGGGACCTGAGCTCCTGTCATGATCCGGGCCGTTGTACCGGATGTGATCGTATAATCCGATGTATAGCCGCATGGAATTTCATCAATAATACGCAGCCATATTTGCTGATCAGTTGATGCTTCTACCGTATCCGAACTTAGAATAGCGAAGCCATCCATTCCGGAACGGCGAAAGAACGGATAAGGGTGAGGGGCATGGATCGTCTCGGCAAGTGTTCGGCCATGTGCGTTTTCTAGCGTTACTTTTTCGATCAGACTTGAAGTGACATGAGCTGCTACTTTTGCTTGAGCATCCGCGACCTGAATAGCCTTACGGACAAATTTGGCAGTCGTCATATCAACCGAATGTGAGTTCTTTTTCAATGGTATATGATCCTCCCCAGGACATTTAATTGTTTCTGAAAGTGTAGCTCGAAAGCTAATTTGTGACAAGTACTACCCTTCTGTCCAACTCACATGAAAGCCCTGTAGTCCGATTATAATATAGAAAAGGAGTTGAGATCTGTGAACAACCGATGCGAATTATGTGGAAGAGAACCTGTAGACACCACAGTCCATCATCTGACACCTAAAGAAATGGGTGGTACCTTAATGCCTATTGCTCATCTCTGCATCCCTTGCCACAAGCAAATTCATTCTTTGTACACCAACCGAGACCTGGTAACCCTCGGTCTAACTGATGTTCAGGCATTAAGGCAGGATGAGCGTGTAGCCCCTTATATCCGCTGGATTCGTAAACAACCGGCGACAACGATCCCTCGCGTGCGCAAATCCCAACATGTACGTAAATCGTAAAAAAGAACAGCGTCCAAGGTAATTTTCAGTGGCAAAACTTTCCCCACCTACCTCTTTCACTGTTCCTTTGCCAAACCTTTTAGAAATAACCATTATCGAACCACTGCCCAAGAGATTTCATATTACCTGCGCCTCATAATCCGGCCGCCACCAACCCTTGTTTTGGGCTTTTTATAAGAACTCTTCGGTGAATCAAATAATCCTCCCAGGCCACCACTGCTCTTGTTACGATCAATTGTACCCTTGCTTTGTTCCTTTTTCCGACCGAATAGTCCTCCACTCGAGCCTACGCTCGTGTCCTTATCACTTCCACGCCGGGTAATTGAACCTTTTCGATCAACTGTAATCGGCGGGGCGGCCTTTTTATCACTGCTTGTTGGTGTTCGATAAGAACCTTCACTCGGTTTGTACGTGTCTTTGTTCGTATAACCCCGATACTTTCCGGCGGATCGATTACCTCCAAACGTATCAAACAAATTACCAATTAACGTTGCAGTTAAGTACCCTTGCAAAAAGGATGAATCATAGTTCTGCCGAACATATTCCTTGGAATCGACTTCAACCAAGGTATCTTCTTTTTTATTCGGGTCTTGTTGTAGATGATAGTACTGGTCCTGATACACCAGGAACATCCGCTCTGTATTTTCCGCCGAAATCTGGTCCGGTTTACGCTGTTCAGACAATTCCTGAGCAACCTCGGGAACCGTTCGATCGGCGGCCCGGTACACATAGGACGTCGTGTTACCGCTGCCACTGACCGATTCAAGCGGATATGTGTCCTGAACGGAGGGTGCTCCGCACGCGGACAACAGGGACATCACAAGGCTGAGAACCAGCATTAATTTTAATCCGTGTGCCAAGCGCTTTTTCATTGGAACCTCTCCTAGCTCGAACGAATCACTTTGATATCCGCAGGAAGAATGGACTCTCCCTCATACAGCGTAAATCTTCTGTCTTGCCACTCCACACGCAGAAGCATGTTATCATCTGACTGATATTGCCATACGAGCTGCTCTCCAGCCTGACCATAGGGTGTCCTTCCTGCCGTGGTTACCATTCCTCCGTATTCTTCCTCCAGATGATACGCACGTCCATCCAGGTCCAGCAAGGTAGGCACCTCATCAGGTGCATCAAGCCGACCATCGATCGGTGTATAGAGGGCATACCGTGTCATTTCCCGTTCTTCAATATGCAAGTGCCGAATTGCTGTACCATCCTGCAAGGTAAGGACAGCCGCATTCCGTGCACGATGATGCACACGTCCAACAACTTCATAGGTTACCAGTGAAACCTCGCATATATCACCAGGTGTCAGTTGGAGCATCGTTTTTTCTGCCCGGGGAGGTTCCGGTTTGGCTAATATCCCTTTAATTCGTTTCCACACACTCATGCCTATTACTCCTGTTCTTTATCTTATAAACAAGCTGCAATAATTAATGCGCCCACAATATGAAGTGCACCTGAGAATAAACCGTAACCTGTCTTTCCCTGCTGAATCCCCGTATCCAGATCCAGATTGGCCCACGTCCGAATGATGAAGTGAACTACACTCTCCAGAATCAACAAAATGATAAACGAAACGACGGATACCAGTAACGCTTCTCCAAGATGACCCGCTGTCGAGATGGAGGTAGCGAGTACATAGCCTTGAGCAAAAAGCTTCATGACCATGCGTGTCGTCACAGCCATGTTGCCCGCTTTCACTTCGGCAAAATCCTTATATTTCGTGAACAACGAATCCACATACATCAAGACAAACAGCAAAACCGAACCCGACAACGTCCAGACCAGCATTGCCAAAATGTTCAAATCCATCTTCATAGCCCCCACATCTCAACATGAACCGCAATTAAAAGCGAAGGAGAAACGCTGGTCTCTCCTCCGCTGGTGACCCTGCTTAACATACAAGGCTTAGTTTTTATTTTCGTACTGCTTCATCAATGCAGCCAATTCATCTTCGACTGCCTGATCTTTGCCCAGCTTCTCAAATTCATCATCCAGCGATTTTCCTTTGGACGACATTTCATTGCTGGCTTCTGCCTGTGCTTCCATCTGCATCATTTTTTCTTCCATACGCTTCAGACCCGCGCTAGCTGTGTCAGAACCAAATCCGTTCATTGCCTTGTTGATTTCAGTTTGAGCTTTTGCTGCATTGTAGCGCGCAACCAATGTCTCACGTTTGTTTTTCATCTGAGTCAACTGCTTGCGCATTTCGTCGAGCTTGCCGCGAAGATTATCAGCAGACGCTTTGTTCTGGTCGTAGCTTGTTTTGTACTCAGCCATTTTTTCTTCAGCGACTTTCTTCTCTTCCAGCGCACGACGTGCGAGGTCCATGTTCTGGGCACGGGCAGCGGTGTGAGCCTGCTCTTCACGTTTCTTCACAAGAGCTTCCTGTTCTTCGAACAGCTGCTTGAATTTCTTCTCAATGGCAATCTGTGCGGCTACAGCTTTCTCCGCATCTTCCAGATCTTCCTGCATGTCACGGATATATTGATCCGTCATTTTAATCGGGTCTTCTGCCTTGTCAATAATGGAATTAATGTTAGACATCGTTAAATCGCGCAATCGTTTGAAAATAGACATTATGGTATTCCTCCTAGTCGATATTACATCCTTGTATATAACCATACATACGTGGCAACCTTCTACTCGTTTCAATTTTAACAAAAAAAATCATAAAAGACGATTTTAGCTTCAATGGAACTATTGAATCCGCTGATCGAATTGAATCAACGCTTCATCAAGCAGCCTCTCTGCAGTCTGCACAATCTCATCAATCTGCATCCGCGTAATTGCATCAAAATGAATTCCCATAATAAAGGTCACAGCTACTTTCAAATGCATGGCCGCTTTACGTGCAAGCCTCTCACACAACTCTTGTTCTTTATGCCCTGGAATATGCACGGTAACCCCGCTCACCCGTTCTCCATCCGGATAAAATGTCGCTACCGCTCCAATATGTGGTTTTCCTCCAGTCACCAGAAATACTTTGTCTTCTCCAGCCTCAATCACCTGTATACGAACAGACTTCAAGTCGTATGTACTCATCTTGTACCACCTATCCTTTTCTGTTTGTGATATGTATGGTGGAAGTATGGATCGGATTCAATGAATCAGCAATGAAACATCTCACATCACGAATAAATGGCTGCATTCCCGGGCATACCAAAGAGAACGCAAATTGGGAAAAGGAGGCACTAACATGCGTCTACGCCTCATTATGTTATTCATCATGTTCATTCTTCTGGGAGGAAGCTTTGCCCCTGCTCAATTAAGCGCTGCCTCAAGTCCACAAGATGAACCTGTTTCGAAGTCGGATTCATCCGAGGAGGAACAGCTGACACTCGGACAGCTTAGGCAGAAATATGCCGATACATTCAAAACGAATGGTCCTTCAACCAAACAGGTGGCTTTGACTTTTGATGATGTACCTGATCCTAGGTTCACCCCGCAGGTACTTGATATTTTGAAAAAATACAAGGTTCGGGCTACCTTTTTCATTGTGGGAAATCGCGCTGAGAAACATCCGGATTTGGTGAGACGCATGGTAAAAGAAGGACATATTGTAGGTAATCACAGCTACAATCATCCGGAGTTCAGCAAGCTGTCCATGAATGCATTTCGCAAACAAATCTTACATACCGGAGATATCATTCGCGATTTGGCGGGTTACACTCCCAAGATGATCCGCCCACCTTATGGAGACATTAACGAACAACAGCTGCAATGGTCAGCCAAGCAACGTTACAGCATTGTGAACTGGAACGTTGATTCCCTGGACTGGAAGGGCCTACCCAAAGATAAAGTAAAGGAGAACATTCTCTCCGCGGTTAAACCCGGTTCGATTGTTTTGCAGCATGCAGGAGGCGGTGTAGGTTCGAATCTGAACGGCACGATCGAAGCACTGCCTGAAGTTATTAAGGAATTGCGTAATCGAGGGTATGAGCTGGTCACTTTGGACGAAATGCTGGGCCTGCCTAAGGGCAAGTAGGATTTGTTAGTATGTGAGGAGTTCGTATATACAAAGGGTGTCCTTCCATCACATTATCGTGACCAAAGGACACCCTATTCTAATTCGTAAGTTCAAAGTGTAGTTGCACTGGAAATGTGCAGCTCATTTGTGTTGTTATTTTAAAATGTAAAGTTCTACATCCTGAATACCGAATGTACTCACGGACTGTTTGCTCCCTGGAATATAGATATCAATCTTATGCCCTTTGATCGCACTCCCCACATCTCGAGCCGTAGCAACAAATGCCTGTTTAGGAAGCCCTGGATGTGTGTGACCAGTTACTAGGACCTTCGTTCCCAGCGGAATAATACTCGGGTCTACTGCAATGGTACCCAATTCGAGCGGGTTACCGAAGTAGTCCACAGCACCCCATCCTCCATTTTCGGAAGCGTCTGCGGAGTAGGCCGTTGCTTTTACATCGACTGACTTGCTGTAGTCAAATGTTTTCCCCCAGGCTTGAACGCTCTTGTTGTCTGCGTTGACATCAAGACTGGCTGTCGTTATCGTTTTAGCGTTTGTAGCTGCTGCTGCAGATACGGTGTTTGTTTTGCCAGGAATCGTAATTTTCAAACCGCCATAGATGTTGTAAGTGGAAATGTCACTGTTAGCTTTAATGAGTGTGTTTAACCCAACTCCATATTGCTTGGATAAGGTGTAGAAGGTATCCCCCTCTTTGGCCACATGAACTGAATCAGCGTGAGCCGGAACCGCCTGAATCAGCATTGCTGCTGTCAGCAAAGCTGTTGCTGTTTTGGCTATACGTTTCTTGTTAATCATGGTCTTCCTCCCTCATTGTGCCTGCGAAGTTAGTTGTCGGATTCGGATGGAGGAGACCACCCTATAGGTCCTAATTACATTCAAGACTATATGTACGCCCTAATTCACCCCAAGCAGCGTGCCCTCTTTCTTCCCCAGCACATTCTGCATCATTACATCCTCCACACTTCTTGTCCAGAAGTTTCGGCAGGAACAAATATATCACAATTTTGTAACCTTGAGTCGTAGTAAATGTTACCAAATGGGTAAAAGATCTCTTCACAAATGCAGAAAATATGCGAATTTTTCAAGTTACCATCTGTTTGTTGTTGTTCCTTTAATGACAGAAACGTTACTTTTTATGTAAATTCAATCTTATGTTATGTTCACCATCACAAAAAACCTTGCCGACTGCGTGTCGACAAGGCTTTATCGTGGTTGCTAAAGTCCATTAAAATTAGAGCACTTTGGCCAGGAAATCACGTGTACGTGCATGCTTGGGTTCACCAAACACTTCAGCAGGTGTTCCTTCTTCTACAATTACCCCGCCATCCATAAACAGGATCCGATCTCCGACTTCGCGAGCAAAGCCCATCTCATGCGTTACAATCACCATGGTCATGCCACCTTCAGCAAGACGCTTCATGACATCCAGCACCTCACCGACCATTTCAGGGTCAAGTGCAGAAGTTGGCTCGTCAAACAGCATGACATGCGGCTGCATGGCAAGAGCTCTTGCAATAGCAATCCGCTGTTTCTGTCCACCAGACAGCTGATTCGGATAAGCATCTTTTTTGTCGGACAGGCCGACCGTCTTGAGCAACTCTGCCGAGATTTGTTCCGCTTCCTGAACGGATTGCTTTTTCACTTTGATGGGAGCGATTGTAATGTTCTGCTGGACCGTTTTGTGCGGAAACAGGTTAAAGTGCTGGAAGACCATGCCCATTTTTTCACGAGTCGCGTTAATGTTGTGTTTAGGATCTGTGATCGACACGCCTTCAAAATTAATTTCGCCGGAAGTCGGCTGCTCCAGCAGGTTCAAGCAGCGCAAAAATGTACTTTTTCCCGATCCGGACGGTCCGATGACCACAACAACCTCACCTTTGCCGATTGTTACGTTAATGCCCTTGAGCACATCGTTATTACCATATGATTTGTGTAATTGTCTAACGTCTATCACTTGCACTCAACTTCCTTTCCAGTCGACCCAGCAGCTTGGACAAAATGAACGTCAGCACAAAGTAAATGGCTGCTGCAATCAGGAATGGGTTCATTCCTTGGTACGTAATGTTTTTGACTACACTTGCCTGGTACATAATGTCCACCATACCGATAACCGAGATAATGGAGGATTCCTTGATAATGGTTACGAACTCATTACCGATTGCTGGCAATACGGCTTTAAAAGCTTGTGGAAGCACGATGAAACGCATTGCAGCTGTTCTGCCCATCCCCAGGGAACGTGCCGCTTCCAGCTGACCGCGATCCACACCCTGAACACCCGCACGGAAGATCTCCGCAAGATAGGCACCACTATTAATGGAGAGTGTAATGATACCTGCCTGAAGTGGCGTGAAATTAATACCCATAGTCAGTGCAAGGCCATAGTAGATAATCATCAGTTGAACCAGCATTGGCGTACCTCGAATGACCTCAACGTAAGCTGTACCGATCCAGCGCAAAATTGCGACGTCATGCAAACGGAACAGACAGATGATCAAACCGATGATAACCCCGAATATCACACCAAGTGCAGACAGTAGAAGGGTGTAGCCCACACCTGTCGCATAAAAGCTTTTATACTGCCAGAACACTTCAAAAATATTCTGATTTTTGTCCAGCTTGTCCGCATTCAACTGACTCGCTTCTTTAACCATTTGCTCAATTTTATTTTCGCTTTTCAGACGTTCGAGCGTCCCGTTCACTGCGGTCAGCAGTTCCGTATTGCCCTTGCGAATCCCGATCGCTGCTTCTACCTGCTCTTCATCCGGAATAGCAGGAGCTAGTCCGATAATATCATCCAGATAACCAGCAGCTACCGTATCCTCGACGATCGCCGCATTCACACGATTGGTCTGCAATTGCAGCACGATATCGGATATTTTATCAAGTGCTGTCAGTTTTGCGCCTGGGATTCCCTGACCAATCGTTTCCTGAATGGAGCCTTTTTGTACTCCAATTTTTTCATTTTCCAATTCTGCCATCGTAGGATATTTGTCTTTATCCGTATTACGTATCATGATAACTTGTTTTGATTTATAATAGGTATCGGAAAAGTCGATACTTTTCTTGCGCTCATCTGTCGGTGTCATTCCCGAGATGACCATATCCACACGACCACTCTGCAATGCAGGCAGCAGTCCGTCAAAACCCATATCCTCGATCACAAGTTCTGCGCCAAGATCGGCTGCAATTTCTTTGGCAATGGCAATATCAAAGCCCACAATTTGGTCTTTACCGTCAATGACTTTATGGAATTCATATGGTGCAAAATCGGCGCTAGTACCGAGCACCAGCTTTTTACTGCTTGAATCGCCTGTGGTTCCCGTTGCCGATGCAACAGGCGCAACGGTAGTTAACAGAACCAACAAAGCCAGCAGCATCATAGTGTAACGACTAATCAATTTCAACCCTGTTCTCCCCTTATACAACTTGGTGTGCTTCTCTTGTTGATGCCTGAGTCATTATAAAGTAGAATGCATGATTATGCAATGCATTTCGTGATGTTTTATTACAGCTTGTTTCTGAAAAATAACTGCAACTATGATATAATCATTAATTATTTTCATTTTTGCGAAGGAGTCCATGATGACACATACCAAAACACAAATTTTAACGGTCATTGATCAATATGCTTCCCGTTTTAAGGAGATTTCATCATACATTGGTGCCCATCCGGAACTCGGGAATGAAGAATATCTCGCTTCGGCTCGGTTAAAGGAAGAACTTGCCTATCACGGATTCTCAGTAGAAGCTCCTGTTCTTGGATTGGAGACGGCCTTCATCGGTACGTACTCTGCCTCTAAGCCAGGTCCTACCATTGCCCTCCTGTGTGAGTACGATGCACTGCCTGAAATCGGACACGCGTGCGGACATCATTTAATCTGCATGATGAGCCTCGGAGCTTCTGTTGGTCTTAAATCCATACTGGATGAAACGGGCGGAACATTGAAAGTGTTCGGTACGCCAGCGGAAGAAACACGCGGTGCCAAAGTGCCTATGGCTGAAGCAGGTTTATTCGATGATTGTGATATCGCACTGATGGCTCACCCCTACTATGCGTATGAGAAATCAGGCAGCTCTCTGGCGATTGACGCGGTGCAATTTGAGTTTCATGGCAAATCTTCACATGCTGCTGCAAGTCCACATGAAGGCATTAATGCACTGGATGCGGTAATTCAGACGTTCAATGGGATTAATGCGTTCCGCCAACAAGTGAAAAGCACAGTTCGGATTCACGGTGTTATCAATAGCGGAGGACAGGCAGCGAACATCATTCCAGACTACGCTTCTGCCCAATTCTATGTTCGTGCCTCGACGAGAAAAGAATTGAATATCCTCACCGAGCGTGTGATTCAGATTGCGGAAGGCTCTGCTCTGCAAACCGGGTGCCGGCTGATTACATCCAATTATGAGACTTCTTATGATGAGATGGTTACCAATGAATCGTTATCGGCTGCCTTTAGTGCAAACTTGCTTGAGCTGGGCATTCCTCAAGAGGAGATTGTGAGCGGGAATGATCACGGTTCCATGGATATCGGTAATGTTTCCCTGCGCTGTCCTGCCATCCACCCTTATATTCGTGTTGTGGACGAGGTACATACCCTTCACTCCATCGAGTTCCGTGATTTGGCGCTGCAAGACCGCGCCCTGGATGGTATGATTCTCGGAGCCAAGGCACTTGCTGCAACCGCGTATGATGTCTTGACCCAGCCTGAACTGCTGCAAACAATTCGAACAGAATTTGATGGTGTACGTCGCTAAGTTTATTCGCAAACTGGCGCGCCATCCTTCAAGGGGTGTCCTCATGGACCTGTAATTCAGGTCTGGGAGACACCCCTTTTGTTCATTTTGAATACGTATATCCAGACCCAAGCTGGAAATGCTGTGAAAAGAAAATATTGAAAATTATTGAAAATTCTACATTTGTTGCAGCACTTCATGGTTCATTTGCTGTCTAACTTGGTTATTTATAGCTATAACTTTATCTTGAGTTCAGGAGGTGCTGTCATGCTGCTCGAAGCGATGTATCACGTTCCCCGCGACAAATGGGCTTATGCATATAACCCGTCTACCATTCACCTGCGTGTACGAACCAAGAGAAATGACGTAGAATATGTGACTGCACTGACCGGTGATAAGTACGATTGGGATGGAACTTACAAGGAAATTCAACTGGAGAAGGCTGCTTCAGACAGCATGTTTGATTACTGGGAGGCTGCAGTCAATCCCAAATTTAAGCGTCTGACCTACATCTTCCGCATAACCGCCGGATCAGAAAATATTTTTTTGGCTGACAACGGAATTCATTACGATGCCCCTTATCCCACCGGAGGATATTATGAATTTTCCTACATACATGAAATTGATGTATTTAAGGTCCCCGAATGGGCAAAAGAAGCCGTCTTCTATCAAATCATGACCGAAAGGTTTGCGAACGGTAATCCGGATCTGAATCCGGAAGGGACCCAGGAATGGGGCGGCCAGCCTGAACTGGATAACTACTTCGGCGGAGACCTGCAAGGTGTGCTTAATCACCTGGACGATCTGACCAAACTCGGTGTCAACGCCATCTACTTCACCCCATTGTTTCAAGCCAACTCCTACCACAAATACGACACCGTCGATTATAAAAAAGTAGACCCCCATTTCGGAGACAATGAATTACTCAAAAAAGTAGCAGAACAATGCCATCGCCGTGGAATCCGGGTCATGCTTGACGCGGTTTTTAACCATTGCAGTGAAGACTTTCCCCCGTTTCAGGACGTACTGAGGAATGGAAAAAATTCCAAATATGCAGACTGGTTTCATATCAATGAATATCCGGTGCAGATCAAGAACGGAATCCCTACTTACGATACATTTGGGTTTTATGGCAATATGCCCAAGTTTAATACTGCCAATTCCGAAGTTAAAGCCTATTTGCTCGATGTCGCTGAATACTGGATCAAGGAAATCAAGCTCGATGGCTGGCGACTGGATGTGGCCAATGAGGTGGATAATCATTTCTGGCGTGACTTCCGCAAAGTGGTCAAAGCCGCCAATCCGGAAGCCTATATAGTAGGTGAAGTCTGGAGTGATTCCTTGACCTGGCTCATGGGGGATCAATTTGATTCCGTGATGAACTATCCTTTTGCTGACAAAGTGCTTGAGTTCTTCTGTGGTTCTATGGATGGTTACAACTTTGCTAACGAGATGGGCTCACTCATTATGCGATACCCGCAACAGACCAACGAAGTGATTTTCAATATGCTGTGCAGCCATGATACCCCTCGCCTGCTCACTCGGTGCGGAGAAGACAAACGCAGATTAAAGTTGTCTGTTGTATTTCTTTTCACTTATATCGGTACGCCTTGTATATTCTACGGGGATGAAGTTGGTATAAGCGGGGAGGCTGATCCGGATTGTCGCAAATGTATGCAATGGGATCCGGCCAAGCAAGATCGGGAGCTTTATGATTTCTACCGCCTGATGATTGATTTGCGTAAAAGTAATGAGGCGCTGCGGAAAGGTCGTTTTCGTTTCCTCAAAGCAGATCGCAATGATCCCTGTATCGTGTACGAACGCGTGGACGACACCCTTCACTTTACGATATGGATGAACAATACTCCGCAAGAACGTACACTGTCTCACCCAATGGAAACGAGGGACTGGAGAGATGCGTTGACTGAAGAACCCGTAGTTCCAACGGATGGTATGATGAATATCAAACTTGATCCATACGGGTACCGTATTTTGTACAGACAACTGGAGACGATCTAACTCATACCAAAAAACTTATGGAGTATTGGGTGAATGTTTCCATTCATCGGATGCTCCATAAGTTTTTTTTCAGAAGGTAACAATCATTTCTAATGTTATAACTTTGTGGTTTTTAGATCCCCATTGGCAGCGATCGTTATTCTCCACCTCGTAGAGTTCGCACCCATCATAACCATTTCGTTTACCAGCTGATAAACGGTTCCGTTATTATCCTTCACAAGGTCAACCACTACGTTTTTCCCATTTGTCGAGGGACTTGCGCCAAATAGGTAACGCCCCGTGGCATTTGCCGTAATCACCAGCATGTTGTCTCTTATGATGTTGCCCTCCACCGTGTTATTAACCATGTCCAGATGTACTGCCCACCAGGTCCCTTCATATTTCAATCGATTTCCCGTGACCATATTGTTTGAGCCTCTTACTTGAAGACATGTCCCCTTCCCTTCCACTGAATTATGAGAAAAGGTACAATCATTATGCAAGCTGACCATTCGGTCAGGATTAGAATTCTCAAAACCGGGTCTAATGATGTTGCTCGTCGCAATTACTCCATTGGCAATATCCATGGCGATGCCCGCCTCGGCAATGTAATTGCCTTTTACGATAATATGACCATCTGCGACAATTCCCCAGTGTTTTCCTCTTGGAATAATAATATTGTCAGATATAATGCCGATGTCCATGCCTTCTGGACCTTTAGTTGTTTTCGCTTCAATGGCAGCCATAGCACTTGGCCTAGAGATCGTGTCAATCAGGTTACCCTGGATCACAAACAGGTGGTTGCTTACATCGTTGGGATTGAACTGTGACGGAGAGAAAGACACCGAAATGACCGATGTTTTTTGGATCGCATTAAAATAATTGGAGGTTACAAATGCACCTTCGAACCCGATTAATCCTACACCAAATGCGGTACCAATTAAGCTATTCCCATGGATATGCATGTTCTTGGCCCCGGACTCACCACCCTCATTATTGCAAGTGATTCCCCCACCGATTGTAGGTGCATTTGCCAACTGTTGTCCTCCTGAAAAAGCAGCATAATCCTGATCACTGGACAACACTGGGGAGTGCAAAAAGTTATTCGTGATGGAGACATGCCATGTTGCCTTGACGAGAATCCCATCCCCAAGAAATCTGGAACAATCATTCTCACGAATCACGACAAAAGCCAAGTTTCTGCGGACTGCAATCGGCTCTTCTCCCAGATGATGCAGCTTATTATTTCGAATAACCACATTGCGGGCAGGCTGATCTTGACTGTTGGAACCATTAACTCCAATCCCGTCGGTAAATTGGCTTATTTCATTCTGTTGCAATAGTACATTGCTCGAATTTTCAATGTGGAGCCCTGTTTTGTTTTTACTCCAAGCGGCTTGAGTCGTACGCACCAAAGTTAGCCCACTGATTTCAACATGGTCACTGCCTTCAATCCGGATTCCCTGATCCGAAACCTCCAAGATCGCTCCCGGAAGGGCTCTAATGATCACGGATCTGCCACTAAAGGTATAGAACCATCCTGTCTTGACCACTTTATAATGTCCTGGCGTAAATAATAAAACATCTCCTTGCTGTGCCGAATCAAAAAAAGCCTTGAGCTGTACAGACTGATTGCTGCCATCTCCTGGCGCAAAATTTCTCACATCAATGATATTGCCTGAGAGGGTGGATTGCACAGCGGCGATGTTGCCCATAACCTGAGCAAACATTTCATTCATTTTGACCGAATTGTACCCGTCAGCACTACTTAAAGCCTGCAAATTAGGATTGTACTTCGTGTTAAAATTAATGAAGTTCATTATCCATTCGCCCCCTCTTATCATCGTACAAAAAAAACCGCAGTACGATTATACTGCGGCTCGTTTGAAGGACTATTTGTTGGATTCTAGCGTGATCCTACGATATATATTCATATACTCTTCAGCTGATACGTTCCAACTGTAGTCACCGCTCATTGCGTTTTTCACGATCTTTTTCCAGTGCTCCGGTTGACGGTAAAATTCCTCGGCACGGCGAATGGTATTCATCATGTCATGGGCGTTAAAGCTTGTAAATGAAAATCCATTCCCCTCACCGCTGAATTCATTGTATGCCTGCACGGTATCGTTCAGACCCCCTGTTTCACGGACAAGAGGTACGCTGCCATAACGGAGTGCAAGCAGCTGGCTAATACCGCATGGTTCAAATCTGGATGGCATCAGGAACAGATCACTACCTGCATAGAAACGGCGAGACAATCCATCGTTGAATGTAATCTGGGCAGACATTTTTAGCGGATAACGATTGGCTGCCTCACGGAACCAATGCTCATAAGCCGGATCACCCGTACCTAATACGGCAAACTGAATGTCGTCATAATACAACAACTCATCCAATACTCGGCAGACCAGGTCCAAACCTTTGGAATCCACAAGCCTTGTAACCATGACCATAAGTGGAGCATCCGGTCGAACTGGCAGTCCCAACTCCTTCTGCAGCTCTATCTTGTTCTCTATTTTCTTGGACAAGCTTGTTCTGTATTTAACCGGAATTTTCGAGTCTGCCGCAGGGTTGTAACTCTTGGTGTCGATACCGTTCACGATTCCACTAAATCGCTCTCCGAGGGAACTTAGCAATCCATCTAGGCCATAACCGTAATAGGACGTTTGTACTTCCCTGGCATATGTAGGGCTGACCGTCGTTACATGATCCGCGTAGACAATGCCTGCTTTCAGGAAATTGACGTTACCGTAATACTCCGCCCCGTCCACCGTAAAGTACCGATCATCCAACTCCAGCAGATCACTGAATAGCTCATGGGGGAACACACCTTGATATAACAAGTTATGTATCGTGAACACCGTTCTCATGTCACTGTAGAAAGAATCATGTGCATAATGAGCCTCCAGCAATAAAGGAATCATCCCTGCATGCCAGTCATGACTGTGCAATACATCCGGCTTGAATTCGATTTGCGGCAGCACTTCAAGAACAGCACGATTGAAGAAAGCAAATCGCTCGCCATCATCCATATAGCCGTATACACCGTCACGTCCAAAATAATATTCATTATCCACAAAGTAAACCGTAATGCCGTCATGCACCAACTTTTCAATCCCACAATAGGGTCTTCGCCAGCCTAGAGGTACTTCCGTTGTAATGACTGGCTCCATGGCGTCTTTGTATTCATCCGGAATACCTTTGTATTTGGGCAAAATGACGCGAACATCCGCCCCGCCTTTCTTCAATGCCTGTGGCAATGCACCAATGACGTCAGCAAGTCCTCCTGTTTTAATAAATGGATGTACTTCAGCAGCAGCAAATAGAATGTTCATGCCTTCGTCCTCCTCTTCGGTTTACCTGATGTACTTGTAGTAGTTGTATTCCTTTCTTTTGTTGCGATGGTTTTTGATCTTACGGATTTCACTTCAGGGGGTGCTGCATCCGTTTTCCGACGAGTATTCTTTTTTAAAATAACTACGCTTAGCGGAGGGAGGACCAGCTCAAGGCTATGTGGTTGACCATGAAAAGGAATCTTTTCAGTAGCTACCTGCATATCATTGAGTATACCTGATCCTCCGTAATCGGAATGATCACTGTTCAGGACTTCGGTGTACATACCGGGACGCATGACGCCAATCCGGTAACGCTCCCGCTTGACCGGCTGAAAGTTAATGAGCACAAGGAGTGTATCCGCAGGTTTTTTTCCTTTGCGCACATATGAAATGACGCTCTGATCCTGATCATCTGGAGCAATCCATTCATACCCTTCAAAGGAATGATCAAGCTCCCACAAAGCTTTTTCGCCCAAGTATAACTCGGACAGATCCCGTTCAAACTTGTGGAGTTTACGGTGACTGTCATAGTTCAGCAAAAACCAGTCCAGTTCATCTTCATCTTTCCATTCGATAAACTGGCCAAATTCTCCACCCATAAACAGCAGCTTTTTGCCTGGGAATGTCATAAAGTAACCCATAAAGGCACGCATGCCAGCAAATTTCTGCTCGTATGTTCCTGGCATCTTGTCTAGGAGTGACTTTTTGCCATGAACCACCTCGTCATGAGACAGAGGAAGCACGTAATTTTCAGCAAAGGAGTATACGACCGGGAAAGTCAGCAAATGATGTTTGGAAGGACGCTCATGAAAATCTGATTTCATGTAATCAAGCGTATCGTTCATCCATCCCATGTTCCATTTATAGTTGAAGCCTAATCCGCCTTGATCCACTGGCGACGTCACCATCGGCCATGCACTGGATTCTTCAGCCATCATCAGTGCATATGGAAAGTATTTAAAGACAGTCTCATTAAGCTGCTGTAAAAAAGCGACCGCTTCCTTGTTTTCCAGACCGCCTTCATTGTTGGTTCGATATTGACCCGGTTGCTTTTCGAAATCCAGTTTAAGCATGCTGGTCACTGCGTCAACACGCAGCCCATCAAAATGGTACATCTCCATCCAGTACAGGGCATTGGAGATCAAGAACGAGCGAATCTCAGGTTTGGAGTAATCAAAGCTCAAGGTGCCCCAGCCTGGTCTCTCTGCTAACAGTGGATCTGCGTATTCGTACAAAGGTGTTCCGTCAAACAAACGCAAACCATGTGCGTCCTTTGCAAAATGTGCAGGAACCCAGTCAAGTAATACACCAATTCCAGCCTGATGTAGCGTATCAACCAGATACATCAGATCTTTAGGCTGCCCGTAACGGCTTGTTGGCGCGTAAAAACCTGTATTTTGATACCCCCACGAAAGGTCGTATGGATGTTCACTTAGGGGCATCATCTCTACATGGGTATATTTCATCTCCAATAAATAAGGAACAAGCAAGTCCGCTAGCTCACGATAACTGTACAGTGTACCGTCTTCTTTACGTTTCCACGTTCCTGCATGCATTTCATAAATATGTAGAGGTTTGTTATAGATGGATCGTTGTTTGCGTCTCCACGCGCCGTCATTCCATTTGTAACCTTCAATGGAACTCGTGATCGAAGCAGTACGTGGACGGACTTCAGCATGAAAAGCATAGGGATCTGCTTTAAGCAATTCGGTTCCCTCTTCCGTTAATATACGGAATTTGTATAAAGTTCCTTCACTGATTTCCGGAAAAAAACGAGTCCAAAATCCAGAATCGGGTATCTTATATAATGGTTCCTGTTCACCTTTCCAATCATTGCGGTCAAGCGCTAGACCTACTTCTTTGGCATTAGGAGCCCACACGGTAAAGCGATATCCCTGTCGATGATCTTCGATCGCAGGCTGTGCGCCCAATATTCGATAACTGTGATGAAGGTTTCCTTCATGAAACAAATAAATATGCTCCGGCGATATTTCCGGGTTTGCCAATGGTTGAATGGCCAAGAGATCACCTTCTTCTCCAGAAAATAGATGTAACAGTAACCATTACCCCATTCTAGCCAAGTTGAAAAGAAAAATGCGGTGTGTAAAAAAATGTTGTAATTTTTCAGGATTTTTACAATATACATCGTTTCAATAGCCCCGCATTGCGTTAAGTATGTACTACACTGCACAAATATTTTGGGAGGGAAACGATTATGTTTAAGAAAGATTGCATCGCTATGCTGTTGGCGGGAGGAGAAGGGAAAAGATTAAACCCTTTAACCTCAAGTATCGCAAAACCCGCTGTACCGTTTGGCGGGCACTACCGGATCATCGATTTTCCTCTCAGCAACTGCGTAAACTCAGGTATCGACACTGTAGGTGTACTAACGCAGTATCAAGCTGATTCACTACATGATCACATTGGTGGAGGAGAACCGTGGGGCCTCGAAACGTCAAAAGAGGCAGGAATTTCCTTACTTCCATCTTATCATACAGGAAATGACGAATACTTGGGAACTGCGGACGCAATTTATAAAAATATTGACTATATTGATCAACAAAACCCCGAAAATGTTCTAATTTTGTCGGGTGATCATATCTACCATATGAATTACCGTGAGATGCTGGAAGCTCATAAAGCGAATGAAGCGGCAGCCACCATTTCGGTTATGGAGGTTCCATGGGATGAAGCTCATCGTTTCGGTATTATGGCAGCGGACGCCAATTCGCGTGTGACCGAGTTTGCGGAGAAACCGGCCGAACCGAAAAGCAACTTGGCTTCCATGGGGATTTATATGTTCAAATGGGATTATCTGAAGCGTCACCTGATTGAAGATGCTGCAAACCCCGAATCCAGCCATGATTTTGGTAAAGATGTGATTCCTCAGATGCTGAACGAAAATACACCTCTCTTCGTCTACAACTTTAATGGGTATTGGAAGGATGTAGGTACGGTGAAGAGTCTCTGGGATGCACATATGGACTTGCTTCATAACGATGAGGACTGGAGCTTGCAAAAAGAAGAATGGCCCATGTTTACCCGTGATTGGAGAACTAAACCAAGTGCATACAAAGCACGTAATACGCGAGCAGAACTTCTTGCGTCCATGGTTCATGAATCCTGCGCCATTGAAGGCCGAGCCGAACGATCTGTTATTTTCTGCGGGGCTGAGGTCGGCAAAGGTTCAGAGGTTAAAGACAGCGTAATTATGCCAAATGCACGAGTAGGTCGCGGGGTTCATATCGAACGTGCCATCATTGGTGAAGGTGCCATCATTAAAGACGGTGCCATCGTCAAAGGCACTGCAGATGAAATTGTGGTAGTAGGACCCAATGAGATTGTCTCTGCCAAACCGGCAGTGCGTACCCAACCCGTTCGTATGCTTAAAGAAGTG
Organism: Paenibacillus pabuli NBRC 13638; assembly: GCF_001514495.1. Lineage (GTDB taxonomy): Bacteria > Bacillota > Bacilli > Paenibacillales > Paenibacillaceae > Paenibacillus > Paenibacillus pabuli. Next base: position 143,799 of record NZ_BCNM01000014.1, read on the forward strand.
TATGAGAAAAGCGGGCGCCTGCGCGCTGGAGAACTTTCCTCATAAGGATAAAGAAAAGGCGGGCCGATATGGCTCGCCTTTTTGGTGCTCTTATTCAGATGAGGAATCCTTTAGCGTTTCAGAATCACTTTTCTGTTTTGAAGCTTCACCCACGCCCTCTTCTTCAGGTAGTGCTGGTAAGGCAACTGTCACAGTGGTTCCTGATCCCAGTTCACTCTGTATCGTGATGGTACCTTCATGCAATTCAACCAGTTCCTGGGTAATGGCAAGTCCCAGCCCTGTTCCCCCATTCTGATGATTCACTTGGAAGAAACGGTCCCGTACTTTAATGAGATGTTCCTCACTGATTCCGATACCCGTATCCTGAACAGCAGCTATAATCTGCCCGTTCTCTTCTTTGACAGAAAGGAAAATCCACGAATTTTCATGAGAGAATTTAATGGCATTATCAACCAGATTAAGAAAAACCTGTTTGAGTCTGTTTCCATCTCCAAATACATTAAATGCACGATCTTCATCGGTATCCAGCTTAAGATGTACTTGTTTTTGCTCTGCTTTGGCCCATACATTAAGCATCGTTTCCTGTACAATCTCCCGAATACTGACCGTTCCTTTTACTAACTTCATTTGATTTTGTTGTAACTTGGAGAAATCGAGCATTTCTTCAACAAGTCCGATTAGACGCTCGGTTTCTTTAGAAATAATACTCATTCCAATTCTTGTTTCATCCGGATCATATCCACCGGAATCCAGCGTCTCACTCCACCCTTTTATACTGGTCAGAGGTGTCCGCAATTCATGAGAGATGGAGGAAATAAAATCATCCTTGATCTGGTTACTGCGCACAATTTCATGAGCCATGAAATTTAGGGTGGATGCGAGCTCGCCAAGTTCATGCTTGTAATTCCCCTTAACTCTGACATCCAGCCGTCCTCTCGCCATTTGAGCCGATACGGCTGTGATATTATTGAGGGGACGTACAATGGAGTTCGCCATTCCAATACTAATAATTAAGACAATAACCAGGACGGCTACACCTACCGCTACTGCGAGTAGCCCCATAACCAGAAGCTTGGAATTAACCATATCAAGTGAGGTGAGATACCTTACAATATACGTATTTTCACCACCCAAATCCAACTTATGGGACACCGCCATGACTTGCTCACCTGTAACGGGCTGCCTTCCTACCCAGCGTCCAATGCTCCCATTCATAGCCTGCGAGATATCGCTCGTTTGGAGAACGGCATGCTCCGACTCAAAAGCGGTAGAACTAGCGAGGACACGACCTTCCATATCAAGGATTTGCAGCTCCGTACTATCCAATTGAAGATTTGCAAGTAAATACGATAGATTATTAGCTTCATCCGTACGGGATAATGTTTCTTTAAAATCATTTGTCGAAGTAATCTGCTGATTAATTGTATTGTAAATACTCTCATAATAATATCTTTGTACTGCAATTAAAAAAACGAATTCCACCAACAGCAGAGCCAGAAACACTACAATAAAATAATGTAATACGATCTGCCGGGTAATGCCTTTTTTGATCATTGATCCCGGCCCTTCCATTTGTACCCGTGACCCCATACAGTCTGAAGGTATTCAGGTTCGGAAGGATTGTTCTCAATTTTCTGACGCAGGCGTCGGATGTTAACGTCCACGATTTTTGGATCGCCCATGTACTCCTTGCCCCAGACGTGATCCAGCAGCACATCCCGGCTTAAAGGTGTATTTTCTTTTTCAAGGAAAAATTGAATCAGTGAAAATTCTGTTGGTGTTAATTCGATTAATTCGTTCTGTTTCTTAAATTGTTTGGAGATTAGATCAAGTGAGAACGGCCCTGACTGGAACGTTACCTTGGCAGCCGTCTCCCGATGTACATTCACCCGGCGCAGCAACGATTGAATACGTGCAATCAGCTCTGTAGGACTAAAGGGCTTACTTACGTGATCGTCCGCTCCGACAGATAACGCATACACCTTATCTTGCTCCTGTACTTTTGCTGTCAGGAAAATAATACCTAGACGTTCATTCGTTTCACGAATGCGTCGGCACACTTCAAAACCGTCAATGCCTGGGACCATAACATCCAGCAAAGCCAAGTCAATATCTGGAACAGTTTGCAAAATACGAAGCGCTTCATGTCCATCTCCTGCTTCAAGCACTTCAAATCCGTTTCTTTTCAAATTAATAACAATAAAACTGCGAATGGATTCTTCATCCTCAAGAATAAGTACTTTACTCATGTAGTTCTTCCTTTCTATTCAAATGCGACATATTATCCAATAATCCACCATCATTATTCGCAGATTGTGCGCCACGATAAGCGATCACTTGATCATTCGACTTGGTAATCTCTTTCCACCCTTTTCCTTTGTCCTGTTCCCACTGAGTAAGGGTGAAATATTTAATCTCTCCTACGGTTTCATCCGTATCAATCATTTTAAATCGGATATATTTTTCTTTTTCTGATTTGGTGTCAATTGTGATTTTTCCGAACCATTCCGCTTTTAGATTGAGGTGGAATGCATTCGCATCATCACGGTATTGGAAGGACACAAAATCTTTCCCATCCTTGCCATTCCATTGATAGAAGGTATAAAACCACATCCGGGCATCAAACACATAATGTTCCCAGCCCCTTGGCGATTCCTTCAAACCAAATTCAATAATACCATCATTATTAAAATCACCGCTTAAAATTTTGTCATCTCTATAGGTTTGATCAGGAGAATTGAACGCATTCACCAATTTATTGTCCTTCACATACACAATCTGTGTAAAAGTACTTCGATCATCTAATTCAGCATCCAACACAATACCCACTTTATCTTTAGCTATTTGACCGCCAAGTGCGTTATAAAATTCTTTTACTGTATAATCGGTCTGTACGCGGTCCACTTCCTTGAAACTGCCATCATCATACTGATACAAGGCAAGGGATGCAAATCCGCTGGTATTAAGTGATACGATGGCAAAATCATTCTTCTTGTCTCCATTTAAATCCAAAGGATTCCCTTGTAAATCATCAATGATCAACTGATTATAGGGTACTCCACCCATTACCTGTTCTAGGGCCCCTCCTTTGTAGGAATAGGCCATTAAGGCTTTCTGAGCTTCCAGGCTTACCCCCAGAACGATATCTGGATTGCCATCATTCGTAATATCCAGCAATTTAAATGATTGTAATGTATTACCCGGGACGTCGAAAGTCAGCTTTTTCACCCAAGTATCACTCTGCTCTTCGAGAATCATCCCATGAATTCGGACATTCTCACTCGGTGTTTCATAGAAAACAATAGCTTCTCGGGTCCCGTCCCCATTTAGATCTGCCACTCGAATCATGCTTGTATTGTTCATGTCCTTGGGACGAATCAATTTGCTCTCAGGAGGTTGTTCTTTTTGTACAATTGTAAGCAATCTCTCCTTGTCCATCGACATCATGGGTTGTTTCATCAGTAACTTGGGATCGCTAAGAACAGTACATCCGCTAAGGACTGAACCAAGCAGGATACTTACTGCTCCACCTGCCAACAGCCGTCCCCACCGTGAATTAAGCAAATTCATCACTCTTTTCAATAGTTTAAATCATATTTTTTTCTTGCTGTGTCAATCGACGTCCTCTTATGTCAAAAACAATCTTGCCTTCCGATAGCCCCCAGATGCGGGTGGCATGTTTCTCTGCCAGTTCAATCGGCAATACCGCAATTACAGTAGCCCGTTCCTCTTCGCACAATTTGCGCAGCGTCTCCAGAACAGCATCAGCGGTATGAGGATCAAGACCCACGACAGGCTCGTCCGCCAAGACAACTTTGGCACCATGTGCAAGCGCACGGGCAATGGCAACACGCTGCTTCTCACCACCACTGAGCTTCTCTGCCGTCTGGTGCGCTTTATCCAGTAATCCCAATCCCTCCAGATAATCCATAGCGCCCATATAATCATCGGAACGTACCATGCCCGTTACCATTCTCCACAAAGGGGTCTGACCCGACCGACCGATCAATACATTTTTCAAAGCAGTACGTCTCGGGTACAATTGCGGATTCTGTTCCAAGTATGCCCATTCCCGTTTAATTTTCCGTTTTCCGGACCAGCCCTCTTTCAAAATCTCGGCTCCGTCCACCGTAAATCGGCCGCCATCCCATTTCTCCATCATGGCAAGGCATTTAAGCAGCATGCTTTTTCCGCTCCCGCTGGAACCGACTACTGCAATCATTTCTCCCTGCTGCATATCAAATTGAATATCCCGCAGAACCGGAACCCGGTCCGCTCCTACGGATTTGCTTAAGCCTTCCACTCTGATCATCGCGATGTCTCCTCTTGTCCATGTTTTTCCCTAACTACTAGTGTACTCGGAAATGGACATCAATTTCCATGCGAACACCAGCTTCTATTTTAACACAGATTCAAGCTTAGGTTTACGACGAAATAATACACCTGCTGCACCAAAAAGAAGATACATGAACCCTAGCAAAGTAAACATGCTTCCCGGTGAGATCCAATTGATGACTTGGCCACCCAGGTTCGGTCCAATAATGCTTCCAATCGTAAAATGAAACGAAGCCACCACATTCGCTGCAGGCAGAAGCGCTTTAGGAAGAATATCTGCGGCATAGGCCAGGCCAAGCGAGAAAAACGATCCTACCAACCCACCAGCTATCGTTAGCAGCACTAGTGTCCACCAGAAATGCGTGCCTGCCACGGGAACTAGCATGAAGACGATGCCGCCCGTTATACCGGCAAACATCAACGTCTTCTTTCGACCGTACCGGTCACTTAACATGCCAAGAGGTAATTGAAGAAACAGTCCACCGATTCCGACGAACGGCAGTAATGAAGATATCTGATTGGCATCGAATCCAATACGCAGTCCGTAAACAGGGAAGTTGCTGTTCATCCCGGCTTCCATGTATCCATACAATAAAGCAGGCAATAACGCATACCATGCCCAAGCCAGACTTCGACGGAAACGACGTTCAGGCAGCTGGCCATGTTCTGTTTTTTCGGGCTTTGTATCGGGAAGCTTCATTAATACGAGGATGAGTACCGCCGCCATACAAACAAATAATACCCAGAACGGAACAGCATCACCAAAGCCGAGCAGTTTGATTCCCAATGGCCCAATGCTGAATCCGAGTCCATAGGACATGCCGTATAGAGAAATGTATCGTCCCCGTTTCTCGGGTGCCGTAACCAGGAGAACCCATAATTGTGCAGCATAATGAAGTGCACTGTCACCGATTCCGACGACCAGACGTAAAATGAACCAGATTTTGATATCCGGAAAATAAGGAAACAAAATGAGGGGAATCATGACAAATAACAAGCCGCCGATAATCAGCTTTTTGAAACCGATCGCTCCCAGCAGTCGTTCAGCGACCAGGGTCATGGCAAAAGAACCAACGTATAATGCGGCAGCGTTCAATCCGTTCAAACCCGAGGAAACTCCCTTTTGCTCCAGGAAAATGGACAGCACTGGCAATAGAAGTCCCTGACTTATACCCGCTACAACAATAACGATGATCAGTATGAGATAGTTCGATGTAGAATTTGACAATTTGGTTTTAGTTAGAGATGACACGAAATTTCATTCCTCCTGCAAGCATACAAAGAAAAATCGCCATCCCTGACGACCTTTCGCATGTTATAACTATTCTGTTGATCGCGCACGGTTACACCAGGGCTTTGCCCTGGACTTGAACATTATAGTGGACAACGCCCTGCAAAACAAGCCATAATAGTACTTAAGTCGCTGCGTACATTTAGATGTGACGGGAGGATTCTGCAACATATGGCTTATCATGTTAAAATCGATGTTTCACCGATATATGAAATGCTCAACAGTTTTTTGGTATATGTAACGAAGAAATGGATTCAACATCTCGATGTCGGTCCAGAATGGATTATTGAAGTGGAAGGCAAACTAAGTTCCAATGTACGAGCTGCGCTCGCGCCTGCTTCTACTTGGCCTTTTGATGACTTTGACGTCCTGTTTGCATGGGCTGCGTACCGAGATGGCTCCACAGAAAATCGCGATTTTTTGGACATGCTTGCAGGCCAGTCAGCCGATGAGCTGTTTGCACGTGTTTCACCTCTGCTGCCCAGTCTTACCATAGAAGAATCAACTCGTATTCGGGACAGCTATGTTCCCCTGCTTCGACTCTGGGATCAGCATTACTGCCAGCATATGAGTGAGGATTATCGTATCTGGCTGGAGGAAGACGCTGAAGAGAAACGCATTTTGCTTGATAAAATGGGACCTGAATTACTCATTGAGTATGCCACTGCAGGTGTTTTGGTTGAACCAATGCCTGGGCTGGATGAGGTCATTCTATTTCCAACCGTTCACAATCGCCCCATTAATATGTACTGCTTCTACGAGGGCATGATGATTATGCAGTATCCCGTGGATGCTCCCGAAGAAGATGAGGATCAGCCGCCAACTTGTCTGCTTCGTTTCACCCATGCTCTGGCAGATCCAGAAAGACTCCGTCTGCTTCGTTACGTATCAGAGGAGCCGAAATCACTTGCTGAGATGTGTGAAGAACTAGGTAAAGACGAGGATATGGTTAAAGACCAGGTTATGGCTCTTCGCATCGCCGGTTTGCTACGAACTCATCTGCTCGGCAGCAACCGTAAAGAGAAATACAGTATCCGGCCGGATGGCGTATCTGAATTGAATATGTTCCTGGAATCCTATATTCGCATAGACATATGAACATCTGTGGACCTGCTGGCTGCAAGGAGTGAATTTTGATATGAAAAACATTAAACAACATATTATGTTTGATCTCGACGATACACTCGTGTATTGCAATAAATATTTTAACCTGGTGCTTGGTGAGTTCTTTGAGAACATGCAAGAGTGGTTTGACGGACATGCCCTGACAACCCAACAGATCCGGGAGAAACAGCTGGAAATCGATGTGACTGGAGTCAATAAATTGGGATTTGCAAGTCACCATTTCCCACAATCCCTTATTGATACGTACCGTTATTTTTCCAAGAAATTTGCTAAGCCTACCTCTCCTCAAGAAGAGTCTTATCTCACCAAACTGGGTATGAGCGTATACGACCAAGAGGTTGAACCTTATCCGCATATGGTTGAAACATTGGAAAACTTAAAATCGGCTGGACATGCTCTCTACCTGTATACAGGCGGAGAAACCGTAATTCAGCAACGGAAGATTGACCAAATGAAGCTGTCAGCATACTTTGATGACCGCATCTACATCCGGCAGCACAAGAACATTGAGGCTCTTGAAGGTATCCTCTCTACCGGACCGTTTGAACGTCGTGCAACATGGATGATTGGAAATTCACTGCGCACGGATATCATGCCAGCAGTCACAGCCGGCATCCATAGCATATATATCAAACAACCTAACGAGTGGCAATATAACATTGTGGAGCTTCAGCCCAATCCTGAGACATCGATGTATACCATTACGGCATTGGAAGAGGTACCGAAGGTTATCCATGAAAATATCCAACAGCAGCAACAAAAAAGGACCCTTTAACAAAGGGTCCTTTTACTTATATCCAGGGAAAGAATCCGGTGTGAAAGTAAGAAAATAAACAACTTCTGCTTTCATTACATGAAGCTTACGTTCCCGCCTTCAAGTCCACGACTTATACTTCTTGCCTTTCAGCAGATAGTTTACCGGTCGTCGCGTCCTGCAAAATAATACGTGCCTTTACTGTGCTTCCGTCTTTTCGTTTAAAAGACAGGACCTGCGTACTCCCCTTTTCAATCAACGCTTTCAACATCGTACTGGTAATTTTCTTGCCGACGTATTCTTTCCAAATGACAAAGCTGCAGCCTTCTTTAAATCGTGTACAGCCATAGCCTTTTTTGCCTTCAATAATCTGCCCCGTACACCCTGGAGCTGGACAAGAAGCCAGCGATTCACGGACACCCGGTTGATTTGTACTGGAAGCTTGCGTTTTGGCAGCTGCAGTCTTGATACTGCCCGTTCTCCCTGTAGTCCCTGAACCTGAAGCTTGACGTGACGCTTTCACTCCCCCGCCTGCACTCGTGCCGGGCGTCTTGGTAGACGTTGTTCCGCCACTCCGCTGGGTTCTGCCTCCCTTGCCTTTCCCCCGTCCCGTCCGTGAATCTTCGCCAAAAGCATCCGCTGGCGCTGGGGCTTGCACTCGCACCTTATCAATGATGGACATGGTGAATTTCTTGACGTTCTCCATAAACTTGTCCTGACCCGCTTCACCTTTGGAAATTTGGTATAATCTTCTTTCCCATTGGCCTGTCATCTCAGGGGAGGTTAATAAATCCACACCTGCCCGGCGGATCAATTCGATGGCTGTTCGTCCCTTCAACGTGAGTTGCATCTTTTTACCCTGCATCGTAATGTAACCCACATTCTTGAGACGTTCAATCGTTGCTGCACGAGTAGCTGGAGTACCCAGACCACTGTCTTTCATCGCATCACGCAGCTCTTCATTCTCAATCTGCTTCCCTGCGCTCTCCATCGCTTTCAGCAAGGTTCCCTCCGTATAACTCTTGGGAGGCTGTGTGGCCTTCTCTTTGAATTCACTTTTTGTACAGAGAACAGGCAACTCAGGCTGTACAGAAAATGCCTTGTCCGTCCATTCCTCGGCTTCCTCTTCTTCATTACTGTTTTTCTTCGTCTTTTTCTTGCCAGAGCCACCCTGCTCCTGATCTCCGGAGCCCAGTACCACCTTCCACCCCAGGGACAGCAGTTCTTTCACAGAAGTTTTGAACTGGTGCTTCTCAACGTCAGTGAGCACGGTATGCTGCTTATACTCGGCTGGCGGATAGAAATGGGACAAGAAACGTCTGACAATCAAATCATAGATGTTCTGCTCATCCTTGGATAACGTACCCGGCCGTTTTAACGTAGGCAAAATAGCATGGTGATCTTCCACCTTGGATGGATTACATACGCCTTTATTATTCTTGTGAACGAGTTCAGGCTTCGCTCCTTGCGCCAGTTCACTATAGGTTCCATTTTTGAGCAGATGGAGTGTTTTGTGCATTCCTTCGATGTTTTGTTCTGTAACATAGTTGGAATTGGTCCGCGGATAGGAAATGACCTTATGTTTCTCATAAAGCGCCTGCGCAATATCCAGCGTTTTCTTCGCTCCATAACCATACTTGGCATTCGCTTCTCGCTGCAAAAGGGTGAGATCATACAGCCGGTACGGATACTCCTTGGTCTGTTTTGCTTCATACTTGGTAATCCGTCCTGGCTTGCCCTTCACACTCGCAGCAATGGATTCCGCAACCGCCGGATCGGTCAACTTGTCCCCTTGACGCAGCCCTCTATACTCGACTCCCTCCTGGCGAAACCATGCGGCCACTTCATAAAAGGTCTGGGACTGGAACGCTTCAATTTCGATTTCACGATCATATATCAAGGCCAGTACGGGAGTCTGAACTCGTCCTACAGACAGCAATGCATTATGACGCGTGGTAAACGCCCGTGACGCATTCATGCCGATCAGCCAATCCGCTTCACTGCGGGCCCTGGCAGCTTGAGTTAAATTTTCAAATTCCGAGGCATCCTTCAATCCTTCGAAACCACGCTTAATACTTTCAGCCGTAAGATCTGATATCCACAAACGTTTGACGGGCTGACGCAGCTTTAGCTGCTGTTGAATCAAGGCAAAGATATACTGCCCCTCTCGCCCCGCATCACAAGCATTAACGATGGCTGACGCCCTCTTTGCCAGTTCTCCGATAATCTTCAGCTGATCTTTGGTTCTGGGATTGGGCACGATCTTGAACTGATCTGGAATGATTGGCAGATCCCCGATATTCCACCGCTTATACTTCGTATCATAGGCATCCGGTTCAGCAAGTCCCAATAGATGACCAATCGCCCAAGTGATGATATAATGCTCACCCTCCAAATAATTGCGATTGTTCTTGGCCCTTGGCTCTATGACGGCGGCAATGGTTCGGCCCATATCGGGCTTTTCCGCTATAACCAGTGTCTTCATCCGTCCATCTCTCCTCCTTCACCGCCCGAATGACGGCAAAAAGGGGCCTTCCGCCTACGGAAGCCCCTTGCTTCTGAACCTTATTATATCAGATTTTGATTGCGGGAGCATCCTCCCCAGCAGAATTAGCCCGCTTCCTGTTCATTCACAGCCCGCTTTGCCCTGCACTCTTTGCATACACCCTGAAAATCAAGCCGATGATCTGTTACAGCAAAGCCATACTGTCGCTCAATTTGTTGTTCCAGACGAAGCAAGCCGTCTTCCATAATCTCTTCTACACTACCACAATCGGTACAGATCAGATGGTGATGGTGATGTGAACCATCCGTACTTCTCAGATCGAAGCGTGCAGCACCATCTCCAAAGTTAATCTTTTCGACCACGTGAAGATCACTTAGCAGCTCAAGTGTACGATACACCGTAGCCAAGCCAATCTCCGGAAATTGTTCTTTTACCAGCAAAAATACTTCCTCTGCACTGAAATGATCCTTCTCATGCTCAAGCAATACACGTACGGTAACTTCCCGTTGCTGTGTCAATTTATATCCTTTTTCAACCAGTTGATTTTTAATGTTATAGATCTGCTCTGAAATGGATTTGCCCCGATTACTTGCCATAAGGTTGCACCTCCGAATTTAATGAATTCACGCTTCAACATGTTCAAGTCATTTTCAAGATATACTATTCGCTCGTAATTTAATCATGATTACACTCTTATTTATAATAATTATAATATAATAATAAGTCTTTATGGATTAAAAAGCAATGCTATAACGCACACTTGCAAAAGATAAATGAGAGCATTTCTCGATTTCTTATAAACAAAAACAACCCCCGCATAAACGCGAGGGTTGTCATATTACCATTTTATGAAATCCATCTTTTACATAATATGAGTGCAATACGATTATACATCGCTGAAGACTTCATTCGCTCTTTACACCAGAACTGTAGCACCCATCAAGTATTTGTCCACTTCACGGGCAGCTTCACGGCCTTCATTGATAGCCCATACAACCAGACTTTGACCACGACGCATGTCGCCTGCTGCAAATACTTTATCCACATTGGTATTATATTTGCCGTAACGGGCTTTGACGTTAGTACGACGGTCTGTTGCAAGTCCAAGCTGCTCCACCAAAGTCTGTTCTGGTCCATCAAAACCAATAGCAATCATTGCCATTTGAGCCGGGAAGACGCGCTCGGTACCCGGAATCGGCTGATAGATTTTACGTCCGGTTTCATCTACAATACGTTCAATTTGAACAGTGTGGAGTTCTTTGAGATTACCCTCGTCATCACCCACAAATTTGGTCGTCATGATGGAGAACTCACGCGGATCGTCACCGAACAATGCTTTCGCTTCTTCCTGTGCATAATCAAGAGTGTATACATTCGGGAATTGCGGCCAAGGGTTGTTAATGCGATCACGTTCCATAGGAGCCTGAGTATGTGTACCAAATTGTGTAATGCTCCGACAACCGTGGCGGAGCGATGTAGCGACACAGTCGGAACCTGTATCCCCGCCACCAATAACGATGACATCCTTGTCCTGTGCAGACAGGTAGTTTCCATCCTCCAGGTTGGAGTCCAGGTAACTTTTGATGCTGCCATTCAGGAAGTCCATAGCGTAATGCACGCCTTTCAGGTCACTGCCTTCAATGTTAAACTCACGCGGTTTAGTTGCACCACCGCACAACACAACGGCGTCATAATCGTCCACCAGCTGCTGTGCAGCAATGTCCTTCCCGATCTCCGTGTTTGTTACAAATTGAATGCCTTCTGCTTCAAGCAAATCAACACGACGCTGAACTACGTTTTTGTCCAGTTTCATGGTTGGAATGCCGTACATCAGCAAACCGCCGACACGGTCAGATCGCTCGTACACCGTTACCGTATGGCCCGCTTTGTTCAACTGAGCCGCTGTAGCCAGTCCCGCAGGGCCTGAACCAACGACTGCTACACGTTTACCCGTACGTTTCTCCGGAGGTTGAGGAACAACCCACCCTTCTTCAAAACCCTTTTCTATTATCGCTTCCTCAATGGTTTTAATCGTTACCGGCTCACCAATCAGCCCTACTGTACATGATCCTTCACAAGGAGCAGGACAGACACGACCTGTAAACTCAGGGAAATTGTTCGTTTTGTGCAGGCGATCAAGCGCCTCTCTCCATAATCCACGATACACCAGATTATTCCATTCCGGAATCAGGTTATGCACCGGGCAGCCCGACGTTCCGCCAATCATATCTATACCTGTATGGCAATACGGGGTACCACAATCCATGCATCGTGCACCTTGTGTTCTGAGCTCTTCTTCAGCCATATGTTTATGAAACTCTTCCCAATCCTTAACCCGCTCTGACGGCTCACGGTCCGCAGGCAGCTGCCGTTTGTATTCCATAAATCCAGTAGGTGTAGACATCTTACGTTTCCCCCATCCGTTCTTGTCTTAATCCCTTCATCTGCATGGTTCTATATGAAATGGATTACTCATTACTTGAGTTTTTGTATATTGTATCACAAAATCTTCTCAAAGATATTTCAATTATAGTAGCACTTTGCTTGTTGAATATTAAATGGATTATCCGCATAATTATTTGTATTTTATACATCATATCGTTCTAGTCCACCAAGGGTCAATACCCTTAATTTGGTCTTCAACCGGGTTTCGTTCGAGTAAAATAAGCGTTTGATTCCTAAACTATAAGTCAGAACGTCAATTAAATGTAAGCTAATTTATCATATAAAACCACAAACCTCCTTGTTACGCATTGCCAATTCCGAATATTCACCAAATTTTAGGGCTTTACAACGGTAAAACTTTACATTATTTATACTTTTTTACTAAAAAGCTAGTTGAGCTATGTATTATATTCGTTCGTATCGTTAATTTAACGTAAAGGTAATGTTATTTTTATGTCACCTCCATTAGAAGCTTTTTCTTTTTATAAGAAAAGACGCCGTTCACGAATAGTTCGTAAATCAGCGTCCCACATCATTCGTTCACAGCAAAATGTTCGGGTTCTGCCAGCCTATCTGTGGATCCTTTAGCGTTTTCGTTCATAGAATTCAAACGTATATGCATAAACATTTTTCTCATCTTGCTCGCCTTCAATCTGCTCCTTCAATTCCCACACTGACCAGTCCACTTCCGGGAAAAAGGTATCCCCTTCAAAATTCTCGTGAATTTTGGTCACCACCAAGCGATCTGCAAGCGGCAAAAACTCACGATAGACCTGAGAACCCCCAATGACGCAAAGTTCTTCGCCTTTAGTAACTTCCAGACCCTCTTCAATCGTATGCACCACTTCAGCCTGATTCGCTTTGTAGTTCAGATCTCTGGTTACAACAATATTCCGACGTTGTGGAAGCGGCTTGCCTCCAAAGGACTCCCATGTATTGCGTCCCATAATAATCGTTTTGTTTAACGTACGCTGCTTGAAAAAGGCCATATCTTTTGGCAAACGCCACGGAATGGAATTATTCAATCCAATGACACCATTCTCGCCCATCGCCCATACAAGTTCAATGCTCAAAGATTACACACTCCTTCAATCCGTGTTATACCGCAATCGGGGCTTTAATACCCGGATGATGCTGATAGTTCTCAAACTCAAAATCTTCAAACGTATAATCGAAAATGGAATCAGGCTTGCGTTTGATCACCAGTTTTGGCAACGCATATGGCTCACGCTCCAACTGGGTTTTCACTTGTTCCACATGGTTTGAGTAGATGTGTACATCCCCACCGGACCAGATGAACTCTCCAACTTCAAGATCGCACTGCTGGGCAATCATATGTGTGAGCAACGCATAGCTGGCAATGTTAAATGGCAGCCCGAGGAACGTATCTACAGAACGCATGGTAAGCATACACGATAGTTTACCCTCAGCCACATAAAACTGAAACGCAAAATGACATGGTGGCAGCTTCATATTGTTAATCTCCGCCACATTCCAGGCACTGACAAGGTGACGTCGTGAATCCGGGTTGTTTTTGATCGAATCAATAACCGCCGCAATTTGATCAATTTTCTCTCCATTAGGTGCTTCCCATGTACGCCACTGCGAACCATACACGGGTCCCAGGTCGCCGTTCTCATCTGCCCAATCGTCCCAGATCTTCACGCCGTTTTCCTTCAGATAGGATATATTCGTATCCCCGCTCAAAAACCACAACAGCTCATGAATAACCGATTTCAAATGGATTCGTTTGGTTGTAACAAGTGGAAAACCTTCGGAAAGATCATAGCGAAGCTGTCTACCGAATACAGACTGTGTTCCGGTTCCGGTGCGGTCTCCCTTATGAACGCCTGTGTCCAGGATATCCTGTAATAAATCGAGATAGTTTTTCAAATTATATTCTCCTCGCACTTCTTATTTCATAACAATAAAAACAAACAAGAACATTCACACAGCTTGTGTTTGCTCCAATTTGCCTTATTTGAAAGCAGCATCGACCTATGGGCCTCTATGCTGTCATATTGGTTGTTACAGTGTACCACATCGAGCCTCAGTTTGCATGATTCTTGTGCTGTAGTAGCTTCATTATTCAAGTCTTAAATACCTTCTCTCTTTAGGTGTTTCACATAAAAAAAGGACGGACAACGTTGAATCACGTTATCCATCCCTTTTTAATTTACGAATAATGCCGGACGAATCCGAAGCTTAGACGATCTTAGCGGGAAATGATGTGGATCGGGTGACCCATAACCAATTCCGCAGCTTCCATCACGATCTCGCCCAAAGTTGGGTGAGCGTGAATAGTCAGAGCCAAATCTTCCAGAGTAGCGCCCATCTCGATTGCAAGACCAAGCTCAGCAATCAGATTGGAAGCTTCCAGACCTACGATTTGGCAACCCAATACGAGGCCGCTTTCTTCGTCAGCTACGATTTTCACGAAGCCTTCAGCATGGTTCAAAGATACTGCACGGCCATTACCCGCATAAGGGAATTTGCCAGCTTTTACTTTGTAGCCTTTTTCTTTCGCTTCTTTCTCAGTGTAACCTACGCTGGAGCACTCAGGATCTGTGAACACAACTGCAGGCATACATTTGTAGTCAACTACAGATGGTTGTCCTGCGATTGCTTCAGCAGCCACTTTACCTTCATAAGAAGCTTTGTGGGCAAGTGCCAGACCAGATACGATATCACCGATTGCGAAGATGTGAGGAATGCTAGTACGGCCTTGGTGATCAACTTTGACAAATCCACGCTCGTCAACGTCTACGCCAATCAGGTCCAGACCAAGCTCTCCGTCTGTATTTGGACGACGTCCAACAGTAACGAGCAGATAATCTGCAGTTACTTCTTTGGACTCACCATTCACAGAATATTTAACAGTTACATCTTTATCCGTTTGCTCAGCACTTTCCGCTTTTGCACCCGTTACGATTTCGATGCCTGTTTTCTTCATGTTTTTAGCAACGAGGCTAGTCATGTCTTTATCGAAACCTGGCAGTACAGTATCCAAACCTTCGATGATCGTTACTTTCGCACCGAATTTGGAGTACATTTGACCAAGCTCGGCACCGATATATCCACCACCGATAACGATCATGCTTTTTGGAACTTCAGGCAAGTTCAGAGCTTCTGTCGAAGACAGAATGCGTCCGCCAAACGGGAAAGGTTTCAGCTCGATTGGACGGGAACCTGTTGCAATGATTGCATTTTTGAATTTGTAACGTGGAGACTCGTGATCATTGAATACACGAGCTTCGTTTTCGTTGATGAACATGCACTCACCGTTGAAAACTTCAACTTTGTTGCCTTTGAGCAAACCAGCTACGCCGCCAGTCATTTTCTTAACAACGCCGTTTTTGAATTCTTGAGTTTTGCTAAAGTCCACTTTTACGTTCTCAGCAGAGATACCAAAAGCTTCGCCGTGCAGTGCAGACTCATATTGGTGTGCAGCCGAGATCAGGGCTTTGGATGGAATACATCCGCGGTTCAAACAAACGCCACCCAGTTCGGATTTGTCTACGATCAATACGCTTTGGCCCAGTTGAGCAGCACGGATGGCAGCTACATAGCCACCAGGACCCGCACCAATTACTAATGTGTCGATATTGAGAGAAGCGTCGCCTACTACCATATCTTACACCTCCATAACAAGCAGCTCAGGGTTAGCGAGCAGCTGTTTAATGTAGTTCATAAAGTTTTGTGCTGTTGCGCCATCGATAATACGGTGGTCGAAGCTCAGGGAAAGAGCCATTACAGGTGCTGCAACAACTTCGCCATTTTTGATAACGGCTTTTTCGCTGATGCGTCCAGTTCCGAGAATTGCAACTTCAGGGAAGTTGATGATCGGAGTGAAGAACATACCGCCAGCAGAACCGATGTTACTGATGGAGATCGTGCTTCCTCTCATTTCATTGGCACTCAATTTGCCGTCGCGGCCGCGAGCTGCCAGATCACGAATGGAATCAGCAATCATCCAGATGGATTTACGATCAGCATCTTTGATAACAGGAACGATCAAGCCGTTGTCTGTATCTGTGGCGATACCGATGTTGTAGTATTTTTTGTAAACAATTTCGTTAGCTTCTTCATCGATCATTGCGTTCAGAGCAGGGAATTGGCGGGAAGCCGCAACCAATGCTTTAACGATGAATGGCAGGTAAGTAACTTTTGTTCCTTTTTTCTCAGCGATAGGTTTCATGCGAGTACGGAAAGCAACCAGTTCAGTTACGTCCACTTCGTCCATGATGGTAACGTGAGGTGCTGTGTAAGCAGATTTAACCATTGCATTGGAGATTGCTTTACGGATACCTTTGAATGGTACGCGCTCTTCTTCAAGGCGTTGATCAGCTGCTACAGCTGCTGGTGCTGCGGATTTTTTCTCTTCTTGAGCCGGAGCTTCGGAAGATGCCGCTGCGGAAGAACCGCCACCATTTTTGAAAGATTCAACATCTTCTTTGGTTACTTTACCGTTGTTGCCAGTACCATTAACCTGAGCGATGTCTACACCTTGTTCGCGAGCAAATTTACGCACGCTTGGCGTTGCCAGAACGTCTTTGGCAGGTACTGCCGGAACGCTGTTGTTACCGCCTTCTTTAGCTGCATCCGAGCTGGATGCTGCTGCGGAAGAACCGCTTGTGTCAGCTCCGCCTTGAGCTGCATCTTTTTCTTGCTCCCCTTGATCGCCAGCTGGAGCGTCGTCTTGCTCAGGAAGCTCACCTTCAGCATCGATAACAGCGACAACTTCGCCTACGTGGCAAACTTGACCGTCTTTAGCAAACACTTCTGTTACTGTTCCGTTAACCGGACAAGGTACTTCAACGACTGCTTTGTCGTTCTGTACTTCCATGATGATATCGTCGTCAGTTACTTTGTCACCGACTTTGATGTGCATCTTGATGATTTCGCCTTCGTGAAGGCCTTCGCCCAGTTCAGGGAATTTGTATTCAAATTTAGCCAACTGAAAAACCTCCTTGATTATGTCTCAATCCTGAAAACAACCCTTAACTCCAAGAAACAACCGTTACTGCTAGTGCAATAAACTGTTACTCAAGGGGCTAATGGCTGTTTACAGTGCAGCTTGCGCTGCGGTGTGGATCACCATACTGCGCCTTGCGGCATGTCAGATGATTAAATTAGAAATTTACGACTTTATTAACCGCAGCAACGATACGCGCTGGGTTAGGAAGCCATGTATCTTCGATTTGTGCAAATGGATATACAGTATCCGGACCAGCTACACGCAGAACCGGTGCTTCCAGGTGCAGGATTGCTTTTTCATTGATTTGGGCAATGACTTCAGCTGCAACACCTGCGCTCTTTTGAGCTTCCTGTACAACAATTGCACGGTTTGTTTTCTTAATGGAAGCAACGATGGTATCGATATCGATCGGGCTAACTGTACGAAGGTCGATAACTTCAACTTTGATTCCTTGTTTTTCTAGCTCTTCTGCTGCTTTCACAGAAGTGTGAACCATCATACCGTAAGTAATGATCGTTACATCAGAACCTTCACGAACAACGTTCGCTTTGCCCAGCTCAACGGTGTAATCTTCTTCAGGCACTTCTGCACGGAATGCATGGTACAAGTTCAAGTGCTCCATGAAGAATACAGGGTCGTTGTCGCGAATAGATGCAATCATCAGACCTTTTGCATCGTAAGGGTTAGAAGGTACTACCACTTTAATACCCGGAGTTTGCGTAAGCAAACCTTCGAGGGAATCTGTATGCAATTCTGCCGCTTTTACACCGCCACCGAATGGTGTACGGAAAACGATTGGAGAATTGTATTTGCCACCGGAGCGGAAACGCATACGAGCTGCTTGAACTACCATTTGGTCAAGTGCTTCGAAGATAAAACCAACGAATTGGATCTCGGCAACCGGACGGAAGCCTTGAACACCCAGACCTACAGCCAGACCGCCAATAGCGGACTCAGCGAGTGGAGTATCAAATACACGCTCTTCGCCAAACTCTTTTTGCAGACCTTCCGTTACACGGAAAACGCCGCCTACATTACCTACGTCTTCACCGAAAAGCAGAACGTTAGGATCACGTTTCAACTCCACGCGAAGCGCATCACGGATTGCTTCTTTCATGTTCATTTGTGCCATTTGCTTCATTTCCTCCTTAAACATTGACAGTTCACATTTGAATTCATACATGTATACCGGGACACCGGAATCCGTCCCGGATGTTTATGCTTTATCGGAAAAAACTTATTGGAAATCAGCTTTTTGCTCTTCCAAGTGCTTAGGCGTTTGTTCGAACATGCTGTCGATCAAGCCTGAAATCGTCATTTTCTCGGTTTTTTCCGCTTTTTTGATTTCTTCATTTACTTTAGCTTTTGCTTCTTCTTTCACGCGTGCTGTATCTTCTTCAGTCCAAAGACCTTTTTTCTCCAGATATTTAGCAAAACGTGCGATTGGATCTTTAGCATTCCATTCTGCCTCTTCTTCTTTTGTACGATACTTGGAAGCATCGTCCGAAAGGGAGTGAGGACGGAAACGGTAAGTTACTGCTTCGATCAGAGTTGCGCCTTCGCCGTTGCGACCACGTTCAGCAGCTTCCTGAACTGCTTTGATAACTGCGAAGATGTCCATACCGTCAACTTTAACACCTTTGATCCCTGCTGCTACCGCTTTGTGAGCGATGGACAGAGCTGCCGTTTGTTTGGCAAAAGGAGTTGTGATGGCATAACCATTGTTTTGTACGAAGAAAATAACAGGCAGTTTATACACACCAGCATAGTTCAGACCTTCATAGAAGTCGCCTTCGGAAGAACCACCATCACCTGTGTACGTAATAACAACTTGTTTTTGTTTCTTCAATTTGTAACCCATAGCAATACCCATTGCGTGCAGGATTTGTGCACCAATGATGATCTGTGGCATCAATACATTAACGCCATCTGGAATTTGTCCACCATGTTGGTGTCCACGGGAGTACAAGAATGCTTGATAAAGAGGAAGTCCATGCCATACGAGTTGCGGAATGTCGCGATAGCCAGGACATACAAAGTCTTCTTTTTCAATTGCAAATTCACTACCAACCATTGTAGCTTCTTGACCAGATACTGGAGCATAGAAACCAAGACGACCTTGACGGCCCAGGTTTACTGCACGGTCATCCCAAGTACGGGTAAATACCATGCGGTACATAATTTCTTTTAATTGATCGTCGGAAAGTTTAGGCATCATGTCTTTGTTAACAATTTCGCCGTCAGGAGACAGCACGGACAGAGCTTCTACATCCTCCGTATACACTTCATAAGGAACCTTGCTCATTTTTTTCTTCACCTCAACAAAAAATTTGAATATCAAGTTCCGCTGTTATAATATTATTATACACCTGTTTCACTGCATACGTCAAAGATATCCGTAATTTTTTTGTGTTTCCTTCCGGATTGTATGTATAACAGGGGCTTAATATTAGTATAACAGCATAATACATGTTTGCGTATTTGACCTATCCCCGCACAACGTTAATCTTACCGTATTGCGAGGTCGAATGCAAAAATTAACCGAGAAAGGTGACGTTTTATGACGGATTCCCGCTATTTGAAACGTACGATTGTGAAAGAAGAGATTGAGAGTCGCTTTCTTGGAGAGAAGCGTACACTGCGAATTTATCTTCCCCCAGGCTATAACGAATTGCTAAGCTATCCTGTTGTTTACTGTCAGGACGGTGAAGAATTTTTCAACTTTGGTCGTATTGCCACCACTGCTAACCGCATTATCCTTGACGAGGGAGCCGAACCTTTCATTATAGTAGGGGTTCAGGTTGACGTTTCCGTGCGAACTCAAGAATATGCCCCCTTCGGCGATCGGTTCAAGGCATATACCGCATGTTTCGCTGAAGAGATTATTCCCTATGTAGAAGAGAAATATCCTGTTCGCCGCTCTCCACAAGAGCGTGTCCTTGCGGGAGACTCACTCGGTGGCAGTGTTTCACTTCATCTTGCCCTGCTCTACCCTGATCTGTTTACTCGTGTCATCAGCCTGTCCGGCGCCTTCTACTCAGCTTCTCAGGAAATCTATGCTGCAGAGCAGGACTTGTCCTGGCTCTCGATCTGGATGATTGTTGGATTACAGGAAACTGCTTTTGAAGCGGACACAGGAACCTATAATTTTGTACAATTGAATCAGGATACTCGCGATTTGCTTGAAAAACGTGGTGCACTCGTCTCCTATCGGGAGAAAGACGGTCATCATCAATGGGGATTCTGGCAGAAGGAACTGCCCGAAGCTTTGCTTTATTTTCTACAAGAACATTAATCCAACAACTTCAACGGCGGCTGAAATGCCGCTATTGTTTTACCTTTGAATGATACCGCTTACATATGTATTCAAAAAAGAAGCAGACTCTCCTGCTTTCTCGGTCCATCTTCTTCTCTTCTATCAACCTTGTAGTTATACATCAAATCTTCTGTAGCATAGTTAAACTAATGAATGATCCTTCTCAATCCGTTCCAGCAACACGTCGCAACCCGCATCAACAAGCCTGTACACTTCTTCAAAATTCCCTGTATAGTATGGATCAGGCACTTCGCGAAGTGTTTCATCAGGAAGCAAATCCATCAATTGGATCAGTTCAGCTTCTTCTCCACCTGGAACGTTCCGTACGTTCGCTGCGTTGGAATCATCCATACATATAATGTAGTTGAAATGTGAGAAGTCTGCACTCTCGAATTGTCTTGCAGCCATATTGGCATAGGAAATCCGATACGAATCAAGCAAATTACGAGTGCCCTCATGTGGAGGTTTACCCACATGCCAGTCTCCTGTGCCTGCCGAGTCTACCTGAATCAGTTGATCCCAACCTTTTTCCTTCACTTTGTGTCTCAGTACTGCCTCAGCCATCGGAGATCGGCAAATGTTGCCCAAACATACAAACAAAACGTGTATCATGTTATTCCCCCTTACTCAAGGTGTGGTTAAATGCCGGTTGTGCTGCCTGAGGTTTCACATTCTCCTTATGTACAAGAGAACGACGGGGCAGTTTCCATTTATAATGAACCGAACACATCCGAAAGAACACAACAGCACCGAAGCATATTAGCAGCCCAACATTCGTTGTGAACCACCCCATGCCGATCGCAAAACCAGCTGTAATTGCCCAGACGGCATAGATTTCATCACGCAGCACCAGTGGTTTCCGGCCAGCCAGCAAATCACGAATGATCCCTCCGCCTATTCCGGTCATTACTGCGGCTACGATAACTGCACTAATGGGATGCCCCATATTCACCGCATATAATGCCCCCTGAATCGCAAAAGCCGCAAGTCCAATCGCATCGAACAGCGCTTCCGTGCGCTTCCAGTGACCAATCCACTTGAGTGGTAGTATGAACGCAACGGCTACGGATACAAGGGCTAGCATAATAAGCACTCCCTGGCTCCACAGAGTTGTCACAGGTACCCCAATCAGCACGTTACGAATCACCCCGCCTCCAAATGCGGTGACAAGGCCCAACACCAAAACCCCAAGAATATCATATTCCTCTTCCATTGCTACGAAGGCCCCTGACATTGCAAAGGCAATGGTGCCTATAATGCTGAATACTTCAAAAATGTGCAAGTCCAACCTGTTCAAACCTCACTTTTCAAGTCATCTCCATGTCGCTCTACCCATTGTATCCGCGAGGGCCGAAATTGTGCAACTACATTTTGTGGATTATACTGGTTTTGGGAATGTTCCTTGTACAGATCGACCACATTGTATAAGAAGAGAACCAGTTTCTCATTAATCAGGAAGGATGAAATAGAATGACTAAGAAACGAGTTATTATTTTTACAGGTGGAAGCCTTTCTTCGGAGTTCCTCAAAGAAATCAGTAAAGACGATATTATAATCGCGGCCGACCGCGGCGCCTTATTTCTAATAGAACATGGGATTCAACCTCATATAGCTGTTGGAGATTTTGATTCCATTACCGAAGAGGAACGGGAGAGTGTACGAGATAACAGTGAACGGATCATCACCTGTGATCCGGTGCATAAGGATTTGACGGATACCGAGATGGCATTTGAGACAGCACTGGATCTTGAGCCTACCGATATTCTGATGTTGGGTGCAACAGGTACACGGATGGATCATACGCTTGCCAACGTACATATTATGGTTCGCGCTATGCAGCATCATATTTCCTGTACACTTCAGGATGAACACAATTATATGATGCTAACGACCTCCGATGCTTTTGTGGAGGACCGTGGTTATGAATATATCTCCCTGCTGCCACTAACCAATGAAGTGACCGGTATTACATTGGAAGGATTCATGTACCCCTTAGATCATGCGACCATACGTATGGGGCAGTCTTTAGGAATTAGTAACAAACTGCTCGGAAAGTCGGGGAACGTCTCTATCGAAAGCGGGTTATTGCTTATTATTCAGAGCAAAGATTAACTTTTTTTGAATATACTTATTACGATTTTGTAATCTATGATTATAGTTAAATATAATCAAAAAAAACGTCAAAGACCCTTGATATCAAGGGTCTTTTCTGTATTTATAACTCATGCTGACTCGTCAATGATTAATTTTTTGACATTTTTAATGGTATTTTAATAAACAAACCCAAACCGTTGCGGCCCTAAGCTTTGGCGTGGCTCATCCAATTTTTAGGCTGTTACAAAGCTGTTATACTCGCTCTAGCAACTAAACGAAAACGAATTTTGGAGGTACTCACATGAAAACAAACATCTTTGTCCAAAAGGCCGTAACCGTCGGGTTGTGCGCTACACTAGGTTTTGGAGCTGTATTAATGACTAATGCACCTGTTGCACAGGCCGCAAGCGCATCTGTATCCACAGGACAACAAATTGTAAACTATGGTAAAAAATTCACCGGAACTCCATATAAATTTGGTGCGTCAACTTCTACAACAAAGAATTTTGACTGCTCTTCTTTTATGAAATACATCTTCAAAAAGTATGGTGTAAACTTGCCGCGTACATCCGTTAAGCAATCCAAAGAAGGCGTAGCAGTTTCCAAAGCAAATCTGCGTGTAGGAGATCTGGTATTCTTCTCCAGCGGTAGTCGTTCCACTGGCTCCAATATTACTCATGTTGGAGTATACGCAGGAAACGGAAAAGTTCTGCACACGTACGGTTCTCCTGGTGTAACGCTTTCCGATTTGAACTCGGGACACTGGAAAAAAACGTATATCAAAGCTCGCCGCGTATTGTAGTTCATATTTCAATTACACCAAAGCGAGTAGGGCCGGATCTAATGATCCGGTCCTTTTATATTTACCCGATAAGTGGACTTTCCCAAACTGGTGGTATGTGGAAACATGATCCGGTTTTTGGTTAAACGTATTCTTTTATTGGGTATGCAGCATATAGCCGACTCCACGAACCGTATGAATTAATTTCATGTCCCTCCCCTTATCCACCTTTACCCTCAAATGTTTGATATATACGTCTACCACGTTGGTATCCATTGCAAAATCATATCCCCATACTTCCCTCAGAATGACGTTCCGCGCACATGCCTCGTTGACATGTCGGGCAAGAAACTCCAGCAATTCGTATTCCTTCGGAGTAAGCATTAGATATTCACCCGCTCGACTCACTCGACGTGAACGCAGATTCACTTTTAGATCATGCACTACAATGACTTCCTCATCTTCCTGTGTGACATGTGCAAATACACGTAACAGATTTCGCACTCTGGCCATCAGCACATTACGATGTATTGGCTCTTCCATCACATCATTAGCACCATAGTCCAGCCATTCCACAATTCGTTCTGGAGAAATCTTTGGGGTTATAACAAGCAGTGGGGAAATGACACCCTTTTGTACCAACAACTCCAGTCCCGTTTTCACATACTCTTCCTCTTCCTTACTCGTTTCATTCACTAATATAAACATGCTTAGTTCCGCCAAAGGTAATTTGGAACCATGCTTCAATTCGGCCCATTCCAATCGTTCAACGCAATACCCTTCTGCACATAATACATCTTGGATAAAAGTAACCTGCTCTCCGCTGCCAACCAGTAACATGGATGTTGTCATTTTTTCACCCGGCCTGTCTCTATGCGCTGCTGCATCTTTTCACTGGCATCGCACAACGTTGTTTGTTTATCATGCCGTAAAATGAAAAAGTCCATTCCTCAAAGGAACGGACTCGGAGTATTATGATTTAACCAAAATATCTGTGAACCAGTGTACGTGCTTGAGCCGTGTCTTTTGTTCCATGAACAAGGACCCGTCCATCCTGAAAAATGACCATTCGGTACGGACCCGTGGTAAAAGAGACAAGAAACGGATTGGCTTCCACTTTGCCTTCATCCAGTTTGCCCAGACGAACAGCCGTTTGCTGCAAATCCAGTTTCATATGGCGAGAAGGACGGATCTGGACTGTATCCCTACCGCATAATACGTCGGTTTTTTCCAAATTAGAGGCCGACAGGTACGGATATGCAGCCTTTTCACCGCATGAAGGGCAATCTGCTTTTTTGGCACCATCAACGTTAATGGATATGTACTCATTCCTCCATACGTCAAATGACAGTAATTTGCGTCTCAATGCATCTGTATTGCCGCTAAGTATCTTCATCGCTTCTGCTGTCTGATTCGCCGTAACCATCTGCACCGCTTGAGGGATAATACCTGACGTATCACAGGTGTCTCCCCCTAACGGAACCTCACCTAACAGACAGTTTAGGCAAGGGGTTTCTCCAGGCAGAAACGTATAGGTAATTCCATAACTGCCCACACATCCGCCATAAATCCAGGGAATACGATATTTTTGAGACATGTCATTGATTAATAACCGTGTATCAAAATTATCCGTCGCATCCATAATCAAGTCTGCGCTTTGAACCAATTCTTCCAGTTCATCCACCCTGACGTCCATCACTTTGCCTATCACTTCCACGGTAGAATTAATGTCAGATAGGCGCTTCTGGGCTGCCATTGCTTTTGGCATTCGCTGAATGGCATCTTGTTCCACATATAGCTGTTGTCGCTGCAGGTTGCTCCACTCCACATAATCACGATCTGCAATGGTAATATGCCCAATACCTGAACGTACCAGTGTTTCTGCAATGCCGGTGCCAAGCGCACCCGCTCCAACAATTAAAACTCTGCTGTTACTCAATCTATTCTGACCTTCCTTACCGATCGGAGCGTACCGTTCCTGTCTGGAGTAACGGTCTCCCTGCTCAGAGGATCGTGTCTGAGTCGTCATGTATGAATCATTCCTTCCGCCGGACTACTTGCTGCCGCATAACGCTTAATGGGAATCATCCCTGCCTTATAAGCCAATCTGCCTGCTTCAACCCCCATTCGCATTGCCTTAGCCATCTTCACAGGGTCTCCAGATCCCGAAACAGCCGTATTCAACAATACACCATCAGCTCCCAATTCCATCGCATGAGCAGCATCTTTGGGTGCACGAAGTCCAGCATCTACAATGACAGGAACGACAGCCTGCTCAATAATAATCTCCAGATTATATGGATTAATGATTCCTCTCCCTGCCCCTATGGGTGAAGCACCAGGCATGACAGCATGTACGCCGAGTAGTTGCAATCGTTTGGCCAGAATAACATCGTCCGAGATATAAGGCAATACTGTAAAACCCTTTTCAAGCAAGATCTCGCAAGCTTTATAGGTTTCAATCGGGTCTGGAAGCAGCGTGATTCCATCACCAATGACTTCCACCTTTATCATATCACACAGTCCTGAAGCCCGAGCAAGTTCCGCGATTCGTACTGCCTCCTCTGCCGTTGAAGCGCCTGCTGTATTGGGAAGCAGGGTATATCTTTTCAAATCCAGTGTGTCCAGGAAATGTTGTTTGTTACGGTCCTCCAGATTCAAACGCCGAACAGCGAATGTTAACACTTCCGTACCTGAAGCTTCTACCGCTTGGCTTTGTACTTCCAAATCCGAGAATTTTCCTGTACCCAGCAGCAGTCTGGATCCGAACGTATATTTTCCAATCTTCAACATGTGTTAACCGCCTCCCACAAAATGTACAATTTCAATCCGATCTCCGTCTCTTAAAGCCGTCGTTTCATGATATTCCTGCGTTAAAATTTGCCGATTCAATTCAACCACTACGGTTTTCACTTGCAGATTGAATGACTGAAGCAATTTATCCACACGATTCAAGCTATCTTCAATTTGCATGGATTGCCCGTTGACCACGATGTTCAATGCAATATCTCCTTTCTGTTCAAGCGTTCTGGATAAAGATCCTGAATCCCCAGCTCCTCCGAAGTTTTGCCACAAATCAAGTCAGCCATGAGTTTTGCCGTAATTGCACTGAGCAGGATTCCATTACGATAATGTCCAAAAGCAGCGAATAAACCCGGGATACTTTCACAAGCCCCTATATAGGGCAATCCGTCCGGCGTCGAAGGTCTAACCCCCGCCCAGGCCCGGAGAAAATGGGCTTCCTTCATGCCAGGCACCCAACTTGTTGCAGCTGTAATCAGCTTCTGAATTCCCTGAACCGAGACTTTCGTGTCCGTTCTTCCGGGGAGGCTCGTTGCACCGAGCCATACTTCTCCGTTGGCTTTGGGTACAATATATATATCCTCCGCATACACCGTTTTGTCAGGTCTGTAACTGACGTGTTGAGATGAGAAATGCACCGCTGCAATCTCTCCTTTCACAGGCAAAACAGGCAAACTCAGCCCTACATCCCTCATTAATTCTTCTCCATGTAAACCTGCGGCAACAATGACGTTCTTTGAGGTCATCGTTCCAATGGAAGATCGAATTCCCTGAATTCCGTTTAGATTTGCATGCAAATGGACATCCTGTACTCCTTCCAGCACCCTTGCGCCCATGGTTTGAGCCGCTCTGGCAAAAGCCTGCGTGAGATTAACAGGAAGAACCTCGCTCTCGGAAGGTCTGTAATATGCACCATACGTATCCCTGTTTAACCATGATGCTTCCTGCTGGACAGCGACACGATCCCACCACATATGCTCTGTAGATAAGGTGGACGATCGTTTATTCTTGAAACTGCTGACCTCACTGTATGAACGAAAAGGAGTAATAAATCCATGCTGCTGCAACCCCATTTCCACTCCGCTAAGCAAACTGATCCGTTCCCTCTGTTCATGTAGTAATGCTCTGCTCTCCCTGGCAAGCCTCGCCATCACGCTATGAGTGAATTCCTCACTGTCAGCAGCAAGCATCCCGGCGGCTGCACAGGAAGTTCCTCCAGCGATCCGCGCACGCTCAACCAGAAGAACATCATGACCTCGGGTAGCGAGTTCACATGCGATGGCACAACCGATAACTCCACCGCCTACAATAATGGTTTCTGCATGAAGCTTGCCTCGAATTTCCGATCCAACGTTACTCCTCGATACTGCTCCTGGATGAGAAGCTGAACGATTCCCGCTTCGACTTTTTGCTTCATCTCTCATGATCTCATCTCCTTGGTTCGGCGTACTTCTCTGAATCCGTAATCGCCTGCCGCAGTGAAGCTGCAGCCAGCTCCGGGTTATTGCTTGACCAAATCGCAGAGATCACCGCAGCCCCTTTAGCGCCAGCAGTTCGAATGGCAGCAATATTCTCTGTCCCAATCCCACCAATCGCGATCACCGGAATTGAAAGTTTGGAGCATACCTCAGCCAACGAAGCGAGTCCTCTAGGCTCGCAATTTGGCTTACTGGGTGAGGCATATATATGCCCGTAAAAGAGATAATCCGCTCCCCGTTCTTCTGCAACTTTTGCTTCTTCCAGAGAATGAACCGATACCCCTAGACGAAGCCGATCGACTCTCCCCAACTCCTTATCATAACTGCGAATAGCAGCTTGGCCCCAATGCACACCGCCAACCAACCCATGTTGAGCCAACTGACCTGAGCCATTCATAATGATTCGGTTAGACGGAACACCTTGCCTTTTCAATGTTTGTGCCCAAAGCATCCGTTGCTTCAGGCTGAGCTGTTTTTCCCGAATGTGAATATAATCGACGTACCGCCATATGTCCTTAGCGGTGTTCCAAAAAAGGTCCATATCACCTGTACCTGGTGAAACCACATGCAATTCAAAAGATCGTGTGGTTACATGCTGATGGAAGATCGCCGTCCTGTTCACCCTCCTCTTGCCTAATTTACCTTGATATATAAAAAACAAAAAAGCCACTCCCGTAGGGGAGTGGCCACGAATTTAAAATTCATGTATCAGCTGAATGAGCTTCGCACGCGGTTACTCTATGCATGATAATCACAGAACCGATAGTCCTATTGTTATATACACAAGAACTGCATGCTTGGACTTTGTAGACAATGTCACAATAAAATGAACGATTATTGTTTCTTGTCATTAGCTGAAAGACGCCACTTCCCTACGCTGGTATAATCCAGATCAGGTGCAAAGGGTCCGGAATCGAATTCTTCCATCTCAGCCGCATCGTGCGGCCCCCCTAGTGTTCATATGAAGCTGTAGCCTATGTTACCATAGACACCTTTTTTTGTCACCGTACATTTCCATTGATTACGCTGCTCATCTATTGCTTTAAGATCAATGTAGTGATTGAACTAGCTGGTTCAATTCTAGGATAACTTACTATTGTTTCTCGGACCAAGCCTCAACATCCCATGTTTTGGTTACCCATCCTTCATAGAATTCAGGTTCATGGGATACGAGCAATACCGTACCCTTGAATTCTTGCAAGGCACGTTTCAACTCTGCTTTGGCTGTCACATCCAAATGGTTGGTCGGCTCATCAAACAAAATCCAGTTGCTTTCACGCATCAGAAGTTTACACAAACGAACTTTTGCTTGTTCTCCACCACTAAGCGCGTTAAGGGGACGGGTGATATGCTCATTTTTCAGTCCACAACGTGCGAGATGTCCCCGGACTTCATTCTGTGTCAGATGGGAAAATTCATTCCATACATCTTCAATTGGGGTAATATTTCCGGCACGTACTTCCTGTTCGAAATAGGCTGTTTCCAGATAATCACCTAAAAATGTCTTTCCACTAATCGGCGGGACTTTCCCTAGGATGGTCTTCAGCAGTGTTGATTTACCTACACCGTTACATCCGACAATGGCAATTTTCTCGCCACGCTCAATCGTCATCGTCATCTTGGGCAGTAATGGATACGAATATCCAATCTCAAAATCAATACCCTCAAAGACAGTTTTGCTGCTCGCCCGAGCATCCTTGAATTTGAAGGTAGGTTTGGCAGCCTCATCAGGACGGTCAATCCGTTCAATCTTGCCAAGCTGCTTCTCACGGCTCTTGGCACGACCAGAGGTGGAAGCACGCGCCTTGTTCCGCTGAATAAAATCTTCCTGTTTCTTGATAAATTCCTGCTGTTTCTCATAAGCATCAATATGCTGAGCTTTATTCATATCGGCCATTTCAAGAAATTTGTTATAATTGGCTGCATAACGCGTCAATTTGGCAAATTCCAAATGATAAATAACGTTAACGACTTCATTCATAAAATCCGTATCATGCGAAATCAGAATAAATGCATACGGGTAATCCTTCAGGTAACGCGTCAACCATTCAATGTGTTCCACATCGAGATAGTTCGTGGGCTCATCCAGCAGAAGTGCAGTCGGCTTCTCCAGCAAAAGCTTGGCCAGCAATACCTTCGTACGTTGACCACCACTAAGCGCGGCCACGTCACGATCCAGACCGATCGCCGACAATCCGAGTCCATTAGCCATCTCTTCCACTTTCACATCAATCAGATAAAAGTCACCTTGCTCCAACTGTTCCTGAATATCACCCATTTCTTCCAGCAACGATTCGAGCTTGTCCGGGTCGGCGTCTGCCATCTGATCTGTAATGGACATCATTTCTTTTTCCAACTCAAGCAAAGGCAGGAACGCGTCTTTCAACACGTCACGAATCGTTTTTCCAGGCGTGAGCTTGGTATGCTGATCCAGATATCCATATCGAACTTTGGGGGTCCATTCAACCTTCCCTTCGTCCTTCAGCAATTTTCCGGTAAGGATGTTCATCAGTGTGGACTTGCCCACACCATTTGCACCAACAAGGCCTACACGCTCTCCGGCGAGTAAACGAAAAGATACATTTTTAAATAATGTGCGATCTCCAAAATTGTGACTCACATTCTCTACTGACAATAAACTCATAAGATGAGGTTGCTCCTATCTATTGGACATTACTATCGTTCCGAAACCCTATTTTAGCACAGGTGTCGCCTTTTCTGAAAGTAATGTAAACATCTCATGCAACCTCGCTTTCATATTACAAACAACCTGCCCTAATTTATGGAACAGTTATACTCAAAATAACCTTGCCTCGCCGCTTGTTTCGCATCTGTAAACACTTCTTCGGCCCTGTAACTATTGTCACATGTGGAGGGATAATAATATTTGATTCCACTTACCGGATCAACTCCGCCAATGATCGCTGTTTTCTTGACCAGTCTACCACCTCCAATGGCATAATTATTAATCTTTTCGTTCCCTACAGGTATCCCCTGAATAAAGGCCATAAGCCCCGTATCATCAATTGAATTGTACCAATCTTCTTGAGAAATCAAAGGCATGGTAAAGGTGTAGGACACGCCGTTTCGTCTTGCAAACTCATTATGCCTGTTGATAACCTCTGCCAAATCTTCCTGTACACTTGTTACGATCCGGGTTCGTCTGACCTGTTCAAAGAGCTCGGCATTCTGAAGCAGAGGGATTTGCGTGCTGGAGGCCAATTCTTTCTGGAAGCCTTCCACCCATTTGCCCAAGCCTGCATCATAGGCATACACATACCCATCGAGCGTGAAGTTCATACTGCTGCCATTTGAATCAGAATATGTATAAGGTTTCTTGGGGCTCCAAACGTGCCGGAATGACTCTTCAAGCTTTCCCGTCAATTCTGTTTCGTTTGCCAAAATATAATAACCGTCATAATCCAGTACAACTATCGCAGGTATGTAATTAAACATGGCCTTTGTCGCGGCAGGATCATCCTGAATCCCCATATTTAGCGCCATTGTTTGGGTAAACGTAAGTAATGCAAGCTCTTTGTCCGCTTTTACAAATTTGGTTGAATCATACCCCGCTTCATCGTTTTGTTTCTCATTTTGATGCATCACCGCTCCTGCATCCATGACTGCCGTCTGAAGTGCCGCCCTGTATCGATCGCTTAAATATTGAGCCTCTCGGGCACTATCGGTATGGTGAGATATAACCCAGAAAATAGGTAAAAAGATAAGCACAAACACAATGGAAAGTTCAGTAATCTTCATTGAGAACCATACCTCCATATGTGGTAAAGACGGCTGCTGCCTGGGCAGACCCATTCAACCACTCACGAATCAGCATGGCAGGTGTACGATTTGTATTTTTAACGGTCACCGTGAAGAAATCCCCCATCACAAGTGTATATCTGCGCCCGGGATCATCAGAAGCCAGCACACCTGACGATGGAAATAGCTTTGCTTTAATCTGAGCTGAATAATAGCCATCCTGTACGATCTCATAAGTTCCAGAAAATGTACTGTGATCCAGCGGATCAGAATAATGAGGTACATACTTTTTATGTAAATGTTCCATGGAAACTTCATATGAATTACCAGTCCTAGCCATCTGTTCTTCGAACTCTGCATACATGCCAGGGGAAATGTATCCCTTTGTTCTGACTGCATCAACAAAACGTGTAACATTCTGTACAACGGTCATTCGAGCCATGTCATCCTGCCGATCAGCTGTCTCTGCTGCGGGATATACATACAGCAATACGACTGCCAGAAGAACGGCAAGCAGCTTGGATGCGGCATTAATCAAGGTATACTGGCCTCCTTCCAAAACGCAATCTTCAGCACTTCGCCAGTCTCATTTCTAATGAACTCAGGTCTGTACGATGCAGCAAGTTGGACAGGGATAGTCACTGTTCTATTTAAAAGGGGATCAATGATATAGGCTTTCCCATCTACCTCCACGCTGATCGTTGTCCCTGTCATCTGTCTTACCGTATGTATTACTTCAGCGCCACTGTAACGTTCAGGCTGGCTTATGTGCAAAGTTGTATTTAGTCGTCCTTCCATGTTTGCAGTGGTCTGCATCATGTGGTTCAATGCCTCTGATAAAACCTTGACATTTTGCTGCCCGTACAGGCAGGCTGTCACAAACAGGACAACCGCCGTACAGAACAACATGAACTGCTGCGTATTCTGGGACATCATTAACCAACTCCTATCAGGATTGCTGGAAAATAAGCCCTCTTACCACATTGGATCTGTCTTTTACGATAACCGCTTTGAATTTACCACTTGGATTGACATATTGGTTGTCTTTTTCACTCATGGTTTGATTAATAACACCCACTTTATCATCTGGAGAAATGACAGAACCATAATCTGCATTATTGAGATCCTGGGAGATATTCAACTGATTACCATACCATTGACCTCCCTTATTTTTACCTGTAATAACCTGAATTCCAAACTGATCCTTGTCCGCATATTTACGCAATGCGTTGGTTACCTGTGATCCACTAATGGTTGTTCCGTCATACACCGTAAAAGCAGCCTGGGACAACTCGGTTTGGATATCAGCAAAATTGTTTTGCGCCGTTTTGGTTGCCTCCTGAGCCGAAATAAATAACAGGACCACAATCGTAATAAGGGCGATGGTCAGAAAAATTCCTGCTGCCACCTTTAGAGCGCTTGATGCATTGTTCATGATAAATCCTCCTAAAATGATTAGTTTTTAATATGTTTCAGACTATTACACAAGTGGAAATTACAGTTTCTGAATCTGTTCATAATAGATGTTCATTTGCAAGAAACTCATGCCAACCAGCGGAATGACCAGGTAGAGAAAGATCAGGGCATACATCGGTGTAAATCCGATCATCCTTCCCCATGAAGCTTTCACATCAATCATCTTTGTATATTCCTGCTTCCGTTGTTCGAAGTAAAAGGCCATCATGCTGTCTAAATCATCAAAAGCTTCCCGAATTGAAATTTTCCCAAGGGCGAGTTGCAGTTTATCAACCAGTCGCTGAAATTCAGGCAGACCTGCATCTTCTTTTAGTTGCTCGAGGGCATGCTCCGGCCCATGCTCAAAGTGCAGCAGGCATTTCTGCAGGGGTCTTTTGAATATAACTGCAAATCGATTTAGCCATTCCAAGATCTCCTCGACAGACATACGGTCCATTTCCCGCAAGATCGATATAACGGTCTGAAACTGATAGATTTCATGCCTAATGTCCATACTGCGCATTTTGCGCTGGAACATCATGAGCCAGATCGGCATGTGATAACCTGCTAAACCTGTCATGACTGCTATCATCAGCTCCCACCAGTGGAGATATTGTTTGTTGTACACCTCCAGCTTCTGCATAATGCGTGCGATGGTCTCAGTCTGTGAATCATGATCCATCTGTATGGGATTCAGGGCTTGCAAAGCATTGGATATTTCATCATAAGTTGCTCCCCGCTTCATTTTGATGCTCTCCAGTACGGCTTGATCAAGACTTGTCTTTTCCGTAGCCTGCTTCAATTCCGAATCTCCCATTGCGCCAAACATTCGGTCGTCTCTCACAGGATCATGTAATATGTGATTTCGTTCTACCTGATGCAGCAGCAAGATACAGCCGATAGTCAGGACAAAACAACTTGCAAATAACATCAACCTTCGTAAAGCCAGACATTCGTATTTTAGCTCCGAGCTACTTTCACGCATCAGTCTTATCGTTTGACTGTAGTTGGTGCTGCCAGGTTTGGCCGCGAACATCATCGCAACTTTCCGAAGGAATGTCTGCCTGTACAGAAACTGATCGAGCCTGGAGTGTCTGCGCCCTGTTCGATACCGCGTTTCATCATATTGCTGAAGTCTTTGCAGGAGCATGTAAGCAAGGATAATAATGACGTAGATCGATATTTTGGTTACAAACCCGATCTTACTTCGGTAGAATTCATCCATTGTGGGAAAACTTCCTCTGGCCCAACGTTCAATAGGTGCTGTGAAGAGAACAGGGGCTAGGGCAATAATGTTCAATCCTTTTAAAAGATAATCCAGTTTGTCCCGCCGTAAAATTTCCAGGTGAATTTCCTGTGTCAGATTCCCGAGACCTTTCAAGTAGATTGAACCCTGTGCTCTGTCTTTGTCCCCAAACTCCATCACCATATATGAAATCCCTGCGAAACCTTTAAGAAAACGATTAGGAGCAATTTCATAGTATCTTTCTAAAGCTTCGTTAGGATCTGGTGAAGTCAATGCCTCATAAATCAGTAGTACTTGCTCTGAAGCTTCTCCTTTGCCCGCTTCAGCTGCTTCATACAACGCTTCCTCAACCATCCCATGCTGATGATACCGATGTCTCACGTCGGCAAACAGATCCAGCATCTGCATCAACAATCGCTTTTCCATACGATTCAGACACATATCGAGTACAAGACTGTTCAGAACTACAGCACAGAGTACAGACAGTATGACAAAGGCGATACCCGGCTGCATAAGGAAAAGGATCACACTGATGCTTCCGTATCCTCCGAGGATAATCACAACCACATTCATGGTCATTCGCCTTAAAGCTGGTTCGTCGCCAACATGCCGGAATGAGACTCGCTTCTGCACTTGTAAAATATAAGCAGAAAGCAGCGGCACTTTCGCACCCCATCGATAGCACTGTAACAGGAACGTTCCCCATCGCAGCGTCCGATTTCTGTTCAGCGTATCCATCTCTATGGATCTATTTGCAGTGTCACCTCCTCTATGACGTAACAGATTCAGCACAAGCAGCGTAATCATCAGACCACCTGCGCATATCCCTAACATCAAAAGAAGAATCAGCTTAACGGTCATAGGTATCACCCCAATGTTGCTTGATGAACTGTTCGAACAGCGCTGCGTCCTGCAGTGTCATCTGATCCCGCATATCCGAGATACTCCCGGTGGAGATCGGAGCGATGGCGACGTAATCACCATCCCTGTACTCGATCACGTTACGAAACGTAAAACCCGCCCGCTCTTCAACGCTGTCCCCTTTATTTGCTCGCGGCAGACATTCCGTGATCCGTTCAATATACCTTCGTCCTTCCGCATCCTTCTTCATATGTACATCGAAATTAATGACACTAACTACCTGCTCCTCAGCAATATGTTCATGTTGGAACATGCCTGTTTTGAGCAATGAGTTGCGGAGAGAGAAGACCAGATCGCGAAACGTTTTGGCATGATGAGTGAACAGAGTGAACAGACTGGCAACCTGGGACATCTGAATCATCCAAGCTGCTACTTCGTCACTTGCGACCTCACCGAGAATATTCACAGTACCATCCGTCTTTTTCTGTAGGTCCAGCCCCTGCTGACCTGAAATGTGCTCGGTCTCCCGGAAGCTTAGAATATTACGCCGACTGTATATACGCCGCAGCTGTAATTCGAAAGCCATCTCCTGTACCCGCAGGGTATACGAGGCATAAATATGCTTCACCATCGCCATAAGCAGCGTCGTTTTACCAGACCCTTGTGCTCCTGTTACAGCTGTTATCCGACTACCTTTCATCAGATATCGCAGCAAAGTGATTGGCAGATCTGCATTATTTCCGGTAATCAGCTGTTCCAATGAAGCATTAGGAATATCAAATTTCCGGACAAAGAAAGCCCATGATTCAGCAAAGGGAGGACGCACAACAACGACACGTGAGCCGTCCTTCATCTCATTCACCTTGTACCCATTCGCCTCCGAAAGCTGCCCTGGATAGTTGTATTTATAAATATTTTGACATACTCTTTTCAGTTCACGGATACTCCCAAAAGACAGGAAAGACAGATGAATAGATTTTCCCTTATAGAAAATCCAGACACTTTCCATCCCACTAAGCCGTTCTTCAAGGGGAGCATCTTCGAGTCCGTCCGCTAGCAGATCGTTCCACGAAGCCGGCTGTCGCAGCCCCATATCCTGAACAGCATCCAGCATGCCGCTAACACCACCGCTAACACCATCAATACGTTGGTCCCTTATTTCATCAACTACTGAAAAGCCTTTATAATGCTGGTAGATACGTTGAACGATAATATCCGTTTTTTCTCTGAATCCCAGTTGTCTATATTCACACTCAAACACATACCGGATGTCCTCTTCCGAGATATAGTAACTCCCTCCGTCATCAGCACGTTCATCCAGCCTCAATCTGCCAAGGTCATACGTGTCAATCATGCGCGACAAAGCATCGACACCGAATTGCTGGCGGTATAGATAAAATACAATCTCAAACTGATCCTGAATCGTCAGCAACTCGGTTTCTTCAAAATAAATGACTTCATCTATATTGGACTTGTTCAAGCCTATACTGCGAGTCAGCAGATCTCCTATCAGATTTTTGACATATGTTTTGTCACTGATGCTGCCGGATACACAGCCTTTAAGAGCCTTCCGCATTTCCGCGCGCTGATTGATTCTCCGTCGATATTCTTCCTCATGCAGTCCAGCATCAGCAAGTTGGCTGTGACTGAGCTCATGGAGTGAATGTTTCACTTTCTCTGTCAATACTTCAATCGTGAAAGAGTCTCGTTCAGGGGAACGGTTAATCTTTTGACGATTAGAAGCTCTATATTTGAACCAGACATAAGCAAGACATAACAGCAAAATTAACATTAACCACAGGGTATTCCAAAGCATGAGAGGTTCAGGCGCCCCTTTCCAGCCTCTTCAGAACGGTACGCATACCAGCACCGTCCATAATGAAGCGAGCGAGTTCAGCCATACTTGCAGCAAAGCTCCCTTTACGAATGTCCTTATGGTCACTCAAGCCTTCCAATTGCAAGTACGCCGCCGCATCTCGACGATTGAACGCATCCAGGAATCCGGTTGTATATGGCAATACCGATATCGATCCCTTATATCGAAAGCGCCGCCGAATGTTGGTAATGCTTGCGCGAGAATGGGGGTCATACTTGTTCAATACGACATGCATGTTCCGATTATTCATGCTCTCGGGTCGGATTTCTTCAAAAAATCTCTCCAAATCCCTCATATTTTGATTCAGGTTTACAACGACATAATCAGCCTGATCCAACAGCATTTGAGCACTCGCGCCTGCCCGGTCTGCGTCCAGAAGAACCAGATCATAATATTCATTCGCTACGTCCAACAGTCTTTTTAAAGTCTCTACATGCTCCTGTGGGGAACGCTCCATCCTGTTAATTCTGCCGGTCAACAAGTCTAGACGATCTTTGAGAAGCGGCTTCGTATAATCCCTCAAATTATGCTTATTCAGACTCCCACTGATATGGAGTCGTTCAATTGCATCCCAGCCTCCCTCTTCAAAAGTAAAATCTGACCCTGTTACTCCTATTTCACGGAGTGGCAGGGCAGCCTCTGTACTACTCCCAACCGGACCTGTATTTACAAGCAGAACTCTCGTTCTATAGTGAAGTGCCATCGCATACGCGGCGATTAATACGCTTGACGTGCTGCCCGTCCCTGCGAAAGGGCTCCAAAACGAAATGGTGCTCATGCCTTCATCCTTTCTGCTTCTTTAATGGCCCGACGACTCTGGACATTTTCCCAGCCCGTCAACTGTTCCACCAATCTGCACAGCGATTTTTTATAGTTTCTTGATAATGGCGCCA
This sequence comes from Paenibacillus pabuli NBRC 13638, assembly GCF_001514495.1. Classification (GTDB taxonomy): domain Bacteria; phylum Bacillota; class Bacilli; order Paenibacillales; family Paenibacillaceae; genus Paenibacillus; species Paenibacillus pabuli. The sequence goes on from NZ_BCNM01000014.1 coordinate 181,794, forward strand.
GATGAATTCGACGGTGATGCTCGTTTTCCAGCTTGACTGCTGCAGTCAACTCATCCCATGGAAGCATCAACGATTCCCCCGTCCATACAAATGGACTGCCTTCCAGATACGCCCAGAGATATCGCGCCTCCAATTTGCAATCAACGGCATTAATCAAAATCCGTTGAAAGGGTAGTTCTGCTGGCAGAGATTGTTCTTCAAGCAATCGCCTTAGCCAGCCTTGGCCCCGTTCCAGGTTGTAACGTTCATAGTCACTGACCCAGACACGGATATCTGCCGTGAGCCACAGGTCACGTGATGCAAAGTGTGATGTTTCCATGTCGTAAAGAACGTAATCATATGCTTCCAATTGCTCACCACTCGCTTCAAGGTGACTTTCAACAGCAGTTGAGGTTACAAACTGACAGGCTATATCAAAGCCTTCAAACTCAGTAATCCGCAAAGATTGTTGACTTTCTCCGACGCCATATCCGTATTTCTGTTGTAATGTTCCATCAACCAGCATTACACGTTTACCGGAGGTGGCTAGTATTTTGCAAAGATACAGCATCAGGTCATTCTTCTCGCATAACCCGGCAAAAATCCATGTTTGCATAGTCATCAAAGCTCCTTTCGATTTTTTTTTTGCGTTGTTACACGAATAATAGATTGATTTTTTTACATTTTACTCTCCGCCTGTCAGCAAGCCTCTCTGCTCATCCGTACTTGAAGCTGACACTGAAGAATCATCGCTCCCCGTCCCTGTTGTTCCCCCCGTACCTGACCCGTCATTCCAGATGACTCCATCGGTAGATGAAGAGTTATTCGCTCCGGGACGATTATTGTATGAAACGGAGGACTGCGCAACATCCTGCTCCACACCTTGGGACGGTGCTGACAAAGAGGCAGCAAGTGAGCTTTCCAGTGAACTTCGCACCTGTCGTGCTAACTCCACTTCAGCCCGTCGCACAAGATTCGGATCACTCTCCAGCAATTTTAGAACTTCATTATTGGCAGGATACGTCGGAATCGCTGGGGTCTGGAACTGTGGTTCTACATAGGTCAAGGCATAGATTGAAGCTTTATGTAAATAAGCATCTACAATTGCACTTGAAAGAGAAAGAATCTCCTCCTCCGTCATCGTAATCCATAGTGTAGCTGCATTTAATCTTTCGACTTTCTTTTTGGACAGGAGAATATAGTCTTGCCCCGTTGGAAACTGAATGCGAATATCAATGATATCACCCTTCACGAGTGAAGATGGTAGCAAAACAACCTGTAGTTCACGGTTTCTTAAATCCGGCGGCGCCGGAGTATCCTCATACACCATTTCTGTTGTGATCGCTGTTCCTTTTTTTAATTCTATTTTCGCCACCTGACCATCCATCTGTTTGGAGCTGGACCACAGATTCCTTGGCGCCTGTGCATCCGGAACCGCAATGAGTTTGATGTCCTCTGGCAATATAGGCTCCCCCGCTTCAACATCCCGTATAGTCACCCATCCCTGTGCTCCCGAATTCCATTGTTGCATCAATTCAGCCTCTTTTTGTTCATAGGCTGATGAATAACGAGCCTCCACTTCAGACCTCGTATCACTCATGGTTTTGACATTATAAATGACATATGCCCCGAACAGCAGGCCAATCGCTCCTGCTCCCGTCAGCCCGGCATAAATCAGTTGACGGCTTTGTTTTCTTAATTTAGACAAAAGAGGCTCTCCTTTCGCAAACTCTTCTAATCATGCACTCTTTTTCTTGCAAAAAATGAACGCTTCTTGGGAAGCTGCCCAATCATATGAGTCAAAATATGAGCAAAAACCTTATCCATCTGTGGTTCCCGATCAAAGGGATCGATATGTAATGGCAGACCATATACATTGGAAGAGTCCAACGTCTTGCGCATGCGCTGAACCGCGTCAGCAGCTGCAAGCGGCAGGCAGTAGATCCATTTTTCTCGCGGATACCGGTTGTGTGAACGAACAAAAGCCCCGATCTCGGCCTGTCTCCATTCCGCACCTGAACCTATCACAATGGGGAGGTCTGCTCTGAGAAACTCTTCAAGCCGGCTCTGGTCCTGACCACTGCCAAGATCCATTACAATGAACTGATAGCTGCCTCCAAGTAAGGACAGAATGTCTGCTCGCCCTGATTGTTTCCAATAATGCACGCCATCCACAGCAAACTGTCTGCCAGCTGGCACAGGTTTACCCATATAAGCCACTTGTTGAATACGAGCAAACGATTGAGACCGGGGAGACATCTCGATTACGGCCACTTTGAAGTTTTGCCGTTCTAGGTAGTGACTAATGGCTATAGCCGTATGCGTAACTCCCACACCTGATGAGGCGCCCGTCAGAGCGATCACTCTGGTTCCTCCGCTTAGGGTCAACGTGGTTTCTGAACCCTCAGGTGCTATACCCGGTCTGCGCAGCAGTTCCTTGCGCACTTCATCTGCAGATTGAAAACGCTCATTCGGATTCACGCGCAGCAACCTTCGCACAACTGGGACATAGGTACGTGGGACATCACTGCGAATGGAGCTCTCCACACCTTGAATCCATTCCGTATAAGCTCCACAAGTCATAAGATAGAGCAGCAATGCCCCGAGCCCGTAAAGGTCTGAACGAGCATCCGTCTGTCCTGAGCCATATTGTTCAGGTGCAGCGAAACCAGCCGTTCCCAATTTAACCGTATCATCGACTTTTTGTGCTTTGTAGCTCCTCGCTATTCCAAAATCAATCAGTCTCACTTCATGTTCTGGTGTAATCATAATGTTAGATGGTTTCAAATCCCGATAGATGACAGGTGGGTCCTGACTATGCAAATAACTCAATACATCCAGCAGCTGAAGTACAAACTCTATCATATGTTCAAGCGGGATCTTTCCACGACATTGCTTGAAATAATCACTTAGCGTTAATCCCTCAATGTATTCCATGACAAGATAGGTATACCCGTGCTCATCCGGAACAAAAAAATCTACAATTTGCGGCAATCTGGGATGTCGCAGAGATGTCAGGAGAGCAGCTTCTGACTCCATACTGCCTTCATATGGCATAGCCGTCACACTTTCTTTGATCGCCCAGGTTTTGCCTGGCAGCTTCAAATCCTCTGCTTCATATACATGACTCATTCCACCCGAACCCAGAATGGACACGATACGATATCTTCCTCCCAGCAGGCTTCCGTGCTCGAGCCTAGCCGGATGTCTCATATGGACTCCTCCTTGGTTACATAACAAAAAAGGGAAAGCTCCACCGAAGCGGAACAGACCGGATAACCGGACGTGTTCACCTTCGGGATGCTTTCCCTCAACTTGTTATGGTTAATATTGGTATCATTATAGTATAAGCAATAAGGTGTTGTAAAGCATAAAGTTTAATGCCTTTAATAACTTAATACTTAATCATATACAGCGTGATCTCTTCCCTGTTGTGGAACAACTGCTTGGAGCGTTGAATTTGCATTCTTGAGCGCTCAAATGTATCGATGACTTCCTTAATCAACGCGAGCGGCTTCTTATGCAGCAACTTCACCGTAACAACTGCTGTTCCTCCCGATTGAAGGCTGTATAACAGGTCTGACACAAGGCGGCTCATCAGCTTCGGACTCCAACTCATATCACATACGAGCAGATCGAATTCACCTTCGCGAAAGCGTACATCGCCTGCGTTTTTTTTCAAAAAGGTTAATTTGGGCGATTGCAGCAGGGACGCATCCATCTTCGCCGGATCAACCGCTGTAACCTCAAGCCCGCGCTCAAGCAGAAAAGAAGTCCATCCGCCCGGTGCAGCACCAATATCCAATGCTTTGTGGAAAGAAGTAAAGTCGATGCCAAATGTTTGCTCCGCCTCAAGCAATTTGAATTTGGCTCGGGAGATCTGTCCCTCCTCCTTCTGGAAACGAACAGCTCCGCCGCTCCAGTCAGACAAATTTTGTTCAGGCCGGGATACTCCCGCGTATAACATATCATTCGCAACAAAGACAGATATCACATATTCCGCATCACGAACAACCCACTCACAGCCAAGATCATTCAGCTTCTCGGTCAACAGTTGTTTTAAAGAAGCAGCATTTTCCTGCCAGAAGGCCCCTTCAGTTTTACGAACTTGTAATGTAACATTTGTTCCTGTTAACTCGGTATGGTTTAGGACAAATGAAATTAACTTTTCCATCGCTTGTGCTGAATCTTCGGTGTTTTCCTGAAATTGAACAGGCTGAATATGCCGTAAAAACGTAGGATTAACCTCTAAAAGCTTAATCGATACCTCTTCTTTGGCAATCGGAAGACCGGCAAGCAGTATTTCACCAGGTACGAGTACCGTGCTCTTGACTGCACCAAACGTACGGCGCAATTCCTCCTGAGCGTAGGGTGCAAAACCATGATTGGCCGTGCAAATAAAACGGGAGAAGTCTCCTTCTCCCCAAGATGACTGTGTACTCAAATTGTGTTACCCTCCAGAACGTACGCGAATCCAGGGACGTCCATTATCCCATTGGATATCGACTGGAACATCGTACGTATGCTTAATTGTTTCTTGTGTTAAAACTTCATGTTTGGGACCTGCCGCAGCAATACGTCCATCGCGGATCAAGGCCACATGTGTAAACAACGGTACGATCTCTTCGACGTGATGAGTGACATATACGACAGTGATACTACGCTTACGCAGCCGATCAATTTCGGCCAGCATGTTCTCGCGTTCATACAAATCAAGGCCGGCACAAGGCTCGTCCAGAATCAGCAATTTGGGATTTGCCATCAGTGAACGGGCAAGCATTACTTTTTTGCGCTCCCCTTGAGAAAGTGTTCCGAGCGGATGGTTAGCCAGCTTTGCAAAACCCATCTCATCAAGCAGGTTCATGGCTTTATCCTTCACATCATCCGGGATCGTTTGATAGAAACGCAAAAAAGCATAAGCTCCTGTTGCAACCACTTCCCATACCGGATCTCGCAGCGTCAGTTTTTCAATCAAGGTCTGACTGATATAACCAATGTCTTTACGAACCTCCCGAACATCGCATTGTCCATAGAGGTTGCCCAATACTTCAATGCGCCCCTGACTTGGAAACATATATCCATTCATCATTTCAAGCAGTGTTGTTTTGCCCGACCCATTGCGTCCGAGAATGGCCCAGTGCTCGCCTTCCTTGATATTCAGATGAACGTCATCCAGAATCTGATTATCTTCCCGTCTAAGAGATACATGCTCCATCGAGATAATACTCATTTTAGCACCGCCTTTCGGATTTCCCCTAACAGATGCTCGACAGAGTTCATACGATAGACCATTTTGGGCACATCATGTTCACCATCAAACAACATAACCGCAGGGACGCTCGAAATCTGATACTGCTGAACCAGTTCAGGGATATCATGAATATTCATCTCCGTCAAAATCCCCTCAGGCAGCAAATGCTCGGCAATTTCCAGCATACGACGTGCAGCTGCGCAAGTTCCGCAGAGCGGGGTATAGATAAATACTGCCTGAGGCATGCCTTCCCATACGCCACGCATTAACATTTTAGTCGTAATCGGCCTCATCTGCTTTCCTCTTCCGAAGCAACACGAAGCATAACCTCCCCAGACATTGGACCATTATGAACCGTGACAGAGTCTGGTTTATTGCTGTATAACAATTCGTACATCTGACGTTTGCCATACATACTGGACGTGTGCAAATAGATCTGACGCGGGAATAAACCTTCCCTGACGATGGAAGCAGCAACTTCACCGCCATTCGGTGAATCCGGACCCAGTTCATAATCCAGGGATAAAATGTCCACGTTACCTTCCCTAAGCAGGATTAGGCATTCTTCTGCATTGGTAGCTAAAACAAACCCTTTCGGACAAGCCCGGTAATCATCCAAAAAAACATGCATTACAATCGCTCCTCTCCCATTTAAAGCCAGGAACGCATGAGCTTAATGTCACCGCGGTGTGTTCCATCTTCCCCTGATTCAGTCTCCAGCACAACTACCGCTTGCTGAAACTCAGGCGCACATAACAGTTCCTGCATCGCTTCTTCTCCTATATAACCCTGTCCGATCCGTGCATGTCTGTCCTTGCATGAACCGGATGGATATTTCGAATCATTAAAGTGAACAGCCGCCAGAGCATCCCAGTATCCGAGCAGTCTGCCTTTCTCCAGCATCGATGCCTCATTGCCTGTTGTCCACATGCCTGAAGCAAAAGCATGACACGTGTCAAAGCAAAAAGCAATATGCTCGGGATACCGGCTTAGCTTGCGAATTTGTATCAATTCTTCCATTGTCGTACCCATGGGACCATGATCTCCAGCCTGATTTTCAAGCAAAACCTTTGCCTGTCCATCCCACTCCGCTAATGCGGTATCCAGACAGGATATGAGATTTTGGTATCCTTCGAGTGGTTCATTGCTCTTGAGATGTCCAAAGTGAACTACAGTCCCTACTGAACCGCAGGCGTCTGCAATATGCAGATCATTTCGTATCGATGCGATGGTGGCATGAAAACCCGCCTCTCCTCGGGTTTTGCCCAAAGCCGGATTCGTGGGATAGGGTGAGTGGGCAATCGAAGCAAGTCCCTGCTTCTCACACCAATCCCGACACTGATCAGCATCTTTGAGGTCCAGTTCTTTCAAGCCAAGGCTCCGAGGGTTCTTCGGAAAATATTGAAATGCGGTAGCCCCCATCTCATATGCCCGCTTGGCTGCCTGAAGAAATCCACCTCTGGTGCTGACATGTGCCCCGATTCCGCTGTTAGGCCTCATGCTGGCAATCCGGACAGAAGAAAGCCTTCTTGCCCGTAATTTCCACGCGTGCTATCGTTCCCCCACAGCGAGGGCAAGTTTCCCCTTCACGATCATACACCCGGCACTGCTCATTATAACTTCCCGTCTTAGTATCTCCCTGCATCAACGGCATTTCCATATAACCGCCTTCCGATGCAGCTTCTCGCAATACGGATTGCACAGAATGGTACAAACGTGCTGTAAGTTCAGGCGAAGCAGCAATATTTTGTGTCTTTGAGCTTGGTCTCAAGCCTGCTGCAAATGCAATCTCATCCGAATAACAATTTCCGATGCCTGCAATAATATGCTGGTTGACCAATGTCGTTTTGAGCGTGCCCCGACGTCCTTTCAAGAGGGCAGCAAACCGTTCTGTATTCATGCGCCGATCCAAAGGTTCAGGACCAAGGTCCGACATAGCCTCTTCTGTTTCTTTCGACGTCAGCAGATGCAGATAGCCCAAACGGAGCCCAATAAAGAATAAAGTATATTCTCCAAACTGAATCTCCACTTGAGTGGAACGATCCGGCCGTTCAGCTTCCGTGCCCCAGAAAATCATTCCGCCCAGCATGAGATGAAGCACAAGCCGCTTACCATTAGCCAGATGAAAGATCAGATGTTTGGCCCGGCGCTCTACAAATATGATACGATTACCTGTCAATTCACGGATAAACATATCCGGCTCGGTATTAATCGATTTCTCGCGATTAACCACCACACCTGTAATGGGTAAATCCAGTATGTTCTCGGACAGCAAGGTCCGGTAGTTTTCCATTTCCGGCAATTCCGGCATCGTTCATCTACCCCTTCTTGGATGCTTGGCCTGTCGTCTGCGACAGCCACTCAATCAGTTTATGCAAATCTTCAAAGACATGATCAGGACGAACCTTGGTTGCCTGGATGTGGCTGTCCATATTCTCGCGTGTCGTTATTCCGGTAAGGACCAGAATGGTCTCACAACCCGCTGCTGCTCCTGCTGCAATATCTGTACGCATATTGTCTCCGATTACAGCAACTTCACCAGACTTTAAGTTCAATCGACTAATGGCAGACTTCATAATAATACTTGATGGTTTGCCTATGACGGTAGGGTGAATTCCAGTGGCTGCTTCTATCGCTGCCCCAATCGTCCCTGCTCCTGGCGTAAGGCCATCATCAGAAGGAAGCTGTAGGTCAGGGTTGGTCATAATAAATTTGGAGCCGCCATTGATCCAACGAAGTGCCTTGGTCAGTTTACTGTAGGAAAATTCGCGATCAATTCCTTGTATAACGTACTCCGGTTTATCATCCGTAAGTTCAAGCCCTGCTGCTTCTAGCGCTTGCAACAGGCCTTCCTCTCCGATACAGGCCACTTTCGCACCAGGAGCCTCTTCAGCTACATATTCCGCAGCTGCCACCGCAGATGTACAAACTTGAGATGCTTCGGCCGGGATACCCATCCCGTTCAAGTGATCTGCCACACCCTGGGGGGTACGCGAAGAATTATTAGTCACAAACAAATAAGGCATGCCTTGTTCATTTAATGTCCGAATAAGCTCATCGGCACCTTCGATACGATGTCTGCCATGATAGAGTGTACCATCCAGATCGATCAGATAGGCCTTAATCATATACAGCACTTCCTTTCTTTATTCCATTAACATTTCATGCCCTTAACCATTAGCATCGAACGTCAAAGCCAACCTATGTATACAGTACAAAAAAATGGCTTACTCGCATCTGCACGCAACACGTCGAAATGAATCGAACACCGAGGCCTGGACTCGCGCGTCTTCTGTACAAGCTTGTCATTTCCTGCGCTTTCCCGGAAAATAATTTGAATCATTTCCCTGTTTATATTGCCCATCCTACACGCTTTCTCGTCCAATTGCAAAAGGGACCGCGGGTGTAACTTCCCCCCTCAGTCCCGTGCAATTACCGACACTTCCCACCTCATGTTTGGCTGTGAAGCTGGGCACACCCACAACTAGGATTTACTTTTACGATGAACCACTGGAATAAGCTCGTGTTCAATCGCAAGCTTCGTATTCGGAAATATCGACTGCGCTTCTTTCAGAAGTGGCTGCAGCTGATCCTCATCTTTATAGCGGGAGCTAAAATGGGTCATGATCAGCTGTCCTGCATCTGCTGCTCTCGCCGCCTCTGCCGCTTGCTTCGAAGTACTATGATAGTATTCATGAGCCGTATCAGCCAAATCATGCAGGAACGTAGCTTCGTGTACAAGGACATCTGCCTGATGAGCTAGTGGCTGTACGTTGCCACATGGGCGTGTATCCCCCAAAATGGTAACGATCATTCCACGCTTGGGCGCTCCCAAAACATCTTCTGGGCGAAGCGAGTCACCGTTGTCTAGAGTAATGGTTTCTCCACGTTTCAAACGACCGAATAACGGCCCAGGCTTCAAGCCATACTCAGCCAGTTTTGCAGGGTCCAGACTGCCTGGACGATCCTTTTCGGTAATTCGATACCCATAACTGTCGATACGGTGTTCCAGCAACGCTGATTCCACGATAAAAGTCTCATCTTCAAAAAGCACTCCGCCTGTATGTTCTATAATGCTTAGATCGTAGTTTAGACGTGACTGGCTTAGTTCCATCGTAGTCATGATCATTCGTTCTGTGCCTGGCGGTCCATACACTGTTAATGGTGTAGTGCCACCCTGATAGGCTCTGCTGGATAGCAGACCTGGAAGTCCAAATACATGATCTCCATGTAAATGGGTTATAAATATTTTCTCCAATTTGCTCAACTTAAGCGGAGAACTTAAAATCTGATGCTGGGTTCCTTCCCCGCAGTCAAACAACCACAATGCTCTGCGCTCATCCAACATGCGCAGCCCTATGGAAGTTACATTCCGCTGAAGCGTAGGCACACCAGCGTTAGTTCCCAGGAAATATAGTTCCACTCTGGATCGCACCTCTTTCTGCTGCCAGCAAAAAGCCTCCGACAATGCGGAGGGCTTTGCCTGACCTTTTACTTTTATGCCTTATCCACGTTAAAGTACTTCGCTTGCGGATGGCTGAATACCATCGCCGATACAGATGCTTCAGGTTCCATCATGAAACCTTCCGTCAGTTCCACACCAATATCCTCAGGCTGTAACAACTTGAACAGCGGCCCTTGATCTTCCAAATCGGGACATGCCGGATATCCGAATGATACCCTGATTCCCTGATAGCGTGCTCCATGACGTTGCTTCATGGTCATCTGGGCTGGATCAGGGAAGCCCCAGATATCTCTCATCATATGATGAACACGCTCGGCTAATCCCTCTGCTACTTCAAGCGCTACGGATTGCAGAGCATGTGAACGAAGATAATCGCCTTGCTCTTTCCAAGCCGTTGATAATTCTCGTACACCGTGTCCGGCTGTTACAACCATGAAACCAACGTAATCCATTTGTCCGGATTCCACCGGCTTCAGGAAATCAGACAGGCACAGGAATGGTTCAACTTTTTGGCGCGGGAACGTGAATGTATGCAAGATATTGCTGGTATCCTCAGGGTCATAAACGATGACACTATTACCGCTGGACTGAGCAGGGAAGAATCGATACATTGCATGAGCCTGAATAATTCCGTCACGTACCGCCTCCTGCATAATATCATCCACTACTGCCTTCAGATCAGTAGCTTTCTGATCACCCGAAGCAAGCAGCTGCTCTACCGAGCCGCGCAAACCAAGATGATGCCCGAGCAGCATCTGCATGTTCACATACGGTAAGATGTGTGACAGCGGATAGTTCCGCATGACATGTCGCTCCAGATCTGGCGGAATGAGAACCGGATTGTCGATTGCGATATCCGAACGCTCTACCCGAGTAAGCTCGGGAAGGGGTTGTACATTTTCTGCACCCGAGGCGTCAGCCTCTTTCTCAGCATCCATCTCAAGCTGCATCATTTCACGCGTGCTTGGATTCATCAGCTTGTTGGCCAAATCCAGGCCGTCCATCGCATCTTTTGCATATACAACCATTCCATTATATTCAGGCCGTATTCGGTTTTTGGTGAATTTACGTGTCAATGCCGCACCACCAACCATAATGGGTACATCAATACCTGCTGTTCGCAAATCCTGAGCTGTAAGAATCATCTGCTGCGCCGATTTAACCAATAGACCTGACAATCCGATCGCATCGACTTTTTCTTCTCTGTACGCCTCGATAATACGCTCTGGTGGTACTTTTATACCCAAATTTATGATCCGGTAACCGTTATTGGACAGGATGATCTCTACCAGGTTTTTGCCGATGTCATGTACATCGCCCTTCACTGTCGCTAAGATGATCTTACCTTTCACTGACGTCTCGTTTTTCTCCATGAACTGCTCCAAATAAGCTACCGAAGCCTTCATGACTTCAGCGCTCTGAAGCACTTCTGCTACGATCAGCTCATTATTGTTAAACAGCCGCCCTACTTCTTCCATCCCCCGCATCAGCGGACCGTTGATTACTTCAAGGGCAGTATATTTGGCGAGTGCCTGCTCCAGATCGGGCAGCAAACCTTCTTTGCTCCCTTCTACAACATACGATGCGAGACGTTCTTCCAACGACAGGTTCGAAATCTTTTCTTTTTTCTCAACCTTTTTGTTACGGAACGCCGCTACGAAAGCAGCCAGTGTTTCGTCATTCGTATTGTATAACAGCTCTTCCGAGAGTCTGCGCTCTTCCTCCGGAATGGAAGCATAGCGCTCCAGCTTCTCTGTGTTAACGATGGCATAATCGAGACCCGCTTTGGTACACTCATACAAAAATACAGAGTTCAGCACTTCACGCCCTGCTTCAGGCAAACCAAATGAAATGTTACTAATCCCCAGTATCGTATGACATTCGGGCATTGCTTCTTTTATAACCCGAATACCTTCAATCGTTTCTTTGGCCGAACCGATATATTGTTCATCGCCCGTACCCACCGGAAACACCAAGGTATCAAAGATCAGGTCTTCTGCTTTTAGTCCAAATTTGTTCACCAGCAAATCGTAAGATCGCTTGGCTACCTCCAGCTTGTCCTCACGACTAATGGCCTGACCGCGTTCATCAATCGTTCCGACAACAACGGCACCGCCGTATTTATGAAGCAACGGAGTGACCAGCTCGAACTTTTCCTCGCCGTCCTCAAGGTTAATGGAGTTAATTATCGCTTTACCTTGAGAGTATTGCAGTGCCAGGTCGATGACGGCTGCATCTGTCGTATCGATCATGAGTGGCACCTTTACTTTTTTGACAACCAGTTCAAGGAACTTCTCCATGTCTTCGGCTTCCTCACGGTCCGGGTCCTGAACGCAAACGTCGACAACATGTGCCCCATTTTTCACCTGAGCCCGAGCAATTTCCGAAGCTTCTTCATATTTCCCTTCAACAATAAGACGCTTGAATTTCCTTGATCCAAGCACATTCGTACGTTCCCCAACCATATATGGGCGATTGTCCTGTTCAACGTATACCGGATCAATTCCCGACAATGCTGGTGGATGAGTTCCGTTCATTTCTCTTGGAGGGTACTTGGCAAGGGTATCCCGCATTGCCCGAATATGTGCAGGTGTTGTTCCACAACAGCCACCCGCGATGTTCAACCAACCCTGCTCGGCAAAAGCACCAATCTTCTGAGCTAGCGAATCAGGGGATTCATGGTAATTACCGTTCTCATCCGGAAGACCTGCATTGGGATAACAACTTACCGCAACAGAAGCCATCCCGGAAAGCGAGCGAATATGGTCGCGCATGAACTCCGGACCTGTAGCGCAGTTTAGTCCCACTGAAATTGGGTTAAGGTGTTCTAGGGATATATAAAAGGACTCAATATTCTGACCAGCGAGGGTTGTACCCATCGGTTCGATTGTTCCTGATATCATCAAAGGAAGCTTGATACCACTTTGCTCAAATGCTTGTTGAATTCCAATGCTTCCTGCTTTTACATTAAGAGTATCTTGAGAGGTTTCAAGCAGCAGCGCATCAACGCCTCCCTCAATTAAAGCAAGCGCTTGCTCGAAATAACTGTCGATGAGCTCCTGAAACGTTACTCCGCCTGTTACAGACAGCGTTTTGGTTGTAGGTCCCATGGCACCCACAACGTAACGCGGAGACTCCGGCGTTGAGAATCGATCCACAGCTGCTTTTGCAATTCTGGCTGCTTCGAGATTGATTTCACGCGCGCGATCTTGAATGTCGTATTCAGCAAGTACAACAGACGTTGCACCAAACGTATTCGTCTCAATTAAATCTGCACCGGCCTCCAGATATTCTTCATGAATGCGCTGGATCAGCTCTGGACGCGTAAGTACAAGCATTTCATTACATCCGTCCAGGTCTTCTCCGCCAAAATCTGCGCCTGTGAGATCAATCTGTTGAATCATGGTCCCCATTGCACCGTCGAGGATTAATATTCGTTGTTTTAATGCATCATGTAGGCTAAGCTTATCCAATATCTTCACCCCCGCAAAACGTTAAATCTTAGTTTAACAGAAACTAACTTAATGTGAAAGATCGGTTTTGGTCTGTCCCGTGGCGGGTTTTTAGAAATGTGAGACGATTTTGCGAATCGACAAAAACAGAACATTCCGATATAATAGCAATTAAACCAAGTGGAAAAGAGGGGAAGAACATGGCTGAAATTGTAATCCGAAATACGAACGAACGTATCACTGGAGACGAAAATGTTCGAAATTTCTTAAACAAATATGAAGTATTATATGAGAAGTGGGACGCCTCCAAATTAAACACAGAACTCCAAAATAATTTTGGGCTCACCGATGAACAAAAAAATGAAGTGCTCCAAACATATGACTATGAAATCAGAGACTTGGCCGCACGCCGCGGGTACCAAATATGGGATGTCATTACGCTGTCTGAACAAACTCCAGACATTGAAGAGAAGCTTGCCAAATTTGAAGAAATTCATACTCATGCTGAGGATGAAATCCGTGCAATTGTAGCCGGCAAAGGAATTTTTGTCATCAAAGCTACAGATGATGTAGGTTACTTTAATGTAGAGTTGTCTCCTGGAGACGTTATTTCGGTACCTGAGAATACACCGCACTTCTTCACATTAATGGAGAACAAACAAATCATTGCCGTTCGTCTGTTTATCGAGAAAGATGGCTGGATCGCTGATCCATACCCGGACCCTACTTTTATTAAACAAGCTTAATGCAGTGAACTAATTATTTATTCAACAAACCCCTGTTCATTTCGAACAGGGGTTTCTGCATATGGAGTATACAACATCTGATGTTCTATATAAAATAATGCGGATATTTTGCTTTCATCTTCTCTTGTTCTACTACAACAAGTCTAAGATGGGCTTCCATCACCTGAACAGCTTGGTCAGTCTCACGTTCCGTGATGAGCCGATATATCTCTTTATGCTGTGAAATAATCACCTCGGCATCGGAATCTTCAGACAACCGTAATAAACGAAGCCGATTAAAGGGAATATTCAATTGCTGCAGCATTTTCCACGTCCTCATTTTACCCGTTCCCTGAAACAATATCTGATGAAACTCTTCATCCAATTCAAAAAGACGATAGAAATTATTTTTCCCTATACATACTTCCTGCATGGCAATATTGGTTTCGAGTCTGAATATGAATTCTTCTGGAAAAGAGGCGCAAGCCAGAGTGACAATTTCCTTCTCCATCTTCTCTCTCATAAACCGGCCTTCTTCAACATGCTCCAAATTAATATGGGAGACAATCGTTCCACTCTGAGGAATGATATCCAGTAATTCTTCTTCGGCAAGCTTCATGAATGCTTCACGTACTGGCGTTCTGCTTACTTGCAGTTCATCCGCAATTTCCTTCTCGGAAATCTTTGTGCCCGGCTCAAGTTCAAGGTGCAAAATTCGTTCCTTTATCAGATTGTATGAATAAGCCCGGGTCGAACCTCTAATCTTTTGATTAAGTGACATTCCTTAACCTCTTTCTCTCAGCCGTATTCATCCATCTTAGCACAATTTGCCGCTTCACTAAAATCCCCTCAGTGAAACGGCAATTGAGCAAATTTCAGTTTACAACTACTCCTGCTTGTTTTCTTTGTACTTCTTGTACGTATCATTGGCAAGCTGGATATATTGGGTTAATCCTTGGCTCTCCAATTCCTTCACAAATGCATCAAACTCTGTAAGACTGCGTTCTCCTAGAATAAATTTAAGCGTATTTTGGTCTGAAAAATCCTTAAGCGGTGTGCTGAGCAGCGTTACTTGTTCACGATCAATATCAGAGTATGGAATTGGTGGCTCAGCAGGAACCACTTCTTTTGTATCTTTCATGTCTTGCTGGAATTTCAGTTCTTCCTCACTAAACATGGAATGCAACAAATCGGTCGTGCCTCCATAAGCGAATACACCGCCCGAGAAACCGTAATCAATACGCAAATCTTTTGTGCCCTTCGGATTCAATCCGTTATAATTCACATCTTCCGCCAGTTTGCGAACACCATCCTGTTTGGTGAAGGTTTCTCCTTCAACACCCCATTTGGCAAATTCCTGACCTTCATCACTGTAATATAACCAGTCAATAAACTGCAATGTTGCTTTGAAGTTTTCGCTATCTTTAATTTTGCCGGAAAGCATGACACCGTTTTCAAGTCTGGAGCCAGACATCAGTTGGCCTTTTGGACCTCCAGGGACCGTGATTTTGGCGATGGAGAAGTTCCCTTCTCCCAACGTTTTGTTCATGTCATTACGGTGCATCACAAGGGTTTGCGAATTGCCGTTAATCATAAAGGATTTACCTGAAACGAATTTTTGAGTAGCCTGATCATCGTCTTGAGTGAAGCTTTCCTTATCCAGAAGTCCTTCGGATACCAGTTTGTTAAAGTAAGTTAGCATTTCCTTGTATTCAGGCGTAGTCGATGTGTAAACAAATTCATCCTGGTCTTTTTTATATGTTAAACCATTACCAAATCCCCATCCAGCTTTTGTGCCAAAACTGGTTGCAGCAATATTCAATGTACTGTTGAACTCGAACCGATCCGAGAACGGGATGGAATCCGGATAAATTTCCTTCAGTTTTTTGGCTGCAGCATACAATTCATCCCATGTCTTAGGAATAGCGATATTATTTTTTTCGAAAACATCTGTTCTAACGATCAGGGTATAATCAGGCCATACTTCTTCATGCAAGCCTGGAAGCACGTAATACTTCCCGTCTTCTTGTCGCAGTCCCTCCAGTTCGTCCTGAAGGCCCCACTTCTCTATCTTATCTTTGAAATTCGGCATCAAATCCACATAATCGCTCACTGGCAAAACCGCTCCTGAAGATACAAATGCTGATTCTTCTCCCGGATAGGTTTTGGGAATAACCATTGGAGCATCTCCAGAGCTGATCAGAAGAGATCTTTTCTGGGGATAGTCACTCATTGGTACAATCGTAGGATCTAACGTTACGCCAGTCATTTCGGTGATTTTTTGAAATAGCATCCAATCCTTTTTATACGGATATGAAGGCTGGTCACTGTATAGGATGGAAAGATTGAACGGCTCTGTTGCTTTGAACTTGTCTCCTACATTGAAGGATTCCATTGCCCCTTTGGATTCAGGCTCAACTTTCTCTCCTCCACCCATGCCGCTGCTGCATGCTGCCAGAACGACACTCATCATTGTTGCCAATACCATCTTGCCTACCAGCTTACGTGGTCTCAGTTTCATTCAATTCTCCCCCTGCGTGTGGTTAAAGTTGGCCTTACCTTCAAGATGTTGAACTATATCGGGTTAGGATTACTGCTTAACAGACCCCAACATGATACCGGTTACAAAGTACCGTTGAACAAATGGATAAATCGTAAGAATTGGAAGTATAGTAAGTACCATCGTGACTGATTTGATATTCGCAGCGATCTGAGTCAAATTGTCCGCGGAAGCACCAGCCGAAGCACCACCAGTCGCACCTGCAATCATATTGCGCAGGTAGATCGTAACCGGGAACAGTTCCTTTTTGTCGAGATACAGGAAGGCTGGAAACCAGGAATTCCAGTGCCCCACAGCGTAAAAGAGAACCATCGTTGCCATCACAGCTTTACTTAGCGGTAGAATGATCCGTAACAAAATACCATACGTATTCAAACCATCGATAGCTGCTGCTTCCTCAAGCTCTTCAGGCATGTTTTCGAAGAAGGATTTCATTATTAGCATGTTATAAATACTGATTGCACCAGGAACGACCAGCGCCCACATCGTATTATTGAAACCCAGAGAGTTAATCAGGACATAGTTTGGAATCAGACCACCACTGAAAAACATCGTAAACACCGCGAACATAGTCAGAAACTTGCGTCCCATTAATCTTTTTTTGGATAAGGCATAAGCGAAAATAGTTGTCATGAACATAGAAATCAAAGTACCTACCACAGTATAAATAATTGTATTTTTATAGTTGGTCCAGAACATGCTGTCACGAGAGATCGTCTTGTAGGTTTCTACATTAAAGCCTCTGGGAATAATGCTTACCTTGCCTGAATTGATATAAGCCTCGCTACTAAAGGATTGGGCCACAACATTCAGAAATGGATAGAGTGTGATAAATACCACTAGCAGCAAAAAGATAGCATTGAATACTTTAAATACTTTGTATGATTTTGATTCCAGCATATTGCTCCTCCTTTACCACAAGCTTCGTTGTGTCAATCTGCGTGAAATTGCATTAACCGAGAATACCAGGATCAGTCCAATAATGGATTCAAACAAACCAATGGCGGTTGCATAGCTGAAGTTGCTGGATTGCAAACCTACCCGGTACAGATAAGTCGAAATCACGTCAGATGTTTCGTAGATCAGTGGATTGTAAAGGAGCAAGATTTTCTCAAATCCAACCGCAAGAAAATTACCCATGTTCAAGATCAGCAATGTAACAATGGTAGGCAAAATGCCCGGTATAGTAACATGGATCGTTTGCTTCCAACGATTCGCACCATCGATTCGTGCGGCTTCATATAATGAATCATCAATGGTCGTCAACGCAGCCAAGTATAGAATTGCTCCCCAACCCATACCCTGCCAGACCTCAGATGTAATATAAATGGTTCTAAACCATTCTGCGCGCTGCATGAAAGGGATACTGTCTCCGGTAAAAAATGAAACCAATCCATTAATCGATCCATTCACTGCTGTTAATTGCAGAACCATTCCGGCAACGATGACGATGGACAAGAAGTGCGGAAGATAAGATGCGGTCTGCACAAACTTTTTGAATCGTTTACTTTTCACCTCATTCAGCAGCAATGCAAAAATGATCGGAACGGGGAAAGTAAAAAGTAACGCGAGTCCACCAAGTATAAGCGTATTTCCAAATACCTTCCAAAAGGTAGGGTCCTGGATGAACATCTGAAAATACCTGAGTCCAACCCATGTCTCTCCGAAAATACTGCCTCCGGGTACAAATCGTCTAAAAGCGATAACGTTACCGAGCATTGGACCGTATTTAAAAATAATAAGATAGATAATTGGAAGAATTAACAGGGAGTACAGCTGCCAATCTTTGCGAAGCAGAGCAGTAACAGTTCTTAACCTGCTTTCTTTACGTACAGATGTCATCGTTAGCGTGGTCTTAGCGGTTTCCGACTCCATATATTATTTCACTCTCCGTTCCTTGGCTTGATAAAATAAAAGCGTTTTCGATTTCAATTCCTTCTCTTTGATCTTTGTCCTTTGTAGAAGACAGCCTTGATGAATTTCACCCCCACGACGGAATAAACAAAACAAGTAATGTAAGCGATATCAATTATGCAATCACCAGAGATTCAGATCGGTTAAAATACATACCGTCATTTTGGTACTAACCAATACCTTTTGCATTTCCAGAATTATAGGGTTCCCTTTCATTATGTAAAGCGCTTACAACACATATAAAAACAATAGCGAATAACTTCGGCTTCCACTTCATTCGAGTAAGTCAAAAGAAATTCGCTACACACTTCCAAATACTAGTCATACTAGTATGTTAGTTATATTCTAAATCAGCTCTTCTATAATTTCAATAACTTTTACTAAAAAATTTATATTACGTTAATAAGGCATCGTTCTTGGGTGTACCCAACAAAAAAACATTGTTGATTCCATGATTGGCATACACCACTCATGAAACTCAACAATGTTCGAGAAATACACATAAATTATAATTTATGACGCACTAATTGAGAATTCAGTAATGATGCGTTCCAATTCGGATAAATGCTTGATTTCATGGTCAGGCACATACGATTCGGTATTCACTTTATTCTCACGGTTAATCCATACAGACTTAATGCCGGCGGACAACGCTCCACGGATATCCGTCGTCAGCTTATCTCCGACCATCACACTTTCCTCCGGTTTCACTCCCAGCCTGCTCAAAGCATGCTCAAAGATCGAAGGGTCTGGTTTTCCTTTACCAAAAGTACCCGAGATAATAATTTCATCAAAAAAGGGCGCTAATTCAGGGACGCCATCGAGCTTCTCCTGTTGTAATGCAGGACAACCGTTGGTTAAAAGCAAAAGCTTGAACTTTCCTTGTAGATGACTTAACGTCTCCATCGTTTCTTCATAGACATGGGGTCTCGATCTCCGCTCTGCCCCGAATTGTGAGGCCAGTCGTTCCGCCAAATCTTCACGATCAATACCAAGCTTTAACAATCCACGACGCCATGACTCTTTACGATATGCAGGTGCAAGTTGCTCCAATTGGCGAAACTCCGGCTGATCCCCACCCGTAAAGTTAGCCCAAAGACCTTCAAACGGATTGATTCCAATCATTTTGGTGAACGAAAAAGTTTCATAGGATTCATACAGATTACGTGCCTCATTACGAACTGCTTCTTCAAGGTCTTCAGGTTTAACCCCTGTCTCTTGCGCAGCGATCAGGCAAGTTTCATGAAATGCCTCACGAACACTGCGCTCATCCCACAGCAAAGTATCATCTAGGTCGAACAAAATCGCTTTTAACGCCATTTCGGTCATCTTCCCCTTTATGCAATAATTACTTTTTCTCGTATGTTTCCACAGTGATCTGATGTGCTTTGGCGAATTTCAGAAGACGTTCAGTGATTGCATCGGTATCATAACGATTGAGTAGTTTGGTAAATACCCATCTCTTACCTCGTGCATTATGCTCAATAACAACCGTGCCGGGCTCAATTCTGAATTTCACAATATCATCGACTCCAATTGAACGCTCACGGTTTCCTTTTGTCGTCAAGATTCGGTTACTTCCTATCTTGACATAAGGTCGACGAAGCATGAAGATGACTGCTAAAAATACATACAGCAGCATGGTCACCCAGTCCCATGTTGTCATCGGAGCTTTTACAAGAAATGTACTCATAAAGAGATACAGGAATGCTAGTCCGATCAGAAAAATAGGAAACAGAAGGCTGCGTCCTTTAAATACATCCTCACCTGGTGTACCGGAAATCGGCTGACCGTTCTTTTTACGCTGCTGATTCAACTGCTTTGAATTTTTCCGAACCGTTCTCTCGAACGAACGCGACATGAGAATCCCCCTTAGATGTTCTTTGTATCGGCTTACATGTTTGCAAACCAATATTTCCCCCTATAATTTGCAATCTCTAAATAACAGGAAGAAACCTAAATATCATAATGATATCATTAGGTTTCCTTAGTGTTTGAGTTTGCCTTGGTGGCCTTGATCATTCTCATCGTCTACAATTTCAATCGAATCCAGTTGCTGTCTGAAATTGCTGCGAATGTTATTCAAATAGATTTCTCTAAGTTTAGCACGTTCAGCGAGTTCTTCCTCTGTCAATCCAGTGGATTTTTGCTTACGGGCCAATTCATTAATACGTGCTACCAGACTATCTATATCCAAGCTTGTCCCCTCCAAAAATACAAAGTCATATTAACTTTGACATGATAAGGACGGCTTGTCAAGTTGACACGCATTTATGCGTATAGATATGCAGTTTATTCCGTGAATTGAGGCAGTACTAAGACTTGCCCTACCTGTATTGAAGTCGACTGAAGTTGATTTACTTTCTTAATTGCTTCTATATATATACGTGTATCCATACTTTCCGGTTTGTGATCCAATGATATGCTCCAAAGCGTGTCGCCTTGCGAAACAGCCATCTTCCCTCCAGGTAACAGATCATTCTCATTGCCTGCAAATACAGTTAATACTGTGCTGCATCCAACAAATATGATTAAAGATACAATGACTAATTTTAGCATCCAGGTTGGAGTTTTGCCTTTTGCAAAAACCTTCTTGAAGTTCCCTATGTTTGTTTTAACCAATTCTGTATTAACCGGTTCGTAAATGCTTTGATAAGTTGAATATCTCATCATCATTAACCTCCAAACGTTTGTTCCTATCTGTTGAAATCAATATAACACGAACATTTGTTTTGTTCAACACCTTTTTAGAACAATTGTTCGCTCTTTTTTTATTTGTATCTAATCCCCTAATTTCTTTCTTCTATAGTATGAAAGCTTTCATTTGCAGTATTTGATTGGATAAACAGAATAATTTTATGTTCATATGCAAAAAAACATTGATTTTATGCCCTAATACTTAGAACTTATGTTTGTACGAACGGAGGTTCTATGTTATAATTTTCCCAAACGTTACTAAAATGGGGTTGATACGGTATGTCGAAGATATCCAGCAGGCAACAGGCTATTCTGGAGTTTATACGCAATGAAGTCCGGTTGAAGGGGTATCCTCCTTCCGTACGAGAAATTGGTGAAGCTGTTGGATTGGCTTCCAGCTCTACAGTACATGGACATCTGGATCGTTTGGAGAAGAAAGGCCTGATAAGACGGGACCCGACCAAGCCAAGAGCCATTGAACTTCTAAGTCAGGAAGAGTCAGAGCATTCACATCAGTTTGCTCACAGTGTCGCTCGCATTCCAGTCGTTGGTAAAGTTACTGCAGGGGTTCCAATTACAGCAACAGAGAACATTGAAGATTACTTCCCCCTTCCTACGCATTATGTAGGCGAGCAAAAAGTATTTATGCTTTCGGTCGTGGGAGACAGTATGGTTGAAGCAGGTATTGTTAACGGAGACTATGTTATCGTACGTCAGCAGCAAACTGCGGATAATGGTGATATCGTTGTAGCCATGACTGAAGACGATGAAGCTACGGTGAAGACGTTCTACAAGGAGAAAGATCATATTCGTCTTCAACCAGAGAATGCGACCTTTGAGCCTTTGCGTTTGAAACACGTCAGTATTCTGGGTAAAGTCATTGGCCTTTTCCGTGATATTCATTAATAGGATTAAAGTTGGTTCGTATCATTATGAACCACACAAAGAGGTTGCCCTGTTCATCAGGACAACCTCTTTGTCTGCGTATTATTATTTATTTGCTGCGTTTGAGCACGCTCTTATGATGCGAGAACACATCGAAACTCTGCTGACCGTGGTAAGAACCCATTCCACTTTCTCCTACTCCGCCAAACGGAAGATAATGTGATGTCATATGAGACAACGTATCATTAATACAAACACCACCGAAAGATACTTGGTTCAGAACCTGATTTTGGAGATCCTCATCCTCAGTGAAGAGATATAATGCCAGTGGTTTTGGACGACGAACAATCTCATCTAGCATCGGGTTAAGATCACCATATTTAAACACAGGAAGAATTGGACCAAAGATCTCTTCTTGCATCACAGGTGACTTCCAATCCACTTCACCCAGTACCGTTGGTTCAATGAGCAGATGATCGCGTTCAGAGCGCCCACCGATCAATGTTTTGCCATCTTGGAGTAACGCGGATAAACGATCAAAGTTGCGAGCATTGACAATATGCGGAAAATCATTGTTCTGCAACACATCAGCACCATATTTGTCC
This sequence comes from Paenibacillus pabuli NBRC 13638, assembly GCF_001514495.1. Classification (GTDB taxonomy): domain Bacteria; phylum Bacillota; class Bacilli; order Paenibacillales; family Paenibacillaceae; genus Paenibacillus; species Paenibacillus pabuli. The sequence continues at coordinate 204,327 of NZ_BCNM01000014.1, forward strand.
CCAATCTCTGCACGGATTAATTCCAGCAATTTGTCATGTACATTCTCGTGCACAAGCAGGTAGTCCGGAGCAACACAGGTTTGCCCAGCATTCAGGAATTTACCGCGCACAATGCGCTGAGCTGCCAGATTCAGATCTGCATCTTTATTAACAATAACCGGACTCTTCCCACCTAATTCCAATGTAACCGGGGTCAGATGCTCTGCTGCTGCCTTCATAACAATACGGCCCACACCTGTACTGCCTGTAAAGAAAATATAATCAAACTTTTCCTTTAATAGCGCTGTACTTGTCTCAACTTCCCCTTCCATAACAGCGATGTACTCCTCAGGAAATATCTCATGAACCAGATTATAAGTCAGTCGCGATACAGCTGGCGTTAATTCAGACGGCTTGATAATCGCACAGTTACCCGCAGCTATGGCTCCAATCAGCGGACCAAAGGCCAGTTGGAATGGATAATTCCAAGGTGCGATTATAAGAGCAACACCGTAAGGTTCAGGATAAATTGTGCTTACGCCATCAGGTATAGCAGAGTTCGTTGGCACTAGTCTTGGTGCAGCCCATTTCTCTATGTGATCCAAAGAAAAGTCCAGCTCGCCCAACACAATACGAATCTCAGATCCATAAGCCTCTGCTTCGGATTTATTCAGATCCGCATGAAGTGCGTCGAGAATACGTTGCTGATATTTCTCAATTCCCTGTCTTAATTGCTGGAGGGCACGAATACGGTACTCCATTGATTTGGTTTGACCTGTATTAAAGAATGTGCGCTGTTGTGCAACGAGTTTCTTTTCTAATTCCACATTAACATCTCCAATTAATTGTTCAAAATTTAATTACTAAAAACATAAATGTATTATAACGCATCTATATGAAACTATCAACATATAAACCAACAAACTTCTCATTCCAAAATGTCCTCATTTACAATATTAAAATTTTACAGGGCTTTCGGTGGGAAATTTTATCTCTTTCAATCGGAATAGGAAAATAAACTACCAGAAGGGAGCCGCCAACAAAATGCATAAAACGAACACTAAGCAAAAAAACAAGCTCGGAATTCTGTACGGAATCCGGCTTGTTTTGTATATTGCTGGAAGAGGTGTGCGCTTTAACCTTACAACATTATTTGACAAGACGGGCGTTTACCCAATCGGCATGGTCACTATTTATACCATCTCCACCATCTGTTACGTTATGTTTTAGCTCATTCTTTCCGGAAGGATGACAAAATCAAGTCGAGCGAATCTAAAAGCGTCTGAGCAAACTGGCCTGATCACCGTTATTAACACCATTAATCCTATTTCTCCTTTTAAATCTTTATTCTCACTTTAATTACATCAATCGAAATGTAAATATTTTACTACTATATTTTCTATATCCGATCCCGCAAAATGAGCGAGACCCAATTCTTCTTCATACAAGAACATTGATCTGACTGACGGCATATCTCAAATCACCTTAGCACCCCAGTAATTACTGTTAGTATCTAGCCATCAAAAAAGTGCATCAGGTAAGGTAGTATTCGTGATCAGAGTCGCTACCCGGCCTTCTTCATCTGAAGGGACACCCTAACGGTAATTAGGAAAAAATACAGAAATCAACATCAGTTTACTGCACTATTCTGAATTGATTACATAGTTTGAAGAGTTTCTGTACTTCCTGACCGCTTATTCCATCAAAAAACAAGAACTGCATTCGGGATTAATAATCTTATGTATGATCAACACCTGTACTCTTCTCAACTTCACTATATTGTTCATATGTTCTAAATAGTGTCTTCTGCCGAATTGTAAAATTCATTTTTTCATTAAGGTCTTTTACATAGGAAGCATTGGATCGGATACACTTTTGCACCTGTATGTTTCACCTCGACCGTTGAGGCTATTAACTTTATCAAGGAACATCTACAAGGATACCCTCTGGGGGGATCATTCTTGATGAACAAAAATAAATACAACAATTTGATAATTTATAATTTGGCACGATGAAGAAATACGATAAATTCAGTGAGAAATTAAAGAAGAGCAGCTTTAGAAACCTAAAGCTGCTCTTCTTGGTTAAATCCATCATTAAAGCTATACACCGTGCATAGAAAATTTTAAATAATTTACATTCCGGCTTGCTGTAAAACTTCTTCTAATGTCTGTTTTCCAATAACCTTATACCCTTTTTGATCTCCCAGCGGTTTAATAATAACTGTCTCCATACTCGATAGTTCTCCTAGTCCCACCCCGGGAGGAAAAGAGTGAGCTACAATTAGCCTGTTAAAATGAATTGGAAGCGCCTGTTCAACTTCATTTGTAAATGCTTTAAGTGTACTGTCTATAGTTTCAGTGCTCGGGTTTTGACTGAGTTTATATATGTTTAACCAGAAATTATTTACTTTTACATTTTGTGAACCAAAAGAAGTCTGAGCCGTCTGGAGGGTTCTACATAAAGGGCTTGCTTCTACGGGTTTATTAATAGGAATATTTAGTTTTCGAATAGCATTGCCATACTTCTCAGCCTGTTCCTTTCCCGTAGCACTTAGATTCCTCTGTGTAGTGCAATCTGTCAGACTAAAATCTTGTTGATCTTCCCCTACAGTTGCGTCTCCATGACGGATATATAGTATGTACCCACCTTTTTGAAGATCATTTATAAGAGAAGATCCGGAAATTTCTGATCCTCTGGCACTACAAGTTGTTCCAAGCAACATAAGAAAACAGGGTACGATAATGAATAAACGGTACATTTCTCTACCACCTTTTTCTCTCTAAACTCCCCTTAATACAATATTTTATACAATGTTTCATCATTCAGAGTGGATTTATGGACTCGAAGAAAACGAGCTTATCGCACTACACCAAGAATTAAAACGCCTCAAAATGGAAGACGATATTTTAGGTAAGCCGCGCTGATCAGGGAACGAAAGTAGCTGTCATCCAGAATAACCAAGATAATTACTCGGTAATCAGCAATGTGTGACGTCCTGCAATTCCATAGAAGTACATTTTACTATAAAGCCCCAAGAAGAGTTACTCGAAGATATATCACCACAGCCATTATAGGTGTGTTCCAAAAATTTCGAAAAACATATGTACCTGAAAGATCAATGCTAAACTTCACGAACAAGGGCTGGTTGTTTCCAGGGCCCTCCTTTGGAGTTGTACAAGATCCTCAGTACCTTGTGTTGAAAATCCGTCAACATTTTTAGTCCCCCTATAGTCGTTCTTATAGGACGGCATGCCAGTAAACCAGATTCGTGAAATGTCCGTGGCTGCCCCAACAATAGATCATCAGCATTAATCATCCAGACCGAATACTCTTGACCTGGATACGTCGCTTTGTGATCTTGCCGCTTTGATCCTCATAAATAATCTCGACCAAACAACTAAGTATTTCACTGGCATGTTTATCCCTCTAATAAATAGAACGTACGTTTCCTTTTTTTATATTATATGGAATATATGTTAGTTTTTCAATGGGGATAAAAACATAAAAAAGCGTAAGGAGATCTCTTCTCCTTACGCTTCCGAAATAAACGTTAATGTTGCAGTTATTTCCAGTCACTTTTTTTTAGATAAGTTTCATCATACGCAACAATTACACTGGTGTTATCAGTAACTTTTTGTACGTCATAAACAACTTCTTTTTTGTTGTAATCAATTTTATTTGAATCAACTTTTACAAAGACACCATGGTCCTTTACATAAATTTCATCAGGGTGGTCAGAATCATACTTTAAATTAGCTGGAAGAGTGTCGTTGGAAGTGTATTTTGAATCAGTAACATTATCTCCAGATGCTTGAATCAAAGATGTCCCAGCAATTGCAGTTGCACCGATCACCGTTGCAGCCAATATCGAAGTTAAAATTTTTTTCCGCATAATCATCTTCCTTTCTATGAATAGAATATTTTAGCTTGTCATCCCGTTACCTCTAATTTTAAATAAACTACCTGAGGTTTGAGTAACATTCGTTATAAGTAGGAACACTGGATTGCTTGCAGTTCCTTTCGGAACATTTGTAAAATTAATTTTAGTATTTTATCAGTTAGGTTTCCAGAAACCTGGATTACAGAAGATTTTTTTGTATCGTCTTTTGTCGCTAATTGGTAATTACTTCCACCCGGTGATTTGAATCCCCTGATGTTTGAACCAACGTAATACTAATTGCTCCTGAGCGGTGTATTGGCAGATTACTGTCAATACATAAATAATTAGTAATTCCAGAGAATTCATAATATAAATTTTCCCCATCTGTTGACATTAGAGTAAAAAGGGTCTGAATCACACCCTTTGTTAATTATAGGTGTTTTTGGCATAAATGCAAACAAAGAATCATTTGCCGATTGACATAGTTGGAGGTTAGTAATGATTCATAATGTCAGTGAGATCTTCAATTTCTAGCTGCCATTATTTGCCTCAATTGTGGAGAACATTACGGACAATCCAGTGGATTTGCCAATTTTATCATTGGTTGCTTTATTGCAGGGTTTGTTTGTATCGGGTTTGGATTTTACGCCTTGTCAGAATTTCTTGAGACATTTGAAACCTTTAGTTTTAAACAGTAAATAGATAAACAAGACTATTCTGGATTGATTAAAAGTTGGAGGGGATACCTGGAAGAGAAAATAGGTATTATAGTTGGAACAACATTACAATCTGTTTCCATTCTAACAATGTTTATATGGCTACTCGTTTCTTTGGTAGAATGTTCGGAAATATATTCGCCGTAATTAAAGGTAATAACCCTAGCTTGGAATCTTGTCGTTCATGTGGTCATAAAATATCTAAAGAAGCTGTTTTTTGTCCTTATTGTGGTCAAACTTTCGGACAAATCAATTCTTCTCTACCTCTATATTTGCCAACTTTTTTGCTGGAGTTGTATCTCTTGCTGGAGGAATCGACTTTTATTTTATTTGTTAGACTTATTAAAAGATCAGTTATCTAGTTTTCAGCTACAAAGGAGCCATTAACTAAGGCTCCTATTTTTGTACCCTAAAATCAAATGTACCACGAAAGTATCTCTTCCCCATGACCTCAATGGATACTGGGCTATACTTCTCTACCGGGCCGCCATAGTCAATGATGTGCTCACGATCTCCCCCAGAACATGCCAGAAGGACCTGGGTTAATGCCGCTACGAGGAAGTCTAAATCTGTGGATAATCTTATATGTATAATTCATCTCATCACCAATCTATCAATTCGACTAAAGGTATGTTTTTCCTGCACAAATAACTCATTTCCAACATTTCTACAAACAGTACATTCCAAAATAATATTCATACAGCCAACATTTTACAATATTATCATTTACAAATGTCGATTTAATATGGTATATTTATCCATGGTTGGCCAACCTAATTATGTGAGAGCTCTTCAATATCTTTAATTTCAAATAACAACTTAAAACAGAATCTTACTTTATTGGTTCTAGTATATTTGGGAGGTTTGAATATGAAAAGATTAAGAAAATTCTCTATTTCTGTTATGGCAACGGCATGTTTGATGGCTTTCGGGTCAAGTTCTGCTTTTGCAGCAACGGGTTGGGCAGATACTCCTGAAACCGCGGAAGTAATGTATACAAGTATTAGTCCAACTTCTGGATTCAGCGCTACACAGTATTTAGACAGCATGAGTGATAATGATTATTATCTTGTAGACAATACAAATGGATCTTCTGTAATCACATTTGGCGTTATTGCTACCCCTCCACCTAATTTCGATATTGTTATGATTGTTTATAAAATGAATGCAAGCGGTGGAATAGAGTTCATTAAAACGGATAACTGGAATGGGCCTGGATACGCCGAGGCAATTGGTATGAGTGCTAAACCTGGGGAGAAGGTTTACTTTAGAATCATGGATAACGGCATTAACAACTACAACCAACCTTATAATATTCAATTTACAAAATACAACTAATCAATATTATAGTCTAAATTCAAAAAAAAGGCTCTCCAGCTTCATGCAGGGAGTCTTTTTCATTTTAATCTTTTAAAATAATTCATCGCTTCATACCATGCATTTTTCATAGCAAAATATACCTAGTCCTGATAGACTATTCATGTTGTTAATTATTACTATATCAGGAGGAATTGCATTGCGTAAAGTTACTTCTTTATTATGTACGTTATCAATTTTATTTTGTTTAGTTGCACCTACAGTGAATTCAGCTTCAGTAAACCCTAAGGCATTATTAGAGAAAAAATACCCTAGAGAACGCGTAACAGTTAGCAAGTCAGTAGACTTAAATGGAGACAACAAGAAGGAACACTTACTGATAACTGACTCAGGAAACTTTTATCTAATCAACTCTAAAAGTGTCATAGTACTTATCAGTAAAAATGTTATTAGCGACGATGAATTGGACTTCCCAGCGATACATATTTACCAAGTATCTAAAAAAGAAAAGCACGTAGCAGTAACTTATAATTATTTCCCTTCTAACACACAACTTGATGCTTACAAATATAAAGATGGAACCTTACAGAGAAAACTCTCTATTATGGGCGATCAAGGTGTGAAGATTTCAAACAAAGGGGTCATAAGTCAATACTGGAAAAATTTCTATCCTGAAGGTGGCTGGAAATTAGCCATAGCTACTTATACTTGGAGCAGTACAAAAAATAAATATATAGGTTCAGGCGAATTACCACGATAAAACAAATAAGACTCTCCCGAAGATATGTTGGGAGAGTCTTATTTGTTTTAAGTTCTTTATGCAAAAAATACTCAAATACCATAAAACAAAAAAATATTTTATTTTGAGTGTTCTTTATCTCTAATTAAAGAGTGCTTAAAACTTACTGTCTCAAGTCGCTCTAAATCGGAGTCCCAAAGACCTTCACTTACTAGATAATCTTTAACTTCAAAATAATTATCATCTGTTAGCAGTGAATAGGAACATACTGTGCTATATTCTGAATCAGGCTGGCAAGAAACAAGCAAGTTTCTAAGCTTACTTATCAGCTCATTTTCATCTTCAATTTTCGTGTCCGCATCTATTTTATCCTTGACTTTAACCAAAGACTCAATTGCTGCAGCTATAGCATCTCCAATCTTGAATCTTGGCAATACGAGACGATCAGAATCATTAAGTTGAAGAACTTTTATTGTCCTCTTACCTAAATCATCAATCGCTCTGTATCGATAGTCTTTAATAAACAGATAATTTTTAGGATCATCAACTGTGGGGTTAATAATTGGGTTTAACTTGGTATCATGATCCCTCTTTAAACCGTTGCATCTTTTACAAATAGGTAATAAGTTTGTCCACAACATAACTTCTCCGGGGTACAGAGACTTCGGATGAAAATGTTCGACTTCAATATATTTACTTTCTTCACCTAGTTTGCATTCACAAAAGATGCATTTACTGTTAGACATATCTAACAGTGCATTTTTTATATATCCAACATTCCAAACGTTTCTTTTAGTGCTTAAATAATCTTCAGTTAGCTGCTTCACTATTTCTGGGCTTAATTGATGTGGAGGCGTTGTTCTTGTTATTTTTATCATTCCTATTCACCCAATGATCCTAATTGGATTTCAAGTATCTTTCTCATTGGGCTTCGAGGGTGGAGCATCTTATTCAAAATTTCGTATGATTGAGCTGCCTTTTCATGATCCTCGTCTTCTAATGCATCTTCGAAATCTTTTCTAACACTGATATAATCATTAGACCTGGTCTCACTAAGCCCCATTACATCTTCGAGTATTTCCTCTACAGTCCATCCCTTAAATCCGTATTCTGATTTAATTGTTTCGAGTCTTACAACTTCCTCATCCTCGTTTAGGCCTAATGCAATTAATTCATCACTTTCTGCTGCTTGTATCATATGAGGACTGTGAGTTGTAATAATTATTTGAGCACTTGAGAAGATAGTTCTTAACGCCTCTATTAGTGGAGCTTGCCAGTAAGGATGTATGTGGGCATCAGCTTCGTCTATTAATATAATTCCATCAAATTCAGTGACTTTTATTTTGGGATTAAAGTTAAACTCGATCTCTTTAATAATCCCAAGTAATATAAAGAGTAGAGACTTATATCCTGTCGAAAGGTATTCAAAATAAATTTCTCCTCTTGAAGTATTAACCATAATGTCGAGCGAAGTGTGTTCTATAAAAGAGAACTCAACACTCTTATCAATAATAGAGAATGTTCGCTTGGCAATATCAAGATTAAATAATTCTGCTTCACTAAACCTTCCTTGCGGCTCAAATAGAACCCTATTTGCCAGCCATGTTTTTATAGTATGTGGCCTGACCCCATTAATGATTTCATTTTTATGATATCTTTCCTCTCTCAACTCATCTGGTGTAATTCCACCCAAAGACTGATGATCAATCATTCTGTGTTCTTTTATGTATATAAATTTTAAAGCTTCTCCTACAACATCAGTTTTAATCCTTTGATTATCATTAGGCGAAAAGGAATTTGTATCAAAAAAACCTTTATGTCCATCAACAATAACGCTAGCGAATCCTCTATCTGCTCTAACATTCCGCTTTAACTTTGAAATTACATTCCAACTGAACACCTGCGTAATAACATCCAGTATAGTACTTTTCCCTACTCCGTTCATACCGCATATGATATTTATATGGCTATTCATATCTATATTCAACTTCTTGATCCCATTAATATTTTCAATTTCAATTGAATCAATCTTCACTAAATCCTCCCCTTTCCTTCAGTTATTATATCACACACACTAAATTATTTACGAAGTCTATATTTTTCGAGAAGCATTTTTTTTGTGACAAGTTCACAGGTTTTGAACCAATCTTTAGAAGCATTTCTTTTTATATTGCTTATAAGAACACTTTCACCATCTGAGTCTACTGCATATAGCAAAAATTCTTCTCCATTCAATTTACTGACTATGGTTATGTTTGGTACTGCATAAGGTACTAATAGCTTTTCAAGTTCACTCATCTTATCCCCTCCAAAATAATATGTATATAAATGAACGCAAAAATATGACGACTCTCCGCCAAAGTCGCCATATTTACATTTTGGCTTATAGATAAATTATCAGCGGCGCTATAAAGAAGAAAATGGGTAGATATTTCGAATGTTTTTTAGTTGAAATAAGTTAAATTACTTCTAGAAAACTTCATCGCATTAGACTTTAATACCTAAATCTTTCCGATAGGAAACGACTAAATTTCGCCAGAAGTCATAACTCCCTATATCTCCTGAAATATAGTCCTTGTAATGCTCGTAAGCTTCTTCTGCCCACTTAGGACATTTCATGTTCTCCTTGGCCTTCTGAGCCGCGATCCACTTGGCCTGAGATTCAACAGTAGCCTTCAGTTCCTCCATTTGTTTCTTTTCTTCTGATGTCATTGGATCTCCATCCCCTTTCTTAATTCGCTTGAGTTCTGTTTTGATAGCCGGAATAAATCCACGCTCAGCAGCAGATTTTGTATTCCCGTCACCAAAGAATTTGGTTCCTGGACATGTCTTGCTGGACTCGCCTCGTTCATAGTCACCTAACCATGCTCCAGATGACGTATACCAAGCGTGATACACGATATGTGAAGTATCATAGGTATGTTTAGCTTGAGCGCGAGACAGGCGTATAGGTGGACTACAGTTTGTTTCTGAATTGCTGTCATCGTGTCTCCACCTTGATCAAAGTTTCCGATAATTTCTATACACAAAGCTCCTGTATTTGCTCCCTTGATTCCAGCAGGCGTTTTATTGAGATCCCGATCTAAACTGATGGCGATACGTCCATCTTCAAGTACAGTTATGTTCTGCCCTGTACCAGACCATCCCTGTGATAAATGGTACGACCTCATGCCTTCAAGACACTTCCATACATCTTGTTTAGCTATTCCGTTGATCATCTGACGTGTAGAGTAGTTAGGTGATGCTGTATGGTGTACCTGAAGCTTGTCTATTTTTCTGGTGATGTTCTGCTTGTCGAGCCACACTTTAAATTCGGATGGCTCCATCAATAAAAAATTCCCCTTGGTGATCACGGCTGATCAGCTCCTTTGCGAGACTCGGCCCGTTCCATCTTTTTATCCAACTCTGACTTAACCCAATTGATAAGCCAGTTAAAGACCGGCAACGGAACCCACTGCCCCCATCCTGCTCTAATGGAGTTAGCTACCATACTTTGAATGACGTGATAGAGTGTACCAAGTGATAAGGCTCCAAAGATCAGACCAGGCATTTTAAACACCACATCTAATAAATGACCTCCAGCAGGGAGCAACAGTATAAAAAATGTACGCCAGATCCCTTCCAGTCCATAACGACTTCCGTATGAATTATCTTGCTTGGCTGCACTAATCCCTGACATCCAATCCAGAACTACAAAAAATAAAACAGCCGTCATAAAACCAATTACAGCCTCATCTCTACCGTATAAGTATTCAAACACAGGCACTATCACCGCCCCTAATGAAGCAAAGAATGCTTTCCATTTATCCAATGTGTTCTCCTCATTTCTGCTAAGGAAAATTATCCTGAGCTATTCACTTGTTTCAGTAGTTTCTTTTTGTACTTGAATCTCAATTGCTGCCAATGCATTCCCGATCTCCAAATCTAAAGCTGTCAGGATTTCTTTTTGATTAAGTGGGTGCGAGCTAAGAACCGCAGAGATTACTTGGGTCAACTCTTCAACTGGTTTATTCAAATCCATTTCAACTTGGAGTGTATGTGTCATCTTTGCCAAGACCTTTCCTCCTCTCTATACGAAAATAAGCCCCTTCCAATTAAGGAATAGGGCTTCATGAATTTATTATCTTTCATCTTTGGTACATAATGGCTACGGATTTAGCATTGTAAAAGTAATC
>NZ_BCNM01000015.1 GCF_001514495.1 Paenibacillus pabuli NBRC 13638
TATGCGTTATGAGGCTTATTTGAACTTTAACGGCTCTGTGAATTATATGGAGTATGTTACTTCGTCATCGACAGAATTTAATGTCAAGCTTCAAAGGAGTGTTTAGTTGTACGAGGGATCGTGTATTGACCTAACGGGAAACGAGAAAAAATGAGGAGGCAACAAATACATAATGGTCAATGACCTATACCGAAAAATGGGCCCTTTCTTTTTGAAGAAAAATCTGGTTCAGGTAGCAGCTCAGTTTTTTATTTCAGCGATAATCGGAGTTATATATGCATTTATGATCATTGATGAAACTATAGGTGGATACATTATTGAAATATTGCCGAGTAAGGGTGGACCGAATCTTCATCAATATTTGCCCATTGTGATCACTGTGCTAATTTACTCGTGTTTCATTCAAAGAAAAGAAAGAATTTTTCTGGAAAAAATCTCATTCAGTTGTCTTAATATTTTGATTGCAATACTAAGCTTTATTTCTGCTCTTATCGTTATAATGATGGTTCAATTCCCAATGATGTAACTATGAAGAAAGGAGTCGCAACCGCGGCTCCCTTTGCCGGATGATCACCCCTACGTGTTTTACATGTTTTTACATCACAATGTGAATTGAAATAGAAAGGGAGTGAGAAAAAACAAAAAAATCATTTGCATTTTGCAAATAATAAGAGTATAACTATAACAAGAGGTGAGGTAATTGGAAAACAACTTAAGAGAGATGTTTCAGATCATGACACGGCGTTTTGGATTATTGGATAAAAACTGCTGCACCGCAGGAGAGTTGGATATTTCACTTGTTCAAAGTCATATTATTTATGAAATTGATCGTAAGCACAATCCATCCATTCAGCAGGTGGCTGATGCACTCTCCATTGACATTACAACGTTTAGCCGCCAGGTTCAAAGTCTCGTAAAGTTAGGTTTGGTTCAAAAAACGCCCTTACCAGAAGATCGAAGGATTTACATATTATCCTTGACTACACAAGGGAAGTTTGTCGCCGCGGTTATTGATGAGCAGATGAATGATTATTTAAAAGAAGTCTTTTCGCATATGTCTGAGTTTGAACGGGATATGGTGATCAACGCTGTCAAACTGCTAAACGAAAGTATGGCAAAATCCAGCGTATGCTGTACACCTCTGGGATAATCATTTATCCCATTTACTTAACACAATACTTGCAAAATGCAAGTAATTATAAGGAGGAAACTAAAATGATTAAAAATATTCCTGTGAACCAAGTGAACTGCTGCGAAGCACCAGTACAAGAGAAGAGCAACTTACCTGTTGCAATCATTGGAGCTGGACCGGTTGGTCTTGCGGCAGCAGCACAACTCATTTCAAAAGGTGAGCCGTTTCTGTTGTTTGAAGCTGGAGATGAAGTAGGAGCAAACATTAGAAAATGGGAACATGTACGACTGTTCTCACCTTGGGAATATAACATTGATAAAGCCGCTAAAGAGTTGCTGCTAAAGGCGAATTGGGTTGCTCCTCAAAACGGAATCATCCCAACAGGCAAGGAGATTGTTGAACGTTATTTAAAACCTTTGGCAGAGCTGGCTGAAGTAAGTCCGTATGTGCATTTGAATACGAAAGTTACTGGGATCAGTCGTAAAGGATTAAGCAAAGTGAAAACAAGCGGGCGTGAGAAACTGCCATTTGTGATCCATGTTGAACAAAACGGATTTTCGTTTATTTATGAAGCGCGGGCTGTTATCGATGCCTCTGGGACATGGTCCAATCCCAACCCGCTTCGTTCAGACGGTATATTTTCAGAAGAGGAAAAAGCGCTTAGTGGTCACATTTCATACGGTATCCCTGCTATATTAGGAAAAGAGAAAAATCGTTATAGCGGCAAGAAGGTGCTTGTAGTAGGAAGCGGACATTCTGCCATCAACACGTTGCTTGAACTTGCCGAGCTTCAAAAAGAGGAGTCGGGAACGGAGATCGTTTGGGCTATTCGCAAGGCAAATATTGAGGATGTTTATGGCGGACGAGAATTAGATGGGCTTCAGGCACGGGGGGAACTGGGTACTCGAATTCAAAAAGTGGTTGAATCCGGTGCCATAAAGGTCCTGACCGCATTCCATATTGAAGAACTTCAAAAACAAGGTGAAAAGATACAAGTTTCCGGAACTATTCGAAATGAAAAAGTAGTTATGGATCACATCGATGAAATTGTAGGTAATACGGGTTCTCGTCCTGACTTATCGATGGTGCGGGAAGTACGGGTATTAACGGACCCAAGCTTAGACTGTGTCTATGAGCTCGCACCATTAATTGATCCCAATATACACAGCTGCGGTACTGTTAGACCTCATGGCGAAAAGGAATTACGCCAACCTGAAAAGGACTTTTATATTGTGGGTGCCAAAAGTTATGGGAGAGCGCCAACCTTCCTAATGGCAACGGGATATGAGCAAGTCAGATCCATTGTAGCGGCTTTGGTGGGAGATATGGAGTCAGCACAAAAAGTAGAGCTGGAACTGCCGGAGACGGGTGTTTGCAGTCTTGGCGCTAGTGGCGCGGACAGCTGCTGTGACCCGGTTCAAGTGGAGGAGGCATCTTCGAATGACTGCGCTCCCCCAAAAACAGAAAAGACAGGATCAAATTCTTGCTGCGGATAAACAAGAATTCGAAGCTACTGCATCCGGAACGTGATGCAGTAGCTTTTTTATAGAAGGAGGTAGAGAAATGAAAAACATGATTGATGATTGCGGCGTTATTTGGTGTACTAAACCTAATATATTCGTACTTGATTATATAAGTGATTTATTATATGCTTATGCCGCTAAATGAAACTAACGAGAATATCACAGGAGGGTACATATGGAACAAAACATTCAGGAGATGGCTGAGGCATATAAGCTATTAGCTGATAAAACAAGGTTGACCATTATTGCGCTTCTTCAGGAACAGGAACTTTGCGTATGTGATATCACAGACATTATTGGAATGTCTCAACCAAATGCCAGTCAGCATCTTCGAAAACTGAAGGCAGCTGGTTTTCTTAATGAAAAGAAAAAAGGGCAGTGGGTGTACTACTCCCTTAATCCGGACGCGAAAGCATATGTTCAATGTGTGTATCCGTACCTGCCTTCCATGAAAGACAAAATAGCACGATTGAATAATTGCTGCGGTCCTCAGGAGGAAGCATGACCATCATCGCAATTTTAATCTTTTTGCTTACACTGACTTTGGTGATTTGGCAGCCTAAGGGACTTAATATTGGGTGGTCAGCATCTGCTGGAGCTATTTTAGCTCTCCTATTTGGGGTCGTAAGTATATCTGATGTGGGTACGGTTACAGGAATTGTATGGAACGCCACGCTTGCTTTCGTAGCCATTATTTTGATTTCGCTTATTTTAGATGAAATCGGCTTTTTTGAATGGGCTGCACTCCACATGGCAAGGCTCGCAAGAGGTAATGGCAAGCTGATGTTCGTTTATGTTGTGCTACTTGGTGCAGGGGTATCAGCGTTCTTTGCTAATGACGGCGCCGCACTGATATTAACACCTATCGTACTCGCGATGGTCCGAGCTCTCAAATTTGATCAAAAGATGATTTTACCTTTTATAATTGCAAGTGGTTTTATTGCAGATACAACTTCACTCCCGCTCGTAGTTAGCAACCTCGTCAATATCGTTTCTGCCGATTACTTCAGTATTGGCTTTGTGGAGTACGCCAGTCGCATGATTGTTCCCAATTTCTTTTCAATATTAGCGAGTCTTCTGGTCTTATTCTTGTTCTTTAGAAAAAGTATTCCAGGGAACTACGAAGTCAGTCAGCTCAAAAAGCCAGTTGAAGCGATCAAGGATAAGAAACTGTTTAAAATATCTTGGGTGATCTTAGCTGTGCTACTGGTTGCCTATCTGATGAGCGAGTTCATTCAAGTTCCGGTTTCCGTTATCGCTGGCGTTATTGCAATCTTGTTTATTTTGGCTGCACGACGTAGTCAGGCTATTCAAACGTGGAAACTCATCAAAGGAGCACCCTGGGCAGTAGTGATTTTCTCAATTGGTATGTACGTTGTAGTATACGGACTACGAAACGTGGGATTGACGGATGAACTAGGTAGGGTTATTCAAGCCATCGCTGATAAGGGACTCTACATTTCCACACTTGGCATGGGCTTTCTAGCCGCTATATTGTCTTCGGTTATGAACAATATGCCGACAGTGATGATTGATGCGCTAGCCATTGATGGAACCAATACGCAAGGTGTGATTCGGGAATCACTGATTTATGCCAATATTATCGGCAGTGACTTGGGTCCTAAAATTACACCGATTGGCTCACTCGCAACACTTTTGTGGTTACACGTACTGTCCCGTAAGGATGTAAAAATCACTTGGGGAAGTTATTTCAAAATTGGGATTGTGCTCACGATCCCAACGCTCTTTATTACGTTAACAGGGTTGTATCTATGGCTATATTTGATCCATTCAACAAACATAAACGTTTGGTTAATGATTGCCGTAATTACAGTTATATTGGTTGTTATCGCTATGATCATAAAAACTTTAATTCATTCAAAAATGGGTGAAGCGAAATTTCAAGTAAGCCAAACCAAGAAAAAAGGAGATCAATAACATGAACAACAAACCTCTTGTTTACTTTTTGTGTACAGGAAACTCTTGCAGAAGCCAAATCGCCGATGGATATTTGAAGGCACTTGGTAGTGATAAATACGAGGTGAGAAGTGCAGGGTTAGAGGCGCATGGCTTAAATCCTCGTGCTGTTCAAACGATGAAAGAAGCTGGAATCGATATTTCCAATCATACATCAGATGTGATTGATCCTGAGATTTTAAAACAAGCAGACTACATCATCACGCTTTGTGGTCATGCCAACGATAATTGTCCAGTTGTACGTAATGATAAAGCCGAAAGATGGCACTGGGGCTTCGATGATCCAGCCAAAGCAACAGGTACAGAGGAAGAAATCACAGCTACATTCGCTGAGGTCCGTGATTCAATTAAAGCTCGAATCGAGCAATTCTTGAAAGATGGTAAGTAATATGAATCATGCCAAAAAGGAGTACTATGCACTCGTTGCTGATAAAATCTTTATGGGCGGAGCTGCAACGTAGAGACAATGGTTCTTAACAAGGCATTGAAGTCGTGTGGATCTGCGGAAAGAAGCAACAGAATGCGCGTACCCAGCAGCTCGGCTGCTTTTGTTGAATTAACGTTGAGTACTTCTAAAACTGGGTGAACGATTAGAAACGTTTGGCAACTTCCTTTGCTTGTGTGATTGCCTTTTCCTTAATAATTGGTGCTTGCTCTAATGATGCCGTTCCCTCCACAAAAATTGCCTCAATAGATTGAATTCCATAGAAGTGTAATATCTTTTTTAGATAGCTGTATCCCATTTCAATCGGAGCAAGCGGACCTTCCGAATAAATGGATCCGGAAGCTTGAATGTGTAATGCTTTTTTGCCGGACAACAGACCCACAGGGCCATTCTTCGTATATTTGAAAGTCTTACCTGGAATTGAAGTCGAATCCGTGTATGCTTTCAGAACTGGTGGGATCGAGAAATTCCACATAGGTGAGACGTACACATACTTATCGGCAGCCACGAATTGGTCAATAATCGCTTCATGACGAGCTACTTTTGATTTCTCAGCATCGGTCAATTGATCGAAAGAAGAACCTGATCGAATCTTTTCCCAACCGCGTAAGACATCAGCATCGATATCCGGAATGTTCTCTTGGTATAGATCTAAATGAACAACTTTATCTGATGGGTTTGCCTCACGGTATGCTTCAATAAATTCGTTCCCAACTGTGAGGCTACAAGATGACTGAGCATCAAGAGGATGTGCGGTGATGTATAATACGGTTGACATGATTTAAAACTTCCTTTCTGTAATTGAATTAAATACACTTTCTGGATTAATCATATCGCATATATACTATTTGTGAAGTACGCACAATCATGTGGTATAGTATGAAAAAAGGTACTGTGACGGAGGAGAACACATGCAAAAGAACCCTGTCCAATGTCAATTCGTTGTGGCGCTGGATTCAATTGTCGGCAAATGGAAGCCGATGATTCTTTATCATTTGTTTCAAGGTGAACCTTTGAGGTTCAATGAATTAAAAAGATTGCTGCCTGATATCACGCAAAGGATGCTTACGCTCCATCTGCGCGAGTTGGAGGAGGAAGAGATCGTGAAGCGAGTTGTTTATCCTCAAGTCCCTCCGAAAGTGGAGTACTCCATCACGGAATACGGCATGAGCCTTTCTCCGATTTTGGAAACTTTACATCAATGGGGAAAGGCCCATGTGGAGAGAAAACAGCTCAAAAAAGGTGGAAATGAAGATACAGAATCGGAATAGCGTTCATTTTGTCATTATTCTTTAATAGACGTTAAAGTTGCTAATGTAGCGGCTTTTTGTTTTATTGGTACAAGATCTTGTCTCGAGTCAAGGAAAGGGAAGGGAAGGATAGAACTTGTACTGTTGCCGAAATGGACAAAAACATAGTTCGATTAACGATTAGTCACTAAGCTAACGGGCAGGATAGTTTAATGATTTGGGCTATAAGGCTGTACTAGATAGAACAATTTATAGTGTACTGTTGAGCTATGGGAGACCATAACAAAACCACCTTTTCGAAGGTGGTTTTGTTATGGTCAAATACTAGTATCAAAATTTAACATAGCCTAGATTTTAAATATTGCACCCACATCCCGTGCAGCTCAGCTTCCGATACTTGAAATGCGCCTTGAAAATCAGTGGCATCGCGTATGAATTTGTTGAGCGCATCTAAACTGTATGAATGGATGAGATATTCTACGATCAAGTGCGAGAATCCATATCCCCCTATCTTCTCGAAATCCCAGGTATCATTAGTTAATGCTTGAAAGCTAGGGACAGCGTTATTTTGAATCGATTCGGAGGTGCTATACTGGATATATTCTTGTGACATTTGTTTGGCTTCATGCCCGCCGAGACCGTGTGTAAGCCATTTCGGTGCCAACGGATTAATATCCTTCACTAACCACATCGTAAACAAGCTTAAAGTGTGCCGTAGTACCGATTGATACGTATGTTCAGGGCCTGGGTTGAGTGGGGATACGATTTTAATTTTATTGTCTTCATAGGTTCCCATAAACCAATTGGGCGCATCCGGCTCGTTTATTGCTTGATGAAAAGTGGGCAGATCCGGATAGATCTCAATAGCGATTTTCTGAGAAGGTCGATGACGATAGGTTGTAATAATTCGATCTACATTGCTTTTCAACTCTTCAAATAAGTCATGGTATACCTTGTTCATACCATCATTCTTGGAGGGAGCCTCGCTTTTATCCACAATTGATATCAATTCTTTAATAGACATGATTGTAATGTCACCCCATTCTTTTAATTCTTTTTTTAGTTTGTTTAAGGCACGATAGAGTCTGTTCTTGACTGCGCTTTCAGGCATCCCGATGATTTTGGATATTTCCAATAAAGTGCAATCGACGAAAAAACGCAATGATATGATTTGCTGATCTAATTCATTCAATCGGGCTAATGCAGCACTAATATCAAGACGGATATCGACATCTCTAGCAATATCGAGGGATATCGATTGGGACTGAAAATCGATTACTTCGTGCACCATTTCTTTATTTCGTGATCTCGTACGATACTCGTTTTTCACAATATTTTGCGCGATTTTGAATAGCCAAGTAAATATACTGGAGTTACACTTAAACAAGTGAAAGTTTTCCATTGCTTTTAAAAAAGCTTGTTGCGTTAAGTCATCGGCAGTTGCCGAATTTGTCTTTACTGCAATATAATTTCGAATTCTATCTCGATATTGATTATAAATGGCTTCGAAATGTTGGATGTGCTCCTGCTCCTCCGGAGGAACAGGGATTTTCTTTTTGTCTTGAGCTCGTGACACCAGTAGTACCTCCTCCTGAACTTACAATTCATTAGACACCGAAGGGAGGTAAAAAGCCACATCATTTTAAAATAATTTTACACGACGCCACTCCACTTTTTTTAAACCCCGAAAAAGCAAAGCGTAAAGGCAATTCAGCTATGTGGTATTAAGTGAGGATCACCAATGGAGAAAGAGATTCAGAGCTTAAAAAACGTATTGGCTTTCTGGAAAAGCAAGTTCAGAACAAACAACAACCAATTGAACCAACGGGAAACAATAGTTCTATAAAACCAAAGGAGGCCGCCGATCAACAGGATCGGCGGCTTTATTCGACTACCGGGCAATAAAGTTTAGTTATAATCAACTTTTATCACCTTAAAATAAAGTTTACTTGGTAAAATTGTGAAGTGAAAATCACATTAACTGGAGTGGATACTATGCTTTCTGAAGAAGGTTATGCGAAGGTGGCGAGAGAAGCGTTACGTCAATACCCAATCATTTGCGAAAAACTTGTGTATCTCGGAAAGAGCGATAATGTTACATTCCGAGTACAAACTAACGATGATAATCAAAAATTTCTTATTAAAATCCATATCGCGACGAGTTCAATTAAATCAAAGGGAGATATCGCATCAGAACTTATTTGGCTTGAAGCTTTGGTTAGAGATACAAATCTCGTCGTACCTGCACCTGTCAGAAATCTTCAAGGTGATCTGGTAACAGAAATATCAACTGATCATAGCAAAAATAAATCCATGGTGACTATTCATCAATGGGTTAATGGAAGAGTGCTTAAAAGAGAGCGAACAAGTAATGAAACTGAAAATTTGGCTCTCTTAATGGCGGCTCTACATAGACATTCTATGCAGTGGATTGCACCTGAAGGCTTTAATAGACCAATATACAATTCCGATCATTTATATTCATCACTTAAACAATTGAGACAGCTAGTAAATTTAGAGCTTATCTCAAGCGAAGCGTTTGTTCATGTGGAAGAGTCAGCACATAAAATAGCAAATGTGATACAAAATCATAAACGTTTGCCGAGTAATTGGGGAATTATTCATTCTGACCTTCATGAGAGTAACTATGTTTTTTATGAGGATACTCCCCGACCTATAGATTTTTCGAATTGTGGCCATGGCTTTTATTTATTTGATATGGCTGAAACATTTATGCATCTTTCATCTGAGAATAGGAAAGTATTTATTTCATCGTATAGTAAAGTAAATCAACTACAAGAGAATTATTTCGAGTTATTAGAAGCATTTTTTATTTGGTCAATAATTAGAACTTTCGCATTCCATTCTCTAAATCCAAATGAACAACAATCCTTGGCAGAAAATTTTCCATCAGTTATTCAAAACTATTTTAGGAAATATCTTAAAGGAGAAAATTTTTTGTTCAGCTAACGGGCAGGTTAGTGTAATTCTTACGTCGAATAAATCTATTATTTGAGCGGAGGCTAAGCATACTAAAGGGCAGAATACCAAGAAGCTTAGGAGGGAGCAGGAAGATGATTCGGGGTGTAATTATCGAAGGGATGTCTACTGTAGGGAAAACATCATTATTTTCTGCTATAAAGAGATTACATATTCAAACACAGAATAGTGAAAAAACTATAATTGCAATAAGTGAACACTATTCACAAGTATTGCATTCATACCAAGGTGTTTTAAGATCCATGGATAAGGATGAACATATTTCACTTCTAAGTCGACATGTTGATTATCTTGAACAACAATATGATTGGATTAACTCTCTCGGTCATTCCAAACCATCAAAAGGTATTTTCTTTCTTTTAGAGAGGTTTCATGTAAATCATAGAGCCGCATTTAAAGCCTCTCCTGAGATCGAGCTGCTTGAGAAACGTCTATCCAGGATGAATGCACATTGTGTACTCTTAACCTTGTCCCAGGGTGCTGTTGAGCCTAGGTTTATTGAAAGTCGCGGTGAAGCTTGGAAGTCATATGTGATGGGAAAGTCTACTAATACCCGTGTATGTGAAACGTTTTTAGATAATCAAGAAAAACTTCGAATGGCTGCGAAACAATCATTGATTCCAACTTTAGAGATTAACACAGATGAAGCAGACTGGGATGCTTATGCGAAACAAGTCCTTGCAGATTTACGTTAACGGGGGACAATAAGTTCAAATAATCGTTGGGACGAAGAGGGGAAAGCGAAAATTCTTACAATCGATATTATGGAGTATTAAAGAGGTGGAAAACAGCTATGAAAAATAGAAACATAACAGGTATTGTAGTGGCAGTAATTTATTGTGTTGTCCTTTATGTTTTTTTAACTGATGCTCCCCCTGGTGAAGCTCCAAATAATCCGCGATGGGTATATTCATTGATTCCACTTGGCGCTGTTGTAATTACGTCGCTTTTTGATTATGTGATCAAGTTCGATTTCTTTAGAAAAAAGAAAAAGAAATAGAAAAAAGTGAAGAATGAAATGTGGCCATAGCCCCGTCAAGTAGACAATAAAAAAAGAGATTTTATTAAACGGTGACTCTCTCCCGGAATTCAATCGGGGAGAGGTCGCCCAGTTTGTTTTGGAAACGTTCCATGTTGTAAAACGAAATACAGTTCCCACGCCAAGTAGCCTCTTTTTTCACTGTCTACCATGAGGGGATAATACCGTCGACCTGTCCCTTCTATAGATAGGGATAAACGTGTGATGAGTTTAAGGTTCGATCATGGTTACAGATCGAATTTCCAGTTGCCCATTCTCTTGGCGACTTCGGGATCGTGGTAGGATAAGAAGAGACTTTCCCGCGTATCGAGAGCTGAGATTTGTTCGATATCCGTCGTACTCAGCTCAAAATCGAAAATGTCAAAGTTTTCGAGGATCCGTTCTTTTTTCGTCGATTTTGGAATGACAACGATTTGACGCTGAACAAGCCAACGCAACACGACCTGTGCGACGGATTTGTTGTGTTTTTCTGCGATGGAGACTAGCACTTCGTTGCTGAACATGTTATTAAGTCCCTCAGCGAACGGGGCCCACGACTGATGCTGCACTCCCTGCTCTTTCATAAAAGCGGCGCCCTCTGTCTGCTGGTAGAACGGATGCGTTTCAATCTGGTTAACAGCTGGAACGATTTCATTATGCATGATGAGGTCCATCAGACGGTCAGGCAGGAAGTTGCTGACACCAATCGCCTTGATCTTACCCTCGCGGTATAATTCTTCCATTGCACGCCAAGCACCGTAGTAATCGCCGAACGGCTGGTGTATAAGGTATAGATCGAGATAGTCCAGCTGTAACTTTTTCAAGGATTTAGCAAAAGACAGCTTGGCACTCTCGTAGTTGGCATCCTGAACCCAGAGTTTGGTCGTGATGAACAGTTCCTCACGTGGTACGCCACTGCGCTTAATCGCACGACCGACCGCTTCCTCGTTCAGATAACCTGAAGCGGTGTCGATCAGGCGGTAACCAGCCATCAGTGCTTCATATACGGCGTTCTCGCATTCTTCAGCATCTGGAACTTGGTAGACACCAAAGCCAATGATCGGCATTTTCACTCCATTGTTTAATGTTACGGTTTGCATTGTAATTCCTCCCAGTGTTTAAATGTAAGATGCAAATGGCCTCGAAACTCGGAAAATCAGGCACCTCAGAGCGGCGCTTCCGCATACGCTAGATTTGCATTACAATAAGCCTATCACCTTCGTGTTACACGAAGGCAAGCCGTCATCCAACATTTATTTTTCAAGGAGGGTTTCATATGCATACGGTCAAAGAAGCGGCGCTGATCACGGGACTTACCGAGCATGCTGTACGCTTCTATACGGATAAAGGACTGGTGCCAAGTGTACAGCGCAATCAAAACAATATTCGGATGTTCGACGAAGAATCGATTAACTGGCTGCATGGCATCAAATGCCTCAAGCAATCCGGGATGCCGATTGAAGTCATTAAAATGTACGTGGATTTCTGTCTTGAAGGGGATTCGACCATTCCGCAACGCTACAAACTTATGATGGAGCATAAAGAAGCGGCACTTGATAAGCTCGAAGAAGCCAAACAGCACATTGCTCATTTGGAACAAAAGACTGCTTTATATCAAGCAATCATGGAACACCGTTCTCCAGATACAACCAATCCCGGTAACTGGGATAAAATCAAACATATGCATAGTGACGTATTTTACGCGTCCTCTGTTCATAAGACCTAACGGATGAATAGATTAGTTGTTTAATATGAATAGAACTCCCACCTCAATAGAGAGTGGGAGTTCTTCATGTATCAAATCAGAAAATGTTGACCTGTTTTTATGTTATTGTCATATTAATAGGGATTATTTATGGAGGACATCCGCGTATTCGGAGATCCGTTCGAATCGTCCCTTGGCAAACGGGCATAAAGGTAAAATCTTAATACCGTTTTCCCGCGCGTATTGCACCATGGCTTCGATAAGCTTATCGCCAAGCCCTTGACCCCGGTAAGCATTTTCCACAAAGGTGTGATCAATGATGTAGAGCTCTGGGCTTGAGATTACATAGGTCATCACCGCAGCAATGCCGCCGTCATCTTGAATAAGAAATCTTTTGTTGTCGGTATCATGTTCTGCAATATGCATGTTTATCCCTCTTTCTCTGTTGAATATTCACCGTCCAGACGTTTATACGACAGTGCTCCGCTTGGACATGTGTCAATATGTCGGGTAATTGCTTCCGTAGTGTCCGCATCGGGATTAACCCAAGGACGCTTGCTTAAATCAAAAACTCCAGGGAGGCCTTTTACGCAAATGCCGGAATGAATGCATACCTCTGAATTAAACATTACCTCGATATCTTTACCGTAGTATACTTTCTCTTTACTCATAACTTCTTCACATCTTTCACTTTTGAGTTTGTATAAAGACCAAGATCCATTCTTCGAAAGCTGCAGAAATTCTCAACATTGTTTTTCTTTAGATTCGACAAACGACAGGGGATTTTCTTGGCTCTAGATGTCCGAATTATAAAGAGGAATCGTTGGTAAGTCAACGTGATGAACTAATTCCGAACGATAATGAAGTAAAGGGGGATTGACACAGATGGAGCAGACTGGGATGCTTATGCAAAACAACTCCTTATCGATTTACGATGAGACGAAGAGGGGGAAATCGAAATGAAGACGATCAAGTGTATGATGGAACACCTGTACTGGGCAGACGGACGTATCCTGGACGCGCTCGAAGAGAGTCGGACGAAGAATAAGGACCTTCTGAAACTGGTTCGACATGTTGCGGTCGCAGAACGAGTCTGGCTGTCCCGATTGCAGGGCAAGGGCAGCGCGCAATATTCGTTATGGGAAGAAGCGGAAGACCTGACGGAGCTCCGGACGATGTTCGAAGAAAATGCCGAGCAATATCGTGTCTATATCGAAGGGCTCGAGGAATCCGAGTTGGACGTGATGATAGACTATGCGAATCAGAGCGGAGTTCCGTTCCGTACGTCCGTCCGGGACATCCTGCTACAGGTTCTCTTACATGGGCAATATCACCGGGGACAGATCAACCGGGCACTTCGGATCGAATCGGCAGAGCCTGTCCAAGTCGATTACATCACGTTCGCAAGGCTCTAACGGGGCCTAATAAACACTACTACTTGGAATAGGATGGGCATTGAACTAACGGGCAGGTTATTAAATAATTTGACTCATATAAAATTTGTTTTTACAACACTTTTCAATACACACGTTAAGGAGGAAAAAGGTATGAGAGAGGTTTTCAAAGTAATTATTGGGCTGGAAATATGACAACAGTTGGAAGGGGACAACAAAGAAATCAGAGGTGAGATTGGCCATAGAAGAATAGGTTTGGAGATGGGAGGTATATTAAAACTCTCTATTGGTAATATTTTATATTAAATCTTTTAAAAGGTCTATAAATGGAGAACGATTATATTTAACCATTTGATGTTGTTAAAAATACGCTTAAGGTTGTATCCACGACCTTAAGCGTATTTATTGCGGATTTTACATTTCAAATAATAGCAATAAAAATAATTATAGATTATTCTTCTTGTTGTTAGCTTATGAATCTCCTAAGTCCATCATAGATCGTTCTTATCTACCAAAACTCAAAATCCCTTTTCCAGAATCTGATAAAATTATAAATTTACCATTAGTTTTGTGTTTGTACTTGTGTGCTTTGGTAGCACCAATACTTTCCGTTTCATTATAATTATCCGGGTTATTTAGAACATCATCTCTAGTTGTGCCAGCAGCCAATAGATAGCTATATAAGTTAGTAGTACCTACCTCCGATTTGTGTTCTTTAAAGTGATACTCTAGAGATTTTCTACGATCCACAAAAGAACCTTTATGCCAATTAAGAGAAGCCAGTTGTTGTTCCGAATACTCCAATCGGGCGTTTCCTGTTAAGTTTCTCGTACCACTACCATCAACAACTCTTATTTTAACGTCGTATATCATTGTTGTCTTAGTCATTGGAACATTCCATACAAATGTTTTACCTATTACAGGAGGAACACTCCCTGACTTAGCTGCCAAATTACCATAGTCAGTTGCTGTACCACTTACTGTTACACTATCCAACGGATCTACTCCAATATTACCAACGAACACTCCCAAGCTACTATAGGAGGGGGACACAGTAATGGGTATACCATTGGGTGCAAATGGAGTTACATTATCATTTTGTTCAAATACTACTCTGGGTGCGTAAGGATCAGTGGGGAGAGAAATACTATTTTCTGCAAAAACATTTGAACTAATAGAAAATAACAAAACGAAAGAAATAAAGATACTTATAATTTTTTTGTTCATTATTAAGTAAACCCTCCTTATTAATAAATCACATGCCACATATCGTGAAACAAGAGTATTTCTTGAAGCATTCATTTGCCCATTCATCGATTTCCGCTAAGAGCTGTTTTGATGCTTTTTCTTTTGATGATTTAGATGTGAGGACAATTTGTTTAATATTTTCCCATTCGGCTTCATTGACTTCTGTGGGACCATAATAATTAAAGTTCACCAGTGTATCAGTGAATACATCAATCAGCTCTGTTTGTGCAAATACTTCTTCTGTTATATAAATAGAGCTTTCGAGCCAATGTTCATCAAGCTCTCCTTGCATGAATTCAAAGACATCGTGACCTTTGAGTTCATGTTTTTTTAGAGATAACATGTAATAGTCCCTCCATGGAAAAAATTCTTGTTGAGATTAGACGTAAGTATTTAGTTTCTTAAGTATCGGGCACGGCATCCTCTCCTTTTTTTCTCACACTGAATAAAGGTTAGGTAAGTGATAAAAGCTACAATAATGAAAAAAATATTACCAAACCTGATGATATTATATCATAAAATGGATTATTATGTTATATTTTACCTTTCAAGAGTGGGTCTCATTTTGAATGTCGAGTCAAACACTACAGTAGTAATTTGGATACCAGAAAAGATAAGTTGTTATTTAATGAGACACATGTGTTTCTCTTTTTGGCACTCGTCGTTCTACATATAACAAACGTAACGTTAGCCCAATAAAACAGAAAGTAGCTGATCATTTTGATCGGCTGCTTTTGTTCAACTAACGGGCAGGTTAGTGCATCCATAATATTTGAAAATAAGATACGGTTTTCCGCCTTGTGTCTAACAGCAAGTTTTCATTCGGAGCTTTCTGATGTGACTCCGTTAAAGCAGGTCAATTCACCGAATGGAGGGACATACGTCTTTTACGATACGGCGGGCAAGCGCCCTGGTGATACCCGAAAAGATTGGGACTATACAAGAAACCCCGAAGACCCCCTGCATTCAAGGGGTTTTCGGAGTTTTCCTTTTAGAGTCAACTTTAAGCAGGGCTGTTCTTCATTTCATAGATTTTTTGGAGCGTGTAGACAAGCTTGGTCTTCTCATTATCGTCCTCTGTGTGGAGATACCCCTCCACAAGCCTGTATCCGAATATGAGAAGGATCATCTCGTAGACGCAATGGTCGGCGACGGGGGATACAGTTGCATACTCCGAAAAGCCTTTGTAATACGCGGGAACACATCGCTGGTAATATTCGACCATATGATCGATATCCGCTTCATCCGCAATCAGGCTTGCGATATCCTCGCCCAAGTAGCCCCATCCGGATGTATCCCAGTCGATGAGCGCGATTTTCCCGTCGGCGTAGATCAAATTGGTCACCCAAAAGTCCCGGTGGCATAGCACGAGGGGCAATTTTTCGATGCGGGCGAGTATTTCGTCTGCGTGCACATCGATGTCGATGAGCATTTGCCGTACGTGCTGCGGGAATTCGCAGTCCTCCGACCGTATATAATCGTAGACGAGTGGCCATGACCGGTAATGCAGATACGTATTCTTCATGAGATCCGCATGGCTCAGGTTTGTCAGGCTCTGCAGTACAGCGGGCTGTTCAGCATACAGCTTACCTTGAAAGCGTCCTAACTCCAACGCAGCCTGTTCATACATATCACCGGTCAAGTCTAAGCCTGTTACACCATCAATATATTCCAGCCATAGCTGGAATTCATCTTCTTCGGTATTCATCTTGGCGTGATAACATGTTGGCCAGCGTAAGGCATCTGAGAACGTCGCTCCCAAGTCAGATGCATAGAGATCATATTCCCGGCGCCAAGAATCCGGATCGTTGAAACGTTCCCATTTCTTCTGGATTTTCAGTACGATGCGGTACGGCATTTTGTCACCAACTGCGGTTTCGGCGATCCCGGTTACGAGGTGCACATTTCCTACTGTACCACCGTGTAAAGGCATGGTTTGGCTATCGGCCGAGATAATATCCTTCCTGAACTTTCGGTTTAGGGCATAAATCAGCGTTTGGGGATTAATATTCATTTTTCCAACCTCCGTTATTCTTCGTTTGCTTGCTTTGTATGACGATCGTTTTGTTTCTCGCCCTCTTGTCGATGAGGTAACTCGTTCTATCCTGAACATATTTGTTCTCATGCTGCTGGGCTACATAATGCTCCCAACGTTCACGAGACAACGAACCGTCAGCTACCCTGCCGGGTAATAATCCGTCTTGAATTGCATCTATTTCTGTATAGCCATAGGTTTTCAAATCCATCATATTTTTTTGTTAGCTCCTCTAATGTCGTTTTTTTGGACGCAAAAATGCCACGGACAAGCAGCCTCTAAAGAAGCTGCTGTCGCGCGGCATCAGGACGCAAAAAAGATACGACCTTCATCGTATCTGCAAACAGCAATATTCATGAAAGGTTACTTTGGATGGCATACCAAATAATACGGGCGTTTCCCCGCTATTTTCGCATATGCCAACTATTCAGTTTTAAGACGAAACCACCATATAAGTAGTAGCCATTAAAAACATCTCCCTTCATGTCAGGAACTTGCTTATCACTAAGCTGTCTATAAAATAACCCTTTTTGGTAAAATAATCAATCCTGGATACGGCTAACTGTGCCGTAGTTAATCCTTAAGCTAACGGGAAGGAATTCTTCATCAATTATCGAAACCTTTAAAGTACATTTCTATTAAGGGAGGTTACGCATGGAAATTAAGATACGAGAAATTGTAGCAAATGATTATACTGAAGTTGTTTTTTTATGGAACGATGTGCTTGAGATTCGCAATGTTAATGATGAAAATTTTCGAGTTACTATAGAAAAAATGAATGAGGACGGGAACTACAAAACTTTTGTTGCATTATTTGAAAATGATGTGGTTGGTTTTGTAACTATAGTTCAGGCATTATCCGTAGGGGTTACGATTGGTTATTTACATATACAAGCTCTTGCCGTAAAAAAGGAATTTCAGCATCGTGGGGTCGGTACAAAATTATTAAGATACACTGAAAAATATGCTAAAGAACTCGGCATATCTAGTATTATTTTATGCAGCGGATTCAAGCGAATCGACGCCCATGCTTTTTATGAGCATAATGGCTATGAAAAAGATTCATACTGTTTTGATAAGATTATTAACCTTGACTAATAAGTAATTAATTATATCAAACTAATCAATTATTTCCTTTACTTGAGAGGGGATCAAGACGTATAATCCGAGTCAGACATCAGAGCAAGAAGAGGGGAAATTAGGTTATGAATAGTGGGTTGGTCAACGCTATTATTGCGTATATCATGTGGGGGGTTCTCCCGCTTTATTGGAAATTGTTTGGCGAAGTGCCGGCAGGTGAGATTCTGTCGCATCGGGTTGTCTGGTCATTTGTTTTTATGGGTATTCTCGTCGCCGCCCAGCGACGCTGGGGTGATATAAAGAAGATTGCGACAAGCCGTTCGCTCTTGCTGTCGCTCGCTGCGAGCGGACTGCTAATCGCTGCCAATTGGCTCATCTTCATCTGGGCGGTCAACAACGGACATGTCGTCGAGACAAGCCTTGGCTATTATTTGAACCCATTGCTGAACGTGTTGTTAGCGGTCTTCTTCCTTCGTGAGAAGCCTAACCGCGGTCAATGGATCGCGATTGCCATCGCTGGCATCGCGGTACTCATCATCGCGATTGACTATGGGCGGTTTCCATGGGTCGCGATCTCGCTGGCCGCGTCATTTGGCTTGTACGGTCTGGCGAAGAAGAAGATCAAGCAGGACGCTTCAATAGGTTTATTTTCGGAGACGGCTGTCGTCCTTCCTGTCGCGCTCGGCTACTGGATCTATTTGGCCGTTGTGGGGAAAACGACGGCATGGACGCTGCCTGCACCGACGTTCATCGAACTGCTTCTTTCCGGCGTAGTCACGGCGCTGCCGCTGCTCTTTTTTGCGCGTGCTGCCGCTCGGATGTCGCTATCTACGCTCGGCTTCGTTCAATACATCGGGCCGACGATCATGTTGTTACTGAGCATATTCGTATTCAAGGAATCGGTCTCGCCGGTTCTGCTCGTTGGCTTTGCGCTCATCTGGACAGCGCTGGTCGTATACGCTACAGCATCGATTCGCGGCACGAAACTTGCGAAGGCAAGCTGATGGCATAGGACCCCGGTAGGGATGATCTGGGGGACCTCGGAACATGCATCAATCAAACGAAAGGTGTGGAATTGCCATGATTACAGCCACACTTAGCAAATGGGGAAATAGCAGTGCAATTCGCATTCCTAACCAGTTGCTTAAACGTCTTGATCTGGAGGTAGGTGCGGAAATTGAGATTTGGATGACAGCAGACAATGAATTGTTGTTGCGTCCAAAAACCAAGCCTGAAGAGTCCAATGAGGAACTGCGTAACCATCTAAAGACTTTGCTCTCTAAAGTGAAACAGGATACAAGACATGAAGAAATAGACTTTGGCACAGAAGGGAACGAGCTGCTTTGATCATTCCCAGCGAGGCGACCGACCACGTAATAACATGAATTTAATGAAGTAACGGGTTTTGCTGTTGTATGTCGCTTAATGAGCCAATCCCTATGAAATCAGTTCTACGCAATGTCCATTCTATTTTGGCATAATTGAAGATTATTAGCTGTTCGTATACCTAAATCCACGTCTAACTCAGAGACGTGGATTTTTTCTTTCATGTCTAAATAGATTCGTCCATTCTTGACGCTTCGAAAAAGAGCCGAAAGGCACTTATAAGTTGGAAAGAAAGATTTTTAATCCTCTGAAAATGTTTCCATTTATAGTATGATAAGACTATCGCCAGCTTCTTCAAACATGGCCTGTATTATCTCTGCGGCGATCGGGCAAAGGCCATATCGAATGATCACGAAGACCATCCTATAGATAAAGACAAGGAGATCCCAATATGACAGTAACTTCGATCATGGAACAAATCCGCATTATCGAATACGATCCCTCCTATGCTGCTGCAGTTGCTGATATGTGGAACCGCAGCAATGAAAGTTGGGGAGGTGGCACCAACCAGAGAACGGAGGATACCGTTCGCCGGGAGATGGAGACTTCGTCCAATCTTCATGTATTTCTCGCCGTTCATGAGAAAGAGGTTGTTGGCTTCTGCAGTTTTGCCCACTACCGTTATGACGAGAATGCCCTGTATGTTCCGCTGTTGAATGTGCGCCCCGATTATCACGGCTACAAGGTCGGACGCAATCTGATCCTGAACGCTGTTCGCAAGACCGTGGAAGCGGGATGGCCTCGCCTGGATCTGTTCACATGGGCAGGTAACACCAAGGCTGTGCCGATGTACAAGAAATGCGGGTTCTTCTGGGAGAAAAAGGATGATAATGTGCATCTGATGAACTTCATCCCGACCATCTTGCAAACGGAAGCACTTGCTCCTTATTTTGAGGAGCTGGATTGGTACGCAGACAGCACTCGCGAACTCGTCATCGAGCCGGATGGCCGACGGGAGCGTGGTTTCGACTTCTTTGACTATACCTGGAGCAAGGGAGATGTCTCCCTGCGAGCCGAATTCGAGAAGTCCGGTCGCGGGCTGACGGCTCTCGAAACACCAGATTACGAAATCTCTACTGAGATCGACGATCATGATCTCGTATTTGGTTCCGCATACAAGGTTCGCTACCGGATCACGAACCGCTCAGCATCCGAGCTGAAGTTCGAGATTAAGGGCCAAGACAACAAAAATATTCGTTTTGGGCTGGACGCTGCACGAGTGGTAGCTCCAGGAGAAACGGTAATTGTGGAGGGCGAGTTCCACCTTGATCCGGTTCATGAGGAGCAAAGTCAGAACAAGACCCATCCCGTTGTCACGAGCACATGGCTGATCGGTGGCAGAAAAGCCGAGTTTCGTATGGGCGTTGCCCCGAAATTCCCGGCCAAGATCAACACGGCGTTGCCCGCAAAAGAGCTCTATACAGGTATTCCTGCTGAGTTATACCTGAACGTGGAGAATAATTTTGATTCCGAAGCAGTGTTCTCTTTTGACTTGCCAGAAGAAGAATTCCTGGAGTGGGCAGAACGTTCGGTGCGCTTCACGGTTCCTGCAAAAGGCAAAGCATCTGTACCGGTAGCCTTCACCTTGCGTTCGTATGGTCTCTATTCGCGAGAAGTAGAGGTAACGGCTGTTCCGACGGATAGACAAGCGGTATCTTTTACAACCAAGCTGTCTGTTCTAATGAAGGGAACACAAGGACGATACGGTGGGGAAAACGGGGACCAGTGGGTGGCCGTGAACGGTGCTTTCTCTCTCCATATGAGCAAGCAAGAGAACAACATGTGGATTGAATACCCTGGCTCGGTTCACACGTTCTGGTGGACCTATCCGAAGCTGGGTAAGCCATTTGCAGAAGAGTTTTCCAAGAAACAAGCCAAGGAAGTGAACATCTATCCGGAAGGAGAAAATCAGGTTCTCGAAGCACTGTATGAATCGGAAGACTTCCCTGGTATAGAGATCAAGTCCGTGGTCAAACTGTCTGCCAACGGAATTGCGGAATTCCACCATGAAATTGGGAATAGGCGCAGCACAGAGCTGGAAGAGAATATGTTCTTGATGGCGAACTTTGGTTTCTTCGGCAACCGGCTTATTCTCCCGTACCAAGGCCGTTATGTAGATATGGGTGACGCGTACTCTGGCGATCCGAGCCATTGGGACAGCGCCCAGATTACGGAGAACTGGCTGTTCTGCAAGGAAGAGTTCGGTGCTTGCGGTATCTATTGGGACCCTTCCTTGAAGCTGCTTCGTCCTGAACACACGCTGGGGTTGCAGCATGAGCTTGGCCGGATTCCTGCAGGAGCCGTTGTGCAAACGAAGGCGACCGTATTTGCTCTAAAAACCTTTGCCAAATGGCAGGATTTCCGATCTTTCGCCCAGAAACGGCGGAGCCTGGTTCTACCGAAGCTGGACAACCATCTTGAGCTGGCATTGGGCGGTGGCAATCCGTTCGCCCAGGATGTGCTGACAGCAGAACTGATTGAACGGAAAATGGTTCCGCTAGCTGGAAACCTGGAACTGTACGTGCAGAATGGTGGCACACCAGAGTATTTAGCTGCTGATATGGAATTAAATCGAGAGCAGGACTTGCGCTCCGCTAAATTGGAATTCTTCCCTGAGGGAAAGAATACGACAGAAGAGCGTGAATTTGGCTGGAAGGTTCGGGCCGTTTATCGAGGCGAGGATCGTGTTCAGGAACGGACCGCCCTCTGGTATCCGCAGACAGGAACAGCCGTTGAATGCGTGGTTGAAGAAGGTCCAGCAGGTCCCGTGTACACGGTGAACAACGGAGTTCTGTCGATGGCAGCTGCCCCCGGCTTCGGAAGTGTCGTGCATTCCTTGAAGTACCAGGGTGAAGAATGGCTGGACAGTACGTATCCGGAACCTGCCCCACGTTCCTGGTGGAACCCATGGTACGGCGGACTTGGTGTAGGTATTCCTGGTATGAACGGTTTCAGCCGTCAGTTGGAACAAAGAAGCGCGGCTTGGACGGAGCGGAAGGATGAATTCGGTAACGTCTGGAAAGGAATTCAGATCACAACCCGCATCGAGAAGCATGAAGCGAATCGGGGAATCACGGTACAGCAGAATTACCTCATGCTGCCCGGCGTTCCTGTTCTCTGTGAGCTGCATTCGGTTACGAACGAAAGCGGATTGGCACTGGATTATTCTCTAGCAGAGGAGCATTTCTTCAAACCCTCGCCTGTCTTTGCTGATGGTTGGCTGGAACACCCCGAGCAAGGGCGGTACCCTCTCGGAAAGGTAGACGGATATCTTCAGTCCAAGGGTTTCTTGCGAATGGGTGCAGTTTCCCGTAAAGACATGCTGCATGCCGTGAATCGTTACCCTAATCAGAATGCTGCGGGGTTTGTGAATAATGTGGTGCTTGGTCACAATGTGTATCACAATCTGCCACTGCTGAACGGGGAAACGGTCTGGACAGAGCCGACCTATCTGATTTTGGGACAAATGCCTCTGAATCCAGAGGATGTACATGGCCTTTTGCAGCTAAACTTTGCAACTTCTGAAGGCGAAAAGGAGGCTTAACATGCCGATCATTGATATTCACATTCATCTGTCGGACATCGACAGCTTTCATCGAACGGCCATAGATTTATCGAAAGTGGATTACTCTGCCGCTGGCCTCAAGTCGGAGTTTGATAAGAACGATGTTATTCTTGGCATCGGCATGGGGGTTACAGAGCAGACGAAGGGAGCATTCCCGGATTCCAGTTCTCCCAACCCGATGGGACTTGATTTGGAAGAAACGGTTCCGCCATTCCTCATGGAATGCGTCGGTATTAATCCAAACCATCTTGGTGGTGAAAACGCTCAGGACGAGCTGGACCGGATTGAAGCTCGCCTGCAAGCGCCTGAGGTTGCTGGAATCAAACTATATGCGGGGTACTATCATCACTACGTGTATGACAAAATCTACACACCGGTCTATGAACTGGCAGCCAAGTATAACGTGCCGGTAGTCATTCATACGGGGGATACATACTCCATGAATGGATTGCTTAAGTATGCACATCCGCTGACCGTGGACGAATTAGCCTTTCAACAGCGCGGCGTGAATTTTATGATCTGTCATTTGGGCGATCCCTGGGTGATGGATGCAGCTGAGGTGGTGGCGAAGAATCCTAACGTGTACGCGGATTTGTCCGGTCTTGTGGTCGGGGATCGGCCCCATTTTGAACGGTTTATGAACGAGCCTTTGTTCATGGATCATTTCCGCCGGGCGCTGGTCTATTCAGATCATTATGAGAAAATGTTGTTCGGAACGGACTGGCCGCTTGCACCAATCGATCTGTATGCAGAATTCGTCCGCCGACTTGTGCCGGAGCAGCATCATGAGAAAGTATTCTACGAGAATGCTTTTGGTTTATTTCCGCGCATTAAACAGCGAATTGCAGATCTGGGTTAAGCAGCAGTTCATTACGATCTGTAGAAAAAGTATGCCAGGTACGTCATGGTCATGAAAGCATTCGATGATCATGCTGAATCTATATCATGTAAGCTCCTACCACTTCTGGTGGCAGGAGCTTTTTTATGAATATATGGATGAAACCAATCCTTTTCACAAAGGTTTGTAATCGGAACAAAAGGTTGAGTCATATACGGGTTAATAGTATAATTCGGGTAATTGGTAATGGATGAATTTCGTGAATGTCAATTGAGGATTGAAATGATGGGGGGAACGAATGGATGAATGACAAAACGGAAAACCCCAGTGATGGCTTGGAACCTCGCGACCAAACAGATCGACCCCTGCGCGCTGACGCACAACGCAATATTAATGCTCTACTCCAATCCGCAATGACGGTGTTCGCAACCTCGGGAGTGGACGCTCCAGTGCGGGAGATTGCGGAGAAGGCAGGTGTAGGTATTGGCACCTTTTATCGTCATTTTCCACAGCGCTCGGATCTAATCGAGGCTGTATTCCGGCAGGAGGTCGATGCCTGTGCAGATGCGGCGGCGGAGCTGTCTGCCCAGTATGAACCCGGTGAGGCCTTGGCACGATGGATGCAGCGATATGTGGACTTCATAGCGGCCAAGCGTGGACTCGCGGCGGCTCTGCATTCGGGCAACCCGGCATATGAGACCTTGCCTGCTTACTTTGACAAGCGGCTGAATCCTGCGCTGCGAACCTTGCTGGATACTGCTACTGCTGCAGGTGAGGTGCGTGCTGATGTTGAACCGGATGAATTGTTACGAGCAGTAGCGAGTCTCTCTGCGGCGGGACATAAGGGCAATGCACTGCAGGCTCGGCAGATGGTTGCTCTGCTCGTAGATGGACTGCGCTATCGTGCGACTCTTTAAGCGAATGACTGCTGCTGATATTTAAGGTTTCAATGCTACCCAGCCATCTGCCAAGTAAAAATAAAGCTTGTGAATCTTGCCGATGAATCAAGCTTACTTTCCAGGCTTGTGGTTCTAGTAAGGATTGCACAGAATAAATAAATGGCAGCAGGAACGGGTCAAATTCCTGCTGCCATAACAAAATATATACGATTGAACAGGGGAGCCAAGAAGGCTCCTTTTTCTTTTTTTCGGAGGAATATTTTGGTCATGATGATATCGCCTCTCCCAAGTTGATACGATCCATCAATCAAACAATTCAGTCACCTTATTTGGTTTCGATACGTCCAAGCGGGTTGTCGTTCCCTGCCCAAGCCATACATGCGGAATCCCATGCGGAATCTTCTGGATAGAGTTCAGTACGGAGATAAGCCCAGGTGAGTTTCTGAACCGCAGCTACTCGCTCAAGATTCTCATCGGTTGTCTCGGCGACATCGTAGCCGGACACCCCACCGAGTCCGTGCTCTGCGCCGAACAGAGTGAGCAGGGACTTGGGGCCGGGGGAAAGGAAATATGGATCGGTGTGCCAATCTGGGCCCATAACCGTCAGATGACGGGAGTTGTCATTATCCCCAGCAACAACGAGCGCAGGTGTTTTCATTTCAGAAAAATCGGTAGTAGAGAAGAAGGAATAGTTCTCCATCGTGAATTCACTGAGTGCATCGCCACCTCTGCCGGGCGCCGCAAGTAGTACGCCCGCCTTGATCCGGGGATCGGCTAAGTTCACTTCTTTTCCGTCATGAGGATCGGTAAGTCGCGCTCCTAGCAGCAGGCTTATGGTATGTCCGCCCATGGAGTGGCCAGCTGCGGCGACTCTACTTCGGTCGAGGCGTCCGAGAAGCTGCGGAACAGCGGACTCGATTGTGTCTAGCTGATCAAGGATATGTATCATATCCTGAGCCCGGGATCGCCAATATAGCGGCGCCTCGGGATGATCCGATCCGAGGTTCAGCGTTCTCGAACTCAGATGGGTCGGCTGGATTACGACGAATCCATGTGCTGCCCAGAAGCTCGCGAGTGGAGCATATCCGTTCAGTGAGGAGAGATGATTGGAAGGACCGTGCCCATGCGAGAGAAGGATGATCGGAAGTTCACTTCCGGTCGCCGGTGCGGTGACCCGCATTTGCAGGTCTACAGCACGGCCGGGAACTGAAAGTATTACCGGACTGAACGAAAGGATTGGAGCAGGCGAGCTAATGTTGATTTCCATACGCAGGGTATCTCCTTTTATACAATTATTTGTGTTCAATACTGCTATCCCGTACTGCGAGCCATACTGGTAAGCATTCCGAAACGAGTATGAGCCTGGCCTGAACTATTCATTCTGATCTACAACTGTTCGCCAATATATTGTTAACTGATGTGAATTTAAGCTTTTTATAATGACCAGATCGATGCGATTACCAGTTCCCTTATTTGGACTCGATGCGTCCAAGCGGACTTTCGCTCTCTTCCAGAGCTGCGAGAGCTGCCGGCCAGCTGGAAGTATCGAGGTCGAGTGCGTTGTGAAGGTAAGCCAACGAGAGCCGTTGGATCAGGGCGACTCGTTCGGGGCTCTCGTCCGTTGTTTCCGTGACGTTGTACCCGGGGATTCCGCCAAGCGAGTGCTCTGCGCCGAAGAGGGTGAGCAGGCTTTTGCTGCCTGGGCTTAGGAAGTACGGGTCGGTGAACCAGTCGGGTCCCCGAGTGGACAGTGGGGACTGGTCATGGTCCCCCGCAATCACGAGGGTCGGCGTGCTCATGTCTGCGAAGCTCGGGTTCATGAAGGGGAAATGCTCGGCTGCGAACGGACTAAGATCAGCTCCACCCTTGCCAGTCGTGGCAAGCAGTACGCCCGCCTTGATTCGAGAGTCGGACATGTCCTCTCCCGGTTCGCCGTGGGCATCAAGGACTCGGGCGCCGAGCAGCGTGCCCACCGTCTGGCCGCCGAAGGAGTGTCCTGCTGCAGCAATGCGGCTGCGATCGAGGCGCCCACTGAGGCCGGGAACGGAAGCTTCTATGAGATCAAGCTGGTCAAGGATGCGCTTCATGTCCTCGACCCGGAAACGCCAGATCAATGGTGTACGAGGATCTTCAGGAGGAAGATTGAGCGTCCTTGAGTCGAGATGGGTGGGTTGAATGACCACGAAGCCTTGAGAAGCCCAGAAGTCGACCAACGGGCCGTAGCCGTCCAACGACCAGCCATAGCCGTGGGAGAAAAGAATAATAGGCAATTCGCGCCCAATCGCGGGCGCAGACACTCGTACTTGCAAATCCTCATCACGGCCCGGGGCTGATAGCACTACCGGTTTCACCGAAACGACTGGAGTAGGCGCATTAACCATAATTTCCATAATAATAGCAATCTCCTTTTTTGCATCAATTTGTGACTAGCGGTGCCTTGCTATCCTAAAGATAAGTGCAAACGGAACCTCGTTCCGATTATATACGGAACGTTGTTCCATTTGCAATATTTTTTTCAATAAACTTTCGCTTAAGTTGAAAAAGCGGCATGCCAAAAGAGGTAATGGAGGTTTATCTAAGGGAGATAAACCACACATTACCTGATCATCAGCTTTTCATAGCTATGGCTTGGAGTGTGATGATACACTTCACTTGAAATAAGGAGGGGATCAGGAGAACAAAGGTTGAGTTACCATCTTCATATACTTTTTTAAGTCTTCATTTGCATAGGAGTGTTGTTCCCATACCCCAAGGTTCCAACTCATATAGCGGATGCCGAGGTATCGGGCTGCCAGGGAGAAATACTTTTCGAATTGATCTTGTGGAATATCATATCCGTGAGAACTTAGGGCCTCCCGATAGATGTCTACTTGTCTCATATGGTTACAGCGCAGAGGAACATCGAAGAATAGGGAGCCGTACCTGGCTTCCTCCCAATCGATAAAATAGACATCCTCATTGTTATGTACCAGTACGTTTCCGGGATTCAGATCATTATGAATCACCGTATGCATATGTTCATCCCTGATTAAAATTTCAAGATCATCTACAATGCTACTGGCTACAGCTTCAATTTCCGATATGATCGGTAACCCAAATTCCTCAATGAATGCAGGGCTTTCTATGGCGGCGTTCCACGAAGGTCTCCAACGGTTTTCCATCATGTCGATGATATGAGTCCGATCCACAGTGGGTATCCAGGGTATTTCTTTTTTTAACCGCATATTCGTTCCATGTATGTAAGCCAGCGCTCGTAGTTCTTTATTCTGAAGCAGATCCATATCCAGATGGCTATAATCGGTTTGGTAGTCCACATCCTGAATGCAGATTAAGCTGCGATCTTCAGTATGAGGTTCATTTGATAGACTAAAGGGCACATTGGCGCCTTGTGAAAATAATCTGGACAAGGCAGAGCGTTCAATGAACGTGGCCTTCTTCGTAATGAGAGAAATGTCCTTTCTCACTCCATTTACTTGGAATTCAATATGATGTCGAAGCAATTCCACGGCCTGAAGTCCCAATTGGATAGGGTTACTTTCAATGTTTAGGATGTGAGCATCCGAGGATACATACTGATTAATGGTTTGTTTTATTAAGGCTTGTACTGTGATAGATTCCATACTCATCTGATAGCTCCTTCCTGCTCGTCAGTTCAGTAATAATGTTAATAGTATCATAGATAAGATGCATAGATTGTCGAAGAGAATGGAAAAATATCGTAGGACCCATTTGTTAGGGAAATGAACGTTCCATTTGTTTTTACGAATAAAGAGAACTATAATGATGGATGCACAAAATTTCAGACTTCTTTGGAGGAACATAACGTTATGAGATCTTTTCAATTTTACAATCCGACCCGGCTGATTTTTGGCAAAGGGCAAATTGAAGCACTAAAAACAGAAGTCCCAAAATACGGAAAACGTGTTTTGCTTGTATACGGTGGTGGTAGCATCAAACGGAGCGGGCTGTACGATCAAGTAATCGGCCAGTTGGAGGAAATCGGAGCAGAGGTAACGGAATTGGCTGGTGTAGAACCGAACCCGCGTCTTTCCACAGTTCATAAGGGCGTAGAGCTGTGCAGAACCAATAACATTGATTTGGTTCTTGCTGTTGGTGGTGGTAGTGTGCTTGATTGTGGTAAAGCGATCGCAGTAGGGGCCAAATACGATGGAGACATGTGGGATATTGTCGTGCGCGAAGCAACCCCGCAAGGCGGACTTCCGTTGGGAACGGTTCTGACCATGGCAGCGACGGGTTCCGAGATGAACAACGGTTCGGTTATTACCAATCAGGATACGCAGGAGAAATGGGCCTGGTTCAGCGAGTATTCCTTTCCGGCGTTTTCCATTCTTGATCCGGTGAATACATATACCGTACCTCTGGATCAGACCGTATATGGCATGGTGGATATGATGTCTCATGTGTTTGAACATTACTTCCATTTGGATACCAATACACCAGTTCAGCTTGGATTCTGTGAGACGATTCTCCGAACGGTGATTGAGACTGCGCCTCGTCTGATCAAAGATCCGGAAAACTATGAACTGCGCGAAACCATTCTCTATTGCGGAACAATGGCGCTTAACGATGTGCTGAATATGGGTCTTTCGGGGGATTGGGCTACTCATAATATTGAACATGCAGTGTCGGCCGTGTACGACATTCCTCATGGGGGAGGCCTTGCCATTCTGTTCCCGCACTGGATGAAGCACAACCTGGATGTGGATGTAGATCGGTTCAAACGTCTGGCCGTTAACGTATTTGATGTTAATCCTACAGGAAAGTCAGACAAACAAGTTGCTGAAGAAGGTATTGAAGCGCTGCGCAAATTCTGGACTTCGATTGGTGCCCCTAGCCGTCTGGCTGACTATGACATCGACGACAGCCAGATTGATGCGATGGCCGATAAAGCCATGCGTTTTGGTCCGTTCGGTTTTTTCAAAAAATTGCAGCGTGAAGATGTGGTGCAAATTTATCAAGCTTCGCTGTAATACAAAGGGCACAGATGAGACTCTAGTTAAGCCGAAAGAGCAATGCCAGAAGACCTGACATCGGTATCAATTTCTTACAAAAAACAAAAACAAGGACGTTCCTGAGAAATACAGTAACGTCCTTGTTGAATAAGTTCACCTACAAAGTGAAAGCAAACTTGGACCGAGCATAAACAGCATTCTGCCTAGCAGAAGAACGTGGGCTCGACCCAAACTGAAAAACGTCACAAACGGGGAGGTGACGTTTTGAGTCTG
Organism: Paenibacillus pabuli NBRC 13638; assembly: GCF_001514495.1. GTDB lineage: Bacteria > Bacillota > Bacilli > Paenibacillales > Paenibacillaceae > Paenibacillus > Paenibacillus pabuli. The sequence continues at coordinate 29,742 of NZ_BCNM01000015.1, forward strand.
GAGTACTGGCTTGTTAAGTAGTACTAAAGGAGAATCAATATTAATTTATGGGATTGGACAGAAGCATAAAATTATTGATGAATCCCTCTTTTTGAAGAAATATGCCTTCGACTTCTTGCGTTTTTAAATCATAATAATAAATTCCTCGTTCATTATTTCCGTTTCCTTTTTCTCCTAAGAAATAAAAACCATTCCCATCTTTGGACAGAAATAATTCACTGCTAGCCTTAATAGGAAGATCAATTTCCTTTCTTTGTCCTGTTTTGATGTTAACAATACTATATTTAATTGGATATTTGTTAATATGCTTTGCCGTGGCAATGAGAATTTCGTCTCCCCTTGTTGATAAGGTTAAAATCTGCTCCTCATGTAGTTCAATAACCTTACGAGTCTGTTTGGAGATCGGATCTATCTCAATGATTGTATGGTTTGGAGGAACCATCGGCGTTTGCGTCTTATTGGACTCTTCCATATGATTATATTGCTCTTCTTCAGAATATTGGATGGCATAGGATTTGCTCGTTTCTGGATCATAAGAAATATCCCATGTTGTTGTGTCCGAATCATCGTCATTCAATATGGTCATTTCTTGAGTTTCTTTATCAAAGAAAATGACTTTGACGGGCCGTTCTCCCTTCTTAACAGCAGCCATAACCAATGTATGATCAACGGTATCCGGAATAATCGAATTGATTGCAAATAAATCGGAGCTTAATTGCTGGATATTCTGTGTTTTTATATCATATGAAAACAACTCGTCCCCCTTATCTTTTCCAGCTCCTGAATAGTAGATGGTGTCTTCTGCTAAGGAAGCCACTGTTAAGGGGTATTGAGAGTTATAGGGCAAATCAGCCATTTTAGTTAGAGCCTTATTTTGTATGTCATACGTGTATACTCTCATGATCATTCCATCGTTGGTATCTGTTCCATTAACATACTCCGTGTTTGTAATTGAAAGATATTCATGGGTCTGTGTACCAATGGTTTGCACTTCGGTGGGGTTCACTTCTTCAACTGGTTGTTTTTCTGAACTACATCCCGCAACGAAGAGAAGTAGAGTAATTATGACTGATATGAATTTTGTGATTGAAGATTTTTTTTTCATGATTCATCATCCTTTTCATCAAGAAGATACGATAAAGAGGCGAAAATATCGCCCCTTTATAAAATATCTTATAAATTAGAATGTATAGAAGTATCTTCCTTTAAATGAAAGGGAAGAAGACCATTTTAAATCGAAAAGTTCTACACCAGTTTTCCAAATATCTAATGTCGCGTCTGGAAGTGCTCCATTATCTCTCTTAGTAACATTTGCAAAAACATTATTATCCAAATTTCGTGCATCCAAAACCTGCTCATATTTAGGATTATCTATATCTCCTCTGGTTGCTGCATCACCCTTTTTCAGAGTGTTACTGTTTTCACCAGTTGTATCGGTAAAATTAGTAAATCGTCCCTCACCAAGAACAGTGCTCGTTGTAATTGTGATTTTATTATTGTTATCTCCATACGTATAGGTACCAGCTGCTTTTCTAGTTCCCCTTGGTAGTGCTTTGTAAGCAGCTAATGCGAAGTCGTTTCCTTGAGGGAAAACAAACTCCTTTATGTAACCTTCGCCATCATATATAACCCTCAACCCTGGCTCTGGAAGTGGATTCTCAACTTTATATACAGGTAAATTTTTCGCTTCTTCTTTAATTTTTTCAATGAACTCTTCTTCAGTTTTTAATTTTTCAAGATCTACTTTGTGTGTGCTATTCTTTGTTGTTTGACCTTGATAGATCGAAGGAATGTTCACTGGTTCGCCCTTTTCAAGGATAACCATCTGATTAGATCCGTCATACTCTAATATTGTTCCCGCCTGCATTCTGGTAGGAATCATACTCACAGAATCTTCCGAATAAGCGAAAGAAGCGACACTACCAACAAATAAAGATGCTGTAACTAATAAGGCTGAAACCACTTTTTTCATTTTTATATCTCCCTCTCAATTATAAATATATTTGAAAGCTGGCCAGCTATTCAAAACTCTCAATAATGGGAAAATAAGTATTAACATAGAATATCATATATCTTTTTTACAAATTAAGTAAATGATAAAAATATAATACTAGTTACATATAGTTTTATTTTAAATAGATGAATATGAGTTTTAAAAAAACATTTTCAGTGCAAACGTTGTTCCTGCTGAATAATTGATTGATATCTACCGATATAAAGTTAACCCATACAATATTGGACATAATCAAGGATGAAATGGAAGGTGGATTCATTTGGTATTCGCGAAGGCGAGAGAACGCATGATCAACATGTCGTTCAGAGTCAAATTGCCGCTAATGATCAGTTTACTGGTAACCCTCGTATTGGCGGTAACTGCGGTAGTATCTTACAGTGTAGCAGCAGTCATTACCCTCGACAAAAGCAAGGATGAGATTAAAGCAACCTCTGACCGGATTGGTGCGGGCTTGTTCACCTCACTAACGTTGGAAGAACAGTCCACATTTCTGATTACAACACATCGCACATTCCTGGATTTGCTGGAGATTCGAAATAGCGAAGGACAAAATGATGATGTCTTTTTCTCGGAAAATAGTGAACTCGTGGATAAAGCCAATGGGGTATTGGCAGACAGCCTGGCGGGGATGGAAGGTAACAGCAATATCATATTGCTGGACCGGAAAGGCATCGTCGTTGCAGCGAACGATCCTGAAGCCCTCGGGGGTGAACGTGCAGATCGCGCATATTTTCAACAGGCTGTTCAAGGCCAGAATGTAATTAGTGAAGGGGTTATCTCCAAATCACTGGGTACGCTGGGTACAGCTTTTGCGATGCCGATCTACGATGAGAACAAGCAAGTGGAGGGCGTACTCGTATCTACCGCTTCAACCTCGTTCTTTGTTAACCAACTGCAGAACATCGAGATTAATGAAGAAGGGAAAGTCATTATCCTGGACCGTGTAGGTACGGTGATGTTCAATTCGGCGGATGAGAAGATGGCGGGGGAGAAGATTGAGTCTGGTGAATATCAGTCACTGATTGATCTACCGTCTAACGGGCAGTTGCAACAAGGAGATGTGAGCACAAAGGACAAAGTCGTCTTTTATTCCAAAATTCCAAGATCAGATTGGACCATCATTGTGGAAGATAAACTGAGTGATGTGCAGAAGCCGTTACGGGCAATGGCGAAACAGATGTATATTGTCCTCTTCAGCGCGATTGCAGTGTCTGTCATTGCAGGAATACTGATCTCACTACTGGTTACCAAGCCCATTACAAGACTGACTGCATTGTTCAGACAACTTGCAGACGGGGATCTGACGGTGCAGGCTGAGGGCAAATATAGCGGAGAATTCAAACAACTGGTGGACAGCTTTAACACGATGGCGGCGGGCAATCAACAGCTGATCTCCAGTATGAACCATTCCATCGGCGTATTGAAAACAAGTACAACCGAACTGGATCAATCCACCCAGCAGACCTCGACCTCCATCGCCGAAACAACGACGACAGCGTTTGAGATTTCACGAGCCATGGAGTCTCAGGCCAATGATACGGAATCGATCGTAGATAAATTCATGAACGTGGGCAATAAAATTGCGAACGTTAATGAGATGTCCCAGTCGGTAAAGCTCAAGGCTGATGAGATCACGGATGCATTCAAGAGCAACCATGAGGTCATTGATGCGCTGATTGCGGTAAACGGACAGAACGAGGCCGAAGTGAACAATATTTCCAAGATTACAGTGCAGCTCGCTGAAAGTTCCTCCGGTATTCACCAGATCACGGGTACGATAACTGAGATTGCGAATCAGACGAAGCTGCTTGCTCTCAATGCCTCCATTGAAGCGGCAAGGGCGGGCGAGCATGGACGTGGCTTCGCCGTCGTTGCATCGGAGATCCGCAAACTGGCGGAGCAGACCACAGCCCAATCGGAGGATATCAACCGGATTGTGATGCAGACGATTGATCATGTCGAGCAGAATAACCGGAGTGTACAAGCCATTGAGGCGATTGCTGAACAGCATAAGAGCAGTGTTGGCCAGACCAAGGAAACGTTCAATTTTGTCACCCAAAATATGAATGAGATGATGGATCAGGTGCAGGCCATTGCCTCCGAGATTGAATCCATTGAACGCGATAAAGATGACGTTATCGGAGCTGCGCAGAACTTGTCTGCTTCGGGTGAAGAAGTGTCCGCATCCGTGGAGGAAGTGACCGCGACGATGGAGGAACAGTCAGGTATGACCGAGCATCTGTCAGAGATGGTACAGACCATCGATGGATTGACCAAACAGCTTGCTGAAGCATCCTCCCGGTTCAAAACAAAGTAAATAAGATAAGATCATGTAGTCATTTGACACGTTCCGGTATGCTGTGAATGGTCCAAGGGAAAACTTTCCAGTCGTACACCTGGAGCAGCCCATACAAAAACAAACAAACCTCCCAGCCCGTTAAGTTAAAGGGTGGGAGGTTTTTCGTAAGTACACATTGGCCGGCTTTTATCGTACGAACCAACTGAGCGGCTGCGGCGAAGTGTCTGCGGTATCCCGAAGATCATGGGCCTTGACATTGCTTCCATATATCATGGAATCACTGCTCAGTCGGTAGGATGGGAAACTGTTCTCTGATTGCAGGCGAAGACTAGGCTCAAAATAAATCTGCTGCTGTTTGTTGATAAGGAAAGGAAGCGAATCGGATTCAATCCGAATGTCATCACTGTCCGGCTCGTTAACGATCAGAAGCACAGCAGTACCATCACATCCGCATCCATCGGTGTCATAAAACAGCTTGAAATAGCCCGGCCGATCTCCCAGCATCGCGTTAAGTCTTGATTCTGCCAGCGGACTGACCTGAATGTTCATAACGTCGTTCACACTCCTCTAATCACCTTATGAATTCGCTTACAATCTAATATATGGAACAATGATGTGAAATAGAAGGAACAGGAGGTGAATGTGATGAAAAATATAACGTTAATGGATCATCCAGACGAACGATTGAAGGACCTGAATGCCATCGGAGGAGACGCCTTGGTAGATCCACGGAGTGAAACCCATTTCATCGGTATTCCTTATCTGGTATGATAAGCAGGAAAAATAGAGAAAAAGGAAGGTTCCGCTATGACACCGATCACCATATATGACATCGCCAAAGAAGCGAACGTATCCGTATCCACGGTCTCCCGGGTACTGAATGATACGGCACCCGTGCGTGCAAGCACGAGGGAGAGGATCATGTCCATTATTGAAAAACACCAGTTTCAGCCCAACGCGCAGGCGCGCAGTCTGATCAAGAAAGAGACGGGCACCATTGCCATCATCCTGCCAGACATTACGAATCCCTTCTTCCCGGAAGTATTCTGGGGTGCGGAGAATGAGGCACGCGGATTGGGGTATACGTTCTTTTTATGCAACACCGCAGGGGATTACAGCCGGGAGTCTGAATATTTGTCCATTTTGCGTGAGAAGCGTGTGGACGGCATTATTTTTCTCGGTGGACGAATCAACATGCAGGTCTGTCCGGATGACATGGCTCAGGAATTGATCGATATGGGCAAGCGTATGCCGATCGTGCTGGTCAATGGCAATATTGCCAAAGGCGGATTCCATCGGGTGTATACGGATGAAGGCGCAGGGGCAGCTCTTGCAGCGGAACATTTGCTTGAATTGGGGCATCGGGATATTGCCTTTGTGGGTGGTTTGAAAGAGTTGTCCACCACGATGGTCAAGGTCAAGGCTGTCCAGAAAAAGCTGCGAGAACATGGACTCGAAATTCCGAAAGAACGCCAGATGCTCGGTAGTTTTTCCATTGAGGACGGCAAACGTGAAATGGCAAAGCTGCTGGATCGGGACAATCCGCCCACGGGAGTCATCTGCGTCAATGATTACACGGCCATTGGCGCAATCAAGGCGACTATTGAACATGGCTTGTCGATTCCGAAGGATATTTCCATCGTCGGCTTTGATGACACACCACTTGCCAGTGCGGTAATACCCGAACTGACGACGGTCTCCCAGAATACGTATCAGCTGGGCAAATTGGCTGTGGACGTGCTGCATGAACTGATTAATCAGGGCACACCAAGGAAGCAGACGATCCTTCAACCGGAGCTGATTATCCGTCAAAGTACCGGACTTGCGTCGCGATAACGGTCCGTTTTCTGGAAAAGAAAGCGTTGACATTCCCTAGAAAGGTGAAATATAATGAGTGCGTGAATGAAACCCCTTTCATAAAGTGGAACGGGTTTTAATTTTAAGGTTTATGAAACCCATTTCATGAAATGGGTTTCAGTAAAGTTCTTCCATTCATTATATTTAGGGGGCGTACCGTATGAGAAGAAGCTTGAAGGTCATTTCGTTATTGATGGTGGTCATGATTATGGGTCTGACAGCCTGCAGCAGCGGGGACAAGGGCAGTTCCGCTGGCGGGTCTGGCGGCAAAGTTGATCTGAGTATGACGATCTGGGGTTCCGAGGACGAGAAAAAGATTTATCAGGAACGGCTCGACATTGTGAAACAAACCTATCCCGATATTAACGTGAAATTGAACGTCGTTGCTGGGGACTATGATCAAAAGGTTCAGACAATGATCGCCGGGGGAACTGCACCGGACATCATGATGATTGCCGAGAACTATCAGGCGTACGCCTCCAAAAATCAGATTATTCCGCTGGATGACATGATCAAGGCCAATAATGTGAACATGTCCGAGCGCTACTCCGATGATATTGCAAACCTGATGAAGTTTGACGGCAAGCAGTTTGGTATGCCGGACCGCGCAGGTGCAATGGTCCTCTTTTATAACAAGGATCTGTTCGATAAGGCTGGAGTTGAATATCCGACCAAGGAATGGACCCAGGAAGATCTGCTCGCCGCTGCTCAAAAGCTGACGGTGAAGGAGAATGGAAAAACGGTCCAATGGGGGTACTACCCAGGCAGCTGGTGGCCGCAATGGATGCAGTTGATCTATCAAAACGGTGGTTCACTGTTCGATGAGAGTGGCAAACCTACCTTTAATACCGAACCTGTACGTAAAGCGCTGCAATTCATGAATGATCTGACCTTCACGCATGGCGTAGGACCAACACCAACCGAGATTGCCGACATGGGAAATATCGGTGCTGACCCATTGTTTGCCCAAGGCAAGATTGCCATGGAAACGACAGGATTCTGGAATATCGGTTCACTTGCCAAGGTGGAAGGCATCAATTGGGACATTTCTCCGATATGGGGTGAGACCAACGCGTTCTTCAATGGCTTCACGATTACGAACGCGTCCAAGCATAAAGAAGAGGCCTTCAAGGTGATTGAAGCTTTAACTACACCAGAAGCACAGATGCCGATGGTTAAAGCCGGTCAGGATGCCCCTGCAACGAAGGCGGGCCTGTCCAGCGATGAGTTCCTGAACGCAGAGTATGGCGGCAAGAAAATCAACATGGCCGCTTTCAGCGAGTCCACCATCTACGCAGAGCCTTTCAATCCGCAATGGAATGAAATGATGAAGCTGATTAATGACAAGCTGGGTGTCTACTTTAACAATAAAGCTTCATTGGATGATACAGTGAACGAGATTCAGAGTGGACTGGAAAGAATCTACAAATAGAGGTTGTTCAAAAAGTCCGCTTTTGATTACGAAGGATGCCTGGTGGCATCATCAGCATCGAATATGGGATTCAGCCGAAATGTCCGTTGCTCACGTAGTCATCCTACGCTCCGCTACTCCATTTCTAGCTTCACCCCATCTTCTCGGTACTGAAAACCGATCTTTTTGAACATGCACAAATAGCATCGACAGGGAGCAGACGGAATTCGGCATGAATCCGGGTTCCGTCTGCTCGCTTTGTCATGGGAGGGCTTAACGTGAAGAAAAAGGACGGGAAATGGTTTTATATTTTCATCTCGCCTTGGCTGATCGGATTCCTTGGGCTTACTCTGGGGCCGATCCTGTTTTCCATCTACATGAGCTTCACCAATTGGGATCTGTTCCAGTCCCCTGAATTCATCGGTGTGGACAATTACAAAAATCTGCTGACCGATGATCCGATCTTCTGGAAGTCGGTAGGCAATACCTTCTTCTATGCGCTGATATCGATTCCACTTGGGATGTCCATCTCACTATGGATTGCCTATTACCTGAACAAGAAGATCAAGGGGATCACCTTCTTCCGCATCCTGTTCTATCTGCCATCCGTCGTGCCAGTGGTGGCAAGCTCATTGCTCTTCATCCATCTGCTTGCGCCAACGGAAGGATTAATCAACCAAGGGCTTGCTATCTTTGGGATTCAAGGCCCTGCCTGGTTGCTCGATCCCAACTGGGTTAAACCTGCCCTGATCCTTATGTCGCTATGGGGTGTCGGGGGCGGCGTGGTACTGCTGCTGGCGGGTATGAAAGGTATTCCTCAGGAGCTGTACGAGGCCGCTGCCATTGATGGGGCGAAGAGTTCGCAGTCTTTCTTTCACATTACATTTCCGATGTTGACTCCCGTCATCTTCTTCAATCTTGTGACCGGGATGATCGGGGCGCTCCAGACGTTCGCACAGGTATTCATCGTTACAGCAGGTGGACCGGACAATGCCAGTCAGATGGTCGTTCCTTACCTGTTCCAGAATGCATTCCAGTTCTACAAAATGGGCTATGCATCGGCTATTGCCTGGGTGCTGTTCATCATCATCATGGCGCTAACCCTGGTTGTGTTCCGTTCGTCGGCGCTATGGGTGCATTACGAGGAGGGAAAAGCCAATGAGTAATCCATCCACTGTGGAGAAGATCATATCTTACATTTTTCTGATTCTGGTCGGGGTACTGCTTGCTTCCCCTTTCCTGTACATGATCTCCATCGCACTGGCGAGTGACGCTACAACCGTAAAATCTGCCTTTACCTTCGTACCGATGGAATTCCAATGGTCGAACTTCTACACGATCTTCACGAATAATAATCTGGGTACTTATCTGAAAAACTCAGTCATTATTACCGTGATTACCATTATCGGATCGGTATTGTCAGCTTCGGTCGTATCTTACGGCTTCGCTCGGATCAAAGCGAGAGGCAGTCGGTTCCTGTTCATTGTGCTGCTCAGTACGATGATGATTCCGGGGGAGGTGACCATGGTGCCGCAGTTCATCATCTTCCGTCATCTGGATTGGATCAATACATTCTATCCACTGATCGTGCCCAGTTTTTTCGCCGGAGCATTCAACGTATTTCTCATACGGCAGTTCGTCATGAGCATTCCGAAGTCGCTTGATGAAGCTGCAATGATCGACGGCATGGGACATCCGGGAATCTACTGGAAGATCATTATGCCGCTCACGTATCCGATACTTGCCGCCATTGCCATTTTCTCATTTTCGTATAACTGGGGGAACTTCATGGGGCCGCTCATTTACATTAATGATCCGGAGAAAATGCCACTGGCGCTCGGTGTTCAGCTTCTGACTACGGTAGGTGGCGGACAGATGCCGCCATGGAACCTGGTTATGATTGCTTCCCTGTTCCTGACCATTCCGATGGTGCTGGTGTACCTGTTCGGACAGCGTTATGTCTATGAAGCGAATATCAGTGGTGGCAGCAGCGGAATCAAGTAACGGAGGTGTGCGCAGTGTTGAAGTCGATCATGAAAACCAAGAACCGTCTACATTGCACATGGATAAAGGGCTGCACGAACCATGAATGACACCAAGGGACCCTTCAACAATGACAACAATACCAAGCATGAACATAAGAATCTGATTCAGAATGACAGGAATGATTATCACAAGCAACGCAGTCAGCGCAGTCGGAGCTACATCCTGATGGGTGTGGCCCTGGTCGTGCTGCTCGCAGGAGGGGGAATTATCATCAATCATTTTGCCAATGAATCATCCAAAACACTTGCATTCCAAGGTGAGCCGGTACGTCTGAAGCTGGAGCAGTCCTATGATCATTTTGAAGGCTGGGGTACATCTCTCGCATGGTGGGCCAACGATCTGGGGGGCTGGAAGGATCAAGCCAAAGTCAGTGAAGTGATGGATTTGGTGTTTGATGCACAGAAAGGGTTAGGTCTGAATATTGTCCGGTACAATATTGGTGGTGAGGAGAATCCTGACATGAAGGCTCTTCGGCCCGGAGGAGATATTCCCGGATTTCAGCCAGAACCCGGCGTATGGGACTGGGAGGCAGATGCAGGTCAACGTGCTGTATTGCAAGGTTCTCTGGAACGTGGGGTCAACATTGCTGAAGCATTCTCCAATTCACCACCTTACTGGATGACGATCAGCGGTTCGGTTACGGGGGCTGTGGATGGCAGCAACAATCTGCGGGAGGATCAGTATGATGCGTTTGCCGATTATCTGACCGAAGTCGTGAAGCATTATCGCGATGAGTGGGGTATTACGTTCCGCACGCTTGACCCCCTCAATGAACCTTCCTCGGATTGGTGGAAGAAAGGCAACATGCAGGAAGGCAGTCATTTTACCAACGACAAACAAGCCGAGATTATCAAGAAAGTGGCTGCATCGCTGAAGAGTAAAGGACTGGACGGAACGGTGATCAGTGCTGCGGACGATAACAGCATTGACGAGACGGTGCACAATTTCAGTCTCTATGATCAGGATACGCTCGATGTGATCGCCCAGATCAATACCCATTCCTATAATGGAAGCAAAATGGAGGAACTGCGTACACTGGCTGAACGGCACGGCAAGAAGCTGTGGATGTCCGAGTACGGAACGGGTGGCAGCGAGCCGCACAGTCATGAAGACATGACTTCCGTGCAGGAACTGGCAGAGCGTATCATGTTCGATCTGAAAATCATGCAGCCATCCGCCTGGGTCTATTGGCAGGCCGTTGAAGATGAAGGCGCCAACAACAACTGGGGCTTCATTCATGCCAGTTTTAATGGAGAAGAACAGTACGAGATGACGAAACAGTATTATGGCATGGCTCAATTTACCAAATTCATCCGTCCAGGCGCAACGATAATTCCAACAGATGATGGGCGAACACTGGCTGCCTATGATGCAGAGCAGAAGAGACTGGTATTGGTAATCCGCAATGAGTTATCTGCCGGAACCACAGCCTTTGAACTGGGAGCATTTGACTACAGCGGAACTTCTACAGCACAGGTATATCAGACGTCACCGGATCGCAATATGGAGCAGCTTGAAGATGTTCCGGTGTATGCCAATGGACTGGAAGTATTGACTGCGGACAATTCCATTACCACCGTTGTATTGGAAGGCGTAACGTTGCAAGTTAACTGAGGGTTAAGCAATATATCATTTTCTGTCATCGGAGTGCCAGTGTAAATATGCAGTTGAACTTATAAAGTAAATGAATTACAGGACATATGAATCCAAACACAGAGAAGGAGGGCTTATCTTTGACAGAGAAACCATCCCTTTTGCTTCAGGAGCAGGAGAAGAATACAAATACCAGAACTGACCCTAGTGTTCGATCTGAACTGACTTACGATCAGCGCAGCTTCATCATGAATGGAGAACGAGTATTTCTGAACAGTGCCACCATTCACTATTTCCGCATGCCGAGGGAGGAATGGCGGGAGGTATTAATGAAGGCGAAGCTGGCTGGCATGAATTGCATTGATACCTATTTTGCCTGGAACGTGCATGAGCCGGAGGAAGGACAATGGTCGTTTGAAGGAGACCATGATTGCGGAGCTTTTCTGGACCTGTGTGCAGAGTTGGGCATGTATGTAATTACAAGACCGGGACCATTCATATGCGCCGAATGGGATTTTGGCGGATTTCCGTATTGGCTGGAAACGAAGCAGGGAATCAAGTTCCGACAAAATAATGAAGCCTATCTGCATTATGTAGATCTGTATTTTGACCGGATCATTCCAATCATTCGTGAGCGCCAGCTATCTGCCGGAGGCACGGTTATTCTCGTACAGGTCGAGAACGAATACGGATATCTGATGGATGATGCAGCAGCAAGTGCCCATATGAACCATCTTCGGGACAGCCTGCTTCAGCGCGGGATCGACGTTCCGCTGATCACCTGTGTAGGTGGCGCGGAGGGCACGATTGAAGGGGCCAACTTCTGGTCAGGGGCTGACGGGCATTATGCGAAGCTTCGGGAGAAACAGCCGGATACACCCAGGATCGTTACGGAGTTTTGGACGGGATGGTTTGAGAATTGGGGTGGGCCTTCTGCCATTCAGAAGACGGCACCATTGTTTGAGAAACGCATGATGGAGATTCTTCGCACCGGGTATACCGGAATCAGTCATTACATGTTCTACGGCGGAACCAACTTTGGCGGATATGGTGGCAGAACCGTGGGCAGCAGCGATATTTTCATGATTACCTCCTACGACTATGATGCGCCGCTGAATGAGTACGGGCGGGTAACGGCCAAGTATGCTGCAGCCAAGACGTTATCCTATTTTGTGCATGCGTTTGGCGCATTGCTGATGGAGACGGAGGAAGTACCGGCAGAGCAGATCAAGGTACGTCATCCGCAAGGCGTTTCTATGCGAGGCAGGTCTAAAGGCAGCGAGAAGATATGGTTCCTGGAGAGTCACAAGGAGGAGCGTGAGACGTTCCATGTCACGCTGGAGGCAGGCCGGACACTTCCCGTAGCCCTTGACCCAGGGCAGATTATTCCGATACTGGATCGGGTGGAGATTGCTGAAAATGTATACCTGACAGGCGGCACGATGATTACGGGCAATGAAGTGGTGAACGGAGAATTGACCCTGTTCATCGTTGCGGAGGCAGGACAGCGTTCAGTTGTGGAACTCGAGACAAACGCCTTGAATGTACAGGGCAGCAGCATGCAAGTACTGGTTGAACATGATCTGTTAAACAGAGCCTATCGCTTCGATCTGGTACATTTCCGTGAGCCTGGCATCATTCATCTGGAAGCGAGTGGTGTCCCCATCCGGTTCGTGGTTCTGGACAAGGATACGATGGATCGTACGTGGAGAATCGATGGAGGGGGCGAGCAGGATCAGCTGCGTTATGCAATCGGATTTGATGATGTAGATGTCTCCCTTTCCGGGCAGGTCACGGGTATGATCTCTGATCCGAATCGGACGATTGTGCTTCTCGGCAGTTGGACTGAAGGTGAACGGACGTTGACTGGACGTGAGTTCGTATACGGAGAAGGAGACGACGCGAAGAGCGGCATGCAGGATGAACATGTTCAGGAGTCATCTGCTGCAATTCAGCATGCTCCGTTCACAACGCCGCCAATGCCACCGAGGCTGCCTGATTCCCCTGAGTTGTCTCGTGTGACATTGACAGCGGATCAGCATTCTTCGGGTGGGCAACCCGAGCACTTTTCTCAGTACGGACAGGATTTCGGGTATCTGTTATACGAGTGCGAGTTCGACCGTTCAGTCGATGGATTGACCACCCTCCTTCTGCCGAATCTTCAGGATACGGCGAGAATATATGTTAACCGGGTGGAGCAGGCACTGGTTCGTCAAGTGGGTGCAGCGGGTGTTCAGGTGCAGGCGACGAAAGGAAAGAATACACTTCAGGTGCTGATACAGCATATGGGCAGACTGAACTTTTCTCCATATTTGGGTGAAAGCAAAGGTCTGACAGGGCCTGTATATATTGGCGGTTCCGTTCAGGACATACGCCGGGATTGGCATTCGAAGCATGGGATCGTTCACCTTGATGAAGTGAATCATTTTCAGGATGCCCCGCTTCTAAGCAGAGTCTTTACGCTGGATGGCATGGACCGTGCGATTCTCGTTGGCGCTGTGAGCCAAGGATTCCGTATTAATGGCATGGAAGTACCAATGGAAGGATATCAGGACTGGTTTTCGTTCAACACGTTGGATCTTTCCCCTTACTTGCGACCAGGAGAGATCAATACGCTGGATATGCCTTACAGCAGAACGCCGCTGAATCGGCTGGAACTGCTTCTTTACCGGAGTGAAGATGAGCTGAGGGATTGGCGCATGGCAGGTACGGATGTCTTGCTTCCACAACAATGGGGATTATATGAGCCACCGAAACCGAACAATTCAGGTCATCTCCATTCTTATCTGGAGGACGCGGACTATAGTGGCAATTGGAATGCCATCTCTGTGGGGAATGGCTCGTACGGTCGACCCGTCTGGTACCGCTGGCGCTTCTCCAAGTCAGCTGTGCCCGAACACTTCCGAGTGCACCTGATGCTTCGCCTTACCGGGATGAGCAAGGGAACACTTCATCTGAACGGGCACCATCTGGGACGTTACTGGCAGATCGGTCCGCAAGAGGATTACAAAATTCCGGTATCCTGGCTGCAGGAGGAGAATGAATTGCTGTTATTTGATGAGGAAGGCCGAACGCCAGAACGGGTACGGTTCTTGTATGATAACTTGTCCCAGTATCCATGGGTTGTGGTCAAATAGATCATTTTTAATGGTAACAGTACAACATATCAACCAGAGCTCCACAACCGCTGGTGTCTCGACCATTCAATGGGCAGACAATGGTGGAGCCAATCAGCAATGGGGTCTGGTCAAAGTGAATTAGAAATGGCTGTTCGGCGTGTTTATTTGGACTAAACTCGGTTAATGGTACTCCTTTCTTGAAACATGGTGCGCGCTCGCTATACCACACGGCACGGTTCAAGAAAGGAGTTTACCCCGATATATGGCTCCCAAATCGGGAAGGGCAAATCGTCCGAGATCCTGATCCGTATACCCTGTTTGCACCAAGTCAGACAATATTTTGCCCACTGCACTTGCAAATTTGAAGCCATGACCGGAGAATCCGCCTGCCAGCCATACATGGTCATGGGCAGGATGACGGTCGATAATAAAATCTTCATCCGGTGTGAACTCGTATTTGCATACCGCACCACGCTTCAGCTTTCCGGCTGCCAGTGGCATCCGAAGTTCAAGCAATCTTCGCAGATCACCCTCATCCGTTTCATTAGAGCCAAATGGAGCCAGTGTACCGCCTGGTACCCACTCCTGTCCCGTATCGTGACGTCCAATCTTCAGACCCGACCCGCCAATGATCGGAAATCCATAATATCCGCCTTCTTTTCCAGCCAGCGTGAAACCGGGAAAGTGATCCTCGGCGAATAATGCATTCGGTGCGTCGAACCATCCAACGGTTTTGCGTACAGCTCGAATGGGAAGATCCACGAACGGTTTCAGCGTCTGAAACCATGCTCCGGCACTGAGAATAACCTGGTTCGCATAATACATCTCGCCAGCAGATGTGATGACTCCAACAGAATCTGCGCTGCACTCAATATGTTCAACACGTGTATGCGTCAACAAGGTAGCACCTAATGCTTCGGCTGCCTGACGGAAGGTGAGCACGCACCGTTCACTGAACAAATATCCGGCATCAGGCTCATACATTCCCTCGTAATGTTCGGGGACTTTAATGCCTGGCCAGCGTTTCATCATCTCGGCTGCGCGCAAGGTTTCATATCGAATTCCCGCAGCGTCAGCGTGGGTTAAACGATTGTGAAAAGAATGGATGTCCGGGTCAACTATATTCAAAACGCCCGATGGTACAAGCAATTTGGCCCCGGTAGTATCCTCCAGTTCTTCCCACAGTTCCTGCGCCAGAAGGGCCATCGCTATATAATCAGGTCCCCCGCTATACACGTGGCGGATAAGCCGGGGTTCTCCGTGATGGCTGCCCTCCGTATGCGGAGGATCAAAGGCATCAATCAGCAATGTTTTTAATCCACTGCGCGAAAGATAATAACCTGCACTCATACCCATCGATCCGGCTCCAACGATAATGACATCATAGGAATGTGATATAACCATCCCTCCTTCCGCTTATTTTTCAGAGACCAATCTTATACAGGATAATCTAGTCTTCAAATCTACGGCAGTCAATAGAACGGGTTATAGAGAAAGCCGATACGACAATAGAAAATTTTGATTAAGGATAAAGTTGTATGTATACCAAAAGAGTGGTAGAGTTTTGAACTAAACATTCCGACCTGATTAGTCGGTATTTCAGTTCTCTGTATTTTCAAATGAAGAACAAGGAAGGTGAAGTCAACGTCAACGAATCCAACACAAGCGTCTGGTTTTCCCAGTCAAACCTATGCCGAAATTGTACTTGAACCCGCCTATAACCAGGCCACACAGCATCTGCTGAACCCCATGATGGCCGTAAACAAAGCACATCTGATTATGCTCCGTGAACAACAGATCATTCCCGAGCAAGAGGCGTTCCACATCGCTTCGGCGATACAGAGTCTGGATGTGGATGGGCTTCGAACGAGCGAATATTCCTCCCACGTTGAAGATTTGTTCTACCAAGTCGAAGTTGAACTAGAGAAGCTTGGGGGACCATCCGTTGGAAATCTGCATTTAGCCAGGAGCAGAAACGATATGGGGATCGCCATTTATCGTATCGTACTGAGGGAGAAGTTGAACACAGCCATTTCCTCAGGGCTGTCACTGCACCGAAGTCTAAGAGAATTTGCATTACGTCATATCGATACCCTCATGATTGCTCACACGCACACCCAACAAGCCCAGCCGACAACACTTGCCCACTACATCTGTGCCGTTGGCGATTCCCTTGAACGGGATCTTAATCGGTTGAAATCCGCCTATACAGGCTGCAATCGCAGCAGTCTTGGTGCGGCTGCTCTCACCACTTCTGGTTTTCCAGTCTGCCGAGACCGGACCGCAGAACTGCTTGGCTTTGATGGCATGATTGAGAATGCCTATGATGCCGTCAGCGGTGCGGATTATGCAGGTGAAGCCGCCTCTGTAACCCAGCTTGCAGCTATCAATCTGGGGCGTTTCGTTCAGGATCTGCTGTTATGGTGCACGCAGGAATATGGTGCATTAATTGTAGCTGCCCCTTACGTTCAGATTAGTTCAATTATGCCGCAAAAACGGAATCCGGTTTCCATTGAACACGCCCGTTCACTCCTTTCAAGTGCCAAAGGGGATGCAGCAGCTGTTCTTAATACGATGCATAACACCCCCTTTGGCGACATTGTAGATACCGAAGATGATATGCAGCCCTATGTATGGAGAAGTCTGAATACGCTTGAATCCGTATATCGCTTGCTGTCCGAAGTGATGGATACCCTTAAGGTCAATGTGTCATTGCTGCGGGAGCGGGCAGAACGTAGTTTTGCCATGGTTACCGAACTTGCAGATACGCTGGTCCGCACCGAAGGATTGTCGTTTCGGCAAGCTCATTCCATCGTGAGCCGCATTGTAGCACAGCTGACGGAATCCGGTACTTCCATTTCGGGATTGAACTGGGATGTTGTGAATACAGCGGTGCAGGAAATTGCTGCCAAGCCGCTTGCTTTAACCGTTGAGCAATTAGAGGAAGCGATATGCCCCGAGCATTTTGTACACATTCGACATGTGCGTGGTGGCCCCAATCCGGAGGAAGTGGCAAGAGCAGTGGAGGCCCAAGCACTACGTCTTAACGCACAGGAACAATGGAGTCTCGACACCGCCAATAAACTCCGTTCCGTAGATGCGAATCTGGATCTAATTCTAAACGGCTGGCTTAACAGAACTTAACGGAAGGAGCAAAATCAATGTTCGCCAATCCCGACTTTCGAGTTTTTGATATCCATGCCCATCTGCCCTATAAACTTTTGTTTTCCTCATATAAAAACCATGAACTGGTGACGCGATATGGCAAGGAACGCAGTGAGCGAATGCGACTAACCTGGGATTTCCCGGCGGTGGAGGAGCAGGGAGAGGAAGCAGCGCGGCCGTTAATCGAACGGTGGGTAGATGAATTGGACAAATATAATATTGCCGGACTTAACTTCCTGACGGCCCTGGACAATGGCAACCTGGCTGAACAAATATCCTTATACCCGGATCGCTTTACCGGTTTCGCCTATCATCCCATTGAAAATGAAGATGCATCCACCGAGCTGCGTCGGGCGGTTGATGAGCTCGGATTGCGGGGATATAAGTTGTTTGGCCCTCTCACCCAGATTCCCTTTGACGCTCCTTCGCTTGATCCGGTGTGGACGTTTCTTGCAGAGCGGCGCCTGCCTGTCCTGATTCATTTTGGCATGCTTGGTCATGCCGGAGGCATCGTTCATCATCCCAACATCAATCCGCTTGCCATCTTTAACACGGCCCGGGCCTATCCGGATATTCCGTTCATCATCCCTCATTTTGGCGCAGGGTATTTCCAGGAGCTTCTGCATCTAAGCTGGAGCTGCCCTAACGTCTACATTGACACATCGGGTTCCAATCAGTGGGTACGCTGGATGCCCTATGAGCTGAACCTGGAGACGCTATTCCGCAAAACATACGAGCTGCTGGGTCCGGAGCGAATTATCTTTGGAACGGATGCGAGTGGATTTCCGCGTGGTTATCCCTATCGTTATTTGCAGGATCAGGTCCGGGTATGTCGTGAACTTCGCTTCCCTGAAGCGGACATCGAACTCATCTTCGGAAATAACGCGAGACGTTTGCTGAAGCTGCCTGTTGGCAAAGCCGTCGGTTCCATCAACGCGTAAGTCAAGGCAATAGAGAACGTTATAACACTTTTGTTGCAAAAGAGGGGAGAGTGGCTTCACTTGACGGAATCCGGTTACTTTTCATTCAGACCAAGCAAGACCCTGCAATTATTGGTTGCAGGTTTACTTTTATTGAGCATTACAGCTTGCTCAACCAAGCCATCCGAAGAGTCTGGTTCGGCAGGTGTTACCACTTCGGGTGACCAGACGGAGCCCATCACGATTGAGTATTGGCAGTACGAATTTCCAGCCAAGGTTGAACTGATCAATACTTTAATCCAGGAATTCGAGACTGAACATCCCAACATCAAAGTCAAACAAACCAATTTTCCGTACGACCAATACAATCAAAAGGTTGCTACTCTTGTTCCCGCCGGAAAAGGACCGGATGTCATCAATCTGTATTACGGCTGGCTGCCCAAATATGTGCAATCCGGTTATTTACAGCCGCTGCCTGAAAGCAGCTTTCCGGGCATCGCCGAGGCGTTTTTCCCTTTTGTGGATACAGCCAAATTAAATGGAAGCTATTATGCTTTGCCTACAGGCGTGAGAACGCTGGGGTTATTCTATAACAAGGACCTGTTCACCAAGGCTGGACTTGATCCCGACAAACCGCCTACGACTTGGGAAGAGCTTGTCTCGGATGCCAAGGCATTAACGGAAACGGACAAAAACGGCCAGTTGGTGACAGAGGGTTTCGCGTGGGAACCGGGTTCCCAGCTTCATCACTGGTTCCGAGACGGATTGTTATATCAAGCGGGAGGCAAAGATACGAGCGAGGATCGTCGGAAAATCCTGTGGAATGATACCCCCGCAGGGCTTGAAGCATTCAAGTATCTGGTTGATTTTGCAACCGTGCATAAGGTGGGCATTAACGGCTTTTACACCGATGATGCCAATGCGTTCAAAACGGGCCATGCCGCCATTAACGTGGATGGTTCATATCGATTGGGATCTATCCAAAAAGACGCCCCCGATTTGAACTTTGCTGTCGCACCGCTGCCGGGTTATAAAGGAAAATCCACACAGGCTTCATTCTGGGCCAATGCGATTCCAGCCAATGTTACCGGAGAGAAGTTGGAAGCAGCGACCACATTCCTACAGTTTTTGATCAGCAAGGGCGTTCAGGAACAATGGGTGGAGAAGGTCGGTGAACTTCCCGCACAGAAAGAAGTAGCTCTTCAGGATAAGTATGTGAATGACCCGCTGCTTGGCCCTTTTATCTCCCAACTGAACGATGCCAACGCCCACTTTTTCATTGATGAAACGCAGGAGCGTACATTGTTTGTGAACGCTGTGGATGAGGTGCTGCTTAATCATGTGCCGGAAGAACAGGCATTCAATGATCTGGTGGCCAAAACCCAGAAGCTCTATGACGACTACTGGGCGAAACAGGATAAGAAAAAATAAGCTCTCATTCAAGGAGGCTGCGCAGCTATGAGGACTACCGGGGTGATCCCTTCGCGGCCGAAACGGCGTTTATGGTTCGGATCGGGAATTGGAAGACTCAATTACAGACATAAACAGCGGTTATTCATTTATGGCGGTTTGTTGATTCCGCTGATCTATTTTGTAGTCATCCGCATCTTGCCGATTTTGTATTCCTTTAACGTAAGCTTTCGCGAATGGGGCATGCTGTCACCGGATAAACCCTTTGTGGGCTTTGATAATTATGCGACGTTGCTAAGTGACTCTCTATTTCTCAAGTCGCTGGTGAACACAGGAATCTACGTCGTTGTTGGTGTACCTGCACAGTTGATTGCCGGATTAATCGTGGCTCTTCTTCTCCAGCAAGTGGTGAAGCTGCGCGGATTGTTCAGGACGGCCTACTTTATCCCGTATGTAACCAGTGTAGTGGCGGTAAGCTGGATATTCCGGTGGCTGCTGATGAAGAACGGGATTGTAAATGCTCTATTTATAGAGTTGGGCCTTGGGCCGCAATCTTTCCTGTATTCGCCCACACAGGCCATCTTCTGGATTATTGCGGTGATGGTATGGCAGAATATCGGATTTCAGATGCTCATTTTCCTGGCGGGTCTGCAAAACATCCCCAAATTGTATTATGAGGCGGCAGCCATAGACGGAGCCACGGGCTGGCAGCGCTTTGTGCATATTACGATCCCTCTGTTAAACCCGGTCATGCTCCTCTCCGTCGTCATGGCAAGCATTGGGTTCCTGCAATCCTTTACGCAGGTACTGAATATGACTGGCGGCGGGCCGCTGGACTCCACCATATCCGTCGTGCTACATATATACAATTTGGCTTTCAAGAGTTTTGATATGGGTCTGGCCTCGGCGGCAACCGTCATTCTGTTTGCGATCATATTCATGCTGACACTGGTTCAGCTTAAAGTGCTGGGCGGTCGTTTTCGACAGGAGTAAAAGGAAAGGACGGTGCTTTTCAAGCATGAGCAGATCTGCCGCATGGGCCGATACCCGAACGACACTCCGCTGGAAACGTTCCGGGTCACTGATCAGTTATGGTTTACTTACGCTCGGACTTGGGTTGATGGTGTTTCCATTTCTATGGATGATTTCGACGTCGTTCAAGACGCTGGATGAAATCTACTCTCTGAGCCTCATCCCTTCCAGAGTCACATGGGATAATTATGCGGCCATTTTTCAGGGAACCCCATTTCCCCGCTGGATGTTGAACAGCTTATATGTATCCGTCATTGCCACCGTGAGCGTCTGCGTATTTGATTCCATTACGGGATACATTCTGGCCAAATTTACGTTCTGGGGGAAACAGGCAATCTTTGTACTCATTCTGAGTACATTAATGGTGCCGACTGAAATGCTGATTATTCCATGGTATCTGGTATCCAGTAGTTTCAACGGTATGGATACGTACTGGGGTATTCTGTTTCCAGGTTTAATATCCGGGTTTGGCATTTTTCTAATGAAGCAATTCATGGAATCCCTTCCTTCGGAATTACTGGACGCGGCACGAATTGATGGTATGGGAGAATGGGGCATTTTCCTTCGGATCGTTGTTCCGCTGGTAAGGCCAGCGTTTGCCACTCTCTGCATTCTGACATTCCTGGGCAGTTGGAATTCATTCATCTGGCCGCTCATTATTACGCAGAGTGAGGAGATGTTTACGATTCCGGTCGGGATGGCTTTCTTCTCCAGCGAGGCCAAGGACAGCAGCAACTGGGTGCAGATTATGACTGGAGCAACACTTTCAGTTCTGCCATTGATCGTCCTCTTTCTGTGCTTCCAGAAGCAGATCATTCGTGGCATTGCTACAACAGGTCTCAAATAGCATTAAAGCATCGGACATGTTTTATAAAAAAACAAAGCCGGTAACTCCTTCAGGGATGCCGGCTTTCTTATATGTTGTTAAGCGTAGTAGAATATACACAGGGTACAATCTAGTATGCGAGCAGCAGCGTTGTTGGGTGGATTGTATCCTGATATTTGTGGAGCTGACAAAGGAGACAAAGCATGAGCAATCCATTTACTTTTAAGCAATTCCCGCTAATAAAGACCGAACGTTATACTCTGCGAGCAGCAGAGGAGAAGGATGCACATGATCTTTATGAGCTATATTCGAATGAAGCGGTTGTTGAATTTATGCCGTTTACCCCTTTTGAATCGGTGAAAGATGCAATGGATGAGATGAGCTGGTATGCGAAGATTTTCAGGGAGCAGACCGGTTTACGCTGGATGATTGAAGATGGCGAAGCGAGAAAAGTCATTGGCACCTGTGGGTTTCTTAGTAGGGAAGAAGTACATAACCGGGCTGAGATCGGATACGATCTGCACCCTGCCTTTTGGGGCAAAGGTGTCATGTCCGAAGTGGCGCGTGCTGTTCTGAATTTTGGATTCATGGACCTGCAACTGAACAAGATCGAAGCGAAAGTGGAACCCCAAAACCAGGCTTCAATCCGATTGCTGCACAAGCTTGGTTTTCAACAGGAAGGGTTACTGCGGCAGCATGAGTTTGAGAAGGGCAGATACATTGACCTCGCGGTATTCTCCAAATTAAGAAGTGAGTTATAAGTTGTACGATTAAGTATTATAGCTATGGAAAAAGCCGTGGTTTCCCACGGCTGAACGAAGCCGGATAAATGATCCGGCCTTTTGGTATATCATTCTTCGTTCAATCCGGCTTCCAGTGCCTTGCCTATGGCTTCAAGCCGGGTAGCGACGCCGAGTTTGCTGTATATCCGGTTAATATGGGTTTTCACGGTCCCCATCCCGATGTTCATTCGGTCTGCAATTTCACGGTTGGCGTATCCACGTGTCATCTGGGTCAACACCAGCCGCTCTTTGGGGGTGAGGAGACCGATGCCTTCTTGGAAATGAGATTGAGATGCTGCCCTGGTTAGGGTGCCCATGTTGAATGCTCGCAGGACCTGCTTCACATAAGCTATCGAAGGTTTGTTCCTCATGCTTGATCCATGGCTTGACTGTATCTGCAGATAAGAAGTGATCAAACCGGCCGCTGCGGTTCTTTCTTGAACAAACAGGCTGGTGAATCCTTCGGCCTCTGCGAAGTGGAGCGCTTCGCCCATATGCAGGAGAGCGGCGTCCATACGTCCTGCTCCGGCCAGCGCCAGTGCATGAAGCAGGCTTGCCTCAATAGCTTCAATGGGCCGTTTCTCCTGTGCAGTCAGCTGTTCAAGCCGTTCAATTAACGGCAGCGATTGCTCTGCTTTTCCCAAAATGATGAGGAAACGTGCCAATTGCAGATAGATATGCAGGTGATAGATCGATATCGGATCAGTGACAGACAGCCGCCAGCGTGAAATCCAATCCAGAGCAGGCTGGGATTCACCGCCCATCAGTGACATTCGTGCGAGTTCACCTTGCACATGGATCAGCGCTTCCTCCATTTGATGTTCCTCCAGCTCGATCAGAGCGGAGCTCAGGTACTGTACAGCTTCATTGCTCCGCTGCTGGAGTGTAAGACTTTTCGCCATATAGATCCACCCCGGAAGGCTGATACTCACGCGATGTTCTCCATCTCCGAACTGTGCAGCAGCTTCCATACCGAGCTGAAGATAACGCTCAGCTTCCACTGCCTCGTTCCAATGATAATGCAATTCCCCAAGTCCAATATAGAGCCATGCCAGCACGGGCTGATTCAGGTTCCGGACAAGTTCAATGATGTGTAGAAGGAAAGGCTTGACAATGCTTCTGGCAAGCTGACCACTCTGTCCGCGGAATGCCCCAAGCATGGAAGGGTGGGCAGGACCCTCGAACATGCCCAGAATGAAGTTACCCATATGAGGCAGCTGTGCCTGGAAGTGCTGGAGATTGTTCAGTGCAGCCAGATTATTTTGCTCATTGAAGGTAGAGTAGAGCGAACGCATCAGCACAAGATTGCCCGTCACCGAATTGTGCTCCACCTCTGTCCATTGTGCACCATCCATCTTGAGCCTGCGCTCCATCTTTCTCAGTTCCGACTCAAACAGCACAGTCTGTCGTCCAAACAGCAGTGTGAGCAGGTAGGAGAAATGTAGTGAAGGTCTGGCGAGAAGTACATATTCGGGCAAGGCCGCCAGCCAGGTGCCGAGGGTGGACCATTCACGTTTGAGTGTGCGATCCGCCATCTTTTCCAGCAGATCCGCGACCTGGTCATATTCTCCGGCTTTCAGCCAGTATTCAATGGCTTCCTCCGGCATGTGCTGTGACATGCACCACTCGGCTGCCCTCCGGCGTCGCTCATTCGCTTTGCCCGGAGATACTTTCATGAACTGCGCAAGCAGGAAGGCCGAGAACAATGAATGGAAACGATACCAGCCCCCTGTACCGTGCAGCGGAATCAGAAACAGGCCGGATTTCAGGGCTTCCTCCAGCATAAGTCCGGGCTGTTGATGTTGGCTAACTGCTCCGCACAGGGAGGAATTCAGCCGTGGAAGCACGCTGCAATCCATCAGAAATTGCTGCATGTCTGGAGCAAGTTCATGGAACACTTCCTCCAGGAGATAGGATTCGAACAGCCGATGATTGTTTGCAAGCTCTTTGAGTACATGATGTGCACTCTGCTTCTCCATCGCTAGGGCGGCCAGCTTCATGGCGGCAATCCAGCCTTCTGTGCGGTTTACGAAGGAACGTGAGGTCTGTTCCGGCAGATCCAGCTTCATCAGATCACGGAAAAATAAAGCACCTTCCTGCTCCGTAAATCGCATATCGTCAGCCTCAATCCGCAGTACTGCCTGTTCAAGCTCCATCTTGGCCAGTGGAAGAGCGGGTTGTTCACGGCTGATCAGGATAACATGCAGGCTGGAAGGCATGAACTCCAGAAAATAAGCAAAGGATTGCCTAAGCTCGGCCTCCTGAATGAACTGGAAATCGTCCAGTACGATAATCAAAGGTTTCGCCAATCGGCTGAGTTCATTCAGTAAATACACCATCGCCATCTCGCTGTCCCCGCTGTGAAGCAGGTGCAAGAACGGTTTAATCTTCGTACTGAATTCAGGCAGGACGGATTGTATACCTGCTGTGATATACTGCCAGAAACGGCTTAACCCGTTATCTCCTGTGTCCAGGGAGATCCACATATTCGGCTGTGTAATGTGGCTGCACCAGCGACTGACAAGCGTCGTTTTTCCATATCCGGCAGGGGAGATGACCAAGGTCAATTTTCGGAAGAGCCCTTTATCCAGTACAGTGTGCAGACGTTCACGCTCAAGTGCTGGCACATGGCGGTAAGGCAAACTCAGCTTGGAATGAAGTGTCAGGGTGTCGGTGGACATGATTTCGGATGAATGCGCGGCAGTTTCCCGATGTTGCTCATCGTTAGGTTGAGGTGATGACATATATATTTCCTTTCTTTATCGTTCGAAGTGTACACCCGCATAATTCGACAAAAGGTGCCGGTTTTCCTTTTCATCCCTGAAGGAATAAGAAGTGTATTATCCATATCGGACCCGGCAGATCGTCCATAGCATCATTAACATGCCTTATATATAATCGGAAATTACAGCACATCCATGAGGAGGAACACGTTGTTCAGAATGGACTGCATATCATTTCCGGGCCTCCAGCCTTGTCCTTCCGAATTCGCCCATGCTATATTGGGGAGATGTGAGGAGATGAGGATATGAAGCTGGTGTCCTGGAATGTGAATGGATTGCGGGCATGTGTTACCAAGGGATTCATGGATTATTATTACGAGAGTCAGGCTGATATTTTCTGTGTGCAGGAGACCAAGCTGCAGGCAGGGCAGATCGAGATGGATCTGGGAGAAGACGTGTATCAATACTGGAATTATGCTGTCAAAAAAGGATACTCCGGCACAGCCGTTTTTACCCGGATCAAGCCGCTATCCGTCTGGTACGGGATCGAGGAAGACAGCGAGCCGGAAGGTCGCATGATTACGCTGGAGTTTGATCATTTTTATCTGGTGAATGTATATACACCCAATGCGAAGCGGGATCTGACCAGACTTCCTTACCGTCTGGAATGGGAGGATCGGTTCAGAGGGTACGTGCTGCAATTGGAGCAAACCAAACCGGTTATCGTATGTGGTGACCTGAATGTAGCTCATCAGGAGATCGACCTGAAGAATCCGAAGCCGAATCTGGGCAACTCGGGATTCACGCTGGAAGAGCGAGGCAAGATGACCGATCTGCTGGCGGCCGGATATGTGGATAGCTTCCGCCATTTGTACCCGGATCGCACGGATGTGTACAGTTGGTGGTCGTACATGCCCAAGGTAAGAGAACGTAATGTTGGATGGCGGATCGATTATTTTCTTGTATCCAATCAACTGGCTCCGAAGGTATCAAATGCGCATATTGATTGCCATGTAATGGGCAGTGATCATTGCCCGGTGGGTTTGAGTTTACAACTGTAGCTCGCGCAGGAATGGGCTATATGAAAATCAATATCATGAAAACCGCAAGTTTCCGTTAGGGGAGATTTGCGGTTTTTTGGCGTTTGTCTTTGCGTTTCCTCAGGTACAGGGAGGTTCAAGGGTTCTTTATACCGCGGGTAGGGGGACCGAACTGGACTTAGGTTGGGGGAAGAACTGGACCCGGGATTGTTCCGCCTTCACCTGTACTTGGGTAGGATTGAAGAATACATATAGAAGAAGACTCGGGGAGTAAGGAGTAGAGAATGATGAAGAAGGGGTTACGGAGAGGATTAAAAGGACTGGGTGGTCTGATGCTGGCGACGGGACTTCTGCTGCTGGCAGGTACCGCATACGAGGCGTATCAGTCAACACAGGACATGAAGTCTTATGCTGCACCGGGCAAGATGTATGAGGTGAGTGGGCGCAACATGCATCTCTATGCAGCAGGTACAGGAAAAGCGACAGTGGTGCTGGCATCAGGTTGGGGTACACCCAATCCTTATGTTGATTTCAGCCCTTTGTATGACAAGTTGAAGTCCCAGGCGAAAATTGTGGTGTATGATCGTTTCGGTTACGGGTATAGCGACTACACAGACCGTACGCGAGATATCGATACCATGACGGAGGAAATCCATCAATTGCTGCGAGTATCCGGTCAACGTCCACCGTATATCATGGTAGGTCATTCTCTCGGATCGCTGGAGACAGTGCGGTTCGCACAAATGTATCCGGATGAGGTGGCTGGCATGGTCATGATCGATGGAGGAAGTCCTGAATATTACAGCTCCGTGGAGATGGAGCCAAGGGAATGGTATTTCGATGCAGCCCGTTTTCTGGTGAAAACAGGAATTCTGCGTACATTGCTGCATTCGGATCGGATAACGGAATCCTTGGTCATTGACCCGGAACTCGTCACGGAATCGATGAGAAAGGCAGCCACCATATCCACGCTCAAGCATGCTTACAATGAAAATGTGATTGAAGAGATGCGCAATTCCAAGATGAATGCAGCCCATGTTCTTGAGCATAAAAAGCAATTCTCCTTCCCGCTAACCATTCTGACGGCGGGTTCAGAGAAACCAAGCGAAGGCAGTAGGGCATGGCAGGCAGATCAAGCGGATTTTGCTTCATGGTCCAGCCAAGGAACGCAGCTCACTGTGGCACATGCTAAACACTACATCCATAACAGTCAGCCGGATGTTGTAGCTGCTGAAATTCTGAAGATGGTTAGAATATCCAAAGACAAATGAGAAAACAGATTCAATATAAAGGGATAGGAAGACGAGGGAGATGGATGAAGAAGATTGGGGTATTTGGCAGGTTTTTGTCCTTGTTGTTGGCAAGTTGCCTGTTGTCTTTAATTGTACTGTCAGTATCCGTTGTATGTTTGACGGACAGAGTTGACGCAGCGTCTGCTGTTCGGACGAATTTATCTGCAGCTGAGTTGGAACAGGTCGTAAGCCCGTTGGTTTCAGAACAAATCAGAAAATTGAACATTCCGGGAGCCGCTGTTGTTATCACGCAAGGGGAAGATATCATTTTCAGCCAAGGTTACGGTTATGCCAATGTGGAGCAGCAGATTCGGATGAACCCGCGCGATACATTGGTTCGCATTGGCTCATTGACGAAGACCATCACAGCCACAGCTGCAATGCAGCTGGTAGAACAGGGGAAGATCGAGACGGGGACAGATGTGAATGATTATCTGACCTCGTATCAGCTGGATACATTCAATCAGCAGCCGATTACGCTTCACCATTTGCTTACGCATACGGCTGGACTGGATCAGGTCATGTATCGTACTGTGGCAGCATCACAAGACGAGTTGGTTGGAGCGGAATCTTTCTTGCAGCAATATGTAAAAGACCAGCCTCCCGTCAGAGAACCCGGTACCGAGTATGAGTACAACAATGCCGGGCTGGGTCTGGTCGGCAATCTTATTGAACAGGTCAGTGGGCAATCGCTGGATGAGTATATGAAGGAACATCTCTTTCAGCCACTTGGCATGTCTACAGCCGCGTTGGATATGCCAGATGGGAGTCCGGATCTTCCGTTATCCTATGATGTGGATGAAGAAGGAAATTACCATTCCATCCCCTATGAGCATTTTAATATTCCGGGAGCGGGAGGACTTAGTGTAACGCCGAATGAGTTTGCACACTTCATGATCGCTCAGTTGAATGAAGGGATGTACAAGGGAAAGGCCGTGCTGAAGCCGGAGACCGTACACACCATGCAGCATGAACAGTATACGGATCACCCGGAACTTGCCGGGGTTGGATATGGATTTTTTCTCGGCAAACTTTCTAATGCCATACCGATGGTCTACCATACGGGAGAAGTGGAAGGATTCATATCCAAGATGGTGCTGATCCCTTCCAGACAGATCGGGATATATGTTGTCATCAATGCAGGGCAGTCCGATGTACAGCTTCATAATCAGGTTGTAGAGTCCATCACGGACCTGCTGGGTCCAGTAAACACAGACACCTCACAGGTTGTAATAACGTCGCTGAGTGCAGAACAAATGCAGAACTATGAGGGTCATTACATGTTCCGGCTCAGTCCACAGTATGGTTGGGGCAGATGGGTTACCTTTTTTGAGAAAGCGAGTTATACGATTCGGGCGGATGGAGTCAATCTGATCGTTAGTGGAACGTTTCCAGAAGAAGAAGGAGAAGAGCAGTATAAGCGCTTTGTGCCCATTCAGGAAGGCATTTTTCAAGAAGAAGGTACAGACCAGTCCATATGGTTTCATGAACAGGACGGACTGTGGAAGGCAACTGGTTTGAACGGGGTGACCATGTCCCAAACATCCCGGTGGAATACCCCGTCATTTCTGTTGGGTGTGTTTGTGTGCTTCATTTTATTTTGGATTTTCATAGCTATGACATGGCTCATTCGTTACATTATTCGTTGGTTCAGCAGTAATCGGCGGCCGGTCTCCAGAATGATCGGGGTGATGGCGGCAATCTATGCAACCGCTGTGCCACTACAGATCGTGTATGGATTGACTCATATGAGTACAGGATTTCCATTCTGGTATCGATGGGGATTGTGCTCTCTTCCATGGATTGCAGCATTGCTTGGGTTGATTCTGCTTCTGCAAAATGCCCGAGATGCCGTAAGAGGTAACGGCGGATCGATTGGAAGAAGTGCATTGGCCGTGGTGGCTTTGACCTTCACAGCGTATATGGGATATTGGAATATGCTTTCCATTCATTTTTACTAAATAATGAATGAAGTTACCTTACCTTGCATGAAAAGTGGCACTGATGCTGTCCAAATGCAAGGTATTTTTATTTCAAACTGGAAACCTGACAGTTTACATGTTATGTTATATCATTATACTAGATAGAGTAGGCAACTATAGATGGAGACAGGAGAGGATTGAACATGGTCAAAGTTGGTATCGTAGGTTACGGAAATCTGGGCAAAGGTGTAGAGAAAGCGATTACTCAAAACCCGGATATGGAGCTTGTTGCTGTATTTACACGTCGTAACCCGGAGCAGATGGTTGCAGAAGGTACGGAGGTTCGTTTCGAGCATATCTCTGCTGCTGAGCAATACATAGGCAAAATTGATGTGATGATTCTGTGTGGAGGTTCGGCAACCGATCTTCCGGAGCAGACACCTGCAATTGCAAAATGGTTCAATACGGTGGATAGCTTCGATACACATGCGAAAATCCCTGAATTCTATACGGAAGTTAACGCTGCGGCAGAGCAAGGTGGCCACGTGAGCGTCATTTCCACAGGTTGGGACCCGGGCTTGTTCTCGATGAACCGACTGCTTGCTCAATCGATCCTGCCAGAAGGCAAAGAGTATACGTTCTGGGGTAAAGGGGTCAGCCAAGGCCACTCGGATGCCATCCGTCGTGTTCCGGGCGTGAAAGCTGGTGTACAATACACCGTACCTGTTGAAGAAGTAATCAACCGCATTCGTGCTGGGGAGACACCAGAACTGTCCACACGTGAGAAACATTTGCGTCAATGTTTTGTTGTGGCTGAAGATGGCGCCAATCAGGATGAGATTCGTGAAACCATTGTGTCCATGCCGAACTATTTTGCCGATTACGATACAACGGTGACGTTCATTACCGAAGAGCAGTTAAAGTCGGAGCATGAAGGCATGCCGCACGGCGGATTTGTCATTCGCAGTGGTGTTACAGGCAACGGACAGAAGCAAATTGTTGAATTTGGCTTGAAATTGGACAGCAATCCTGAATTTACAGCCAGCGTGCTTGTGGCTTATGCAAGAGCTGCGCAGCGTTTGAGCGTGGAAGGACATAAGGGTGCTAAGACGGTATTCGATATTCCACTCGGTCACCTGTCTCCGAAATCGGCTGAGGAACTTCGCCGCGACCTGTTATAATCCATCCATCGTAACTCAAAATAGATATAAAAGAATCAGCCCGTCTTCAAAAAAGGACGGGCTGATTGCTGTACAACCGTGCATATTCAGGTCAGGCTGTACTTCCCTTCAGCCAGTGTTCGGGAATGCTTAGATGAACCGGCAATTTGGTGCTTGCGCTGCCCTTTGCCGAATGGAGCTGTGATTGTGTCAGAAAGATGCTGCCGGTCAGATCCGCTCCCCCCAGATCCGCATCCCGCAAGTCGGCCCCAATCAGATCAGCCTTTCTCATGTCAGCATTTCGGAGGTCAGCAGCAATCATTAAGGCACCTCTGAAGCTCGCGCCCCGTAGGTCAGCCCCTCTTAGATTGGCACCCAGAAAGTCTCTTCCGGTAAGCTTTTTGGTCTTCGATTTGGAGGGCTGCTTGTCCGATGCTGGGACCTTGGAACGGACCATTTCGCTTGCCTGTATCAAGAGTTCGTTCACGACCGCCCGATGACCGGGAATGTCCAGACGTATAATGGCAGCTGGCTCCAGATCGGTAAGCCGTTCCGTCTCTCCGTACGCTTTCTGCATAGCGGAATGGATCGATTGTGTTTCCGGCAGCTGTAACATTTCGTTTAGATAACTCAACATTTCATGAAGCTGCTTCATGACTGGCAAACAATCAAACATCTCTGCAGCCGACTCGGGATAATCCCGCCAATCTCTGCCCGCATACGTCACTTGCGATAGTTTTTGCCCGGCTCCAAAACAGTCATACACCGTGCAGCCCTTGAACCCTTTCTGCCGAAGCTGTGTATGGATGCCGCAGCGGTTATCGGTACGGAGATTGGGGCATGGCGTACCACTGGATTTATCAAAAGCAAAGTCCGATGATTTGCCATAAGGCAAGGCAACGCAGCATAGGCCAAAACATTGCTCGCAGTCTGCGCTTAAATGAGGATTAGCCTGGTTGCTACTGAATGGTTGGTTAGACAATGTGCACACTTCCTTTAATATAAAAAACTGGCTATAAGAATGTCAGTACCACTTTACCATTACACTGGAATTCAATCAATTCCTATATGGGTTCCTGTTTTCTCTACCGGGGGGTAGACGCCGGATTTGCATTTTGAATTTAAAATAGGGTTATTCGAATTGCAGGTAAGTGCGCTGCTAATTATGTGGGGGAGAATGAATGCGAAGAAGAAAGATGAGAATAAGCTTGCTAATCTGTTTACTTGTGACAAGCATGTTGTATGGCTATGGACCGACCGCCCATGCAGATGCAGGCGGCAGAACGTGGAATGTGGATGTGACAAGGTATAGCGGATTTTCGGTATATGATGCGAAGCCAACGGAGGATGGCGGAACTATTCTGGCAGGCAAGAGCGGGAATCAGAGTGCACTCCTGAGGACGGATGCGGAAGGAAAGGAATTATGGCGCAAGCAGCTGACCGTGGGAGCGGAGCCGAGATACGATGTGAAAACAGTTATCCCGCTGCGGGACAATGAGTACATGTATGCAGGGTCCGACAATATGGATCTGAATCAGTCCGTTATTGGCAAATTGAATGCAGATCAGGAGATTGCCTTCACTGTAGCGGTGGAGGGCAGTGTAGGCTCCTTGCTCAAGACAGATCATGAACTGATCCTCTTAACCGGTCATCGGCGCTCTGCAAACGGTGATCTGGACCCGATGGCCATCATGCTGAATCCAGGAAGTAGTCAGATATTTAATACAACCTATGTACAGCCCTATGATCAATTTATACATGCCAGCCTTCGATCCTTTAAGGGCACCCACCTGCTTGGCGGTTCGACGCAACAGGATGGAGTCAACTGGTATACCGATGCGCTTCTGACAGAAATAAATTTGGCAGGCTTGCAGGTCAATCAGAGAACATATGGTACACCGGACGCAAGCGAAACGATTGAGGCTATGGCACCGGTAAACGATTTTGGGTATATTCTGACGGGAAATGTGGTCATTGGATCTACACAGGAGATCATGCTGCTTAAACTGGATGAGAACCTGGATCAGGAGTGGATGAGGACATATCCTGTAGGCAACCATGGCGTGGACGTGAGGTTGGCTGTTGAAGGGGGATATGTGGTATCGGGCATGGATAGCGATCTGAACATGCTTGTAATGAAGACCGATGAACTGGGCAATATGCAGTGGGTCCACAAGCTCTCCGAAAAAGGATCAGGTTCAGGCACTAAACAAAATCCGGACGGAAGTTACTCTTTCCTGGGCGGGGACGACAATGGCGGGCGGTATACACTTCGGGTTGCTGCACCTGAGCAGATTACCGCGGATGATCAAGCCAATCGGATTGTAGGCGCAACACCCGATATGGAGTTTTCAACCAATGCGGGCGGGAACTATACTTCCTTTGCCGATGAACCATCACCGACTTTTCCCGGGAATGAAGAGGTGTGGGTGAGATATCGGAAAGACAGGGGGCAAGGTTACGGTGCGGGCCAAGTCCGGGTTCTACAATTCACAGCCAATGTAGCTGATGCCCGGTTATATAAGCTGGACATCGATGGAGTGCCCTTGACTGGATTCGATCCAGCGCTTGAAGAGTATACGATTCAAGTTCCGAAGGATACATCCTCCCTTACAGTAACGGCCAGCACGTATGAACCCGCTGCTAGTCTGCTTATTGATGGACAGTCTGCACTATCGGGCCAGGACGTAAATGTGGCTGTAGCTTCGCCAATGCAAGATATCGATATTGAAGTTACGGCGGCGGACAGAATCAATCAACGGAACTATACTCTACATCTTGTTCAAGAGACTGATCCGGGGACAGGGGAGCCGGAAAACCCGGAAAACCCGGAAAACCCTGAGAATCCAGGGAATCCGGGGAATCCAGGAAATCCAGGTACTCCACAGCCAGGGAACCCTTCTGGGCCATCGGGTCCAAGTGCACCCTCTTCTCCATCGGGGCAGCAGGTTGCTCATGTCGCACCTGTGGTCTCGTCCAACTTAACAGGACTGAACGTTTCACAAGGCAAACTTGAACCTGCGTTTTCCCCTGATCTGTTTCGCTACCAGCTTACATTGCCAGCAGAGACTTCATCTGTAACCTTGCAATGGCCTGTGATCGGACAGAATATTACGGTGAATGGTTTACCAGCACAACAGGGTAACATTACGCTGGTGAACCTGAAGCCTGGCAGTAACCCGGTAACGATCGGGGTCAAAGGCCTGGATGGAGAGGCCAAGGAATATTACATTGATATCGTTCGAGGTGAGACGGTGACTGCTGAACCGGAAGGTTCTGCTTCTGGTGTGGATCTGTCTGCCATTGAAGGCCAGCCGGATTGGGCCGACCGGGCGATGGCGCTTGCTGCTCAGATGGGCATCATCCAGGGATATGGGGATGGCAGCCATCAACCGCAAGGAACGCTTACACGGCTGGAATACACCGTTATGCTTCAGCGTATGCTGCAGTTGCCCGTGAGTGAAAAAGGTACAACGGAGAGCGGCTTCACTGATCAGACAGACATCCCCGCCTGGGGGCTTGAGGCTGCATCTGCGATGAGAGAAGCAGGCATTATCCAGGGCTACCCGGATGGGCAGTATGGACCTGATCATGGCGTGACCCGGGCAGAGATGTCAGCCATTATGGTTAGAGCCTTTCAGCTGCAGCCCGAATCTGAGGAATCCGCAGTAACGCCATTCAACGATATGGATCAGGTGGCCCTGTGGGCCCGTCCCTATGTGATGACCCTGCAACAGCTCGGTATTGTGAAAGGGAAAGCAGATCATGCATTTGCTCCACAGGATGTGCTTACACGGGCTGAGGCGGTCATGATGCTACTTCGGATGCAACAGATGCTTCATTAATCCATGAACGACAATATGAATTTAAATAACCGACTTCCATCAGAGGAAGTCGGTTTATTTTCGTTCAACCTGGTAAAGGACTGAATTATTCTTCGGGTGAGCTGACGACAGGAATACAGGATCTGCGTTCCACAACTTCGGTATTGACATAGATATGGGCACTGCTATTCTCCCGATTATCCAGATGATCAATAATCAGCTTCACGGCAGTTTTGGCAAGGATGTCCTTTTTTACATGCACAGTGGTTAGCTCGGGACTGATGACTTTGGCTTCGAAAATATTATCAAATCCCATTACCGAAATATCTTCGGGGACGCGAATACCGATAGTTTGCAACGATTTGATCGCACTGATTGCCATATAATCATTCTCACAAAAAATGGCCGTAGGCACCTCCTGAAGCTGCCGGATGGCCTGCTGGAAACGTTCTTGCGGCATAACCCGCATGGGATGCAGATCAAACGTTAAAGAGTCATCCACGGTCAGATCGTGCTCAGCCAGTGCAGCACGGAATCCTTCTTCCCGCTTGATAAAATTCGGAATGCGGGTGCTGGATTTTACATAGCCAATGGTGCGGTGTCCCAGGTTAACCAGATGTTTACCCGCCTGATATCCGCCCAAACTATTATTAATGGAAACAAAGTTGGCGTCCACATGTTCGAAGCATGTATCCAAAATGACAACGTTGGCATGAATGGATTGAATGTGTTTAATCATCGGTGGGGTCAGATTGGTCCCCAATAACAAAATACCCGCCGAAGGTTGTTCCTTTTCCAAAACTTCAAGTTCGTGCTGTAATTCCTGAACATCAATAGATGAAATGATAAGTGTATTTCCATGCTGCTTGACCTGCTCCGTGATATGGTGAATCAACTCATTGAAAAATGGGAGTGTATCATAATGTTCGGTTACGATATCCGTATTTTTACAGGCAACAAAACGAATAATCGCATTGGATTTCTGGATTTCCCTTCCAGGTTTAGACGTTCTCGGTTTATATCCGTAGGTCTGTGCAATGTTCAATATATGTTCCCGTGTCTGTTCGCTGACACCAGGTTTATTGTTAAATGCAAGAGAGACAGCTGCTTTGGACACACCAGCAAGCCTCGCAATATCATCAATCTTCAAGATACAACCTCCTAAATGGACTGCATATGATCAGTATACCATGAATTAAGCTAAAATTTCAGTTGTCTACTAAACTAAACTTAACTAAAACAAATATATAAAAACTAAAATTTATGATTGACTGTTTATGAAACGGGTGCTAATATTCAATTGTGAAACGCATTCATTGCATAGAATTAAACTGAAATTATATTAAATTAACTAAAATAATTTATTTAGTTTAGTTGAAAAGGATGAGGTGAAAAGATGGCTGTTCAAGTCGCTGCCAACCGCCGGACGTTAGAAAAGCAGGGAAAGCCTTTATTTTATTTGGCGGATACCGTGTGGAGTGCGTTTACCAACGCCACGCTCGAAGAATGGGAAGAGTATTTGGATTATCGCCAAATGCAGGGATTTAACGTATTGCAAATCAACATCCTGCGTCAGTGGGATGCCAGTGGATCTGATCTGGAGCTGGAGCCCTTTGCCCAGCAGGATGACGGGACAACCGATTATTCCGTCTATAACGAATCCTATTTCGACCGTGCTGAAGAGATGGTTCGTATGGCCGCAGAACGTGGATTCACGCCCGCGCTTGTGCTCCTGTGGTGCAATTATGTGCCGGATACATGGGCTACAAAGTTTCAGAAGAACAGCAAAATGCCGTTGGAGGCTGTTGAGCCTTACGTCACTTATGCTGTCAATCGCTTCGCCAAGTTTGATCCGATATATCTCGCCAGTGGTGATACGGATTTTCCGTCCGATGAAGCGAATGCCTATTATCAGACGGCACTGGAGACAGTCAAGCGGATCAGCCCATCCAGTCTGACAACCCTGCACATTCAAGGGAGACTGCGGGACATTCCGGAGATGTTTGCGAATCATGAAGGTCTCGATTTTTATATGTATCAATCAGGGCATAACTCGGAATTCCAAGCTTTTGCCCATGAGATTGCAGAACATTTTTATAACCAGTCGCCTGTACGTCCGGTGATCAATGGTGAACCCTGTTATGAACAGATTAGTTATAGCCGCAACGTATATGGGCGCTACTCTGCATTCGATGCCCGCAAGGCTGCATGGCAGAGTTTGCTTGCCGGAGGCGGAGCTGGAGTCACTTACGGGGCACACGGCATCTGGAGCTGGCACAAGAAAGGCAAGTCCTTTGGCATTGTGGAAGGGGAAGGCTTCGATAGTCCCTATGACTGGAGATCGGCTCTTCGCTTCGAAGGAGCCTGGGATTATTCATTTATGAAATACCTCTTTGACCAGTACAAGCTGGTCGGCGTGAAGCCGCTGGATATTGTATTAAACAAGACCAAGGAAATCAGGGCGGCAGGCAATGAGGATACCGTCGTGCTGTACGTTCCGGTGAACACCAAAGTGCGACTGGATTTACCCGTTGAGGATTACGATTTTACAACCATTGATCTGGTGCATCGCCGATTTGCCCATACCGAGGCAGTTCGCGAGAACGATTACGGGGTTATTCCAATGCATGCCTTTGAACATGATGCGGTGGTCATTGGTACACGAAAGTAATGGTGGCATCAGCTTCGTGCTAAGGCCTGGATAGGAAGATTTACATTATAGATGGGGTGAAGGTATGTGGAACATCGGTATCGTAGGTACAGGGTACTGGTCAGAAAAACACATTAAGGCTTGGCAATTCATTGCTGACGCCGAAATAACAGGAATTTGTGATCGCCATGCAGCAACGCTGAATGAAAAATCCGACAGGTTCAACATCCCGGCAGCATTCCGATACTCGGATGTGGCAATCATGCTTGAAAAAGCGGATGTGGATGTGCTCGATATCATCACGCCACCGGATACACATCTGGAGCTGGTGAAGCTGGCTGCAGCGGCGGGCAAACATATCATGTGTCAAAAGCCGTTTGCACGCTCCATTGAAGAAGCCGAAGAAATGGTACGGATTGCGGAAGAGGCAGGCGTACGTCTGATGGTGACGGAAAACTGGCGCTGGCTGGAACCTTTTCAATTGATCAAAAAGCTGCTGCAGGAAAATACAGTGGGTCATCTGAATACGATTCGTTACATTCATACGGATTTTTATTCCCCAAGATTTGCTCCTGAACAGAAGCTGCCGCAGCCTTTTTTCAGGGACATGCCACAATTGTTATTTTATGAGATGGGTGTGCACTGGTTCGATACCTGGCGTTTCCTGTTCGGAGAGCCTGAGCGTCTGTATGCAGAGACAAGGAAGGTAAGCAACTATACGCTCGGCGAAGACAGCGGCATGGTTATGCTGGGATACGGGGATTATGTGGGACTGATGGATATGAGCTGGGCGACGCGTCGTGAGCTGAATGAACCTTTATCGGAGCAGGTACTCCCGGATCACAAGGAGCAGCTCATCATTGAAGGTGATAAAGCGACCATCAAGCTATATAAGGACGGGAGATTGTCCATCATTGATAATGCTGGTGTGGAGACGGTGTACGCCGAACATACGGAGTTGAATTACGAGGACAGTCATCGTAAACTCCAATCCCACTTCATTGAATGTTTGAATACAGGCGCGGAATTCCAGACCAGTGGTTCGGATAATCTTAAAACACTCCGCCTTGTATTCGATACCTACGAGAGTGCGGCCAGCCATAAAGTTCAACGGTATGAAGAGGGGAAATAATGTCTATTAATGATATCGTCATGATCATCATTGCGTTCTTCCTGGTGCTTGGCGCCGTGGACAAAGCTCTCGGCAACCGAATGGGACTGGGAACACCGTTCACGGAAGGCATCATGGCGATGGGCACACTCGCGCTGGTTATGGTGGGGATTGTATCACTTGCGCCTTTTCTCGCGAGTATGCTCATTCCGCTCATCTCTCCGCTGTATGAAGCGATCGGTGCCGATCCGGCATCGTTCGCGAATACCATCCTTGCGGTCGATATGGGAGGATACGCTTTGGCGGGACAGATGGCACAGAGTGTACAGGCGGGACTCTTTTCATGGGTATTCCTCGGGACGATGTTTGGACCAACCCTCGTGTTCACCATCCCCGTTGCGCTGGGCATTCTGGATCGGGAAGATCATCCGTACTTTGCCAAAGGTGTCCTCATCGGCATCAGTACAATTCCAGTCGGCTGTTTGATCGGAGGGCTGGTGGCCGGCATTGATATTATGGTCATCGGAGCAAATCTGATCATTCCCATCCTTTTATCTGTAGTCATTATGATAGGCTTGCGTTTTTTTACGAATCAGACCGTGAGGTTGTTTAAAATATTTGGAAGCGGTATCACCCTAATATCCCTGATCGGGCTCGTGGCTGTATCCGTAAAGACTCTCACAGGCTGGGCGATGATCCCGAATATGGCACCGCTCTCGGAAGGCATCACGACCGTGGGCACGATTGCCATTGTGCTGGCCGGGGCTTTCCCCATGGTTGCTGTGATCAACAAAATCTGTAAAACACCGCTTGAACGTGCAGGCCAATTGCTGAACCTGGATGCGCCAACCACTGCCGGACTTGTCGCTTCACTCGCCCACAACATTCCGACCTTTCGGTTGGTCAGCGATATGAATCCAAGGGGAAAGGTCATCAGCATTGCTTTTGCGGTCAGTGGCTCCTTTGTACTTGGAGGACATTTGGGTTTCGTTGCCGGCATGGACAAATCCATGGTGACCGCCATGATTGTGGGCAAGCTGGCGGGTGGCATCAGTGCGGCGATCGTGGCTGCATGGGCTACACCAGTCAAGGACAAAATCAGCAATAAAATCTCTTAACAATGGAATAACGTTATTTGTTCTGCTTGGTTATGTATGCGTTTATAACAAGATACTATGGCATCCATGTAAAGGAGTATATGACATGAATCACGACAAAACAGCGAAGGAAATTCTCAGCGCAGTCGGTGGCAATGATAATATCAATAACGTCATTCATTGTGTGACCCGTCTCAGATTTACCCTGAAAGACATGCAGGCTCCGAACAAGGAAGAGATCAAACAGATTGATGGTGTACTTACCGTCGTGGAGAGTGGAGGACAGTTTCAGATCGTCATCGGGAATGAAGTACCCAAAGTATACGACTCCCTGTTGAAAACGATGGGGAGAAGTCCGGAAACAACATCTTCGGATAACGCCGTTCAAGGCGAGAAAAAAGGATTGTTTAACCGTTTTGTTGATGTCATTTCGGGTGTGTTCATGCCCGTCGTTGGTGTACTGTCAGCTGTAGGTATCTTGAAAGGACTACTTGCACTGTTCATTACGCTGAACTGGCTTACCGAAGAGATGAGTACGTACAAGATTTTGTTTGCAATAGCAGATGCCCTGTTTTATTTCTTCCCGATTCTGCTTGGATTCTCAGCAGGCAAGAAATTCGGAGGTAATCCATTTATCTCGGCAACCATTGGTGCAGTGCTCGTCTATCCAACCATGACAGCGGCATTCACAGAGGGCACGGCCATGTCATTTCTTGGTATTCCGGTCGTTCTGATGAATTATACACAATCCGTCATTCCTATTATTATCGCTTCCTACCTGGCCGCGACTTTCGAGAAGTGGCTCAGCAAGATTGCGCCTTCCTCCATTAAAATGTTTTTTGTACCGCTTGTTACACTGGCTATCATTACACCTATTGTTTTCCTGGCTGTTGGTCCTGTGTCAACACTTGTGAGTGATTATCTGGCTGCGGGTGCAATGTGGATTTACAAGCTTAGCCCGATTATCGCAGGATTGATTATGGCAGGGATCTGGCAGGCCGTCATTATCTTTGGGTTGCATTGGGCTTTTATTCCGATCCTGATCAACAACCTCACCACGAACGGCTTCGATCCAATTAACGGCATGCTGTTCTGTACCACGTTTTCTCTGACTGGGGCGTCGCTTGCCATTGCGATCAAAACACGCGATAAGCGACTGAAACCGATTGCGACATCAGCAACTATTGCTGGGTTGATGGGGGTAACGGAACCAGCAATCTATGGCGTCACATTGCCGGCCAAAAAGGCATTTATTATGGCTTCAATTGCAAGTGGTATCGCCGGGGCTTTGGCTGGTTTCATGGGTTCGACTGCGTATGGTTTTGCGGCTGGTGGTGTATTCGGTATTCCGATCTTCATTAATCCGAAAGGAATGGATACCGGATTCATTGGGTTCATCCTGTCTGTTCTTATTGCTTTTGTATTGGGCTTTATCCTAACCTACATGTTTGGTTATAAAAATGCGTCCCCATCCGCTTCATCGAAGCAGGAAAAAGTGGAGCAGGCGCAGCCATCCCTTGTGACTTCTGATTCAAATGGATATGCTGGCGTTTCTGCCATTTCTCCGGTCCAGCCGGTTACAGAAGCGCAAGAGGAGAAAACCGTGTTTAGCCCGCTTACTGGTAAACTGATTCCTTTGACAGAGGTGGGCGATGAGGCTTTCTCCAGCGGTGCTATGGGTCAGGGAGCGGCAATCGTACCGACGAAAGGCGTGGCATATGCACCGTTCGATGGTGTGGTGGTTACGATCTTCAAGACGAAACATGCCATTGGCCTGCTGTCCGAGGATGGCGTAGAGATTTTGATTCATGTGGGCATTAATACCGTCAGTCTCAAGGGAAAACATTTTACTTCCTTTGTCTCCGATGGCGATACGGTTCGTAAAGGAGACAAACTGGTCGAGTTTGATCTCGAAGGCATCACAGCCGCAGGTTTGGATACAACGACCTCTGTTATTGTATCGAATACAGCCGTATATACGGATATTCAGGCAAAAGAACAGGGAAGTATCGTGCAAGGTGATGCTTTAATTACTGTAAAATAAAAAGAAGTCAAACAGATATGTTATGCAAAAGCAATAGGAAGGACAGTTCCCAAGCTCAAAGGGAACTGTCCTTTTTTAATGGGTTGCCGTATCTAAATACGTAGCATAAATGTGAAGCCACATTGGTATGATAGATATAATTCAAAAAAATATTAACGAACTTTATGTAAGTTACTTGACTAAATAAACTTATTTACTTATTATCAATATTAGCAAATCAATTAAACCACACGGATGCAGGATGGTGTAAATATGGGATTTATGGATAAGTTATTCGGAAAAACAAATAACAACACACATGAGGAGGAACAAAAGATGTCTAAACTGAACATTGGGATTATTCTTGGGAGCACACGGGAAGGTCGGTTGAGTCCGCAGGTCGGAGAATGGGTGAAACAGATTGCAGATGCGCGCGGAGACGCCAACTACGAAATTGTGGATATAGCCGATTACAAGCTGCCGCTCTTGGGAGAAGCAGACGCAACGGAGCAGGCAACTGCATGGAATACGAAGCTGGCAAGCCTGGACGGATTCGTATTTATTGTACAGGAATATAACCACAGCATCTCTGCTTCGCTGAAAAATGCGCTGGATTATGCCCGGGAGGCATGGAACAACAAAGCTGCAGGTATTGTCAGCTACGGCTCGGTAGGTGGTGCACGTGCTGCAGAACATCTGCGTGGCATTCTCGGTGAACTGTCGGTTGCTGATGTTCGTGTTCATCCGGCACTGTCACTGTTTACCGATTTCGAAAATGGCACCTTCAAACCGGCTGATCTGCACTTGACCAATCTTAACGGCATGCTGGATCAAGTGTTGTCCTGGAGCGGCGCGTTGAAGACCATTCGTTCATAAGCCATATTGTCGTTAGGAGCCGCCATTTTGGCGGCTTTTTGGGTTAGCCCGTATGCCGCGGTTCTGCATGTGTAAAAGTAGCAAAAGGACAGCTCTCCATGGGGAGAACTGCCCTTTATGATCATGATCAAAGTGTTGTACAGCATTCATTATTTTCTTCAAAAGGGATGGCAAAAATTCAAAATCAGACGATACCTTGCGCAAGCATGGCGTCTGCCACCTTCAGGAACCCAGCGATGTTTGCTCCGGCTACCAGGTTTCCTGCACAGCCATATTCATCCGCTGCCTGAACACAGCTGTTGTAGATGTTCGACATAATGTCATGCAGCTTGGCGTCCACTTCTTCAAATGACCAGGACAACCGCATGCTGTTCTGTGACATTTCAAGTGCGGACACGGCTACTCCACCAGCGTTAGCTGCTTTGGCTGGTCCAAACAGAACGCCTTCCTTATGGAAAAGGTCAATCGCAGCCAGCGTGGAAGGCATATTCGCTCCTTCACCGATGGCTTTAACTCCGCCTTGCACGAGCAATGCAGCAGACTGTTCATCAATTTCATTTTGCGTAGCACAAGGCAGCGCGATATCACAAGGGATAGACCAGATGCCTTCACAGCCTTCGGTATAAACGGCATGCGGATGCTCTTTAACATATTGGCTGATCCGCAGACGATCAACCTCTTTTAATCTTTTCACGGTATCCAGATTGATTCCTTGAGGATCGTAGATGTAACCTCCAGAGTCACTGCATGCCACAACATGGGCACCGAGTTCCTGAGCCTTCTGAATAGCATAAATGGATACATTTCCGGAACCGGAGACAACCACTGTGCTGTCCTTGAAGCTTAGGCCTTTGGAGGCAAGCATCTCTTTCACAAAGTACACACATCCAAATCCGGTCGCTTCTTTACGTGCAAGACTTCCTCCATACAGCAGACCTTTACCTGTGAGTACGCCAGCTTCATGCCCGCCGCTGATGCGTTTATACTGTCCGAACATGTAACCGATTTCGCGTGCACCTACACCGATATCGCCGGCAGGTACGTCCGCATCGGAACCGATATATTTGTACAGCTCCGTCATGAAGCTTTGGGTGAAACGCATGACTTCCAGATCGGATTTTCCTTTTGGATCGAAGTCGGAGCCACCTTTACCACCGCCGATGGGCAGGCCAGTGAGTGCATTTTTGAAAATTTGCTCGAATCCCAGGAACTTAACGATTCCCGAGTAAACGGAAGGATGAAAACGAAGTCCGCCTTTGTATGGCCCAATGGCACTGTTGAACTGGACCCGGAACCCACGGTTTACCTGCACCTTGCCCTGATCATCTACCCAAGGTACACGGAATGTAATGACACGTTCAGGTTCAACAAGCTGTTCAAGCAAGCCGT
This sequence comes from Paenibacillus pabuli NBRC 13638, assembly GCF_001514495.1. GTDB lineage: Bacteria > Bacillota > Bacilli > Paenibacillales > Paenibacillaceae > Paenibacillus > Paenibacillus pabuli. The sequence goes on from NZ_BCNM01000015.1 coordinate 73,323, forward strand.
TCTCCATATATTTTGGATGCGTTTCAATAACAGGAATGAGTGAATCCAGAATCTCTTTGACAGCCTGATGGAATTCATTTTCCTGAGGATTTCTGGCAATAACCGATTCGTAGACAGAATGAACATATTGTGCTGCAGTTCCCTGAGTTGCTTCTGTAGTTTTAGTCGTTATCGTAGACACTTTTTCGATGCACTCCTTTATTGTGTTAAAGTCTTTGATTACCTGTTTGTATAAATTGAATAAAAGTTTGTAGTTAAATATACATGAAACCAAATAAAAATACGAGATAAAAATCCATAAAATGTTTTTTATGACGTTATTAAAATGTTCTATGGATCTGTCATAAGATGTAAAGGTTAGAGGATTAAGATGTATGGGAGTGATTATTTATAGCTATATAACTTGAAGTTAGACGAATAGACTGGATTAAAAAATTTGTTTTGGTAAGATGGTAGTAAGACCTCGGTATCCGTGGTTTTTTTATCTATATGAAGGAGGAGTACAACATGATGAAGAAAAACATGCGAATCAACATGGAGAACAGGGCTTATATAGGAGGTGAGATCTATTATGAACCATAGGTCTACTCGCCAAAACTGCAGAGAAAAGCTGGTGAACCAGCTGATTATATTGGGTGAAGAGAAAAGAACATTTCTCGACGCCTATTTTGACGTGCGTGATCCGGAACGTTCCCAGATGGAGCGGTTGCTTGCGACTTATACGGCATGTGTGGAGCAACTGCTCCTCGGAACGGATGAAAATCTGGACTCTGTGGTACTGATTGGCAGTCTGATTCGTTTTGAATACGTTGACTTCCACACATCCGATTCGTTCACGATTGTTATGCCGGATGACGCGGATCCTGATGCGGGATGTATTTCTTTCCTTTCCCCTGTAGGTCGGCAACTACTGCTTGGTCACAAGGGAGAAGTGAGGTCGATTAATATACCAGCCGGCTCTATGCGAGTACGTATTACGGATATTGCTTTGAACAATGAATCCTTGAACCGGATGCCAACTGGGGGTTCGGATCATGCACTTTAAAGAGACGGATTTACCGGGGATTGGGCGCAAATATTGGTTGCATACACGCAGTGGTGAGCATTTGGTCATCGTGATCCATAATGATGAGCGGCGTGATCTGTTCCATATGGAATCAGGGGATACACCTGAGGAACTGGGGGATATGGTGTCTCTGGTCACCTTGGATGATGATGAGGCACGTGCAGTTGCAGCTATTGTCGGCGGCATGACATACAAACCAACATTTCAGGATGAGCGTGAGGTCATGCTGGAAGGGTTGTTAATTGAATGGCTCCGCATTGAGCCGCATTCAGAGAGTATAGGCAGAACGATCGGAGAGTTGAATATTCGCCAGGCGACAGGTGCGGTCATTCTGGCTGTGGTGGAGAAGAACAGGACGAAGCAGTTTAATCCGGGTCCGGATTATTCGTTTACCGCGGGAGCCACCGTTGTTGTCGCTGGAGAACGGGACCAGATCAGACTGTTAAAACGGTTGTTGTCAGATGGAAGGCTTTAGCCTATGGATATGCTCATATTCGAAGTGGGAATTGCCGTTGCGCTGATTACACTTACGGGGCTTATATCTGCACGATTACGATTTTCGGTCATTCCTTTTTATATTCTGATCGGTATGGCCGTTGGACCGCATGCACCACAGATCGGTATTGTGGATTTGCGTTTTATCGAAAGCTCGTCATTTATTGAATTTATGGGCAGGCTGGGTATTTTGTTTTTACTCTTTTATCTGGGGCTGGAATTTTCGGTCTCCCGCCTGATGAAGTCTGGCAAAGCCATTCTGACCGGAGGCATGTTCTATGTTGGCCTTAACTTTGCTTCCGGTCTGCTGCTGGGATGGTTTATGGAATTACCACTCAAAGAAACGCTGGTTGTCTGCGGAATTATGACGAGTTCCTCCACAGCCATTGTGGCTAAAGTACTCGTGGATCTGAAGCGCACGGCGAACCCGGAGACAGAGATTATTATGGGGATGATCATGTTTGATGACTTGTTCATTGCCATTCATATTTCGATCCTGACGGGACTTGTGCTAAGTGGAGCTACTTCATTCGTTAGCGTCCTGCTCGTATCCTTGTCAGCGCTGCTGTTTATTGTACTGTTTCTGATTATTGGCAGGAAATGCATCAAGTATATTGACAAGGGGCTCAACATCAAGTCATCGGAGTTGTTTCTGCTTACCGTCATGACACTGCTCTTTCTGGTGGCGGGTTTCTCGGAAACGCTGCATGTTGCCGAGGCAATCGGAGCTTTGATGATGGGGCTTGTACTGGGGGAATCCAGACATGTCAGCCGAATTGAGCATCAAATCATGCCATTCAAAGATTTTTTTGGCGCCATTTTCTTTTTCAGCTTTGGCCTGACCATTGAACCCTCGACCCTGGGCGGTGCGGTTGGAATGACCTTCATTGCTGTTATTCTCACCATTGCCAGCAACTATGGTGCGGGAATGATTGCGGGCCGATTGGCCGGGATGACACCAAAGGCTTCTCTCAATGTGGGCTTCACGCTCGTTTCCAGGGGGGAATTCTCCATCATTATGGCGAACATTGGTAAGGCAGGTGGGCTGATGGCGTCCATTCAGTCTTTTGCCGTATTGTATGTGTTGATTCTGGCCGTACTCGGGCCTATCCTGACGAAAGAATCCCCATGGATCTATGGGCAATATATTCGCTTGAGGAATCGATTGCGAGGAAAAGAGACGGGATGAATTGTGCATCTGTTTGCCACGTTTTTACAGCGTAGTATAGCACACGGATGCAAACACATATTGAATTCCTAATCACTGATGAACTGTACACGCCACACTGCTTGGAGTAGTAAGTCTCTCCTTGGTGTGGCGTTTATTGTACCGGGGAATTCATGAAAGTTGGATACGAATGTTCTCTATATGAACCGCGACTCCGCCCACTTGAATCTTTGTAGTTTCATTGGAAATGCCCAGCGTTAATCTCGCTCGGATCTCCGAGGGGCGGTTCATGGTGTATCCTTGTTTAATCGTATAGGTTGTATCGTGAGGATCTGAAAGTTGGTTGTATTTATGTAAATAACAGAGTAAAGCACCGTTAGATGTACCTGTTGCGCTCTCTTCCGGGATATCGTAAAGGGGAGCAAAATTCCGGCATTCTGCCAGAGCGACCTTAGCATCTGATTCGAGTGCAAACACATGATAACCTATGACCTGATGAGCCTTGCATATTTCGGCGATAAGCTGAAAGTCAGGAACGATTTTGGCCAGAACATCAACATGGTTAACCGCAATCAAGATATCGCGCAATCCGGTAGACACGATCTGTACAGGTAATTCGGCGTGTAAATCATGTAAAGGAATATGCAACGAATGGGCAATCTGCTGTCGGTCCACAATCTTCCCAAACTTCGGCAACGTCTGAGACAGATAGATTTCACCACTTGCCTCGACAACCACTTCAAGGATTCCGGCCAGGGTCTCCAGTGTGTAGATACCTACCTCAACGAGATGCTGCGCTTTCATTAAATAAAATAAAGCAATCGTTGCATGCCCACATAGATCCACTTCATCACTGGGGGTGAAGTAACGAACTTTGAAATCAGCCTGATCCGATGGCATAACAAATGCGGTTTCTGAAAATCCGACCTGTCTGGCAATCTCCTGCATTTGGGAGTCGGATAAGTGTTCTGCTTGTAAAACAACTCCTGCGGGGTTTCCCCCAAGTCTCCTGAACAGGATTGGGAACCCAAACCAGCAGCGAATTCAAGAATAGAGGTCAAGTGAACCTCCGGGAAGGGTAATGAAGAAGGAAAGCACAACGATAATCCAATGGAAAGGCTGGGATCTCTAGTGAAAGCAATTGTGATCGAAAAATTCGGTGGAGCGGAACAATTGAAGGAAAAGGAAATGACCAAGCCAGCATGTGGAGTGAATCAGGTGCTGATCCGGATTCATGCCACTTCTGTGAACCCAGTAGATTTTAAAGTCAGACAAGGTCACATGAAGGAGGCGGCAGATTCTTTTCCCTTGATATTGGGCGGTGATGTTGCCGGGACGGTGACTGAAGCTGGCCCCAATGTCACGCGGTTCAGAGAGGGAGATCGCGTATTTGCCCGTCCACGTCATTTTGGGACTTATGCAGAGTATGTGGCTGTAGATGCAGATATCATCGCTCGTATTCCGGAGAATCTGAGCTTCGAGGAAGCAGCTGCCATACCACTAGCAGCCATGACGGCCTGGCAGGCACTTGTTGATCATGGGCGACTCGCCAAAGGTCAGAAAGTTCTCATTCACGCAGGAGCGGGCGGTGTAGGAACGTATGCGATCCAGATTGCCAAATATCTAGGTGCTGAAGTGGCTTCTACCGCAAGTGAATCGAATGAGGAATTGCTTCGTTCGTTGGGTGTAGATCATTTTATCAACTATAAAAAAGAAGACTTCTCGGAGATTCTCTCCGGGTATGATGTCGTGCTGGATACGATGGGTGGCGACATTCAGCGTGATAGCTTCAAGGTATTAAAAGCCGGTGGGCATCTGGTATCCCTTGTGGAACAACCGGATGAATCGCTTGCCAAGGAAGCAGGTGTAACGGCCAATGTATTCATGATGGAACCCAAAGGAGACCAACTCGATCAGTTGGCTGAGCTGGCTGCTGAGGGTAAACTGAGACCCATCATTGATGAGACATACCCCTTGAGTGAACAAGGGCTGCGTGAAGCGCATGAAAAAAGCGAAACCCATCATACACGCGGAAAACTGGTCATTCGAGTAGAGTAGATCAGGATTACCGCTGAATGTTTAAGTAGAATTTGCTCTAACGTACATCTCCTAAAATTGACATTGGACATACCCAGATGGGGACCCGTTGATATTTTAGGAGGTGTATTTTTTATGCAGAAAAGAGAGCACAGGAATAATATAATTTGAAGGAATGGAATATTACGGTATATACTGGATAATGAGCTTTTTCCAGTCCTATGTATAGTTTAATAACGCAGAAGTCAAATGATACGTCTTAAGTGTTGAAAGGAATGAGAACGATGTAGTCTTTGAAGACTTAGATCCCAAGGCCAGATCTCCGCCTTAATTCAGATATGAGTGAGGTAAGAGTAAATAAACCTTAGGAGGATCTAAAATGAAAAATAATATTTGGACAGGTCATAAAGTAAGATTACGTGCAATTCTCCCAACTGATTGGGATAAGTTCCACAATAATGATTCTGATTCTGACTGTGCTAGACTTTGCGATGTAATAAATTTCCCAAGATCGGAAGAGGGTACAAAGGCTTGGGCTGAATACCAGGCATCCCGTGGTCCTGATGGGGATAAAATTATGCTCGCGGTCGAGACTTTAGATGCAGTATTAGTGGGAAGTATAAGTTCGAATAACTGTGATACCCGAAATGGAACTTTTACGTACGGTGTTGCTATCTTCAGAGAATTCTGGCGCAATGGTTATGCTTCAGAAGCTATTAAAATATTGTTGCGATATTACTTTGAGGAATTACGCTATCAGAAAGTTACCGCACATGTTTATGTTTTTAATGAAGGTTCACTAGAACTTCATGAGCGTCTTGGATTTGTCCAAGAAGGGAAACTCAGAAATATGGTATTCACTAATGGACAGCATTACGATGAATATCTCTATGGTATGACTAAAAGTGAATACTCGAAAATGAAGATATGAGAATGAGCTAATTGATTATTATCAAGTTTAAAAACTTTACTGACGGAAGATGTCAGTAAAGTTTTTTTATAATAGGGTAGTTCGATTAACTCATTATAGAAGGAGAGTGCACTATGCATACAAAAAAAGCCTATCTTTATGTATTTGATACGATGTCAGACTGGGAGGCAGGTTATTTAATTGCTGAACTAAACTCGGGGAGGTATTTTAAGAAAGAACTGGCGCCGATAGAGGTGGTTGCCGTGGGTGTTGATAAAAGTCCAGTAACTACTATGGGGGGATTGGAAATACTACCTCGCATTTCAGTGGATGAGTGTAAGTTGGAAAGTACGGATGTGTTGATTCTTCCAGGGGGAAATACTTGGATGGAATCCATTCACGAGCCTATTTTGAAAAAAGCTTCGATATCTTTGGAAAAAGGTCATGTTGTTGCGGCAATATGTGGTGCAACCGTTGGACTTGCGAGGGTGGGATTGCTGGACTCCAGAAGGCATACAAGCAATGATCTGGAATACTTGAAAATGATATGTCCTCATTACATTGGAGAAAAATATTATGAAATGGTACCTGTCGTAACGGATGATAATTTAGTTACTGCATCAGGCATAGCTCCGTTGGAATTTGCGATGCATGTATTGAAGGTGCTAGATGTATTTACAACGGAGACTTTGGATGCATGGTTCAATCTGTATCAGACTCATGAACCGAAATACTTCTTGGAGTTAATGAATTCTATCCAATAGATGACATTTCGATATTTTCGCATGGAGTGGAATAAGATATAATAGGAGGAATTTATTCCATTCTATGTATGAGGTGATTCGGATGTCCAATGAGCTCATTCAAGCGATTCAATTATTAAAAGAAAAGAAGTGGGTGGATCTGACCCATACGTTTGGCCCGAAATCTCCCCATTTCTCGGCTTTTGATGCAGCACAATTCGATACGTTGTTTAATCACGATCAAGGTTTCTTTGCCCAGAGTTTCAGGTTTCCCGGTCAATATGGGACACATCTTGATGCGCCGATTCACTTTGTGCGTGATACACGGTATCTGGATGAACTGGGGTTGAAGGAACTTGTGCTGCCGCTTGTTGTCATTGATCAATCTGAGGCTGTGGAGAGCAATCCGGACTTTACGCTGGATGTTGAGCATATTCTTGAGTTTGAGAAAGAGCATGGTGTTATCGAAGCAGGCAGCTTTGTAGCCCTGCGTACCGATTGGAGCAAACGCTGGCCCAGTCATGAAGCATTCGACAACAAGGATGCTGAGGGCAACAGTCATACACCGGGATGGTCGGTCAGTGCACTTATGTTTTTGTTTGAGGAGAGAAAAATAAAAGCCATTGGCCACGAGACTTTTGACACCGATTCAGCCGTGGATTATCAAAAGAACGGGGCACTTCTGGCAGAATATTATGTCCTTGCCCAGGATACATATCAGGTAGAACTGTTAACGAATCTGGATCAGGTTCCCGCTAAAGGTGCGGTGATCTTCAATATCGTACCCAAGGCCGAAAAGGCGTCAGGCTTTCCAGTGCGCTCGTTTGCCATTTTACCGTAAAACAAAGTTGAGTACAGGTATATCGGAATTGACTCACACAAGTTCTTTCCGAATGATCGCATATGTACATAACAAGGGAGGCGTATTCGTCCTCTGATTCTCGAGAAACCCAGGCCGTGTTTACGACCTGGGTTTTTCTTGTGTTCAGGCAGAGCTGATAAGAAAATGAGAAATAGGGGCATTTGGATCAATCTTGTGTTAACATGTGCACTAACTAACCCAATAGCATGATGAAGAAGGGGAACCCCATGTCCATTCGAATAAAAATGTTGCTGTCCTTCACGGGCATGCTCGTCATAAGTCTGCTGTTCATCCTGCTTACAGCAAGTCTGTATACCATTGCGGCTACAGGCGATCTACAGAGTTTTCGCGATATTTATAAAGTACATTATCAGGTCAACCCACTCACTGAACAGGGAGAAACGATCTTTCAGGAGATGAAGTTTCTGGCCAAAAATGATCCGGACGAGCTGCAGAACAAGGTTTTGCTACGAGAGTACGACATGAAGCTTCGAGCCGAGAAGTCAGGGCTCTACGTCAGACGGGAGAATAGCCAGATCTTCGAATCCCTGACCTTCAACCAGCCAGAACTGAAGCAAGCACTGCCTGCCTATGATCTTAATAATAATCAGATCCGGAGTACCTTTAACATTAGTGAGCGATTCTATGCGTATGCCAAATTTGATTTTCACTATTCCGACGGAGAACGCGGAAGTATCTTTGTCATTCGTGAGAGAAGTCCTTTTGCTGAACTTACCCGCAAGCTGCTGCCTGTAATGTCACTTCTGCTTATCGGCGTGCTGATCATTGCAAACCTGCTCTTGTTCCGCTGGATCACACGCAGCTTCATTAAGCCGTTGAATCAACTACGGAGTTCAGCCGAACATATTAAGGATGGAAATTTGTCCTTCAAGCTTGAGCTTAGATCCAATGACGAGGTTGGTCAACTCAGCGAAGCGTTTGAGAGTATGCGAAATCAATTGCAACGTTCGAATGAATTAAGACAGCAAGACGAGGCGAACCGCAGAGAGCTCATCTCCAACATTTCGCATGACCTTCGCACGCCGATTACCAATATTAAAGGGTATATTGAAGGGATTCGTGATGGAGTGGCCAATACGCCGGAGAAAATGGAGACATACGTCAATATCATTCACGCCAAAGCAGTTAGCATGGACAAGTTGGTGGATGAACTGTTTCTGTATTCAAAGCTCGACTTGAATCAGGAACCTTTTCTGTTTAAGGTGGTTGACCTCGTCGATTTCCTGGAAGACAGTATTGAAGAGCTGAGATACGATCTGGAGGACAAAGGTGTGGCTTTGGATTGGGATAACCGGACATCTGGTCCGGTCATGGCTTCTGTGGATCTGGACAAATTAAAACGCACCGTTGTCAATGTCGTGGATAATGCACTCAAATATATGGAGAATGAACATAAACGATTCGGCATTACACTTCAAGCAGATGACGAATGGACTACGATAGCGTTTAAGGATAATGGCAGAGGAGTACCGGAAGAAGCACTGCCTCATATATTTGAACGTTTCTATCGGGCAGAGCAATCCCGCAATTCCTCTACAGGCGGAAGTGGATTGGGGCTGGCGATTGCCCGCCAAATCATCGATGGACACGGAGGTTTCATCTGGGCGGAGAGTAAACCCAATCAAGGCACGATCATTTATATTCAACTGAAACGGCTGAATGAAGCGGAGGAGCTAATGGGTAATGACGAACATTTTGATCATCGAGGATGAAACAACGATTGCGGAACTGGAACGGGACTATTTTGAACTCAACGGGTTTTCTGTGGAGCTCTGTCATACCGGAGATGAAGGGCTGAAGCTGGCTCTGGAGGGGAGTTACCATCTGATCATTGTGGATCTGATGCTTCCGGGACTGGACGGCTTCGAACTGTGCAGGCGCATTCGTGAGGTGAAGGAGGTGCCGATCCTTGTTGTCTCGGCAAGGAAGGAGGAGATCGATAAGATCAGGACTTTTAATTTGGGTGTCGATGATTTTATTACTAAACCGTTCAGCCCAAGTGAGTTGGTTGCAAGAGCGAAGGCTCATTTGACCCGTTATGAGAGACTGCTTGGCAAAAGCAAACCAGCTGAGCAGGATGAAATCCACATTCGCGGGCTTCATATCGACAAGGGAGCGCGCCGCGTTTTTGCTAATGGCGAAGAGGTGGCGATTACAACGAAGGAATTCGATCTGCTTGTATTTCTTGCGAGTCACCCCAACCGGGTATTCAGCAAATCCGATCTGTTCGAGCGGATCTGGAGCATGGATTCCAGCGGAGATATTGCAACGGTTACCGTCCATATTCGCAAACTGCGTGGGAAGCTGGAGACAGATCCCAAAAATCCGGAGTACATTGAAACCGTCTGGGGCGCGGGTTACCGGTTCACGGTATAAGTTTCGGGAAAAATTAGATTCAGTTTATAATTTGTTAATATTTTTGCCCTTTGGAGTTTCTTTTTGTCCTCTAAGCTATAGATACAGGCAACTTCACCCTATAGAGGAGGAATTCAAACATGAATCCTACAACCCGAAAAATAGCTACATTTTTAACCATAACTGCATTAGGTGCAGCAGTATTCCCGCTAACTGCTAATCAAGTACATGCAGCTACATACGTTACTAACGTTGCAGATAAGACGACACAGCTTACCAACCCGCAGATCGCGGCTGCCATCAAGGAACTGAACAGCTTGGGAATCATGAACGGTTATGCCGATCAATCCATGGGTGAACAGAGAGCGATCACCCGCGCGGAATTAGCATCACTGGTATTCAAAACGTTTAATCTGGAGGAGAAGAAAGGAGAAAGCGTTGAATTAACGGACGTTAATCCTAATGCGTGGTATGCACCTTATGCATCAAAGCTCGTGGAACTTGATATCATGCAGGCGAGCAACGGGCAGTTCAATCCTCAAAGCCAAGTGACGGGTGCAGAGCTCGAACAAATCGTATCCAAAGCGATGCAGCGTGACGTGAAATCCATTCATCATTGGATGAGCACATTCTACTCCGAGAACGATTCGACCACACGCGGTGAAACAGCAGTGCTGCTGCAAACCGCCCGCCAGGCAATTCCTTCGGAGCAGGCACAAATCCAGAGTGTTAGATCGCTGAATGCTATTACCCTCATCGTTACGTTCGACAAGCCGCTGACAGCAGCGGATGAAGTATTTGCCAAGGCTCAGACGGATTTCGTATTCAGTGGTGGATTGAAGTTAACCAATATGCCCCGTCTGAAAACAGGGTCCATCGCGACCTACATCGTTCCAACATCCGTTCAACATGCAGGTGAAGTATACAGCCTCACTTATAAAGGACGAGATGCCGGTTCCTTTGAAGGCAGTGGCACGAAATTAAACATGACAACGGCCAGTCAAATAACGAATGATACGTTCGAGATTGAAGCGCTTCAAGAGAACGGAGTGGTGGATTACGGTTATATCATTTCGGCATACAGCGGTGGTCGAGGGGCTAATGCGTTTGTGTTGAATGACCAAGAACAAGCAGGTGGCAAAACGTATCAAATTATCTCCTCCATGCAGGCAAGACAAGTCGTGATTACACCAGAAGGCGGCGAGCCTATTATTGCGAAATATGTTCCGTTCACGCAATCGACAGATGGCAAACAAGAACCGAAGTTCCGTTTGCCTGAAGGACAAATACTCCAATCTGGTGTTACCTATACCGTTTCATCTGACTGGGCGCACATCAATAACGCTTCATTCACTGCGAGATCGTTTGATCCGCTGGAGGTTGCGAGTGCTCAAGCTGTAAGTGAAACCTCTATTGAAGTTACGTTGGCTCAAGATCCTGGGGATGAACTGTTCTCCGGTCGGAGTGTAACATTAACATCGCCTAACGGTAATGTTCTGACAGCGACATATAAATATTCAAGCCGGAAAGGTGCAACGAGCGTATTCGACCTTGTTAATGACGGCAAGTTGATCCCAGGCACTACCTATACGATAAGTCCAGTTGGGGATTGGAGTGTCGCTTCTTCGGTAACCGTGACACTGTAGTAAGGGAGGCAGTATGAATAAGTCGCTGATGATGATTATCCTAATAAGCAGTATGTTCGTCGTTCAAGGCTGCGTGCCTGAAGTGAGAAACGACTTGAGGGTGGAGGAGAAGTCATTGATTTCACCGGATGAGCTTCTGTTAAAGGCAGCTGAAGGAAGAAACACCGAAAGTATTAAAAAATCGATTCAAGAGGGCGCCAATATCAATGCTCAGGATCAGAGTGGAAGAACGGCTACGATGATTGCAACATACAACAATGATCTGGCATCAGCCCGAACGTTGATTGAAGCGGGTGCTGATGTTAATGTACAGGATGATATGAAGAATAACCCGTTTTTGTATGCTGGTGCTGAAGGATATTTGGATATTTTGAAGCTGACGATTGACGCGGGAGCGGACCCGGGGATAACCAATCGATATGGTGGGACAGCACTTATTCCTGCTTCGGAGCATGGATATGTAGATGTGGTTCGGGAACTTTTGACTCAAACTTCAGTGAATGTGGATCATGTGAATCAGTTGGGATGGACAGCACTGTTGGAAGCGATCATTTTAAACGATGGCAGTACACGTCAGCAGGAGACGATTCAATTACTTATTGATCATGGAGCAGACGTAAACCTTTCAGATCGTGATGGTGTATCACCGCTTATTCACGCTAAGAATAAAGGCTTCAAGGAAATCGAAGCGATTTTGGTCCGGGCTGGTGCGAAATAGAGCATCATTTATTTTGCGTAATTCCGGTTACCTGCTCCAGAGGAGAGAATATGGACAGGAAAAAGCATTCTGATCCATACAACGTTAGACGAATAGGCATTCATGTAAATAATAAAGGAGGCGGATATCGCCTCCTTTTTATGTGGTTACTTTTGATCCGAAGAGGGATCCTGATTGAATCGTTGTGAAATTTTCTTCTCTGTCTTCTTACGCCGAATCCAGCGCTTGAACATACCTTCTTCTTTTCTTTCCTGGAGTGTTTCCTTCAGGCCTTGAATCATGAATTCGGATCTTCGTCTGTCATCCCGACTAATCTCGCGTAGTTCCTTAATAAATTTGTCGTCCATATCTGCCTCTCACTCATTAAGTATAACTTCATTATACCGAACGTACGTTCTTTTATCAAGTTTTACCATAATCGAATTTTTTGGGTCGATTTTAGTGAGAAAGAGCACAGGATTCAGTCTTCTCCATATGTGAAAATGGAATAGAACTTTCAGTAAATCTATAACATGTCTGGAGGGTGAGGGATGAGGACTAGTGATGGTGGTGGAATGAAGCGTGAGAGTGGATTGGGAAGGTCTTGGGCGCTCATTATTATGCAGGCGTTACTTGCCATTGGTGCGATCATTGGAGGAGGAGCACTCATTATCGATCCATCGGGAAATTCCGTCCATATGCCGGGTTCATTGTTGGAGCATTCCCCGTTTGGCAGTTTTTTGATCCCGGGTATTATACTATTGTTGGTTCTTGGTGTTATGCCGATGATCATTGCCATTTCACTCCTTCGTCGCACTCACTGGAAAATAGGTGAAAAACTGAATCTCTACCCGAATCAATACTGGGGATGGACATTCTCCTTGTACACGGGATTTGCTCTGATCATCTGGATTATGGTACAGGTATACTGGATACAGCATGTATCAGTCATTCATCTGGTCTATTTTGCTTGGGGAGTGGGGATCCAGATCGTGACTCTGCTGCCTGGCGTACAGCGAAGGTATCAGGCGGACTGCTCATCATAATCTATTCTTTCTATAAAGATAAACGGCTGTCGTCCGGATCTTGGAGTGATCCCGGGTGACAGCCGTTAATCATTATTGTTACCTGGAAGCCTGATAGGCGCTCAAGAATTCCTTCACTTTTGCCGGATCGGACTTCAATTCATTTCCGGTCTGCACGAGTGGACTTACTGTAGAGTACGCCTTAAGTTTATTGTTTTTGTAGAACTGCAAAATGTCATCCTGATTGATGGAGTACAGTACGGCTTTTCTCAGGTCACTGCTCTTGGCAACGTCCCGATTGGCTGTGTTGAACAACAGATAGGAAACCGCATTGCTCGGAATGCTCTGCAATTGCAATTTGCTGTCATTTTTGATGATGTCATACTTGGTTTCGGATACTCCGTAGTACAGGTGGATTTCACTGCTGCGAAGAGCAGACAACGCACTGTCGGCATCGGAGATGAACCTAACATTCACCTGAGAAATCTTGGGTGCATATTCAGAGCCTTTACGGTAGCCGGGATTCTGATAGAATACACCTTCATAATCATTTTTATATGCCAAAATATATGGGCCGCTGGCATACAGGGTGTTGTTGTACGCAGTACCTTCAGTTACGGTATTCTGATCCCCGTAAGGAATGTCTTTATTCACGTCAAACGAAGCTACATCATACGTATTGATGCTCTCGACCTGCTTTTTGGATACAATGCCAGCAGATTGGTGAGCCAGATAGTTCAATACTTGCGGGAAAGGTTCCGTAGTTGTGAGTTTAACAACTTGATACTTCCCGGCAGCATTATCGGCTTTGCTTTTGTCCGTGACCAGTTCGGAAATTTTGGTGCCAAGCCCTTCTTCCAATGCTTCTTTAACCGTACCGCTGCCACTGGATTGCTGAATGGATTCCAATGCGCCCAGATCCGTTACCAACTCGGCTTTCTTGATATGTTCGTGAAGGCTGTATGTCCGGTGATCTGGTACAGAATCTTTGTTTTTGGCCCGATCGAGAGAGAAGATAACGTCATCTGCACCGACACGTTCTCCCGTATCTACCGCTTTTTTATTATCAATCTTGGCAAAGTTGATATCGTCTCTGAGAATGAAATAATATTCCGAGTTCCCCTCAGCAATGCTGAAATTGTGGGAGAGTGATCCCTCTGCTGTGAGCTGATCGTCATCTGTCAGGTTAACGAGACGTACATACATGTTGGTGTTCAATTGGTTGATGGAACCGTCATTTCCTTTGATCGGGTCAAGGGAAGTCAGGACGGAAGCGCTTTGTGTCAGAATTAATGGTTCTTTTGTATTTTTGGAGCTGTCTTTGAATTCAATAGGTTCCCATGCCATGGCGCGGGATTTAGACAAGCGAACGGTGTCTGCATTCAGAATGTCTTTGTTCACAGCCTGACTTTTCAGGGAAATGTACAGCGGAGCGATATAGGCTTGATCGGTTACCAAGCGGTCCTCCAATTGTTTGTACGTATCCTTGTATTCGTCCGGAGTCTGAGTAGCGGCCTGGTCAATAAGTTTATCGATTTCCTCATCAGCCAGAATGCTGTAATCTCCGCCTGTTTTGAAGAGTGAACGAACTGCATAATCCGGATTCCCGGTTACCGTTGTCCAACTGGACAGCGCAATGTCATAATTGCCTGCATCCTGCTGGGATTTGTAGCTGCCGTAATCCGGCTGCAGGTTCAGTTTAACATTGAAGCCATTCTTGGTGAGTTGATCCCGGATAATGTTTACGTCATTTTCGGAGGAGCTCTGAGCTAATAATTCGATGTCTACCGGTTTTTGGTTTTGCGTGTTTTCTGTTGTATCTGACGGTGCAGTTTCCGACTGGGATTCCGTTTTGGTCTTCACATTGCAACCGGAGACTACAAGGACAAGAATTAATAGTAGTGTAATCAGCATACGTTTTTTCATGAAAATACCTCCAGATAAGTTCATAATCAATGGAATTCAAATGGATATAATCGATAACTTTACACTTAATCTAGTATTGTAGAATCGGTTAAACCTTTTCCAGCTTCGGATCAAGCGCATCACGCAGTCCGTCACCCAGAAAGTTGAACGAGAGTACGAGCAGAATGATCGCCAGACCTGGATAGATGGCCAGATACGAATGGGTTTCCAGATACGTGCTTCCCAGCTTGAGAATGTTGCCCCACTCGGGAATATGTGGCTCCACGCCTAGCCCCAGATAGCTTAAACTGCTGGTGGCAATGACCGCCCCACCGATCGTGAGTGTAGACTTGATAATCATGGGTGCGAGCGAGTTCGGAATAATATGTTTGAAGATAATGGACCGATTGTTGTAACCCAGTGCGCGTGCAGCTTCAACAAATTCAAACGTAGATACATAGAGCACACTGGCCCTCATGGTTCGTGCATAAGTGGGGATCGAGCCCAGGCTGAGTGCCAGAATCAGATTGACCGTATTGGCCCCGAACGCTGCAATGACGGCGATGGCGAGCAGAATACCCGGAATGGCGTAGAGAATATCCAGCAGTCGCATGATGATATTGTCCGTGTGTCTTCCGTAGAATCCCGAGAATGCTCCCAGAATACCCCCAATCAATACCGGAATCAGAGTGGACATGAATCCCACAATCAACGATATACGGGCTCCGAATACAATTCGGGAAAATAAACATCGTCCAAAGTCATCTGTTCCCAAGGGATAGGCGAGTGATGGGGACTGAAGCAAGGTCGAGTAGTTATTTTCTACAGCCATGCTGTAATCAAAAGTAAAGAAGCTGCAAATCGATATCGAGAACAGGAAAATGATAAAAAACAAACCGGACATTGCCGTGACATTCGGAGCAAGACGCTCCCACAGATCATTCCAGAAGTTTGATTTTTGTTTACCCTGTCTGCGGATTCGTCCAATGATGGAAATACCCAACAGCAGTGCGAATGCATTCCCTGTGACCGATGTCAGGATCAGTATCGTACTCACGCCCAGCATCCAGCGCGGGATGATCGAGGCTGAGGTATACCGGGATACGATAAACAGTACAACCAAATCAATAACAAGCATAAGTACGAGCACAGCCATGGCTGGCAAAAACGTATCCGCAACGTACGGTTTAAACATATTGAGTGCCGAGACCCCAATAACGAACAACTGGGTGAGCAGCATATACACCGCAAATGTATACTCAATGCTCTTTGTTTTCTTGATCAGATGAAAAGCGGCCGTCACGATAAAGATATTGCCTGAAACGATACCCAACAGCTGGACCCAGGCGAGTCTGCGAGTCAGCACAGAGATTGTCTCCTGCTGAATCAGGTCTCTTCGAATCCGGAGCGTCAGCACACTTTGGACCAGCGTGAAAAATAGGTAGATTCCCAGCGCAGTCAGCAGAAATGGTCTGAACACCTGAAGGCTCCAGTCATAACTGTTGAACAACAGTAATACCGACAAGAGAAGGGAAGTGACCCAGGCGAAGCTCGCCTGACTGTACTCCTGTGAAGACTTAAGTCGAAAACGCATTTCTTGTGTAAGTGAACCCGATTTTGTCATAGTGCACCTGCTTTAATATTGTTTCATCTTGGAACGAACCCGCGGATCAATAAAAGCGTAGAGAAGATCTACCACCACATTAATAATGGAGATCGTGATCGCCGTGTAAACTACTCCGCCCATAATACTCGGAATATCGGGTATAAATTGTTTATCCACAATGTAGCTGCCAAGACCGCTGATATTAAACACTTTCTCCGTTACTGCCGCCCCGCCCAGCATGCCTCCAAATTGCAAACCAACCACCGTCACAATTGGAATTAGCGCATTACGCACAGCATGTTTCAGCAGAACCTGTCGTTCGCTTAATCCTTTGGCACGAGCAGTCATCACGTAATCCTCATGAATGACTTCCAGTGTGGAAGACCGGGTCATACGGGCCACCGCAGCGGTTAATCCCGTTCCGAGAACAATCGTTGGCATTATAATAGATAGCCAGTTCTGTGGATTAAAGGTAGCGGGAAGCCACTGCAGCTTGATCGAAAAATTAAGGATGAAAATAAGTCCTTGCCAGAAATTCGGAATCGATAATCCAATCAATGCAATAAACATGAACGTGTAATCAAATAGTGAATTGGGCTTGATCGCCGAGATGATGCCGATTGGCAACGCAATGACTAGGGCAAGCAGCAAGGAGATAACGGCCAGTGTTAACGTGATTGGAAACTTTCTGGCGATCGTAGCCGTGACATCTTCATTCCCTGAAAAAGACTTGCCGAGATCAAATAGCGCTATGCCCTTGATATTGTTCCAGAGCTGGACAAGATAAGGCTGATCCAGGCCATACACATGGTTAAAAGCTGCGATCTGTTCCTGTGTCGCTGTCTCTCCGAGAATGTTGGCCGCCGGATTGAATGGAGACAGGTACAAGATGGTGAATACAAGTGTAGCTACGCCAAGAATGACGAATACCGTCATCAGAATTCTTTCGAATATGTACTTCAGATAAGGATTTCCATACAAAAACATTATGGCGTACATCAGACAGCCAGGAATAACCGATATCGCAAGAAACCACGGTTTATCAATCATCGATTGGAATGTATCAGCCATCGTCAGGCGCTGTTTCCCCTGCTCCTGAAGCTTGCTGAACGTTCGTTCCTTTAACTCCTTCTGAACGGATTCCTCCAGCCACTCCTCCGTCTGACGCTTAAACTCTGCCTCACTAACTTGCTGCCGAAAGAAACGATGTTTACGCCTCAACTGTTCTTCAACGTCTGTCCGAAGTTTATCCCGGTAAGAAGTGGAGAGCATATCGCGCTCAACAGCTTGTTGAACCACGGCCCAGCCATCCCTTTTTCGTCTAGATTGCCAGATCAGAAGCACAACCAGATTAACGGGCAGTCCGAGAATAAATAGAACATATCGATAGGAGGGATGAAGCAGCATTTTGCCATAAATAAATCCTAAGGTGTAAACAAGCTGTGACATTTTGCTGCCTTTTGCAAGATTCAAACCATGCGAGCCTCCTTTCATCTCATTTTAAATTGCATTATTCCGATTGATATAGTATATATTATTTAGAGTCTATTCAATTGTCAAGGTATGGAAGAGCATACATAAGAGCACATGTGAAAATATGGATGAGGGCTGGTGATCACATGCAACCTTTGTTGAAAGTAAATGAGTTATCCGTTTCTTTTCATTCCGGAGAAAGTGAATTTCAGGCGGTGAAGGAAGTCAGTTTTGAAGTGCGGAAAGGGGAAACACTTGGCATCTTAGGGGAATCCGGCAGTGGGAAGAGTGTGACGGCACGTTCCATTATGAGGCTGCTTGCCTCTCCTCCTTCACAGATGAAAAAAGGTGAGATCCTGTTTAAAGGGGGCGATCTGGTCCATAAAACGCAAAAAGAAATGGAGAGTATCCGTGGCCGTGACATCGGTATGATCTTTCAGGACCCTATGAGCTCTCTTAATCCGACCGTGAAAATCGGAAAACAGATCACCGAAAGTCTGATCAAACATCAGAAGCTTTCCAGAGGGGAGGCGAAGAAGCAGGCGATTGCCATGCTGGAGCTCGTTGGTATCACCCGGAGTGAAATACGTTTCAATCAGTACCCGCATGAATTCTCTGGAGGCATGCGCCAGCGGGTGATGATTGCCATAGCTCTCGCCTGCCGTCCTGAATTGCTGATTGCGGATGAACCTACAACTGCACTCGATGTTACCATTCAGGCCCAAATCCTTAATTTGATGAAAGATATGCAGGCACAGCTGGGCACTTCCATTATTTTGATTACCCATGATCTCGGAGTGGTGGCTGGCATGTGTGATCGGGTTGTGGTCATGAAAGACGGGCAGATTGTGGAATCTGGCACAACAGCAGAGATTTTTGCTAATCCGAAGCATCCATACACGTCCAGGCTGCTGAATGCATTGCCTCGATTAGACGAGAAAAAAAAGCCGAAACTCGTTTCGTTGGTGCCACGCGATTTGGAGGATGATCAGCCTTTACTGGAAGTGAAGTCCCTCAGACAACATTTTAATCTGGGTAAAGGTAACACCTTAAAAGCGGTGAACGATATCAGTTTCGAGATTCGTCAGGGGGAGACGCTGGGAGTCGTAGGCGAATCGGGCAGTGGGAAATCAACTACAGGTCGAGCCATTCTCCGATTGCATGAGCCTACAGGTGGGGATGTACTGTTCAAGGGAGTACCGCTCAATCGCCTTTCTGCCTCAGAGATGAAAACGATGAGGCGGCATATGCAGATTATTTTTCAGGATCCGTATGCCTCGCTTAATCCCAAATTTAGAATCATGGACATCATTGGGGAAGCCCTGGATATTCACGATCTTGCCGGCAGCCCCATTGAACGGGAAAAGCGTGTAGAGGAATTGCTGGAGATGGTGGGTCTTGATCCGGCTCATGCCCAGCGATATCCTCATGAATTTTCGGGTGGACAACGGCAGCGGATTGGAATTGCTCGTGCGCTGGCCGTGGAACCTGAATTTATTGTATGTGACGAGCCTTTGTCTGCGCTGGATGTGTCCATTCAGGCTCAGATCGTACAGCTGCTTGAAGAATTGCAGCAGCGACTCGGTCTGACATACCTGTTCATCGCGCATGACCTGTCTATGGTTAAACATATCAGTGATCGTGTAGCTGTCATGTATAACGGGAAGATTGTGGAGTTAGCAGAAAGTGAAGAGCTATATTCGAACCCTCAGCATGCATACACAAAGGCCTTGTTATCGGCCATTCCGGTTCCGGACCCGGCTGTGGAAGCGAAGAAAAAACGTCATGATTTGAACAAAGCGCCAAGAGAGACACTAGATGTGGAAGACCGCTATAATCTGGAACAGTCCCGATGGGTGGAAGTAAAAGAGGGGCATTGGGTGGCCATTTCCGGATAAGGTGAAACATTCATTGTACTCAACAAAAGAACCCCGGCAGTGATCTATGGATGATCATTGCGCGGGGTTCTATTCCATGCCCAGAAGGCACAGTGATTGTATTATTTGAACTGAACGGATTTTTTAATCGTATCGATTTCGGACTTGGTCTTATCATCCAAATAGGTGAAGATGAAATTGAACGCATAACCTTCTATAATAGTGCTGTAGTACTCCTGGGTAATGGTTGAACCATCGCCTGCATCCATGGTGATCTGCATCAGATCCATCTCTTTGCCACCGATGGTTTCGGTTGTGAACTCCTTATATTCATACGGGAACTGACTGTCCACCATGAATTTCTTAGTTGCTTCCAGATAATCTTTACCTGTACGAATCCCTTGCAGCAAGCTGACTTTCTCAGCAATCGCCATAGCGGAAGGTCCGACTTTACCTCCGTCCAAAGGATATTTTGAAGCCATCAGCAGGTTCAGTGTTTTGGTCTGGGAGAGTTCGATTTGCTTTTTCTTCGTTTCGTCGTCGCCAGCGATTGCTTCGGATGAAGCACTAGTCAGTTCGTTCATGCCTTCGGCATCCTGGAACTCCCAAGCTTCCGGGAAATTGAGTGATACTCCGAAATAGTCATTGGTATAAGAGCCTTTTGTTGTAGTTCCCAGTTCAACATCTTTGGAGTTATCGGCTTCCTTGGACTCCGAAGTTGATGCTTCTGTGCTTTCCGTTTTATCTGTATCTTCCGTCTTGGCAGTGTCTGTATCTGTGCCGGCAGTAGTTTCGGTCGGAGTGGATTCATCCGTTTTGGCAGTGTTATCCGACTTGTCACCGCAAGCAGATGCAACCAGCAAAATCATAATTAACATGGCAAATAATGAAGCTTTTTTTGGAATAGACATATTACCCTCCTGAAATGTGTGTTTTTAATCTCTCTCTAACTTGTGTACCAGAAAAGTCTAGCACAGATGTTCGTGTTGACCACCTATAGGAATCTATAGGGGTACCCTTTATAGATAAGACAGACGGCTGGCAATTGAAACAGCTTCCGCGCTGGATTGCACATTTAATTTGTTGAAAATCACTTTTTTATGATGATTCACAGTACATTCCTTAATTTTCAACTTCAATGCAATTGCTTTCACTGTCAATCCTTTGGAAATCATCTTCAAAATGGTTAACTGGCGCTTGGTAAACTCAATGGATGGTTGCTCTGTTTCCGGTGAGGCTAGGCGAGTCTGATAACCATTTTGCATATGGGCGGGAATCAGTTTGGCGATTGCAATCAGTTCGCTTTGCATGTCGGCATTAATGGTGGAAACGTCCAGGTAGCCTGCAGTTTGATGGCCGACAGACAATGGTGCAGCGTAACAGTGCCAGCTTTGGAAAAAAGGATTTTCATGCTGCTCCGGTGGCAGCAGAACGGGTTCATTTTTGTCCATCGTTTCCGATATAGCATTCACACCACAGCTTTTGGCCGTAAAGACGATGCCTGGACGGATGGGTGATTGCTTCATCTTTTGTTCCAGATCAAGGCTATACTCCATGGCGAGCAGAACCCCGTCCGTATCTGTAAGCAGAAAGAGATACGTACTGGACAAATTCTCTTTAATATCCGAGAGGCAATGCTGGAAAGCGCTAATTAAAAAATGATTGATTTTGCTAACCCTGTCCAGATGTGCTTGGGTCACATACTTGATACCGGCTGTACCGGGAGCATATATGTCGTTCTCGGACCAGCTCTTCCGTAAGGCAGATGTACTTGACATATGGTTTCCTCCTTGCTGATCAACCAATGGTTTCGATCACATGACCATCCTGATCGGTAATTTCGGTGCGGGCAATTCGAAACAGAATGCCAGGCAATGAAGTAATCTCAAATGCTTGTTCTACGGGGCGAAGCTTTGCAACCAAATCCATTACGGCTTGTTCATGTACAATCACCGTAATTTGGTGGCCATCTTCAGAAAATGAAGGTGTTCCTCCGGCTTTAAACGTAATGTTTACCCCTGATCCGATTAGGGACAGTGGAGCGCCTTTTGAAAAACGGCTGTGGAGTATTTTTCCGATGATTTGCGCTTGTTTAGCTCCGATCTGGAGTTCAGCGGGTACACTTTTTTGCAGTATTCTCTTGCGCGGCGATGTCCAAGCCAGTTGTTGGATAAATAAAAATGCTGTACTGGAACCTTCCTGTTCAATTCCGCGTTCTACAGCCTGAATCACCGAGGGGATATCCAAATAAGAATTCCTCATGAGATCCGTAACGTATTTCGGCATGAATTCAACAAAAGCTGCTAATAATCCGCGTGTATTCCATGTCTGCATCGTTTCGAGTTCCAGACCCGTAATTCCTACCATCTGTATGAATTTCACCGTTCCATTAGGTGTGGATATCTCTGCCAGATCAGGATCTTCTATAAAAGAAAGTGCTGTCAGTAACGTATCTGAGCCGAGACAAATGGGGCCATTTGCATCCATATAATCTCCTGCATGAAATGCGTTCCCGCTATTAAAAACGTATCGTGCAACGTTTTGTAAGAGATTCAGTGCCCAAGCCGGGGGTGTGGTCTCTTCCTCACTTCGGGTAAGTCGAAACGTCATTTCAAATCCATAACCGCTATGATCCAGATCGTCCGTTTCCTTCTCATACAGCTCCGAAAAACCATAGGTTATAAAATGCCAGTGAGGCATCGGTGTATCTACTTTGTAGACGCTAATCCCATTTAGCGGATCAGGTCCGCCGAGCAGATAAGGAATGGCTGTGCCATAGTGAAGTGGTTCCTGATCTTCATATAATTCAGCAACTGCTGTATCAATGGCATCCCAACCGGATGTGTTTGTTTCTTCAGTCATTGTTATGTTCCTCCTTGGGGATCCATTTCCCAAAAAAACATTTAAAATTAAGTTTACCTTTTCCAGAATCCGTTTCAAGCGGCTTTAGGATGAATTGCTTAACGTAGGACTTGGGGGATACACAGACGATTTCAGGGAGGAAATTTACATGAGTATGAAAGATTTATATCGGGCAGAGTTCAATCAAGGCAGTTGGGACTCATTGGTGATGATCTTTGAAGAAGCATATTTGAATGTGGATTCAATCTGGGTTGAATGTACAGAACAACGGGGATTCCGGCGGATATTAGCAAAGTTCTTTTATGTGAAATGGGTGGATATGCGCTGCGGTGGATAGACATGAACGTTCCTCCATTGGGCGACTAAAGTCCTGCCAGCTACCTCCAGAGCAAGAATACCAATGTTCAGAAAATCAAAAAAAGTCGATCATGTGTTCAGATCAATGGTTTTAGCATTGTGTTAGAAGTTCACCGATATTTGATTATTTGGTATAAGCATATTTTTCCCATACAACACCCATTGCTCAGCCCATTCTTTGAAATTAACAATGAGGCAACAACTTTTCGTAAAGTTCATAATATTGTTTTTCTGATATATATTTATCAGATGCTAAATGTGTCAGCCACGGCTTAGAAATGTTGTGTTTAAAAAATCTAATGGCGCTCCTTAACCCAAATTTGCGAAGATGAGGAATGAACTCAAATATCGCCCCAAGAATGTAAACGTAGGTTGCAGGTCCTTTATGACAAACGAAAAGTCCTCAATAAAAGCCTTGCGCCAAAAAATGCAACCCAGCCCCTCGTGAAAAGGGTAGGTCGCACTTTGTTGTTTTCCCTCTATTGAAACCGCCTGTGCCGCTGCCTTCTTCCAGCGACATGATCTTCTGGAGCCGTTGTCTGAGGCGATCCAATCAGAACCAGGTCGGGGTCAGACGTCCTCATTCTCCTCTCTTTTCATACTCTTAAATGAGTCTTCATATTCTATTTCTTTGGCGCCTGAGCCTTTTTCAATTTATCAGCAGCAGCTTGAGTGCTGGATTGAATAGCAGCAGTTGCTTTGTCTAATGTTTTCTTCCCGTTTATTACCTGTGTCAATTCTTTCAATACAACTGACCGAAATCTCAATTCAAAATTTGGTGACTTGTTCATGAGAGCATAATTTGTTATCGATGAATCCAGATTAGGTTTTAATTTATAGAACGCATCCAACTTGTAACCAGAGTACTCTTTAATCATGCGAGATAGAGGAGCACCGATACTATTATTCGAGTTATTGGGCTTATAGTACTCGGCAGCGTAGTCATCTCCATTGAAATATTTGATGAAATCCCAAGCGGCATCAACATGAGCTGCGTCTGCTGGAATTGCGAATATCTCATTAATGAAAAAGTTCCCTGTTGACTCTCGATCTTTAGCCGCAGGGCCGGCAGCAATACCAAGCGTGAAAGGTTTATAATTCTTCACACCACTTTTTGCTGCTTGTAAGGACTGCAGCTGACTAATAGAGGCAACTTTCATAGCTGATCGTCCCATAATGAAAGAGCTACTTTCCAAGTAATTTTTACCTGACAGACTGATCCATTCGTCAAGCACCCCGGACTTCGTTGCCTCGCTCGCCAGACGATAGACATTTTTCCACGCAGTTGTATTCGCAGTAGCCTTTAGCGTATTTGGATCCATGTACGTTAACCCTTCTGTTCTGGCGATATCCATAACCAAATTGCTGGATCCAAAGGAGCTTAGGCCCCAAATACGGGAGTTCTTATCTCCTTTAGTAGGGAATTTCTTAGCAAGATTCAATATCTCTTCCCACGTCATTCCGTCACTTGGTACTTTAACATTGTACTTTTTAAATAAATCAGCATTATACAGAAGAGCGTACGAATCTGTTTTTGGGCTTAAGCCATAAAGTTTGCCACCGCCTTGTTCCTTCAATTCATCAAGCAAGCCAGGATATAATGTTGTCGTGTCATACGTATCTCGCTTAATTAACGGTTCTAAATCAACCAGCTTTTTATCTTTAGACAGTTGTTGGTAATGGTATGGGGGCAGCATAACCAGATCCGGTGAATACTTTTGGATAGCCCCGTTGTAATCCTTAATTGCTTCCATACCTGAAGGTGCAACTACTTCAATATTTGTATTTGGGTACTTCTTACTAAACAAATCTCCATACGTCATGTTGAAATCGTCTTCGTTCCAGTACAATACTTTTAAAGTACGTTTCGCATCTCCCTCGCTGTCCGCATTTGCGGAAACTTGTTTGCCTGGGCTAAGAACTGCTGAAATACCAATTAACATAACACTAAGACTAACAAGCATGGCCTTCTGTAATACATTGTGCTTCAAAAATAAAACCTCCACCCATTTGTTGTTCAAACGATTATTCGCTTGTGTTGTACTAAGTATAGAGGCGAAAGCTTATCATCTAACTACCGAACTTCTTATCATTTCCTTAAATAATGCTGACGTTATTCAATGCATAAGAAATATCGCTTATAATTATCATGCTGCTCTTTAATGCAAGAAAGATACAGGAATTCAGGGAGGATCTATGGCAGAAAGCACGATTTTGATGGTGGATGACGAAGCGGAAATCATCCAATTAATGAGTATTTATTTTAATAACGAAGGCTACAAGCTCCTGCAAGCGTCGAATGGCCTGGAAGCGCTGAAGGTTCTGCAGTCCCAACCAATCGATTTAATTGTACTTGATCTAATGATGCCCAAGATGGACGGGTTGCAAGCATGTATGAAAATACGAGAAACGAATTCTATACCCATCATCATGCTCTCAGCTAAAGGCCAAGATATCGATAAAATATCAGGCCTCAGTATCGGCGCCGATGACTACGTAACCAAACCATTCAACCCGCTCGAGCTGATCGCACGCATTAAGTCACAGCTTCGAAGAATGAATCAATTCAACGCCGTCGCGGCTAACGCGAACGAAATACATATCGAAAACGTAGTCATTAATATTGCATCCCATACAGTAACGGTCGATCAGCAGGAAATCAAATTGACTCCCCGCCAGTTCGCACTTCTTCACATGCTGGCAGTTAATAGAGGTACGGTGCTGAGTATGGATCGCATCTACGAAGAGGTTTGGAACGAGCCCTTTATGGAGTCAAAAAATAGCGTCATGGTACATATCCGAAAGCTCCGCGAAAAGATAGAACTTAACCCGCGCGAACCGCGGATCATCAAAACTGTATGGGGGATTGGATACAAAATCGAAAGCGATCCAAAAAGCAAGGAGTGAGTAGGATGCAACCACAGTGGCTGTATACGATTCGTTGGAGATTAATGCTGATCATGGTTGCAAGCCTGGCGTTAACAGGCGCAGCTATTTTTTTGGGGTATGTCATGGCGGGAGCACTGCAAAAAATCGAATACGTGGCTGCCCCGATCAATTGGATCATTGAGCATGCCGGGTCTATTCGCGTGATGATCCTAACCGGTATCGTTCTGTTTCCCGTCACTTTCTTCCTTGCCAGCCTCCGTTTGGTTCGGGATTTGCGCGAGATAGGCGAAGGGTTGCAGGAAATATCGGCAGGTCGGTTCGGACATGCAGTAACGGTCAAGGGCAAGGATGAGTTAAGCGTGATCGCAGAGAGTATGAATCAATTGAGCAGCGAATGGGATCATTATCTGACGGAAATTACATGTGGTTTGGAGGAGATTGCGAGCGGCCAGTTCGACCATCAAATTCCGGTAATTGCCGATAATAAATTGGGCGAGGTCGCGCTCAGCATTAACCAGATGAGTATGCAGTTGAAGCATTCAATTGCGGAGGAACGCAAGGCGGAAAAGACCAAAAACGATTTGATTACAGGTGTATCGCATGACCTGCGTACTCCACTGACCTCAATTCTCGGCTTTCTCGAAGTGATCGAGAACGACCGGTATCAGGATGAAGTGGAGATGCGTTATTTCGTCAACATCGCGTATGAGAAATCTTTGTCCCTTCGGCGATTAATCGACGAACTGTTCGAATATACACGTATCAACAACGGTATGCCTCTGGAACTGGGCGAGCTCGATATCGCCGGGTTAATCGGTCAGCTTGCCGAGGAATTCGTGCCGATCACGGAGAACGCAGGTATGGAAATTAGACTGAATATCCAAGAAGGAGAATTCAAGACCCAGGCGGATGGAGGATTGTTGGTACGGGCGTATGAAAATATAATCGCGAATGCCATCCAGTACGGGCGAACAGGCAAATATATCGATATTGATATCGCACAGGATGAAGATATGCTGGTTGTGCGGATCCAAAATTATGGTCCCCCCATTCCAGAACGGGATTTGCCTTTTATTTTCGATCGTTTTTACCGGGTAGAGAACTCCAGGTCGAAACAGACCGGGGGCACCGGTCTAGGTCTGGCCATCACGAAAAGTATTATCGAGGTACACGGAGGGGGCATCACTGCGCACAGCAGCAAAAAGGCAACCTGGTTTGAGACACGGTTATCGATGTTGGGACCAAATCAGACGCAAGTGGCTGTTACGGAAGAAGTTCATAACGAAATCAAGCGGATACCGACCGTGCTCCCGGAACAAGGCCTTGCACCGAAACAAAGAACATCTCCTTGGCTTCGACGCCTGTCTCACTCCAGGATAGCTGCTGTACCAGTGATCTTGTTGCTCATCTGCGCGGTGGTACTATTCAGCGTGAAGAATTCATTTACCTCCAATCTCGTGGTAAAGCTGCCTTCCATCTTCTCTGAAAATGACGCTCCAACGCTGATGCCAACAGGCGGGAGTAATGAGATGACTTTAATCACCGGTAAAACAGACAAAGGCTATACACTGCTCATTAATAAATATCTTTTCGACGGCCAGAGCCTAATTATCCAATACTCCATGAAACATTCTAACCAGATATCGGAGTTGCAGTGGGCGAAACAATCGGTCAAGCCAACTTTTATGTTGGATCCTTCAACAATAAAGGCGGTTCCCGGCATCGCCACGGATCCAGGTGTAGTGTTGTCCAAAAATGGCACCCTCAATTTTCATTTTATCGAGACCTTGCCACCTCCAGACCAGTTCCTATTGAAAGTCAACGTAAACCAGTTAGACCTGTCCAATGACCCGGCTCAGCAGGATCTGCTCACCGGAGACTGGAGCTTCGAAATTCCTGTGAAGAAAAATTATGAACGAAAAGCCAACGGTCAAAGCGCGCCCTTGTTGGATGATACGTTTTCTAAAGAATGACATTAAACTATACTGCCCGATCGTGTGATGAGATCAACCATTTCTTTCTGGTTGATCCTTTTTGCATCCTTTGCGTGATATCAGGAAGCAATCTTTTTAATTCATTGAACCTCAAAGGTTTACCTTGAAATAAATGATAAAGAATCAACGGCTTCCATTGCCGACAATTGAATCCAGCGCCACAACGAATTGCATTGGACAGGGTCCTTTTGCAATACCATTACCAACAACTGTTTAAAAAGACATGGGAAGGCCAGAGATTAACTTGAATAAGCCTTCACCAGGCAGCTTAAGTTTGCCTCATCAATACTCCATGTTTGTTTTTACTCATCTAATGCTTTCAAGGAAAGAGAATAGACATAATCCTTTTCCCTATGAAACTCAGTTTTCAGCCTAATTGAAGTCTCGATAACGCCAAACGTGGATGTGTTGAGCTCTTTCGCATGGAAGTTGATTTTGCAAAATAGATATGTTACGCTTACATTACAAGAGAAAAACAACCGAATACGCAATGACATCTTTTGATGGATTGTAACTGTGCAGACAGGCAAAACCTAAACTGATGGTGAAATGAAGGCTCTTTTTTTGCGAGCTATTTTACCTTGAGTTTAGGTTTTTCTTGTTTTTTGGCCTGAAATACAGCCGCTGTATTCGGGAAAAACCCAAATAAAATTCGAAAAGAGGTAGTTCGTTATGACCACGGCAAAAAAAGGATTCCCCGAAAACTTCCTGTGGGGAGGCGCTACAGCTGCCAACCAATTGGAAGGTGCATTCGATAAGGACGGCAAAGGTCTCTCAACTGCAGATATGATTGCGCATGTTCCCAAAGAGAAGCGTACAGGTGGACATGCCATGGAAATCTCCTCTACCCGAATTGAAGAGATCCTCTCCGGCAAAATTGAGGAACGTTTTCCTAAACGTTTTGGTATTGATTTCTATCATCACTATAAAGAAGATATCGCATTATTTGCTGAAATGGGCTTCAAAGTGTTCCGTTTGTCCATTCACTGGGCACGTATTTTCCCGAATGGTTACGATCAAGAGCCGAACGAAGCTGGCTTGAAATTCTATGACGATGTCTTCGACGAATTGTTGAAATACGGCATTGAACCGCTGGTAACCTTGTCTCACTATGAAACTCCGCTAGGTCTGACACAGAAATACAACGGTTGGGCAGGTCGTGAAGTGATTGGGCACTATGTGAGATATGCAGAGACTGTGTTCAACCGTTATAAAAATAAAGTGAAATACTGGTTGACGTTCAATGAAATCAACGTGATGCTGTTTAGCCCATACACTGGCGGCGGTATCCTGATCGATAAAGTGGACAACCAATTGCAAACGACATATCAAGCGCTGCATCACCAATTTGTAGCTAGTGCACTGGTAACCAAGCTTGCACATGAGATTATTCCTGGTTCCCAAGTGGGCTGTATGCTCGCTCGGATGGAAACGTACCCGGCGACTTGTAATCCGGTAGATGTTCGTCTGGCGCAACATGAGAATCAGATTAACCTCTTCTTCACGGATATGCATGCTCGTGGTCAATACCCGAACTACATGGCTCGTTATTTTGAAGAAAACAACATTGTGATTCAGAAAGAAGCAGGCGATGATGAGATCTTGCTGAACAATACCGTTGATTTCATTTCCTTCAGTTACTACATGTCCGTAACTAAATCTGCATCCGCAGACAAAGAAGAAACAACAGGTAACCTGACTGGCGGCGTGAAAAACCCTTATCTGGAAGCTTCCGACTGGGGCTGGGAGATCGATCCAATCGGTCTGCGCGTAACGTTGAATAACTTCTGGGATCGCTACCAGAAGCCTTTGTTCATCGTAGAAAATGGCCTGGGTGCATATGACCGTGTTGAAGAAGACGGTTCAATCCATGACTCCTATCGTGTGGACTACTTGAAGAAACACATCGAACAAATGAAAGAAGCGATCAAAGACGGTGTGGATCTGATTGGATTTACAGCATGGGGCCCGATTGACCTCGTGAGCATGTCCACGTCTGAAATGTCCAAACGTTATGGTTTCATCTACGTGGATTTGGACGACGAAGGTAACGGAACACTTAAACGTTCGAAGAAAGATTCGTTTGACTGGTACAAAAACGTCATTGCCAGCAATGGTGAGCAACTATAATTTGGTCTGATTCCTGTATCTTAAACCCGGATCGCTTTAAGTAATTAGGCTATTCGCGGATTGTTACCGCATAAAGCGGGCAAAACCCAACATAAAGCAGGCCATCGGTGATCATCTCATCTGAAGCCCCTTTCGTTGGCGCGTTGTCCGCTTTTTGATGTGCTCACGGGATAGGGTCAACTGTTTTAACAAAGAATGAATATAACGTAACCAGAGAGGAATGACAGATATGACAACACCATTTCCGAAGGATTTTCTATGGGGCGGCGCAGTCGCAGCCAATCAGCTAGAAGGAGCCTACAATACAGATGGCAAAGGCCTATCTGTTCAGGATGTAATGCCGCACGGGATTACGACGCCAAGAACGGAAGGACCTACAGAGGATAATCTGAAATTGATCGGGATCGATTTCTATAACCGCTACAAAGAGGATGTCAAATTGTTTGCTGAAATGGGCTTCAAAGTGTTCCGTACATCGATCGCATGGTCTCGTATTTTCCCTAAAGGGGATGAATTGGAGCCGAATGAAAAAGGTCTGCAATTCTATGATGACCTGTTCGATGAGTGCCACAAGTACGGCATTGAACCCCTTGTAACCATCTCCCATTATGAAACACCGCTGCACTTGTCCAAAACCTATGATGGCTGGGTTAACCGTAAAATGATCGAGTTCTATGAGCGTTATGTAACCGTCTTGTTCAACCGTTTTAAAGGTAAAGTGAAGTACTGGCTGACGTTCAATGAAATTAACTCCATTTTGGAAGAACCGTTCATGAGCGGTGGAATTTATACGCCAAAAGCAGAATTGTCCAAACAGGACCTGTACCAAGCGATCCACCATGAACTGGTAGCAAGTGCGCTCGCGGTGAAACTGGGTCATGAAATTATGCCTGAAGCAAAAATTGGCTGTATGGTTCTGAGCATGCCTACGTACCCGCTGACACCAAACCCGGATGATGTGGTGGCTGCAATGCATGCAGAACAGCGCAATGACATCTTTGCCGATATTCATGCACGTGGCTATTATCCGAAATACATCAATCGTTACTTTAAAGCGAACAATATCAATATCAAGTTCGAAGATGGCGATGCTGAAATTCTGAAGCATACAGTAGATTTTATCTCATTTAGTTACTATGTAAGTGTCTGCGAGACAGGTGATCGCGAAAAACGGATCGAAGGCAAAGGGAATCTGTTCGCAGGCGTGCCAAACCCGTATCTTAAAGCAAGCGATTGGGGATGGCAGATTGATCCGCAAGGGCTGCGCGTAACCTTGAACAAATACTGGGACCGGTATCAAAAACCATTGTTTATTGTCGAAAATGGTTTGGGTGCAGTCGATGAGCTGATTACAGACGAAAATGGCAATAAAACAGTGAATGACGACTATCGTATTCAATATCTGAATGATCATTTGGTACAAGTCGGTGAAGCGATTGAAGATGGAGTCGAAGTCATGGGCTACACATCATGGGGCTGCATCGATCTGGTGAGTGCATCTACAGCAGAAATGAAGAAGCGTTATGGCTTCATATATGTGGATCGTAACAATGATGGATCAGGTACCCTTGATCGTTATAAGAAAAAATCATTCCATTGGTACAAAGAAGTAATTGAATCGAACGGAGCGAGTCTAAAGAACGATAACTATTAATTGATGGGTCCATAGACTTAGTTGATCTGCATCTTCTCGTATATATTTGAGCACATAAAACGCTTTCACAAAAACATTGTCAGATGAATAATTATATGGTAAGATGGGCCTAAGGCTAATGAATACTGGATTGTTACTGTTCAATCAGGCAAAACCAGAAGCGGGGCATGTGTTTCATGACCAGCTTTGGTTTTGCCTTTTACTACTTTGACGGTGCAAGGTGATGTGAAGAAATGAAAATTGAGAAGGTGCTGAACAACAACGTAGTTACTGTGATTGATCCGGGAGGAAACGAACTGGTCGTCATGGGACGAGGAATTGCCTTCAAAAAGCATACTGGTGAAACCATTGACGAGAGTCTCGTCGAAAAAATATTCTCGCTCGAAAGCAAGGAAGTATCGCAGAAACTGAAAACGCTTCTGTCCGATATTCCAGTTGAATATGTCGAATGCTCGGATGAAATTATCCGTTACGCAGAGACCGTGTTAGGTGAGAAATTACATGAGAGCATCTACATTTCACTGACGGATCATATTCATTTTGCCATTGATCGGCATCGTCAAGGATTGCAGATCCGAAATGCACTGTTCTGGGAGATTAAACGCATGTACCGCAAGGAATATGCGATCGGCCTTAAGGCGCTGCAGATTATTGAAGAAACACTTGGCGTACTGCTGCCCGAAGACGAATGCGCATTCATCGCCATGCATCTGGTTAATGCCCAGATGAACGGTGAGATGAGGGAAACGATCAGTATCACGAATATTGTTAAGGATATTCTCAACATTGTAAGACGGAGTTTCGTGATTGAGCTGGATGAAGATTCGCTGAGTTATTATCGGTTTTTAACTCATCTGAAGTTTTTTGCTCAACGGGTACTGCAAGGAACAGCCATTGAAGATAAGGAAGAAGATAATCCGCTTCATGACTTGGTGAGTAAGCAATATCCTGAAGCACATGCATGTGCTGTTAAGATTAATGACTATACCCGCAAGATTTACAACCGGGTTTTATCCAAAGAAGAAGTTCTTTATCTGACCATTCACATTGAGCGTGTTGTCAGAAATGAACAAACAATTGAATAATTTAGGATTGTTACTACAAAAAAGGCGAAACCTAAACGTTGAATAATGATAAGCTGAAACTGCTTTGTCATTATTCAGTGTTTAGGTTTTTTTTTACCCTTCATTACACATAAAAGGAGCAAAACACAATGGATAAACAACAATTGTCCAAGGATATTTTGAAGCTTGTTGGTGGCGAAGAGAACATCGATCAAGTTACGCACTGTATGACAAGACTCCGGTTTAACCTGAATGACAACAAAAAAGCGGACAAAGCGACGCTGAAAAATACACCTGGCGTGATGGGCGTGATGGAGAATGGCGGACAGTTCCAGGTCATCATCGGGAACGATGTACCTGTCGTGTATAACGCACTTGTGGGCAACATGTCCAAATCCCCTGATGCCAAACCAGCTGCTTCAAGTGAAACAAGTAAAAAGAAAAATCCGCTGAGTGCTGTATTTGACTTCATCTCAGGCGTGTTTACACCAATCCTACCAGCGATCACCGGTGCGGGGATGCTCAAAGGTATTGTGGCATTGCTGCTTACCTTTGGATGGATTGATGCTACAAGTTCTACGTATATCATTTTGTCGGCGATTGGTGATGGTGCATTCTACTTCCTCCCAATCATACTGGGGATCAGTACAGCACGTAAGCTGGGCAGCAACATGTACATTGGCGCGGCGATTGGTGCATCTGTTATGCACCCGACGATTACGGCATTGCTCGCACCTGGGGAGAATGTATCATTCATCGGTTTGCCAGTTGTAGCAGCGACATATGCATCATCGGTTATTCCGATTCTGATTGCGATCTGGCTGGCTTCTTATGTAGAGAAAGCCATTGATAAAGTTACACATGCATCTCTTAAGTTAATTGTTGTACCTACAGTTACTTTGCTTATTATTGTTCCTGTGATGATGATCGCTGTAGGACCACTTGGCGTTATTATCGGTAACGGTTTAACAGACGGTATTAACTGGTTGTTCAACAACGCAGGTTTGTTTGCAGGTTTGCTTGTGGGCGGTGCATTCTCACTCCTCATTATTACAGGTATGCACTATGCACTGGTTCCGATCATGATCGGTTCCATTGCAACATTGGGATATGATTACTTGATTCCGCTTATGATGATGGCAAACTTTGCACAAGCAGGTAGTGCTCTGGGTGTTTCTCTAAAATCCAAGAACAAACAAATCAAGTCCCTGTCTGCATCAACGGGTGTTACTGCGCTTATGGGAATTACAGAACCGGCAATGTACGGGGTTAACATGCGCTTCAAGAAACCATTTGTCGCAGCCCTGATTGGTGCAGCAATTAGTGGAGCGTTCATCAGTTTCTTCCAAACTAAAGCTTATGTAATGGGTGGTCTGGCGGGCCTGTCTGGTATTCCGATGATTATCGGCCCTACATTTGTTTATGCACTGATCGGAATTATTATTGCTGTTGTAGTTTCAGCAGTTCTGACGTACATCATTGGATTTGAAGATGTTCCTGAAGCAGTATCAGCCGCTGCAGCAACACCAGCTGTTGAACCTACAGCACCAGCAGCAACGACTTCTGCTTCCAAAGTAACTGAAGAAGCTAAAGTACAGAATCAAGACGTATTCAGCCCGATTACAGGTGAAGTTAAACCATTGAGCGAAGTTCCAGACCCTGCATTCTCCGAAGAGATTATGGGTAAAGGTTTTGCGATCCAGCCGTCTGAAGGCCGTGTCGTTTCTCCGATCAACGGAACGGTATTCTCCCTGTCGAAGAGTGGACACGCTATCGGTTTGGTGAGCGACAATGGCGCTGAGATGCTAATTCACATCGGGATTGATACCGTGAAATTGAAAGGTCAATTCTTCTCCCCTAAAGTCCAAGCAGGAGCGAAGGTTGCCGTTGGTGATGTACTGATGGAATTCGACCGGGAAGAGATTGAAAAAGCCGGTTACACAACGATTACGCCAGTCATCATTACAAATATGCATCAATATCATTCAATTGAGTCTTCAGGACGTACAACGGTTAAAGAACAAGAATTGTTGTTTACGGCAAAAGCTTAGACGAACATCAAAAAGCAGCAGTCTTTGCGGATGGAATTCCGCCAAGGCTGCTGTTTTTTGTATATGGACGATATTCTTCATGGCTGATATTTGCTGGAGGCTAAACCGAGCGAGAAGGCAGGAGCTCCTGAACCAATTGCACAAAATGCTGTGCGGGCTTGGACAGATGGCGATTGCGATGCCACACAAGCGCAGAATCTACGGCGGATTGCGCATCTTGAATACGATAGACATGAAAAGGATGCTCATGATAAAGCTGCAAAACCGTATGGGGCACGATAGAGCTTGCAAAACCGAGTCGCACAAGTTCCAGCAACATGTTAATATCCGAGCATTCGCCAGCAATGGAAGGATTCACGTGATGCTCACGGAATTTCTGCAATATCAGTTCGAACATCCCGAGTCCTTCGGTACTGGGAAGCAAGAGAGGGATGTCGGCTAGCTTTTGAAAATAAATCCCGCTCTCATCCGCTGAACCCATCGGTGTAGAGGAAATATAGAAGAGTGCTTCCTGCGGTAGATGCAGCACTTCATATTGTTCTGTTTTGACAGGCATTCGCACACAGGCAAGCTCGATTTTGCCTTCCCCCAAGAGCTGGCAGAGCTGTGCAGATTCATTTTGCTGAATTTTATAGGTCACCTGGGGGTGTGTTGTTCGAAACTGCTGAAGCGCTTGCGGGATCAAACGATCTGATATGGTATTAATGCCAAGCGACAGCTTGCCCCGAATGCCGTAGCGAAAGCTCTGCATTTCCATGACAGCTTCCTCCATGTATTTGGTCATTGTGACCGCATAATCATAGAAGCTTCGACCCGCCTGTGTCAGCTCCATGCTGCGTCCTTTGCGTTCAAACAAAGCCACGCCGAGCTCGTCTTCCATCAGTTTGAGCTGTTGGCTTAGAGGAGGCTGAGCCATGTGTAGTCTGCGCGCTGCCGCCGTGATCTGTCTCTCCTCGGCAATCGCGATGAAATAGCGACATTGTTTGATATCCAAGTGTGTTCTCCTTATTTACAGCGATATGTTTTTCATATGGGAAACCAATAAAACATGTATTTTTAATATACGATTATTCTATGTTAACATACATAAGGTTTAAACACTGCAAATCATATATGTGGATTATCATCTATCGAATATATGCCGTAAGGATGGCGACGAAGTGGAGAGTGAAGGTGCGATGCTGAAAACAATACATGCAGCTGCTGAAGCTGGGCATACGGATGATGTGCTGCGGTTTATCGCACAAGGGACTGGAGTGAATGACCGGGATGCGCGAGGACGGACGCCTCTGATGGCCGCAGTACATGGAAACAAGCCAGAGACGGCAAGTGCTCTACTTGAAGCTGGAGCGGACGTGAACATTCAGGATCAACGACTGGACAACATGCTGCTGTATGCCAGTGCGGAAGGTTTGCGTAAAATGGTCGAACTGGCTATAAAAGCAGGTGCCGATCCTCGGCTTACGAACCGATTTGGAGGCACAGCTTTGATTCCTGCTTCAGATCGAGGCCATGTCGAGATTGTTGAGATCCTTCTGAGGTGCACGGATGTGAACGTGAATCATATCAACCATCTGGGCTGGACAGCTTTGCTGGAAGCGGTCATTCTGGGGGATGGCGGGACTCGCCATCAGCAGATCATTGCATTACTTTTACAATATGGTGCTGATCCTTTTATCGTTGACCGGGATGGAGTTACAGCACTTGAGCATGCTCGCAAGCACAATTATAAAGAAATGGAGCGAATCCTAACTCAATCATGAACAGACATCAAGAGCAATCTTTGCAAAATAATATCAAGGGTGCGTCATCGCTTGCATTGGCAGGCATTCAGTGGTTTTTCTTCCTGTTTACCAACACAGTGGTGGTACCGTTATCTATCGGACATAATTTTCAGCTATCACCGGAGGCCATTGCTGCGTCGATGCAGCATGCCTTTTTGCTTACCGGAGCTGTGTGTATACTACAGGCGTTCTTTGGACATCGTTATGCCGTGATGGATGGTCCCTCGGGGTTATGGTGGGGGCTGACCCTAAGCTTAACGGCCTCGGCTTCATCGGCAGGCATGAGTTTGGAGCGTATTGGGGGAGGGCTGGCTGCGGGTTTTCTGTTAGCTGGTCTGACAATGATGATCCTTGGTGGGCTAGGCGCGGCGCATGTGCTTCAGAAGCTGTTTACCCCTATGGTCAAGAGTGCAATGTTATTTCTGATGACGATTCAGTTGACCATGAATTTCTTCAAAGGCATGATTGGATACACCGAGTTTGGCACATTTAACTTGCCTGTAGCGGCTTTATCCGTTGCCATTGCTTTTCTTGTAGCTTTGATTCAGCTTAAGGGAAAAGGCAATCTCGGCAACTACTCCATTCTGATTGGCATCGTCACGGGATGGATTGCTTATAACTTTGTGTTCCCTGGACAGCATGCCGGGTTATCGAGTCATACTGGAGGCAGCTCGATTTCTCTATTTCCTTGGGGAAAACCTGCGTGGGAGCCGGGGATTGTAATTACCGCTTTTTTTGTCGGGCTCGTCAATATGACCAACTCAATCACAACGTTAAGTTCAGTGGAAAAAATATACAAGGCGCAGACGTCAGATCAACAGTATAAACGTTCGTATATGCTGACTGGCGTGTTTACCATGTTATCCGCATGTGTAGGTGTACTGCCCTTTGGTCTGTTTGCTTCGTCTATCGGATTTCTGGAGAGCACTCGCATTCTGCGTCGGGCTGCATTTGTAGTGGGGGCAGGCCTGTTATGTATTTTGGGTCTTACACCTTCAGTGACAGCCTTTTTTGCACAAATTCCCCCCAGTGTGGGCAGTGCGGTACTGTTTGTAGCTTATCTGCAAATGTTCGGGACAGCGTTAAGAACACTGGAGGGAACAACTTTTAACTCCAAAACCATCTATCGTGTAGCATTGCCCGTTCTCACGGGTGTTGCTGTAATGAACATTCCTGCGGAAGCCTTTCAGGCGTTGCCTATGTATCTTGTACCGATCATTAGCAATGGACTCGTCATCGGGGTCGTGGTGTCACTTTTGCTTGAAATCACGGTGAACTGGTCCAAAATGGAGCACACGGCTGAGGCCGGTAAAGCTGCTTAAACGTTATTTATTGAAACAGTCCATATATGGGCTGTTTTTTTAGGTCTGCCGAAGCTTACTTCACCATAATTTTGCCTTGTCCGGCAAGCATTCTCATCTCTCTGGATAAACGCTCGTGATTACCTTCCGGAATCTCAAGCTGTACACCGTAATGCCATTGGTTATTCTCTTCTTTGCCCCAGCGCAATGTCCCTTCCAAATATAAGGGGTCTTCAAAAAGCAGCAAATTCATGCCGATCCGAATTTCATTGGACTCGACATGCAGGTTTAACGGAAACGAAAGCTGGCAGCCGGATCGGCTGATATCGCATAATTCCGCCTGAATGGGTTTGGATGGTGCAGATACTCCGTTAATGCTGAGTATAAAGATTTCAAACGTTATGGGTTCTTTTAAAGTATAGCGGAAAGGTTCTCTTCTAAGGTTGATTGACATAGTTTCCTCCACAAAATCAAAAAAAGTCAGTTATGATTATATCGTCCATTTTGCTATTAAAATGAAGAGGTGAGTTCTTGTTTGCAAACACCTTCTATTAACCTCATATACAACATGAACTGAGATAGCTCTTGTGTTCCTTTAAGCCGTTTGCCGGGCTTGATATAATGGTTGGATAGGGTTCTGATTATCTCATGCGGATCAGAGGGGAAGGGAGCAGATATTATTTAAATAAGGAAGGGGAGACGTAGAATGAACGGGAAATTTGAAGTCTTTACGGATACGGCAGCACTGTGCCTGTATGATCTGGCGGCGCTTAAGCATCGGATGGAAGACACACCAGACTGGTGGTCTATTGCAGAGGATGAACTGACTGAGGTAAATGCAGGTAACGTTTTGTTTCTGAACCTGGGTGACGATGGACAGTATGAGGTGCAATGGAGTCTGGATGATTCGGTTAAGGAAGTGGGGACGGCAGAGGTGTACTATATCCGAGTTCCTTCCGGTAATGTATATTTGGGGGCGGCAGAGGATGTCACTGGTGGTGAACTGGAGCCGGATGAGTCGTGCGGGGGTATGTTGCTCCAGTTGGAACCCGGAAATTATGCGTGCAGGGTAACGAAGGAGAATAATCAAATTTCGATTTCCATGAAGGCCAGTCTGCAAAGTGAGAATCGTTTGAGTGACTTGATTCGAATCTAACACTATAGGTACGTGAGTGAACAAGATTCATTTGCGAATTATGAAATAGAGACAGGTCACCAAGGGCGGGACATGATCCCTTTTAGGAGCAGATTGAAGGAGGCATCCGGACATGTATATATCCCAATTGGAACGCATACGGAAAAAATTGGAGAAAATCAAAATTATGGACCCGGAGCGGAATCTGTTTGGTGCGGAAAATCATCAATATGAAATGGCTCCAGTATGGACATTGGACAAGATTAAGGCATTTGAACGGGAATGGAAGATAGAACTGCCTGAAGCGTATCAAGCTTTTTTGCTTGTAATTGGAAGTGGCGGAACAGGTCCTTATTATGGGCTGGAAAAACCTGAGAACGGTGTGTATCTGGTGATGGATTATGAGGATGAGTTGAATGCCATTTCCGAGCCGTTCCCACATGTGGAATCCTGGAATTGGGATGTGGACTGGTACGATGACAGTAAGGAAGAGGACGAGTGGGCAGCGCTTGAACATGACTATTATGATCCGAAATGGTCGGCAGGGATGCTGCGAATCAGTGACTTTGGCTGTGGCGTGTCACTCAATCTGATCGTGAAGGGATCTTCCTATGGAGAGATTTGGACCGATGATCGGGCGAACAGTAATGGAATTTATCCGGATCATTATATGGGCAACACGGAGCGGCTGGGTTTTCTGGATTGGTATGAATTATGGCTGGACCGCTCGATCAATGAATTGAATGAGCAGGAGTAGTAGCTTTTAGCTAACTTTAAAGCAGATGGGAGCAGCTACGAATCAGGATGACACTGAGCTGGATTGGTTTGAACTTTAAATATTGATGCGGCAATCAATACAAGAGCTTCCTCCTCAGGATTAGGCGGGGCTTTTTTGTGATGGGAAATAAATAAAAAACGGTTTGGCTTGTTCATCCGTCTTAAACCACAGAAAGAGAGAGAAGGAGGGGGTGCGGGGTGGAAACCAAAGCCGAGATGAAAAAGATGCTATTTGTACAGAACGAAGATGAGACGGTGTTTGTCCAATCCATCATGGAGCATCAGGACACGCTGATCTCCATTGCCTACAGTTACCTGCGTAATCGTCACGATGCACTTGAAGCGGTGCAGGAGATGACATGCCGGGCCTGGATCAAGCGTCGCTCTCTGAAAAATGAGAAGGCGTTCAAATCGTGGATTATTCGTATTCTGATCTACGTGTGCATTGATGAACAAAGGCGTCGCAAACGGGCCACACCACTGCCGAGCGAAGGGTTGGAGGAGGCGATATCCGAGCCTGCCATTGCAGGATGCAGTGATAACAGACTTGCGATGTGGTCCATGCTTGAGAAAATCAAACCCAAATACCGCCACGTATTACTGCTGAAATACTATAACGACATGACGTCGATTGAGATTGCCTCCATTCTCGGCAAACCGGAGGGCACCATCAAGACCTGGCAGCATAAAGGGTTGGAACTGTTACGGAAACAGATGAAGAACAGGGGGGATTGGCATGACAACTAGTCCGGAGAAACGGGCACTTTTCGCAGATGCTTCTCAGGCTAAGCTGGAGAGACAGCAATTGAACCCAGCGGACACGGCCTTTGCCATTCAACGAGGTCTGGCAAAGGCAAGAACCCGGCGAATGACAAGTCATGTGCAATTAAAGTGGATTACGGCGGTGCTCGTAACCGCTTTGGCAGCCGGTTGGCTGCTGCTGGGTCCGCTTGGCAGTTCCACACCACAACAGGCAACCTATAGCGCACCTACACAGTATTGGGGAGTACTTGAACCTTTTCGGGAGTTGGCTGGAAAAGATGTAGACGGCAACACGATTTCATCCGCAATTAACAATGGTTATGTGCAGCTCGTGAATCGTTCTGTGAAGTCAGGAATATATCAGTTAACCGTCAATGCAGTGATGGCGGATGAAAACAAGATGATCGTATTGTACACAGCCCAGACGGATGCTTCCCAGGAAATATATTCGGTTCCCAAAACGAGTATGGTCAATGGCATGACGAACCAATCGCTTGGCTATAGCGGTATAAGCAGCCTGTATAGCTCCAATGGAAAGTATACACTTTATGGACGCAGCACCGTTGAAATGGATGGGAATACACCGCTTCCTGGACAAGTGAAGTTCAATTTTCGCATTTCATCTGTAGTTCCTG
The DNA here is from genome assembly GCF_001514495.1 of Paenibacillus pabuli NBRC 13638. Lineage (GTDB taxonomy): Bacteria > Bacillota > Bacilli > Paenibacillales > Paenibacillaceae > Paenibacillus > Paenibacillus pabuli. The sequence goes on from NZ_BCNM01000015.1 coordinate 114,604, forward strand.
ACCTGCTGGCTGACACGAATAAGGTTAAAAAAGATACCAAATACCAATTTTCGAAACCGATGGAAGTGAGCTTCGATCTGGACCCTAAATTTTCGGTACCCAAGACAGAGAAGATCGAACTTAATCAGTTATTTACGATTGGGGGTCATGAGGTATTGTTATCTGAAGCAGAGGTATCACCACTTATGACACGGGTAAGATTTATCTATGAACCTAATCAAAAAATTGATTATAAAACTAAACTCTCCGTCAGTGATGTGGTTAACCCTATCGAGATTGTATCCATGTCCAAGGACGGGCAGAAGACCAAATTGTCCGGTGTATCAGGTAATGGGACGGAAGATGGGATGATCTATTCCTTCAGCAGCAATCTTCTGGATGACCCACAGTCCCTGGTATTGAAGCTCCGTGGTGAACCGGGCAAAGTTTACGATGATTTGCAGGAAGCCGAGAAACATATGCTGGAACTGAAAATCAAATAGGATTAGAGGAAGGACGATACAACGTCATGTCTTTTGCAGATGACATCGTGTCGTCTTTTCATTTTTCTTATACAGGGACTGCCGTTGCAAAACTTCAGGCTCCAACTACTGGATCGATCACGTGACGTTCTCTGGCCACAGTTATAACTTCGGCGGCAGTGACCGAGCTCCAACTATAGCTATGAAGTTCAAACAGCCAGTTACGCACGCGAATTTGTCATCAAGTATGCAGGTTCGTCTAACACCACACTTGTATTTGGAAAGTAGGTTTGAACGTCAAAAGCCCGTATCTTCTGATGCGGGTTCTTAGGCATTGAGCAAACTATATTAGATTCATAAAATAGTAGTACATATTATATTCTTTCATATATTAAAATTTGATCATTAAATTCCGATATACATAACGTATGTTTTCATGTTTGTGAAGACCTAATGTACTAGAATAAAGCCCTAGGATTTTGCGATTTAACCATAAGCAAGGACCATAGACTGATAAAGCATAGTACAGAAATGTTTCACATCCATATTTATCTCATAAAAAGGACGGGAAATTCATGAATCGTTATGATGAAATCATCTGGAAAAGGAACAAACTGATCTGTATCATCCTGTGGGTTATTGTTGCCATCGGTTTTGGTATGGCCTTTCTGGAACCCAAGCTACTTGTTTCGAGTGGAGTAGCTATTTTATTCACTGGTTGGGTAACGTACGCCAATATCAAAAAGAAGTATATTCATGTGATCCCGTGGTTGTGTACACTCCTGATTACAATCTGTGGCGTCTATGCAGGCTGGGGAAGTGTTAACATCACTTTAAGTCTGGTGATCACTTCAGTGTTATTGCTCTATCCCGACAAAAAACTGTTCACAACCGGATTTCTCGTGTTGCTTGCTATTAGTATTCTTCAGGTTGTTCTACTGGAAACAAAGAGCTCCGAGGAGTTTATTGGCCATATTGTGGATGTGGGATTGTTTGCACTTACCGGAGCTATTCTGATGCTGGTTTCCCAGTTGAATCAAAGACTCTTTTGGGATAGCGAAGCGCGTTGGCAAGAGGTGGAGCATTCCAAAATGAGAGTGGAAACGATGCTAGTAAGGGTCAAAGAATCCGTAGAGGGCCTCTCTCGTTATACGGACCAACTGAAGCAAAAAGTAACCGATACCGGCTCCATCACCCATGAAGTAACGCTTGGATTCAGCGAAGTCGCCAAAGGCGTTGAATTTCAGGCCACCAGTGTGGCTGAAATTTCAGAGTCCTTGTCCTTGTCGGATCAGCATATTCGCGATGTTGCTTCCTACTCACTTCAGATGAAAGAACTGTCAGCCAGCATGGCAACGAGCACGGAAACAGGCAGTGCGCAGATGGATCAACTGAATGTTCAGATGCAGGAGCTGTATGAAACGATTAATACCACAGCCGATGATATGAGTAAGTTTAACGAGGAAAGTGAGTCCATGTCGCTAATGCTGAACAGTATCTCGGATATTGCGAACCAGACGAATCTGCTTGCGCTCAATGCAGCGATCGAAGCAGCGCGTGCAGGTGAACATGGACGCGGGTTTGCAGTCGTGTCGGAGGAAGTTCGCAAGCTGGCAGAACACTCTGGTCAATCAGCCAATGAGATTGGAACCATTTTGTTCCGATTGAAAGGACAGACTCAGGCGTTGACGGATCGATTCGAGCGGATTCGCCTCGCTTTAAAAGCAGGTAAAGATAGTGTGCAAACGGCAGAAGAGGTCTTCCGTACAATCAATAGTAACTCTCAGCAAGTGTTGAATCAGGCGGCCGATATGGAGAGCAGTTCCGTCACCATGAGGGATTCTTCTACGAAAGTGGTTAATGAGGTATCGGAAATTTCAAGTGTGACCCAGGAATCGAGTGCCGCTACGGAAGAAATTCTTGCCAGTATGGAAGAACAGCGCAATCTGACCCAGAAGATGGTGGATAGCTTCGGAGAACTGGAGCAACTGATTGTGGACCTGAACGAATTGGTGTCGGACGAAAACGAAGTACGTTCTACAACCGGTACCCTGTAAAAATAAAGCAGGGCTGAAACCGGCCTGCTGCATCCGAGTCACCTAACATACCTACCTATGCTACATTCGAATTTCAATCTACTGAGCCTGTCTCCAATCATGATGCGGAGGTAGGCTTGGTTGTTTTAGATGGGTTACCGCGCTGCCCGTTTACAACGAAACAATTGTGGATGTTCATCCGGGCCCACTATAATGGAAGAATAAGAATTTGTATAAAAGAGTACTGGCAGGAAGTTTGGGTAATTGGGGGAGCAGAACGTGAATAATGCAGTAAAGGAAAAGGAGCTCGAGCGCTGCGTTCGTATAGATACAGCGAAGTGTGAGGAACGTGATCATCGCGTTCGTATCTATGATCGGAACTCGCTAGAAGACATAGACTGGCCCAATACGAAGGATGGCAGGTATGCAAGAGCCTACTTGGAACCCATGATGTTGCAAGGAACACGGGACTTCATTGTAAACGTAAACACAACCCTGCTCATTGCCCGGATCGACGATCTTGTTCTTCCGTTGACGGTAAATGAGGCAGAGTATGAAAATTCTTACGTTTGTTCGCCTTATACGCATTATGTGCGGTATGCCAAGCAGGAGTTGATGCTGCTTCGGAAACCATTGCTGGAAAAAGGGCTTTCCGCGCTGCTCAGTGTGGTGGGGTGGGGAATGCAGCGATCACAAATAAACAAGGTTGTACACGTCAACAACTGGCTGTTATCAACGAACTTGTATCCGGCGATGTCCGGTGAGCAGGCGGTTTGTCTGCTTGCAGCAGTAAGGGAACGTTATCCTGAGCATGCTGTCGTATTTCGCTCTTTGTGCCCAGAGCTTCACTCCGATCTGACGAGCAAGCTGAAGCAAGCAGGCTGTCAACTGATTCCGAGCCGGCAAATCTACTTGTATCGGGCGAATGATCCAAGTTTCGGCAATGCGAAGTCGCGATGGCTGCTGAAACGGGATTACGAATTGTTCGCCAAGCACGGATATGAAATCGTTTCACAAGCGAATCTGACGGATGCGGATATTTCACGAATCGCGGAGCTGTACAGACTGTTGTACCTTGAAAAATACTCTTATGACAATCCACAATTCAGTGAACATTTCATTGCCACAGCAAAAGCTTCTGGAGCGCTGACCCTGTATGGTCTGCGGAAGGAAGGACGTATCGATGCGGTTATGGGATACTTCTCCCGGAATGGGGTGATGACAACGCCGCTGTTCGGTTACGATACGGCGCTGCCCCAGTTTACCGGGCTGTACCGCATGCTATCGGCCTGCCTGATTGGACAGGCTCGCGAAAATGGTCATCTGCTGCATGAGAGTGCTGGTGCGGCGCAGTTCAAGCGCAACCGCGGGGCTGTGGCGGATTTCGAGTATTCCGCCGTGTATGAGCGGCATCTGCCCTTGGGCAGACGCTGGTGCTGGCTGCTGCTTGATCGGCTTCTGAACCGCGTGGGTGTGCCGCTAATGCGTCGGATGAAGCTGTAAGCATGTACAATTAGCACACGACACTCGCCTCCATACATAATCATGCCTGATCAAGTATGTTCGGCCAGCTGCACTTCGAAGCCATCGGGGTCGGCTATGTAAATAAACTGCAGATGCGGATTGGGTTGAACAGGGCCTCGTACAATCGGGATGCCTAATGCGGCGAGCTGCTCCATGGCTTCGTCCAGCGATCTTACCTCATAGCCGATCGACACACCGGCCTCTGGCTTAAGGATGGTTTCGCTGCCTTCAATCAGTTCCAGTTTCGTTTCGTTTTCGGGGCCCAGCATGGCAATCTGCCGTCCACGGCTTTCAAATCTGCGCTGAATCGGCAGCCCCAGCATACCGTGGTAGAACTGGAGCGAAGCTTCCAGATCGCGTACCCGTAGTGTGATCCAGTTTAGTCTGATCAACATAGGTGAACCTCTCCTTTATGGCGTCAATATTCATAAACGTTATACTTATTATACGATAAGCCTGTGCGTGGGCCTACCAAGACAACGAAAGGTTTGAGCAGTGACAAGAGCAGCTTGCGAAAGTGGTGACGTGCTGTTGAGGTGTTTATTGGAATTCAGGCTCTTGCCCAGCAGTTTAAAATTGAATTCAAAAAAACTGCCCGAGAATATTCTCGGGCAGCTTGGCTAAGAGTGCCGTTCACAGTGAACGGGCACTTTTTTTATTGAATCAGATCAATTGCATCCTGTGGCACAAAGGCTTCTACGCCATTGTAGACAATCACGCCATCCAGGGTTGTCTTTTTGCCGTTCACGAGTGCTACGTTTTTGTAGATTTGCAGTTCCAGCTTGGTGTTGCCCTTGGTTACGAGGATCTTCGGATTTTTGGCATCCGTCAGATCGAGCTTGTACGTTGCTCCTTTGGCAGTAAAAGCCTGTTTGGCGGGCACAAACAATTGTTTGCTTACGCTGTCGAGGTCAAGGTCCAGCACGCGTGCCATGTATTTGGCCACATCCGTGTTGTCGATGACACCAAAAGGTCGATCATTGTTCGGAGCATACGTATACAGTACAACATCTCCGCCCGTATGACCGCCAGTGGTCCAGCCGATGCCCGAACGTTTGCTGATCATCGGTCCAACCGCATAATTGAGGCTTCCTGGGCTGGCCGCTTTGATGGCCGCGATTTCCTCGGAAGTCAGGTCGGTAATCCCATAGTATTGCTTCATCACAGCTTTGATATTGGTACGTTTGGCATTGAGCTTGGACTCAACACCTTCGCCTGTCAGCTTGGCCTTTTTCAAAGGTCCGATAAATGTGGACAACGGCTCTTTATCGTAAGTGCCTGTAGTGGAGGCGTTACCGATAGTCAATCCACCGTTCTGGTGATCCGTTACAGCGACAACGACGGTTTCTTGATCTTTTTTGGCAAAGTCCATGGCTACTTTCACAGCATCGTCAAATGCCAGCACATCACTGATAATGCCGATTGGATCGTTGGCATGGGCTGCCCAGTCCACTTTGCTGCCTTCGACCATCAGGAAGAAGCCGTCTTCATCTTTGGAGAGCACTTCAATGGCTTTAGAAGTCATCTCGGCGAGGCTTGGCTGTTTTGCTGGATCACGATCCATGTTATAGGCCATGCCTGCCGGGGCAAACATGCCCCACAGCTTTCCTGAAGTGGAAGCTTTCATCGCTGACGGAGTAGTCACATAGTCATAGCCCAGTGCTTTAATGGAAGAGACCAGATTTTCGCCATCTTTGCGTCCCGCAGGCTCCAGATAACTGCTTCCTCCACCGAGAACAACGTCCATACCGTTATAGACCTGCTGTTTGCTCAGCGCATCATAGTTTTTACGATCCGGATAATGGGCCGAGAAGTCAGCCGGTGTAGCGTGCATAATTTCGGATGTCGCAATAATGCCAGTTGCTTTGCCTGCCAGTCTGGATGCTTCGAGGATAGAAGCGACCGGTTTCTTGGCATCTCCCGGGGCGATGGCCTTTTGTCCAGGCATTGTCGCTTTATCCGGCAGCACTCCGACATATCCTGTATGTGATTTGTGACCTGTGGCAAAGGCTGTTCCCGCAGGGGCTGAGTCCGCAATCGCCGCATCTGCAGAGTGAGTACGAACCATGCCGCTAGCCATGGAGTCCAAGGTAAGAGAGGAACCCTTGTACCAACGGGCCAGAGCGGTGGCATCGTTAGCCATACCGTCAGGAATGAGTATGATGACATTTTTGATTGGTGAACTAGAAGGTGTTGAGATGGTGTCTTCCACAGCCCAAGCTGCACTACTGCCTCCCAGCGTAGCCGTAACTATCGTCGTTACCGCGAGCATCATTTTGGCCGCACGGGTATTGAATCGGTTTAACATGAACACATCCTCCTAATAATATGTATAGTTTGGTATCCAAAACCCAGTGTATACAATGAATGATAAGTGAGCGTATGCACTGGATTAACTAAATGTAAAGTTTACGATTAGGGAGAAGAAATCGAATCAAAAAAATGAAGAGGAGTAAGGTTGGAACCGTTCTGTATATTAAGGTTTACACTGGTTGTTTATGGAGAGGTTTACAGCGGAACTTCAGTTCGGTATGATTTTTGTATTGAAATATGTGTCTGAAGAAGCGGAGTGTGGACAAGGAGGTGTGCGAATGTATTACCGTATCGGAATTGTTGGGCCGAAGCCGTCCATCGAGCGTACCAAGCGTGCTTTGCACGAGCAGAATCTGGGGGCGAGTTTTGAGCTATACCCGTATGAACACGCCAGGGAAACGGGGGACATTATTACCAGGAACCGAGAGAATGTACACGGGTGGGTGTTTACGGGTCCGATTCCCTATCTGACAGCCCAAGCCGTGTTGCATGAAAAAGAACATGCCATCTACTGTCCGCCTACAGGGGCCAGTTTATATAAAGCAATGCTCCAAGCCGTTTATACATTGGACAGCCCCGTGAAAGATGAGACCAACCGGGAACTGGAGCGGCGGGTGCGGCAGATCATTGAGCACAGCGCTGCAATGCATGAGTTAAGCTCAACGGTGGAGGTGATCGGCGGCGCAATCCCCATCCGGTGTGATATGGAACTTGCAGAGCTTGCGGTACGGGAAGCGGAAGGCATCGCCGGGTTCACCTGTGCCGAGGTCATTTCCGATAGTGCCGCACTTGGCAGTGAGGATGCCAGTTATATGATCCGGCGGGTGCAGGAGCAAGGGGGAAAGGCCACGTATATGATCGTTGGCAGCGAACTGCCTGCCCCACATCACCACCCGGAATTCGATATCGATGAAGCGGTATTGGCTCCGGCCGTGGAACTGCTGGAGAGATTGGCGCGATCGCTGGATTAAGTGTACTTCATTCAAAAGAGCCATCCATGTAGGGATCACTCCCTAGTCATGGGTGGCTCTTTGCTTCGGGTCCTTAGGGGAGTTCATAATGAGAATGACTAAAAAGGTATTGCGAGCGCTTTCATTTTGTGCTAACATCTCCATAACAACAGGGTTGTAACCGATCTCTCGGGCAATACCTGTACCGGTTCATTCGTTTATGATTTCATAATCAAACTATTAATTGCGTTTACAACTAAAAAATGGATTTAACCTCATTGATCCTCAGGGTTGTTACTGATTGCAGGCAAAACCTGGATTAAGGGCAGAAGACCGCGTTAAGCGATGTCTGTTTGCCTTTGATTCAGGTTTTTTTATATGAAAAAATGCCTGATGACAAGACCGAACGACTCGTCGAAGCAGAAATTCATATCGGAAAGGAGTGTATCCCCGGCTTGCCAGACAGAGAGATATGATCACCCAAACATTGGAATATTGTATGTCAGGTGCTTGTTTCCAATGACTCATTCCATCACACACTATTAGACAGCGAGGAGATTTATGACATGAAAACCATCAAACGTACGATTGCCGTAGCAACTATTATGGGTTTATGTGTATCAGGCCTGCCTGCGTATGCGGCCGGAATGTCAGGTTCCGCTTCTTCCACAGCCATGAAGAAACTGATTCAATCCCAACTGATTCGTGGCAATGGTCAGGGCGTTACTGAAGCTTATCTGAACAAAAAGGCAACCCGTATACAGGCTGCTGTGCTCTACTTGCGTCTGTCAGGTTTGGAGCAGGAGGCACTCGCCTACAATGGCACGGATACGTATGAAGATGCTGCACAAGCAGGTAAGCTCCTGCAACCGGTGGTTGGGTATTTGAAGCTGCATCCGTATCTGGCTGGAATTGCAGCAGGAAGCGAATGTTTTGAACCCAATGCATCGTTGACAACGGAAGGATATGCCGAAATGCTGCTGAAGGTACTTGGATATGAAGTGGGTACAGACTACAATCAAGGAGAAGCTTCCACTTATGTATCCGTTAAGGGGGTGAAGGCGCTTCAAGGTGAGGGTACGAGCGAACTTACCAATCGCCAGATGGCGGAGGCAACCGCACAGGCATTACAGGCAGAGCTCAAGAATGGTAGCGGGACCTTGGAGCAGCACTGGATGAAACATAAACAGGTTCAGGCATTCAAACCTCAAACGTTGCAGCAGACGAAATATGGCGCCATTGATGGCAAAACCTATGAACAATACGGTACGCTCGGCTGGCTCGGCGTTCCTTATGCCGCACCCCCGGTAGGTGAACTGCGCTGGAAAGCCCCGCGTGAACCGAAGGCATGGACGGAAACCAGACCAGCGAAAGAATTTGCTGCAAACAGCTTGCAGTTATCCGGTAAAAATACAGTCGGCAGCGAGGATTCGTTGTACCTCAACATCTGGCGTCCCGATACAACCAGCTCGAAACTTCCGGTGATGGTATTTCTGCACGGCGGCGGGAATATGACCGGATCAGGCAAGGATTTTCAGGGTGAACAGCTTGCGCGTAAAACGAACAGCATCATCATTTCCGTGAACTACAGACTGGGAGCACTTGGATTCTTTCAAAATGCGGCGCTGAAAACCGGCAATGCTCTGGATGATTCCGGCAACTACGGTTTGCTGGATGCATTCCGTGCATTGCAGTGGGTACAGGATAATATCGAAGGTTTCGGCGGAGACAGGAGCAATGTGACTTTGGCGGGACAATCTGCAGGAGCCCGTGATGTTCTGGCAACCCTCATATCTCCACTCAGCAAAGGGCTATTCCAGAAAGCCGTCGCTTTCAGTGGAGGCTTGACCACAGCGGCACCGGAAGATGGAGAGAAAAAGTCCGGGGATGCGCTCGTAAAATTGCTCGTGGAAGAGGGCAAAGCGACTACGGATGAAGAAGCGAAAACATGGATTGGCAAGCAATCTCAGGCACAGCTGGAGACCTATCTGCGCGAGCTGCCCGCGGACAAGCTGGTCACTGCATTCGGTTCCACGGCGATCCGCATGGAGCCGTTTCCACACCTGTTCCGTGATGGTACAGTCATTCCAAAAGAAGGTTTTGACGCCATCAGCAGCGGTAATTATGCACAAGTGCCTGTACTGCTGGGCAGTCTGGAAACCGAATTCTCCGGATTTGCCTTTGGTGATTCGAACTTTGTTCCATCGATTGATGATGGAACCCTGTTTACCGATAAGACCAAGGCGGAGCAGTATGCTGCAGCCCTGAAATACGGCAGCGAGGTTTATGCAGGTTTTAATGCAGAGCGTGTGGCTGAACGTTTGACCAGTGAGGAGGGACAACCTCCGGTATATGCATACCGTTTTGCATGGGGCACCCAACCTGGTGTCATCTCCGAACGGTTGCAAACGTTGCTTGGCGCACCACATGGAGCGGATATGGACTTTTATACAGGGCATGCGGACGGTATAGCAGCCTATTTCCCGGAAGGTTATTTCAGTGAAACGAACAAACCTGGTCGTGAGCAATTGTCTGAAGCCATGGCAGCTTATCTGAAACAGTTCCTGTACACGGGTAACCCGGGCAATGGTGGCTCGACTGAACTGGCGGCATGGACACCTTGGACGAAAGATGCCAAAACTCCGATCATGCGTCTGGATGCCAGCAACACTACAGCTGAGGTTGGCATGTCCACCCAATATAATCAGGGCAAAGAAGCCGTGATGGCAAAGATGAAAAAGGAATTACCTGAAGAAACGTACAAACTGTTGACGGAAAAAGTGTTCGCAGGTCGTTTCTTCTGGGAATAATGAAATTCAGAGTGATTTAGCCTAAAATGATAATGAAGAGGACAGGAGATTGCATTCTCATGTCCTCTTTTGCTGTGGTTTATTGTTATTGTGTTAGATAGACTCTTGACTTTCCCCTGCACGGGAAGCTGTATACTCGGATTATGTTATGGATTGGAGATGATGTTTTGTTCAAAATCAGTGCGTTTTCCAGATTAAGTAAGGTTTCCTTAAAAACACTGCGTTATTACGACCAGATCGGCATACTCAAGCCGAGAAAGGTAGATCACGATACAGGTTATCGGTACTATGCCGCAGATCAGCTTCTTGAGCTTAACCGAATTTTAATGTATAAGGAATTGGGTTTTACATTGCCCCAAATCACACAGCTGCTCCAAGAAGATATTACGCTCGAAAATATTCAAGGCATGTTTAAGCTGAAAAGAAGTGAAATCCAGCAGATTATTGATACGGAACGTGCCAAACTCGTCAGGATTGAGGAACGTATGCATCTTATCGAAAAAGAGGGACAATTCGAAACGGGCCAAGAGATCCGAGTCAAAGCAGAAGCTGCTCAAACATTTCTGTTTCAAAAAGCCATCGGAAGAGAAGACGACATTCCAGCGTTATTCCGTCAATTGGATCTATTATTAACAACGGAAATTCGCCAGCTCATCCAAGGACCTCAGGTTGTTTTGTGGAAAGATATTGAAGGAAAAGAGGATGAGTTTGAGTTCGAAGTCGGGTACTTTTTAACCTGTGAGCTGCAAGCATCTCCAGAGTCATTTCAGCTGCGGACTCTTCCTCCTGAACCGATGATGGCCACCATGGCTTTTCATTCGAGTTCCAAGTTTGATGGTGCCGCCTGTGTTCATTTAGCAAAATGGATTGAGAAAAATAACTATCAGATCAAGGAAAACGAATTGGGCAGGGAACTCTATTTACCGTTATCTCTAGAACAAGATGCACAATTCATCGAAATACAAATTCCAATACAAAATAGATAATTGAAAAAGGTGGAGTAGAGTAAAATGAAAAATAAAGGAATCATCTACGTCCTGGCACTGGCCGTTTTTCTGATCGGGACCATTGAATATATTATTACAGGAGTCATTGAAATAATCGCTGTGGACCTCGGAGTATCAACTTCCGAAGCTGGATTACTGGTGACGGTGTTTGCTCTTGCAGCGGCCATTGTTGCGCCTATTTTGATTACACTCACAATCAATACGGATCGTAAGAAACTGCTGATGACCACTCTTAGTGTGTTTATTGCCAGCAACGGACTTATGTTTGCAGATCTTACTTATGAAACGGTAATATGGATAAGAATTATTCAAGGGGCCAGCGGAGGAATCGCTACCGTTGTAGCCATGGCCGTAGCGACAAGACTTGTTGAGAAAGAAAAAAGAGGCAATGCCATCGGTATCATTTTAATGGGGCTTAGTAGTTCGCTAGTGCTTGGTGTTCCTCTGGGTACATTTTTTAGTGAGATGTTTGGATGGAGGGTTCTGTTTGTTTTAATCGGTGCATTAAGTGTGCTTCCATTACTTATTATCTATAAAAAGATTCCGGCAATCAAAGAAGAAGAAAAGGTTACACTCAGCATGCAGCTTTCTATTCTCAAAAATCCAACTATTCTGATGGCTTTAGTTATTACGTTATTTTATGTTGGAGGCTACGCTACACTGTTCACTTATATTACGCCGTTTTTGCAGGCAACCTCCTCTCTTTCCATGACGGAAATAAGCGGAGTTCTATTTCTGGCGGGGGTTTGCAGCTTTGTTGGTTCAAAATTGGGCGGACAATTGGCAGATGCAAAGGGATCGAAATTTACTATTTTTCTGGGACTCTTGTTACAAGGGACGACCCTGCTGTTATTCGCTCTAGCGGGAGTCAATCTCGTGGTATTAATTTTGATATTGATGATTTTTATGTTAGCAACGTGGAGTATTTCCCCGGCCCAGCAACTATATCTGGTTACTCTGGCGCCTCGAAATCCGGACATTGCCCTTAGCGTAAATACGTCGTTTATCCAATTTGGTTTTGCACTGGGATCTGGATTGGGTGGGTTTGCTATCAGCCAGACCTCTGTCCTGTATTTGAATTGGGTGGGTTTTGCCGCTGTAAGCGTAGCTTTCCTTGTTGCCGTTGTCCTATTTAAAAAGGTGAGCAGCAGGTAAGGAATTGCTTGGCAAGCAGCAGGAAGGAACAAGGAGAGAAACATAAATTATGAGTGGGCCTGTAAGTCTTGCGGGGATTACAGGTGTATCTTGTGGACTGTCAAAGAATATTTGAGGGGACAGGGGCTTGGCACCCCTTCCTACTCAAATTCAGTGTGAAACCATTCATTTCAGTCTTTGCATGCCGAGGACACTTGATTTATTTTTTTGAAAAAAAACTAAGTGTTCCTGTGCTCTCGTCCGCACTTACAAACAGGCTGCGCCCATTAACCCGATGGATGCCTTCCGGTGATTCACCAGCAGTGGGAATAAGCCCGAGGTAAGCCGGACTTACCGGATCAGCAAGATCGAAGAACAAAATGGCATCTGCCCTTTCGGAAGCCACGGCAGCGTAAGTTTTGCCTTCGATCGTTGCTACCGTCAAATTCTCGACTTCACTGCCTTTGTTTGGACTGCGGTCATCCGGGTACAAGCCAACCTTGGCCGTTGCTTCGTCAATGAGGTTCTGGCTGTCGTACATCCGCTTGCCCTGCAGATCCCAGACCGCAATATTGCGTCCGCCTGCTTTTACACCATCGTCAAATTCATCCTTGCCCAAATCACCTTCATTGGCGGTCAGCAGGTATTTGCCATCAGCAGAGAAAGCAATACCATCCGGCTCATAACGAGCGGTTAAACTCTCAGTAAATTGGACAATGCCGTCATCTTTCAGATCGGCTTGATGTGAAGTGGTTCCTAGCGAAAAGATCGAGCTGATCTTCTTCGTCTCCAGATCAACAACAGCAATGGCATTGTTCTCCTGCAACGTTACGGCTGCTGTTTTGCTGTCAGGACTCATGGCAACATACTCTGGTTGTGGATCATGCGGATAGCTTGCTCCAGCTACATTGTCCAGGTCTACCGGCAAGTTGGTGATCTCACCTTCAAGTACGTTTCCGCCAGCAAAAGATACAATCATGATGCTGCCTGGACGCTTCGCATTGGCATAATCAATCTCATCGGCGGCTTTGTTAAGTTCTTCATCCTCAATGGCAATAACTGCATGCAGGCCATCAGGTGACAACGCGATGGAGTCTGGCCCGATGCCAAGTTCATACGTCTTCACGGTTTTGTAGGTTGTGAGGTCAACAATCGCCAGCAATCCCTTATTGGCTTCAGTGTCCGTATCGCCTGTACGAATCACGGCAAGCCCGTATTTGCCATCCTTGGATACCGTTACGCTCGTTACTTCCGCTTTGGCGGAGAGGTCATGGAAGCTGACGGTCTTCAAAACGTTGATGTTATTCAGGTCTGCAATATCCAGCACGGAAATGCTGCCATTGTCCGCTTCGGTTACCAACAGACGTTGACCATCAGGAGTAGAGGCTGATATTTCAGCTTTGCCTCCGGGCATCTGGAAGGCCGCAGTCTGTTCAAATCCGGTTTTATTTTGGTTCAGGATCAATTGATTCGTGATTAGCTTTAGCGTTTTGGGAGATACATACGTTGTTCCATTGGCGATATAGCTTTTGCTGTCCAGGGGAGTTTTCACACCGTTAATGGTGGCTGTGGCCGTTCCGACCGGGAGCTGTGCCTGTATGCCTCCTAGCTGAATGTCGACCCTTTGCTTGCTTCCGTCCCAAGTGACGTTTCCCTGCATATTTTGTATCGCTGTTCGCAGTACGACATGATCGTTAGCAGGTTCAAGTGCGTTAGCCGCATTGGCCATCGGGGTGTAGCTTGTTGCTCCTGTCGTTAATATGGCTGTCATGGACATAACGGCGAGCCATTGATTTCTCTTTTTCAATGTTCCAGATCCCCTTTACCGTTTCGTGTGTGATGGTATGTACAATTGTTTTAGTATAGGGATGAAATGTTACGGAAGGGTAAAAACACAAAGTGAGTTGTGTAAAATCGTAAACAGGAATGATTTTCCACCGAATAACAGCTGAGATAGCCGCAAATCAACAAATCCCCAGAATGGAAAGCTTGCTTGACATTTTAAATCGATATTGATATATTTACGGAAAGTTAACTTTCCATTTTTGGAGGAGCTATTATATTGAAAAACAGACTGGAAGAAATTCGAAAGAAAAATGGAATCAAGCAGGAGGAGCTCGCCGACAGATTGGAGGTTTCCAGACAGACCATCGGATCATTGGAGAACGGTCGTTACAATCCTTCCATTATTCTTGCATTCAAAATTGCCCGTTATTTTGACATGAGTATCGAAGAAATTTTCATTTACGAGGAGGAGCAGGATGATGAAAGCAACCAATAAGTGGGTGCATGTACTACTGGCATTGGCAGGTCTGGTTATGACATGTATTGGTGGATTTGCTCTGAGAGGTGAAGCATTAAGCGGAGTCTCGGGTTTGTTGATCGGTTCAGGTTCGGTGCTTCTGGTTCTGGGGCTTGGCAATACGGTGCGTTCCATATGGATGAACAAGTCTTCTAATCAGGCAATGTATGCTGAGCGATTGAGACAGAAGGAGATCGATGTTCAAGATGAACGCACCATTCGGTTGAAGGAAAAAGCAGGCTGGAAAACAAACATTACTATTTTTTATATTCTGATGGCCGTAACCGTGCTATTTAGTCTAATCGGTGTAGAACCGATTGTCGTGACTGTACTGGCGAGTGTTTTCATTTTTCAAATTGGGCTGGGCCTCTTCCTGTTCAATTATTACGCGAAAAGAATGTAAAACTGCCCCCTTGGGACAACCGCTTCAGTATGAAGGGTAACGATCTCGTCATGGGACTGGTCGAAAAGGGGAAATTGCGGTAAAATTAATTGAGAATAGTTCTCAATAAGTTTAAATCCATTTTCTTTTCGAGGATCATGATCCATATAGGCGAGGTGAAAACTCATGGGCTCTGATGCGTTAGCCGTAGTATACCAGCATTATTTAACCCAGGATCCATACAGACAGCAAGATGAACATACGTATCTGCTCTCAGCCAAGGCGGGCAGTGGCAATATCAAAAGAGTGACCACTTACAGTGGGATTGAAATTTTATTTTCTCAGGTCGAATACCATCAACCTTACCCTACGTACTTTGCGTCCGAGACACCCATCGTGGAGTTGCAATTTGCTCTGTCGGGTGAACGACATGTAGATATATCCGGTCAGGACTATTCACTATCGATTGGGCAAGGTGCCCTCATTTTCATGCATGATTTCGAAGCCTGGTTTCATCCTCCGGCCAGGGAGCTGTATACTTCTTTTTCACTGGGCATTCCGGTTTCTCTGTTCAATTATGCGGCTGCGCAACTGGGCACTTTCAAGTCCATTTCGTTTAATCAGGTGTTGGGACGTAAGCTGTTCAAGCCCATCGTGTTTCAACTGGACAACAGAATACGTACGATGATTGACAGTCTGATTGCGGAATTGAACAACAATTACAGATCATCCTTAATGATGGAAGCCACAGCATTGGAGATACTGAACCGGTTTATGATCCAGCTGTTTGATCTTGCGCCGATTCCTGCGGGTTTCTCCAGAGAGGATATACGGAAACTACATATTGCCCGGGAGATTATGGAGGCTTGCATGGTGGATCCCCCATCTTTGCTGTCATTGTCCAAACAGGTGGGTCTCAATGATTTTAAGTTGAAAAAAGGTTTTAAGGCGCTTTTCGGAAGCACTGTATTTGAATATCTGCGCCAGGTCCGCCTGGATAACGCAATGAAATTGCTGCGCAATCAGGGGAATAACGTCACCGAGGCAGCGATCACCGTCGGATACAGCAATATCAGTGCCTTTTCACAGCAATTCTACCGCAAATTCGGGGTGAAGCCCTCTGAGATCAAGAAAATATATTAATAATCCGTCTTGCCGTGAATTGTTCCGTATGGAGGCAGTCGGAACTTATGAAGCCTTGTATACTCCAGGTACAGTGGATACTGTACTGAAATATAGAGGAGTGTATGAGCATGAACAGAATCAGAGGAAGTATTTTTTTCAGTGTATTTGCAGCCATGTTGGGTTTGATGCTTATTGCTCCCATTATGCCGCCGCTTATTCGTGAGCTCGGGATGAAAGAAAGTCATTCCGGTCTTATTATTTCGTTGGGGTCGATTGCCATGGCAGTGATGGCTCCGGTGTGGGGCAGGTTCAGTGATCTGAGAGGCAGAAAACCCATCATATTGATTGGATTCATAGGCATGTCCATGAGTTGTGGATTATTTGCATTGGCATTGTATGGTGGATTGAATGAATGGATTGGAGGGGGGATGTTGCTATCCCTTCTGATTGTGACGCGAAGTCTGATCGGCATGTTCATCCCGGCCGTGCTGTCTTCTGCCCAGGCTTATATGGGGGATGTTACAAAGGGTGAGGAGCGGGGAAGTGGAATGGCGATTATTAGTGCAGCGAACGGACTTGGCCTCGTATTTGGGCCCGCTATTGCAGGAGCTTTCACCATGATCGGGTTGCTGTGGCCGCTTTATTTTGGAATCTTTATTGCTGTAGCTGCATTTATCATCGCCTTGTTGCTAATTCCCTCAGCCAAACCCGTCATTCAGGAGAAACCGCCCAAGGTAAATCCGTTCCAACGCGGATTACGAATGTACCTGGCCGCGGGATTGGTCACGATGGTTGGCATTATGACGTTACAGGTCATTGGCGGGTTTTATTTTCAGGATCAACTCGCTTTATCCCCAGCGGCTACGGCCAGAATGGTTTCGTTTGGACTTATGTTTTCAGGAGCAGCAATGCTGATCATGCAGGTGATCCAGATGAAGTGGCTGAAATGGCAGCCGCGTCCCATGATCTTGCTCGGTTCACTTTTTCTGCTCGCAAGCATGGTTCTGTTTCTGGTTTCCAGTCAGTTGCCCGTCTATTATTTCTCGTTTTTCCTGTTCGGCATGGGTTCGGGACTAATGATGCCGGGGTTTATGGGAGGTGCTTCACTGGCGGTTAGTAGGGAGCAGCAGGGAGGTGCCGCAGGACTGGTTGCAGCCATTCAGGGGATATCTGCCGTTATTACCCCTCTGCTAACAACGACGCTGTATCAGGTGGATAAACATATTCCGTTTATGCTTGTAGCCATACTGGTGGTTGTCACGAGTATCATCATGCTGGGGATGAAGAAAAATCAATCCAATTCTGTAGTAGAATCTGTTCGTTCGTTATAGTCAGATAAAGTCAGAAAGTCAAATAAGATCAAAACAAAAGGAAAAAGAATCTATTTTAAAATGTTGAACTATGGTGGGGGAAAATCGATTTTCTTCGCCTTTTACGGACTTTGAGCCTTCTTGGCACCGGTATTATAATAAGACATGTAAGCAACCACTAAACCAACCACACATAAGGAGCTGATTTTGATGTTTGATCTGATTCCGTTTCGCAAACGAAATGAAGACATGTTCGGACACATGCTGAAATCCTTCAATGACATGGTTGAGTCTCCATTCCTCTCACCATTCGGAACCGGGTTACAGCCATTTCGGACCGATATTCGTGAGGAAGAAAACAAATACCTGGTAGAAGCAGAGCTTCCCGGCATCGCCAAAGAGGATATAGACATCCAGGTCGAAGGTAATGAACTGATCATCCGTGCCAAACGGAATGAAACGACTGAGCAGAAGGATGATACGAATCGAATCATTCGGCAGGAGCGACGTTCAGGTGAATTTATCCGACGTTTCTATGTGGAGCATATTGATGAGGAAAACATCAAGGCCAGATTGGAAAATGGCGTGCTGAAGCTCGACATTCCGAAACGTCCGGGCGAAGATCACAGCCGCAAACGCATCCAGATTGACTGACACATGTAAATACAGGAGCGTTATTCTTCCCTCATGGCAGGCAGCAAGCAGGAAACGTTCATGATGAAAATCCCCGGGGCGCCCGCCTGGGGATTTTTTGCATCTCCATTTAACTAGTCTGCTTGAACATGTACAGTCCATTTCTTGGTCACTGGAAGACCTCAGTTTCATCACAAGCCGCGTGGCATGATCCCGGCTGATTCATATTACTTCTCTGCTGCAGCCTGCATCAGCTTATAAATCTGGCGGGTCGTGTTCACGTTCCGGACCGTCATATATTTGTAGACCTTGGAGCCAATGAGCTTGTTCATGCCACTTTTGGTGACAAGATCTTTACTGACGGAATACAAAATGGCTCCAGGGACATATAGCAGTGTGCCGACTTCCGGTTTGATGGGCAGTTTGTCCAGAACGGAAACGTCATTTACCTCATCCCAGAGAAACATGACATCACTTTTGGCCATTGCATCATTGGTCCATTCCTCCGGCAGTGCCTGAATAACCGTTCGGACTTCATCCAGATTACGTACCATCACCTTGATCTGTAAGCCAAAATCAACAGCAATGGCTTGTTCAAGAATTTGGGCCAATTCCGCGTTTGCCTCCAAGCGTTCCTGATGATCGGCAAAGATAATATTGCCTGAGTTGATATACGTCACCACATCCAGCAAGCCCGCTTGTTCAAATGTTTCTTTTAACTGTTTCATATTGATTTTGTTATTTCCGCCCACATTAATGCCCCGAAGCAAAGCAACATAGATCATGATTCACCCTCCGTACCCTCTGTTATCCTTTATGTTTACCGAAATGACAAATACTCAAATAAATGTGCAGTATGCTCTTCTCCCAGTAACTCATTCAATACAGGTTCCACATGCTCCAGATATTCGGGCTTGGTTTCATAGGTTTCCTCGTCCATCAATTCCCCGCTATAGGCCCGTGCAGCTTCTATCAGGATAGCCAGTGCATTGAAAAAGTCAGACAATGAATTAGCGATTAGCTGCGGTTCTTCACCTGTAAAGGCCGCATATACCGGCGAGTTCGGCGCAGCTGTATCCACAATTAAGGGATCATCGTTAAAATTCGCGATGACCACATGGTTTGTTTTCCATGATGGTGCTTCTTGATAGGGTTCGCTCATGCCGATCCAGCGGTAACCTAGTTGCTGACGATGGAGATGTTCAGGTGCAACAAAGGAGAGTAGGGCCGCATCACCGATCTCGACGGCTGCACTTTTCATTTTGAGTGTGCCTTTGGCCTGTTCATCCATCATCTCATAATGACTGTACAGATATTGGAGCTCCGGAGAAAGGGGAATTCGTTCGTCCACTTCCGGCTGACAAGGTTGTTCACGAGGACGAAGATCATGATTTTTGAAAAGTCCATAAGCTGCATTATACAAATCTTGTTGTTCCACAAACCGGGTTAAGGCGGCATTCAGCTGTTCCATCGGTGTCGGATTCCTCCTTGTGTTAGGCTTATTTTCAAGCAGTTACATTCATTCATGGCCATAAGCATTATCATATATCAAAATGGGAAAAGCTTACACCCTGTAGTTATATAGTATTGAATACGTTTACATTAAACTGTGAACATGCTATACTTTTTCTCAAATGAGGATTGTTACTGCTTTGGCAGGCAAAACCTGAATGTCAATATGCGTGGACTCCGTCCAGCTCATATTGATGTTTGGGTTTTTTTGCATTTTACGGTCCATATTAAGCAGCAGGCCGACATCGCAGACATTCCCAAAACACATCGCGTGGAACACAAGAAAGGGGAGCATCACGAACATGAGTACAGGAAAATGGTTAAACGTTTTGGCGGCTGGCTGCCTCAGTATGGTTCTGATTGTCAGTGGATGCGCATCCAAAACTCCGCAAACGGCTACTGAAACGTCGAACAAGACGACAGAACAGGAACAACATGAACCTGCAGAAACGGCAGATCATTCCGCAACCAAAGCCAGAACAGTAATTACAACTGATGGTGAAGTGGATGATATGAACTCGGTCATTCGTTTTCTGTTATATTCCAATGAAATGGATCTGGCGGGCATCGTGCTGACCAGTTCAGTGTATCATTATGCAGGCGACGAGGAAGCAGGAATCAAACCTTTCCGCTGGACAGGTACACAGTGGGTGTACGATATGATTGATGCCTATGGTGAGATCTATCCCAACTTGTCCAAACATGCAGAGGGATATCCGGAGCCTGAACAGCTTCGCAAGATGACCAAAATCGGTAATATCTCCGACAAAGGGGAGATGGTGAAAGAAACGGAAGGTTCCAAATTTCTCCAAACGCTTTTCCTCGACGATGATTCCAGAGATTTGATTGTGCAGACCTGGGGCGGTACGAATACAACAGCCAGAGCACTGAAATCGATTGAAGAACAGTACAAGGACACGGCGGAGTGGGAAACGATTCGCAAAAAGGTCAGTGATAAACTGGTGCTATACATCATCCTCGATCAGGATGACAGCTATAACGACTATATTGCAAAAAATTGGCCAGACATTCGCATTCTGAACGACCAATCGAACTTCTGGCATTTTGCCTATGCGTGGAAATTTCATACAGAGGAAGTCAACAGCAAGCTGCATGGCGACTGGATGATCAAAAACATTCTAGATGGTCATGGCAAGTTGTTGGATATGTATGCATCCATGGGTGATGGCAAAATGATTGAAGGCGAGCTGGACGAAGAACAGCGCGGTAGTGCTGAATATCTGAAGAAAAATCCGCAATATGACAAATACGATTTTATATCCGAGGGTGATTCGCCATCCTTCTTCTATCTAATCGACAATGGCCTGCGCAGTATGGAAGACCCTTCCTACGGTGGATGGGGTGGGCGCTTCGGTGTGGTAAATGACAAGCTGTTCAGGAACAACGTTCTTGACTACGATCCGTATACCAAACGATATGAGGCTGAATACTCTCTGATGAGATGGTTTGACGATATTCAGAATGATTTTGCGGCTCGTGCCGATTGGGCCGTCGCGGATACCTTTGAAGGAGCCAACCATAATCCGACACTCACCATTAAGGAAGGATTAGACCTTGCCGTCAGCCCGGGCGAGAAAGTAACCCTTCATGCAGAAGGCCAGGACCCGGATGGGGATCAACTGACCTACAAATGGTGGAGATATTTTGAAGCAGATACGTACAAAGATTCCAATGTCCAGGAGGAGAAGGTCCAGCCTGAGATGGCGGGTGACCTGCAGCTTGGATTGCATCGTGAACTGGCGAAGGGTGAGAAGCTGGATACAATTCAATTAGCGGGCAGCGACACCGATGCTGTAACGTTCACCGTGCCTGATGATGCCAAATCCGGTGATACAATTCATATCGTAGCCGAAGTACAGGATGATGGAGAGCATCAGTTGAAGCATTATCAACGTGTGATTCTCACTGTAAAATAGCTAAGGATGAATAAAATAAGAACAAAGAGCCCTTTCGTGATGAGAGGGCCTTTTGGCATATTGCATGGATGATTATTTATGTATCCAAAGTAATGAAAATTAATATTTCCTATCCATAACCCAAAAATTTCCGATATAATAACCAGATGGATCAAAGCAAAAGGATACTACCTCAGAGAGGTGATTTGGATGACGATTGACGTCCTCGTGCGTAACAATGTGAATGTGTTGGGAACAGGCAGCCAAACGATTATGTTTGCACATGGGTTTGGGTGTGATCAGGATATGTGGCGCTATATTGTTCCGAGTTTTACGGAGAGCTACCGGGTTATTTTATTTGATTATGTAGGCTCGGGTGAATCTCAAATTAACTATTATGATGCAGACAAATACAGTAATCTTCAAGGATATGCCCAGGATGTACTGGAGATTATGGAAGCGCTCAACTTGAGAGATGTCATATTTGTTGGACACTCGGTCAGCAGCATGATTGGCATGCTTGCCTCCATTCATGAACCCACATATTTCAAGCAAATCGTCATGCTGGGGCCTTCGCCGCGTTATGTAAATGATTTACCGAGTTATTATGGCGGTTTCGATCGACGTGACATTGATGAGTTGCTGGAGATGATGCAGATGAACTTTATTGGTTGGGCGAGTTATCTTGCTCCAATTGTTATGCAGAATCCGGAACGGAAAGATCTGACGGAAGAGTTGGAAAAGAGCTTCTGTTCGAGAGATCCGCACATTGCGAGACAATTTGCAGAAGTAACGTTTTTATCCGACTGTCGTGTTGATCTGGATGAGGCATCGGTACCCACATTGATTCTGCAGTGCTCCGATGATAGCATTGCTCCAGTTGAAGTGGGAAATTACCTGCATGCTCATCTGAAAAACAGCAGGCTTCAGCAGATGACCGCGAAAGGGCATTACCCGCATTTGAGTCAACCGGAAGAAACGATCCGATTAATCAAGAATTATTTAACGATTGCATAAAACTCGGAAGAAAGGCAGTTCATCCATGGATATACAATTAGATATGGCACCCTGTGGATACTTCTCCATTTCTGACTCGGGCATCATAAAAACGGTTAATCAAACCCTGCTGACCATGCTGGGGTATGAACGTAATGAGATGTTGGGGCGGCATATCGAGTCCACCATGTCGGTGACCAACAAGCTGTTTTTTCATACGTATTTCTACCCCTACATTCAGTTATATGGACATGTGGACGAGATGTACTTCTCATTCCGCACCAGTGATCAGCAGGATGTTCCGGTACTTCTGAACGGGGTTCGCCAGACTCGCAATGGAGAAAGTGTCATCGACTGTGTCGTGGTTGTGATGCGCAAACGAATTGAGCATGAAAAGGATATTATGAATACCAAAACCAAACTTCAGGAACTGTATCAAGCTACAAATGAGGCGAACAAAGAGCTTGAACGACTGCACGAGGAATACAAGGTGAAGCAGCAGGCGCTAATCAAAGTGAATGATCAGTTGGAGACGATGGCTTCGACGGATCTGCTTACCGGACTCAAGAACCGCAGGTTTTTTCAGGAAAAAATGCAGGAAAGTCTGGCACTCTTCCGGGACACTCAGTGTGTTTTCTCCCTTCTCGTCGTTGATATTGATCATTTCAAGAATATTAATGATACGTATGGACATCCGATTGGAGATCTGGTACTGGGCAATCTGGCAGGCCTGCTGCAATCGGTGTCACGGAGCATGGACGTGGTGGCGCGTTATGGCGGCGAGGAATTTGTCATTATTCTTACGGATTGTGATCGAGAGCAAGCTGCGGCTACAGCGGAGAGATATCGTTTACAGGTCGCCTCTGCCGATTGGGGCGAGTATAACATTACAGTGAGCATTGGCGCGGCTACGGTTTCGCAGGAGGATACAGATCAGTCTTTGTTTCAAAAAGCGGACAAGGCGCTCTATGCCTCGAAAACGGGTGGGCGAAATCGGGTGACCCATGCAGCAGAGCTTGTAAGAAATTAAAGGCTGGGTTAAACAGTTAAACAGGAAAACATTAAGGAGACTGCATCATAAGGGAAATGCCCTTAGGCGCAAGCTCTTTTATTTTGTGAAACGGGACAAGCTGACTTGAATTGGTTGTTCTTCCTCCGTATTCATTATCGCGGTGCAAGGTAGCCGTATCCTTCGGAGAAAGAACCAGCTTGGAGAGTGAAGTCTTCGTTGGCCTCATTCACAAATTGGGGGTTCACAACCAATGAATGTTCGTCATTTCCTGATCCCTCCATGTAGGAGGTGAAGCCTGAATACTCCATGTCCTTCCAGACCCACAGCGCATCTTCTGGTGAAGGGGAGTAGTATACGTTATGATCAAACACATTCTCTGAATTACTGGTGTATTCATTGTAAATGAGCACGTTAGAGCTGCCCGATACGAGAATGTTTCGCTTAAATGTATTGTTCTTCGTTCTGGCTTGCATGAAGAGCTGCCCATTGCCTGTACCCAGGCTGTCATTCTGGACTAACGTATTGTACATGATCGTACTGTCCTCGGTGGAGCCGCGTCCCTCATCATATCCGCCCATGGCGATGCCTGTAAGCCTGTTATGAAAAATCAGATTATCCTGCAACGTAATGTTGCTCGTCGAACGTCCAGAATGCTCCGAAGCAATCTCAATCCCAATATCGCTGCGATATACTCGATTGTGGTCGATGATATGATTTTTGCCTCCATCCACGTAGATTCCTCCTGCTGAATTGCTGTCATTGGGGAGATTCGTTCCATAGGACGGATTAAGATTGGAAGAGATATTATAGACCTCATTTCCCCGTACAATCCCGTTTCGTGCCTGATCGTAAGTGTCGTCCTCCGAAGTTCCTTCATACCCAATCAGATCAATGCCGATGTTGTCCGTATCATGGATCGTATTATCCAGTATGGCAAACGTATCCACATTCCCGTTGACGGCGAGTGACTCACTTGAACCGAGCACGAGATTATATAGTTCATTATCCTTGATGATGATATCCCGCAATGCTTGTGGATGCTCCGTCCCATAAATCGCGATTCCATGGGCATCTCTACCCTGTAAATCAGGTCCTGAAGGCTTGGTATCATTTGAAATGGAATGAACGGTGTTGCCCAGGATTTGAATATGCTCTCCTGCCCCGTGAACATATATTCCAGTAGGCACTTGTCCCCGAAGTGAGGTTGTAAAGTTGCGGATTTCGAGATTTTGAATCGTAATATAGCTGGCATGTTCGACTTCAATCAAGCCCTCTATGCCGCGTACCGACAGACCTTCACCATCAATGATGGCCTTCTCTTGTGGATAGCTGGAAAACAGGGTTGGATTGCCCGAGGAATTACCGCTCCGAGTGATTTTGACCTTTTGGTGATAGACACCTTCCCGCAAATAAACAGTGCTTCCCGGAGTGGCATGGTCGGCAGCATGCTGCAACGTTTTCCAGGGAGATTGAATGGTTCCTTTGTTCGAATCGTTTCCTTGTGGTGATATGTAATACATCTTCTGGGTATCCGGTACCTGCACAGCATCGGGAGAATGAACGGATGAGGCCTCATCCTTCTGACAACCGGTTGCGAACAAAATCAGGGCCAGGAGGGCAATGGCAGCTATACGATACAAGATGATGATTCCTCCTTATGAATTTGCTATAAAGTTTGATTATAGCAGATTTGAATGGTGAAATAAGGAACGAGAGCCCATCGAATTTCAGAATGGGGAGGGGTACTCAGAAACAGCGAAACAGGTGTGAGTGTAATCTCTCCACCTGTTTGTATATGCTGACAGTTATTTTCGTTCTCTTTCCCAGAGCACACTATAGCGGCAGCAGACAAAAATGAGGACATTGGCTGCTGCGGCTATGCCGAACACCAACGCAGGGTTAGACAGCTTAGAGATCCAGCCGCTCCCCCATATAGCCAGGGGCATGCCGAGCTTAAACAGAGATCCGGTAATCCCGCTGATTCGGCCAATCATGTGATGTGGTGTGGACTCCTGGCGGAATGTCCAGATGCAGATCGTACTGATGGTTTGGAAAATACCCGATAAAAATAGACCCGCAGCGAGGCCGTAAGCAGAGTGGAACAAGTAAAGCATTAGGAAGGCGAAGCCTTGGAGCAGTGTGGTCACCACAATGAGCACGCCAGCTGAATATTTGCGGCGCAGAGGACTAACCACCAGACTGCCAATCAAACCACCTACTCCAGCAGCAGATAATACAAGTCCAAGTTCCAGATTGCGGAGCTGCAATGTATCTTTGGCATAAAAGATGACGGTTGCATCCACCATACCCGAGGTGGCATTGAGAAAAATGACCGTAATGCTGATGACCAGTAACATATGATTGCGACGCAGCTCGATCCAGCCTTCTTTAAAGTCTAGCCAGAAGCCCTGAGGGGATGTTTCTCTGGCTACAGGTGCAGAATGCAGTGGTAGAAGAATGATACAGGAGACTGCAAGCAGAATGGCAGTGATCAAGAGACCCGTGTACAGGCTGGATAACATCAACAGCATTCCGGATAGGGCGGCACCCATAATGGAAATGAATGTGGTAGTGAAGCCCAGCGCCGCGTTGGCTGACGTTAGCAGTGGCGTAGGAACCGATTGTTTGATCATGCCAGCTGAAGCATTACGAAAGGCATAACTCAGAGTCATCAGAATAAAGCCGCATCCGTAGAGTACATAAATGGAAGGTTGACCGTATTGAAAAAACAGAAACAGCGCGAGCAGAAGGAAAACCTGTAAGACGATGGAGCCAATAGACCACCATTTCTTATGAACCCGATCCATCAGTACACCGATAAACATGGCAAGAAACAGATTGGGCAGAAATTCAATGCCACGCATGGTTGACATTGCTACAGGAGACTTTGTGAGTTCATATAAGATTAGGGGCAGGGCCAATTCATAGATTTGGTTACCCAGTGCAATGATGCCGCTGGCAGCAAACAGAATGATGAAATTTAGATTTCTCCATACCGATGGGGCGGGCGTGGTGACAGAAGTGGCGTGTACGTTGATTTCAGACATGGATAACAATCTCCTCTTTACGTGTGGTAATGAGGTCCATTATACTTTTGCAAAAGAGGAAGAAAAAGCGAAGCATTCAGGAATTCGACTTCGCCTTTTAGGAGAGTGAACATGGACGCAGAAGAGCATTACCTGATCTTGCGCACCCACTTTGAGGCGGTGCCTGTGCAGGAAATGATTGAAGTCACGATGGATCAGATCACTCAACTGCTGGATTGTTCAAGGCGCAATGCACAGCTTGTGCTGAATAAATTGATGGAATCCGGTTATTTGACATGGACACCCGGTCGTGGACGGGGGAACCTATCCCGCATCACTTTTCTCGCATCGGTGTCGGATCTGCTTGCAGCCAAAGCGAAGCAGCTTGTGGAGAATGAGCAGCTGAATGAAGCATGGCGTCTGATTGAATCTTCCGGTACGCAGCGATTGAAGGACGATTTCGCCGATTGGCTGGAACGACAGCTGGGCATCTTGCGCACCGAGGGGGGGGAACGGGAAGTGCTGCGTTTCCCCTTTTATAGACCCGTCCTTCATCTGGACCCGGCGTGGGTTCAGCGGCGTACGGAATCTCATTGGGTAAGACAGATCTTTGATACACTCCTGATCTTCGATCCGGAGGAAAAACGCATTCTTCCGGGACTAGCCCACCATTGGGAATGGGACGAATCATCATCCCGCTGGCGATTCTATTTACGTAAGGGGGTACGGTTCCACCACGGTCAGGAAATGACTGCACAGGATGTGAGATTTACATTTACACGCATGTCAGGAAGGACATCCTCGGAATGGATGTTTTCTCTAATCACAGATATACAGACGCATGGGAGATATTGTATTGATTTTTATTTTGCCCAGCCCAATGCGGTGTTTCCTGCCTTTCTCTGTACGGATCGCTGTTCGATCGTGCCTGAACATTGGGGTGGACCCGACAAAAAAGCCTGTTTCTCAGCACTGCCGATTGGCACGGGTCCTTTCCGTATGATCAAAAATAATGAATCCCTGCTTGTGTTGGAAGCGAATGATCATTATTTTGAAGGGCGTCCTCATTTGGATCGGATTGAGATGTGGGTGTGGCCGGACTATGAAGGACAGCCTGGATCACATTGGACAGGCAGGGACATGCAGCTGTTATATTCGGGTGCGAGCAGGGAGGCAACGAGTGAACCTTCTCTCAGTCAGTTGGAGAATGGCAGCACCTATATGACTTTTAACCTGAACAAAGCAGGGATTCAGCACAATATTCTATTTCGTCAGGCTCTGGATCTGGGATTGGATCGAGAACGAATGATTAAGGAGCTGGGCGGTCTCAGGCAGTATGCATCAAAAGGTTTTGTGCTCAGTGGAGCGGAGCAGGATTACACACCGAGCTTCGATCTGGATGAAGCAAAACGACGGATACAGGCATCCGGTTATGAAGGGCAATCTCTGAACTTGTATACGTATGAATGGTTGGAAAATGAAAAAACGGCCGCATGGATTAGCAGACAATGCACGGAGATGGGGATTCGGCTGAATGTGGTGAAGCTCACGATTGAACATCTGGCTGACCCGAAAGTGTTGGCACAGGCGGATCTGGTCTTGGCTGGAGAAGTGCTTGGCGAGCAGCCAGACCTGACCTTGCTTGAGCTGTATCAATCCCGTTTCAGTTTCCTGCGCAATCATCTCAGCCCGGAATTGACCGCATATGTGGATGAAAAGTTAACCCAATGCATGGGAGAACCAAGCTCGGATGAGCGAATGAGGCAGCTATTGGACATTCAGGAAAAGATCAAGAGTTCATCGAATGTCATCTTCCTGTATCACAGTCTTCAGAGAGCCCAGCATCACCCCATGCTTGAGGGCATTGCCTTAAATGCATGGGGGAAAATTGACTACAAGCATATCTGGATGAAGCATGTCGAGGAAGTGTAACATCGAGAAACCCAGGATGGTACTATCCTTCATTCGACCTTTTCATGCAGAAGGCTATAATGCTTATTTATAAACCACACAGCCTCTTTGCTCGAGGGTAGTTAAGCAGGAAGTAGGTCTCAGATTGCTATTCCACCTGAGATCAAGCTTCTCCAGATGCTCCAGCTCCAGGATCGATTCTGGAATCTCCGAAATATCGTTATCTCTCAGATCAAGCTCAATCAGGCTGCTAAGTGCACCGATTTCTGAAGGCAAATGGGTTATTCTGTTTGTTCTGAGGCTTAGCTTTCTCAATTTTTTCATGTCCTGAATAGAGTGAGGCAATTCATTAATCCGATTGTTGTTACAATCCAATATGCGAAGTTCAGTAAGGTGGCCTAGTCCCTGAGGCAGGTGAGTAAGCAGATTACCGTATACGTGAAGTTCTCTCAATTGGCTTAGTTCGGTGAGCGATTCAGGAAGTAATTCCAGTTTGTTATAATATAAACGAAGTTCAATGAGGCTCTTCAGATTGCCTAGTTCTGCTGGGAGCTCCCGAAGCTGATTGTCTGTAACATTCAGATATCGAAGTGACTTGAGGTTACACAGCTCTGCAGGAAGACTTGTAAATCGATTATTGCTCAGGTAGAGGAACGTATCCAGCGAGCTTAATTGTCCAATTTCTTTGGGCAACTGTTCCAGACGATTATGCCCAAGATCCAGCATTCTCAAGTGAGCAAGGTGGCCGATAAGGCTTGGCAAAATCTCAATCTCATTACCTGCATAATTTAAAACTTCAATTTCAGTATGTTGGAACAGCCGATCGGGAATTGTGTTGATCCGGTTGTTATAGAGGCTTAGTTCAAGCAGATTTTCAGCATCCCATACATGTTCCGGTGTCTCGGTTAAACCCAGCCCATCCAGATTAATTCTCATGATATTCTCTCCTCGTTTTACAAAATAATGGACATACTGGTTGTGGAAAATAGGTGGTTTGATCGTGGCATCGTGTGCTGTAACCTACTATAACAGTGCTGGTGAAGAGGTGCTGTATGCCAGCATACGATCATCCGAGGTACAGAAAGGAAGCTTATGGACAACATGACATTATGGCAAGATATTCCGTTGTTTAGAGACTTGTATCCGGAAGAACTTGAAGGAATCCGTCCTTTATTTCGAACGATATCTTACCCCAAAGGCAAGCGGATTTTTAATGAAGGTGAACCGAGCCATCATGCTTATATTGTGTTATCGGGAGTCATCAAAGTGTATAGAACGACACAGGGGAGAGAGCATACAGTCGATTTGCTGGGACAGGGCGATGTCTTTGGAGATATGGAACTTGTCGATCCCATCAAGGAGAGGCTGTTATCCGTGGTTTCCCATCGTGACAGTGTGGTCTGTACCATTGACGGTAAGGTATTCAAACAGTTGATTGCCCAATATCCAGGTGTTAAAGACCGTTTGCTACAGCTTCAGATTGATCGTCTGATCCTGGCTAATGAGAAGTTGCATGAGATGAAAATCAATGATGCCAAGACACGATTAATGCTGACGCTGCAAAAACTGTATTCCAAATTCGGTGCACAGGAAGAGGAAAGGAGCATCATTAATTTGAGACTGACTCATCAGGACCTGGCAGATATGGTTGGAACTCTGAGGGAAACGGTAAGCATATTGTTAAAGGATTTGCAGCAGCAGGATGTTATCCAAATGCAAAATCAAAAAATAGTTATTATGAACCCAGAAGTGTTGATGGGTTTCGCCAAGTCGGAATAAACACGAGTACCCATTGGAAATGAACGATATGTAATGTTGAAAGTTGGAGAGGGGCGAGTGATCATGCATAAACTATCCGCAAACGAATTAGTGGATCGGGAACATCACGCTTGGGAGGAGCTTAAGGAGCTGTTGGACCATGGACAAAATAAATACACCTACATTCCTGCACAGCGGGAGATCGGAGAGGATGCACTCTATCGTCTTCAGGTAAGTACCAAATCGTATTTGGGAACCGTTGCTTATGAGACGGCGGGCATCCTGCTGGATGATGGCTGGGTTACGCTGCTTGGATCGGGCGGTGACCACATTTTCGGGAGTCTGACTAGTTGGAACGGCGTGGCTGAGCAGCCGTGTGTACCGGAACTGGAAGGAATGATGGTTGTCGCCTACGATGCAGCAGGTGGATTCTTCGGAATGGATATGGGCAAATATGGACGTACAGGACATGTATACTATTTTGCCCCCGACACGCTGGAATGGGAATCGACAGAACTGGCTTATTCAGGTTTCATCAATTGGTTAGCCAATGGTGATCTGGAGCAGTACTATCAGACCTTTCGCTGGAAAGGCTGGCAAAACGACATGGGACAGCTTCAGACAGGACAGGTATTTGCGTATTATCCACCACTTTGGACGGAGGAGGGCGGCGGCGAGAGCAGCAGCAAAGCCCCTGTAGCACTGGAGGAAGCCTGGAAGGCAGCATTGACTGGGAAATGAAGTGCTATGACAGGACTGTATGGGGAGGGTGTGCATGAGTAATATGCAAATCGAGAACATTCAGAATTATTACGGTATCGTATTTCCGCACGCATATCTGGAGTTTCAGCAGGAGGCTGGGGGTCAAGCATTTGATGTGATTGAACATGGTGAGGTCATCGATTGGGAAATTCGGTTCTTTGCTCTCGATGATCAGTTCATTGCGAACAACATCAATCTGATAGACGATGTGAATCCTGATCCAGGCCGGATTATTCCATTTGCCTGGAGTGTCAGCAGCGGCAACAACTACTTATTGGATTACCGAGAGAATTCGGAATCTCCTGCCATACTGGTTATGGATCATGAAGAGGCGATGGTGCGCGAAGATGCCGAGAGTGAATCAGAGACGCTGGAGGAAGCCCAGCAACTGCTGGAGGAGAATGTCCGAGAGATCGCTGCCATCTTCAATGCATTCAAATGTTGTTTAAAAGTCAGACTGAGTGATCCAGTGGAGTGATTCATCGTTTGAAAAACGAAGTGAACGACAAAAGGCTCGCGCGATGCGCGGGCCTTTTACTCAAACGAATACATAAGTGCTTTTTTAGTGCTTTTTGAACGATGTAGCTCGCATTGTAACTTGCACTTATCCAGTCTCAGTCATCGTAACCGTGGAAGTTGATCGTGCAGCTTTGCTATGCCAGACTACGATCACAAGCGATGCCAGACAGACCAGCAGCAGACATCCATATACAACATGATAGGCATCCTCTACTGGAACGCCCGGAATGCCATGCAGCAGTAACCCGCAGATAGCTACGGATACCGAACCGCCAAAAAACTGGATCAGCTGTAGAAGGCCCATACCGGAACCGATCTCCGCTCTGGGCAGTACCCGAGATGCTTCGTTATTCAGTGAAGCAATGGAGGCAGAGAGTGCCGGGGAGAAAAAGAGATATCCGCCGGTAATGATCAAGGCTGACTGATCCAGCCCCAGCACAAACAGAGCAAGTACTGAGGCAAGCAATACGTGTCCGATCATCAGAAAACGCATATTGCCATAACGGTCGATCCAGCGACCGACAAAACGGGTACAGAATGCCGAGACGATGGCTCCAGGAGCAATCAGCAAACCAATAGCCAGCGACGAACGTCCATACAGGTCCGCGAGTACTAACGGCATCAGGAACAGATTGCCCAGATTTACGACCAGAACACAGAAGCCGATGATCAGTAGTCGGGTAAACCCGGGTGTTCGGAATACATGTGGATTCACAAAAGGAAGGCTCGCCCTGCGAATATACACGATGTGCACAACAAGTGAAATGACACCGATGGCTAGCCATAACCATGACTGCTGGGTGATGGCAACCAGAAGGGTGGTTGCATTAATCACGGTTAATGCTGCACCGATCATATCAAAAGGATTCTCCGGTTTGGCCATTTCACGCGGGAGAAAATAGAGCAGTACGGGCAGGGCAAGCAGGACAAGCACCGTTATGGCAAAAAGTCCATTCCAGCCCCAGTACTCACTAATGAGTCCACCCACAATGGGGCCAAGTCCAAATGCCATGGCACTGCCTGATGAGATCAGTGCGATGGCAGCTCCACGTCGCTCCACTGGGATATAGCGGCTCGCGATGACAAGCCCAAGCCCGGCCATGACCCCTGCACCCGCAGATTGGAGAATGCGTGTTAGCAAAAGGATCGCAAAGCTATGCGCAAATAATCCCAGCAATGAAGATAAGCCCAGAATCAGCAATCCCACCGTCAGCAGTTTGCGTACCGGAATACGGTCAGACAATCGACTGTAAATCACCGTCGACAAGGCATAACCAATGGAGTAGCTTGAGATGACCCAGGACCCCAGGTCAGATGTAATCTGAAGATCATGAATAATAACGGGTAAAGAGACGTTAAACATGGTGGTATTCATCACAACGATGAACAGGCAGCAAGTCCAGAGAGGCATTACAATTTTATCTTTCACGTAACCATTCCTGTCTATGAATTCAATGGAGCTAATGATAAATGTACCTGTTTTTTGATTCAAACAGGGTAATATATCAGAATCAATAAACCATTTTACGCTCAATCTTCATATATGGCAATAATGTCATAATTGCAGTGGGTTTGAAAAATGTGACTCCCTTTTCCTTGGTCTGGATCGTCAAGTGTTGTATGGATGTTATAAAAAAATAGGCGCCCTAAATTTTAAGGGCACCTATTACAGTCAGGCTGCGCTGGTTTGTGAGCCGCGATTGCGAATCCACTTGATGACATCCATCAGAATGACCGCGGCGAGAGCGAGTCCCCCTGCGATGAGGAATTCATTCCAGCCGAAGGCTGCTGGGATGGCAAAGATGCTCCGAACCCCTGGAATCAGCGTGATTCCATACAGGCAGAGACAAACCAGGATGGAGCCGAGAACATATTTGTTGGTGGTGAAGCCGACCTGGAGAATCGTCTGTGTGTTGGAGCGTGCTGCAAAAGTTTGCAGACTCCGTGCCAGAATCAGGGTTGTGAAGGCCATCGCCACACTCATTTCCTCCGAGATCCCAAGTCCAATATATTGGGACACGATGACAGCCACCCCGATTAGAACACCACGCGTAATGACAGCCTGCAATGTACCGCCGGCAAAGATACCTTCGTTAATATCCCGCGGTTTGCGCCGCATGACGTCCGGTTCAGCTTTTTCGGTACCCAGTGCAATGGCAGGCAGGGAGTCATTCACCAGATTGATGAAAAGCAGTTGGAGGGCTGTAAAAGGGTTCACCCAACCGACCACAAGTGCAAACAAAATGGCGATAATCGCCCCGAGGTTTCCTGCAAACAGGTATGCAATGGCTTTTTTGATATTGTCAAATACCATACGCCCGACACTGACGGCATTTACGATAGACACAAAGTTATCATCCGTCAAAATCATGGCTGCCGCATCTTTGGCGACATCTGTCCCGCTGCCCATTGCTACGCCGATGTCGGCCTGTTTCAATGCGGGTGCGTCGTTGACACCGTCTCCGGTCATCGCTGCAATCTTGCCTTTGCGCTGCCATGCACGCACGATGCGGATTTTATTTTCAGGAGATACGCGTGCATACACCGAGATATGTTCGAGCTGCTGATCGAGTTCTTCATCCGACAGTTTGTCCAGCTCTGCTCCAGTGAGGGCCAGGTCGTCTGGACCTGCAAGTCCGATATCCATACCGATCGCTTGGGCTGTTGTTTTGTGGTCGCCGGTGATCATGATGGTGCGAATGCCCGCCTTCTTGGACTCTTCGATGGAACCATATACCGCTTCACGCGGTGGATCGATCATGGCGGTCAGACCAACAAGCGTTAGATCATGTTCGTCCTCTATCGTGACCTGATTTTTGTCATCAAACTTTTTGTAGGCGTAAGCCAGCACACGAAATGCGCGTTTGGAGAACGCTTCGTTTTTCTCTTCAAACTGTGTGCGAATCTCAGGCGTCAATGGCTGGACTTCTCCGTTCATAAATACATGACTGCAGCGACTGAACAGAACATCTGGGCCACCTTTGGTCAGCAAAGCCGTCTGTCCCTCAAATGTGTGCACTGTACTCATCAGTTTCCGATCCGAGTCAAAAGGAAGCTCGGCTTCACGCGGAAACTGGTCACGGATTTCATTGTAATCCTTGTTCACCCGGTTGCTGAAAGCAATGAGCGCCACCTCAGTTGGGTCACCGAGCTCCTTGCCTTCCTGATTAATATTGGAATCATTGCAGAGTACTGCAATATGTAACAAACGGCGCTCCTCTTCAGACCACTGTTTGGGATCATCCGGGAATTGGTCTTTGGTGCCATGGGGAATATAATAGTCAACCACAGTCATCTTGTTTTGAGTAAGCGTTCCTGTTTTGTCTGTACAGATAATGCTGGCAGAACCCAAGGCTTCCACGGCAGGAAGACGTCTGATGATGGCGTGCTGCTTGGCCATTTTATTCGTTCCCAGAGACAATACAATGGTCACAATCGAGGAAAGGGCTTCAGGAATGGCGGCGACAGCGACGGCAACTGCGAACATGAGGGCATTCACAATGGATGGCCCGATATTTTCCGTTCCTTCGGTTAGCCAGACACGTCCTGCTTCGATGGCGAAAATAAGAATCGACAAGCCCAGGATAAAGAAGCCCAGCTTCTTGCTAAACGATTCCAATTTGCGCTGCAGCGGGGTTTCCTTTGCTTCTGCATTTTCAATCAATTCGGCAATCTTGCCGATTTCCGTTTTCAGTGCTGTACCCGTAATGACGAGCGTACCCCGACCATACACCACCAGTGATCCACTGAATGCCATATTGCGCCGATCGCCGATCGGAGCTTCTTCCGGGATGGCATCTGCGTGTTTCTCCGCTGCTTCGGATTCTCCTGTCAGCATGCCCTCGTTGATTCGCAAGCTGCCTGATTCCAAAATGCGGCCATCTGCCGGGACATAATCACCTGCATCGAGCAGGACAATGTCGCCTGGAACGAGATTCCGCGCGGGAATCGTTTTTTTCTGTCCGTCACGAATGACTTTGGCTTCGGGAGCAGACATTTGCCGGAGTGCATCCAGAGAACTTTCGGCCTTTTTGGTCTGTACAACACTGATTACCGCATTTAACAGAATGACGAGAAAAATGATTAGCGATTCGATCAGGTGTCCAAGCACAATTTGAACAGCGGCAGCAATAAGCAGCACGATGACCATGGGATCTTTAAAATTTTCAAGAAACAGCTTCCAGATGGGTGTTGCAGCTTTTCCTTTTAACTCGTTATATCCTTCTGTCTCCAGTCTCTTCTCAGCTTCAGAGGTTGTGAGTCCGTTATTGGAACTCTGTACGTCCTGAAGTGTTTCCTCTGCACTGTGTCTGTAATGTTGCAATGGTTGAACAGCTCCTTGGATAATAGATTTCGGATATTATATTTCTTTGTGTATATAACCTTGCAGACGTATAAGAATCAGTGAATTTTCATCATTTTGATGAACTTCATAGGTAGAATCTCCGTGTCTGGTGAATCTCATTCGTTTGCTATGATTACGAGTTGTATCTTCTGTGGGTTGCACTTTTTAGGAATGGAAATAGATATTGAAAGGATATCGAAAACTGTGTGCGTCATCACACTTGGTCACTTATGGGTCTGCTACGCTATTTGATAACGAACATCGTTTAATCCGAATAGGAGGGGAATCATATGTTTTGTTATCAGTGTGAACAGACGCCCAGCGGCGGGTGTACCGTAGTTGGCGTATGCGGCAAAAATGAAACGATCGCCAGCTTGCAGGATACGATGATTTTTGCGCTAAAAGGAATCGCTGCCTATGCAACACATGCGCGGCAGCTCGGCTATCACGATCCTGAGGTCGATCGCATTACACATGAGGCTTTGTATATGACGTTAACCAATTCCAACTTTAATGTGCAGGAACATCTGGATATGGCTATGAAAGTAGGGAATGCAGCGATTCGTATTATGGATGTACTGGATCGTGCGCATACAGACCGTTTTGGTATTCCTCAGCCGATAACGGTTAGCCAGAACCGGATCGAAGGACAGTGCATTGTGGTAACAGGACATAATCTCTATGCACTGGAAGAACTGTTACGCCAAACGGAAGGAAAGGGCATCAACGTTTATACTCATTCGGAAATGTTACCCGCCCATGGATATCCGGCCCTGAAGAAATATGCTCATTTGAAAGGCAATATCGGTAAAGCCTGGTACGATCAACGCAGACTGTTCGAGCAGTTTCCAGGTGCCATTCTTGCAACGACCAACTGTGTCATGCCGATTAAGGGAACGTATGCAGATCGCTTTTTCTCGTACGAAGTGGCTGGTTTGGAGGGGGTTGCCAAGATTATGGATGATGACTTCTCGCCTCTCATTGAGCGTGCGTTGTCCCTGCCTGCGGCCAATATTCAGTCTGAGAAAGTGTTAACGACAGGGTATCATCATGAGACGGTTATTGGACTCGCTCCAGAAATTATTCAGGCGGTAAAGGATGGACATATCCGTCGTTTCTTCGTCATTGCAGGCTGTGATGCACCGGGTAAAGGGGGGAACTACTATCGTGAATTGGCTACATCGCTGCCCAATGACACGGTTATTCTGACCACATCCTGCGGTAAATTCCGCTTCAATGATGTGGATTATGGCACAGTTGGGGATACAGGCATTCCGCGTTATATCGATCTGGGGCAATGCAACAACTCCGGTTCTACGGTAAAAATTGCGATGGCCTTGGCGGATGCTTTTGGCTGTACGGTGAACGAGCTGCCTGTCAGCATTGTCCTGTCCTGGTTTGAGCAAAAGGCAGTCGCCATCCTGCTTGGCCTGTTTAGTCTCGGCATTCAGGACATTCGTATTGGGCCCAAACCGCCAGAGTTTATATCAGCTGGTGTGTTGGATGTACTTGTGGACATGTTTGGTCTGAAGCTGATCACAACGGCAGAAGAAGACATGAACGCGATGCTGGCGTTATCGTAAGATCGTGATGAAGGTCCTGTACCGAAAGACATGTTCTTCCGTTCCAAGCGCTAACGAACCTACTGCATCCTAATAGGTGGATAATCTAGGATTGTAACGTTTAAAGAACCTTAGTAACGTTATTCCGTCATAACATGGCGTCAGGACCTATAACATTGACCCCATTGACGAAATAACGTCTCTGTGATTCGTTACATCTTAAACCTGTGCAAATCGGAGCAAATGCGTGTGCCAGGTTCCTTAGAATTAAAAAAGACGAACAAGGGGCGTCCTCTGTCATGCTTATGACTTTGGGGGATGCCCCTTTTCTTTTCCTTTTACTAGGTCATTATACCTTACGCAAAAAACATGAAATAAAAGGAGAAATCGTTTTTTTATCCTATTGAAGTTTTTCTATGGAAATGGCTATATAGATAAAGGCACATTCACAAAACTCGGGTTTACCGCAGCATAAGGAGAAGATACATATGAAAGACAGGTTCATCGAACAACGATTAAAGCTCGCAGGTGGAAAGGAGAATATTCGTCATGTGCAGCATGACAGGAGTATAACAACGCTGACATTGTATGACCATAGCCATATGGATCTGTCCGTTCCAACGGAAACGGCCCTCGATACTGACATTTGCATAACCCATGGCACGTATTGCATGAAGTTTAGAGATGAAGACGCCTTCATTTACAATACGCTGCTTGGTATGGGTGTGGAGCAACAGAACGGAGATTCGATGCAGGAAACAACGATCAAAGGTAAAAAGACATGCTCCGCCCTGTATTTTATTTCCGATGTGTTCAGGCCGTTGATGCCCGTCCTTCTGGGAGCAGCAATACTCAAAATCATACTCGGTATGATTACAGTGATTAACTCGCTCAGCTCGGAAGATGCTTCGCTGATCAACAGTCCAACCTGGATGATCTGGAAGTCGATCGGCGACAGCGCATTTTATCTGCTGCCCATTCTGGTCGCCATCAGTACAGCTTATCGCTTAAAAGGCAATCTGTATGTGGCAGCTGCCATTGGCGGATTGATGTTATACCCACAAATGATTACGTTAATGTCTAGTGGAGAAGATGTACATTTTATGGGGGTACCCGTCGTATCACAAGCGCCCTTTTTTTCGGCAGCCCTTTGGGTAATTGCAGCAATAGGCGCAGCTTCCTGGCTTGAAAAGCGGGTTGAGCGAATCAGCCCCGGCGCACTGAAAGGAATTCTTGCTCCGGCGTTAACGTTGATGGTCATTGCACCAATGGTGCTGTTGGTGCTTGGTCCAGTAGGTACATGGGTTGACGAGCATCTGTCTGGCGTTATTGAATCGCTGCTGAATGATGCTCCCGTTGTTTTGATTATGCTGCTGGGAGCGAGCATGTCGCTACTTATGATCATGGGGCTACATTACTGGCTGTTCCCCATCCTGATGAATGAGCTTATGACGAATGGCTTCACCATTGTACTTCCGGCCATGCTTGTTGCCTTTGTTGCGCAGGCGGGTGCCGCACTCGCTGCAGGTCTGCGAAGCGAGCAGCCGGAGTTCCGGAAACTGGCATTCTGGGCAAGCGGAACGGCATTATTCGGAGTGACAGAGCCTGCAATGTTTGCAGTCAATATAAGAAGGAGGGCGTCTTTTTATGCAGCCATGCTGGGTGGTGCGGCTGGAGGATTGTATTTCGGTCTTCTATCTGTAAAGACATTGGTCATAGGTGGTTCCGGCAGCCTGTTTGACATTCCGTTCTACATCGAAGAGGGGACCTCCAATATGTTGCATACTTGTATTGGTGTATGTATTGCTTTTGTGATATCCGGGGGACTTGCATACTGGATGGCAGGAAGAACAGCCAACCGCAAAAGCATGTAAGCTTATAGCGTCATTCCACGGACAATCTAAAAGAAAGTCAAGTATGGGCTAGTCTGGATGCTGATTGAGGTTTTGGAGCATGATCGAGTCATTGCTACAATTAAACTGGACTATAGACATCAGACGGTTGACGCTGTTAGGACATGTATAAAAGCAATACTATTCAGATTCGAAAATATGAACACTTATCTGTGTGATTTAACAGCGTGCACCGTCTAGTCCTGGTGTACGCTGTTGCATGTTCTCTTTTTTTGAAGACTAATCTTGGATCTTTCCAAACAAGCCAATGCGTCGGTAGTGAAATATAGAATAAGCATTGACGTGAGGCGCTGCCTATAATTCCTGATGTAATTCGATATATTTCATAAGTTCCTTGATTCCTGCAAATTGCAGGGTTAGTTGGTTGTTCAGCTTGTGCATGGCTAGTTGGAATGCGTTGTTAATCTGTGTGTAATCCTGTGTGCCGACAGTGTTTAGAAGTTCTTTCATATGTTCAATATAGTAGACGGATTTTCGCAAACTGCTAATGATCAATATCTTTCTCAGCTCAGTTCTGGTGTACATTCGATAACCATTGTGCTTGTCCCGTTCCGAACGAATTAACCCTTCTTTTTCCCAATGCCTGATGGCAGAGGTGTTGACCCCCGCTACTTCAGCGACTTTCCCAATCGTCAAGGTATTCGTAATTTTAACATTCCTATATTCTGAAAAATCGGTCTGTTGAATCATGCCCCATATCTCATCAACCCGTTGTTTCTCCAGTTGGCTGTTATACAACTGCTGGTTCACGAGCCAAAGTGCGTCGTTGACTTCACCACGTTTAACTTTCCTCATGACTTCATATACAGCCGGAATCTCATAACCCTTTAATAACGAACGAATCGCGATGAATGCTTGGAAGTGAATGGACGTGTAGTACCTGTGATTGCTTGTGGTCCGTGGAACATGGGGAATCAAGCCTTCCTTTTCATAGCGTCTCAGCGTGGTTGTACTAATAGCCAGTTCAGTTGCAATCTGTCCAGGTGTATATGTAAAGTTCATTTGCTTCTACTCCTCATGTTTCAAGTAAAACCTTCAAGTGCTACACTAACATATAACGCGCCAAAGTTCATATTTGATCCGCATTTTATAATAAAAACCGGAATATTGCATCAATGTTATAGACTGAATGTATAAACAGCAAAGGAGTAGTCACTAAAAAGAAAATAATTAAAATGCAAAAAAACGGAAATGGTGGGGAGTTGGACATTGAACTGAAGAAGGATGTGATGTGAATTAATCGTTTTAATAGACAACTTATCTCATAATAGGCACTATAATTTTCTGAATTATAGTTGATTGTCTATGCCCCCCGTGATCATTACACATAGTATGTGGAGAAATATCACGGAGGTGAGTTAATTGATAAATCGTCATGGGAAACGTATTTGTAGACGTAAATTCAAAAAACATGTGCATTGTGGAGTTAAGGTTAAGGTGCTGAAGATTAGACCTAAAGTTGTTGTTAATGCACCGCAAGGCGCTCCAGGGATTCCTGGCCCACTTGGACCGATAGGTCCCAAAGGAGCGACTGGAGCTCAGGGGATACCGGGACCAGCCGGACTGCAAGGGGTACCTGGTATACCGGGACCAGCAGGTCCGGCTGGCGCGATCGGAGCAGTTGGCCCTGCTGGCCCAGTGGGACCTGTCGGCCCTGCTGGCCCAGTGGGTCCTGTTGGCCCTGCCGGCCCAGTAGGTGCAGCAGGTGCTGTTGGTGCAACCGGCCCTGCCGGAGCAACGGGTCCAGCAGGTCCGGCCGGGGCTGGGATATCCGATTTCCTGAGTGTTTTTCGAGCAGATCCCGGTACAGGTACTGATACCGTTCCAGGAAACTCACCAATAACTTTAACCGGAGTTTTGGCTAATGTAGGCGGAGCATTCACCTTCGTGCCTCCATCTTCGACGATAACCATTAATGAAACAGGAAGTTACTTTATCTCTTTCACCATTCATAATCAGGGCAATGCTGATTTCAACCTTACGGTGAATGGAACGCCCATAACACCAGTGCCTTTCACGGGTAATGGAGGAGGGCCCATATCCGCTGAAGTTATTATTACGGTCACAACAGTTCCGACGACGATCCAACTGGTAAATGCGAATGCAACTCCTGCACAGTTGCATAACAATCTAAATACCACTGTGACAATTCTAAAACTGACTCCTTAATTCCGATTCTCAATACAGTTTATGTCAGCATAAAAATAAAAGTTTATGTCTTTTATCCAGTCAATAAGTCTATTTATTCTAAAAGATAGACTGAATTATCGGGGGCTGGAGAGCGGCGGGGCGATGAAGCTAAGAGACATCGCCGCTGCTCTCTTTCGTTTCCGAAGCCAAGCCCCCAAAGTCTGGTAAGAGGGTCACGGTGCTGGTATCTACCGGAGGTATGAAGATCACTGAGATTACGCCCTACGTCACGTTCAAGCTGGACAAGATATTTTTGCACGAGGAAGTCGTTGCTATAAGATGAAGAGTCTAATAAAACGATATTATGAATGTTTTACTTGCCAAAGGAGTGGTGCAGTTGAAAAAAATGATTAAAATGAAAAACGGTTCAGAGCTGGAAGTCGGATTAACCGGAAATCCAGATCGCAAAGTCATTATGCTGCCGATCGCCAAAAAGTCCGTAACCGGACAAGAAGCCGAAACCCTAAAGTTATGGGGTGTTGATCCTGAACTGGGTGCAAAGTTTATTGCTGGACTTTCGGATGGATTTCAGATCTTGCATTTTGATTATGAGGGCCACTATATGGCACATCCCCATCCGGAACATTTTACGTTCGAGTATATAACCCAGGATTTATTAAGGATTGCGGATCAAATGAATGTGAATCGATTCAGTTATTACGGATACTCCTGGCTGGCCCTTGTCGGATTGCAGCTCGCAATTCGGACTGATCGTATGGAAAGTCTCATTATGGGAGGATTCCCGCCATACGAGGGGCCGTATGAAGAAATGCGCGTAGTTACTGCAAGGACGTATGAAGCAGCATTGAAGCAGCATGGGAAATTGGAACATGAACAAAAAGGACAAGCATCTATGAATTCGGAGCAGATGTGCCCGGATGAAGTGGATTGGGACAACATTCAGATCCAAATTGATCCAGCTCAAACCAAACAATTTGTCACCATGTACCAAAGTTTATTGGATTTTGATGACCAACTCATTCAGAATCAGCTGAGTATCCCGAGATTAACTTTTGCAGGTGAGAAAGATACAATTGTATATGGTGAAAAGTTTGGGGATGTGACAGTGGATATCGCCGGACGGTTGCAAAAGAATAAACAAAGGCTTGAAAACTTCGGTTGGACCGTCGAAATCATCCAGGGAGAGGATATGGATCACACCAAAGCCATGCTTCCCAGTATCGTTCTCCCTTTAATTCAACCCTGGTTAAAAGCTCATCTAAGTTGAAAATGGCGAGGACAGGACCAAAGTTGATTTATGTTGTTATATCGTCTAATGCTCTTTGCTTTCGCTGCTGATAATCCCAGATGGATTCATATAACAACTGTTCGTTGAAATCAGGCCACATCACATCCGTAAACCATAGCTCCGAATAGGCGGCTTGCCATAACAGAAAATTGCTTAACCGCTTCTCTCCACTTGTTCGGATCAGCAAATCAGGGGCAGGATTTAATCCTGTATACAAAAACGTTTCAAATTCTGCCTCGGAGATTTCCGAGGTTTCTTTGTTTTCTTCGATGTTTACTTCGATGTACGATTTGATGGCTTGCACAATATCGTTCTTTCCTCCATAATTCATTGCAAAGTAAACAGCCATCCCGCTGTTCGGTTGGGTTAGTTCCACCACTTTACGCATCGCTTCCTGTGTTTCTTCGGGAAATTTCGAGATATCACCAATAAAATTAACTTTGATATTATTTTGATTCAATTCCTGCACTGTCGCATCCTGTACAAATTCAACCACCAGACTAATGATGTAGTCGACCTCTTCCTTGGGCCTTTTCCAATTTTCCGTAGAGAAGGCGTACAGCGTGAGAGAGGTGATCCCGTTTTTGTGGCACATGCTTATGGTTTCCCGCATCGTCTGCATTCCTGCATAGTGACCGGCACTTCGGGGCAACCCTCGTCTCGTCGCCCATCTTCCGTTTCCATCCATCATAATCGCGATATGTTTCGGGACCAAGCCGTTCCAGTCAATGGAATGTTCAATATTCGTTTTTTCTTTATGTACACGGTGCCGCTTCATGAAAATTCCTCCTGTTCCTCAAGCTAGAATGGGTTACACATATCGTTGTGTTAACTGTTCAAAAAGATTTCCAGAATTTATAATGATTATATAGGATTGGACAGGGCAAAGCCATGATAGGCTTACAATGTCACCATCGTGCAGAATTAGCTCCTCGATGTAAAACAACAAATAACCCTTCATCTGTGGGATAACTTGAAGATAATGAACAGAGCTGTGCTCAACTATCGGTTATCCCACAAAAGCCTGCCCATTTGCTGATTGTAAGAGCTTTCATTTGATCCGTATACTAAAGGTGTCAACAAGGTCGGATGTGTCTTTATGGGGCATCCATCTTCATTTGGAAAGGATGATTGGACATGGGTAGATTAACTGGAAAAGTTGCAATTATAACTGGAGCGGCAAGCGGCATGGGATTAGCAGGGGCTCAATTGTTTGCCAGAGAAGGAGCAAGGGTTGTTGCTACCGATGTAGCGGTTGAAGCTTTGGAGGAACAGGTGAAACAGATCGTAGCTGACGGAGGCGAAGCGATTGCGTTAAGGCTGGATGTATCCAGTCCGGAATCATGGAATGCTGTTGTGGAAGAAACCATTGCGAACTATGGCAAAATTGATATTCTGGTCAACAATGCCGGCATTCACATCGCCAAAGGCATTCTGGAAGCAGAATTGGAAGATTGGGACAAGGTCATGTCGATTAACGGTACAGGTGTATGGTTGGGAATGAAGGCGGTTATCCCTTATATGCAGAAAAATGGAAAAGGCTCCATCGTAAATACGTCCTCCATCGCTGCCATCATTGGCGGAATTGCCGATGCTCAGGGTGCAGCATACAGTGCTTCCAAGGGATCAGTACGTTCACTGACCAAACATGGTGCACAGTGGTTCGCCAAAGATAACATCCGTGTGAACTCTGTACATCCAGGGGCTGTGTTTACCGGCATGGTGGAAAAAGCGGGCATCAAATCCCAAGTGGAGATGGGAGAGCATTACAAAAATCTCGCCCCACTGCCTCCGCATGCCGGAGAGTCCATGGATATTGCTTATGCCTACTTGTTCTTAGCTTCCGATGAATCCAAATTCATCACGGGTGTGGAGCTGCCAGTGGATGGTGGCTGGATCAGCAACTAACAGCAGAGTGATGGAAACATTCAAAGAGGTACTGGTTTCTCATTGTCATGAGAGACGGTGC
The DNA here is from genome assembly GCF_001514495.1 of Paenibacillus pabuli NBRC 13638. Lineage (GTDB taxonomy): Bacteria > Bacillota > Bacilli > Paenibacillales > Paenibacillaceae > Paenibacillus > Paenibacillus pabuli. The sequence continues at coordinate 159,231 of NZ_BCNM01000015.1, forward strand.
CTCTTTCCGTTTCATCCAAAGATGGATTCAGATTCGAACGGTAAACTTCATTGGACCGATTCATGCGTGTGAATTCCAACAGTTGCCCCGCCATATAGGAGGCACTGTATTTGAAGTTGCTTTGCACCCAGTCTGTAATTAATCCGAGAACAGCATTAGCCTGATAACAGGCAAGAAGCTCCTTGTTCACTCGGGGGTCCGGCGACATATCGGTTACATCCTCCAGATACAGAGTTTTGAGCGTCTCATAGAGTGTATCCCGAAAACCCGAAAGCATGTTTGTGTTAACCAGCAAGGCATAGAAGGTGGCATAGCCAAGAACATGGTCAAAAATTTTGATAGCCGAAGCGCTCAGGTCCATGATTCCGAAATCCCGGTAGTGTTGGTAAGGGGCACGGTAGGCGAAGATTAGATCTGCCATCACGTCTTTCAAAATTTCATTGAGCAAGTCTTCTCTGTATACATAATGTTTGTAAAAGGTACTGCGGTTCACATCGGCCAATTTCACGATATCGGTGATGGTAATACTCTCAAACGGCTTGCGCGACATCCATTCTAACAATGAGGTCTTTAAGGCTTGTTTGGATCTATAGACTCTGCGATCCGTGTCAGAAACGAATAGGGATTTTTGCATTAAACACATCCTCCTTTGCTTATCAATGATACAAGTAACATGATGTCAATGGATCATACAAATATGTGAATATCTGGTGAATTCCATGTGGTTTAAGTCCATAATGGTTCGTTCTCCATTATAATAAACCAAAACGGACGAGGAGATGAACTCCAGATGAAAAAACCAATGTGGATCATTGCCGGCTTTGTCGTTGTAATCGTGTTGGGAGCCTATCTGATTGCAAGCAATGTAGGGAAGGAAGAAGCAGGTAATGCCGAAGCACCCAATATCAAAAAAATGGTAGAAGATATCAGTACACGCAAGGAGACACCGGAATCAGCCTCCATTAATGCCACCCAGTTAATTGTCACGGATAAAGGGAACCAAACGACAACCTACGACTTACCTGAAAATGAGTTTTTCCTTTCCATTGCGCCTTACGTGGAACAGACTCATCCCTGTGCAATTCACAGCCTGACCGGATGTCAGGGCGAAATGAAAAATAAGAAGTTCATGGTGACGATCCATGACTCCGAAGGCAATACGCTCATGAAGGATGCTGAGATAAAGGCCGGTTCTAACGGCTTTATGGATTTCTGGTTAGCCAGAGATAAGTCATACCTCATTCGTGTGGTGCATGATGGAAAGGTCGCAGAGACACAGCTATCTACATATAACAATGATGATACATGCATTACAACAATGCAGCTTGGTTAAAACGTAGATTTGATTTGCCAGTGTGTGAACGGGATTGCCTGAAGGCAGTCCCGTTCACTTTATTTAGAATCATGTCAATGCATTGATCCTCTCTTGACTGCTGGGCTTGTATCTACGGGCAAACGTTATATTACTGCCTCCAAACGAAAAATCTAAATCAAAAGGCAATTTGCATTGACAAAATTGCATTCCTACGGGATAATCCATAAGTGATAATGATAATTGTTATCATATAAATACATATAAACAGGGGAGAAAAGAGATATGAGAAAAAGCTTGAACGGACTTCTAATCATGCTGGCGTTTGTGTTGGTTCTGGCAGGTTGCGGTAAAACCAATAGTACTACAGAACCAAGTCAGGATGCCGATTCCGGCGGTGCTCCGGCTGAAGAGACAGCTGGTCCTGTAACGGTGAAGCACAAACGCGGGGAGCTTAAGCTGGACAAGCCGGCAGAGCGAGTGGTTACCCTGGAATGGACCTACACGGAGGACGTGGTTGCACTGGGTGTTCAGCCAGTAGGTAATGCGGACAACGCTAACTATAAAGTCTATGTAACATCTGAAGCAGCGCTGGATGACAGTGTGACAGATATCGGAACGCGTAGTGAGCCGAATCTGGAAGCTATTGCTGCATTGAAACCAGATCTTATCATTGCTAATGCGGATAATAATAATGCCGTTTACGATCAGCTTAATGCGATTGCACCAACGATTGAATTCGATCCGTATGATGGTGATGGCTATAATTATGACAAAATGACAGAAATATTTAATAGCATTGCCACCGCTCTTGGTAAAGAGGACAAAGCGAAGCAAGTACTGGATGAACTGGATCAGCATTATGTAGAAGCCAAAGAAAAGCTTGCTGCTGCAGGGAAAGATCAATTCCACTTTGCACTGACACAGGCATTCACGTATCAAAATGCAGCTAGTCTGCGTATGTTTACCGATAATTCGGTTGTCATTGGCACATTGGACAAGATCGGCATGATTAATGATTGGCAGCCGGACAAGGTTGAAGGGTATGGCTTCTCCACTGTAGGCATTGAATCTCTGTCGACTGTACAGGACAGTAATTTCATTTATATTACACAGCCGGACGATGATGTTTTTGGAACAGCGATGAAAGATAATTCGGTTTGGAACGGGCTGAACTTTGTGAAGGATAAACGTATTTATCAACTCGATAGCACAACATGGACATTTGGTGGACCGATCTCCTCCAAAGTATTGGTTGACGGGGTTGTTGAGGCGATTACCAAATGAGTTCGGTTCAGGGAACTAGGCCAGCTATGAACTGGCGTACAATAAGCATATATGGGGGCGGTCTTTCCGCTCTCATCGTGCTTTTTTTTGTAAGCCTTTGTTATGGAGAGGCAGCCATTTCATTACACACCGTTTGGGACGCACTTACTGAAAAACAGAATACATTGGAACACAATATGATCTGGGATTTGCGTATGCCACGTACGGTGATCGGTATTATCGCAGGAGGGGGGCTCGCTGTTGCGGGAGCGCTGCTGCAGACGATTACTCGTAATCCACTCGCTGCGTCAGACACACTGGGCATTAATGCAGGAGCATATTTTATCGTGGTGCTGGGAGCCATTCTCTTTCCGGGCGTACTCAGTCAGTCGCCTTTTCTATTCGCAGCTCTTGGGGGATTGCTTGCAGCATTCGCAGCTTATTTCATGGGCGGTGGACGAAGATCTAGCCCCGTTCGACTGGCGTTATCCGGTATGATTATATCGATGGTGCTTGGTTCATTTACAAGCGCACTGCATATTTTTTTCTCCATGGAAACGCAGGGGCTGTTTCTTTGGGGTTCAGGAACCCTTGTCCAGAATGACTGGAGTGGTGTAACTTATGCTTGGCCTTGGGTGGTTGGTATTACCATTCTCGCGCTGATCTTGTCCAGACAGTGGGATATGCTGGAACTGGATGAATCCACGGCTTCCTCTTTGGGTCAAAAGGTTGGACTCGCTCGTGCCGGTGGTTTGATTATCGCGGTATTGCTGGCAGCGGTGATCGTCAGTGTGATCGGGCCCATTGGCTTCGTGGGACTCGTGGCACCGCATCTGGTTCGATTGAGTGGTGTACGTTCCAATCGATTACTGTTACCCGGTGTTTTTATATGGGGAGCGGCGCTCTTAGTTGGTGCAGACGTGCTTGCCAAGATGGTGCATAACTCCAGCATGGAGCTGCCAACAGGGGCTGTAATGGCGATCATTGGTGCGCCGTGGCTGATCTGGCTTGTACTGACACGCATGAAGGCAGCGAACGGGTCGGGCATGTCCGCTTCAATGAGTACAGGGGCACCTTCACGTCGTTTGGCATTCGGTCCGATGGCCGTATTATTTTCGGTCATAACCGTGATGCTGATTTTGCTCAGTACGATGTTTGGCGGCATGCGAATTCCGTTCGCGGATCTGTTTCCGAGTCTGTTCCAATCGGATGGATTGTTCTCTGCGCTGATTCAGCTTCGGATTCCGCGCACGCTTGTTGCTGCAGGTGCAGGTGCTGCACTGGCGATCAGCGGTGTGTTAATCCAGATGGCAGTGCGTAATCCGCTGGCGGATGCTTCAATCGTAGGTGTGTCCTCTGGCGCTGGGCTTGGAGCGATGATGGTCCTCATCTTGCTGCCCGGTCTTCCGATATATTTGCTGCCCATAGCGGCAATCATCGGTGCAGCCATCGCCGCAGTGGTTGTATTCTCCCTCTCTTGGAAGAAAGGTCTGAACCCTTCTGCGGTTGTGCTGCTGGGGATCGCGATGTCTGCCATCGCTGGAGCAGGTATTCAGATTCTGATTGTACGTGGTGCGGTATATGGCAGCAGCGGATATATCTGGCTGACCGGAAGTACCTATGCCCGTACCTGGGATCAGGTGAGGACAATCGGTATCTTTTTAGTTATCCTGGTTCCGGTGGCTTGGTGGCTCGCTCGCAGATTCGAACTGTTGGTATTCGATGACAATAGTGCATCAGGACTTGGACTGAATGTGCGCCGTACACGATTATTGGCCATGACGACGGGTGTGCTGCTGGCAGCAGGTGCTGTCGCTTGTGTAGGGACTGTTGGTTTTATTGGTCTGATTGCACCACATATGGTTCGATTGTTGACCGGACATAAATTAAGACGATCCATGTTTTTATCCGCATTGGCGGGGGCAGTCATGCTGGTATTGGCCGATACGATCGGCAGAACGGTCATGGCGCCAACAGAGATCCCATCCGGCATACTCATTGCACTTATTGGAACGCCGTACTTCCTGTATCTGATGTATCGTTCCAACTGGCGCAAGTCTGTATAACGATGTTAATTCAGGGGGCTGTTTCAAAGGGATTCCCTCTCGCTTCAAAGCGCTAACGAATCTACCGTACTCTGATGGGTGGAGTTTTAAGGATTGCAGTTTCTAACGAACTTCAGTGACGTTATTTCGGTGCAAAACGGTTGTCAGGGCCTATAAAGCGACCAAATGGACGAAATAACGTCTCAGTGATTCGTTACATCTCAGCACTGTGCAAATGGCAGCAAATAACGTGTGCCAGATTCATTAGATCAAATTACTGCTAACAAAGGGCGTTCCCCGTCATGCTTATGACGTGGGAACAGCCCTCTTTTTTATGTTTTTGCCTGTTTGCATGTCTGAGTATGTGAGGTCAAACCATCGAATACGTAGTCGGAACATACTAAAAACCCCAAGGGCTACAGTGTGTGAAGTTCACGTTCATAAACGTGAAGCTCACATGCACTGTACCTTGGGGGATATATTGTGATGAGTAACGCTTGGCGGAGCAGCTCTCGTCCTCCATTAATGGCAAACGGGCGTACGCGCAGGTCTGACCAACGGTTTTATTCGACCTTGAATTCGTTTAGTTCGTCCTGCAGCTTCGTGGACAACTGATTCAATTGTTTCGAGAGATCTGCAACCTGTTCGATGCTATCCAGTTGCTCCTGTGTACTCGCGCTTACCTCTTCGGTTGAAGCGGAGTTCTGCTCTGTTGTGGAGGAAATGATCTCCAGTGCCTGCAAAATCTCATCTTTATGCTTGTGAATATTGGCGGTGTTGCTGCTGATTTGAATCATGCGCAATTTCAAATGTTCCAAGTCCTTGTTAATGTTAAAGAAGACCTGTTTGGTGTTCTCTACAGACTTGGCATTTTCTTCAGCAATGTTCAAACTGCGGGCGGTATGCTCTACGGATATGTTAGTCTTTTCTTCAATCACATGTACCTTTTTGTTAATTTCTTCAGTCGCCTGTGCAGTCTGCTCAGCAAGCTTGCGTACCTCCTCGGCGACAACAGCGAAACCTCTGCCATGTTCACCGGCACGTGCAGCTTCAATGGAGGCATTCAACGCCAGCAGATTGGTCTGTGAAGCAATTTGTTTCACGGTGTCTACAAAGCTGGATATTTCATTGCGGCTCAGATCAATATCCTGAATAATGGAGGACATGGTCTGTGTGGAATGATGATTTTCAGCGGCCCATCTAGACAGCTGTTCCACTACATGAAGCCCCATTCCGCTTTGTTCGGCAGAAGTCTGCACCATTGTCTCGATGGCTTGGGCATCGCTGGCGATTTCATCAATTTGTCCAGACAAGTTTCCGGTTTTGCGTAAAATGTTTTCGGTTTCGATGGACTGATAGTTGGTTGCATTAGCGATTTCATTGACGGCGGTTGCTGTATCATTCATCGTTATAGCCGTTCTGGAAGATATCGATTGCAGGTCGTCAGAAGACTGATTCAAGACCTGAGCGGAGCTGCCAACCATCTGCAGCATTCGCTGGATATTTTGCACCATATGGTGAATCCCCTGAGAAATTTGCCCGATTTCATTATTGGATTTCGTATCAAAGGGAACCGTCAAATCCCCGTTTTCAATCAACTTGATTTTCTCCAGCAGCTTCGGTATGGATCTTAGCAGGTAACGAAGGGTGATATACGCCATGACAACGAGCACAATCGCCGCAATAATAAAGCCGCCAAGTGTAATCGTGGTAAAGGTCTTTAATTCATCCAGGACTTCTTTCTCCGAAATGGTTAAGCCTACCGACCATCCGGTATCCTTGCTGGTGGCATACCCGATATAGCGGCGTTCTCCATTATCATTAATCAGCTGTACTCCTGATTGGCCGGCAATCATTTTTTTACCGATGTCGCCGAGGTCCCCAGCACTCTCATTTATTTTTCCTTTGAGCACTTTACTCTGATCCGGATGGTACAACAACTCTCCGGTTTTGGAGGCGAGGATAGAATAACCTGTGCTTCCGAGCGTGTAGCTTTTCATAATGGCAGGAATGTCTTTAAAGGCGATATCAGCCACGACAAATCCGATTAACTCCCCGCTGTCATTCTTAACCGGATAGAAGATACCCATGAGTACATTTCCCGAAGCAATATCTGCATACGGATCGGAGTAATACAAGCCGTTTGCTGCAACAGCCGGTTTGTAATACGGACGATCCTGGATAACAAACGCGGAATCGGAAGATGCACCGTCATTCTGAAACCAGAATCCTTTGCCGGATACACCGGCTACCCACGCATCTGCAAAGGAAGGTTCGGCCGCAACAATGGCTGCCAGCGTGGCTTGTGTCTCTGCTGCATATTCTGACGTTTTTACCGTCCCAGGCTCCGTCGTTTCAATATATTGTTTGAATAGATTATTTGTAGACATCTGTTTAACAAGTGAACCTTTTTCCTTAAATAGTGCATCGAATTCACTGACGATGGCTTGTGTCTTGGTCTGAAGCATAGATTCCTGCTGCTTGATCAGGATGCTTCGGGTGCTGGAGAACATAAACGTTCCCAGAATAGAAAAGACGACAACGATAATGACTAACAACACCATGGACAAAGTGTTGGCGATGCTTGACAATCTGAAGCCCCTCTTTTTTGAAAGCTGTGACATGTTGCCATCTCCCCCCGAAATCTGTAATGAATGAGCTGATTAGCTCTTATGTAATATGTCGGAATTTGGGCTGCTTTTCGATAGATGGAGAGGGCAGGATAGAATGAACAATTCAAACTATAGTGCATAAAGGCACGAAAAAAGAAGAGAGCCTAATAGCTCCCTTTATAACGGTATAATAAATTGTAATGATAAGGTTATTTTGTTTGTATAAATTGCTAATTTAGAATACCAGCGTCTTCCACAAACGTTAAAGCCCGGTGGAGCATCTCAACATCCTGAACTAATGCCAATCGTACATATCCTTCGCCTGAAGGTCCAAAGGCACTTCCTGGGGTTACGATAATCCCTGCCTGGGTGACCAGATCCATGGCAAATTGTTCGGATGTGTCATAATGAGCAGGAATTCGCGTCCAGATGAACATCGTAGCTTCAGGTTTGGCAATCTCCCATCCCAATCGGCTAAAACCCTCGCACAGAATGTTTCTGCGCTCCTCGTAGATGGCCCTCACCCGATCAACGTCCGTCTGATCTCCGGTAATTGCAGCAATAGCAGCCTTTTGGAGTGGCAGGAACATCCCATAGTCCATATTGGACTTTAATTTTTTCAGCATCGCTACAATATCCGGGTTACCCACACAGAAGCCGATCCGCGCGCCGGCGAGCCCGTAGGTTTTCGACAAGGAGTTGAATTCTACGCCCACATCCATCGCCCCGGGAAACGAAAGGAAGCTTCCACACGCTCGTCCATCAAACACAAGCTCACTATAGGCATTGTCATGGAGAACGATAATATCATATTTCTTGGCAAAAGCAATCAGATCGAGGTAGAACTGGTCCGGTGCCATCGCGGTCGTGGGATTGTTGGGATAGGACACCAGCATGAATTTGGCACGTTGTGCGACATCCTCAGGGATATCTTGAAGTTGAATGACATATCCATGTTCTTCCTTTTGCGACATGTAGTATAATTCAGCTCCCGCCAGTAAGGGCCCATCCGCGAAAATCGGATAACAGGGGTCGGGAACGAGAACGATATCCCCTTCATCCACAATGGACAGCGAAATATGCGCCAAACCTTCCTGGGAGCCGAGCAAGGAGCAGATTTCGGTCATGGGGTTCAGCTGCACCTGGTACCTTGTTTGGTACCACTCGCTAACCGCCTGCAGCAGCTCACTTTGATCATTGATGGCGTAAATATAGTTCCGGGTGTCCACTGCGGCTTCAACCAAAGCGTCAATAATATGTTGTGCTGGAGGAATATTGGGTGTGCCCACACTAAGATCAATGACAGGCTCGCCATTCTCCAGTCGTTGTCGCTTTATCTCCAGCAAGCGGGTGAAAATCCCCTCTTTAAAATAATTCATACGTTTAGCAGATTTCATCGTGACACAACCTCCGTAACTGATTCGCCAGTAGTCTCTTTCTATCATAAATGGAGGAGGGACAAATGAGAAGAGAGCGAGAGGATCTTCATTGACACACATCCAAAATTTGAGGATAAAGCTAGAAATGAGTTGAATATTGAATAAAGTATGATATGATGTCTTTAAATAAAGAAAATAATGCTATATATAGAAAATAATTACATAAAATACTCTCTGCTTCAGGCTGAACACTTCTTGGTTCATCATATTGAAAGCGTTTCCAATAAACAACCGGAGTAATTATATGACTTGGTCTGAATCTTAACTTCTGTTCAATCTAGGGTTGGTGTCCGAGCTATGTTGACCTCGCAAAAGCAGGTTGTAAGTGGCTCGGCTGAAACCATATATGCTAGCGCTTTTCCGGGAGGCAATCTGCACAGAAAAGAGGTGAGTGATTCAGATTCATGTTTCACAAATTCAAATCAAATTGGAGGAAAAGTGAATGATTCGAAAACGATTGGTATTTTTGCTGGTAATTGTTCTGTTATTCAGTGGTTTGCCTATGGGATTCACTCATGCTGCCAATCAGCCTCTCGCGAAGCTTCCTGGAAACGCGAACCCGCTCATGGATCATAAATTGGGAGCCGACCCCAGTGTGCTGGTGCACAACGGCAGAGTTTACGTTTATATGTCAAGTGATGCTTATGCCTACAACGGTAATGGTACGGTTAAAGAGAACGACTTTAGCATGCTGAACAAAGTTCATGTTATATCCTCTGCCGATATGGTGAACTGGACAGACCACGGGGCCATTCCGGTAGCAGGCAGCAATAATGCCAATAACGGTCAGGGCATTGCCAAGTGGGCGTGGGGGTCCTGGGCTCCAGTCGCTACCAAAAAAAGCATAGCCGGAAAGGACAAGTTCTTCCTTTATTTTGCGAACAGTGCATCAGGCATTGGTGTGCTTACGGCGGATTCACCAATTGGACCTTGGAGCGACCCGCTCGGCAAGGCGCTGGTAACGCTCAGTACGCCTGGCATGTCAGGCGTGACATGGCTTTTTGACCCGGCTGTGCTGGTTGATGATAACGGCACAGGATACCTGTATGTTGGTGGAGGCATTCCGAATAATTCCGATCCGGCGTCCATTGCGAATCCCAAAACGGCCCGGGTTCTCAGACTGGGGGACAATATGACGAGCATTGTCGGAAGTGCAGCCATGATTGATGCGCCTTATTTGTTCGAGGATTCGGGCATTCATAAGTACAATGGGAAGTACTATTACTCATATTGCATTAACTTTTCCGGCACACACCCTGCTGCCTATCCGGCAGGAGAGATTGGTTACATGGTAAGTGACAATCCGATGGGTCCGTTCACGTACAAAGGTCATTTTCTGAAAAATCCTTATGCCTTCTTCGGTGTCGGTGGCAACAATCACCATGCTGTATTTAATTTCAACAACCAATGGTATACCGTGTATCATGCTCAAACGGTAAGTAAAGCTCAGCTAGGCGATGGCAAGGGATACCGTTCGCCGCATATTAACAGGCTGGTGCATAATGCTGATGGCACGATTCAGGAAGTGCAGGGGAACCTGGCAGGCATCTCGCAGATCGCCAATCTGAACCCGTACAACCGGGTGGAAGCGGAGACGATTGGTTGGCAAGCGGGCATCACAACCGAGCCGACTCAGGCTGGCGGTGGCCCTTACAGCAACCAGAATGTCACGAATATTCATAATGGCGACTGGATTGCTTTGGGGAACGTGGACTTTGGTTCCGCAGGTGCGAGTACCTTTAAAGCCAATGTTGCCTCGACGGTGGGCGGCAACATTGAAATATGTCTCGACAGCGCTACAGGTCCGCTTGTTGGTACGCTTAATGTGACTTCGACAAGTGGGGCTCAGAACTGGAAGGAAATCCAGACCACTGTGAATAATGCGACAGGTGTCCATCGGTTATATCTGGTGTTCACGGGCTCAGGCAGCAGTAACTTGTTCAATCTGGATTATTGGCAGTTTGGCAGCAACACATCCAGCAACCCGGTGACCAAGGTTGAAGCTGAGAGTATGACCCTAAGTGGTTCATATGCGGGAACGATCAGTTCCCCCTTCAACGGAGTAGCCTTATATGCCAATCAGGATGCTGTGGCGTATAACCAGTATTTTGGAAATCCAACCCATCAATTCTCGGTGCGGGGTGCCTCCAACAACAGCAGTACAGCAAGAGTGGATCTGGTTATTGGCGGCGTCACACATGGTTCCTTTTATTTCACAGGAACTCAGCCAACCGTTCAAACCTTGTCCAACATCACCCATGCAACTGGACCGCAGGAGGTCAAACTGGTTGTAACCACGGATAATGGGACATGGGATGCGTATGTAGATTATATGGAATATTCCTTGTGATCTATGGTTAGATCCGAAAGATCAGGAGGCAATGCGATGTTGAGAAGACTATGTCGATTTCGACTATTTCCATGTAGAGTAGATGAAGCATGAAGCGCCTTCTTCTTGAAATGCTGAACCCCCGCATGAAGCCATGTGGGGGGAGTTTACTTTTCGAAGGGAGAAGCGGAGAGGGGTTACCTGTATCTGTTATCCGTTCTTGAGGGCAATAAGCCGATTAGAACGTCGGACTTCTCAATGTGCTCTTCATGATTTACAATTAAAGGAATTCTAGTCATGAATCAGTATCACAGAAAGGGAGGGTGATCCATAATGAACGAACCGTGGGCTGCTTCGATGGGTGGAGTTCCTTGGAATGAGGACAAAATGGACAAGGCGATCAACCAGCTGCGGAATCGGGCTGCAATTGATTATGTTGTCGGGCTGGACGAAATGCATGATCTGCGAAAACTGGATGAACATGTGTTTGCCAAACGACCAGATTTGATTTTAAATGTATCCAACATAGATGTGAAGGGGCGGTATTCAGAAGAGTTTCTGGGGATAGTGGCAGGTTTAAAGTATGTCACTGCTTTACAGCTGGATATCAAGCAGCCACAGGATTTGAGTGTATTAGGTGCGCTGCAAAAGATGGAGTTTCTAAACATTCGCTCACCCAAAAAGCAAAATTTGGACTTCATTCGGAGTTACAAATACTTGAATTACCTCGCACTTAGTGGGAAATTTCCCGATCTCTCGCCGATTGAGGACTGCATTCGATTGAGTACCCTCGTCCTGAACTGTGACATTGATCAGCTTGATTTTGTTGTAGACCTGCCATTTATTGAGTATTTGGCTATCGATCATTGTACATTGGCTGGTTCACTCGAAGTACTGGCTGAATCCAATATCCGCATGCTGAGGTTGTCGTCCGTAAAGAATCTGACCGAGATCGAGGCATTGGGGAAGTTACATCATCTAGTCTTTCTGCATCTGTCCCTGCCCAAAATTGAGCGTCTGTGCGACTTCTCACTCATGAAGAATCTTAGGCAGCTTGAACTGGATTTTATGAAATCGTTACAGGAGCTGGACAATCTGTGGACAGCGGATCAACTAGAGGTGCTGGAATTCAAAGAGATACATAAGGGAATCAAGGCAGAAGCTTTTGAAAGATTGACTGAAATGCCAGGTTTGCAACAGGTCGATTTCCGTTTTATCGATCAGAGTAAAGGTCGTATTGCTGCCATGCGAGAACGAATGGTTGAAGCAGGGAAAGGACATCTTCTCTATGAGAATATTCCTCAAGAACAACGAATCCCTTCGATGGCTCATGTGCACCTGTCCAAAATTCTAATGTAGATCATACACAATGCCCGCTTCCGAGCGGGCGTTTGTGTATTTACAACATCTTTGCTTAATACCTGCTCACGCCTTCTAGCCATGACTGGAGGAGATGAATGGCTCATCACCTGCATGACGCTTGCGGTATTCTCCGGGGGTCATCCCGTACCGACGCTTGAACATGCGGATAAACGAGTTGACATTCTGATAGCCAACCTGTGTGGCGATATCCTGAATTCGCAGATCGACATTCACAAGCAGCTCCTTGGCTCGCTCCGTCCGCAGATTATTCAGATATTCACTGAAGTTGATGCTGGTCTTTTCTTTGAAAATACTCGAAAGGTACCCCGAAGTTAAATTCAACTTGTCGGCAACAATATTCAAATTAATATCTTCCCCATAATGATGATCCAGGTAGTCCAGCACAAAGGTGATAACCGGATCGCGCGTTTCCAACTGGCTGCGTACTGCCGCAAGTACCGGTTGAGCCAACGCCTGAAGCCATTCCCTGTACTGCTGCATGGAATGAAAACCAGCAAAAGCCTCTCCCGGAGGAGAAGAGCGAAGCTCGGATTCGATGTGTGTCAAATTCAGCTTCATCACCGTCTTGCCAATTTGTTCGACTGCGCCGATTGCAAATGTGCGGAAGTCTTCCGCGGCCGCATCCTTGTGCAGCAGTTGTTCCAACTGGCGATCCAGCCAAGCGAGAACAGCCTCCTCATTACCGGATTGCAGCAGATTGTGCAGCTCCTCCCCATAGGTTACCTTCACATGGAAGGCATTAGAGGAGGAAGCGCGCGGCTCTACAATAATCTGCGTTTCCCCATTGAGTCTCCGCTCTTTCAACAGAATGGACAGATTTCTGTACGCATCGGTAAACGGGATTTCTCCGGAATATACTGGACTCACTGCGATGGTTAGGTAGAGGGATTCTTCGGTAGCGAGCAATTCTTTCAGTGTATCCAGCGCCTGCAGTATACCACTCTGCGGACCGGGATCGAATAGCAGCAGGAGCAGCTGATCCTGCTCGGGCTGAAGGGCAACACTGTTGTTTTGGCTGCTGGTGAACAGACTCTGAATCAGTTTCCATAATAACAAGGTATGCTGACCGAATTCATCCGACAGGGATTTGAAGCCAACCTTGAACAAGATGGAGACGTAGGGCTGCTCGGGCTGCCGAACCTCCTCAAGCTCCGCAAGATAAGAGCTGAGCGGGATGTTCTTCACTTTATGGGTATAGGCATACTGGCGTACAAGAGAGTTTTTCTGTGCGAGATCACTTTGAATGTAGCGGTTATTCTCCAGAATAGAGCTGAAACGGTCGCCAATCATGGCAAATTCCTTTACACTGCTCCATTTGTCCGGTCCACCGTCCGTGGTTCGGTCAAGGGCTGCAATGAGGCGCTGAAGCGGTTGGTTTAATCGCAAGCTGAAAAACAGGGAGGAGAGCACACTGACCAGTATGGCAGCGCCGAGCAGGACAGCCAGCAGCAGCTGCATACCGCGCATTTCCGCGGCAATTACCGCCGCTTGGGTAACCCGGACGTAGGTAAAACCGGTTTGCTTGCCTTTCTCATAGAAGTAGTATTGATCCCCAATACGTTCATGTCTGCTTCCATCTGCAGGAAGCTGAGGGTTCGTCGGCATATTCCCATCTGTGGTGAAGAGCAGGTGCCCTTCGGTGTCCAGAATGTAGAATGGATTATTGCCGGCATCCCCATACGTATCCTGCATACGCTGCGGGTTCAGCATAACAATGCCGTACACATCCTCGTAAGGAATAGCTTTCATCATGACAGGCATCAGTTGTCCGAGAGAGCGTGAAGAATGAAGAGTGTTTTCCGTGAAAACTGCGGCAGGCATCACTTTCAGGAATTGGTTGTTCATCGTTTGAGATTTCCAGTAATCCGGCGGATATTCTTTACTATAATAATATTTCCCGAACATATCGCTGGCACTGCTGAGACCTTCCTTTTCCAGTACATAGTCTTCTTGCTTGAAATAGAGAATGAAATTGTCGATATGCAAAAAAGGATTGGTGTACAGCGTGGAAAGGTCTGACTTGACCTCTGCGGGAAGATCGTAACGTCGGTTCTCCTTAATGTGGCTCAAAATGCCCAGGTTAGCTGTCCAGGTATCCGATTGAGTGAGGGCCAGAATCATATTCTGGGTCAGTCGGAAGTGATTCTCATACCCTTCAACGGTCTGTGCAAGGCCCAGTTCATTTTGTCTGACCATCTCCTGATAAACCTTGTTGCTTAAGTACAGATGGGAGAACAGGTTAAATGAAGCCAAAATCAGGATGACACTGAGAAAACTCAGCATTAGCTTGACAAACAGTCCATTCAGTGCGAATTTGCTTGTAAGCAGTCCCTTCATTATGAAATCCCCCTTAAGTACAGCCCCGGATCGAGTGGTTTAATCCTATCATAGCGGCATAAAGCTGACACAAACAATATACACTTTTACTGAATTATACGCGGATATCTGGAAAAAAGGAGTAAAGGAGAAAAGTTATATAACATGTAGATAGCGCTTTCTAAAGGAATGCAGCTATAATTCGGAGACGAATCCCGGAATTCCGGGGAAGTAAGCTAACATGCAAGTCAATGCACAATCATTAAAAACAACGTACAATCATCTAAGCAAGAGGGGGCATGCCGATGGCTGATACTGGTGTAATGCAAAGCAAACCGCAAAAAGAAGCGCACCGGCCGCCTCGGCGGAAGTCGCGTTTGATCCGAACCTGGAACAGGAACAAGGCGCTATGGCTGCTATTCCTGCCATGCCTCCTGTATTATTTGATCTTCCGCTATGCGCCGATGTTTGGTTTGGTCATCACGTTCAAGGATTACAATCTGTTTAAAGGGATTTGGGCCAGTGATTGGGTGGGATTCAAATATTACCGGATGTTTCTGGAGAATCCCGATTTTTGGCCGCTGATGAAGAATACGTTTCTGCTGGGAGTGTATAAGCTGGTGTTCGGCTTTCCGGCCCCGATCCTGCTGGCCATTCTGCTGAATGAGGTACGAAGGGCAGCATTCAAGCGTTTTGTGCAGACGGTCAGCTATCTTCCGCATTTCATCTCGAATGTAATCGTGGCGAGTATGGTGATTATGTTTCTGTCCCCAACCGGAGGGCTAATTAACAATTTGCTGGCAGGAATCGGCATTGGGCCAATCAATTTCATGAATGAACCCGGGCTGTTTCGTGGCATCTATGTCCTGTCTGAAATCTGGCAGCACATTGGCTGGGAAACCATCATTTATCTGGCCGCGCTGACGGCCATCGACCCGCAGTTGTATGAAGCTGCGGATATGGACGGAGCAAGCCGATTGCGCAAAATCTGGCATGTCACCCTGCCCGGGATATCTCCCGCGATCGTCATTACACTGATACTGAATATCGGCAAAGTATTGGAGATTGGCTTCGAAAAAGTCTTCCTGATGCAGAATCCGGCGATCTACGATACAGCGGATATTATCAGCACATATGTTTACAGGGTAGGCATGGTACAGGGGAACTTCAGCTATGGTGCGTCCATTGATTTGTTCATGGGAGTCATCAGTCTGATCTTCATCTATACAGCCAACTGGCTCAGCCGCCGATTAAGTGAGACCAGTCTATGGTAGAAAGAGGTGTGGCGTGAAATCACTCCGATTTTCCTGGTTCAACGTTGTGGCATCCCTGATTCTGTTGTTCGTTGTGGTGGTCACACTCTATCCGTTTCTTCATATGTTGGCGGTTTCCCTCAGCAGCAATGTGAACGTCATGCAAAACAATATTTCCTTCTGGCCCAAGGGCTTTAATCTGAGCATGTACAAACTGGTGCTGGGCGATCCGCAAATCTGGACGGCTTACCGAAATACGATCATTTACACTGTGCTTGGCACACTGATCTCGCTGGTGGTCACCTCTACGGGAGCCTATGCATTGTCCAGAAAGGATATGGCCTTGCGCAATACCTTCACCGTACTGATTGTCATTACGATGTTCTTAAGCGGCGGGATGATTCCGACCTTCCTGGTGGTCCGTTCATTGAATCTGGTGGACACCGTTTGGGGCATGGTTCTCCCTGGGGCAGTCAGCACCTGGAACCTGATTCTGATGCGCACATTTTTTTCGGGCATCCCGAAAGAACTGGAGGAATCGGGCCGTATGGACGGTTTGAGCGATATTGGCATCTTCATCCGGATTATTGTGCCGTTATCCAAGGCTTCTTTTGCTACAATTGCCCTTTTCTATGCCGTGGGCATGTGGAACAACTTCATTTTCCCACTGCTCTATCTAAGGTCTCCCGATTTGTTTCCACTCCAGGTGCTGCTGCGTAATCTCGTGCTGGCCGGAAGTGCAAGCTCAGGCGATGTAACGTCGATTGGAGGAGATAATCTGGTGGTGGAGGAATCGCTCAAGTATGCGACCATCATGGTCTCAACCCTGCCGATATTGGTCATCTATCCGTTTGTACAGAAGTATTTCGTCAAGGGAGCCATGGTTGGTGCTGTTAAAGGCTAAACGCACACAAGGAATGCACCGCAAATTTAGATTAAGGGAGAGAAGCTTATGGGCAAATGGAAATTGGTAATACTTCCCCTGCTGGTTGCAGTAACGATGGTGGCAGGGTGCAGCGGTGGAGGCAACGGTGTCGACCCGCAAACGAATACCAAGGGAAACGGCAGCGGTATAACCGATAATTCTACTGGGGAGGGAAAGACCTTTACGGCGCTGCTGGATAACAATCCCACATTCCCTTATTCCAAGAGCTGGCCCATCTGGAGCTGGGTGAAGGAAAAGACGGGCGTTACGCTGGAGGTGCAGACACCTTCCGGCAAACTGGATGAGAGTCTGAACCTGGCGATTGCCTCCAAAACGCTGCCTGATCTGATGTATATGCCCAATCGGAAGGATTCAAACAAGTTTGGTCAGCAGGGTGCACTGGTGGATCTGATGGAGTATATGGACAACATGCCAAATTTGAAGGCATGGATGAAGCAGTATCCCGAGGAGGCGAAGGCTGCCCTGTCCGCCGATGGCAAAATGTATATGTTCCCCAATCAGGGCTTTGGCGAGACGAATCGCATGATCTGGATGTACCGCAAGGATGTTTTTGACAAGGAAGGCATCCAGGTTCCAACAACCTATGAAGAGCTGCATGCAGCGCTGAAGACGCTGAAGGCGAAATACCCGGATAGCTATCCGCTCTCGATCCGCTACGGTCAGATCCCGGATGAGATGAATGCCAATATGACGGTGAACTATGGAACCGGTGAGGGTGCCTACTATGATTTTGACCAGAAGGAATGGCGCTATGGACCGACGGAAGATAACTACAAGGCGATGGTGGGGATGTGGAAAAGTTTTTACGATGAAGGGTTGGTCCCACCCGACTTCTTATCACTGCAAACCAAGCAGTGGCAGGATATGGTCTCGACTGGAAAATCATTTGTGACGATTGATTATATCAGCCGGATTGATTTCTTTAACAATGCCATGCAGCAGGAGAATCCGGAGTTCAACATGCAGTTTATGGCCCCTCCGGCGGGCATTTCCGGCGGCAAACAGCTGAATCCGTATTTTCATTATATGGAAGGCGGATTGACGGTGGCTTCGACCTCCAAGAACATTGATGATGTGATAAAGTATATGGACTTTTTTTATTCCGAGGAAGGACGTACGCTGAGCAGCTGGGGTGTAGAGGGCGAGACCTTTATAAAAGAAGGCGATACGATCAAGTTCAAGCCGGAGTATAACGATGTCATTGAAATGCGCAAGCAGACAGGGCTTCAGACCAGCGGGACCTATACCTGGATTGATTTCAACGCTCACTTGTCGCTGTTCTCGGACGATCTAAAGTATGCTTATGAACAAGCGGTCAAATATGATCCTCCCGCAATGCAGCCAAGACCTGCTTTTACAGAAGTGGAAAATGAAATCATATCCATTACCGGGCAGGCGATCAAGAAGCACCGCGATGAGAGCTTTGCCAAATTTGTTACCGGTTCTCGAAATCTGGCGGATTGGGAGAAGTATGTGGAGGAGATTAACAATCTGGGGGTAGATCAGCTGCTAAACACCTATAAGGAAGCGTATGACCGTGTTCAGAATGTTCAGCTGAGTGCGAAATGAGCGAATGTACGTAAGGTACGGCACGGAAATCCTAGACCATTACCGAATGGCAAAAGGAGGCTTCGCTTATGAAAAGGCAGCATCTGCGTGTGTACTCCGGATTCAGGCTAGCCATGGTTCTGTTGATATGTATGGTATCGATTGGAATACCCTTTCCTGGTAAGGCGGAAGCAGCCGGTTCAATCTCGCTGGACGCACCTGGGGGTGGATATGTGTCGGACGGAGGGATGGTAGAGATCGGAGGCAGCTACACCGACCTGTACGACATTCGGCTGTATGTGAACGGAACGGCTCAGTACGAAGTGCTGATGGATGATCCGGACGGGGATGACAGCGGCACTTGGTCTTATATGCTGGATACCTCGGGATATAACGGGACTGTCGAACTGGTGGTTCGTGGACTGGATACGACCTCTCGCTACGGGGTATGGGGTGTGCCCGCTATCCTTACAGTCAATAACCCGGCAGGTGCTGTCCCTGATGTAACGATTACAAGTCCATCCGAAGGTGTGTCGCTTAGCGGTCAGGTGGAGGTTTCGGTCCAGGCCAGCTCGCCAATTCCAATCATGCTGGTCGAGGTACGGGTGAACCGCGGGCCTTGGGAGGAGGCTGTTCAGCAAGGTTCTGCGTATGTATACACCTGGGACACGGCGGGACTTGGCGATCGTACGGTCAGTCTGGAGGCCAGAGCGGCCAGTGCACCGGAGCGTTACGGTTATAGCCCGACGGTGTACGCTCAGGTTGGAACAGGGACGCATGAGTCTGCCGTTCCCCTTCCTGTACAGGAGCGCGCCATGTGGATCTGGGAGCCGGAGAGTTATAATCTGCTGCTGAACCCTGGATCGCGCCAGGTGCTGGAATCATTCATTACGGATACGCAGACATTCGGCCAAACACCAGTTCAAACGCTCTATCTCGCTGTGGGCGGTTATGCCGGATACGATGCGCTGGAAGCACAGGAAGCGGAGCTGCGTTCATTCATGAGCTGGGCGCACAGCAAAAATCTGCAGGTGCATGCGTTAATTGCAGGCGGCACTACGCCGGCCTATATGGGTGCTTATGAGAAATATCACGATCATGCCGTGCAGGAAATAGAGCAGGTGATCAATTACAATCTGGCAGCAGGTGATACAGAGAAGTTTGACGGTATCAATGTGGATATTGAGCCGTATATCTCTCCCGACTTCAAAGATCCAAGTCATTTTCTGCAGAAGGAATATCTGGATGGTTTGCAAAAGATGATTGGTCGCCGGGATACAGCTGGCATACGGCTTCCGTTCGGACCTGCGGTGCCCAAGTGGTATGACACATCAGACCAAGCGGTGAATATCGAGTGGAATGGCTCCAGCAAATGGCTGTCTGAGCATGTTCAGGATATTTCCGACTATATCTCCATTATGGATTACCGGGATACGGCAGATGGCTCCGCTGGTATTATTGCCGGGGCTGCTGGAGAACTGGCTTATGCGGATCAGATCGGCAAGCCGAACTCTGTGGTCATTGGTGTGGAAACGCTGGACATTGCCAATAGCGGTGACCCGGAGAGCATTACCTTCTGGGAAGAGGGCCGCATCCACATGGAAGTCGAGCTGGATAAGGTGTATGCAGCATACGGGCAGAGCAGCGGCTTCGGCGGCATAGCCGTCCATCATTATGACTCCTACCGGGCAATTCCTTCTTATTGGGGACCGGGCGGTGTAGTGTGGACAGCGCCGGATGATCAGGAAGCCCCTTCAGCCCTTTCCGGAGTTCCGTCTATCGAGGCCACTGATTATCAGACGGTTCATCTGAAATATGGAATGGCTTCGGATAACATGGAAGTGGAACGCTATGTAATATATCGAAGTACCATACAGGGGTTCACGCCTGCTGCTGCGGATATCGTCGGATTCGCCCGCGCCCTGAATTACCAGGACAAGGGACTGCTGCCGGATACGACATACTACTACCGTATTGCGGCTCGTGATTTGCGGGGCAATATCGGGCCACTCACCGATGAAGTGTCAGCGACAACCGGGAGTACCCCATTGAAGCCAATGATTGTAACGGACATGAATCTGGTCTATGGCGCATCAGGAGTATCCATCACTCTGAAGGTCAGAGATTATGATACAGGCGCAATACTTGTAGGGGCAAAAGTCGAGGGAAGATTCACTTACGCGGCGGGGCGTTACACCAGCGGGACAACCGGAGTGGATGGAAGCGTGACGCTTGTCTCGGAAGCGGTAGGAACGGGCAGACAGGTTGGTTTTGAACCGCGCAGAATCCGTTACAACGGCTATTACTATGCGGCAGGTCATGATTCGCCGCATACCACACTGCTGATGCTGAATGCCGGTAATTGAACGAACGGGCGAGAAGAATTCTGTAAGAGGAGGAAGCTTATATGAATGTAGATGGTTTGGTGGAACCGTTGGAGACGTACATCGTTGAGCGTATGCCTGTAAAGGTCTATGGAGATCGGGAGCAGATGGGGGCTGCTGCTGCCGCTGCGGTCGGGGCCAGATTAAGACAACTGCTTCAGGATTCAGAGCGCCAGGTTCGTATGGTGTTCGCTGCGGCGCCTTCGCAAAACGAATTGTATGAAGGACTGGTTAGAGAGCAAGGCATCGACTGGTCAAGGGTCTGTGCTTTTCATATGGATGAATATATAGGCCTGGCGGATACGGCTCCACAGCGCTTTGGACGGTATTTAACGGATCGGCTGTTCAGTCGGGTGCATCCTGGGCGGGTGGAGCTGCTCGATGGGCTTCACGATGTGGAACAGGAATGCCGGAGATATGGAGATCTGCTGCGTGCGGCTCCCATTGATATCGTCTGTCTCGGAATCGGTGAAAATGGGCACATTGCCTTCAATGACCCGCCTGTTGCCGATTTTGAAGATTCGAGGGTTGTCAAAGCGGTGAAGCTGGATGAAGCCTGCCGCCGTCAGCAGGTGAATGATGGTTGCTTTGAGCGACTGGACGATGTGCCTGTGGAGGCGTTGACCCTGACTGTGCCATCGCTAATGGCTGGAAGGGAGCTGTTCGCAATTGTACCAGGAGCATCCAAGCGGCGTGCGCTTGCGGCAGCTTTGCGTGATCCAATCAGCACGGCATGTCCAGCCACCATCCTGCGTACCCATCCCGGAATCACGATGTTCACGGACCGGGAAGCCTACGGCCTGTGAGCGTGCGAATGATCGGGAAGCACTACAGAACAGGGATGCCCATTGAGGTGAAAGTTAGAGAGGGACGTATCACGGCCATAACTGCCACCCCTGCCGTAACTGGGATTGAAGGATTACCTCCCGTGGGGCATCTTCCCTGGCTTGCACCCGGACTGGTGGATTTACAGGTGAACGGCGGATGGGGGCTGGATCTGAACACTGCCCCTCTATGTCCAAATACGGTATTGCAGCTGACCTGGAAACTGCAAAGCCAAGGTGTTACAAGTTATTGCCCGACGTTGATTACGAACAGTGCCGCAAGGCTGGCTGAGGGGGCTTCCGTTATTGCAAAAGCCGTTCGGCTGTACCCGGATGCGGCCGAGGGAATTGCGGGCATTCATCTGGAAGGCCCGTTCCTCTCGCCAGAGGACGGCCCGCGCGGCGCACACCCACGGCAGCATATTGTTCCGCCTGATTGGGAGGCCTTCAGCCGCTGGCAGGAAGCTGCCGAAGGTTTGATTCGCATCATTACCCTTTCCCCGGAGTGGCCTGATGCAGCTTCATTTATCGCCCGGTGCAGCGAATCCGGCATTCTTGTCTCGATTGGACATACGGCAGCAACGCCAGAGCAGATCAGAGAAGCGGTCGCCGCAGGAGCAGTTATGTCCACACACCTTGGCAACGGCACGCATCTGACGCTTTCACGCCATCCCAACTACCTTTGGGAACAGCTGGCGGCTGATGAGCTACATGGTTGTATGATCGCGGACGGTCATCATCTTCCGGATTCTGTGCTTGCCGTGATTCTGCGGATGAAAAGAAATCGAGCCATTTTGGTCAGCGATGCCGTCTCGCTGAGCGGTATGCCACCCGGTTCCTATCACCTGCATATCGGTGGAGATGTGGTTTTGACGCCGGAAGGTCGGCTGCATCTTGCCGGACAGCGGCAGCTGTTGGCTGGCTCGGCGATGATGCTGCCGGATCAAGTGGGCCATCTTGTGGAAGCGGGTCTTGCAGGTCTTGCCGATGCCTGGGATTGTGCATCGGTGCATCCGGCCCGGCTGCTGGGACTTGAACAGGCAGCAGGACTTGAGGTCGGAGCGCCTGCGGATATCGTTAGCTTCCACATGGAGGGTGGAAAGTTGAGTCTTTTGCAATGCTGGAAGAAAGGCCAGATCAGTCCACAGAGCCGAGAATAGGGGGAGAGCGATGCAAAGTTTGATACCGCAACCGAAGCAGATTGCAGCAACCGAGGCAGACGCCTTGCGGCTGAATGGCAAGGAAACATGGAGTCTTTACATGGAGCAGGATGATCCTAGATTGGAAATTCATTGCCGTCGGTCATTTCCAGACATGAAATATGTATGCTCAAGGATAGAGAGAGGTTATTCGCTAGTCATTGAACTTGAACGTCTCTCAGAGCAGGAAATGCAGCAGGAAGTCGATGAGGTTCAAGGAACCCATGCAGTTCATGAAGTCCTTGAGGTGCCCGAAATGTCCGATATGCCTGAAGTGTCCGCAGTCCCTGAAGCTCATGAAGTTATAGGAGTGGGGGGACAACAGAAAAGTTCTGTCATCTCAGGTGTCCATTCATTCATCGGAAATGATGAGGCAGACCCCGCCGGGCTTGCTGGGCGACCACAAGGGTATCGGCTGGAGGTTACCGCTAGAAGGGCTGAGGTCTTCGCGCTGGATGCGGCGGGTCTATTTTACGGATTACAGACACTGGTACAACTTCGCGGATCGGATGGAGTCATCCCGGCCGTGTCCATAACCGACTGGCCGGATACAGCGGTGCGGGCAATGAATTTGGATCTGCGGCAGACGTTCTCGAAGCCGGAGCTGTTGATTGGGTATTTGGCGGAATTCGCTCGTTATAAGACAAATGCGATTTTGGTTGAATATGAGGATAAATTTCCATTCCGCATGCATCCGGAGTTCGCACACCCGAAGCATGCGTTAAGCCTCTCACAGCTGGAAGAGTTGAAACGGAATGCCCATGAGCACTTTATGGAGATTATTCCGCTTCAGCAGAGCTTTGGACATCTGGAATATGTATTGCGCCACGAAGGTTGGCGGCATCTTCGCGAGACAGAGCAATCCACAGGAGAGATCTGCCCGTCCCATCCGGAATCCTTCGGGTTGATTACTACGCTGCTCGAAGAAATGATCGACGCCCACCCGGACTCGCGTTATATCCATCTGGGCTGTGACGAGGTCTACAGCCTATGTGAATGTGAACGCTGCAAAGTCGAATTTGAGGGCATAAGGGAAAGAGCCTTTATAGCCTTTTTAAACCGTCTGATCGCATTTACGGCAGAGCGGGGGAAACAGCCGATTTTCTGGCATGACATGCTGGATAAATGTCCGCCAGAGGAACTGGCTAAGCTGGATCAGCGAAGTGCCGCTATGGTCTGGATCTACAACGGTCGCAATATCGAAGCGGAAGTCACTTCGCATGCGGATAAATTCAGGTCGCTCGGCATTGAAATTATGGGAGCGCCAGCAGTCCGCAGCTTTGACTGGGCGGAGCATCAGAATTATCCGGTGCTTTTGAACCGGACGGATAATTTGCTTCAGTGGGCAGAGACGGCCGACAAGCTGGATCTGGACTGCGTGGTTGCCACCAACTGGACAGGGCCATTCAGTCTCGGTGTTCCGTATGGTATTTTTGAAACCACCTGGTACCCTATGCTGCTGCATGCAGATTTGGCCTGGAACCGTAAGGCGGATGCCACAAGTTTCATCGACCGTTTTCTGGAACGGTTTCATGGTATTGATCCTGCTACCGGACACAACCTTCTCGGCAATTACAGGGTAGAGGATTATTATGATGTGATCTGGAAGCTGATGGACGTAGTGCGCGAGCATAAGGAAGAAGCGGAACTGATTGCGATCATGCATGATTTTGAAGTAGCGACAGATCGTTCGCGCGCCATTCACAAGTATGCCTACCGTTGGGAGCTGTATCCCGGCGACGATGCGGAGTGGCGCTCACTCCAAAACAATTATACGAGAAACCGCCGCGGGCGCGAGGGTGTTCTGCCTCGGATGAAAGCTGCGTTGGAGCGTTACCAGCCCGCTGATATGGCGGAGCATTTTGTGAAATCGAGGTTCTATCTGCATGATTATCTGGAGCGCACGCTTTATCACGAATTAGGTCTGTACAAAAGCCATTCACAAGCCCATCTGACGGCAATGAGTCTGGAAGACAAAATAGCCATGATGTGCGTCATAGGCACACCATCGACTCGGGCCGAGCCGGAGTTTCGCGGCAGAATGGAACAGCAACGATTCGGTGGAATAGGTATCTTTCCACATAACGTCGAGAGTGAGCAGCAGACGCTGGCGCTGCTGGGGGAAGTACAGAACATAGCCGGAGATCATGGAAGTTCTGTACCTTATTATGTTTCGGTAGATGAAGAGGGCGGCACCTTGTCCAAATTCAAGGCCTTTTTTCCCTATATCCCTGGCAACCGGGCAGTCGGGTTAAGTGAAGATCCGGAAGCCGCCCGTTTGCTCGGTAAAATCATTGGCAGTGAGCTGCACTTCCTTGGCATTCCCATGAACTGGGCACCTGTGCTGGATGTGAACACGAATATAGATAATCCGGTTGTGGGTGTTCGCTCCTTTGGAGAGGACCCGCAGCTGGTGGCCCAATTCGGCCGCGCTTATATTCAGGGAATGCATGAAGCGGGTGTCGCCGTGACGGCAAAGCATTTTCCCGGCCACGGGCAAGTGAGCGGAGACTCACATATTGTTCTGCCCGAATGTGAGCTAACGATTGAGCAGTTGAGGGAAGGCCCGCTGCTTCCCTTCGTGCAGGCGATTGAAGCCGGGGTGGATTCAATCATGATGGGGCATCTGGTGTTCCCCAACATTCCGGAGGCGGGCGGACTACCGGCTTCACTCAGTCCTTTTTTTGCCACGGAACTGCTGCGGAAACAGTTGGGCTTTACGGGGGTGATCTGTACCGACGATATAGAAATGGGGGCCATTCGCAAAAACTTCAGCCCGGAAGACGTGGGGGTGCTGGCTGTTCAGGCGGGGAACGATATGATTCTCATGTGCCATACGCCGGAGTTTCAGAGCCGGGTAATCGCGGGAATTCTGGCCGCAGTGCGTGATGGGCGAATCAACGAGGCGCGAATCGACGAGTCGGTTCTTCATATTCGGCAGCTGTATGACCAATTTCAGCGGTACCGGGCGGCTGCACAGCCGATTCCCAGAGAGCATTGGGATGAATCGGCACTGAAGCTGGCTCGTATGACTGTGAAAGTCACCCGGGACCCGCAGGGCCTGCTGCCACTTAAGAACTCACTGAAATATTTGCTGATACTGCCACAGCAGGAGCAGCTGACCCGGGCCGATAATAGTGGTTCTGCCGAGATTAGGCTGGCCTCCTTGTTGAAAGATGCAGGCTTGGTTGTGGAGACACGCTACTGTGCAATGAAGCCGGGAGCGGAGGAGATCGCGTCACTCGTGCAGCAGGCTTCTGCTTCAGATGTTGTTATCCAGGGCACGCTTAATGCCCATCTGTTCACAGGTCAACTGGGTCTCGCCAAGGTTTTGGCCGCGGTGAAGCCGCTGCTGAATCTGGTGCTGCGCAATCCTTATGATGACGCCGCACTGCCGCAGACAGCCGGAAGCATACTGCTGTGCTCAACCTCCGATTACTCATTGCGGGCACTGGTAGAGCGTATCGTAGCCCCAAAGTGACATATCGGGAATAAGATGCTCAACATGAAAATGAAACATACCCAAAAGTCAAAAGTTCCAAAGTCCCAAAGTCCCAAAGTCCCAAAGCTCAAAAGCTCAAAAGCTCAAAAGCTCAAAAGCTCATTAGCGCATATGTACTTGCCACCTTCATTCTTCATAGCGAACTGGGGTATGTCCTTAAACTCAGATAAGCAGTACCAAAATGGATGTCAACGTCCGTAAAGTCTTGAATTACCCGTTCAGCATATCCTGCTGAATTAGCAGACGTTTTTCTAAGGAACGTGGGACGTCTTATTTGGCTCTCAGGCCCTCTTTCAAAAATGTAAAGAACCTGAGGCACGTTATTTTCCCAAAACTGACTGAAATATGCTACCAACACCTCTAATTTCCGCTATAACGTGTCTCATGTTCCTTAGTTTCCTGCAGATGCTCCAAATCCCTGAATAACACGTCTCCTATTCATTAGCGCTCATGATGAAAACGCAAAAAAAGCTCGCTGTTGTATGCGAGCCCTTTTTCATTTTGATTCTTACATTTTTTCTGATCTGTATGAGAATTTTTATGTCCCGGTGGACTTGGGATCAAGCGTTTAAATCTGTTATTGCCGGAATATTAATTTCTTTTACGCAGGCTGCTTTGGACAGGCTGACAATGCATTTTACGATGGAAACGATATCCTGAAGGGGGATGCGTGTGCCATTATATTCGGAAAGTGCACGTTCGCTGCCCTCTTCATAAGGAATTTCAGCCGCAAGCTCTCCCGGGTTGATGCAAGTAACAGCTATTCTGTCGTTTCTTGTGTGTTCTCTCAAGGCTTCCGTGACCCCTCGAATTGCAAATTTGGAAGCAACAAATGAAACCTGAGTGTTATTCGAATTATTCAGACCTGCAGTCGAGCCGATCAGAATGATTTTTCCGGCTGTTGATTGCCGAAGGTGGGGCAATAATGCCTGAATGCATACAATAGCGGATGTTATATTCACATGAATCAGACGACTGATGTCAGCAGGATCGTCATTATCGAACGTGTAGTGATCCTCGAAACCCTCTTTTTCCCAAATGCCCACATTGTAAATGAGTACATCCAGTGTTTCATTCTGAAGCGCATCGCTGACCAGTGTGGATGCGTGGAGATCAGACAGATCTGCCTGTATCCATATGCGTTCTACACCATCGCTGAGCTTCAAGTTATCAGGTTTCGTGCGAGATACGACCCAGACTTTATCGCCTTGCTCGGGCACTCCTCTGACAAATGCATCTCCTAATCCTTTGCTTGCACCAAATACAAGATAGTTTATCAATTGAAGTGCTCCTTCTTCTCAAAGTGTCGGCCCAGGGTTACCAGCTCAATAAGCAGGCTCCTCATTTTCCAATAGGACAATTTCTTCTCCATGCTTCTGCCTTAATGCTATATTTTCCCGTCCCCATGCACACATCACATCCACAATCTTATTGGCAGTAACGCCATACTCCGTAAGGCTGTATTCGACTTTGGGCGGCATCTGTTGGTAAACATGTCTTCTGACAAGGCCATCCCTCTCAAGCTCGCGTAATTGCTGGATCAGGACCTTTTGCGAGATACCGTCAATACTGCGTTGTAACTCACCTGTCCTTTTCACGCCTGACATTAATAGACATATGATTAGCGCCTTCCATTTGCCGCCAATGATTTCGAGTGTCGCTTCGATTCCCAGGTTATATTGCTTCATGGCATATCCCCTCGTTCATGTTACTTGTAGGTGGAGTATAAATAATCATTTTCTCACAATCCGGCTGATGAAGTCCATACCCACTTTGAGGTAACCTTCTTACTTTCGAGTGTGTATTTTCTTTTACGCAAGCCTATATGATAATGGCCATACGAAAAAGAAGTCTGAAACTGAACCTTATAAATTGAACAAAACATTTACACGAGAACGGAGAGGACAGAAATAACCTGAAGAAGCGGAGCGTTCGCCTTTATCCCCGGATTTTCCCCTTTGAAAAGGGAATCAAAAAAATCTGGGGATAACAGCGATCGGAAGGTTGTTCTGTCATTGGAGTGGCAAGTATAAATATTCTTTAGTTCAATTTATATAGAAAGGAAGGTTAACAATGAAAACACTCGTCATTCTGGCGCATCCCAATATGGAGGGTTCAAGAGTAAATCAACGCTGGAAAGAGGAGCTGCTGCAACACTCGAAAGATATTACAATACATGAGATTTATAAAGCGTATCCTGATTGGAACATTGATGTTTCCAGAGAACAGAAGCTTTTGGAAGCATATGATCATATCATCCTGCAGTTTCCGTTATATTGGTACAGCTATCCGCCTTTGCTCAAAAAGTGGTTCGATGACGTTTTTACTTACGGATGGGCGTATGGGTCAAAAGGGAATAAACTGCATGGGAAAAAGCTGGGATTAGCCATGTCGATTGGTGATAAGAAGGAAAATTACACGCGAGAGGGCTCCGTTTCGTTTAGCGTAGATGAAGTGATTACACCTTTCAAAGCAAGCATCAATCATGTTGGCGCGGTAGCCTTACCGTATTTTGCAGTCTTTGGTGCCTCATTTCAGGTCACCAATGAAGAAATTAACCAAAGTGCACATGATTATATCCGTTATATCTATAAGTATCAGCATGTAGCCGGAAACTTGTCGGTTTGAACAGAACATGACCTGGATCACGTTTGCTGTTATTCGGGAGCTGGGCCCGACGCTGCCTCCCGGGCGGGTCAGGACTCGTAAGCCGGATTTTTCCATAACAGATCCAGTCGCTCCAGCTTCCGGCGTTTGGAGAGGGCAGGTCATTAGAATCCTCTCCTTTGCTCACATCAATTTGGAACTCATATAGCGGAAAAACAGGGAGTCCACATGAGAAGTTAAACAAGCTTCTAATCCTAATTCGCATATTGTGCTTCAACCTCCTCGCTTG
The DNA here is from genome assembly GCF_001514495.1 of Paenibacillus pabuli NBRC 13638. GTDB lineage: Bacteria > Bacillota > Bacilli > Paenibacillales > Paenibacillaceae > Paenibacillus > Paenibacillus pabuli. Next base: position 188,485 of record NZ_BCNM01000015.1, read on the forward strand.
CAGGTGGCAGCTCCATGCCTTCCTTCCAGAGCAGCGTCGCATTGTCCTTGGGCCCGTAATAAATGGCCTTAATGGTGATTTCAGGGTTCTTCCGGTTGGCATTTAATTGATCGAGATCCACGAAGTCGTTGATATTGCCAAGACTGATCTCAGCGAATTTCTTGGATTTGATCAAAGGCCGGACTGGAGTCATATAGAAATTTCCGTCATCCTCCAAGGTGTAATTCACCTGATCCACCCGGTAACCGTCGGTCATCTTCAAATGATACGCGATTCTTCCGTCATGGAGCCGGCTGATTTGCGTGACTTCAATGACACTGGCCGGAACCTCGTTAATATTCCATTGAAATAATCCGACGTAGCCGAGATATATGGCTCCGCTCACGGCTGTCGCGAGCACCAGGCCCTTCACAAAAGACGCTGTTTTCGAGCGCCGCCAATATTCCTTGAAGCTGGCCAGACCTGTGCTTGCCTGTCTATTTTTCTCCATCACCTCAAAAGGCAGGCTGCTGCTCTGATGAAGCTTGTGCAAGGCTTCCTTACACGCTTCGCAGGTAGCCAGGTGAGCTTCGACGGCCTCTTTGGTGTTAGCACTGCATACCTCATCGTAATATAGCGGCAGCAAGTCCCGAACGATCTCGCAGGATAGTTTGTTCATGGCTTTTCCTCCAGTAATAAGTCTTGAATGGTGTTCCTTGCACGATGAAAGGTCACTCTGGCCCAGCTTTCCGTTCTTCCGAAGATCTGGCTGATATGGTCAAAAGACAGCTCGCCAAACACCCGCAGCGTAAACACTTCCTTGTAAGGCTCCTTAAGGTTGTGCAATAGCTTATGGATGCGCAAAGCCTCTGTTTTATCGATCAGCTGTTGTTCCATCGTGAGGCTGGCGCCAGACCTGGTGTCAGGCGGGGGGCCCGGTTCGAAACGTTTTTGTTTGTCCATGTACGTGAAATAAGTATTTTTGGCGATTTGGCATAGCCAGACGCTTATTTTACAATTGCCTTTGAACTGGTCGATATTCTTCACGGCTTTTACAAATGTTTCTTGAGTGATTTCTTCCGCAATCTGCTGATTTCTGCTTAAAGATAACGCAAATAAGTATATTTCCTGAAAATATTGTTCGTAGATTTGTTCCACATCGGCCACTTGTTCACCACCTTACGTATATAAGACCCAGTCACGGGGATTTTGTTACAAACAAATTAGAGAGGCATAAGCTTAGCCAATGCAACCGTTCTTCCTAGTGTCTATACGATTCGGTAATTGAGAAGGAATGGAAGGAAGATGGTCACGCATTCTTCAACGCAACTGGAAGCATAAGTTTGCCGTGAGTTCCCAATAGAACAATGAATGATAACTCAAGTAGACAGCCGGCTAATTAGTCGGCTGTCTTTTCGTTTATGGCTTTAGCCAGTTGAGTGCGTGAAACGAGCGAAATGATTTTTACTTTCCCCACTAGCCATCGGATTTTTTCTCCTAACTGATTCAGTCGCTCCAGCTTCCGGCATACACTTCGAATTCGTCGTGGGGTCTGCTAGAACTGAATGCAAAGCCAAGATGAGCCATTGTCCTCAGAGTAGTGGTATTTACTGACCATTGATTTTGGAAAGTGAAGTGGTCACAATAGTAATATTGCCATAAATGACGGAATTGTTATTTTTGAAAAAGCTCAACTTTCAATGATAGATCGTCGATCCTTCGATATCGGTTTAATGCGAAGTAACAGGGAGGAGCATCCATGCAGCAGGATGACCGGAGTGTCACAAAGGGGCGTAGTTCCGCAAGGGCATTGGCCACGCAACTTATTGAATGGTCCGGAGGAACGGACAATATTATCGAAAGCACCCATTGCACGACACGACTCCGACTCCGATTGCAGAACAGTGATCTGGTGGAACAAGAACGTCTTGACGGTATGCAGGAAATTCAAGGAGTGTACGTTCGTGCTGGACAATTGCAGATTATCCTTGGTCCCGCTCTTGTCTCGAAGGTTAATCGTCAGGTGAATGGTATGCTTCAGTCAGCTGCTTCGTCCATACCAAAAGAAGACGATCCGAATGGACCTATCACACCACGGCTGCACGAAGAAAATCATACGGGTTCCTATCCACTGCCGTCCGTGTCTACGGCCAGCAGGTCATCCAATGATAAGGGGCTTCATTCACGAGCATTGTTACACAGGTTGATGGACGCATTCCAATTTTTTTCTGATATCGTTGTGCCCATTATTCCGCTCTTCGTCGGGGCTGGGCTGCTGTTGGGTCTTTTGGGACTTGCGGGAGCATTCGGCTGGGATGATCCGAGCCAAATGTGGTTCCGGATTCTGTCACTGCTGACGGGCTCAGCGTTCCAGCTGATGGCGGTTCTCTTCGGATACAACACGGCCAAGCGGTTCGGGGGAACCCCGGCGCTTGGTGCCGCTGTTGGGATTGTTATGACTCATCCGGGGATTCTTTCATTCACCGAAATCGGTGGAGAGCCAGCCTTTGCTCAAGCTTTGCCCATATCCCCGCAATTCGGGTATCAGGGAGCCATAATCCCAACCGTTCTTGCGGCGCTTATGCTAACGATAATTGAGAAAGGACTACGCCGATGGATACCGTCATCCGGAGCTGTTCTTCTCGTTCCCTTCTTAAGCTTTAGCATCGCGGGCAGCCTTGCGGTACTGGTGATTGAACCCCTTGCTCTGGGTTTGGGCCGCTCGCTGGGAAGTATTCTGGAGCATGTCTTCAACTACGGAAGCTTGCTATTTGGCCTTCTGCTTGGAGGGATCTACAGCTCCATTGTGATCACTGGTCTTCATCACGGGATTCAGGCTGTCGAAGTTGGACTGATTTCCAATCCGGATATCGGCTTCAATTTCTTGCTTCCGATCTGGTCCATGGCGAATATCGCACAAGCAGGTGCCGGGCTTGCAGTGTATGTCAGAACCCGGGACGAAGCTTTGAGGGAAATAGCTTTGCCTGCCTCGATTACGGCGCTGTTCGGTATCACCGAGCCAGTCACCTATGGTGTTAATCTTAAACTTGGACGCCCCTTTCTGGGTGCTGCTGCAGGAGGAGCCGCCGGAGGGGCATATGTCGCTTTTCATCAGGTTGTGGCCAATTCATTTGGACTAACCGGAATCCCGATGATCGCTTTTATCGTACAGCCCGGGTTGATGAATCTTGTTCATTATCTGATCGGTTTTGTGCTTGCTCTGGCTACGGCTTTTAGCGTTACCTTGCTGCTCGGTGTGGATCGCATTGTTCGACCAGAAGCTGATAAACTTAACGAACAGGCATAGGAGACTAACATGAAGATCAAAAAAATACTCAACAATAACGCCGCTGTGGTTAACGATCATGGAGAAGAGAAAATTGTCATGGGGCCGGGGGTTGTTTTCCAAAAAGGAAAAAATGATATTGTAGACCCAAGCCTTGTTGAAAAAGTGTTTGTGATGACTGATCCGAAACAGTACAACCACCTTCAGGAAATGCTGGGGACCCTGCCTGAAGAAGAAATTGCAGTCACCCAGCAGATCATCACTTTCGCCGAGAAAGCATTGGGTGTTACGTTTCATGAGCATATCCATATCGCGCTTACAGACCATCTCTCGTTTGCCTTGGAGCGGATTGGCAAGGGAATCGAAATTCGGAATACGCTTCTTGAGGAGATTCGTATTCTCTATCCAAGAGAGTTCCAGCTTGGGCTTCATGCCAAGCGTTTGATCTACGAGAAATTGCAGGTGCTCATCCCGGAAGATGAGGTTGGTTATATCGCCATGCATATCCATACTGCCTGGAAGAATGCGGGCATGCGCCATAAGGCTCCGGAAAAGACGGCCATGATCAGGGATATCGCAGAAGGTGTAGGACAAGTTGCCGGTGTGCTGGATCGTGGGTCTGCGAACTATGAACGACTTTTGACCCAGCTTGAGAATATGCTGCAAACGGATGAATCAGGCAGACTCCGCAATGAACTGAATCCGGAGCTTGTAGCGATGGCAAAGATGAATTTCACTGAAGCATATACACAAGCTCGCGAGATCGGTGAAATGGTTGAAGAGGATTATGGATATGCTTTGACCGAAAGTCAACTGGTTGTGATCGCCATGGAGATCAACCGGATAGATAATCGACTTCATCCATCCTCGGATTGATTCTTATGCTTGGTAAACTGAGTCTCTGGTCCTTGATCTGAATCGGGAGTTTCGATCTATAGCCAAATTTTGATCCGACCATATAGAATAGTTATCGACAGTTGAATATGTCGGGATTGTTACTGGTAAGCAGGCAAGACCTAAAAGTCCGTTGGGATCGGTGTATCCACCATACCCTAACGATTTTTAGGTCTTTTTCTGTTTTCCGGAAAAAAATGACAAGAAAGAGGGATACATCTAATGAATTTCCAGAAGATGATGAGAAGAGTGACAGCAGTAACGTTTGCAACAGCATTATTGGCAGGTGGGGGAGTTTCTGCTTTTGCAAAAGAAAGTTCAGACTACAAAGAGAGTTATGGTATCTCGCATATTACACGAACAGACGCATTAAAAATCCCTGAGGAACAAATCAAAGAACGATTCAAGGTTCCTCAGTTTGACGCATCTACTATCCAAAATCTACCTTCCGCAAAAGGATATGATGAAAATGGTAACGTAATCGACATGGATGTGTGGGATACCTGGCCGCTGCAGAATGCGGATGGTACCGTAGCTAACTATCATGGTTATCAAGTCGTCTTTGGTCTGGCGGGTGACCCGGATCGGGGATGGGACACATTCATCTATATGTTCTACAAAAAAGCAGGAGACACATCCATTGATGCCTGGAAAAATGCAGGCAGAGTGTTCAAGAACACCGACAAGAACGTTCCGAATGACCCCATTCTGAATCAACAGGCAGAGGAATGGTCCGGCTCTTCTACGCTGACTGCGGATGGCCATATTCGTCTGTTCTACACCAATCGTCAAGGATGGGACCCGGCCAACGGATTTTATGGCAAGCAAACCCTGACGACTGCTCAGATCAATGTCTCCGAACTTACAGAGGACACGCTCAAGGTGGATGGTGTTGAAGATTTCAAGTCGATCTTTGATGGTGACGGCAATATGTATCAAACCGTGGATCAGGCTTTCAGCGGTGGGGATTATTCCGACAATCATACATTGAGAGATCCTCACTACGTAGAAGATAATGGTCACAAATACCTTGTTTTCGAAGCCAATACTGGAACAGAGATGGGCTACCAGGGTGAGGATGCATTCAATAACAGGGCCTTCTACGAAGGAAGCAAGAAGTTCTTCCAGGCCGAGAGGGAGAAATTGCTGCAAAGCCCTAATAAAAAGGTTGCTTCCTTAGCCAATGGCACTTTGGGGATCATTGAACTGAATGACGACTATAGCTTAAAACAAGTGATGAAGCCGCTGCTTGCATCCAATACGGTAACCGATGAAATTGAACGCGCAAATGTCTTTAAGTTGAATGGAAAATGGTATTTGTTCACGGATACAAGAGGAGCCAAAATGGTTGTGGATGGTGTCGATGCTGAAGATATCTACATGTTGGGATATGTATCTGATTCTCTGACAGGACCTTACAAGCCGTTGAATGGTACTGGACTTGTATTGCATCAAGATCTGGATCCTAAGGATGTTACCTGGACTTACGCACATTTTGCTATTCCGCAGGTGCAAGGCAACAACGTAGTGATCACGAGTTATATGACCAACCGGGGAATGTTTGAAGATCATCATTCTACCTTCGCACCAAGTTTCTTGGTGAATATCAAAGGATCCAAAACATCCGTAGTGAAGGACAGCATTCTGGCACAAGGACAATTAACAGTGGAATAAACAAATTTCACAGAGAGTCTAAAAGAAAGAAAATGTCGATATCTATTGGCATTTTCTTTTTTTTACAAACGAGGTATCTGTTATGAATAACAAAATCAGAAAGAAAATGATCACAGGGTCTGCTGTTTGTGGTGTGATCACGCTCGTCTTCACTGTCATTCCGATCCTGACCAACAGCCCATGGCCAACAGTGGATACGGGAGTAGCCTCTCCTGGCGCGAGCCAGCGAGCCAGCTTTCATTTTACAACGCCAGACAAATGGAAAAATGATCCCCAAAGGCCGATATATCTGGACGGGAAGTACCACTATTATTATCTGTATAACGGTGATTACCCCAAAGGCAATGGTACGGAATGGCGGCATGCAACATCGGTCGATTTGGTTCATTGGAAGGATGAAGGGGTGGCAATCCCCAAATACACGAACCGGAACGGTGATCCATGGTCTGGCTCATTGGTTGTGGATGAGTCAGGTACAGCCGGCTTTGGCAAGGGAGCCATTGTTGCGATCATGACGCAGCCCTCTGCCAGCAGCGGACAGCAGGAACAATATTTATGGTACAGCACCAATCAAGGGAAAACGTTTAAGCCTTATGGAGATCAACCGGTGTTAAAGAATCCGGGACAAAAGGATTTTAGAGACCCTAAAATCATCTGGGATGATCATTCCCAAAAATGGGTTATGGCTCTGGCTGAAGGGACGAAGATTGGGTTCTATGAATCGGCTGATTTGAAAAAATGGCGATATACCGGCGGCTTCTTCACGGAAAACGTGGGATTGGTGGAATGTCCTGATCTATTTGTGATGCGGGCAGATAACGGAACCTATAAATGGGTGCTCGGCGTAAGTGCCAACGGCAGATCATCAGGACAACCCAATACCTACGCTTACTGGACCGGAAGCTTTTATGGCAAAGAATTTGTCCCCGACCTTCATGAACCACAATGGCTGGACTATGGCTTCGACTGGTATGGAGGAGTTACATTTGAAGATGGGACAAGCACTGACAAAACCGATCACCGTTACGCATTCGCCTGGATGAATAACTGGAGCTATGCCAACAATACGCCGACACTGCAGGAGGGTTACAACGGCATGGATTCGATTGTTCGTGAAATGAAACTTATTACATCAAAAACGGGTCAATATCGACTGATCTCAAGACCGATTGAGTCTCTGGAACAGGCGCTGGTCTCGGAGACTGCCTTTAAACCGATTACAGTGAAGGGATCTCATGCACTTCATGTGATGGGAGATTCATATCAGCTTGAGGCCGATATATCGTGGACCGAGATCAATAATATTGGATTAAGGCTTCGTGAATCCAACGACCAGAGCCGACATGTGGATACGGGCGTCAATGTAGAAGGTGGCTACGTCTATGTGAACCGGACCTATACAGGGAATCCTGACAGGAGTGGCCGAGACTTGGAGAGTCAAGCGGCATTTGCTCCCGAGAATAACAAGGTTCATCTCAAGATTCTGGTAGACAAGACCAGTATCGAGGTCTTCGTTGATGATGGTTTATTGGTGTTATCCAATGTCATTTTTCCAAAATGGGATGACCGCGGAATTACGCTATATGCTGAAGAGGGGACGGCAGTATTTAGCAACCTGCGGATTAAATATTTCGATTAATCAGCGGTATGACGAAAAACCACATCGTTGGATGTGGGGTTCTCTGCGTTTATTCTTCCCCGGTAGCCACCGGGTTCTCATGAACAACAAGTTCCTATTCTCGATAGACGTGCGTTGAATAATATTCGTTTGACCAACTCGCGTCTGGAAGCCGAGCATGTTACCCAAGAGTAAATCTTGGGGACTTGCACTGCAAAATAATCATCCCAGTTCGTTTGCAGATTTTGCTCCTTGACTGGCAAGCCACTGAATCAGTTCAGCAGCGGAACTACGTTTTGCTGCGTCCAATGGAGTTAATCCATCCCAGACGGATATCCAGTTCAGTTCGGCACCTTGTTCGAGGAGATATTCTGCGGACTGCAGCTGTCCTCCGTGGCAAGCGCACCAGAAGGCAACGGTAACTTTGTCCGGAGGAGAAGAGCTGCTTGCTCCCCAAGGATATCGCTCAGAAAGCGTGTTCCCGGTGAAATGGGCCTTTATTGCGTCCATCTCTCCAAGCGCAGCCGCGTGCCAGAGTGCAATCGTTGCTCCGCGTTCAACCAAACGTCGTGCTGCATCCCACTGTGAGAATGCAACTGCATCGTCCAGTGGCGTGCCACCGGCGATCACAGCACCGGGCGCTTCGATGTCGGCGCCAGCATCAAGAAGCTCGTCAAGCACTTGAATGTCATTGCAGCTTGCAGCCCAATGAAGGGGTGTCTCGGTGTTCGAACCCATGAAACGAGCATTTACATCCGCACCGAACTCGACCAACACCCGCACGGTATCCGATCCATTGGGGAAGTGACCCGGCCAGTCGGTCACCACATGCAGCAGTGTTCGAGCGATACTAGAATTTTCGTTTTTGTTGTTAGGATCTCTTTCCATAATTCTTGCCATTACCAACCCTGGATTCTCTGCGAGCAGTCGCTTTAACGTTGGAATATCTCCAGTGTGAATTGCTTGAATAACGCCCACTGCAAGTGTTTCATCCTCGTAAATAATTTCCATATTCAAATCTCCTTCCGAACATAAATTCAGATCCATATTGAATGGTTACGGCTCATGTAACTGTTTGTGTGAATTGAATAATGATTTAAAACTAAGATTAGTAAATTCGCCTTACCGGAAGTATTCGTGGAATGATTATTTAATCCTGCTCGTTAGTAGATGGCTCTCTCTATACCTGATTATGATCCAGATAAGCGCTCATTACGCATAAAGCCAAGATTTGCAATCCATACGACTTCTTAAGCTGCTATCTACGAAATAAATAGTTAAGCAACAAGATAGATGTTTATCCCAAAAGTTTATACAAAGAACGCGGCTCTATAACGAGCTGCGTTCTTTATTTGTACTCATAATGGTTAGAGCACTTTCTTTTTTCTTAAAGCTACAGATGCATTTGTATGTCTTATTGATAATGGGGAATTGACACCTGTCCTTTGTCCACACCGTTGGTTTGGTGTTTGAATATTACTATCAAGTGAGCTTAATGCCAAATACTGCTAGAGTAAGAGGTTCATAAAAAAGGTGGGATGGGGAAGATGGCTATTTTATCGACTGGGCCGATCGAAAACAATCCGGTTTCTGGTGTTAGACCGACACAACAGGTAACAATTAGATTGGTAAGTCGGGCTATGGACTCTGTGACAGTATCCATTCAGGGGTATGTACTAAGCACAACAAGAACGCTGTATGTGAGTGAAATGATCAGTATTGCACCTAACGAAGCAGTGACCAGAGATTATTTTGCAGATTTAAATGCCTTTGAATTTGTTTTTGAAACCAGTACAGAAGGTGCGGAAGAAGTAGGGATCTCCGTGTGGGGCAAGCAAGCGTCCGGACAATTAGTAGATGCACACCGAGTAGTGGAACATGAAAAAACAGTTAAGAACAACTAACCAGATAAATTCTACTCAAAAGAGGAGAGGTAACGATGAGCTTTCTATCTACAGGGCCGATAGAAAATAATTCTATTAACGGTGTAAGACCGACTCAGTCAGTTACCGTCAGAATGGATAACCGCAGCGATGTGACAGGCTCAACCATACAGATACAAGGGTATTACATGAGTGGTGGATTGAGGGTACTGTATGTCAGTGAGTCTTTTGAGATTTCACCAAATCAAGTAATAACCAACAGCTATTATGCCGATTTTGATGCTTTCGAGTTTACTTTCACAACCACAGCGATGGTTGAGGATCCTATTCAAGTATCAGTATGGGGGAAGAGCAGCACAGGCTCTTTGGTTACTGCCCATCGTTTAGTTTCTTCAGAATTGCTGAGTGAAATCCCAAGCATCACCGGAGCCACAGGCGCAACCGGAGTGACGGGAGCCACAGGCCCAGCGGGAACAACCGGAGTGACGGGAGCCACAGGCCCAGCAGGAACAACCGGAGCTACGGGAGCAACGGGCCCAGCGGGAACAACCGGAGTGACGGGAGCCACAGGCCCAGCAGGAACAACCGGAGCTACGGGAGCAACGGGCCCAGCAGGAACAACCGGAGTGACAGGGGCCACAGGCCCAGCAGGAACAACCGGAGTGACAGGGGCCACAGGACCAGCAGGAACAACCGGAGTGACGGGGGCAACAGGTACACCGGGTACAACCGGAGTAACGGGAGCCACAGGACCAGCAGGAACAACCGGAGTGACGGGGGCAACAGGTACACCGG